>NZ_JAIBLJ010000005.1 GCF_020179385.1 Alkalihalobacillus sp. YIM B00296 | reverse complement strand
TTTCTAATCAAGATTTTTTCGCCCTATTTTGCAGGGCTCTCCACAGCGAGGAGGTTTTTCGGGTTGTCGGGATAATTTCTAAGTTGTCGAGATAATCTCCGAGTTGTTGAGATAATGAAGTGATAATCTGATGATTGACATTGCCAGCCAAAGTCTAATAATGGACATGAAAAGAGGACTAACAAGAGTCAGTCCTTACCTATTAATTATTGTTGTTTAGCTTCGTCATCTTTTTTGAAAAGGTCCTTGTAATCTTTATCTTTCACGTCGATTTTCGCATTTTCCATAGCCTTATCGATCGGATTGTTTTCAGGGTCCTCTTGTGCTTTTTGCTGAAGTAAAGTTTTCTTGATTTGGTACTCAGCATCTTCATAAGATTGTGTCTTTTGGTCTAACACTTCAATGATATGGAACCCATATTGGGATTTGACGGGGTCAGAAATTTTTCCTGGCTCAAGAGTAAAGGCGACTTCATCGAACTCAGGCACCATTTGGCCGCGTGGGAAAAATCCTAAATCTCCACCTTTATCTTTAGAACCAGGATCAGTAGAATATTCCTTCGCGAGTTCAGCAAAGTCCCCACCTTCATCAAGCTTCTTTTTTACTTCTTTAGCTGTCTTTTCATCTTCAACTAAGATATGACGGGCTTCAACTTCTTCAGTTTTGAACTCTTCTTCATATTTCTTTTTCATTTCTTCTTCAGAAACTTTGATTCCATCCGTTTGAGCTTTGAAGAATACGAGGTTTCGCTTAACAACGTCGCGCAGCTGGTCCTCGCCTTCAATACCGCTTTGTTTTAAAGCGTTCTCGAAATCTTCTTCACCACCAAATTGGCTTTTAAGGTAATCAATCTCTTGATCGAGTTCTTTATCGCTGACTTCATATTTTTCAGAAAGAACTTTATATTGAACAAGTTCTTGTAAAATTTGTTCGGATTGAGGTTGTTTTTTCATCTCGTTATAGAAATCTTGTTGTGTGACATCTCCGGCACTTGTTTCGACGATCACTTTGCTATCGCCGGAATCGGCATTATTGCTACATGCAGCTGTACCAAAAATTGTCGTTGCTGCAGCAACTGTCAGGACCCACTTTTTCATCGACATACACTCCTATGATGTAGAAATTTTTTCACAGTTTCTACTATAGCATATCCAACCGTTAAAAATACACATTACACACCAAATATGAGAAAAAATACACATTTATTGGAATTGCTTGTGCATTCGCCCCTTTTTCAAAATAAGGGCATTGGTCTAATCAATAACGGCATTTGTCTTATACACTATAAATGTATACCAAAGGAGGGATTGCAATGGGTGACGGACACGGAAGTGGTTTTGCCTTGATCGTAGTACTGTTCCTTTTGTTGATCATCATAGGAGCTTGCTACATCTGTTAAAATTTTAGAGAATTTTCGGAGTGAAAGGATAGAAGCCTATGCTTTGGCTTACCTCAATGCATAGGATAACGTAACACCGGAATAGGGGGTGACATCATGGGTGGATACGGCCATGGAAGAGGATTTGCGTTGATCGTTGTATTGTTCATCCTATTGATTATCGTAGGCGCAGCTTGGATTTGCTAATACGTAATTATGAATGAATAAGAGGCTGACTATCGGGGTCAGCCTCTTTTTAATGATTCATTCTTCCCATGTGATGTTTGTACATATGTCTGTCTGGGGAATAATGAAGTATTATGAAGCATAAATTACTTCAATGTACGAGCTTACGAGTAGGATTGTAATCATGATATTGATCCACCGAAACACATTCACTTGTTTTTCAGCGGGAATATTTTTTTGAATACATAAGCGATTCGTAAGAGTATTGAACAAGAATAGAACGATACATGCGAATGCTATATAATAGATTGCGATCATTGTCATATTTGAAACCTCCGAAACTAAGAGATTGTATTACTAACATACCAAAATATTAATTAAATGAACAGTCACAACTATCATAGAATATAAGGGGACAGGAGGAGAGCCTTTTGAAATTCAGATGGAAATACGCATTTTTCATACTACTTGCAATTATGGTAATCGTACCGATCATTGTTGGAGCTTTAATATTCATGGGGGATAAACAGGGAGATAACTCCAGCCGTGACGTAGCCATGCACGGTGAGCCGATTTTCGATATTGAATCTTCCAAATCGCAATTGAACTTTCTAATAAAAGAACAATTAGCTGAATTGAAGTCTGGCAGGAATCCGAAGTTTGATTATAATGTAACACTCAAAGAGAATGTTCAAGTGAAAGGATATTTCACGTTTTTTACCAATGAAGTTCAATTTACAATGGATTTCGAACCCCAAGTATTGGACAACGGTGATCTTTTATTAAAAGAGGAATCGATCAAGCTAGGAGCATTGAAGCTGCCTGGTTCGAAAATATTGGAGTTCATCAATGGAAGTACTGATTTACCTCCATGGGTTGAAATCAATGATAAAGAAGAAACGATACTCCTGGAACTCACCCAGATCAAATTGAAGGATCAATTGTTTATAAAAGCTGAATCCTTTGATTTGGAGGAAGACAACATCCGATTCAAGGTTTATTACCTTACAGAAAAATAAGATGAAAAAAGAATGGCCTCTCACAACAATCGAGATGATTATGGGGCCATTCTTTTTTATGGGCTTTATTTCTGAGAATATACCTTAGGAAAATCTTTCTTAAGATACAGCAAAATCTTTATTTTAATAAGTGCGGCGCACAATGATCTGGAATCCTGTATCTCCGTCTTCTAAAAACGAATCCTTAGGTGCATTCCATAGATGGATGATATAAATCATATCTTTCACACATAGAAAGATATTCAATGTCGAAACAATCGCAAACAAGTGCAGCAGTTCTGGAAATACCATCGAGCCGATCAATGAAATGAACGTAATGACCAGCAGGGGAAAAGCGACCGTGATCAGAGCCACTCTTCTAGAAAGAACTCCGGGTATACGGCAAAAAAATGAAAAACGATTTTCGCCAATACCGAAACCTGCTTTGTGGCCGGTAATCCAAAGCGGAAGACAATGCAAGAATGTATGGAAAGGTATGATCAATATTGTGATCAACAGCAAGGGTATTAAGCCTGTTTGAAAATAGCTCGTTTCAGGTTGAAACATACTGAAAACCATAAAATAAACGATAAAATACGTTAGACTGAATAGTGTTGACATCAGTAATAGGCGTAGTTTACCGTAATCACGTGTTATATTTATCGATTTGAAACAATTCATGATGGATCACCTTCTTCAAGTAATAATGTATGTGGGAAAAGGTGAAAACCTTACGTTCTCCAGTAAAAGTTAACTTAGCTTCAGCTGATGCGGAATCAGCTTTTCCAAGCTTCTTTTAAAAACCACGTACATACATTACGACGTTTCTTGCGAAAAATCAATAGGTTTTACAAAAAAATAATAAACATCTGAAGGAGTATTTCCAGGTCGAGGAGATTATTGACAGGGAGCTTGAGGAAAGGGAAGATGAATTAAGAGAAGCCGGTATGGTTGATATGACTCCTCTATTCATTCATTTTGCAGGGATGCTCAATCCGGAGGTCGGTCCTTACATGACACCAATGTCATTTAATAAACAAAGATATTTTAAAAGCTTGACTGACGAACTGTTGAAAATGTGCATACTTGATCAGGTAATGGTTGGTACTTTGGTGATTTCTTCTTCTTTTTCAGGTGTAAGCTGTAGGGTTACTGGTTTGTTTTCAGGTTTGGCAGAAACGAGTTGATTATCAATTTCCTCAAATTCGCTTTCTATTTTTGTTACCGTGGTATCAAGGATAGACATGAAATCTTCCCCATATACACTACGGATTACTGCCATCAATTCATCGAATTCAGGGAATTTTCCATAAAGCTCACGTAACTTGAGTGAAGCACCGAAAATTCCATAACTTTCAGGTCTGTAATCTTCAATCGTCCTTAATAATAGATCTCTTCCCGTGTCGGTTAGTTTAACATACGTGTTCCGTTTGTCATTTTCTTTCTTTGAGAAGGTCAAGTAGCCTTGTTCTTCTAGTTTTTTGGAAAAGTTAAATGCTGTAGACACGTGCATAACACCGAACTTGGAGATGTCAGAGATCGAAGCTCCTTCAAGATGGAAAGCAATCCAGAGAATGTGGTGTTCGTTGATGTTAAGACCGAAGGGTTTGATCCAACCTTGCCAATCTTTCTCAACACATTTCCACATGGCTTTACTAATCTGGGCCACTTTATGACTGAACATCATAGCTTCTTTCATTGAAAAATCTTTCTTATTTTCCATAATGAACCTCCATTCTGCTTTATATTATGACAGGAATTGTTAGATTTATAAAGACAATTATCTAAGTGTTCACAACTTTTTCCCACTAATTGTTGTCTAATAAATCTTTTGAGTAGGAATTTATAAGTATTATTTCGACAAAAAAGAACAAAACCTTTTTATTTTTGACAAAAAATTATAAGGTTTTCTCTGTTCTCTATTGAAATAAACCTTCACTTATCTAATATCGGTAAGGATGCTTAATATTTCGCGCTGTTCGTTGATTTTTCAATAGCGAATTTACTTTAAGCAAAATTTGCGACACTCCTGCGGGATAAGCGAGCCAGGCGAGACCCTGCAGTGGCCTCTTGATGTCTTGCTCAGCGACCAGTCACTTGGCTCATTTCAGACTTCCTGCGGCGGCGACAGCCTACTCGTCATTCTTCCAGTGACTACGTAACTATGCGGGTCGCTTCCGCTTTTTCGACCGCCCGCGGAAAGGGAGTGAATTTCACAAAAATCAACAATGGAGAATAACAAAGCCTTATATGGGATGTTGAAACATTAGAGTAGGGGACCTGAAAAAGGAGATGAATATACAAAAAACTGGCCCATATGCGAAGTGGTGGGATACACTTGCTTGAGCCAGTCCTTGTTAACGTTTTATTTTGTTTCTGCTGGTTCTGGTGTATTTTTTGTTTCATCCTGGAGTTCTGTAACGGTATCGTTGATTTCCTCGACATCATTTTTGATAATTTCAATGTTCGGCTCGATTTCTTTCCTCCAAGATTTGATGTCTTCTTTCAAATCAGTCGCAACCTCCTTGAATGCATCTACACCTTCCTTTGAAACTTGAATGATTTGTTCTTTCAGGCTGATGCCTTCTTTTCTAACGTCCGTCAATGTTTGTTTCAATTTATAGGTCGAGTCCTTAATGTCTTTACGGACTTCCCGACCTGATTTTGGTGCGGATAACAATGTTGCTGCTGCAGTGACAATACTTCCTACCGCAAAGCCGATTAATACGGATTTTTGTTCTTTTTTCATGAGTACATATTCTCCTTTCGTGATCTTACTCATCTTTCAAGGGCCAAGATGTCATGTCCCGTCCAAACAAGATAAGTCCTTGTTACATTATTCGTGAGCGGCTTTTAGAAACCTTCAATAATCGTTCGACCATTTCTACAAAACTATCCCACGATATCGACATTGTTAAACAATTCTCGGGGAATAAACCTTTCCTCTTTTTCATAGGATGGTATGGGGTGATGAGTAATGATTTATGGAATTATTGTACTTGCTATTCTTGGGTTGCTTTTATTTTATTTCATGATCAGGATGTTTCTTGATACGAAACGTTATTCATTCAGAAATGTCCGTGTCCACAAAAAACAGAACATCGGTCGTATGTTAGGCGTCATTGGAAGCTTCTGCTTATTGCTTGTTGTCCTCTTTTTTGTGATCAAATTTTGACGAGTCTCCATTTAGCTTTTGTTAATCATTCATTGTGTATCCAAAAAAAACTGTCCAATCGGCTTATTATTCTTGGCAAACCCTTCTTCTCGGATTAATATGAAGGAAGATGTGGAAGATTAGAGAGAAGAAGGAGGCGTAAAGAGATGTGGAAGAAAATTAAACTTTTCATGTTTTTTAGAACGATGATAAGGCGTGCACGTACGTTGATCAAAGACCGGGAAGAAAGCGGTCAAATGGTCCAGAACGTACGTGCAAAACTTCAAAAGGATGATATACAAGAAGCTTTGAAAGGTTTTTTGGACAGAATACAGGCTCTCATTCGTCTCGCAGATCAGTATCGATTAGGAAACTACCGGGATATCTCAAAAAAATCAATGGTATTGGTAATCGCAGGATTACTTTATTTCTTAAGTCCAATTGACGCCATTCCCGATATCATCGCTGGCCTGGGCTTAGTAGATGACCTCGCCATAATCAGCTATGTATGGAAGACCGTAAACAATGAAATTGAACAATTCTTAGATTGGGAACAGGAAAGCCCAAATAAAACCGACACCCTATGATGGTAACGGGTTCTGTTTTGGAGTACACACAGTATATTTCACACATATAAACGCAAGTGGTTTCACATACGAAATTACTTGCGTTTTTTCTTGTTATATAAGGATTTTGGTTCAAACCACCCTGAAATTCACACCCCAATTCACAAGGTAAGAAATAAATATTGTAGAGTTGTGAATATAAGAGTGATTTGCTTTGTGATTTTATATGAGAATACCAAAGGACACTAGAAAAATATGTTAAAATATAGATAGGAAACATTGATAATCGTTATTCAGCAAACGACTTTGTCAACAATGATATTAACAATGACAATATTGTTAATGTTGAATATAAAAATGCTTAGCCCTTTACCCAAAAAATTTAACCTTAAAGCTCATTTAGATTCTCTAACAATTTCGGCATACCGTTCTTCAGGAGTGGGTTGAATATTACTCATGGTGATAGTTCCTCCTCGAAATTAGTCGAGTCTACAATAAAGTTGTTAAGAGTAAAAAAATCATTGTCGGTCTTATTTCCTATTCCATCCTTGGAGCAGTTTATTTGTTGTTTTTAGAAGTAATGGATGGCAATTTTGAACTTGGAATGGGAATGTATTTTTACGCCAACAGCATATTAGGCTCTATTATGTTTTAGAACGGATAGCTACGTTGTAAGGGACTTGGAAAGCAAGGAACGTTGGATTAAGGACTGTCATCTGAAACGGTTGCCATAAAGTGAAATCTGAAAGGCATTTTAGGGTAGGGAATAACTGAAGAAGCTCCTGTAATGGGAGAGGAACAGCCCCAAGTCTACCGGAATGGACCGGTTATTTTCCAAGCGTGCATCACACCGATCGGATAGGAACGTGGGAACATCAATCCAGAAGGAGGGATGCCACAGTGTGAGCTCTTAAGTCAGGAAGAAGTGAGAACCTTCCTCATAAGAGTAACGGGGAACTTATAATCTAGGACATCTCGTTAGATGGAGCGCTGGATGCTGGGAAACTAGCACGTCTTGGTGTGGAGCAAGGGAAAAGCCGGAGATGACTTCAAACGCTTACCTATTGCTGCCTATAATAACTCCTTGTTTACTAAAGTAATATCTAATGCTAGGAGAATGAAATTGAATATAGATTATAAGTTAATGGAAATACAGACAGAAGTCTTATTTAATATAGATAACCCTAAAAAAATAACAGGGTTAAATGAACCTACAGAAAAAGCTGCACCATTTCTTTTCATTGGGCGTACGAAGACAGGAAATATAATTCGTTTTAACAAATCTTTTTCTGAGTTTGAAAAGTCTAGAATTCTAAAACTGGTTGATCACAGAATAAACAACCTGGATCTCGGAAAGCTGATTATCAATGTAAGTAAGTTAAGGCAGATAAATTCCATATGGATAGGTCCAGCATATGTTTTTCCTGAAGGGTTTAATATGACTTCTAATGCAACTAAAATAACTAATGACAATAAAGATTTATTGCTAAAAGAGTTTCAACACCTAATTGATGACTTTGAATGGAGGCAGCCTATATATGCAATTATGCAAGACGGCAAAGCAGTCTCCGTCTGTTCCAGTGGAAGAAAGAGTTTAAAGGGTGCGGAAGCAAGTGTAGAAACTATGGCACGTATCAGGGTAACGGGTATGCCACTAGATGTGTGGTTGCTTGGGCAGCAGAAGTGAGAAAATTAGGATTGAAGCCACTCTACAGTACAGCTTGGGATAATTTTTCATCACAGTCTGTTGCGAAAAAACTAAACTTATATCAATATGGGATTTATTTACATTTTAGTTAATTTTTTATTTGGCAATAGGGGGTTTTTATGAAGTAAGCCCTTTGTCCGTATAGTGAAAAAAGAGCTCAAATCTGAGCTCTTTTCTTGTGAATTCATATGCGAAACTGTGTGTGAATAATGTGTAATTTGACTTTCGATTTTGGCTGCGAATTTCGAGTTTGTACCTCAAAATAAAACCCGTTACTATGATGGGGATCGGTTTTATTTTTTAAGAACTATTCTCTAGCTCAAGCCTTGGAGCTTTTTATTGTGTTTGGTATTTTAAATTGGATCGCTTTGTGATTGTCTGCATGATCGGAAACAAAACAGTCATGGCAATGGTATTGACTGCGGCTGTCGGTACGACGACTGTAAGGAACAAAGCGATGAATGGTGCTGGTAAGCTTGTAAGTATTGCTGCAGCTGATAAGAATATCGCTCCACTGATCAGTGTTCCTACAGCTGTTAAAGTCGCTGCAAGAATGACATTCCCATGGAATTTCTTAAAGCTCATATATAAAGCGAAAATGATGAACGCTGTAATCGGCTTATCGATCAAATTAGCAAACTGCCCTCCTGGAAAACTCGTTGTCAGTGCTGATATGATACCAGTTGCCAATGCGGTAACACCGACACTTTTATTATCCGGGAACAAAATGATTGCCAGGAACATCATCGTCAAAAGCATATCGATTTTCATTGCCCCTAATATTCCAGGGATGACTGCGTGAAGCACAAACCCTACAGCTAATAGTACACCAATTAAAGATAATTGAATGGATTTCATATGAATTCTCTCCTCTTCTCAACTCAACTTTTCTCGTTGACTCCAATAGTGCGCTCATGCCTATTGCGAGTAAAACGGATGCTTATATTCTATCAGTCATTCATAGGTGAAGAAAAGGTTTTTCACCTGAATTTCCGGGTAACAGTTTATGGTAACCGAATTTTCGTGGAACCAGTCATGAGTGTTTCTTTTTGAATTTTTCCATATAATCCACTAAGCGCTCACATGATGCCAAACCGACTCCATTATAAAGGGATGCACGGCAGCCACCGACAGAACGGTGACCGGAAAGTCCGACAAACCCTTCATCTTCTGTACCTTGTAAGAAGGCTTCACTAAGTTCGGAGTTTGGCAGGTTGAATGTGATGTTCATCCGGGAACGGCTTGATTTTTCGGCATGTCCAGTATAGAATCCATCGCTTTCATCAATCGTGTTATAAAGGAGGGATGCCTTTTGCTCACTTCGGTGGATGAATTCAGTCAATCCTCCTTGTTCAATCATCCACTCAATGGTCAAGCCAAGCAAATAGATCGAGTAGGTCGGTGGTGTATTGTGCAAAGAGTTTTTGTTACTATGGACCTTATAATCGAGCATAGCAGGAAGCTGTGTATTCGTTTCAGCCAGAACATCTTTACGGATGATTACGACTGTGGCACCAGCTGGACCGATGTTTTTTTGGGCCCCAGCATAAGCGAGTGCGACTTTTTCCCAAGGGACTGTTCTTGAACCGATATCACTCGACATATCGATGACCAATGGAACATCCGGAAGTTCTTCGAAGGTTTGCCATTGAGTTCCATATATCGTGTTGTTGCTCGTAACATGGAGATAGCTGATATCCTTATCCAGGGCCTTCCAGTCCGATTTACCGGGTATATATGTAAAGCCGGATGCCTCACTGCTCGCAGTGATTTCCGTCTTCCCGATTTTCATGGACTCCTTATAAGCCTTCTGGCTCCAAGAACCTGTTACGATATAGGAAGCTGTTTGGTTTTCCTTGAGGAGATTCATTGGGACCATGGTAAACTGGAGGCTCGCTCCACCCTGTAAAAATAAAATTTCGTGGGTATCAGGGATGTTTAGAAACTTTCGCAACGACTGCTGTGCATTTTCGTGAATCGATTGGTATGCTTTACTTCGGTGACTCATTTCGAGAATTGACAAGCCTGTACTCTGGTAATTGACCAGTTCCTGTTGTGCACGTAACAGGACCTCTTTAGGAAGAGCTGTAGGCCCAGGGTTGAAATTGAATGTTTCCATGAAGCTCGACTCCTTTGTCCAAAGATAATGTAGTATAGTAAGCCTTCTGAAAACTCATTATACTTGAATCACACCATAGATATAAGGGGGATATCAAAATTGTACAAAGAATATAAAGAAAATAAACCAATTGACCTTAGTCCCTATGATCATCCGGATATATATCCAGGGCCACGTCCAATTTCTTCCTTCATTTATTATGAAGGGAAAGCACACCGGATCACTGAAAAGAAGGGTGTTTCCATAGAGGATTTGAAAGTAGAGTATTCAGACTCGGACAACATGCTGGGATCTTTTCATGAAAGGTCGGATCATACCCTTTCAATCGGTGATTTCCTCCATGAACAAGAATTACCGCCAATAGAAGAGCGGGTCCCTCTTGTAGCATATGGCTCGAATGTCTGTTTAGCTCAATTACGGTATAAATTCAGTTTGAATAAGAAATTGAATGACTTTGTGCTTTGCCTGCGTGGATCTATGCTCGATTCTGATATCATTTATGGGTCCTTTTTGGCCCCATACGGTTCTTTACCGGCAGTCATAGCTCCCGCCAAAGACGCTATAACTGAAATATGGCTGACATTCGTCGAGCCTGCACAGCTTGAGCATATGAACCGGACAGAAGGCGGATATGTCCTACGCGAGCATCATGGAAAGAAGTTCATGACAGCTACCGGTGAACAGTTTGAGGCGATTTATGCGTATTATTATCCGCATGCATTTGAATTCGATCAGCAATGGTACCGTTTTAAAGATATAAGAGGGAAATCCAGCTTAACAGCAAAGTGGCAAGCTGAAATCCTTGACCTCATAAATGGAGAATTCGGATTCAAGGGGACACGAGAAGAATTCCTGCACCAGCTCAGGTGGAACATCCCGTTTTATCGGGAGTTGCAAAATTGGTTAAAGCAATTCGACGCGCAATTTGAACATCCTGATTGGGAAGAACCGAAAGTGATCGAAACGGTAGGGGATTTGAAGCGAACTTTTCTGAATGGCAAATCGCCAGAATCCGAAAAGTTGCTGTCGATTTATAAGTAGTGGAGAGGGGATGACATCAAGGTCATCCCTTATTAATGCGGTCCAAAGTGAATATCTACAAAAATAGAAGGTGAAATGCAAAAATATGGAATTACCTACAAAAAACGATTTTATCTACACAAACGATATTTATCCTAAAAAGAGAGCAGCCTTCCGGAGACCGCTCTCCAATCGAGCCTTCACTTAATAGATTCTGAAATTTCCTGTGCGATCTGTCGGAGATCTTCAGAGGAATATTCATCTGAATGAGGTTTCCAGATGGCCCCGAAACCGTCTCCTTCACCATACCGGGGCAGGATATGTACATGATAATGGAAAACAGATTGTCCAGCTGGTTCCCCATTATTATTCAATAGATTCAAGCCGATCGGTTGAAAACGTTCCTTGATCGATTTCGCTATTTTAGGTACGACTGAAAATACTTTTTCAGCAGCCTCGGAGGGAAGTTCATAGAGGTTTTCATGGTGCTCTTTCGGAATGACAAGGGTATGGCCTTTCGTTACTTGGCTGATATCAAGAAAAGCCAGTACATGCTCGTCTTCATACACTTTGGAAGCAGGGATATCGCCGTCGATGATTTTACAAAAGATACAATCTTCCATATGATCCACACCTTTCAAAAGTATTGTTTTCGTTTGATGTAATTGTATCATAGCAAGAAATGAACATAAAAAAATGGAGAGCCCTATCCTATTGATAGAGCTCTCCGGAGAGGTCAGAGAAGAAAAGAGAAACAAGAGATAATGAACAATGGCTTGGGAAAGTGGTCATTGTTTAGAAGAGTTGTCCAAATTGCATCACGCCGTTTGTACACCCTTCATGAAGTTGGATTACACAACAGCAATCTCTTTCTCTTTTCTTTTGAAGAAGGGGGGATACCTTCTTCATTCTCATCCTTTCCAAATTTGTCCAAATTAATACAGGAAATATTGGTACAATAAGCATGGAATGTTTTTATTTGATAAAATAGCATAAAACAACCGAACAATGGAAGGGGTCTAGAATGAAAAGTGTCTTGGACGTAACAGATTTGACAGGTGGATACAGCCAGCAGCAACCTGTTTTACATAATCTCAATTTTCATGTGGAACAAAAAGAAATCGTTGGATTGATCGGTCTGAATGGTGCGGGAAAAAGTACGACAATCAAGCATGTGCTTGGTTTGATGGAACCGATTGAAGGTACAATCAAGGTGAACGAAAACACAATCGGTGAAGGACCTGACCGCTACCGTTCCCAAATCGCTTATATTCCTGAAACACCGGTCCTGTATGATGAACTTACATTATGGGAGCATCTTGAACTGACTGCCATGGCCTATGATATCAATCAGGCAGAATTGAAGGGCAGGGTTGAGCCGCTCTTGAAAGAATTCCGTATGGAAAACAAGCTGAAATGGTATCCGAACCAATTTTCTAAAGGGATGAAGCAGAAGGTCATGATCATGTGTGCGTTCCTGGTCCGCCCCTCTTTATTTGTCGTTGATGAACCATTTGTCGGCCTCGACCCGCTTGGCATCCAGTCGTTCCTCGATCTTATCGTCCAGGTGAAGGAACGAGGGACAGGAATTCTTTTATCGACCCACATCCTTTCGACTGCTGAACGATATTGTGACCGGTTCATCATTTTGCATGAAGGAAGGATATTGGCTGATGGGACGCTTTCTGAAATACAAGCGAAAATGAGCATGCCTAATGCTGCATTAGACGAAATCTATGTCCAAATTACAAGAGGTGCATGAGTATGGATGTGAACACGCTATGGAGGGAACGTGCCAGCAGCTTCTGGAACATGGCGATACGCTATCTTAGATATATCGGAAACAGCGGCTTCCTGTTCTCTGTGTATGTTGGAATCATCCTGGGAAGCTATTACTACGGTCAGGTCTTGAAGGTTCTGCCGGAAGCTTTTCCTGCTGCAGAATTTGTGACAATCCTGGTTTTTCTCTTTGTCAGCAGAGGGAAGATCCGTACCTTCCTGAAGGTTCCGGATGCTAATTTTCTGCTTCCGATTGAAGAACATTTCAAGCCTTATCTGCAAAAGTCACTGTTATACAGTTTTGTGATGCAAGCCTTTAACGTCCTCGTATTGATGCTTGTATTAGGCCCATTCTACTTCAACCGTATCGATTCAGATCGGACAGTTTATTTTTCAAGCTTGTTACTGATTCTGTTTTTAACCGGATGGAATATGTTTTCGAAGTGGGAGGAATTACGTGTCCCGGAAGGAACGAAACGAAAATTGCTGCCAGTGATCCGAATGGTGATGCTGCTTCTCACTTTATATGCATTATTTAAAGAAGCCTGGTTGATTACGGCTGTCCTGTTCATTGGATTGAGCCTCCTTTATATGGGTGTGTATCGGCCGCTTTCCCAAAAGCATACCCTTAAGTGGGAGCGTCTGATTGAGCTTGAAGGAAATGCGCTCATGCTGTTTTATCGGGTTGCGAACATGTTTGTAGATGTTCCGGATATCAGCCGCAAGGTATGCAAGCGGACATGGGCCGCCCCGCTATTAAAAATGTTGAGTGGAAAAAAGGAAAGTGTATATGGCTATATGTATACGAGAGCATTCATCCGGTCCAATGACTACTTCGGTATTTATGTACGGCTCACTTTGATCGGGATTTTATTGATACTCGTTTTGCCTTCAGGGTTCTTGCTGTGGGCAGTCAATCTGTTGGTGCTTTACATGACGGCGATCCAGTTGACAACATTATGGCCGCACTTTGACATGAAAGTCTGGGTAGATCTCTACCCAGTTTCAAAGAGAGAGCGATATGATACATTTCAGCGCTTGCTTTTCAAGATCATGCTCTCACAAGTCAGCTTGTTTTCCATAAGCAGCTTTCTGAATCATTTTTCCATCATTGATACGGTGATTATCCTGATTTCGGGTTTTGCGTTGATTTTCGTTTTTACGAGAGTCCTTCTTTTCAAACAGCTCGATAAACGATTCATCCTAACCGAAATGGGGCGTTAGCAGGGAGGCTTTTCAAATGAATATAGAAAAGGACATTGAGCAGGAGTTAAGAGAATGGGAAAGAAAGATATTGAAACGCTCACCTTTATATAAAAGAGCAGCAAAAAGAGTTCAAGGACAAATCAATCGAAAGATTCCTGAAAAAGTCCATACTGCGGTGACGAACGCCATCCGAAACATGGTGAAAGCGACGTTGTTCAGCAATGAATATACGACAAAAAAACCGGCAGTAGCTGGGAAGAAGCTTGAGGAACGTGATGAACTGCTCCTCGAACGGAAAAAAGCCTATAAGAAAACCGCGATGGTGGAAGGGGCAGGGACCGGTGCAGGTGGAATACTGCTTGGATTAGCTGACTTTCCATTGCTTTTAGGGATTAAAATGAGGTTCCTGTTCGAGGCTGCACGGATTTACGGGTTCGATACGCGGGACCATCAGGAGCGGATTTTCCTGCTGCATGTGTTTTTATTGGCCTTTTCAAGTGATGAAGTGCGCCGTGAGACCTATTTAGCGATTAAAAATTGGGAAAAGACGAAGCATAAGTGGCCTTCTAAGGAGACTATGAATGACAATTATGACTGGAAAACCTTCCAAATCACATACCGGGACCACATCGATCTCGTGAAGCTGCTGCAGATGGTACCAGGGTTCGGTGCGATCGTCGGAGCCTATGCCAATTACAATTTGCTCGACCAGCTCGGTGATACAGCCATGAACTGCTATCGATTGAGGTTTTTACAGGAAAAGAAAGGGTAATGGTTTCACTTCATACGAACATCCAACCCGTTTTTTCGAGTCCGACTTACCCTATAAACACTTCATACGGACATTCAACCTATTCAGGTATGATGGGGCTGGTTGTGAGTGATTTTCAACTGATAAGTCCTCGTGTCCGATTAAATTTAAAAGGACACTGCCTCAAAGGCAATGTCCTGAATAAGTTCAACTTTAAGAAAGTCGCGGATCGCTTAATAGCCGATCCATTTCTTCCATATGGTGTGTTTCGTCTGCAATCAAGTCTTCAAGCTTGACGACAAGTTCTGTCATGTTTAAGTTAGCTGCTTGTTTTTTGCGTTTTTCATAGCGATCGATCGTGGCTTTTTCAGCTCTACGTGCTTCTTTCAACATTTCATGAACATCAGCCAATTGTTTTACTTCAGCCGGCTTTGTTGTCGGCGTTCCTCCTAGTACACTGATCTTTTCAGAAAGGTACATGGCATGTCCTTGCTCATCTGAAATTTCACCTTCGAAAAAAGGTTTCAAGACCTGCCGATACATTCCGGAAACGACAGCAGCATTATATGTGTACATAATCACTGCCGCATATTCGTTAGCCAGATCCTCATTTAGTCCATCGATTAGTTCTTGTAATTCTTTATCCATTAGTTGATCATCCTTTCTAAAAAATAATTCAACTAGAATATAATGTACCCTTTGCCCCGTAAATTAAACTTGTTTTCAAAATTGTGGAATGTTTAAATAAGGTATTTTCGGGAATTAGAACACTGTCAATGATTTGGAAAGGTTGTGAATACGAAATGAGTAAAATTGCAGTATTAATGACCGATATGTTTGAGGATGTCGAGTATACTGACCCGGCTCAAGCATTTATTGATGAAGGACATGAACTGACGATCATCAGCACAGAGAAAAAAGAAGTGGAAGGTAAGCAGGGAGACGTTTCAATTCAAGTCGACCAAACGATCGATCAAGTGAGCCCAGAAGATTTCGATGCTCTTTTCATACCAGGAGGTTTCTCTCCTGATATATTGAGGGGTGATGACCGTATCGTCGAATTCGCCGGAAAGATGGTTTATCTACAGAAGCCTGTGTTTGCCATCTGTCACGGTCCTCAAATCCTGATCACGGCAAATGTATTGAATGGACGGAGTGTGACTGGCTTCAAATCCATCCAGTTGGATCTTCAGCATGCAGGAGCCAATGTTTTTGATGAACCGGTGGTTGTTTGCGGCAATCTGGTAACTAGCAGACAACCTGATGATATTCCACAATTTATCGAGCAATCCAAAAAAGTGTTGAATCAGGGAGTGAAAGCACATGTCTGAACGAAATCATATGGTCGATAAAAATGAAAAACTGCATGAAAGTGAAGTGCGCTCTACAGTGGATCGTATTCCTGAGGAAGACCGCGAACAAATTTTACAAAACTTCGATGTCTTCAAAGAATATCTCGGTAAACGTGTCCGAGTCGGGGAAAAACTCGGAATGTCGGAGGAGCAGTTAGCGAAGACAGCTGAAAAAGTCGCCGATTATCTAGCTGAAAACGAAGAGCCGAAAAACAGGGAGGAGAAGTTGCTCAAAGAGTTATGGAGCGCCGGAGATAAAGAGCAGCAACACATGCTGGCCCATATGCTTGTAAGGATGGTTGAATAATAATAGAACAAAAAAGGCAGCCCTAAGGCTGTCTTTTGTTAATGGTCATAGTGGAGGGAACTCGCCTACTGCCATGTTTATATGGCGAGGTAGAATGGTGATCGTGGAAGGCGTCGTGAATTCTCGTTCACCATCACAATCGATGGTCTGTGTCGGGGCTGTTTCAATCGAAAGACGATCCGTTTGAAAGTAGAGAATTTCCTCACTGTTCGGAACATCATTCATGACTTTGGCCCTCAACATATCGAAAAAAGTTTGGAAACGGTTAGACTCGACGATCATGACCTCAAGCTTCCCGTCTTCAATATCGGAGTCGGGAAAGAAAGCTCGGATTCCACCGGTAAACGGACCATTGCCGACAATGACCATGGCTGCTTCGCCTTCATAGCCGCATTGATCGGATTCGAGCTTTAAATGGAACGTTTTTTCTTGGCTGATTGTTTGGAGTGCGCTCAAATAATAAGAAAGCCGTCCGAAACTTTCCTTCACTTTAGGATTGATGTTGGTCGATACCTCAGTAATGAGTCCGATTCCCCAAAAGTTCAAGAAATATTGATGGTTACACTTGCCGACATCGATCGCCCTGAATCGTTGCATGCATATTTGTTCTGCTGCATTTAGAGGGTCCTGGGACAAACCAATCGCTTTGGAAAAATCATTGCAGGTCCCTCCGGGTATGATCCCGAAAGCGGGACGCTGTTCAAGGGGGCTTATGGCATTGATGAGTTCATAAATCGTCCCATCTCCGCCTGCACCGATGATCAAGTCTGCATGCTTCCCTTGTATGTTTATGTACTTATAAGCATCACCGGTTTCTTTTGTATAATATACATCGACAGTCGGAAAGTGGTGTTCAAGCCTTGTGATGATCTGTTCGATCTGTTCATGCAGGCGTTCATTTCCGGCTTTCGGATTTACAATCAGGTCGACTCGATCGATTTTCAAGGCTAAAACCCCTTTCCTGACAGGTGTTGAAGCTATTTTAAAAGGGGTTGTAGAAAAACCCCTTTTACTATGATGATTCTACCATTCTAAAAGATGTGAGGTATGGTTTTCCAGTGAACACGCTTTGTGGGAGGGCTTCATTCGTATCCCGATTCTTATGGGCTTTTTCATATGAAGAAGATTGTCTCCATGCCTCGAAATCGCTTTCGTTTTCCCACATGCTGGATACGATATAGGTTTCAGAATCTTTTGGTCTTAAAATCACAAGACCAGCACATCCTGGTTCATTTTCTACCAGCCCAGCCCTCTGTTTGAAACGATCCTCGAATACTGGACGCCCTTCGGAAGAAACCGGTATATTGTTGAAGACGATGAACTTCGCCCCTTCAAAACTGCCTGCTTCTTCAATCGCTTCGTAAGATTTAGGGTATTCAAATACGCTCTTCCCCTTCGTTTTATGTATAAGAACTGCATCTTCAGCACTTTCTAATAGATAGAAACTACCTTCTTCATCCCGGAATTTTTCCAAAAGGGATTGCAAATAGTCAGCTGTCCCATAGGCGATATGATAATTCATCTATTCATCTTCCTTTCTAATACGGTTTTAGTATACACAAAAAGAGATTTATTCATGATTTACCCTTACATGTGAAATACTAAACGAAACAAAACGATGGAAATACGCGTAAATGTTGAGTAAAGTGGTAAAAGTATCTTATCTACCCCTTTAAGGAGTTGATGCGTTGTGTGGAGAAAAGCAACGCGCATATCGCTTTGGGCAATGGCTGTCATCCTTTGTTCCTTGCTCGTTTATGTGGCGATTGTGTTTGCCGGAAACTATGTGATTGATGAAAAAGACCTTGTGATGAGTTCGGCATCGACCCTCATCGATGAGGATGGAAAAACGATCACGAAACTTTACGCCCAAAATCGGGAGCTCGTCAAGATTGAAGATGTTCCGAAGCATGTTCAGGAAGCGTTCATTGCAGTGGAGGATCGACGTTTTTATGACCATCCTGGAATTGATTTTCAAGCGATCAGCCGTGCATTGTATAAGGATGTTTTATCAGGAAGTAAGGTTGAAGGTGGGAGCACGATCACCCAGCAGCTGGCAAAAAACATCTTTTTATCTCATGAAAAAACCCTATTGAGGAAAACGAAAGAAGCGACGATCGCAATCAACCTGGAGCGTAAATATACGAAAAAGAAAATTCTTGAAATGTATTTGAACCAAATCTATTTTGGTCATGGGGCATACGGTATCCAAGCAGCTTCAAAGCTTTTTTTCAATAAGTACGCAAGTGAATTGACGCTCGAAGAAGGAGCGTTGTTAGCGGGACTTCCTAAAGCACCGAATGGATATTCGCCGATTGCTAATCCCGAGAGAAGCAAGGAAAGAAGGGACACAGTTCTTTCCCTTATGGAGAGACTGGATTATATTAGTGCAGAAGAAGCGGTCAGGGCGCAAGGGAAAACGATTGCCCTCGATGTATCACGCTTGGAGAAAGATCCGGCATATTTGACCTATATCGATATGGTTTTAAAAGAAGTGAAAGAAAAATATGCGTTATCAACGATGGAAGTATTGAAAGGCGGCTATAAGATCGTCGTGCCGATGAGCCCTGAAGCACAGCAGGCTTCCTATAAAGCGATGCAGAATGATCAATATTTCAGAGGGTCTGATTTGAATGAATCCCCACAAGGTGCATTTGTGCTTATGGATTCACATACGGGGGGTGTCATGGCTGTCCAGGGAGGCCGTGATTATGTCGCGCTAGGCTTCAATCGCGTGAATGCTAAACGTCAACCTGGCTCTACGTTCAAGCCGTTAGCAGTCTATGGGCCTGCTATGGAAACGAATGATTGGGAACCGTATTCTCTTTTGAAAGATGAACAATTGAAATATAACGGCTATGAACCTGAAAACTATAACGAAAAATACCAGGGGAAAGTCTCGATGTATAAGGCGATTGAAGACTCCCTAAATGCTCCTGCTGTCTGGTTATTGAATGAGATGGGTGTGTCTAAGTCTTTGAAATATATCCAGGAGTTAGGGATGGATGTAGAAGAGCGTAAACTAGGAATAGCATTAGGTGGTTTAGATGAAGGGGTTACTCCATTACAAATCACAAGAGGTTTTTCAGCTTTTGCAAATCATGGGGAGATGGTAGAGCCATTTTTTGTCAAGGAAATCTATGATCGGGGTGGTGAATTGGTTGGAAAAGCTGAAGTAGAGAAGAAAAAGGTCTTTTCAAGACAAAATGCATGGTTCATGACCAAAATGTTAGAGGCAGTCATAAAAGAAGGGACCGGGAAAAGGGGTCATGTCAATACGGCATTGGCAGGAAAAACAGGAACCACAACCTTTGAAGAAATTGAGGGAGGAAACAAGGATCTCTGGTTTGCCGGATATACCCCTGATGCTGTGGGTGCGGTATGGATCGGATATGACCGGACGACGAAAGATCGCTACATGACAGGAAATAGTTCAGATGCGACATTGATGTTCAAAAACATCATCAATGAAATCCCTGGCCAGAAAAACCTGGCTTTTCAAAAGCCAAAAGGTGTGAAAGATCTTGAACCGCCGATCGAAATGGTCGAGGTGGATGATCTCAGCGCCCAATACGCTTTCGGACGCTTCGGAGTGCCTGGGATTCAATTGAACTGGACACCATCTGAAGATGAGCGGCTTAAGTATAAAATCTATATGAAGACAGAGGATGGAGCTGAAAAAATTGCAACCGTTGAAGGTAAAGGAACCTATACAGTGGTATCGGCGAAATTATTCTCCTTCCCAGACTTCTTCATCATTCCTTACGACCCGCTTACTAAACAAGACGGGGAACCGTCAAACACAATCTCATCCTTACTCTTTTAAAGAGAGGCTTCACCGATGCAGAACGGTGAAGCCTTTTTTGGTGAGAGCCACATTGATTGTGTACCAGGCACCGAAACAAAATCCTTCTCTCCCAAGGGTTTTCAGATGGTACCTGGTACACTTTCTCGCATACTTTCAAAACTTAGGATAAAAGTTTGCGTGTGCTTGGACGATACAAAAGTAAGACAGTTATTTTTACTTCCAGGGGGATAGGAAATGTTCAAAAAATTACAAAGCAAGCTCATGCTCATAATGGTTCTTATTTTATCTTTATTGTCTGTAGCTTTTCTTACCTATGATCGGGTAAGCGATACGATGAAAAATAATGTAGAAGCACAGACACAGGCGAAAGTGGATCAAATGTCCGACCATATAAGTCTATATTTGAACAATATTGAACAGACGATGGAACGATACAGCCAGGATGAAAGGGTCATTTCAGCCCTGAAGTCTTCGAATGACGGATCCGAAAATGAAAAAGCTGGCTGGGTGGCCGTCAAACGTGATTTTAACCAGTATTTAGGGATGAATGAAAATGTAGCCTATCTTTACATAGCAAGTGAAAACAAGAAAATGAAAATCACACCGCATGTCGATCTTCCGGATGATTATGATCCGACCTCCAGGCCATGGTACCAAGTAGCGTCTGAAGATGATTCAAAAGTGATCTGGACAGATCCATACGAAGATGCTTCAACAGGGGATTATGTGTTGACCACCGCAAAAATCGTCAAGGATCCTGCATCTGGTGAGGTTCTTGGTGCGGTCGCCATGGACATGAACCTTTTGAATCTGGCAAATATCGTTTCAGATACGAAGCTGGAATACGATGGTTATCCGTTTTTGTTCGACCAATCTGGGCTTGCATTGGTCCATCCGGACTTCAAAGGTGAAAATATTCGCGATAAAAAAGATTATGTGGAAAATATGTATGCATCTGAAAAAAATACTGTTAATAACAAGGAATCTGATCGTTTTGTCAACTTCAATACCATTGAATTATATTGTTGTGTGGCTAATTGACTGGTTATTCATTCAAAGAATATCTTTTGTTAAGAAATTTATGAATGCATAATTCGAAAAGTAGAGGGTGTCTTTTGCCATGAAAAAAAATATATGTATTTCTTTCATCTTTATATTCAGCCTATTGCTAAATGCATGTTCACTTGAACAGGATGTTGCTAATCTATACAGAAAAGAAAAACCTCTTGAATCAGAAATAGTCATACCTGAATCCTTCTCAGATAATAAGAAAGAGACAATAAAGGTTGTTCTTACTCAAGATGGTAAAATGGTTGAAGGCGCAGATTATGTTCATTTTGAAATATGGAAACAAGACGGTACTGTCAAATATAATATGGAAGAAGCTGTGGAAGAAGGTAACGGAACGTATAGTTTAAATAAAAGCTTTGACGGTGATGGTTTATATTATATAAAAGTGCATGCCAGTAACGATGGTTCAATGATTATGCCTCAAAAACAATTTATTGTGGGGGAACTTTCTAAAAGTGAGTTAGAATTCTTACAAAAAGGTTTACAAAAACAAAATGAAAATCATCAACATCATCATTAGATTTATTTGGGTCAGCCCCTGTTTATGAATATTTGTTAAGAGTTGGCAAGAATTGACCACCAAATTTAACGGTGGTGACTCTGAGATTGTTAAAGATCCTGAACGTTGCAGCTATGGTGCATGAATAACAGCTGTTAAAAAACCTTCCTGCCTTATTCGGCTGGAAGGTTTTTTACACTATAAGAAAGTATAAATATTTCTTAAGTATAAGTTCAACTAAGGCTCAGCCGTCGCCACAGGCTTGGCTTTGCCAAGTTTTCTTTAAAGGATAAAAGTATAAAAATTTTAGTTGCGGTGAAGAATGTTTGGCTCCATCGCCAACCACTTGGACCACTTCAGTCCTCCTGCGGCGGCAACACATTGATTTAGGTCGAAGGATTTACCTGTGCAGAACCGAACTTTGTTTGGTTCGAGCCTCCTCGTCGGACGTCGAGTGACCTTCGTGATTAACCAGGGCGATTTCGCTTTTCTTTATTCTCGTTCTTCTTTTTCGGATTGTAATGTCTTCCGGCGTTTTAAATGTTTTTCAACGAGATAAAGACCGAACATCAATAGGACTAAACCGTTCCCAATGAATTGGAACACAAGCTGGTACGACGTCTGGAATTTGAAAAAGATCAGCACGGCGACATAAAAGACAATGAATGGCACAAAAATCAACCGCTTCATGCTTTTCTTCTCAATAGCAAAGAAATTTTTCAAACGTTCGTATAAAAGTACGACAACTGCCCAATAAAATAATGAATAGGATAAGTTTAAGGAACCACCAGTCCGTTGGACGAATAAAGTCGAGAAGATCAGGTGTATCCCCAACAAGGTCAGGATAACCATGAAATAAATACAAATGTATAAGATCATACGGATCATGAACAAATTCGGAAGTTGATCAAATAACAGACGTTCCTTTTGCCATAACCGAAGCTTGGCATAAAGGAACATAAAGACGATCGTACCGGCAATGATACTGAAAATATAAGAAGACTCTAAATCATATAAGTAGAGACTGGCTATAGAATCGATTGTCAAATCTGAAAAGAACAGTCTCTTGAAGAAGACGATCAGATATACAATTCCGTATCCAATGAAGAAAATAGAAGCAAATTTGAACCATTGTGGCCCGTTCGAGTCTTGCTTTTTTAATTTCTTTCTCTCCTGACGTAATGAAGTCATCTCAGGATTCCTCACTTTCAACCATTCCAAATTACGAAAAGAATTTTACGTTATAGGACTGTTTGTTAATTTACTGTAACGCGGGCTGACTGAACAAACGAATCGACTTGCCTGTAAGAGTTTTAAGAAGAACAGGAGCCGATGTGAAAAAGTTTTGCGTTCAAAGTATACCCAATAACATCGATTACAAAACAGCGCGTTATTTTACGGCTAATTTATGACAGTTCGCATGGGATAGTATACAACGATTCACAGAACAAGTATAGTAATAATGGCTATAATATGACATTGATTTTAATTTATTTTAAAATGATAAGTACGAAAACAATGTAACGGGGAAGCAGTAGACGTTGCTGATGAAAGGTGATTGATCATGACAAAAGTATTTAACGACCAGTTTTTGAAAGCATGCAGGGGAGAAGAGGTTTCTCATGTGCCGGTCTGGTACATGAGGCAAGCGGGACGCTCTCAGCCGGAGTACCGTAAAATCAAGGAAGAATATTCTCTTTTTGAAATTACACATCGACCTGAATTATGTGCGGAAGTGACACGTTTGCCTGTTGAGCAATACGACGTCGATGCTGCAATTTTATATAAGGATATCATGACGCCATTGCCTGCAATCGGCGTTGATGTAGAAATCAAGTCGGGAATTGGCCCAGTCATCGACAATCCGATCCGGTCTATCGCTGATGTGGAACGTCTAGGGGAAATCGATCCTGTACAGGATGTCCCGTATATATTGGATACGATCAAATTACTGCGGGAACAACTATCGGTACCGCTGATCAGCTTCGGTGGAGCACCATTTACACTTGCAAGCTATATGATCGAAGGCGGTCCATCAAGAAACTACTATAAGACAAAAGCATTCATGTATTCGGAGCCCGAAGCATGGTTCAAGCTGATGGACAAGCTTGGCGAGACGACGATCCGTTATGTGAAGTCCCAAATCCACGCTGGAGCCCAGGCTATCCAGATTTTTGATTCATGGGTCGGTACACTGAGTGTTGCGGATTATCGTAAGTTCATCAAACCGGTGATGGAAAAGATCTTCACTGAACTTAGAGAGGAAAATGTTCCGCTCATCATGTTCGGTGTCGGAGCAAGCCATCTGGCGAAGGATTGGAATGACCTTCCATTGGATGTGGTCGGGCTTGATTGGAGATTGCCGATAAAAGAAGCAAGAGAACACGGAATCAACAAAACCGTTCAGGGGAATTTAGAACCGGCGTTGCTGTTAGCCCCTTGGGAAGTGATCAAGGAACGGACGAAGGAGATCCTTGACCAGGGGACTGAGTCTTCCAAATTTATTTTCAATCTGGGCCACGGTGTTTTCCCAGAAGTGAATCCAGATACATTAAAAAGACTGACAGCATTTGTTCATGAATATACTTCGAAATAATGGGGTGAACGTATTGACGAAACAAAAAGCAGGGGTTCTTGTCATGGCCTATGGTACACCAAGAAGTCCTGAGGAAATCGAACCATACTACACTCATATCCGAAGGGGGAAGAAGCCGCCCCAAGAAGACCTTCAGGATTTAATTGATCGTTACGAAGCGATCGGAGGAGTTTCCCCGCTTGCTAAAATAACGAATGAACAGACACAGAAGTTAGAAGACCAATTGAATAAAATGCATGAAGATATCGAATTCAAGGCGTATTTAGGATTGAAGCATATCGATCCATTTGTGGAAGATGCGGTTCAATCCATGAAAAGGGATGGCATTAAGGAAGCAATCAGTATCGTTCTTGCACCACACTACTCGACGTTCTCCGTTAAATCATATAATGGACGTGCGATTGAAGAGTCCGAGCGGATTGGCGGCCCGAAAATCTATCCTGTGGATGCTTGGTACGATGAACCAGGTTATATCACCTATTGGGCAGATCGAATCAAAGAAACGCTTAAGCAAATTCCTGAAGATAGCCATGACCGTACGATTGCCATTTTCTCAGCGCACAGCTTGCCGCAACGGATCACGCAAATGGGTGACCCGTATCCTGATCAATTACAAGAGACAGCAGATTTGATCGCTGAACAAGCTGGAATCAAGCATTACACGATCGGCTGGCAAAGTGCAGGGAATACACCGGAACCTTGGATTGGTCCAGATGTTCAAGACCTTACACAGGATTTATACGAGCAAGAGGGGTTTGTGCACTTCATTTATTGTCCTGTCGGTTTCGTTGCAGAGCACTTGGAGGTTCTCTACGACAATGATTATGAATGTAAAGTAGTCACTGATAAGTTGGGTGCTTACTATTATCGGCCGGAAATGCCGAATGCAAAGCCAGAATTCATCCGAACGTTAGCTAGAGTTGTGACGAACAAACTGGAAAGCCGGGATCAGTAATGAAACATGTTGTTATTGTCGGTGGGGGGATTACGGGTCTTTCTGCCGCTTTTTCTTTGCAAAACCAAATAGATGACAAGCAACTCCCAATTAAGGTAACACTTATTGAAGCTGAAAGCCGCTTAGGCGGGAAAATCCAAACGGAGTATCATAATGACTTTGTGATTGAACGTGGCCCCGATTCCTATTTAGGCCGCAAGAAAGCGATGACGAACCTCATTGAGAAGCTCGGAATCGATCATGATCTTGTGAACAACCATGCAGGACAGGCCTTCATCCTTCATGGCACGAAGCTATACCCGATGCCAGAAGGGGCAGTAATGGGAGTTCCGACTGAAATCAGTCCATTTTTATCAAGCGGATTATTCTCTTTGAAAGGAAAAGCACGGGCAGGTCTTGATCTCGTTTTACCGAAAACCCAGTTTCAAGGGGACCAGTCTGTCGGCGGTTTTTTCAAGAGAAGGCTTGGTGATGAAGTAGTCGACAACTTGATTGAACCGTTACTGTCCGGAGTTTATGCGGGAAATATTGATAAAATCAGTTTGGAATCGACGTTCCCGCAGTTTCAGGACATTGAATCTAGATACCGCAGTTTGATCTTAGGAATGAAGCAAACAAAGGCGAAGAAGCGTGATAAATCCTCCAAGGGTGCCTTTTTAACGTTGAAAAAAGGATTGTCTTCGTTGGTGGAGGCATTGGAAGACTCCTTGAATGGAAAAATCGAATGGAAAATGGAAACAGCAGTCGAACAATTGCGCCGATCAAATAGCAGGTACACATTGCAATTATCTGATGGTACAAGTGTAGAGGCAGATGAAGTCATCGTTACAGTACCGGGGAGGAAAGCGGCTGCCTTTTTTGACCAGGAGATCAAAGGATTGATTGGTGAAGTCCCTGCTACTTCCGTTGCTACGATCGCTATGGCTTTTCCGGAGCCAGCAATTCCCCAATCAATCAATGGAACAGGCTTTGTCGTCTCTAAGAAATCCCCTTTTACAATCACTGCATGTACTTGGACCAATCAGAAATGGCCGCATACTACACCTGAAGGCCATGTCCTGTTACGGTGTTATGTCGGCAGGGAGCATGATCAGGAAATTGTGGAAGAATCAGATGAGACCATCCTGTCCAACGTTTTATCGGATCTGTATAAAATCATGAATATCGATGCAACACCTGAATTTTTCTACATCACGCGGTGGAAGAAAGCGATGCCGCAGTATCATGTAGGACACCTGGAAAGGAAAAAGCGCTTGCATGAAAGATTGGAAACACATTATCCAGGCATACAGCTGATTGGAGCATCCCTTGACGGTATCGGACTGCCTGATTGTGTGGTGGCTGGAGAAAATGCAGCTGATCATGTAATCAAGTCATTAACCTAAAATGGTAGAGTAGGTAAAAAGTGGGCTGTCCAATAAGTGTCTGGCTCTGATGTTTCTCACAATATTTTAAGAAAAGGCGGTTTAGATGCAAAATGTTGTGTTGGTGGCGTTTGATACGAGTGATTTGAGACAACCCTTTTTATTTGATAAGAACAAATGAGGGATTCCAAAGTTTCCTTTAAGAAGTAAAAGTTGTCTGCTATAATGGCAAGAAGCACGATGAAACGACTTAAATAGAGGTAAACTAGATGGCTGAAATAATTAAACCGATCTTTGTAAATATTTCAATAATCGTTTCATTAACCTTCATTGCAAATCTGATATATCCTTTCAATGCAAAAAGTGGCATCTCACTGAAGCAAAAGTTGTTTTTTGGGGTGATCAGCTCCTTAGCTGCAATTGGTTGCATGTATTACCCGATCGATGGCTTCAGAACAACCGTATTCGATCTACGGACAGTTCCCTTGATCGTTGCCACACTTTATGCGGGGTTGATTCCAGGTACAATGTGCAGTTTAGTGATCATATTCACTCGATTAAGTATTGGTGGTGAATATGCATGGGTTGGCGTTCTGATTACAGTGGTCGCTTTGGTGATCGGTTTCGCATATTCACGTATGTTCAATGAAGCTCTTAAGAAATGGAAGCCAGGGTTGGTCGCTGGATTTTTATTTTTTCTTCTTTACATACTCATTCTTTATATCCATGTAGACTTTTTACCTGTTCGATTTTATTTCATCTATTTCTTCTCTTTCTATACGCTTTACTTTCTGTTGATCCTTTTAATCGACCGGTTGATAAGAATAAATTTACAGTTGGAAGAGACGATCTATTTGGGGAAGCTTTCTGTATTGGGACAGATGGCCGCTTCTATTGCACATGAAATCAGGAATCCTCTTACGACTGTCAGGGGTATGATCCAGTTTCTATCCCGCCATACGAAAGACGCTCAATTGAAACAACATGCACCCTTGATCATTGATGAACTGGATCGAAGCAATAAGATCATCTCTGATTACCTTTCTTTAGTAAAACCCAGTGAAATGAAGTTGCAGACTGTCGACTTGAATGAAATAGTGGAAGATATCACACATTTATTATCCCCACTTGCAGTCTTTAATAGCGTGGTCATAAAACCAGAACTCTCCAAATCTCATTTAGTAAAAGTAGATGAGCACCAGTTGAAACAGTGTTTGATTAACCTGATAAAAAACGGGATAGAAGCGATCGAGGGTAACGGAATCATTTATATAAGGGATGAACTGAACGCGGGTGATGCCGTAGATCTCGTCATTGAAGATACGGGAAAAGGAATGACAAAGGAAGAAGTTCAAAAGATAGGGCTACCATTCTATACTACAAAAACAAAAGGCACGGGTCTGGGGACGATGATCACATTTCGGCTGATCAAAAATATGAAGGGATCTATTTATTATTCTAGCACACGGGATAAAGGTACATCTGTAATTGTGAGACTCCCTGTTGCCACAAATGAAGAGGAGGAATGACGGGCTGTTGCAAGCTCGTTTTTTTATACGTTAAGAAAGTATAACTTTTCAGCGATGTAGCTAACCGGCGTAGTAGAAAAGTTTACGAACTAAGTATAAGTGCAGCTAAGGCTCAGCCTTTGCCAGGGCGTGGCTTTGCCAAGTTTTCTTTGTTGTCGATAAATACTTTCCTAATATAATAAAACCACAATAAAGTCAAGTCTTTATTTATCCAATATCAGGTAATATAGTATTCTTATGGTTTTATTTTGTTAGGGAAGGTAATGATTGATGAAAGTATTTCTTGGTTTATTCGCTCCTTTAGTCCTTTTGCTCGCAGGCTGTTCTCTTCCATCTAATCAGACGGTCGAAGGCGAAATGAATGCTCGATCATCTAACAAAAACGAATCTGGCAATCAATTTACTACTAAAATTCAGGAAAAGCCTAAAACAAAAGATGAGATAGTAGATCCTATTACAATTTCTTTTACAGGGGATATCCTATTAGACAGTTGGGTCGGTGCAGCAATCGATCAAAATGGCGTCGATTATCCATACCAACATACGAAGCATATCCTTCAAAAATCTGATGTTACCGTCGGGAACCTTGAAACGTCTGTATCTACCCGTGGTACTCCCGAGGAGAAACAATTTGCTTTCCGTTCTAAGCCGGAGACACTTCAAGGCCTTGTCAATGCAGGTTATGACATGGTAAGCATCGCAAACAATCATACCCTTGATTATGGAATTGGGGCATTATTTGATACGATGACTCATTTGAAGAACTATGGAATAGGATACAGCGGTGCCGGGAAGAACGAGGAAGAAGCTTTTACTGCTTATTATAAGACAGTGAATGGAAAGAAAATTGCAATACTTGGCTTAAGCAGGGTATTGCCCTATGCCGAGTGGGCAGCTAGATCAGAAAGTCCTGGAATTGCATCTGCCTATACATATGAGCCGATGATGAAATATGTGGAGAAAGCTGTAGCCCAATCAGATTATACGATTGTTTTCATCCATTGGAATAAAGAAAGGGAAGATTACCCAGAGGATTATGCAAGAGAGATGGCGCGAAAGTTCATCGATGCAGGTGTTGAGGCCGTCATGGGAAGTCATAGCCACTCATTGATGGGAATCGAATATTATAAAGGGGCTCCCATCTATTACAGTTTAGGAAACTTCGTATTCACACAATCAAATAATCCTAAAGGCCAAGAAAGTATGATTGTGAATCTATCTATTAGCAAGGAAAAGGTAAAGTCACAGATCATTCCAGCTAAAATCACCAATTATCAGCCCACATTAATGGAAGAGGGGTTTAATCAGGCTATTATCGATAAGCTCAATCGTCTCTCCTATAATGTCCAAATCGACCAAAATGGTAATGTTAGCCCGAAGGAATAATAGAAGAAGAGGTTGGCTCATGCTGAGTCAACCTCTTCTGACTTTAATCTTGATCGGATCTTCCTCTGATTTTTGGTCTGAGTGATCACTAGAACGGCTGGTAGCAGAGCCATTTTCAGAATTGCTGTCATCGGATCCACTACCTCCTGTGGAGCCATCATCACCTGATCCACCGTCATCATCGCCTGATCCATCGTCACCGCCGGATCCTTCATCATCTCCGGACCCACCGTCATCATCGCCTGATCCATTGTCATCGCCGGATCCATCATCATCACCTGATCCACCGTCATCATCGCCGGATCCATTGTCATCGCCGGATCCATCATCATCCCCGGACCCATCGTCACCGCTGGATCCATCATCATCCCCGGACCCATCGTCATCGCCGGATCCATCATCATCCCCGGACCCATCGTCATCGCCAGATCCATCATCATCCCCGGACCCATCGTCATCGCCAGATCCGTCATCATCCCTGGACCCATCGTCACCGCCCGATTCGTCATCATCGCCGGAGCCATCATCACCGCCGGATCCGTCATCATCCCCGGATCCATTATCGTCACTAGACCCGTCATCTTCACTGGAGTCATCTTGTTCTCTTTGATCTGATTCATCATCATTTTCTTCTCTTTTGTTCTCTTTTTCTTTATCGCCATCCTCTTTCTTCGGCGGTTTATATTCACTTGGCAGGTCTGTTCCTTTTACAAACAGCTCTGTAATGATACTTGAAGAAGGTGTATGGCTTGATGCCCTTTTACCGTTCCGTTCATCGATCTTCACTTCCTCCACGGTGGACGGTTTGACGAAATCCTTAGTTTTAATATCTTTTGAAACATGTGACATGACTTCCTTGAAAAGTAGTTTAGCAATAGCCGAATCTTCCTGCGTTACATACTGTTCTGCGGATGTTGTTCCATATCCAGTCCAGACGGCAGCGGTGTACTCCGTCGTATAACCGACAAACCAGGAATCTGTAGAGCCATCTTCAATACCCTCTGGAGGGTTTGTGGTGCCTGTTTTGCCTGCAAGCGGCAACCATTCGATATTAGCGAGTGTCCCAGTTCCTTCCCGGACAACATCTTTTAACATATCCGTCACCATATAGGCCGTGTACTGATTCATCGCTTTCTGTGCCTTGGTTTCGAACTTTTTCGTTTCACCTGTCGGGTATTCGATTTTCGTTACGGTATAAGGTTTGTTGTACATTCCTTGATTTCCGAAAGCTGCATAGGCACCAGCCATCTGTAAAGGGGAAACCCCATCGTCGTCGCCAAATCCGCCGATTGCATAGGATGGATAGGCGTGTTCTAGTGAAATGCCTACATTTTCAGCAAACTTTTTGGCACGATCGCCGCCAACCTCCATGAATGCTTTGATTGCAGGAATATTGTACGATTTTACAAGTGCCTCTCTCATAGATAACATTCCATGGAACTCATCATCATAGTTTTTGAATTCCTTGCCATCGATTTCAAGTTCTTCATCTTCAATCTGATGGTAGGTTGACCATTTTTCATATTCGATGGCAGTTCCATAGTCTAAGATCGGTTTGATCGTGGAACCAGGTTGCCGTTTGATATCAGTTGCATAGTTGTAGCCTCGCTGGATATCTGTTTCGTCAGGATTCCGGTTCCCTCCGATTGCACGAATTGCACCTGTTTTTGTATCTAATAATACGATTCCGGCTTTGAAATCGTCATTAGGGTAAGGAATCACATTATTTCCTGACATCATTTTTTCAGTATAAGATTGAGCCTCAGGATCCAGGGTAGTATAAATTTTCAAGCCGCCTGTATAAAGTTCAGTTTCATTGTATCCTTTTTCAAGCAATTCTTCGATGACATGGTCGACGAATGCTTCATACCCTTTGTTTTCAGGCTCTTTATATAGGATTTCCTCTAATTCTGTTGCATTGGCCTTCTTTTTCTCTTTTTCTGTAATAAATCCCTGTTTTTCCATTGAGGAAAGTACAATGCTTCTTCTTTCTATTGCATTTTCAGGATTTTTGATCGGATCATAACCATTCGGCCGTTGTGGTAAACCGGCAAGAAGTGCAGCTTCAGCGACGGTCAACTCTTCAACACTTTTACCGAAATAAACATCTGCAGCCGCTCCAAGCCCATATGCACCGTTACCGAAGTAGATTCTATTTAGATACATTTCCAATATTTGATCTTTAGAGTACTTCCGTTCCATTTTTACAGAAAGGTATGCTTCTTGTATCTTCCGTTTCAACGTTTTTTCAGGGGATAGATATGTATTCTTTACGACCTGCTGGGTGATTGTACTTCCGCCTTCTGATCCCCATCCATCTTTAATATTGGCGAGAGCTGCCCCTCCGATTCTCTTGATATCCAATCCGAAGTGCTCGCTGAAACGTGCATCTTCTATTGCGATGAAAGCTTGTTTTACATGCTCAGGTACATTTTCGATATCGACGGGGATACGGTGTTCACTACTGGCAAGCTCAGTGATCTTACCTCCGTTCATATCGTAAATGATCGAAGAATTCGCATATTTGAATTCCTTTTCCGTCAGATTCGGTGCATCTTGTATGAATGCCAGTCCTGTTACTCCGCCAGCGACTATTATTAGTAAAAAGACGAGGAAGGTCGCAAGAAATACTTTTACATAGCCTTTTTGATTCTTCTCTTGTCTTGCTGCTTTTTTATTTTGGAATCGAGACAACTTGGACACGACCTTTCTTTTGTAGTAATAGTATTGATTTGAAAGTACCCGCCAAATTCCATTTATAAACATTAGTGGGAACTGGCGATTGAAATTTTTGAATTAATATTGTTTTGGCGTTTATCAATAGGGACAAAGGGTAATCTAAAAGGATAGTCAAAAGGGGGAACTTGAATGATAGAGTTTAAACAGGTCAGTAAAACTTTCCCGGACGGTTTTCAAGCATTGAAGAATATCAATCTTCATGTCAACAAGGGAGAGTTGGTGACTGTGATCGGCCCTAGTGGGTGCGGAAAAACGACCACGATGAAAATGATCAACCGATTATTAGAACCAAGCAGTGGCCAAATTTTAGTGGATGGGGAGAATATCAAAAACCAGAATCCTGTCCAGCTTAGGAGGAATATCGGTTATGTGATCCAGCAGATCGGCCTCTTTCCTCATATGACCATTGAAGAGAATGTAGCGCTGGTACCGAAGATGAAAGGTTGGCCTAAAGATAAATACATACGTAGAGTCGATGGATTGCTAGACCTTGTCGGACTGGATCCGAAGGTTTTCAAGAAGAGGTATCCATCTGAGCTGAGCGGTGGTCAACAACAGCGGATAGGTGTTATAAGAGCTTTAGCGGCAGAGCCGCCTGTCGTTCTGATGGATGAGCCCTTCAGTGCATTGGATCCGATCAGTCGTGAACAGTTACAGGATGAACTCGTCGCCTTGCAGGATAACATCCAGAAGACGATCGTCTTCGTAACCCATGATATGGACGAAGCCCTTAAAATCGCTGACAGGATCGCGATCATGGATAATGGTGAAATCATACAATTGGCAAAACCGGATCAGATCCTGAGACATCCTGCGAATCAATTCGTTGAAGATTTCATCGGAGAAGAGCGGATGAACAAGGAACTTGGAGGGAAGACAGCAAAATCCTTGATGCTCTCCAAAGTGGCAACCGTAAAACCGAATCGTGGACTTGCAGAAGCGTTACAAATCATGAAAACCTATTCAGTCGATAGTTTGATGGTGACGAATACGAAGGGAGAATTTCAAGGGATTTTGGAGCTTCCTATATTAGAAGCTCATTATAGAGATGAATCGAAAAAGGTTGAAGATATCATGTCTCCCGTTGCCCATTCTGTACAGGTCGAAACAAACTATACTGACATTGCAGAAATCTTTGCAAAGCACCAAGTTGTCACAATACCTGTTTTAGATGGGGGCAGACTGGTCGGCTTGATTACGAGATCAAGCATGATGAGAGGTCTTGCTGGCATGAAACAAACCGTATAGAAATGAGGTATATCATTGGATTGGAACAGCTTTTTGGACACATTCATAAATAGATGGCCGACGATTCTCACCGCACTCCAGGAGCATTTGTATCTTTCATTCGTTTCGATCCTGATCGGCATCTTGATTTCAGTACCTTTAGGAATCATCATCTCCCGTCTGAAAAAAATAGCTGAATTCGTTATCGGTATCACCGCTGTTTTTCAGACGATACCGAGTTTAGCTTTGTTCGGATTCCTGCTGCCGGTTTTCGGGATCGGCAGCACACCGGCGATCATCGCATTGATGATTTATGCCCTTTTACCGATTTTAAGGAATACATACACAGGAATCGTGGGTGTAGATGATTCATTGATCCAGGCTGGTAAAGGTATGGGGATGACATCGGGGCAAATCCTATGGAAAATCGAACTTCCCTTGGCCCTGCCTGTTATCATGGCGGGTATAAGGACAGCAACGGTTCTGACAATCGGGGTTGCCACATTAGCGACCTTCATTGGAGCAGGAGGTCTCGGCGATATCATTTACAGGGGATTAAGCACAATGAATAATGAGTTGGTTTTAGCGGGCGCGGTCCCCGCTGCATTACTTGCAATCTTTTTTGACTCGATTTTGAAAGGTATTGAACGGATCGTTACGCCAAAAGGACTCAAAAAACAAGACTAGGAGGATATCATTTTGAAAAAGACGTTGTTGCCTATTTTACTATTGATGTTGATTGTTGCCGGTTGCGGTGGTGGAGGAGCTGGGGGTGACACACTCGTCATCTCAGGGAAAAAATGGACTGAGCAATATATCCTGCCGCATCTTTTAGCTGAATATATCAAAGCGAGCACCGATTATGATGTACAAGTGAAAGAAGGTCTTGGGGAGGTCGATGTTCTGACAAAAGCGATGGAAAGCGGCGATATTGACATGTATGTTGAATATTCAGGTACAGGCTATCTAGCGGTTTTGAAGGAGGAGTATAATCCTGACCAATCAGCTGAGGAAATATATAAAGCAACGAAAAAAGGATATAAGAAAGAAAAGGATATCGTCTGGTTGCCCCCGCTTGGATTCGAAAACAATTATGGGTTGGCAATGACAGAGGAAACGTATAACCAGTTAGGTGTCAAAACGACCTCTGAATTAGCGCGTAAATCGGATGATCTTATCTTCGCAGCTCCGCCAGAATTTTATGAGAGACCAGATGGATTCGATCCGTATGTCAAAAAGTACGATCTCAACTTCAAAAGTAAAGAAAGCCTGGATCCGAACTTGATGTATAACGCAGTCAAGGATGGGGAGGTCGATCTCATTACTGCTTTCACAACAGATGGCCGCATAGAGCGGTTCAATTTGAAGGTCCTGGAGGACGACAAGAACTTCTTCCCACCATATTATGCTGCACCGTTGATCCGTCAAGAAGCATTGGATAAATTCCCTGAAGTCGAAAAAGTGATGAAAAAATTAGAAGGTCAAATTTCATCTGAGGAAATGGCTGAAATGAATGCAAAAGTCGACATCGACAACGAAGATCCAAAACAAGTCGCGATTGATTTCCTGAAACAAAAAGGGTTGATCGACTGAAATAGATACAAGGATATTGAATAGGCAGATGTGGGATTAAAAAGTTTCCACAATAATATTTAGAGGACATATGAGACCTTATTGGCTCAATAACCCCAGGCTTTATAAAAATAGAGGACACCAGAGCTCTTATTTGTCGAAAAACATTCGAGATCGGCTGTCTTTTTGCCGAATAGGGGTTCAGATGTCTTCAAAAATTTAATGAACACATGGAGAGTTTTCATTTTCTGCGGTGCCTGGCACCGAAGTAAAACCCTTGCCCCAGTTGACTTCTCAAAATGTACCCGGTACAAGCTAGTGATATTAGGGTATGGGTTAAAACATTAGTACTATGATTATGTGAATTGTGCCTAAATAACATTTCCATCTATTGCTTGATTGTCTTCAATATAAAAAACCTCGAAAATTGTATTTGTAAGAAAAGTCAGATCATTATTTTTCGGGGAGGCTACATGAATGAAGAGAATCAGTTCGATTATTTTAAGTACAGCCTTGATCATCGGATTATTTTTTGCGGATCAATCCAATCATCAAGCACAAGCGTCATCCGTTGAAATCGATAAAGCTCTTTCCGATGTGATCAGTACAGCTGGTGATCAATTCATCGTAGAAGCTGTCGTCACGTATGACTCTATGCCGACAGAGACACAAGTTGAGGAACTGCAAGGCTTCGGATTACTGACGAAAACGTATAAGAATCTGACTATGGTTGCAATTCAAGGAACGAAATTAGAAGTAGAATCATTGCTTTCATCAGCAATTGATGCCGTGTCAATCTTTTATAATAAAAAGTTAGAATATAAACTTCGTGACAGCCGCCAATTGATCGGTGCTGAAAATGTATGGAACGATCTCGGGTACACTGGAGAAGGCACAACAGTTGCTGTCATTGATAGTGGCATAGATGCGACACATCCTGATCTTCCTCTCGGTGATAAGGTCGTCCAAAATGTAAAATTTCTAGTTGGGGATAGCTTGTTCTCAGACGGTTCAGAATCGCTGTACTTGGAGAATGTAGCGAATACGGATACATCTTCCGGTCATGGTCCTCATGTTGCAGGAACCATTGCCGGTCTTGGTACTGCCAGCGACGGGCTTTACAAGGGTGTAGCACCAGGTGCAAAGCTTGTGGGCCTTGGAACAGGCGAAACGATCAGTGTGCTCTGGGCACTTGAAGCCTTTGATTACGTATTGGAAAATCAGGATGAATACGGTATCGACATAATCAGTAACAGTTGGGGAACGACAGGAGATTATTCTCCAAATGACCCGATCAATGTTGCGAGCAAGAAAGCATATGATGCAGGGATGATTGTAGCTTTTGCAGCTGGAAACGAAGGTCCGGACAATGATACATTGAATCCATACTCAGCAGCCCAGGGTGATCTCAGTAGCTGCTGGAACGAAGGACAAAGAACTAGCAGACTTTTCATCAAGAGGAATCCCTGGGGATGAACTCATACACCCTGACATCACAGCACCTGGTGTTGATATTGTAGCAGCAAAATCATCGACTGGATTAGTGATGAATATTCTTGGAACAACGACCGATATCACTTACATCGATGCGGCTCACCTTCCATATTACACGACTGCAAGCGGGACAAGCATGGCGACACCTCATATATCCGGAGTGGCAGCGTTGATGTTGGAAGCTGACCCTGGCTTAACTCCAGATGGCGTATTCGATGCTCTTATCAATACAGTTGATCCAATGGTTGGATACGAACTTCATGAAGTAGGAGCAGGTTATGTAAATGCTTATGAAGCAGTAAAAGCTGTCGAAAAATAAACAATACCTGAAAAAAGAGAAGCGCTTTATAAAGTTGCCTCTCTTTTTTTATACGGTAACCATGACTAATTTACTAAGTTCATTCCTCCTATATAACGAATTGACTACAGCATAAATAAACCATAAGAACAGTCTGATTTAAGACATACGGTGAATTGCAACTATTTGTAATTTCTCGGAAAATGAAAATATGAAATTATGAAAATATTAAAAAATCAGGAGGAATGATATGAAAAAAGTCAGCTTATGGATTCTTACTTTGGTCCTTGTTCTAGCGTATTCATTACCGGGGGCTGCGGATCAGGTTCGTGCTAATACAGTTGAAGTGGATGCAACGCTCCAGGAGGTATTGACGTCAACAAGTGAATCAACCATTGTTGAAGCCGTCATCACTTTCGAGAACATGCCGACGAATACACAGGTAGAGAGCGTGAAAGCCCTTGGTCTGCAGACAAAAACGTATAAAAATCTCCCGATGATCGCTGTAAAAGGGACGAATTCTGAAGTACAGAAATTGTTGGAATCAGACCTGGATGCACTTTCTGTCTACTATAATAAGGATTTAGAATATTTCCTTCGTGACAGCCGTGAACTTGTCGGTGCAGAACGAGTCTGGAATGACCTTGGCTATACTGGCGAAGGAACGACAGTAGCTGTAATAGACAGCGGGATCGATGCGACTCATCCAGATCTTCCTCTTGGTGATAAGGTAGTCCAAAATGTCAAATTTCTTTTAGGTAATCTATTCACAGATGAAGCCCTTTATTTAGAGGATGTGGCAAATACAGATACGTCTTCCGGTCACGGGACGCATGTGGCGGGTACTATTGCAGGATCTGGGACATCAAGTGATGGATTATATAAAGGGATCGCTCCAGATGCTAAATTGGTAGGGCTTGGGACTGGAGAAGGGATCAATATCCTATGGTCATTGGAAGCCTTTGATTATGTCCTGGAAAACCAAGAAAAGTACAGTATCGATGTCATCAGTAACAGCTGGGGGACGACTGGTGAGTATTCCCCTAACAATCCGGTGAATGTCGCAAGTAAAAAGGCACATGATGCAGGGATGATCGTCGCCTTTGCGGCTGGAAACGAAGGACCGGATGATGACACTTTGAACCCATATTCAGCTGCACCATGGGTCATATCAGTTGCTGCTGGAACAAAGGATAAGCAACTGGCTGACTTTTCTTCACGCGGTGTACCAGGTGATGAAATCCTGCACCCGGACATCACTGCCCCAGGGGTGGATATCGTCGCAGCGAAATCATCCACAGGTTTGGTCATGAATTCATTAGGTTCTGTAAAAGATGCGAATTATATCGAGCCTCAACATCTTCCATATTATACGACAGCTAGTGGTACGAGTATGGCAACCCCTCATATCTCAGGGATTGTCGCCTTGATGAGAGAAGCGCAACCTGGTTTACATCCGGATATTGTATTGGATATTTTACAAAGAACAGCTGAACCGATGGAAGGGTATCAATATCATGAAGTAGGTTCAGGATATGTGAATGCATACGAAGCTGTAAAATCAGCCGAAAAAACCAACCCGAATATCGGTAAATATAGAGATAAGAAAACAGGCAAAACCTATGAAACTTACTTTGTTGAAGAAACATGGGAGGGAACTCTTGGGACAGGTGCATCAGAAGCTGGGGCTGCCTCGCATGACTACTATGATATTTCCCTTGATAAAGAAGCAGTCAGCCTGAAAGTACGGATCGATTGGACATCTCCAACAAATGATCTTGATTTGGAAGTTCGTGATCCGGCTGGGGACCTTGCTGGCTCCTCTGGTAATGCAGTCACTACGACAGAAGAAATCACCATTCCTGAGGTTACCGAAGGCACTTATACGGTTGATGTCATTGGATGGCTGAATACAATTGAACAATATAATGGCACCTATACGATCGAAAAGATTCTGAATAACAAATAGGAAGGAAATGGCTGACTTGTTCAGCCTTTTTTTCTCATTTAAAGAAAGTATAAAATACTTTCTTTAATATCAGCGCAACTAAGGCCCAGCCTGCGCTAAAGGCTTTGTTAAATTTTAATGTTGATTTCTAATAGAAAAATGCTAAAAGCGAAATTCGCGACAATCTTGCGGGAAAAGCGAGTCAGGCAAGACCCCACGACCTACATTTAAGGATTTTCGACTAACAGCCACCACGTCCTGTGGTGAACGTCGAAGCCAGCACATCCTGTGCAAGTGAGGAGACTTGTGGGTCGTCCGCGAAAAGGGAGTAAATTTCGCAAAAATAAAATGAAGTATAACATAAAAGATAAGAAAGTATAAAAATTTTGTTTCGATGAAGTAATGTCTAACTCCAACGCCTAACCACTTGGATCACTTCTGTCCTCCTGTAGCGGTCGACACATTGATTTAGGTTGAAGGATTTACCCACGCAGAACCGAACTTTGTTTGGTGCGAGCCTTCTCGGCGGACTTCCAGTGACCTTCGTGGCTGATCAGGGCGTTTACGCTTTTCTTATCATACAGATTCAGGGAATTCATAGGCCTATTTGGCTATTTGTCTCGCTTTGCCGCCAGTACCCGACATAATTTGCTAAAATCAATAGAAGATTATAAATATTGGGACTTGAAAGGGGGTGAAGTACGTGCGAATCCAAACCCTGATTGTAAAAGGGCTTATTGCGGGAGCATGTCTGTTGGTTCCATCGGAAGTACTTGCAAACGGTAATGGCAAATTACATGAAATACCTGAACCTCCAGCTGAAGCAGATAGTCAAGCTGAAGAACACCAAAATGAAAACGCTGCAATAAACAGCAAAAGAGATCAACAAAATGGAAGCTCCGATCCAGATTCAAATCGTGAGTTACCTGCACAAGCAAAAGCTGATGTTAAAGTTGATAAATCTGGAGACAAAGGAAAGCCGGCGCATGCAAATATTGATGCAAAAGACAAAGCAGTGAATGGGAAAGGTGTTTCCGAATTAAGAAAGGAAACGAATAAACCTGACCAGGACACTGAAAAAACCGGAACCTCAGTACATAATGACCGTGGTAAAAACGAAAACCCTTTAAAAGATGAATCTTCTTCGTTTGAACCTCAAATGGAGACAGATGAACAAAAAACAGCAAAAAAGAATCTGAATCAGAAAAACGATTCAAAAATGAATCCAATTGAACACACAAAACCAAAAACAACTGACAATACACAATCATCCAGAAACAATCAGCAGCCATTACCTTATGATGAAAGTCCGGCTGATACCCCATTTGTGATTCCTTCACAAACAGGAAATCAGCTATCTAAACCAAATAAACACAATGATGGATCTTCCAATACATCTGGAAATGGCTCTCTTTTGTATGTTTTATCTTTTACAGGGATCGGTCCATTGGTCACACTCGATCGTGGTTTCTTAGTTGAACATCGCAGGGAACACAATCAGTGGATCAATGCACCGCCTTCACCACCGCCGAAATCAAACCTTCTTTCTCATAGTGCTTAATGAATGAAAAAATAATGAATGAGAAGAAGGAGAGATTTCTAATGGTACGAGTAAACGGTAAAATGGTAGTCAAGTCTTTGGTGTTGGCAGGGGCACTTTCATTTGGTGCATTTGTAGGTGTCGATTCTGTTGAAGCAGCTGGCAATGGGAAAAAGGCTGAGGTCAAAGTTCAAGCCCAAGATGATGAAGTAAAAGTTGAAACAAAATCAAAAGCTAAGAACAACCCATTAGCAGAGAACAAAGCTAAATCTCAAGGACACGTCCATGCAAGTGATCAAGCAAAAGAAAAAGCAGCCCCACAATCTGCTGTACAAGCAGGTTCCGAAACAGATGCAGAAACGGATTCAGAACCTAAAAAAGCAGCAGCAGAAGAAACGACCGAAACGGATGTAACAACTGAAGATGCAACTACTGAAGAAACTACTGAAACTGAAGTGGAAGAAGATGTAGAAGCAGATGAAGAAAATGAAGAACCAAAAGAAGAGAAGACAAACCCTTCTATAGAAAATAAGATGAAGTCTAGTGCTTATCATGCAAGCGACATTGCAAAAGAAAATGCACCAGCTCACGCTGCAGTCAATCTTTCTGTTGAACCAGAAACAGAAGAAGACGAAAAACCAAAAGAAGAAACAACTGTGGAAACGGATGTAGAAGCTAAAACGGAAGAAGATGAAGTCGCAGACGAGGATACTGAAGCAGACGAAGATTCAGACGTTGATAATGAAGTCGAAACAGATACAGACATGAAAGAAGAAGATGTTGAAACAGACGTAGAAGTTGATGTTGAAGAAGAAACTACTGAGGACGAAGCTGCAGTTTCTGCAGAAAACAAAGCAAATGCACAAGGACATGTAAACGCTAGCGAAACTGCAAAAGAACATGCTGCAGAAAATTCTGCTGTTCTTGCATCGACAACAGAAGACACGACTACTGAAACTGAAGAAGAAACAACTGAAGATACTGACGAAGAAACGGTTGAAGATACTGATGTAGAAGCAGATCTTGAAACAGAAGCTACAACTGAAACAGAAACAAAGACAGTTACATTACCATAAGAATCACACTTTGGAAGACCGGGACTTATTCCCGGTCTTTTCTAATGGTCGAACGACACAATGTGACATTTATCAACGGACTGAAAATGACAAAAAAAGAACTGAATAGCGAACTTTCTTATAGTTGAAGAAGCTGATAGATCAAAAAGTAGTAAAAAAGGAATAAAAACAGCAAAAAACGCCAGAAATAGTCCTGACGTTGTTCTACTATAAATACCAACATTCTGAATTTTCTCTAATTATGTTGACAGCGATTACAACTTTGCCTACCATTAGAGTAATGAGACAAGGGAGGGGTAGGTAATGAGTAGTTTACTTTTGGCAGTAGTTGGGATTAGTATCTTTTTACTAGGTTATCGCTATTATGCAAAATTCATAGCTGAAAAGATATATAAAATTGATTCCAATTTTACGACGCCAGCACATAAATATAAGGATGGGATCGACTTTGTTCCTACGAATCGATTCGTACTGTGGGGGCATCATTACAGTTCTGTAGCTGGAGCGGCGCCGATCGTCGGACCAGCAATCGCAGTTTATTGGGGATGGGTTCCGGCGGTCATATGGGTCCTTTTAGGTACCGTATTCGCTGCTGGTGTCCATGATTTCGGAGCACTTGTTTTATCTGTACGTAACAAAGGCCAATCTGTTGGCACGATTGCCAATAAATTGATCGGTCATCGCGCGAAAATCTTGTTCTTATTTATTATCTTGATTCTTGTATTAATGGTTAACGCAGTGTTTGCTTGGGTAATCGCCAACCTGTTCGTTAACTTCCCTGCTTCAGTACTATCGATCTTTATCCAGATCCCGTTAGCGATTTGGATCGGATACGCAGTTTATAAAAAAAGCCGGAGCATGCTGCTTCCATCCATAGTCGCACTTGCATTCATGTATGGTGCTGCTGTTCTTGCATCTAGATTTGAATTCCTCCAAATCGATCTTGTTAAATGGTTCGGTGGAGAAGAAACTACGGTGATGTTCGGGTTGAACGGTGTCTCTATGGCGTTCTTCGTCTGGATTATCGTGTTGATGGTCTATGTATATTTCGCTTCAACTTTACCTGTTTGGAAGCTATTGCAGCCAAGGGATTATATCAACTCACATCAACTTGTCCTTGGTCTGGTGATTCTTTATCTAGGGGTCCTTTTCACTAACCCTACCATTACTGCACCAGCAGTGAATTCAGGCGCGGATATATCCATGTGGCCGCTTCTCTTCATCACAATTGCCTGCGGAGCGATTTCTGGATTCCATGGACTCGTCGCTTCTGGAACATCTTCTAAACAACTTGATAAAGAAACGGACGCTAAATTTGTCGGTTATCTTGGTGCGGTCGGGGAAGGAATGCTTGCCTTACTTGCAATCATCGCTGTGACGACATTCTTTGCGACTGGTGCTGATTTTTCTGCAGCATATAACAGCTTTGCAGCTGCAAGTGCGGGGGGACTTGGAAACTTCATCGGCGGAGCCGGAGTCCTTGCATCGGGTGTTGGTATTCCTGCTTACATCGCTTCGACGATCGTTGCTGTAATCGTAATCAGTTTCGCGGCAACTTCACTTGATACTTCCGTACGTTTGATGCGCTATATCATTTCAGAGCTTGGTACAGAATATAAAATCCCAGCACTAACCAAGGCTCACGTGGCGACGTCGATTGCAGTCGGTACTAGTGCAATGCTGGTGCTTCTGCCGGAGGGACCAAACGGGTTCGGATCAGGCGGATACTTGCTATGGCCTTTATTCGGTACATCCAACCAACTATTGGCAGGGATCACTTTGCTGCTTGTGTCGATTTGGTTGAAGAAACAAGGACGGAACTTCATGCCGACGTTTATTCCGATGGTGTTCGTTTTATTCATGACTGTCTGGGCGATGGGGAAACAGGTCATATTTGATTGGTCTGGGGCCGGAACCGCCGATACGAACATTTTGCTGTTTGTCTTTGGAGCTTTGATCCTCGGATTTGCGCTTTGGATTGTTGCAGAAGCTTTCAAGGTCCTGAGCCAAAAACAAGATCCTTCAGATATGGATAGAATTGCTTGATAAAAGGTGGCAAAGGGGGTGGGAAACTACTCCCTTTTTGAATTCGGATTATAATGAAGTGACATCAGCCAAGTTTTTAAATCATATTCAAAGGGTGATCGACATGAAAGGTCAAATCCTGATTATCCGCGTCTTTCCCGAAGTCGGTGGGGGCTGATGCGGTGGTGTCTCTGGTGACGGGTTCATCAGTATGAATGATCAATTTGCAGATGATAGGAAAGCGATGGAAGATATCGGTGTTTTATATCAGCAGATTGTGAAGGAATATGGAGACCAAATGGATCTTATCTATGCAGATCCAAGAAATTTGATTTCAATTGCCGCATATATGCTTGGACAAGTCCTGCATGGTAAAATAGGATTGCTTGAAGTTGTGAAAAATCTCTTTTGGAGAGCGCGCCGGGGAGCAGTATTTTTGAATGGAAGATGGCTAAATGACAGAACCCGTACGAATGAAGAGATTTTAACGTTGATACAACAGGAAATGAACTAGCGGGGTGTTGAGCGATGACAGAAGCGAAGTGGTCTTTTAAAAGACTGATTGAATTATATGACGAGATCTTGAGCCATAACCATAAAACGGAGATCAAACGGGAGCTTCGTGATGAGGATGATCTGTTCTTGCTTTTATGTTTTTCCGAATTACTAGGCATCCCGAATCCGGTATCTTATTATACGCTGGAACTATATCCATCGATCCTTGAAAAATTCCATGATTGGCATTTGCGGATGGGGATGGAAAAGTCACCGTTGGAAGGGATTCGTTGTTGTTGATGAGAGGTTGTGTGTCAAGTGAAAAAGATAGTTAATAAACAGATCGTATTCTTTGGCGGGAAGGGCGGTGTAGGAAAATCGACATCTGCCTCTGCATTTGCTTTGACCTCTGCCAGAAATGGTCAGAAGACGTTGCTTGTGTCGACCGATCCGGCCCATAACGTCGGGGACATTTTCCATATGAGGTTGTCTGGAAAGCCGCAGCGTCTGACGAAGAACCTTTTTGGGATTGAAATCAATCCTAACGAAGAGACAAAACGCTATCTCGATGGTGTCAAAGACAACCTGAAGGGGCTAGTGAAAGCGAAAATGGTCGAGGAGGTCCATCGGCAGATCGATCTAGCTGGAAGCTCCCCTGGGGCAGATGAGGCTGCAATGTTCGATCGACTTGTGTCCATTATTCTTGATGAAAAAGAAAATTTCGATACGCTCGTTTTCGATACAGCCCCGACCGGCCATACGATCAGACTACTGACACTACCGGAACTGATGGGGGCGTGGATCGATGGAATGCTGAAACGCCGCGAGAATCTGAACAAAGACTATTCGGCCTGGATGGGTGACGGGGAGCCAGTCGAGGATCCCATCTATGATATCCTTGATAAAAGAAAAGAGCGGTTTGCAGAAGTCCGTAAAGTCTTGTTGGAACAAGAGTTGACTGAATACGTGTTTGTTCTGAATGCAGAGCGGCTGCCGATCCTCGAAACGGAAACGGCCGTGAACACGTTAAGAAAGCATGATCTTCTCGTAAATACGATTGTGATCAATAAGCTTTTACCTGATGTGGAAGACAGTTCTTTTCTTCAAAAACGAAAAAAACAGGAGAAAGAATATATCAAATTGATCGATAAAAAATTCGGTCAGCAGGAGAAGATTTATATCCCCTTATTGGACGGCGACGTCTCGTCATTAGAAGCTCTTGATCAAATCAGCAGTGCCATGAAGGAAGAACTATTTCAATAGAAAGTACTTGAAAAAGAATGTTTGGATCCCTCAATGTCCAGATATTCTTTATTTTTTATGGTTATTTTTGTTTGAAAAATACTTTAGCCGAAAAGCTCAGCGACCAGTCACTTGGATCACTTCAAACTTCCTACGGCGGCGACAGCCTCCTCGTCAGTCTTCCAGTGACCTACGTCGCTTCCCCTTTTCGCCCGTAGAAAGGGATGCAATTTTGCAAAAACCAACGATGGGATAAATAGCATCTTGATTCTTAAAATTTACTTGTTACCAGTTCCAAACTCTGGTAGAATTATTTTTCCGTCTGACTTTTCAGACGAATAACTATAAGGAGGTAACTGAACGTGAAGAAACAGATTCAAAGTGCCTTTGATGTTGAGAAGCAGCAACTCGAACAAATCGCTGCAGAGGTCAAAAGTCAGATCAAAAAGCTGGAAAAGATACCGAGGTATTTTGGTGAAGATATTACCGAACAGGCTCTCGATGATCGTCGTGAGCAAGCCCGGAAAAATCTGCGGATAGCAAAAGAGGAGCCATTTTTCGGAAGACTCGACTTTCATGCAAAGGGAAAGCCTGGACCTGAGGAGATCTACATTGGGAAGGTCGGCGTAACGGAGGAATCGACAAACGACCTTATGGTCATCGATTGGCGCGCACCAGTTGCCAGTCTCTTTTATTCATATAGTGGTGGGGAAGAGGACACTTATTATATAGCTCCAGAAGGAAGAGTTGATGGTGATATCCATTTGAAACGGAATGTAGTCATCCGTAATCAGAAACTCCAGCGTGTTGTAGATGCATATGTAAAAGGCAGCACTGAAACGGGGGGAACGGATGAATTTTTGCTTTACCGGTTAGGAGATAAGAAAGACAATCGATTACGTGACATCGTCTCGACCATTCAAGCTGAACAGAACCATATCATTCGTGCTGACAAAAACCAGCCGCTGATCATCCAAGGGGTTGCAGGATCCGGGAAAACGACGGTTGCCCTTCATCGCCTTGCGTATTTGCTATACCATTACAGGGATCATCTCAGTGCCACGCAAATGATCATTTTCGCCCCGAACAGAATGTTTTTAGACTATATCTCAAATGTTCTTCCGGAGCTCGGAGTAGGCGGGATTCAACAAACTACGTTCGATGAATGGGCACAAGGGATCCTGGAAGAGGGGATCACTGTTTCAGAGCGTACAGGTGAACTGGAAAGCATTTTTTCAAAAGGGCTGGGAATTAATCAACATATTCGGGAAGCTGGAAGATTGAAAGGCTCATTGGCTTATAAAAAAGTTTTAGAGGACGCGTTGGACCAGTTTGAAAAAACAATGGTACCGGAAACGGATTTGAAGCTTTGGGAAGGGGCCGTTTTACCTTCTCCTACCGTAAAAAAGTGGAACGATGAACAGCGACACTTCCCGATTTCAGTTCGCCGAAAACGGATAATGAATCGTTTGAAGACATGGGCGCAAAACCAAGTAGGCGAGATGCTTCCCCATGAACGGAAAGAACGGAAGAAAACCGCTGATAAACAATTGAAGGCTTACATGAAAGAATGGCCGGATCACAATGCTTTTACCTTTTATAAGGAATTATATAAGAAAACGAGGCTGCAAAGTTTTGCATTACCGATCCAAGGATATTTGCCCCGGGGAGTCATAGACGATACAAGAAAGCGGATGAACAAAAAGGAAGTAAACGCAGAAGATTTACCTGCACTCATCTGGATTCATCAAAGGCTTTTCGGAATGGATAAGCAGGGTACTTATCAACATGTAGTCATAGATGAAGCGCAGGATTTTTCACCATTTCATATAGATGTGCTGAGCTTGTATGTAACCGAGGATTCGTTCACGATACTCGGTGATATATCCCAAGGAATCCACTCCTACAAAGGGATTGAAAAATGGGAAGAATTCATTGGGGTTTTTGGAGAGGGGAAGTCCAAATACGTACAGATGAAACGAAGTTATCGTTCTACCTTAGAGATCATCGAGTATGCCAACCGGATCCTGCAAAACATGCGACAAACCGGCGGATTGGCAAAACCCGTATTCCGAAGCGGTGAACCAGTCAGGGAAGTCCAGATAGGAAGGACTGATCGGACTGAGAAGCTCATATCGATTGTAGAACAAATCCAGAAGTCGGATGCAAACAGTATTGCATTGATAGGAAGGACGGCAAAGGATTGTAAGGAAGTCCATGGAAGGTTGGCGGATCATGGACTCGAGGTTTCATTGATAACTGCGGACCAGACGAATTACCAAGGCGGAATTTCGGTGATGCCTGTCTATATGACAAAAGGTTTGGAATTTGATGCCGCAGTAGTTTTGGATGCAGACCCTGATCATTATCAATTCAATGATGCGGATGCAAAGCTTTTATATGTAGGATGTACAAGAGCCCTGCATCAATTATGGGTTTTGTACGAAGATGAATTGACACCGCTGGTTCGCACAAAGCTGAACCTATAGATTCGCTGGTGATTCCAACGCCGGTGCCAGGCACCACTTAAAAAGTCAATAATACCAAGGGTTCTGAAACTGTATCTGGCACCGATCAGCATCCTGGAACGGTGCCTGGTACAAAACAAAAAAAAGGGATGACACTTTTTCAAGATCAGCCCTTTTCCTTTTATAGTTTATGACTATTAAACTCTTATCCTATGTTTCATCCAACTATTAGGTTTGCGACCAATAACAATACGAGGGAAGCTGCCCACACGATTGTAGTTGGAATAGACCATGTGAGGATCTGTTCTTTCACATTTTTTATCCCTAGCATACGGTTTACAACCCAGAATAAGCTGTCATTGAAATAAGAGAATACCATGGCTCCCAGTGTCGCTGCCTGGGCTGCGAGTACCATATTGACATCCAGACCAGCTAGAATTGGTGCTGAAATGGATGCACCTGTAATCATTGCGACTGTACCACTACCTTGGATCAAGCGGACGATACTGGCGATGATGAATGGAAGCAAGATAGCAGGCAAGGAAGTCTGCGCAATCTGTTCCGCAATATAATCACCTGCGCCGCTTTCTCTCAACACATTACCTAAAGCACCACCTGCACCAGTCACAAGCAGGATGATACCTGCATCCTTTATCCCTTCTTCCATACGATCGATCGCAGCCGATTGTTTCACATGATTATATAATCCGTAGATGGCAAAGATAAGTCCAATCCCGACAGCAATGATAGGAGCTCCAAGGAAAGTGATGATGTCATAAATACCACCTTCGAGCCCGATTGCTGCGATGGTCGTGTTTAAGAAAATCAAAAAGATCGGTACCAAAATCGGTAATGATGAACGTAGTAAGGACGGGAGGTTTTTATTCTCTTGCATTTCGTAATACTCTTCCAATGTTTGCGGCATTTCAGGTCTTACAAACCCTTGGCCGTCTTCATCAGGAAGCTGGTAGATCTTTTTACCGACCCATTTCGCGTAATAGACGCCAATAATGATCAGCGGAATAGCGAAAATCAAACCTGTGATAATCATCCATCCTACATCGACACCGAAGATTCCTGCAACGCCCAACGGTCCAGGGGTAGGGGGAACAGCATGGTGTGTCACGGCTAGACCGACACCAAGCGCGACTCCTAACGCGACAACAGATTTACCAGTCTTTTTTGATAGCGCTTTCGCTAGTGGCGCTAAAATAACGAAAGCTGAATCGACGAAGATAGGGATTGAAACGACATACCCTGTAACAGCCATCGCCCATTCTTCCTTTCGCTTTCCTAACCATTTTATAAAACTATAGGCCAATCTTTCCGCAGCACCTGATACTTCCAGTATACGTCCCATCATGACACCAAACCCGATGACGATCCCGATTGAACCAAGTGTACTTCCAAACCCTGAGGTGATGGCATTGACCACGTCAGGGGCTTTCATACCCCCGACGATTCCAGTGATGGATGCGGCAATGATCAATGCAAGAAAGGCATGGATTTTCGTACGTAAAACTAGAAAGATTAGCAAGAATACACCTAGAACTAAGCCTAAAATCATTTGTACTCCAGATGGTTCCATTTTAATGCCTCCTATCGGTTGTTAATTTTGTTAGATGTTTTCCCGTGTGAATCTAGAAGCGTATTTTGCCGCCAGTTTTATGCATTCTTCCATACTGACGGTACTAGCAATCCCTTGTCCGGCTATATCGAATGCTGTTCCATGGTCCACGGATGTTCTAAGGAATGGCAGACCATTCGTAATCGATATCGTTCTTTCGAAATCAGTCATTTTTGCAGCGATATGCCCTTGGTCATGATAGAGGGATAGGACCGCATCGAATTTTCCATTCAATGCATGATGGAAAACCGAATCTGCAGGAACCGGTCCCACGGCATCAATACCATCTTGATTTGCAAGTTCAATACCTGGTATCAATTCATCAATTTCTTCGCGTCCGAACAAGCCACCTTCACCAGCATGTGGATTCAACCCTGCAACAGCAAACTTACGCTTTTCAACGCCTAAACGTTGAAGTGCTTTATCACATCGGTTCAAATAATCACGGACCCGTTCCTTTGTCATTTGGCCGATGGCATCCTTGACACTAAGATGACGTGTCAAGAAGAAGATCCTCATATTATGAACTTCAAACATCGTCAGTGGATCATCCGTATTTGTAAGAGCAGCAAGCATTTCTGTATGCCCGATATACGGTACTTCGGCAGCTTTCAATGATTCTTTATTGATCGGAGTCGTCGCCATGACATGGACGTCACTGGCATTCGCAAGATCAACCGTTTTCTTGATGTATTCGAATGCAGCTTGACCGCATTGAGCTTGTACTTCTCCGAATCTCAATTCATCTATCTTTAAGTTCGGAAGATGGATCACATCGATCGTTCCGAACTCATATTTTCCTTCCTCTGGTGACTCCACTTTGTTGATAGACAGATTCACATCCATGATCCCGACCGCTTTTTCCAATACTTCAGTATGCCCGATTACAATTGGACGGGATTGTTCATAAATCTTTTTTTTACTTAATGCACCAACAGTGATTTCAGGTCCTATTCCTGCAGGATCCCCCATAGGTATGGCGATGATAGGTCTTTCGATATGTGTTGTCATACATTCTTCTCCTTTCTGTATTGGGAAAGCTTGTTTTTTAAAAGTTGAACGCAATCGTATATGGCTTTCTTGTCACCGACAAGTCCGCCTTTCGTAACCACGGAAATACCATCAAAATGTCCACCGATGAACTGGCCGTAAGCTGCTAACGGAATGACTTCATCGTCAAGATGTATACCGGATGCTCCACTTATGGCACAAATAGAAGCTGTAACATCACCTCCGCTTGAAAAGCAACCTTCGATTTTGTATGGTGATCGTTCTATCAGTTTCCTTGAAATCTTCGCAAGCCCATCGGTTATTCGTTTGGCTAGAGCATCCTCGGAAGAATTTTCAATCAGGGCTTTTTCTTTCAAGTTCACCCGTTTTGCACCAGTACGGTAGGTAGTGACTACAATGAGGTCATTTTCCTGTACCATTTTCAAGGCTTTATCAACGGAACGCTGTATCTCTTCTTCCCATCTTCCATTAAAAGTGGCAAGTTTTTCTGCGTCTACATAAATAGGTGTAATTTGAGTTTTTGAGTACAGGTATTCAAGCTGCCTTCCGGTCATCGCAGTAGCACTTCCAACAGTGACAAGGATCTTGGTTGGTTTTACTTGGTACTGGATATAATCACGGCAATAGGAAGCTGTGAGTGGCCCAGGGTCACACGGTATGACCCTCTTGTTTTCAATCAACGTCATCGCTCTTGCAATTTCATCGATTTCTTCATCGGTAACCGCATCGATGGAAATGACCCGGATGCCTTTTTCGCTTAGATCCTTTATCCTGGTAGCGATAGGTTCTGCTCCTTCCAGAACTGTGGACAAAGGGATGTGTTCTACAGGGTATACGCTTTGTGTTTGAATGATATTTGGAACATACGATTCAGTTAGAGGTTTGATCGGATCTCTTGCCACATCTGTTTCCTGTAATGGAACACCGTCAACCAGTAGGTAGCCACCTGTGGTGACACGTCCTGATTTAGGAAAGGAGGGGCATACGATCGCTATGGTTTCTTCACCTAATTCATCAAGCATCACATCAATTTCATATCCGAAATGTCCTCTGATAGTACTGTCAATTCTTTTGCAAAATATAGTTACTTCCTGTTTTTTGAATTTATCGATAGCCGTTTTTACTCGTTGCTGGCATACATTGACCGGGGAATACCGGCTGTCAGTATCAATGCAAATCGCATCATATCGGTTTTTTTCAGGCAATGGAGCGTCCCGTACTATTGTCGCTGTCTTGAATCCTTGCTTTGTGAGTCTGACTCCTGTTGCATTCGCACCGGTCAAATCATCTGCAATAACTCCAATCACATCAAGTTTCCTCGCTTTCTACCTGGTAGGTCTTTACTTGTTGCTCAATGAGTGCATAATCTTCTTTTTCACCTCGATTATCTGTGATGAAGCCTTTCAAATCAGCTAGAGAACAAACTTTACTGAAGGCTTTATGATTTATTTTGCTTGAATCCGCCAGCAGCCAGGTTTCTTCAGCAGCTTCCCTCATCAGTTTTTTGACGAGCGCTTTTTCCAAAGTAGGTGCTGTAATCCCTGCCTGAATATCAATTGCATGGGCACCAAGGAAAAACAAATCGACGTGGATCCCTCTTAAAAATTCCTGGGTCTGTGCACCGAGTAACGCTCCTACATTGTTCTGGAGGTCTCCGCCAGTGACAATCACTTTCAATGATGAATCGACAAGCTCACTTGCAATCTTTATATCATTGGTAATGATGGTAAGATCCTTCCGATTAACTAATTGTTTTGCTAATTCCAGGGTAGTAGTTCCAGAATCCAGTAAAATACTCGCTCCGTCTGGGATGAATCCTGCGGCTTTTTTTGCTATGGCTCTTTTTTCCTGGACATCCTTTGTTTCTTTATTAAGGTAAGGTGTTTCAAGTGTTAGGGACTTAGGCGAAACCGCCCCCCCATGAGTTCTGATCAATTTTCCATCCTGTTCTAATTGGACAAGATCACGCCGGATGGTCATTGGAGAAACATTGAACATTTCACTTAAATGTTCAATATCTACTTTTCCAGTTTCATTCACATGGGAGATGATCCTTTCCCTTCTCTGTGATGGGGACATTGTGTTCATTCCTTTACGTGTTTGGTCGTTTTTATCATTCCTCACTATCGATTATGTTAAAAACGAACATAAATGTCAACATAAATGTTCATTTTTATCATTTAGTCTCATTTCGGTGCCAGGCACCACTTAAAAAGTCAATAATACCAAGGGTTCTGAAACTGTACCTAGCACCGATCAGCATCCCAGTGATACCAAGGGGTATGAAACGGTGCCTGGTACACTATTGTTTTTAAAAAACGCTTGTAATTATTCAGACTTTTCAATATAATCAGTTATGAAAACGATTTCATGTATATACATGTCTGGGAGGAGGGGGAATCCTATACGTAGGAATCGTATGGCGACGATATCTGATGTAGCTGAACGTGCCGGATTATCACGTACTACCGTTTCACGGGTGATCAATCAACATCCCTATGTCAGCGAGGAAAAGAAAAAACTTGTAAAACAGGCAATGGAAGAGCTTCAGTATGTACCGAATTCCAATGCGCAGAAACTAAGGAAGCAAAAAACCGAGACGATTGCGGTATATGTGCCGCGTCTCACCAATCCATTTTTCAGCCAACTGGTTGAAACGATGGAAGAAGTCGCTGCAGAAAAAGAGTTTCAACTCTTATTCTGCCAAACGAGGTATAACAAGCAACAGGAATTAAGTTACCTGCAATTGTTGCGAGGAAAGCAGATTGATGGATTGATCTTGACTTCTATGGAAAATCATTGGACCGAAATTGAACCTTATTTAACGTACGGTCCCATCGTACTCTGTAATGAATATGATTATGAAGCCAAAGTTCCGATGGCACATCTCGACCAGGTAATGGGCGGTTATATCGGAACTCAACACTTGATCGACCGTGGACATCAATCGATTGTTTACTGCAGTTCAGAGCCAGGTGGCAGCAGGGTATCCAAAGGCAGACAAGAAGGCTACATAAAAGCCATGCATCAGGCTGGCATCTCAATTAAGCCCGAATGGATGTACACGGATCAATTTACAATAGAAGGTGGAAAACGTTTATTCTATCGGCTCCATAATCTGAAGGAGCGGCCGACAGCAGTTTTTACTGGAAGTGATGAAGTAGCTTCAGGGCTCATATTCGAAGCAAGGAAAAATGGCTACCGAATTCCTGACGATCTTGCTGTCATTGGATTTGACGATCAACCAGTCGCAGAATTGATGGGCCTGACAACGGTCAAGCAACCTGTCCACCAATTAGGAAGGACTGCGATGGAATTGATGGTCGAACAAATCCAATCATCCCAAAAAATCAGCTCTAACCGGGTCGAATTACCATTTGAACTGATTATTCGAGATTCCACATGAGATTTTTACCCGTATTCTTTTTTTAAAGATATATGAAATCGATTCCAAATTAAAGGGAGAGATCAGTATGAAAAAACTAAAATGGACAAGCTTGTTCTCGATTTTACTTGTTTTAAGCCTAATTCTAGCAGCGTGCAGCTCCAATGAAGATAATGGAAGTAGCGGAAATGGGGATGAAAACAAATCCGAAGATGAACAAGTGACAATTGTTTATGCAAGAGGTCAAGATGCAACGAAAGCGACGGACGAAATCATCAAAGCGTTCGAAAAAGAACATCCGAACATTAACGTTGAATATCGTGAAATGCCTTCTGATACAGGGGCGCAGCATGATGCTTACGTCACAGCGTTAAACGGTAAATCAAGTGAAATCGATGTCATGGACCTTGATGTCGTGTGGCCCGCAGAATTTGCGCAAGCTGGGTATGTACTACCGCTTGATCGCTTCCTGAAAAAGGATGGAATCAATCTGGACGATTATAACGAAGGTGCGGTAAGTGCCGCGAACTTCCAGGGGAAACAATGGGCGATGCCTAAATTCATCGATGCAGGAATGCTTTTCTATCGTACCGATATAACAGAAGAACCACCAAAAACATGGGATGAACTGATGACCAAAGCAAGTAAACTACAAGGTGAGGAAGGTACGAAATTCGGGTACTTGATGCAAGCGAAGCAATACGAAGGATTAGTATGTAACGCGGTTGAATTCATTGCATCTTACGGCGGGGCGATCGTCAATGAAGACGGCGAAGCAGTGGTTGATAGTCCAGAAGCAATCAAAGGTCTCAAGAAGCTGGTGGAAGTAGCGAATGCAGATTTCGTACCTAAAAACATCACGACATTCACAGAACCTGAATCCCATACGTCATTCATCGAAGGAGAATCACCATTCATCCGTAACTGGCCTTACCAATATGCTTTAGCGAATGACGAAGAGCAATCTAAAATTGTCGGGAATGTCGGCGTTGCCCCACTTCCTGAAGGGGATGCCGGATCCGCAGCAGCTCTTGGCGGATGGATGACCGCAATCAACCAATTCTCTGAGCATCCTCAAGAAGCCTGGGAATTCGTAAAATTCATGACTGGACCTGAAGGACAAAAGATTTCAGCAATCCATGGCGGTCTCGCTCCTACGATCCCTTCTCTCTTTGAGGATGAGGAAATTTTAGAAGCCAACCCGTTCTTTAAAGAAGAAGGGTTCGTAAACGCGCTCGAGTCTGCGGTATCTCGTCCGGTCGTTCCGAACTACCCTGAGATTTCAGAAATCATTCAGATCGAAGTTTCAAAAGCGATCGCAGGGGAGAATACACCAGAAGAAGCTGCAAAAGCGATGCAATCAAAAATTGATAGTGCAATGAAATAACGAAAATCAAATAGGGCTGGCTCTAACATGCGCCACGCGGGGTTGTTATCAACATGTCGATCCCGTATAAGATGCGATGGGGTCAGCTTCTATCATTGAAAGGTGTGAAAAGGGATTGAGTGATCATACTTCAAAACCTAAGAAGAAACGTAAACTTTCTGAGAGATCCGCTGCTTATTTATTGATTGCACCTTCCTTGCTTTTGATTCTCGTTATTGCAATATGGCCAGTTATCCAGTCCTTTTATTTTTCTTTGTTTGATTTGAGGTTGAACAATCCTACCAAATCAGAAGTCCATACGAGCCATATGATCGATCTTCAGCGTTATTTGGATAACTATTTTCTCTTAGAAGGTGCGATTGATAAAGAAGTAGATAAAGCTGGTGAAGGAAACGCCGAAACTTTGAATGGCGTTAAAGAGGACCTCTCAAACCTGGATGCCTCCTTATTAGAAGATGAAAAAATAAAAGAACGGTACGAATTGATCGATGAAAAACTGATGAATTTTGAAAAGATCGACCCAAAGGAGAAGCTTGTCGAGGTTGAGCAAGACCGGGCGGAAGAAATACAAGCTACTCTGAATGATATCGAGGGAAAAGTGAACAGCCTCAATGACCTGGAGGACCCGAATACAGTCAAAGGATTGAGTTCCGCTTTAGCTGATTCAATCATCAAACCGAATTTCATCGGTTTCGATCACTATGCGAAAAATTTAACGGACAAAAGAATGTGGATGTCGATCTGGAACACCGTTGTTTTCACTGTCGTGTCAGTTGCCATTGAATTAGTGATCGGGCTGATGATTGCTCTGCTTATCAATAAAGCATTCTTTGGTAGAGGGCTTGTCCGTGCCTCCATTCTTATACCTTGGGCGATTCCTACCGTTGTAGCCGCTTTAATGTGGAAATTCCTTTATGATGGCCAGAATGGGATCGTAGCAAAAATATTTGAAGAGGTCGGTCTTGTTGAACGAATGGCTACGCTTCTCACCAACGATACCGGCGCAATGTTCTCCGTCATTTTCGCTGATGTGTGGAAAACGACTCCATATATGGCGTTATTACTCCTTGCCGGTCTACAGACAATACCAACAAGCATGTATGAAGCAGCAGCCATCGATGGGGCGAATAAATGGAAGCAGTTCTTAACGATAACACTTCCTTTATTGAAAACCAGTATTCTTGTCGCTTTGTTATTCCGTACACTGGATGCATTCCGTGTGTTCGATCTCATTTTCGTATTGACCGGTGGGGGTCCTGCCAACTCAACTGAAACCATATCCTTGCTTGCCTATAAAGTCATGATCGCTCAATCGAACTTTGGAGAAGGTTCAGCCCTATCTGTGGTTGTTTTTATCTGTGTAGCAATCATCTCCATGGTTTACATTTCTTTATTAGGCAGAGATCTTCTGGATGACAAAAAATAAGGAATAGGAGAGGGTGAGTTGAATGCAGAAAAAAGCTGGACCTTTGTTTTATGTCGGTTTATCCGTATTTATATTTTTAGTGATGTTCCCGTTTTTATGGATTCTGATCAGTTCATTGAAGCCAGTATCTGAATTATTCGGAGAAAAAGCGTTCGTTCCATTTACATCAGATCCTACTTTTGTAAACTATCAGTCCGTATTCGTGAACCATCCATTCTTGACATACCTGAAAAATAGTTTGATAGTCTCTGGGGTTACAACTATCTATACGGTACTGATCGCTTCCTTTTCGGCTTATGCGATTGCACGGATGAAGTTCAAAGGTAAGACCGTTATATTGGGGCTTGTACTATCTGTCTCGATGTTTCCACAGATCGCTACAATCTCCCCGATCTATATCATTTTGAAGAATCTAGGCCTGACCAACAGTTACATCGGGCTGATCATACCGTATACGACTATTACATTACCATTATCGATATGGATCCTTGTTACGTTCTTCAGAAAGATCCCCTTCGATCTGGAAGAGGCTGCAAAGATTGATGGAGCATCCATCATGCAAACGTACTGGCGGGTCATACTTCCGCTTGCTGTACCAGGAATTTTCACAACAGCCATCCTTGTATTCATAGCGGCATGGAACGAGTTCTTGTTCGCGCTTGTTTTGAATACACAAGAAGCCTATAAGACAGTGCCCGTAGGGATAGCGATGTTCCAGGGACAGTTCACGATTCCATGGGGTGAAATATCAGCAGCCACAGTCGTCGTTACAGTACCTTTAGTGATTATGGTCTTGTTATTCCAACGCCGGATTGTGTCAGGGCTGACATCAGGTGCGGTAAAAGAATAGCAGTGTTTTGGAAATGCCTTGAAAGGGAGTTTGTGATACTCTTCTGCAAGGAAAGCGAGCTGGTGAGCCCCCCGTAAGGAGGGCTTGCGGATCGCCAAAAAAACCTTGCGCAAAATGGAGCTTTAATGACAGGAGGCAATTATGGCAACAAAGCAATGGTGGAAAGAAAGTGTAGTTTATCAAATCTATCCAAGAAGCTTCAACGACAGCAATAATGATGGGGTAGGAGATTTGAACGGAATTATTGAAAAACTGGATTACTTGAAAAAGCTGGGTGTTGATGTCGTATGGTTATCGCCGGTTTATGAGTCCCCGAATGATGATAATGGGTATGACATATCCGACTACCGTGCGATCATGGATGAATTCGGAACGATGGAGGATTGGGAACGTCTAGTGGATGAGATGCATCGGCGGGACTTGAAGCTTGTCATGGACCTTGTCGTCAATCACTCCTCAGATGAACATGCGTGGTTTACAGAGTCCCGGAAATCAAAAGATAATCCGTATAGAGATTATTATATTTGGCGACCTGGTAGGAATGGTGGCGAACCGAACAATTGGGTATCGTTTTTCAGTGGATCAGCCTGGCAGTATGATGAAACGACAGATGAATACTATTTGCACCTGTTTACGAAAAAACAGCCGGACTTGAATTGGGAAAACCCGAAACTTCGGAAAGAAGTGTATGATCTTATGACGTTTTGGCTTGATAAAGGTGTTGACGGGTTCCGAATGGACGTCATCAATGTCATTTCAAAAACGCCTGGGTTACCTGATGCAAAGGTCACGAGTGATCGGAAATATCAGTGGGGCGGCGAGCATTTTGTAAATGGTCCTCGATTTATGGAATTCATGCAAGAGATGAACGAAAAGGTCATTTCGAATTATGACGTCATGACTGTTGGCGAAATGCCGATGGTTACACCCGAAGACGGTGTCCGTTTCACGAATGAGAAAGATGGGATCGTCAACATGCTCTTCCAGTTTGAACACATGGATGTTGACAGCATCCCAGGACATTCACTTGGGAAATGGGCGATCAATAAAGAATGGAAGCTCACGGATCTTAAGAAAATCATGAGCAAATGGCAAATCGCGATACAAGAGGGGAACGGCTGGAACAGTCTTTACCTCGAAAATCATGACCAGCCACGATCCGTTTCGCGATTCGGAAATGACAAGAATTTTCATGAGGAATCCTCTAAAATGCTTGCGACCTGGCTTCATATGATGCAGGGTACTCCTTATGTTTATCAGGGACAGGAGCTTGGCATGACGAACGTTGCTTTTGATCTACTCGAGGATTATAAGGATGTAGAAATCCATAATTTCTATCGGGATGTTGTTGAGGATGGAAATGAAGACCCTGATATGATCATGGAAGCGATCCGTGTAAAGGGAAGGGATAATGCAAGAACACCAATGCAATGGAATCGTGACACCAATGCAGGTTTCACGAATGGAGAGCCCTGGATCAAAGTGAATCCGAATTATACGGATATCAACGCCGAACAACAGGTGGACGATCCAAATTCCATTTTTTCTTATTATAAAGAGTTGATCCAGCTGCGAAAGCAACATGAAATCGTGGTTTATGGTGATTATCAGCTGATTCTTGAGGAGGATGAGCAAATCTATGCTTATACACGTACCATGGGGGATGAAAACCTGCTTGTTGTAACCAACTTCAGTGATGGAAAACCTGTCTTCAAGCTGCCAGAACACATCTCTTTTGATCGAAAAGAGCTTTTGATCACAAACTATGATGTACGGGATGAGGAAATCGAGGAGTTCACGTTAAAGCCATATGAAGCACGTATTTATAAGTTGAAATAAGGAACGGAAGCAGTACCCCGTTCCTTTTCTCCATAAATTATCATTCAATTCATGAAAGTCGAACTTTTGGATCCTTGACCTTTAAAGATGATTCGATCAAGTGAAAAAGCCTTGGAACCACTGATAGAAAGGGCTACTGCCATCGCTAGAAGAACAAGGTCCAATTCATAACCGGCCATTTGGTCATTTCCTAAAAATCCTGCTGCAAGTTTCACTTTCACGATCGCACCGATCATTAATAGGGCAAATAATGCGGATACGACTCTACTGAATAAACCAAGAACCAGAGCGATCCCACCGACAAGTTCCAATAAAGCAACACCATAAGCCATAAATTCGGGAAGCCCCATGTTGCCGAACATTTCTGCGACATTTCCAATCCCATTTTGGAATTTTACAAGACCGTGGATAAAGAATGTTATCCCTAATATCACCCTTAGAACCAAATTACTTGCTTCATACTTGTTTTCCACATTCTAACCTCCTAAAATTATGTTTTTTAACTTGATAATACGGCAGGGAAATAAACACTTTAGCAATTTTAGACATGAGTAAAGCCGATTTTTCCTACCCTATACAGCGCCACCGGCAATGTCTTCTTGAAAATCAAAACCCAAGGGCTGTCCTTCAACAATAGTTTCAGCCATCATCATCATAACATTTTGGATCAAAACTTTCCTTTTCTCAAAAGGTTGTTCGAAACGAAGAGAGTCAGACACTTACGGGACAGCCCTAACTATGTATGACAAAAACTTTATAAGGGAAGCTTATTTGAGATGAGCGTTTTCAGTATATCATGAGGTTATTATTCTTTTATTCTAACCTAATGTACACTTTGTGGAAAATGTTGTGTGAAGGTAAACGGTAGTCTTGATCTCCATTTATTTCGATAACTGAATTGCCGAAGTATTGTGATCCTTCAATGATTTGGAAACTCTAAAATCCTTTTCATTTTTATTTTGCCCGAACGTGGGAAAGTACTACGTTTTAAATAACGGTAGAACGGAAATGTAGTGTAAAAGGAGGTAATCCTATGGATTCTAAAAATAATAAAACTCAAAATAAACAGAAGCGCCCTGTCCAGAAAGAACCGGATCATACACTTCATGAGGATGAAACCGTAGACCCGATACCGATTGAAGATCAGGAACTAGAGATTAAGGAAGAGAGAAATAAACATCAAACAAAAAACGATTCTTCAAGCCAAAAACGTTATCGTAAAAATGAATAGCGAAAAGCGACCTTTTCAGGTCGCTTTTTTACGCTGTAAAGCTTTCAAATACGCTTGACAGATATTGCTTTTCTCATTTTGTTCAAGGATTCCTGCGATTTATCCTTCGTTTTCATCATGACATTCACATACAAAGCATCAATGATACTCAGTTGAGCGATCCGCGAGGCTAAAGCTTCTGAACGATAATCTGTCTCTTCAGATGTCGTGAACAGAGGAACGTCCACTTTTTGCCCCAAAGGGGATTTAGCCAGGGTTGTGATTCCGATTGTTTTCACCTTATTTTGTTTTGCGATATCCAGCACATCCAACGAGTCTTTGTTCGTTCCGGAATGCGAAATGAACACGATGACATCCTGCTCAGTCAGTTGGGATGCAGCCATCAGCTGAAGATGCGAATCAGAATAGGCGGCAGATTGAATCCCGCTTCGTAAAAACTTATGATGAGCATCCTCTGCAACTATACCGGAGCCGCCATTTCCGTAAAATTCCACTTTTCTAGCACGGATGATCAGCTCAACTGCCCTTTGATAAGGTTGCTGCTCTAAAATGTGAGTGGTTTCTTCAAGGGTCCGGATGTTGGAGTGAAACACTTTTTGGGCAACCTCTTTTTCATTATCTGTTTCATTGATCGTTTCATGGATGTCCTTGACAGGGTTGACGATCTCCGAGGCCAGTGCAATCTTCATCGCTTGGTAACCTTTGAAGCCGAGCCGTTTACAGAAACGGAAAACAGTCGCCTCAGCAACCTGCAGATCATCTGCCACCTGACTGATCGTCGAATGGATGATGTGTTCTGGGTTATTCAATATATGGTCAGCAATCATTTTTTCTTTTTCACTGAACCTGTTATAGAAGGAACGGATTCTAGGTATGCAGTGTTGTTGTTGGTCTTTACTCAACGTCGGTCTCCTCTCTGAAAATGATGTGCAAAGCCTTGAACTACTTGTTTCTTATTCGTCTGCTTTTTGTTAATAAGGATTAAGTGATTTTATAACCATTTAAGGGTCATTACTATTATATACCATTCTAATACGAAAAAAAATTTCTTGAAAGCGCTTGAAAAGAAAAAATATTTTTGTATAATTGATGACAAAAGAAATATTTTTTCATCATTTGTCATTCATTATATATCATTGGAGGGTTTATTATGCAAATCGGTTTGATCGGTCTTGGGAAGATGGGGTACAACCTCGGTTTGAATTTACTCGACCACAATCATGTGGTACAGGTATTCGATGTGAATGCTTCAACGGTCGAGGCATTTGAAGCAGATGGGGGAAAAGGCCACTCCTCGATTGAAGAATTGGTTGAAAGTCTGGTTGCACCAAGAACAGTCTGGATCATGGTACCAGCAGGAGAAATCACAGAGTCTGTCATTGCTGAGTTAGGTGATTTACTGGACCCTGAAGACATCATCGTTGATGGCGGCAACACCAACTACAAGGAATCTGTTAAAAGAGCTGAAGCCTTAGGTGAAAAAGGCATCCATTTCCTCGACGTCGGTACAAGCGGCGGTGTGGATGGAGCAAGGAACGGCGCTTGCATGATGATTGGCGGTAACGAAAGTGCGTACAGACGCCTGGAATCAGTGTTTAAAGAAGTAACGGTTGAAAATGGCTTCCTTTACACTGGTAAATCCGGAAGCGGGCACTTCTTGAAGATGATCCACAATGGAATCGAATATGGAATGATGCAAGCCATCGCTGAAGGATTCGACATCCTCGAAAAAAGTCCATTCGATTATGATTATGAAGGGGTATCGAGAGTTTGGAACAATGGATCGGTCATCCGCTCATGGTTGATGGAACTTACTGAAAATGCTTTTTCTAAAGATCAAAAGCTTGAAGATATCCGAGGGGTGATGCACTCATCAGGAGAAGGGAAATGGACGGTTGAAACGGCGCTTGATCTGCAAACCGCTGCACCGGTCATCGCTCTATCATTGATGATGCGTTATCGCTCGTTGGAAGAAGATACGTTCGCGGGCAAAGTCGTCGCTGCGTTACGGAATGAATTCGGCGGCCATGATGTCGTGAAGAAATAATAATTGATTGGGGGAGAAGAGATGTCTGGAGCAGGATTGATTCTAGTCGCCTTATTAGGCATAATCGTTTTACTCTTTTTAGTGATGAGGACGAAATTGCAAGCATTTGTCGCACTTCTCATCGTCAGTATTCTAGTCGGTATCGGCGCTGACATGAAGTTGAGTGACATCATCGGCTCGATTCAGGAAGGGATGGGCGGCACTTTAGGTTTTGTGGCCGTCGTCGTAGGTCTTGGGGCAATGTTCGGACAGATGCTTGAAGTATCAGGCGGGGCTGAACGCCTCGCCCAAACGCTTATCAAAAAGTTCGGAGAAAGCAGGGCACAATGGGCGTTGAGTATCACAGGTTTCATTGTCGCGATTCCGGTGTTCTTTGATGTCGGGTTCATCATTTTAGTTCCGATCGTGTACGGATTGGCGAAGAAGACAGGGAAATCCCTCTTGTTTTATGGGATTCCACTTTTAGCCGGCCTTGCAGTCACACATAGTTTCGTGCCGCCGACACCAGGCCCGATCGCGGTCGCAGAACTCATCGGAGCAGACATCGGCTGGGTTATTTTATTCGGTATCCTTGCAGGGATTCCTTCTATGATTCTTGCAGGTCCGGTCTTTGGTAAATATATTGCAAAGAAAATCCATGTGACTGTCCCGGATTACATTGATCTTGAAGAAAGAAAATATGATCGGGAGCTTCCTGGTTTCGGGACCGTGACGAGCTTGATTCTCATTCCACTCGTATTGATCCTTTTGAATACGTTTTCAGGAGTGCTTTTGCCTGAAGGGAACAATTTACGAGCATTCTTGACTTTCCTGGGCCATCCATTCGTTGCATTGATCATTGCAACGGTACTTGCCTTTTACATTCTTGGGACCCGAAAAGGGTATTCGAAGGATGAGGTCCAAAAGATTGCTACGAAAGCTCTTGAACCAGCGGGAATCATCATACTTGTCACAGGTGCAGGTGGCGTGTTCAAACAGATCCTCATCGATTCAGGTGTAGGGGACGTACTGGGCGAGATGATGGCAGGTTCATCACTTCCACCGTTACTATTGGCGTTCTTGATTGCCGCATTTGTACGTGTTGCACAAGGTTCGGCTACGGTATCCATGATCACGGCAGCTGGAATCATGTCGCCGATTATCGATTCCCTTGGGTTAGGGGGACCGGTGCTTGGATTGATGGTCATCTCGATTGCCGCGGGTGCTACGATTTTATCCCATGTGAACGATAGTGGCTTCTGGCTGGTGAACAGATTCTTTGGACTTGATGTAAAAGATACGTTACGCTCATGGACAGTGATGGAGTCGATCATCGCACTTGTAGGTTTTGCAGTCGCATTTACAATCGGAATCTTCATTTAATGGAACTGAAAGGACGTTTTCAATCATGCAGCAAGAATGGTATGTAGGAGTCGACATAGGAACAACCAGTACAAAAGCGGTCGTATATGATGCAAAGGGTGAAGTGTTAGGACTCCATAATGTGGAGTATCCCTTGCATACACCTGAAGTATCAGCCGCCGTACAGGATCCTGAAGAAATTTTTCAGGCTGTGTTGATGAGCATCCGTACAGCTATAGAAAAAAGTGAAATAGAGGGTCAAAAGATCGGATTCATTTCTTTCAGTTCAGCCATGCATAGTTTGATTGCTGTCGATCATGAAGGATCGCCGCTGACGCAATGCATCACCTGGGCAGATACGAGGAGTTCGAAATGGGCAGAAAAATTGAAGACAAGCTCTACGGGGCATGAGATTTACAGGAGGACAGGAACACCGATCCACCCGATGTCCCCATTGATCAAGCTGATTTGGTTGAAGGAAGAGTATCCACAATTATTCGGTCGTACCGCTAAATTCATTTCGATCAAGGAATATGTTTTTAAAAAACTATTCAATGTGTTCGTTGTCGATCATTCCATCGCTTCAGCTTCGGGGCTCTTCAATCTAGAAAAAATGACATGGGATGCTGAGGCACTCGAAGTTGCTGGTATTACAGAGGAACAATTATCAGAACTGGTACCGACGACAAAATCCATCGTTGGCTTGGTTGAGAAGTATGCAAATATTCTAGGAATCGAGCAATCGACCCCATTTGTCATCGGGGCAAGTGACGGTGTGCTGTCCAATCTAGGCGTCAATGCGATTGAACCAGGAGCTGTAGCTGTGACGATCGGAACGAGTGGAGCGATCAGGACGGCAGCCCGTAAACCTGTTACGGATCCTAAAGGACGTACATTTTGCTATGCATTGACAGAAGACCTCTGGATCATCGGAGGTCCAGTCAACAATGGCGGGATGATCTTCCGTTGGTTGAAGGATGAAATATGTGGTGCAGAAACCGAATCTGCAAGACGGCTGGGGATTGATCCTTACGAAGTCCTTACTGGAATTGCTGCCAATGTGAAGCCGGGAGCAGACGGATTATTGTTCCATCCATATTTAAGCGGAGAAAGGGCACCGTTATGGAATGCGGACGCCAGAGGTTCATTTTTCGGATTAGCGTTGCATCACGGTAAGCAACATATGATACGAGCTGTTTTAGAAGGGATCGTCTTCAATCTGCATTCGGTCATGCTTGCTCTCAAAGAATTGATTGGCATGCCAAACAGGATCCAGGCGACAGGAGGATTCGCCCGTTCTCCACTATGGAGGCAGATGCTTGCGGATATTTTCGATCAGGAAGTATTCGTCCCTGAAAGTCATGAAAGCTCCTGTCTTGGTGCGGTCATTCTCGGAATGTATGCACAAGGCAAGATTGAATCACTCGAGCATGTAAAGACGATGGTCGGATCGGTGCATCAACATACCCCTGACCCAACCGATGCAGAAATCTATAATGAACTGATGCCCATCTTCATCAGGATATCGCGAAAACTGACTGACGAATACGAAGCAATCGCAGCCTTCCAAAACAAACACGTAAAGCCGGAATAGAATTCACCTGATGAATCAGGACAAAATTCCGAAAAATTACGACAAATTCCTAAATTATCTTTACAAAAAGGAACGGGACCGGTCCCAAGATGGGACAGTCCCGTTTTTTCCTCATTATAATGATTTCAATGCTTCTGTGATATCGGTGTCCCCGGAAAGAAATTCAAATGCTTTGCCATATGTGTTTTCCAGGGTCAACGATTCGATCATCACTTTCGCTACATCCTCACGTGGAATTTTCCCTGAGTAGTCATCAAGCTTTACTGCTGCTCTGATTTTACCAGTACCAGTGTCATAAGAGAGTCTTCCGGGTTTGACGATCGTATAGGTAAGTGAGCTTTCCCTCAGCGCGTCATCCGCTTTTTTCTTTGCTTTAAAATAATGCTTCATACTGTCGGGGCCATAATCAGGATCATCAGCTCCGACCGTGCTCAACATGACGAAGCGATCAACTCCATGTTTTTCGGCTGCCTTCACCAGCTTGATCGCACCTTCTTGGTCCACACTCACCGTTTTCTCTGGTCCAGTCTTTGATCCAGAACCAGCAGCAAAGAGAATTGCGTCGCAGCCTTCTACTGCATGATCGACTTCATTCTCCAAGTCCGCTAATACGGTTTCACTGATGCCAAGTTTCTCAAGCTCGGCAGACTGTGTAATGTCGCGAATCATCGCAACGGCTTGGTGGTCATTGCTTTTTCCTAGCATTTCAAGTATATGACGGCCTGTACCACCGTTTGCACCTACTACAAGCACTTTCATCCTCTCAAAACTCCTTTCAATGAAAACATAATTATTATTTACCACAAAACCAAGGAATATAAACGGTTGAGTTGGAGGGTTAGCGGTATACTAGAAGAGGTGTATTGTGATATATAAAACATAGGGTAGGAAAACGAATGGAGTGAGATTTGTGAAAGTAACCATAATCGGCTGTTGGGGTGGGTTTCCGAAAGTTGGCGAAGCGACCTCAGGTTATTTGTTACAGGAGGATGGTTTCAACTTGTTGGTTGATTGTGGAAGTGGTGTCCTTTCAAAAGTTCAGTCCTACATATCTGTAGAGGACCTTGATGCAGTCATCCTCTCCCATTACCATGCTGATCATATTGCAGATATCGGTCCGCTACAGTTCGCAAGATTGGTAAAATCACATACTGATACGATATTGCCACAACTGCCGATCTACGGACATCGTTTCAACGAGACGGAATTTAAAAGGTTGGGTTATAAAGCGTTTACCTCTGCAGAAGAATACAACCCGGCAATGCCGCTATCAGCAGGTCCGTTTAGAATTTCCTTTTTACAGACGAAACATGCGGTCCCGTGTTATGCCATGCGGATTGAAAGTGGAACTCACACGGTTGGTTATACGGCGGATTCGAGTTTCCAGGAGGAATTTTTTCCTTTCTTCCATAACGCAGATCTATTATTGTGCGAATCCAATCTCTACAAGGGGATGGATGGGGCGAGTGTCGGTCATATGACGAGTGAAGAAGCAGGGATCGTAGCAAGGGAATCGAATGTCGGTAAACTGATTTTGACCCATCTCCCTCATTTCGGTGAACTCGAAAAGCTCGTACCTGAGGTTAAGGAACAATACCGGGGGGATGTCGTCCTGGCGGAAGAAGGCTTCGTCTGGGAAGGGGAATAGTATCCTTTTTGTGTAAAGGTACTGCAAATATTGGTAAATGACGTAAAAATATTGGTAAACAGGCCGAAAATATTGGTAAAAGATAAAGCAAGTAAGTTTATCAAATTCAGGAGGACAAGGATGTTACTTTTTATTGATAACGAAAACATCACAGATCCAAGAGTGAATCTGGCCATTGAAGAATATGCACTGAAACACTTGGACATTAATGATACTTATTTATTATTTTATATCAACGAACCATCGATCATTATCGGAAAAAACCAGAATACGGTGGAAGAAATCAATTCGGAGTATGTGAGGAAAAATGGAATACACGTAGTCAGAAGACTATCCGGTGGCGGCGCGGTCTATCATGATCATGGGAACTTGAATTTCAGTTTCATCACGAAAGATGATGGCAACAGCTTCCATGATTTTAAAAAATTAACAGAACCCGTCATCAAAGCTCTCCACAGGCTAGGCGTTCCAGCGGAGTTGAGCGGGCGGAACGATATTCTCGTCGATGGCAAGAAAATATCGGGGAATGCCCAGTTTTCGACAAAAGGACGGATGTTTAGCCACGGTACACTTATGTTTGACTCGCAAATTGAGAATGTCGTTTCTGCATTGAATGTGAATATGGATAAAATCAAATCAAAAGGTATCAAATCGATCCGGAGCCGGGTAACGAATATCCGTGAGCACCTTGACCAAGACATGACGACAGAGCAATTCAAAGAAACTCTGCTTCGATATCTGTTTGAAGACGAAAAAGTGATACCTCAATATCGACTGACTGAAGACGATTGGGACAGCATTCGTAAAATTTCAGCAGAACGTTATCAGAACTGGGATTGGAACTATGGAAAGTCACCTAAATTCAATGTGAAGCATTCTCATCGTTTTGAGGGTGCAGGTCAATTGGATATCCGTTTGGACGTTGTGAAAAATACGATCCAGGCATGTAAGATCTATGGCGATTTTTTTGGCGTTGGAGATGTGGAGGATATCGAGTTGCGTCTGATCGGTGTACGATATGATTATGAAGACATCAAAAAAGCATTGGCCGATCTAGACATCAGCCATTACTTAGGAAAAATTACGAGGGAGCAGTTTTTACAATTGGTTCATTAATTAATAAACATGGAAGCATCTACAAGGGTAGGTGCTTTTTTTAACGTTTTTTTTAAAAATAGGCACATCAATCTTCTGGGTGAATATCATGGCATTGTGAGAAAGGGGATGATGAATGATGTCAGAACAACATTATGACGAATCGATCCGAGACGATGACCGGGTAAGACACATGTACGACAAATGTAAACAATATAAACAATACCATGTTTTGGTTGAAACGAAGGACGGCAAGAAATTCGACGCAATCGTCATGGGTGTGAAAAAGGATAAAGTAGAACTTTTCGTGCCTGAGATGATGGAACCGGAATCTTACGATCGAAATGATACGAGGCAGCCAAGGTTCAGAAGGTTCGGAGGCCTCTTGTTGCCATTAGCAGCATTAGCTGCATTATCGCTTGTTCCTTATTATCGCCCATATCCTTATTACCCATATCCTTATTTTTAAAGATCAGCTCCCTTTTTGATGAAAGGGAGTTTTTTTATACTATAAGAAAGTATAAGTTCAACTAAGGCTCAACCGTCACCCCACAGGTTTGGCTTTTGCCAATTCTTCTTTAACGGATAAGAAAGTGTAAAAATTTTAGTTGCGGTGAAGTGATGTCTAGCTCCACCACCTAACCACCAGGATCACTTCAGTCCTCCTGCGGCGGTCGACACATTGATTTAGGTCGAAGTGTTTGCCCACGCAGAACCGAACTTTGTTGGTTCGAGCCTCCTCGTCGGACTTCCAGTGCCCTTCGTGGTTAACCAGGGTGTTTTCGCTTTTCTTTGTGATTTACAAGTCAAAAATGGCTGAATAGACCAAGAAAATAGAATCAAAGCGTCTGAAATACATGTTGAACAGGGTAAGGTGCTATGGTGCATGGCATTATCCCGACAACTAAAGGGGAAAATCTACAACTTTGGAATTATCCTGACAACTCGGAAATTATCTCAACAACTTTACATTTATCCTAACAACTCAAAAAACAAGGAGTAATGATGAATAATCAATAGCCGCAGGTCGAATACGGAAGTGCAGCTAACACGCGTGGTAAGTGTCGAAGTCAGTACATCTTGTAACGTCGCCAGACAATCAAGAGAGCAGCTGCAAGGCTGTTCTTTTGATTGTCCAGCTCCACCGCCCAACCACTTGGATCACTTCAGACCTTCTGCGGCGGTCCACACATTGATTTAGGTACGCAGAACCGAACTTTGTTTGGTTCGAGCCTTCTCGTCAGACTTCCAGTGCCCTTCGTGGTTAACCAGGGTGTTTTTGCTTTTATTAGTTTTTGATGTAAGGAATTCGGTCCAAAAGAGATACAGCAGTAGAAAACGAATAATAAATCATTGATTTCCGCTAAAATCAATTATCTGAAAATTGACAAGAAAGCGCTTTCCTTATACTATTTTTATATACCATATTTATTATGTATCGAGATTTTTTCGTTATATAAGGAGGGGTAAGATGATTTATAATGTGGAAAAAGAAACGATGAACAAGCAAGACAAAGAAAAGCTTCAGCTTGAAAGGCTGCAAAAAACCGTCCGTACTGTCTATCAGAACGTACCCTTTTATAAAGAAAAATTCGATGAAAAGAACGTGACACCAGACAATGTCCAAAGTCTTGAAGATTTGAAGAAACTCCCTTTTACGATAAAGAAGGATCTGCGGGATCATTATCCATTCGGCCTTTGTGCTGTCGACCAGAGAGAAATGGTTCGTCTTCATGCTTCCTCCGGGACAAGCGGAAAACCGACGGTCGTTGGTTATTCGAAAGGTGATATCGAGGTCTGGAGTGAGGTTGTAGCCCGTTCCATTGCTGCAGCTGGCGGAGAACCAGGAAATGTATTGCATAATGCATACGGGTATGGATTGTTCACTGGAGGCTTAGGCCTTCATTATGGCTCAGAGCAGCTAGGAATGGTTACTGTTCCGATTTCCGGCGGGAATACAGCTCGTCAAATCCTTCTGATTGAGGATTTCCAGCCTCAGGTTATTTGTGGCACACCATCCTATGTCCTTAACATTGCGGAAACGATGGAAAAGATGGGGGAAGACCCGCGAAAGAAAAGTCTTGAATACGGCATTTTCGGAGCGGAGCCCTGGTCGGAAGAAATGAGGCAGACGCTTGAAAAGAAACTCGATATCAAAGCGATCGATATTTATGGACTCAGCGAGATCATCGGTCCAGGAGTGGCAATCGAATGTCACGAAGCTCAAGACGGTTTACATATTGCCGACGATCATTTCCACGTAGAAGTAATCGACCCAGAAACGCTGGAGCCGGTAAGAGATGGAGAGTATGGCGAGCTTGTCTTCACGAGCCTGACGAAGGAAGCATTTCCAATCATCCGTTACCGTACAGGAGATATCGCCGCGCTCAATCGTGAAACTTGTAAATGCGGCAGAACTTCCGTCCGAATGTCACGGGTGAAGGGACGGATCGATGATATGCTGATCATCCGTGGCGTGAATGTGTTTCCTTCTGAGCTCGAGAATTGCTTGCTTCAGGTTGAAGAATTGGTCCCGCATTATCAAATCCTTTTGAAAAAGAACGGAACGATGGACAATATCGAATTGCAGGTGGAGGTCAATGTGGCTACTTTTGACAAATGTTCAGGGGATATGGAGCACCTTGATATGGAAGAATTGAGGAGGTGGATTCAGCACCGGATCAAATCGAACTGCCTCGTCTCCATCCAGGTGAAGATCATGGAACCAGACTCCATTCCTCGCTCGGAAGGAAAGGCTGTCAGAATCGTTGATCTCAGGAAAGAGAAGGTATTACAGAAGTAAATTATTTTACGAAGCCAGTAAAAGGATTGAATTATTTATAACGATAATTTATAATGACGTTAAATAAACGTAATATTCAGAAGGTGATAATAGATGACTATCGAAAAATCATTCGATCAGTTGACTGAAGAAGAGAAGTATGAACACTTCTTGAACAGGATCGACGCAGGAGAGAAGATCGAACCGAAGGATTGGATGCCTGATGATTACCGACAATCTTTGATTCGTTTGATTTCCATGCATGGAATCAGCGAAATTATGGGAGCGCTTCCAGAAAAGGAATGGGTACCGAAAGCACCATCTTTACATCGTAAACTGGCGATCATGGCGAAGGTACAAGATGAAATGGGCCATGGCCAGCTATTGCTCCGGGTAGCGGAAGACTTGATGGAACCCCTTGGCATGAATCGAGAAGACATTATGCAAAATCTGTTTTCTGGAAAATTGAAGTTTCATAATGTGTTCCATATGAAAGCGCCTACATGGGGGGACGCAGGAATCATTGCATGGCTGGTCGATGGAGCAGCAATCATTTCGCAAAGCATGATGCTCGACTCTTCTTACGGTCCATATGCACGAGCATTGAAGCGGATTTGTGCCGAGGAGGTTTTCCATGCCCAGCACGGTGAAAGTATCATCATGGCACTGGCAGAAGGCACGCCTGAACAACGCGAATTGCTCCAAGATGCCCTTAACCGCTGGTGGACAGCACTCCTGATGTTCTTTGGGCCGAAGAGCAAGGAAAATGCATCAACGTCCCACGTTGACAAGAACATAAGATACAAAATCCGGGAGAAGACGAATGAAGAGCTTCGCCAGGAGTTTTTCACTAAATACGTTCCTAGAATCTGGTCCCTTGGCCTGACGATTCCAGATGAGACGATCCATTTTGATGAAGAACAAGGGCTGTGGGTCTATCAAGATCCTGATTGGAATGAATTCAAGGAAATCGTCACTGGGAATGGTCCGCAATCGAAGGAGAGACTTGAGCTTCGCAAGATTTCTTACGATAGCAATGCATGGGTGCGCGAGGCCTTGAATCCAACATCGAAGGCAGTTTAGACGGACGAGGAGGGGAAACCATGAGCCAAAAAGACGGTTTTTACAGTGTGTATGAAGTATTCAGTAAAAAGACAGATAAAAGCCCGTTACAGCACCAGTTCAGTCTTCTAGCTCCCAATGAAGAGATGGCTTTGATCATGGCGCGGGAAAACTTCTTCCGCCGTGAACCTGTAGCTGACATTTGGGTGGCGAAGAGAGATGACATCCGTATGACGACCCAAGAGGAACGTGAAATGTTGAAGCGGCTGAATAATAAAGAGTATCGGGAAACCAGGGGATACGGATATCTAAAGAAAAAATGGCGTAACTACCAACAAGAACAATTCACAGAACAAAGCTTACTTAGCAACAGCAAGGGAGGAAAAGAGTAATGGCACAGGATAAGGCACTAGTGGAACTTCTCTATTCCTTGGCGGATGATGATTTCATCCTGGCGTACCGCGGCTCTGAATGGCTCGGCTTGGCTCCTCATATCGAAGAGGATGTGGCTTACTCTTCCATCAATCAGGATATGATGGGGCATGCGGTAAAGTTTTACAGCATCCTTGAGGAGTTGGGAGAAGGGAAAGCTGATGAATTGTCACACCTGAGAGCTCCGGAAAGATTCAGAAATGCGGTTCTTTTAGAAGAGAAGAATGGAGAAGGGACGTACCTTGAGCAGCCGCAATTTGATTGGGCTTTTGCGGTCGTACGGAACTATTTCTACTCTGTCCATAAAAAAATCCGCATGCAATCTTTGAAACAATCAAGCTATGATCCTCTTACCGATTCTGCTTCAAAAGTGCTGATCGAACTGCAGTATCATTTGATGCATTGGGAGACATGGTTCAAGCAATTGATGACGAGTACAGATGAGGCGAAAAGGCGTATGACAGCAGCGATTGAAAGATGCTGGAACGAGATGGACGGGGTACTTACACTCGGACCATTTGCAGAAGAAATGATTAGTAAAGGCTATATCGCAAGCGAAGAGGAAATGCGCAGAAAGTGGCTTGCGCATATGGAAAAGACATTTGAACAAGTCGGAGCACATTTGCCTGGTGAACTTGGCATGACGAAAGGGAATGGCCGTCAGGGAGAACATATCGAAGACCTTAATCAAGCTTTATCGACACTTTCCGAGGTGTATGAGACGAATCCTGCTGCTGGCTGGTAATCTAACATCCGAATGATAAACGGCGTAACGCACGGGATGTGCGCTGGGACTGCCGTTGTCACAGGATGTGACGCTTTTTAGCCGGTTTCACTTCCGATCCTCAAAACCATCGTGCCTTGAACTTCTTGTTTCTAATTCGTATGTTTTTACGGGTATTTGAGTGAATTTCGTAGAGGTCAATTCACTACAAAAATAAAAATTTCAACCTGAGTGGAGGGTTACGATGACTGGAATTGAATCTAAACAAATGGCAGACACGATTTATGATGTCCTCCAAGGCGTTAAGGATCCAGAAATCGATTCTGTCAGTATTTTGGATCTTGGGATGGTTGAAGGTGTTGAAGTGGAAGGACCTCTGGCGAAAGTCGGTGTCTTGCCTACATTCACAGGCTGCCCGGCCCTTGGCATCATCCAGCGGGATATCGTCAATGCCATCATCGAGGTTGAAGGGATCTCAGAGGTTGAAGTCAACTTTTTATCCAAACCGATTTGGACCACAGACCGTATCACCGATCAAGGGAAAGAACAGTTGAAAGAGTTCGGGATATCGCCTCCCCCGGCTAATCATACACCAGGGGAACCATGGGAAATCCCGTGCCCTTACTGCGGCTCAGTGTATACGACGATGGAAAACCTATTCGGCCCTACAGCCTGTCGCTGCATTCTCTATTGCAGAAGCTGCAAGAATCCATTTGAAGCAATGAAACCCGTTGCCAATATCGGCGACGACGAATAAGAAAGGGTGTATATATAATGGTAAAATTAATCGCATTGTACAAGAATCCTGAAAACAAAGAGGAATTCGACGAGCACTATTTCAACACACATTCACCGATTACAGCTAAGATACCCGGACTTCGTAAAATGGAAGTGACGAAAATCGTTGGGTCTCCAATGGGAGCTAGCGATTACCACCTTCTTTGTGAAATGTATTACGACGACCATGATGCTTTGAAAGCAGCGATGAAAACGGATGAAGCGAAAGCATCTGGAAAGGACCTCATGGGATTTGCTGGTGACTTGGTGACGCTGATGATTGGTGAGGAAGTCAATGGTGAATAAGGAAACCATTCAAACTTGGACCGAAGATGGCGTTGGTGTCATTCAACTGAACCGTCCAAAAGTATTGAATGCCTTGAACCGGAGGATGGTCACAGAAATCCTCCAAACGATGGAAGAGTGGGACCGGGATGATGAGGTTTCCGTAATGATCGTGACTGGAAATGAAAAAGTTTTCGCTGCTGGAGCGGATATCGCTGAGATGGCAGAGGATGACTCCATTTCACTCGAACTCCTGAACCAGTTTGCCGAATGGGACCGGCTCGCCTGGGTAAAAAAACCGATCATTGCAGCAGTAAATGGCTATTGTCTAGGGGGGGCATTCGAGCTTGCGCTGAGCTGTGACTTGATCGTCGCAGCTGAGAACGCACAATTCGGATTCCCTGAAGTGAACTTAGGGGTAATGCCAGGTGCAGGCGGGACCGTTAGACTTACGAAGTTGATGGGCAGGGCAAAAGCACTTGAGTGGTTATGGTTAGGCGAATATATGACTGCCAAATTCGCCAATGAAAACGGTGTCGTCAATCGTGTCGTAGCTCCGGAGCTTGTTTTTGAAGAAGCGATGAAACTTGCTCGTAAAATTGCAAAACAGGCACCGTTATCAATCAGGATGATCAAAGAGGCTGTCAACAAATCCGTCGATCATTCCATATATGAAGCGATGCAATACGAACGTAAGAACTTTTACATGCTATTCGCCTCCGAGGATCAAAAGGAAGGCATGAAAGCTTTCGTTGAAAAACGACGGCCACAATTCAAAGGAAAGTAAGGAGCGGTTTGGTTATGTTCGAAACGATTGAATACGTTACAGAAAACAATGTCGCATGGATTCGGCTGAACCGCCCCGACAAATTCAATGCTTTTACAGAACAGATGAATCTAGAGATCACCAAAGCATTGAAAGAGGCAGAAAAAGACGGTGAAGTACGCTGTCTGGTCATCACTGGAAACGGGAAGGCATTCTGCTCAGGGGAAGATCTGGCGGGGGTTAAACAAGATACGGATCACGCTGAAATATTGCGTAAACGCTACAATCCTATGGTTGAAAAACTTGCAAACTTCGAAAAACCGGTCATTGCTGCTGTCAATGGAGTGGCGGCGGGGGCTGGGATGAGTCTTGCGCTCGCTTGTGACTTCAGGATATTATCCGAAAAAGCAAGTTTCATAGAAGCGTTCATCAATGTCGGACTCGTGCCTGACTCTGGAAATCTCTTCTATCTTCCTAGATTGGTTGGTCATGCGAAAGCACTTGAACTGACTGTAATGGGGGAAAAGGTTTCAGCGGAGGAAGCGAAGGACCTGGGGTTAGCGACGAAAGTCATCGCGCTCGATCAATGGGAAGAGGAAGTTTCAGCATTTGCACAAAATCTGGCCCAGAAACCGACGAAAGCGATCGGCTTGATCAAGAGATACTTACGCAAAAGCTGGGATGCAGATCTTAGTGAGATGCTTGAAAATGAAGCGTATGCCCAGCGCACAGCAGGCCAGACTGTGGACCATGCAGAAGGGGTCCAAGCATTTCTGGAGAAACGAAAGCCTGTATTCAAAGGCCGTTAAAAATAGGTGGAATTAGACGAAGATCGGGCAACAATGCAAATACTACACTAAAGGAGTGACTGTAAATGAGTACAACAAAAGAACAACAACAAGCCGGAACAGAAATGAAACGCGAATCTTACAAGATGATCATCAACGGACAGCAGTTCGACAGCGTTTCCGGGGAAACTTTCACGACTTACAATCCAGCAACTGGTGAAGCTCTTGCTCAAGTGGCAAAAGCTGGAACAGAGGACGTAGATAAAGCCGTCGAAGCAGCACGGAATGCATTCGATTATGGGAAATGGCCGAAATACCCGGTCGGAAAGCGCGCTCGTGTATTGAACAAGATCGCTTCGATCATGCGCAGCCGTTTCAACGAGTTGGTAGAACTGGAAGTGCTGAACAGTGGTAAATCCTTATCAGCTGCTCAAGGTCAAGTCATGCAGGCAGTTGAAAATTTTGAATTCTATGCAGGTGCAATCGTCGGTCACCGCGGACATGTAAACAACATGCCTGGCCCTTTCACGAACACGACCTCAAATGAACCAATCGGTGTCTGTGCACAAATCATCCCTTGGAATTATCCGATGATGATGGCTTCTTGGAAGGTGGCACCGGCAATCGCAGCAGGGAACGCAATCGTATTGAAGCCTGCAAGCTTGACGCCTCTGACGGCTATCATCTTGACTGAAATCTGTCATGAAGCCGGTGTCCCTGAAGGTGTCGTCAACATCGTAACGGGACCAGGTTCCACTGCAGGTTCCCATTTAGTCGATCACCCTGGTGTCGATAAAGTGGCCTTCACGGGTGAAACAGGTACTGGTAAAGACATCATGGCGAAAGCATCAGAGACATTGAAGCGAGTGACGTTGGAACTTGGTGGTAAATCACCAAACATCGTTTTTGAAGATGCGAACATGGATGCAGCTGTCGACGGCTCCCTATTCGGTATCTTCTACAATACAGGACAATCCTGTGAAGCACGTTCCCGTCTATTCGTACATGAAAACATATATGATGAGTTCCTTGAAAAGTTCCTTGAAAAGACGAAGAAGCTTACACTCGGTAATCCGCTTGATCAAGGAACGCACATCGGTTCGATCATCAGCGAAAGCCAGGTGGAAGTGATCGATGGCTATGTAAAAGAGGCTGAAAAGCAAGGTGCAAAAGTTCTTGTTGGCGGTGGCCGCGCTAAGGTCGAAGGATTTGAAAACGGCCATTGGTATTTGCCGACTGTCATCACGAATGTAACGAATGATATGAAAATTGCACAGGAAGAAATCTTCGGACCAGTCGTTGTCGTCATGAAATACAGTGATGAAAAGGAAGTCCTGAAGCTTGCAAACGATACGATTTTCGGTCTTGCAGCTGCAATCTGGACGACGGATCATGCGCGGGCAAACCGTGTCGCTTCCAAGCTGAAGGCTGGTACGGTAATGGTCAATTCACCATTCTCAGCATTCCCTGGCACACCATTCGGGGGTTACAAGCAATCTGGATTCGGAAGAGAGCTATGTATCGAGACGCTCGATTTGTATATAGAAACGAAAAGCGTCATTTCCTATGTTGGAGGAAAGCCGTTGAACCCGTTCGGAGTGTAACCTTGATGAATTAGTGGGCGAGCACCTTTTCAGGCTGCTCGCCTTCCGCTTATTCTTTTTTTAAAGACTCCTGATTTAGACGTAGGAATCACGACAGGATTTTATAAAAATACGACCAATCTTGAAAAAATCACGACGTTCGCCAAAACATACCCATTATACAAGGGAGTGGAAGAGAGACATGATCAGACATATTACCGTCATCGGTTCCGGTGTCATGGGAAGAGGAATCGCTTATGTTGCCGCTGTTGGCGGGTTTAAGACGACACTTGTTGATATTGATGAAAAGGTATTGGAGAGTGCAAAGACCGAAATAAACGCGATTTTTGCAAAAGGGGTCCAGCGTAATAAGCTGACTGAAGAGGAAGCGGATAAAGGTATAGAACGTATGTCATATTCATCTGACCTTGAAGGGACAGTATCGGATACAGATATGGTGATTGAAGCTGTTCCGGAGAATCTTGAGATCAAGCGGAACGTATTCGAGATGATTGATCAGCATGCACCAGACCATTGCTATTTTACGACGAATACATCCACGATGAGTCCTACAGAAATTGCTTCTTTTACAAATCGACCTGGAAAAGTGATCGCGATGCATTTCTTCAACCCGGTTCATAAAATGCCTTTGATTGAAATTATTAAAGGACTTGATACTGCCGAGGACACAGTAAAAGTTGCGAATGAAGTGGCTGTGAAAATGGGGAAAGAAACGGTTACAGTCAATGAATTTCCTGGCTTTGTGACCAGCCGGATCAGTGCGCTTGTCGGAAATGAAGCGTTCTATATGCTTCAAGAAGGCGTCGGGGCTCCTGAAGAAATCGATAAGGCGATCAAGCTCGGACTCAATTATCCAATGGGACCTTTTGAGCTGGGAGACCTCGTCGGATTGGATACACGTCTCAATAATTTAAAGTATTTACATGAAACATTAGGTGAGAAATATCGCCCATGCCCGCTGCTAGTCAAATATGTAAAAGCAGGTCGTATCGGAAGGAAAGCAGGTATAGGTGTTTATGATTACCGGGAGCAGGGAGGTTCTGGCAATGCGTGAAGTCGTCATAGTGGATGCAGTGAGAACGCCGATCGGACGATATAAAGGAGCATTGAAAAATATTCGTCCAGATGACCTTGGAAGCATCATCATAAAATCCTTGCTTCAGCGTAATCCGAACATGCCCAAGGAGCAGATTGAAGAAGTCGTGTTCGGGAATGCGAACGGGGCTGGAGAGGAAAACCGTAATGTTGCGAGAATGTCGGCGTTGCTTGCTGATCTGCCGGTGGAAGTTGGCGGGACGACGATCAACCGTCTATGCGGCTCCGGCTTGGATGCGGTCTCTTATGCGGCGCGTGCAATCATGGCTGATGAGGGGGATGTCTTCATTGCAGGTGGAACGGAAAGCATGACTCGTGCACCGTATGTAATGGGGAAACCTGAGGTGGACTTCCCTCGTGGCAACAGGGAAATGTTCGATACGACTATCGGCTGGAGATTCGTGAACCCTGCATTGGAAGAGAAATTTGGAACCGATAGCATGCCGGAAACGGCTGAAAACGTCGCAAAAGCCTATAATGTAGGACGTGAAGAGCAAGATCAGTTCGCATATGAAAGCCAGATGAAGGCGAAACGTGCAATGGAAGAAGGCCGATTGAAAGAGGAAATCGTTCCTGTCACTTATAAGGACCATAAAGGGAATGAGATTGTCGTCGAGATTGATGAACATCCACGTCCGAACAGTTCACTCGAAAAACTTTCAAGCTTGAAACCTCTCTTCAAAGATGGGACGATAACTGCTGGGAACGCATCCGGGATCAATGATGGGGCATCTGCCGTGTTGCTCATGAGTAAGGAAAAGGCTGATGAGCTTAGCCTTAAGCCGTTAGCACGGTACATCACATCTGCCACCGCTGGACTTGAGCCTCGGGTAATGGGACTTGGGCCTATCCATGCTTCACGAAAAGCTTTAAAACGAGCAGGATTGTCTGCAAGAGACCTTGGGTTGATCGAGTTGAACGAAGCGTTTGCTTCCCAATCATTGGAGTGTATCCGACAGCTTGAATTGGATCCGTCACGCGTCAATGTGAACGGTGGAGCGATTGCTTATGGACATCCCCTTGGAGCCAGCGGGGCGAGGATATTGACAACACTTGTCCATGAAATGAAGAAGAAGAAGACACGTTACGGCCTTGCGACGATGTGTATCGGAGTCGGACAAGGAATCGCTGCCATCGTCGAGGGTTACGACTATTAATTTTACATGGGGGAATCAGACATGTCATCGATCTTATACGAAGTTAAAAATCATATTGCCTATGTGACACTGAACCGACCAGATGTACTGAATTGCTTTAATTACGATACATTGAAAAAGTTAGGCGAAATCGTTGAAGAAATCCATCATGATCCTGAAGTTCGCGTAGTCATTTTTACAGGAGCAGGTGAGAAAGCGTTCAGTGCAGGAGCTGATCTGAAGGAACGTAAAACCTTGACAGAAAATGAAGTACGGCGCAATGTAACGAAAATAAGAGATGTGTTCACAGCGGTCGATAAGCTTCCACAACCTACGATTGCTGCAATGAACGGTTATGCCTTCGGTGGCGGATTCGAGCTTGCGCTTGCATGTGACTTCCGAATCGCGGTTGATACGAAGATGGGCTTGACAGAGCTTGGCTGGGCAATCATTCCTGGTGCAGGCGGAACACAGCGCCTTCCTCGATTGATTGGACAAGCGAAAGCGATGGAATTGATTTTGACCGCTCAAAAGCTATCTTCTGATGAAGCATTGCAATATGGAATCGTCAATGAAGTGGTTTCTTCGGATAAATTGATTGAAACGGCTGAACAATGGGCAGAAAGAATGCTGAAGAATGGTCCAATTGCTTTAAAGCAAGCAAAATATGCAATCAAACAAGGCATGAATGTCGATTTGGAAACCGGCCTTAATATAGAAGCAAAGGCCTATGAAGTGACGATTCCGACGAAGGATCGGATCGAAGCGCTCGTTGCTTTCAGTGAAAAACGTCCTCCAGAGTTTAAAGGAGAATGACGTTAAAAGACTGTCCATCCTTTTTGCGGCATATTGAACAGAAATGCTTGCATGCACCAATGCTTTTTAGCGGAAACTATGGCTCAATCTGCGCTAATGCTTGATTTTGCCAAGTTTTCTTTATATGATTGTGAGTAATTTGAAAGATAGAATCGGAAAAGGATGAACACCATGCAAAACAGTCTTAATACACGGTCAATGATTTTTACGTTATATGGAGATTACATCCGTCACTATGGCAACGATATATGGATTGGGAGTCTCATTCGCTTGCTAAAGGAATTCGGACATAATGAACAATCAGTCCGTGCGGCTATTTCCAGAATGAATAAGCAGGGCTGGGTCACTGCAGAACGGAAAGGGAACAAAAGCTATTATCGGTTGACGGAACAAGGTGTGGAACGGATTGAAGAAGCGGCAAACCGGATCTTCAAGCTTCAACCTCAAACCTGGGATGGAAAATGGAGAATGTTCACATACACCATTCCAGAAGACAAAAGGAGCATCCGTGATGAGCTTCGGAAGGAACTTGTATGGAGTGGTTTCGGTCTGCTCTCCAACAGCTTCTGGATTTCACCGAATCAACAAGAGAAACAAGTGAATCAGATGATTGAGAAGTACGACATCCGTGATTATGTCCATTTCTTCATGTCTGAATATAAAGGGCCTCATAAGAGTGAAAAACTTGTTGAAGAATGCTGGGATCTACAAGAAATCAATATGAAATACGAGGAATTCATCAAAACGTACAGTCAAAAATATGTAATCGATAAGAGCAAGATTGAAAAAGGTGGAAAATCCGATGGTGAGTGTTTTGTGGAACGGACGAAGCTTGTCCATGAATATCGGAAGTTTCTATTCGTCGATCCTGGATTGCCTCAAGAATTGTTGCCGAAAAAATGGCTCGGTGATTATGCGGCAGATCTTTTCAGCGACTATTATAAAGCGTTGGCACAACCGGCCAGCCGTTTCTTCGAGGCTGTTTTCAGCGAAGGAAATGAAGTTAAGAAGCGTGATAAGAAGTATGACGCGTTGAACCATCCGCTGATCTTCGAATCGAATAATTAAGATCCAATATGACAAATACCGGACACCAGAGGCCTTATTCTATTAAAATCATAGTAAATCAGTCTCCTTATTCATAAATAAGGACCCTCATGTCCACTAGTTTTTCGGAACACTTCTTTTTGTCACAGATAAGGTACCTGATGTCCGCTAAATATTGAGGATTTCGGTTCCGGCGGTTTAGACCAAGGAAAATAGGGCTGTCCTATCTGACTTACGTTTGATTTCGCCAAGTTTTCTTTTCCCCTCATGGCATAAGGGCAACTATGGCTCAGTCTGCGCTGACGCTTGACTTCGCCAAGTTTTCTTTACTTTATTGGGGTCATTTGTTCTTTAAACTCTTTGCCCTTTTGCTCATAAGTATCGATGGTCAATTGGATTAGTTCAAGGTCTTTCTCGGTGAGTTCACGGACCACTTTACCAGGGGACCCCATCACCATTGTCCGGGGAGGGATCTTCTTTCCAGGCGGAATTAACGTATTCGCACCGATGAAGGCAGATTCACCGATTTCGGCCCCATCGAGAATCGTCGCTCCCATACCGACTAGAGCGCCTTTACGGATCGTACAACCGTGTAAGATGACATTATGGCCGATTGATACTTCGTCCTCTAGGATCAAAGGAAACTCTTCATACAGATGGCATGTACAGTTATCCTGGATATTGGTACGCTTGCCGATACGGATTGGAGCTTCATCTCCGCGAATGACTGTATTGAACCAGACGCTTGAATTTTTACCGATTGTAACGTCACCGATGATATGTACACCTGGTGCGATGAAAACGGAGTCGTCAACTTTCGGACTTTTACCGTTGTAGGGATATAGCATATGTAAAAACCTCCTTGAAAGCGTTTCCTCGATTATATCATATCAGGAAAAGAAGGCACCTTTACAAGCATAGATGGTGATTGGATTTCTGGCGAGGAGGCTGCGGCCGGCAAAACGTGCTTGAAATGATCCAAGAAGCTGAATGCTTAAAAAAATTGTGCCGCTTGATGTACGGACCTGATCCAAGTTGCTCGAAACAGCCGATTAAAACGAGCAGTATCTTTGAAAAATTCTTACCTACAAGAGAGAGGATCATCAATATGAACCCGCTATACCAATTACTTGACATCAAATACCCAATTATCCAAGGAGGAATGGGGAACGTTTCCAATGCTCCATTGACGGCTGCCATTTCTGAATCCGGGGGTTTGGGGACACTAGGGATCGGGACCTTTCAACCAGATAAAATCGAAGAACTGATCATACAAACCAAAAAACTGACGGATAAACCATTTGCGGTCAATATTCCATTAAGTGTATCCCCAGCCGTAAAGGAAACAGCAATGTTAGTGTTCCAGTATGGAGTTCATGTAGTGGTATTATCCGCAGGGAATCCTGCACCGTTCATCCCTAAGTTCAAAGCACGGGGCGTAACGGTGATTTGCGTCGTCGCTTCTATTAAGCATGCCCGCAAAGCTGAAAAAGCAGGAGCGGACATTATAGTAGCAGAAGGTTATGAAGCCGCTGGGATCAATGCAACGGAGGAATCGACGACCATGACGCTCATTCCGCAAGTGGTGGATGCTGTCAATATCCCTGTCGTTGCTGCAGGAGGTATTGGGGATGGACGAGGTCTTGCGGCTGCTATGGCTCTTGGTGCCTCAGGTGTACAGATGGGGACACGTTTCATTGCCACGCAAGAGGGTGTTTTCCATGAGAACTATAAGCAAAAACTGATTGAAGCCGGAGATACAGAGACTGTAATTGTCGGCAGAAACTATGGGAAAATCCGTCGATTGATGAAGACGCCTTATGCTAAACTACTGCTTGATGACGAAGCAGGAGGGGCAGACCTTCAATCATTCATGGATAAAACGACGGAGGATTATCATCGAAAAGGGGCTGTAGAGGGGAACTTGGAAGAAGGCTTCATCAATTCTGGCCAAATCGCAGGCTTGGTCCATGACATACCAACGGTCTCAGAGTTGGTGGAACGGATGATGAAGGAAGCGCAAGATGTATTCACGTCCCTGGCTGAACGTTTTTAAGTGTAACCATCTAGTTGTGGGAATTATTTGACTATTCATTGACAATTAAATACCCCCTTGATACGATTACGATAAATTCACGAATTGTAAGAAATATGAAGTCTATATCATGAAATCCGCTAATCCCTTACCATTCGTGATAATGCATACATTTTGAGGGGGAATAAGGTTGAAAAAGTTCTGGAAGTCAATCGTCGGTGTCTCTTTAGCAGGTGTCATGTTGATCAGTGGGTGTGGAACGACAGATGATGCTACAGGGGATGAGGGATCAGGGGAAAAGAAGGTGACCGTAGCGATCAATCAGTTTGTGGAGCATCCTTCCCTTGATGAAGCTACTGAAGGGTTCAAGAGAGCTCTTGAGGAAAAAGGTTTTGCAGAAGGCGAGAATATTACGTATATCATAGACAGTGCACAAGCTGACATGAACAATATCCATACAATCGCCAAAAAACATGTTTCAGAAGGTGTAGATCTCATATTTGCAAATGCTACCCCAAGTGCACAAGCAAGTGTACAAGCAATTACGAAAGAAAATGCTGAAATACCCGTCATCTTCACGTCAGTGACTGATCCTGTCGGGGCTGGACTGGTTGAAGCGATGGATAAACCTTCTGAATGGGTGACGGGAACGAGTGATACTCACCCTGATGCGATCCCGAACACGATCCAATTCATTGATGAGCAAACGGATGCAAAAAAAGTAGGCGTATTATATAATCCTGGAGAACAGAATTCGGTCTCCCAGCTGGAAACCGTCAAAAAAGCGATTGAAGGTACGGATTTACAGGTTGTCGAAAAGAGTGTATCGACAACGGCAGATGTAAAGCAAGCGGCAGAAAGCCTTGTAGGTGAAGCGGACGTATTTTACATCAATACAGATAACACGGTCGTATCTGCTTTAGAGACCGTAATCAAAATTGCTCAAGATGAAGGCATTCCATTGTTTTCAGGAGATCTGGACTCCGTTGAACGGGGTACACTGGCAGCATACGGATTCGATTATGGTGATCTTGGATATGAAACAGGGCTGATTGCAGCTGAAATATTAAAGGGTAGCAAGAAACCTTCTGATTTTGAAGTACAATACCCGCAAAATCTGAAATTGGTCATCAATAAAAAAGCGGCTGAAGCAATGGGCGTTGAATTGAAATCAGAATGGGAAGCAATGGCAGAATACATCGAATAATAATCAAATAGAGAGGAGATGGTAAAATGTTCTCGATTATGTTCCCAGCTGTAGAATCAGGCGTCATATACGCACTTATGGCACTTGGTGTTTACCTCTCCTTTCGTATTCTTGACTTCCCCGATCTAACAGTAGATGGGAGCTTCGTCACCGGAGCTGGTGTCGCTGCCATTATGCTTTTCAATGGGCAATCTCCTATTCTCGCAACGTTGGCAGGAATGGGTTCAGGCTTTATTGCTGGCTGTATCACAGGGGTTTTGCATACGAAAGGAAAAATCAATCCATTGCTATCCGGAATTTTGATGATGATCGCCTTGTATTCAATTAACCTGCGGATCATGCAGGATCGTCCGAATATCCCATTGTTGAACCAGCAGACGATTTTTTCTCAATTCGAAGCGTTATGGGACAAGATCGGAATTGATGAAGCACTGAGTTCGGCGTTTGCTGGGATCGGTCTTAAGCCTTCCACATGGGCAATCATGTTTTTAATGATCCTCATTACTTTGACAATAAAATTTTTCACAGACTGGTTCTTGAAAACAGAGATCGGGCTTGCGTTGAGAGCAACTGGTGATAACAAACAGATGATCCGGAGTTTCTCAGCAGATACGAATACATTGACAGTGTTAGGCTTAGGCGTTTCAAACGCTTTCGTAGCCCTGTCAGGCGCTTTGATTGCCCAATATAATTCGTTTGCCGATATTGGAATGGGTCTTGGAATGATCATCATCGGATTAGCATCTGTCATCATTGGAGAGGCGTTGTTCGGAACGAAGACGATCATGAGGACAACCCTAGCTGTCATCGGTGGAGCAATCATTTATCGGATCGTCATTTCCATCGCATTGAAAGTCGGTTTTAACCCAGGGGATATGAAATTGATCACAGCCACTCTAGTAGTGATTGCATTAATACTTCCTAAAATTTTCGATAGTCAAAAAGTGCGGAATCGAAAAAAGAGGAAACGTCTTGATTTCGAAAAGATGTATGCCGTAGGACCCGGAAAGGAGGGGGAAAACGTTGCTTCAACTAAATCGGATTCACAAAGTATTTAAAGAAGGGACGCTGGATGAGAAAATCGCCCTCTCCCACATCAATCTTGCCCTTGAGCCTGGGGACTTCGTAACGGTGATAGGAAGCAATGGTGCTGGAAAGTCCACATTGATGAACGTCATTGCAGGAGTGTTGGATCCTGATGTCGGTGAAGTGATCATCAAAAGTAAAAATGTCACGAACCTTCCAGAACACAAAAGGGCTGCATATATCGGCAGAGTGTTCCAAAACCCTCTCGCCGGAACGGCTCCGTCCATGACAATCGAAGAAAACATGTCAATGGCATATGCAAGGAATAAGAAAAGAAGTTTCCGTATCGCCGTTTCGAAAAAATTAAGAGGTTTTTTCCAGGAATCCCTGGAAACTCTCCATTTAGGATTGGAAAATCGTCTGACAGCAAAAGTAGGGCTGCTTTCAGGTGGGGAACGTCAGGCATTATCGCTATTGATGGCTACATTCACGGAACCGAAAATTTTACTGTTGGATGAACATACAGCTGCCCTCGACCCTTCCAGGGCAGAACTCATCACTAAATTGACGAAAGAAATCGTCCTGCAGCATCAATTGACGACACTGATGGTCACCCATAATATGCAGCAAGCATTAGATCTTGGAAACCGGTTGATCATGATGGACAAAGGGCAGATCATCCTGGAAGTAAGTGGAGAAGATAAACAAAATCTGACGATCGAACAGCTTTTACATGAATTCCAACGTATACGCGGTACGAAAATGACAAGTGATCGTACATTGTTAAGTTGAATATTCAAAGGATAGGTTCAACTGTAAGAAATTAACGGTTGTCCATCCTTTTTATTTTTGTTACAACTAAGTGAAAAAACAGAGAGAAAAGTGGAGGTAGTTATGGCGCAGCAAGAGCAATGGGCATCAAAACTAACATTTATTTTAGCAGCAGCGGGTTCTGCAATCGGACTTGGCGCGATCTGGAAGTTTCCATATGTAGCCGGGAACAGCGGTGGCGGGGCATTTTTTCTTATATTCCTACTTTTTACATTACTAGTGGGTTTACCGTTATTATTAGCTGAATTCGTTATTGGACGCAGTACACAAAAAGAAGCCATTTCAGCCTACAGATCAATTGCTCCAGGATGGGAATTCATCGGCCGGATCGGAGTATTCAGTGCCTTTGTCCTTTTATCCTTTTATAGTGTGATCGGAGGATGGATCCTTCTCTATTTCGGAGCAAGCATAACCGGTTATATTTCTGGCGTTGAGGATTATGAACAGTTCTTTGGAACGATCATATCCAATCCATGGACTGCGGTAGGGTCTCAGCTAGTCTTCATCCTGTTGACGATCCTCGTAGTTGCACGGGGAATTAAGGAAGGTATTGAAAAGGCAAGTAAATGGATGATGCCTGCATTATTCATCCTATTCTTGGTTTTGATCTTCCGTTCGTTGACATTGGATGGAGCGATAGAAGGGGTTCGATTCTTCCTTGAGCCGGACTTCAACAGATTGACATCTGAAGGGGTTCTATTCGCATTAGGCCAGTCGTTCTTCTCTCTGAGTCTCGGTATTTCCGTCATGGTGACCTACAGCTCTTATTTATCAAAAACAGAAAGCTTGACCAAATCGGCTGGTTCAATTGTAGTGATGAACATCTTCATAACGATCCTTTCAGGGTTGGCGATTTTCCCAGCAGTCTTCTCATTGGGCTTTGAGCCGACGGCAGGTCCGGGATTGTTGTTCATCGTACTACCTTCAGTTTTTGCACAAATGCCGGCAGGAACGTTCTTCTTCATTACATTCTTGGCTTTGTTCCTGTTCGCAACATTAACATCCGCATTCTCGATGCTTGAGATCATCGTCGCTTCAGTAGCGAAAGATTCCCGTCAGCGCCGTTCCAAGGCAGCTTGGTGGATCGGAATCGCGATTTTTGTTGTAGGTGTCCCATCTGCCTTGTCATACGGTATTTTAGGCAATATCACCTTCTTTGACAAAATCATTTTTGATGTGATGGATTACTTGGTAAGTAACATCATGCTTCCATTAGGTGCCTTGCTGATTTCCATCTTTGTCCCTTGGAAAATGAACCGGGAAGTGCTTATTGCAGAATTGACCGATGGCAGTAACGTTGGAAAACGGCTATTGGCGTTGTGGCTGCTGATTTTAAGATACTTTGTCCCACTCGTCATCATCATCGTTTTCCTGGATGTGCTAGAAATCATATGAATTTAGAGGGAGAAGAGCAGCTTTTGCGGCTGCTCTTTTTTCGTTTTTAGACGATACGCAAGCCTCCGTCTCGCCTATTTTAAGATAATCTTGGAGTTGTTGAGATAATTTTCGAGTTGTCGAGATATTTTCAAAGTTGTAGCCTTACACCCCACTTTTGTTGAGATAAAGTTGATGAGGTTATTTTATAAGAGTCTGTCATGGTTTAAAACTCAAAAAAAGGCGGAATTTATAGCACAATGAAGCATGGGCAACCTAAAATATAACCATTAAATGGGGAATCACCCTATGATGAATGAAAAAGTCGCTGAGCATCAAGAGGGGTCGGTAAAGTGATCGCAGCCCACATAGCACAAAATTAGCGATCATCGGCTCTTCGGAACAATCATCACGATTTCTTCTGATGGTGGACGGAGGTGATACCAAACGGATCAGCGAAATATCATTCCAGGAAAACGGTATACGTGTCAAGAAGGGCAACCATGGAACGGACTTTGCAGACTCGCAACAAGGCGAAGAGCATATAGAGGATTGGTTGAAGGTGGGTGATATTGCAGAAGCTGCTTCCGTACTAAAGCATATCGTCATTGATGAAATCATCTACCACTCAGTAATATCCAATACATTAAGCCAAAACGAAAAAACAAAGATGACCCGGTAGGTATCGCAATTCACAATTTTATGTTCCCGTTAGTGAATACGGCATACGATTACGGTCTTCTTTTTTATGGATTGAAAACGACGGTTCACCAGAGTTGAAACTGATACTTTAAAGCGTTAAAACCTTGATGTTATAGGAAAAAATGAAGGTTCATGTAACAGTGGTCCAAGGACATTTCATTGCTTTTTATTAAACAAAATGATATCATATCGTTAAATAAACGTCATATTAAGTGTGGATAATACTGACCATTTATAAGAAAAAGAACTCAATTTTTTATAGGGAATAATGATGGTTCTGTTATATGTCATTCCCCTATACGATGAAATGGGAAGGGTTAAGGAGGCGGAAATTAATGAAGCCAGGTATACAAGTTGGCCAACAGGCTACCATTACTGCAACAGTGACACCTGACATGTATGCACAGTTTGAGGGGAATCTCGTACACCCTGCTTATTCGACAGTTTCAATGGTCTATCATATGGAGTGGGCAGCACGGCAAATCATCTTACCTTACCTTGAAGAACATGAGGAAGGGATCGGCGGAGGAGTTTCAGCAAAACATCTGAATCCCACCCCTTCTGGAAGTGAAATAACGGTAACAGCTACGCTTAAGGAGATCAAAGGAAAAGCAGTCATCTGTGATCTTGAAGTCCGGAATAGTAAAGAAAAAATAGGCGAAGGCGAAGTTACCCAATATATACTACCGAAAGAGATGATCAAGAAAAAGATCGAGTCGATGTAGGCTTAATTTTTTGGATTCAAATGAAAGCGTTTACCTTTGGTGGGTGATTCGTTAATTAGATTAATAGAATTGGGGGATTACATCATGTTTGAACGCATCAATGGACATGAACAAGTTTTGTTTTGCAATGATCCTGATACAGGGTTGAAAGCGATCATAGCCATACATAATACGACACTGGGACCAGCGCTTGGCGGTTGTCGTATGAGACCATACAAATCTACGGATGAAGCGATCGAAGATGTCCTTCGGCTTTCCAAAGGCATGACTTACAAATGTGCCGCTGCGGATGTCGACTTTGGCGGAGGGAAGGCGGTCATCATCGGTGATCCGCTGAAAGACCGTTCACCAGAATTGTTCCGTGCTTTCGGCCAATTCGTCGAGTCTTTAAGCGGCCGTTTCTACACAGGGACGGATATGGGCACGACACTGGATGATTTCGTCCATGCTTTAAAAGAAACCAATTGCATCGTCGGTGTTCCTGAGGAATATGGCGGAAGCGGAGATTCATCGATTCCGACTGCAGAAGGGGTACTTTATGGTTTGAAGGCGACGAACAATGTCCTTTACGGTTCTGATGATTTAAATGGAAAGACTTATTCGATCCAAGGGTTAGGGAAGGTCGGTTATAAGGTGGCTGAGAAGCTCCTTGAAGATGGTGCTGATCTTTACGTGACAGATATAAATCAATCCACAATCCAAAGGATCATGGCACAATCCGAGGGTCTGAAAGGGAATGTCAAAGTTATCGATGGGGAAGAGATCTACAGTGTTCCAGCTGATGTATTCATTCCTTGCGCGCTCGGAGGGGTCATCAATGATGAAACGATTGAACAGCTGAAGGTGAAGGCTGTTGTCGGATCAGCGAACAACCAGCTTTTAAGAGATGAACATGGCAAATTCCTACAGGAAAAAGGGATACTATATGCGCCGGATTACATCGTGAACGCTGGTGGACTTATCCAAGTATCTGATGAGCTGTACAGTCCGAACAAAGCACGTGTACTTGCAAAAACGAAAGCGATTTATGAAACGTTGATGGAGATCTATCAAAAATCGGAAGAACAATCAATCTCGACAGCAGAGTCCGCAAATCAATTTTGCAATGAACGCCTGGCGAAACGAATGAAGCGTAATAGCTTCTTCAGCCATAAAAAACGTCAAAAATGGAACGTACGTAACTAAGGAGGGGTCTTATGGAAGTGCAATTTCCAATAAAACAGATCTTGAATGAAGATGGTGTCGTAGTAAACTCTGAGTTTGAAAATGAGATGACCGAATCATTGACGAAAGAACTTTATATCAAAATGTTGAGAGCTCGGATGTTTGACCGTAAAGGCGTGAACTTACAGCGTCAAGGACGGATCGGTACGTATGTTCCATTTGAAGGTCAAGAAGCTGCACAGGTAGGAAGCTCCGTCGTTCTTAAGGAAGGTGACTGGATGTTCCCGACATACCGGGATCATGCGGCCACATTGACGTATGGCCACTCTGCCCGCAACTTGTTTTTATATTGGAAGGGTTACCCGATAGGTTGTGTCCCTCCTGAAGGGAAGAATATTTTCCCTCCAGCGGTTCCGATCGCATCGCAGTTGTTACACGCGACAGGGACAGCATGGGCTGAAAAAATGAAAGGTACTGACCGTTGTTCGATCGTATATTTCGGAGACGGTGCAACATCAGAAGGCGATTTCCACGAGGGGCTTAATTTTGCGAGCGTATTCAATGCGCCTGTCATTTTTTTTAATCAAAACAACGGATTCGCAATCTCGGTGCCGATGGAAAAGCAGATGAAGACGAAGACGATCGCACAGAAAGCGGTCGCTTATGATATTCCAGGTGTCCGTATAGATGGAAACGATATTTTCGTGGTGTATTTTGAAACGAAGAAAGCGATGGACCATGCTCGTAGCGGAAATGGTCCGACATTGATCGAAGCTGTCACCTATCGATACGGTGCCCATACGACAGCCGACGATCCAAGCAAGTACCGTGACCAGGAGGAAGCGAAACGACGCCGAGAAACGACGGATCCACTTTTACGTCTTGAACGTTATATGACAAACCAGGGATACTTCGATGAAGCTTGGAAAACCCAGGTCGAAGAAGAGATCACCAAGGAAATCGAGCAGGCTGTAGAAGATATGGAAGCATTCGGTCCCGCTGAAATCACGGATATGTTTAATCATGTTTTCCATACACCAACATGGTCTATACAAGAACAGTTCGAATCATTCCAGTCCCGTATGAAGGAGGAAGTATAAGTGAGTACAGCGGTAAAAACCCAGAAACTGACGATGGTCCAAGCGATCACTGACGCAATGGCGACAATGATGCGTGAACATGACGATGTACTCGTTTTAGGGGAGGATGTCGGTAAGAACGGTGGGGTATTCCGTGCAACCGAAGGCCTCCAGGCTGAATTCGGTGAACAACGTGTTATCGATACACCATTAGCTGAATCAGGAATCATCGGAACATCGATCGGATTGGCGATGAACGGTTTCCGCCCGATTGCAGAAATGCAGTTTTTAGGGTTCATTTATCCTGCCTTCAACCAGATCATGACGCATGCTTCCCGTATTCGTTCACGGACACTCGGGCATTTTACTGTACCGATGGTCATCCGTGCGCCGTTTGGAGCTGGGGTGCGCGCTCCGGAAATCCATTCCGACAGTGTTGAATCCCTTTTTACACATATGCCTGGCATCAAGGTTGTCGTACCATCCAATGCGTATGATGCCAAAGGACTCTTGATCGCAAGCATTGAGGACCCTGATCCAGTGTTGTTCCTCGAGCCGATGCGGTGCTACCGTTCACACAAGATTGAGGTCCCTGAAGATAAATATACGGTCGAAATTGGAAAAGGAGCCCGTCTTCAAGAAGGGGAAGACATTTCCTTGATTGCATGGGGTGCGATGGTGGACGTTGTGAAGAAAGCTGCAAAGGAAATGGAAGAAGCTGAAGGGATCACGTGTGATGTATTGGACTTGCGTACGCTATACCCGCTTGATCGCGATCTGATTACGGAATCTGTCCAGAAGACAGGCCGTGCTGTTATCGTACATGAAGCCCCTGGAACAGGCGGAGTAGGGAACGATGTCGTTTCATTGATCAATGATACATCCTTCTTGCATTTACGCTCACCGATCAAACGTGTGACCGGCCATGATACCCCTGTTCCGATGTTTGCCATCGAAGATCATTATCTGCCTGATGCTGAGCGTGTCAAGCAAGCTATTATCGATATAGTACGTTTCTAAAGATAGGAGGAAGAAAATGATTGAAGTAAAGCTCCACGACATCGGTGAAGGAATTACAGAAGGGGAGATCACCCATTTTCATGTCTCTCCTGGAGACGTAGTCAAAATCGATCAGCCACTTGTTGAGGTACAGACGGATAAGGTGACGGCTGAACTCCCATCCCCAGTTGCTGGTACTGTCAGAGAGATCAAAGCTTCTGAAGGTGAAGTGGTGACAGTCGGTACGACAATCATTCTGATTGAAAAAGAAGGCAGTGTCCCTTCACAGGATAAACAGACAGAAGAAGCAGTCCAAGTAAAGGAAATCGGAGCACCATCTACGAGTCAATCTGGACGTGCAACGAATGCTATCCAGTCGATGACACGCTTGACGAGACGGGTACTTGCTGCTCCACATACGCGGAAGATCGCTCGTGAAAACAGTATCGATATCGAGCAGGTCAACGGTTCTGGACCAGGCGGCCGTGTAACCGAAGAGGATATCTATCAATTTCTCAATGGGGGCCAACAACCTGGGATTCTTCAAGAAAAGGTGGAATCACGAGAGGATGTAGCTGCCAAACCCGCTGAGGAGGTAAAAGAAATCCCTTTCAAGGGCCGTCGGAAGCAGATTGCCCAGAAGATGACACAATCACGTTATACGATTCCACATGTGTCCCATTTTGATGAAGTCGACCTTACGAATCTATTGGAATTGAAAAAATCCTTAAAGGCAGCTGATCCAGATGGCTCAAAAGGCATGAATGTTTCACTGGCAGCCTTTTTCGTAAAAGCGTTACAGCTTGCTCTTCGGGATTATCCGATCTTCAATGCAAAACTCGATGAGGAGAATGAAGTGATCCGTCTTGAAGGTGAAGTGAATATGGGAATCGCGACAGATGCTGATGACGGGTTGATCGTCCCTGTAGTGAAGAACGTCGAACAGAAATCCATCTCCACGATCAACAGTGAGATGAAAGAGCTCATCGATAAAGCGAAAACGAATAAATTGAAGCCTTCGGAAATGAAAGGTGGCACATTCACGATCAGCAATGTCGGTCCTTTAGGAAGCACTGGTGCGACGCCGATCATCAACCACCCTGAAGTCGGTTTGATGGCATTCCATAAAACCAAGAAAATGCCAGTCGTCATCAATGATGAAATTGTCATCCGTTCAATCATGAACGTGTCGATGACATTTGACCATCGAGTAGTGGACGGTGCTACCGCAGTCGCATTTACGAATCGCTTTATGCACTATATCGAAAATCCTGCAGCAATGACATTGGAGCTGATATAACATGGTAGTAGGCGAAGTAATCCAAGAACGTGAACTGATCATCGTCGGTGGGGGACCTGGCGGATACAATGCAGCGATCCGGGCGGCACAGCTTGGAATCGAGGTGACCTTGATTGAAAAAGGAAAGCTGGGCGGCATCTGTCTAAGCAAAGGGTGCATTCCATCCAAGCTTTTTGCACACACGGCAGATAAGCTGGGGAATTGGAAACATTTTGAGCAGATCGGAATTGAAGCTGGGGAGCCGAAGTTCAACATGGAGCAACACCACAACTATATGAAGCAAACCGTATCGTCTTTACAGAAGGGTGTAGAAGCACTCTGTAAAGCCAATAAAATCGAAGTCATCAACGGCAAAGCTTCTTTCATGACAGGAAATCGCATCGGTGTCGAATCCGGTGACACATTTGAAATGTACAAATATGAAAAGGCAATTGTCGCAACAGGCGCTTCTTCCTATATGCCTGAGGAAATCGATACGCGGTTCACTCATGTCATAAACGCTCAAGACATCTATGGAATCAAGGAAGTACCTGAACATCTTGTAATCTATGGATCGAGCTACATTGCTCTTGAAGCAGCTACGAGCTTCAATGCTATGGGCTCCAAGGTTACCATGGTCATTGATGAAGGCAATGATTTCGGGTTCGATCCAGATATCGAAAAGGAATTGACACGTGTTTTGAAAAAATCAAAGATAAAAATCATCAAGAATGCTGTCATCGAAACTGTAGAGGAAGGTGATGGGCAAGTCACGCTCCACCTGATGAAACAGGATGAAAAACTGACGGTTGAAGGGTCTCATCTCCTTGTCTCCCTGGGCTTCCGGCCGAATACGAAAGAACTTGGCCTTGAAGCGTTATCAGTCGAAACGGATGACAACGGTTTTCTAGTTGTCAACGAATTCAGTGAAACGACTGAGAAGAACGTGTACGCGGTCGGCGATGTGACCATTGGCCCTGAACTTGCGGTCAAAGCGATCAAGCAAGGGAAGGTAGCTGCAGAACACATTGCAGGGAAAACACCTGAATTGAATCTTCGCTACATTCCGACGGTCGTCCATACCTCGACACCGATCGCTTACACTGGTCTTACTGAAGAACAGGCGAAAGAGGAAGGTTACCAGGTTTCGACAGGCCAATTCGCCATGGCAGGAAATGGTTATGCGGGTCTCACGGGCAAGAAAGAAGGACTGGTCAAAATCGTCAAGGATGCAGAAACTGATCTTCTGCTTGGTGTGCATATGATCGGGCAGGGCGCGGTCGAGTTGATTTCATCGGGCATTACAGCCCTCGAAATGGTAGCAAGGGAGGAAGATCTATCGTATCCATTTTATCCTCATCCAAGCTTTAACGAAGGATGGTTGGAAGCACTTGAATCAATGACAGGAGAAGCGATTCATATTCCACCGAACAAACAACAGAAGAAGGAAGCCGAACCAGTCGGCTGAGGAAGAAGGGGCCGTCCCAAAGAAAGTGAACAAACACTTATGGGAAGCCCTTTTTAATACTTTGGCGGGAAATTCAGTGGGACACCAGGGACCTTATTAACATACATTCAAGGATTAACAATCGAGTTTGTCACAGATAAGGACCTGTATGTCCGAAAAATTTCGGATCCTCCATATTATGCCAGATATAAGGGCTAGTATGTCCTGCAGGAACTCAAACCGTTTGATCCTCTTCTCTAGCAACCCATTAATTTGGAAAAGGAAATGGACTCATCCTTTTCAACTATCGATAATAGATGATCATGAACAATTCACAGGTCTCATCCGACATATTTTCATAAGTATGGGGATGATCCGCGGAAAAGCGGAAGGCTTCCTTCGCTTTCAGTGAATGGGTAGAATCCTCTATTGAGACATTCAAATCACCCTTATGAATAAAGAGATACTCCTCGACACCAGCGCCATGCGCAGGACTTGTATAGGAACAACCGGGTTCTAATGTGATTGCATACGCTTCGATATTCCGGTTCGGATCAGTAGGGAAGAGAGTGTGTACCAAATAACGCCCCTCATCTTCTAATAAAGGCTCGACGTCATCTACCCTCACCTTTGAAAACGTCGGCGCTTCTTCTTCCACAAAGGAGGAAAAAGAAACACCTAGTCCAGAAGCAATCTTCCATAAGGTACTCACGGTAGGACTGGAGGTGCCTCGTTCGATCTGTCCCAGCATCGCTTTGCTGACCTTTGTCAACTTGGAGAGGCCATCTAGGCTTAATTTCCGTTCTGCACGGATTTTTTTTATTTTTTTTCCGATTAAATGATTGATTTCATGTGACATCGCATTTTCTCCTTGACGAAAAATATGTTATAAAATACAATACGAATAATATAACATACATAACATAAGATCAACAAAGTTAAGGGAAGGTGGAGCTTCATGAATGTTGCCGTTATAGGACGAATGCCATCCTCACTTTTCAAGAGTGGACTTCAAAAAGGAAGCAGTATAGCGATCGGATATATGCCTGTTGCTTTTACATTCGGTCTTCTTGCTAAAAGCTCTGGACTGAGTCTATTTGAAGCGGTCGGTATGAGTATTTTCGTATTTGCGGGTGCTGCCCAATACATTTCCCTAACCTTATTTGCTGCAGGGATCAGTGGCTTTGAAATCATACTCACCACATTCATCGTAAACATCCGCCATTTGCTGATGAGCGCTTCTATTTGTGAAAAGTCAGCAGACGATCCAAAATGGAAAAAGGCATTGTATAGCTTCTTCATCACCGATGAGACCTTTTCGGTTGCAGCAGTACAAAGGGGAAACATCCAAGCAGCTTTCATGCTTGGGGTCGGACTTATCGCATGGAGCAGCTGGGTCTTTTTTTCCGGCATCGGGTACCTGGTCGGTTCAGGGTTGCCGACGATTTTACAGGAAAGCATGGGGATTGCTTTGTACGCTTTGTTCATCGGACTCCTTGTACCAAGCGCACGTAAGTCATTGAAAGTCATTCTGTTAGCTTCGATTGCTGCAGTTGTTAATAGTATTTTAACCTTCAATACACCGTTGTCAACAGGGTGGACGATCATCCTTTCAACCTTGATTGCGGCAGTTCTGATCGAATTGGTATGGAAAGGGGAAAAAGCGGATGCTTGATTCGTATATCTGGATCATTTTGGGGATGGCGGCCGTCACGTATATTCCGAGAATGTTACCGCTGGTCGCTTTTCGAACAGAATCAATCCCTCCGATCCTGCGCGGGGTGCTGAAAAATGTCCCGTATGCTATCCTGGGTGCGCTGATTTTTCCAGGTATCGTCACATTCAACGGAGAGTTATGGATGGGGATCATCGGTGCACTTACAGCTTTCATTACAGCTTATTTCGGAGCGAGCCTGATTGTGATCGTCATCAGCTCGATAGGGGTTTTGAGCATCTTAAGTTTGCTGTTCGCTTAACAATTACTTTACTTTTCAAACGGTGAAATTAGTGGTATAGTGAATCTATTCCAAAAAGATGAGGTGGGCAAACATGGCGTTTTTGCTTCGTTATCTTATGATAGGATTTTTCTCTATAACAGCAGTATCATTGATCGCCTTTCAATCAGTTGAGATTTTCCAAGCATTCATTGAGACATTTTTCACGAATGTGAAACATAAGTAAAGCGTTTACAAGGAGAGCTGAATTCAAAGCTCTTTTTCTTTTATGCAAAATTAGTTTTCTTATTGTGATAATGGGAAAACTAGGTAAGAAACTATTATAAAGGAAATGATAATGTGAAACTTATTGCTATTGATATGGACGGTACACTTATCAACAACAATACAACGATCAATGAAGAGAATGTCAAAGCGATCCAAAAAGCACAGGAAGCTGGAATCCACGTTGTGGTAGCGACTGGACGTTCTTATGAGGAAGCGGTGACGCCGATCCGGGAAGTTGGACTCAGCCTTCCGATCATTGCAATAAACGGTGCTCAAATGAGGACAGTAGAAGGTAAGATCAAGCAAAGTATTGCGTTGTCAAAAGACACCTATTATGAGGCAGCAGAATTATTGAACAACTACTCGATTTATTATGAAGTTTATACGAATAAAGGGACATTCAGTGAAAACCCAGGAATGGCGGTTGACATCATCGTCGATATCATCAAAAGTGCCAATCCTGAAGTCAGCAATGAGCGTGCACATGATTTGGCTGCCTATCGTATCAACAATGGGCGAATCCATACACTTGAAGATTATAAGGAAGTCGTTGAGGAACCAGACGTTGAAATTTTTAAGCTGCTTGCCTTCTCAAGGAATGAAAAATCCCGTAAAGGGGCTTTGAATGATTTTCTTACCTTCAAAGACTTAGCTGTAAGTAAATCTGCTGAGGCAAATATCGAAATTACCCACCGTGATGCCCAAAAAGGAATCGCTGTGCAAAAATATGCTGAAGAGCTCGGAATTCCAATGCGAGAAGTCATGGCAATAGGCGATAACTACAACGATGTATCGATGTTCGAAATTGCAGGTTACAGTGTTGCGATGGGAAATGCTGAGGAAGATATAAAAAAGCTATGTACCTTCGTGACGAAAACAAATGATGAGAGCGGTGTCGCTTTCGCCATCCAGACATTCATGAGAAAGAATCGTGTAAGCTGATGGGTAAAAAAAGAGCGAATAAAAGCGGCTGACCGAATCTGGCCAGCCGTCAGCTATTGATGTTTACGATTTTAACAAATCATGATCCACATATCGTTCACCATTGAGCTTACTGAGTACATTCACAGCTACTTTAGCTCCATCTCCAGCAGTGATGATCGTGTGTACGCTTACCCCAGCTACCGTTCCTGCAGCCCAGATTCCTTCAATGTTTGTTTTACCGTCTGCATCCACATCAAGTATCGTTTTTATTCTAGGTTCTTTACCTTCTATGGTCTTAAGACCTACCTTATCAGCCAGATCAACTGCAAGCCCTGTTGCTAAAATGACTTGGTCAGCTTCATAATTTCCTTTGTCCGTTTCAATGGTAAAACCTTCATCTGACTTAGAAATATGCTGGACGCTTGTGGGTACGATTTCCGCTCCGAATTTACTTGCCTGTTTTTTGCCGGTTTCTACAAGATCAGGGCCAGTAGCTTCCATGATACCATAATGATTCTCAATCCATGCTTTTTTAGTAATACTCTTATCATTATCGAGGATGAGGGTGTTTTTTCCTGATTTGGCAGCAAACAGGGCAGCGCTTGCTCCTGCAGGTCCAGCACCAACGATAGCGATGTCGTACATTACCAACAACTCCTTATTTAAGATGTTTTTGGTCTAAGCTGTTTGATCTCATGGGTGTCAAATATATCGTAACATGATAACTTTCAAGGGCCTAATAATTGGCCATTTGTGTTAAACGATTCTTTTCCGTATGAAGGTACTTATATAGTCGATGATACTGACGAAGATGATGATGACGAGCAAAATCATCCCGACTTCATCCCAGTTACGATTACGGGATGAAATGACAAGAAGTGTACCGATACCGCCCGCACCGATGATTCCAAGGACTGTCGAAGCCCGGACATCGATTTCAAAACGGTAGATGGCATAGGATAGAAATTCAGGAATGACCTGTGGCATGATCCCATAAAAGAAAATCTGGATCTTGTTCGCCCCGTTTGCTTCCATAGCTTCTACGACATTCATATCGATCGATTCAACGACCTCAGAGTAAAGCTTTCCAAGCATTCCGACTGAGTGGATGGCGATGGCAAGTACACCTGCAAATGCACCTGGTCCGATTGCGACGACGAAAATCAATGCGAGCAGGATTTCAGGGAATGTACGGTCTGCATTCAAGATCCATTTCCCCAACGTATTCAGAAATGGATTTCTGTTGATGTTCGAAGCTGCAAAAAAACCGAACGGTACAGCAAGGATTGCTGCCATGAAAGACCCGGTAAATGCAATGAACAGGGTTTCCATCATATATTCAAACACCCTTGAAGCGAAAGTGAAATCAGGGCTGAACAATTTCGGGATGACACGGTCGAAGTTTTCAACTGTCCGTTGACTAAAGATTCTGTCCCATGGTATTTCAATCGTAGCGAATGTCCAAATATAGAGGGCGAGCATACCGACCCCGATGATTATGTTCCTTATGGTTTTGACACCACTTTTTGGTGGTTTAGGAGGTACAATGATGTTCATTACACGAGACGCCCCCTTAATTTATTGCTGATATAGTCGATGATGACTACGACAACGAATGTAATGACGATGATCGTACTTACATTCTGATAACTTAAAAAGTTAAGCTGTTGCTGAAGGATTAATCCGATTCCACCGGCACCTACGAAACCAAGGACGACTGAAGCCCGGACATTGATTTCAAAAACATAAAGGGTGAAGGACACGAATTGCGGTAATACCTGAGGTACAATTGCATACCAGATGACCTGGAGCGTATTTCCCCCGGATGCCCGGATCGCTTCAAGCGGATTCATGTCAATCGCTTCGATCGTTTCACTGATCAACTTTGCAAGAATACCGAGTGAGAAAATGATAAGTGCAAGAATACCACCGAAAACACCGATTCCGAATAACCCGACGAATACGACTGCTAATATCAGCTCAGGAATCGTACGCATGATATTCAAAAACATTTTGATGAAGTTATAAAGAAATTTATTTTGTACGATATTGCTTGCAGCCAGGAGACTGAATGGTATACAAAGGATTCCAGCGATTGTCGTTGCGATCAGTGCCATTTTGATCGTTTCCAGCAGTTTATCGACTACAACTCCAGCATAGCTCCAATTAGGCGGAAACAACTGGACGATCATGTTCCAAACGTTTGCAAAGAAATCAGCATCAAATCGGAGTATGGAGGAATTCGTCATCACAGAGCTGAGGATATAAAGTGCAAGCACAACTAGCATGATGATGTTCATTCGGAATTTTGTATCTTTTGAAACGAGACTGGCAGGGACACGATTTGTATTAAGGGGTTTCGACATTCTCTTCGGTGCCCCCTCGAATATCATCTTCCTTGATTGGTCTGCCGTAGATTTCTTCGAATGTCTTTTCATTCACTTCACTAGCAGGCCCATCAAATACAATTTCTCCTGCACGCATACCGATGATCCGATCAGCATACTCCATTGCCATATCAATGAAGTGGAGGTTGACGATTGTAGTGATGTTATCCTCACTATTGATCTTCTTCAAGTATTTCATCACTTGGTGGGAAGTAGGAGGATCAAGGCTTGCCACAGGTTCATCAGCCAATACGACAGATGGTTGTTGTGTCAGTACACGGGCGATGGATACACGTTGTTGTTGTCCACCACTTAATTGATCGGCCCGAGAGTAAAGCTTTTCTTCGATATTTACACGCTTCAAGCTTTCGTAGGCAAGGGCAATATCTTTTTTGGAATAAAGATTGAGGATACTTTTAAGGGTACCCGTGTGCCCAAGACGTCCAGAAATGACGTTTTTCATGACGGTAGAGCGTTTGACCAGATTGTAGTTTTGGAAAATCATACCGACTTTCGTACGGAGCTTACGAAGATCTTTTCCTTTATACTTGAGGATATTTTCATCATCGACGAACAGTTGACCTTCAGTAGGAGTGACAAGCCTATTGATGCTTCGGATGAACGTTGATTTTCCTGCACCGGATAGACCGACGATGACGACGAACTCCCCTTTGTTGATATTCACGTTGATGTTTTTCAAACCTTGGGTACCATTCGGGTAGACAAGCGATAAATCTTTCATTTCAATCATACTAACTCCCCTTATCGTGAACAGAGCCTGATTAGTTTCGTAGTTAGCGAGGAAGAATCAGTACTCTTTATGTTTTAAAAGACAGTACGGTTGCTATGTAATGTAGGAAAAAGTGTAAGCGAGGTCTTGGATGTGTTCCTTACGTGAAAAAAAGGGAGAAGACTAGCTTCCCCCGGAAGGATTGAGGTTCTATTAATCTATAGAAATGGAATCCTTGAACTTTTCATATGTGTCACGGACAACATCGTACTTACTGTCTTCAGCTTCGATGATTGCATCCCAGCTGTATACTTCGTTCATGATTTTGATCATTTCTTCATCATCATTGAATGATAGGAATGTATCTTTGATTTTCTTTTCCCACTCGTCAGAAAGCTCTTTTGTCACTGAGATCGTATCGTTCGGAATTTCATCTGTATATCCAACGACTTTAAGCTTGTCCATTACATCTGGATAATCTTCTTCAACCGCAGTACGGGCATCATCGAAGGTAGTCGCTACATCAGCATCCCCTTCGTAGACTGAAATGATCGCATTGTCGTGTCCACCAGCTTCAACTGTGTTGCTGAAGAAACCTGATTGAACATCCTCCACACCGAACTTATCCATGATTTGTGCTGCTGGGAACAAGAATCCACTAGTAGATGTCAAGTCTGGAATCGCCCAAGTCTTTCCTTCCATGTCTTCAAGAGACTCGATGCCAGAATCGGTCCGTACGACGTATTGTGCTTTGTATGTACCGCTGCCAAAACGCTCTGACTTCAGAATGACTTCAACACCATGTTTTTAATTCGCCAATACATAACCGAAAGCAGGCAAAAATCCGATTTGGACTTGATTGCTTCCCATCGCTTCTACAAGTGCAGAGTAACTGGTCATGACTTTACCTTCAACTTCTACATCAAGCTCTTCTCCAAGTTTATCGGCAAGAGGTTCAACTGTATCTGCGATTTCATCAGAGTCTTGTGACGGAACGAACCCCATGACTATCTTTTTAACTTCGCCGTCCTTACTCCCGCCGCCATTAGAATCACTACTTGTTCCGCATGCCGTCAGCCCAATCGCTAAAATTGCAGAGAAAAAAAGTGCAACAACCTTTTTCATTCCTATTTCCCCCTAAATATGTTTTAATTGACAACAAGTCAAATTCTGCAATTTTTTCCATACAATTTTCCAAATTTTGCACTATCTTTCCATAATAATTTTGCGATAGATTAAGCGAACATTATAATAACTACAGTTACGAGATTGAAAATCTTTTTTTGTGAGGGATGTAAAATGAAACAGTTTTATCCAGATTGTAAGCTGATAATTTTTGACCTAGATGGCACGTTATATGAAGATACTGATCACTTCGATTATTACGCATCACTTTTGAAAGAAAAGGTAGCAATTGATGAACAAGAACATTTTATCAAGGATTATGAGGATATGAAGAAGGGCGATCACCCTGTAGCGATCGGGAAAGCTTATGATGTTGAAAGGGATGCCATCCTTACATTGGACCCCCTTACGTTAAAAGTGACCCACGTCCAGAAATGGGATGGCACAGAGTGGGATAGTGAAGACGTCAATCATACATATGATCGAGAATTGACTTTTGATTTTGAAAAAATGATCGCTATAGGTGACGGATGGTGGCTTCCATATTCAGCAGCTAGACATTACGGGGTTTCAATCGAAGAAACCTACCATTGTTATACGAAGACGAAGGAATTCATGGTCACAGATGAGTTTCAATTGACGAAGACACCTGGTCTGAAAGAAGGATTGAACAAGCTGAAGGAAGAGGCGGAAATCGTCCTGGTAACGAACAGTGAAAAGGATGATGTGGAACGCCTGCTCAATGAGTTGGAGCTGGACGACCTTTTCCCTGAGATCGTCCCATTAGCCCAGAAGCCAGTCCAAACAAAGAAAATCTTCCTGGATTTGATGAAAAAATATGGTGTTAAAGCTGATGAGACAGTGTCCATCGGCGATAACCTGATCAATGAGATTGCTCCAGCATTACTGCTAGGTTTGAAGACGATCTATATCCAGCCGACCGGTATCAAGCTTGAGCATGCGAATTTGAAGGTTGTAACAAGTTTGGCAGATGTGTTCAAAAAAGTAGATGAAGCTAAATAAGAAAGAATCAAAAGCTCATACAAATGCCGTTCACTTGAATGTCGAACCAATTTTGGTGAGCTTTATTCACGCCTTTATGTTGATAATGATTCTCAAATTCATTGACAAAGGTTCTCATTTAAAATAGAATTGACAATAGGTTGAATGTACGGACTGATTATTTATGAGAAGGGGAGAAGTAAATGTACTCTCTTGAAACTAAAAAGGTTACATTGTCCTATCAAGACACTCCAATCATTGAAAATCTTGACTTTAAAGTGCCGAAAGGAAAAATCACCGTATTGATCGGAAGTAACGGATCTGGAAAATCCACTTTACTTAAAGCACTTGCAAGATTATTGAAACCCAAGTCAGGAAATATCCTCATTAATGGGAGAGACATACATCGATCCTCTACTAAAAAAGTTGCAAGACAGCTCGCGATTCTTCCTCAGTCTCCAGTGACACCTGAAGGATTGACGGTTACCCAGCTTGTCAAACAGGGAAGATATCCTTATCAGAACTGGCTTCAACAGTGGACGAAGAAGGATGAAGAAGCGGTTCATGCAGCTCTTGAGGCAACACATCTGATTGAACTTCAGAATCGACCGGTCGACTCATTATCCGGTGGACAGCGCCAGCGTGCATGGATTGCGATGTCACTTGCACAAAACACGGAGACGATTTTACTCGATGAACCGACAACGTATCTAGACCTCGCGCATCAAATCGAGGTTCTCGACTTGCTATATGATTTGAATCAGACGGAGAAACGAACGATTGTGATGGTTCTTCATGACTTGAACCTTGCCTGCCGTTATGCCGATCACATCGTAGCCGTCCATAACAAAGGAATTTATGCTGAAGGTGCACCAGAAAAGATTGTAACGACGAAGATGGTGCATGATGTTTTTGGTTTGCAAGCCCAAATATCATGTGACCCGATGTTTGGATCACCATTATGTATTCCTTGTGGGAAGGGCAGGAAGGTAGCTAATGATCTCCGATACGCTAACGCGTGACCAGCTGCTATTCCTTGAAGAAAACTACCGTCTAGCGACTGAATTTTCCTCTGATGATTCATCGATTTCATCAGAGGATTTATTGAAACGAGCAAAAATGGAACATTACATCGATCGTCTTACGTCAATACTACATGCGCCGAACAGCCTGGTAACTGCCTCACAGTTCTCCAAAAGGTACGCATTCTTGTTGACGGCTCCCTTTTTCTCAAGCGTGACCCTGTTCAACCGAATTCTTGATGTAAGCCTTGGAAACTGCCGGATCCAGCCAGATTACGAGTATGGTTTGATGCGTCCGGCACTTTATCTACATAATGCAAATACAAGAGAAACAAGTATAAATCGGGAGCAGGAGCTCTACATCGGGCTTGAAACGACCTTCCGCGATCACCTTACCCCTGTTTGGGAGCGACTATCAACGCTGACTTCGGTACCGGTACAGATCTTATGGGAGAATACTTCGGTTTATTTCTATTGGCTGTATGAGACAAGTTTTCATGACCATCCTGGACTAGCGTCAGCAGAACGTGTTTCAGAAGATTATCAGATGATTTTAGAGGCACCTACGGAGTGCTTCGGTTTGAAGGAAAACCCTTTGAAAAAATTCAAACATCCAAAGCAGACGTTGTTGAAGAGCGAACCGCCTGTACGTGTTCGCAAAACCTGCTGCTTGTACTATGAGGTCAACCAAGAGCGATTTTTCTGCAAAAACTGCCCAAGGTGTTTGTCAGGCTACACGAAAGACCTGAAACCGACTGATTGAAGTGATTTTTAGAAAAGGGGCTGTCCCATAAGTGTCTGATTCTCTCCGTTTCTAGCAACATTTAGAGAAAAATCGCGGTTTTGATACTAAATGTTGTGATGGAGATCTCTGACACTTTATTTTGGGACAACCCCTTTTCTTTAGGATGCCGGTAGGGGGTGCGCCTATTTTATGAACTGTACCCTTGAAAATAGACAGTTTAATAAAAAGTCCTATGCAGTTATCAGGTAACCTCAACAGAACGTATTACTCTTCAACGATTACTTTTGCTGTCGCCTCTATAATCGTTCCATCTACTCTACCAGTTACCGTAAATTCACCTGGTTGTTCATATTGTGAAGAATCTATCTCATCCCATTCAACAAACGCAGTCCCTTCTGTTTCATTTTCATAAATGACCGATACCTTTATCGGTAGTTCTGGAGCAGCTCCAGCGTTAGTTGTCACTTCTACCGGACTTACACTGACAATATCTTTTCCTTCATGTAAAGCTTTGACTTGTTTTTCTGTCATCGCTCCATTATAAATACGGAAATCATCAAGTGATGCATGTAATTGAGCACCATTTCCATATCCAGAAACACCTATTTTTTTCACATGTGAGTTTGTAGTAACAGAGTCGGGTTTACCGCTATACCCCAATTCCTGTTTCACGCCATTTTTATAAATAGCTGCTTCATTCGTCTCAGAGTTAAATGTAACAACTACATTTGTCCACTCGTTTAACGGTAGAAATTGATTAGGATGTTCTCGAACAAAGAATGATGATGTTCCATCTACCACTACAATGCTCGAATCTCCATTATAAATGAAAAAATTTCTCCATGGTCGCCAATTTCTACACGGTAGTTGTTATTCTGGAGTGTCAAATTACTTTCTGCATATGCATATGGCAGATTATCCAAAAATGGTTGAAATGCAAATAAAAATGCGATGAAACATACTAATAATCTACCACTGTTTGATTTAAATGAACGTGATCTACTAGCATATCTTCTTGATTTCATTTAGGTACATTCCCCCTATAATTATAATACTTGAACTTCACAGAAAGGAGATGCAAAAACAAAAGGAACTCTTTTTTGAATTTCCAATTTCCGAAAACATGATGATATCCCATTTTGATCCCCTAAAATAAAACGAAGAATATGTACTTTATCCACATGATTAATTAATTTGTCCACATATTTTTTCAAATAACTTTTTAGTTGGACGAATCATATAAATGAAGAAAAAATATTCAAGGGAATAACAATCCATTTTGATAACAATGTTTTCCAAAATCAATACTTATACGTACAAATACAACACTTTAAATTATAGATGTAATGTTTTCGTTTATTAATACATTTTTAGATTTTTCTGAAAATTACTTTTCTAGAGTAAATTTCATAGTTCTAACAACCTAACGACAGTATTGTCCCTTAGTCATCACTTACTTTATCAAAAAAGTGTAAAGTGAAAATTGGAACAGACATTCGCGAGTAAATGGGACCAGCCAGAGGTTCAAAGGCCTGGAAATCCATCTGTTACCCAAAACAACTGTAGAACATCCTAACGCGCATTTTTAAAAAATTTTTCAAATGTTCGTTACTGCTCTTGTAAAAGCTCAAAGATTCATATTGAATTAGGTACACTTGTATATAATGCAGCAAAACTAAAGATTTTAAATAATAGCTAGATTCTCCAGAAAGCAGCAAATAAAAAAGCCCTTTTTTTATAATATAAGAAAGTATAAATATTTCTTAAGTATAAGCGCAACTAAGGATTAGCCATTGCAACAGGCTTGGCTTTGCTAAGTTTTCTTAATGGATAAGAAAGTATAAAAATTTTGGTTGCGGTGAAGAAATGTCTAGCTCCACCGCCCAACCACTTGGATCACTTCAGTCCTCCTGCGGCGGTCGACACATTGATTTAAGTCGAGGGATTTACCCACGCAGAACCGAACTTTGTTTGGTTCGAGCCTCCTCGTCGGACTTCCAGTGACCTTCGTGGTTAACCAGGGCGCTTGCGCTTTTCTTTAATTATCCGTACCAGTTTTTCGTATAAAATCAATAAATAGTAATACAACCTTTTTTATTTCTTTTTAACATATTGACAAGTTTATGGTTTGTACTCTGGTAAACGTTTTTCTCGTATTACACGAATTACCAGTCAAACTCGTTCATCAACAGTTCTAAACAGGGACAACATCTATTACACTAATAAGGGACAGACTTAGGGAGGGTGGAGGAATGAAAAAGACAATCTGGATTGCTGCAGGTTTCATCTTGTATGCCACACTCATATCGTGGTATTTATTCATAGGGGCAGATACGTCCATTCCGGTTCAATATCAAGGAACGGAAGCAGATCCATCTGTGTTCATGAGTGAGCGTCAACTGGAATTAAGCCATGATTTTTCACGTATCAAACAATGGCTCTATTTCCTTTCAGTACCGATTGAGTGGATGATCTATCTTGTTGTGTTAGGTATCGGATTATCCAAATGGTTCCGCAATCGGGCCATGGAACTAACAAGATTCCCAGTCATTCATAATGCGGTTTATGTGGTGCTTCTATCGTTGATTGCTTTTATCTTAAGCTTTCCAATCGACTATTACAGTTACACCGTTTCACTGGATTATAATATTTCAGTACAGCCATTTTCCAGTTGGATGAAGGATAACATCATTTCTTTCTGGATCAATACACTTTTCTTGTTCGTGATCGTGCAGGTGCTTTACTGGCTTATGAAAAAGTCTGAAAGGCGTTGGTGGTTTTATGGCTGGCTGTTGTCGATCCCGTTCACATTGTTCATCTACTTCATCCAACCGATTTGGATCGACCCATTATATAATGATTTCTACCGTCTGGAAGACAAAGTGCTTGAGGGGAAGATCCTTGCACTGGCTGATCAGGCAGACATTCCAGCGGACCGGGTCTACGAAGTAAACATGTCTAAAAAAACGAATGCATTAAATGCATATGTCAACGGCATCGGGTCCAACTTGAGGATCGTCCTCTGGGATACAACGCTTAAAAATCTAAGCGATAAAGAAGTGCTTTTCGTCATGGCTCATGAGATGGGTCATTTCGTAAAACATCATCTCTTTTGGAATCTGGTCGGATCGATTGTTGCAAGCTTCTTGGGATTATGGATCGGGGCAAAGTTGTACGCAGCTATGATCAAAAGATGGGGAGAGCGATGGGGTGTTAAAAAGCCGACAGATATTGCAGCGCTGCCAGCACTATTGCTTATCTTTTCATTGTTATCATTTGCGGCAAGCCCTGTTGAAAATGCGATATCAAGACAAGCCGAGCGCTCAGCAGATCAATATGCGATCGAGATGACCCAAGATCCGGAAGCAGCAGTAGGCTCATTTCAACAGTTAGCTGTGTCCGGTCTGAGTGAAGTCCACCCGCCATTCCTCGTTAAGCTTTTCTTATACGGACATCCAACAATGCTTGAGCGGATTACCTTCCTTGATCAATGGGAACGGACGGATCCGATCAATAGTGAATCTGAAAAAGAAAAAGAGTGAAGACTGTCCATATCCTGTCATGTTTTTAATGAAAAGAAGAAGGGAATACACTCCATAACAACTTGAATAGACAAATTTGTGATTGAGTCAAAATGTTGAGAGGAGTGATCCCATGGACCGTCATGATGATCTGGATGTACGTGAAAGGAAAGTAGAGAAGAAAAAGGATTCCAGTATGGTAGCGTCAACCTTCATCAAGTACGCTGCATACCTTATCATCTTTTTCGGAATCTTGTACTTTCTCATTAATTATATTTTACCGATGTTTTAAAGAAACAAAGGTAAAGGCACACCTGTACGGGTGCCTTTTTTGTCTTTGTATTTATCGGTGCGGTTTCAAAATATTTCGGTGCAAATCCGGATTTTATCGAAGCAAATTTGAAATTTATCGGAGCGAATCCGGATTTTATCAGTGGAAACCCAAATTATTACGGTGATTCCCACTCTAGCAGCTAAATCAATACGCTTTTGCCCAGTACACCATGTTCTTTGCTTCTTTCCCACAATAGATGCAGGTATCTGACAATTTTTCCTGCTCGAATGGGATGCAGCGGGATGTTGCCCCGGTTTCCTCCTTGATCTTCTCTTCACAGGATATATCGCCACACCACATTGCTTTGATGAATCCAGGTTTTTCCGTGAGTACGGTTTTGAACTTATCGAATGTCACTGCAATAGATGTTCTATCAGACCGCAGTTCCTTCGCTTTCTCAAACAAGTTCCTTTGAATATCTGCAAGCAGGTCTTCAATCGTGACATCCAGATCCTTTAGAGGAACGAACTGCTTTTCCCCGGTATCCCGTCGCACTAGTACGACCTGCTCTTTTTCAATATCCTTTGGTCCGACTTCCAGGCGGATTGGTATGCCTTTCATCTCATATTCATTAAATTTCCAGCCCGGTTTTTTATCACTTGCATCGATATCTACTCGGGCAGCCCTGGAAAGGTGCTTTTTCAGCTCATAAGCAAAATCAAGCACACCTTCTTTATGCTGGGCGATCGGTACAACCATCACTTGGATTGGTGCCACTTTTGGCGGAACAACAAGCCCGCGGTCGTCACCATGGACCATGATCATTGCCCCGATCACACGTGTTGTAAGTCCCCAGGATGTTTGATGAACATGCTGAAGTTCACCGTTTTGATCGGAGTATTGGATGCCGAATGCCTTCGCAAACCCATCTCCAAGGTAATGCGATGTACCTGATTGGAGTGCCTTGCCGTCATGCATGAGGCTTTCGATCGTGTAGGTGAATTCAGCACCAGCGAACTTTTCTTTCTCCGTCTTTTTCCCTTTTAAAACAGGGATGGCCAGGATGTCTTCACAAAGCTCTGCGTACACATCCAGCATTCTAGTCGTTTCCTCCTGCGCATCATCAGCCGTTGCATGACACGTATGACCTTCTTGCCATAAAAACTCCAAAGTACGCAAGAAAGGCCGTGTCGTTTTCTCCCAACGGACTACATTCGCCCACTGGTTATAAAGCTTCGGCAGGTCACGATAGGAATGGATGATGTTCTTATAATGCTCACAAAATAGAATCTCAGAGGTCGGTCTGACACAAAGGCGTTCAGTCAATTCCTCTTCTCCACCATGGGTAACCCATGCAACTTCAGGGGCAAATCCTTCGATATGATCCTTCTCTTTATTAAGGAGACTTTCAGGAATGAACAATGGCATATATATGTTTTCATGTCCTGTTTCTTTGATCATACGGTCAAGCTCTGATTTGATATTTTCCCATAACGCATACCCATAGGGGCGAATGATCATGGACCCCCGTACACTCGAATAGTCGATCAGGTCAGCTTTCTTGACGACATCTGTATACCACTGTGCAAAGTCCTCTTCCATTGCGGTAACATCTTGGACAAATCCTTTACCCATTTCGATCACCTCTTGTTTTTTTCCATAATAAAAAGTCCTGACCCCAGAAGGGACCAAGACTTGGCGGTACCACCCTATTTCATACAGCAATCATTCGTGCCATACACACTCAATATTGATAACGGATAGCGATCCGCTGTATCTTAGTCGATTTCGATACAGAACTCGGAGGCAGGTTCAAACGCTGGTCAATGGAAACCTTTCAGCATATGGTTTCCTCTCTCGAAAAGACACGATTCATTTTACTGATCCCCGTCATTGTTTCAGGTTGTTTGAGAGTAATATAATCCGCTTGGCTGTAATTGTCAAGAATTAATATACAGGATTGCCACAATTTCAAAAAAATATAAGAATATCAATTGCTTGTTCATTTTTTTGCTTATTCCTACTTATAGTATAGTAAGGTCATTTGTCGAGGTGAGAAAAATGCAACGTCGAATACAATTTATCATTATCGCAGGCTTGTTCATATTTCTTGGATTCCTTTCTTGGAGAATACCAAGTACAGCCGAGCAGTCGAAGCTGACCGTCGATAGCATGAAAGCCGCCCCATCGTTATATAGCGCGGGTAAATCGGTAGAAGCTGTCAATGTCCGGTCAACTATTGCGGAGATCGGAAAAAAAGCACCTGATTTCACATTAGAAAACCTTGAAGGAGAAAAAGTCTCTTTATCTGACTATCGTGGAAAGACAGTCATCCTTAATTTCTGGACAACGTGGTGTACGTACTGTAAAAAAGAAATCCCTGAATTGATCAACTTTCATCATCTGCACAAGAAAGAGGATGTCGTCATCCTTGCAGTTAATCTCAGTTCGGAGGAAGAAAACCTTGAACAAGTCGCAATGTTCTCAAAGGAGTTCGAAATTCCTTTTGAGGTTCCGCTCGATAAGGAAGGGACGGTCGGACAGGACTACCAGATCATCGTGATTCCGACCACCTACATCATCGCTCCAGATGGCATCGTCAAAAATAAAATCATGGGACCGGTGAAGCTCGATCAATTGGAACAGCAATTATCTAAATGAATAGACTTCATCCTTGACACCAGCTAAAAGTAGTTCAAAGCAGTGGCTTTTCCTTCTGGTGTCCGGTGAATCGTGCCAATTCATCGAGTTTATCGTTCAAATACCGGAAATCAAGATGGATGAGTGCTGTACGGTCAATCCCTTCTACGATCGCTTTTGCAAATTTCCATATCTCTTCCTTTATTGGATGAGTGCTTTTTTCGGCAATCAACATCAACGCTTCAAAGATGGCGCCAATGACGGAAACATCCTGTTTTCCATAGTGGCGTATCTGATAAAAACTTTTGTATAGAACCTGTGAAAACTCATCTGTGTTAAGGATGATCCGCAGGTTCTTATCCCTATCATAAATATATGGTTCTTCCAAGGATGTTTGCGCTAATCGCGACAAAATTTTACCTAGCCTCTGAATACAGGTGATTGCTGTGTAAGGGTCGTTTACGGCTGGCGATATGGCCCGTAACGCGATCTCTGTCAGTTTCTGAATCCCATATTCGATATCCTGTTCTGTCGTTCTTTGAGCTCCGACACGGATATTTTGTAAATAATCGTCTATTTCAAAAGCATGGTCATCCAAAGACCAATAAGAAAAGAGGACTGTCCCTTCATCAACATAATTACCAATATTCTTTTCAAATTGTATGATCAAATCATCGCGTGTTGCAAGCTGCAGGATCCTGTCTAAATCAATGAACTGAAGATAGCCCGACAATTTGGATGCAGCTTTTCGGCATTCTTTCAACTGAAATTCTTCATTTTCCCAACTAGACCAGGGAGATGTAGGTGAAGTATCCAAACTCGAGCGATCCACTTTATGGGAGGAGAGAATGGAAAGGCAATTATCCGCGATATCCTGGATAAGGTTGTTGACCTGGATCCATGTTCCGACATGGTGGATGAAATAGACAAAAAATCCGATGCATATTGCAGAAAGCGCAACAGTTAAACTGGGAATCACTAAAAAGCTGCGTTGACCCGAAATATTCATCCAAACCAGAACAAGGACAAAATAGAGAAAGGAACCGATAAATATACCTAAAACTCTTCTAGTTACCATGTCACTTAAAAAATTATCGAGTGTACGTGGGGAGTATTGAGATAGATAGGTTGATAACAGAACCATGATGGATGAAAACGTGATTGCTGTCATGGTCAGGATTGATGTTGCTAATGCACCCAGGACTAACTGAGTCGTGTTGCGATCGGTGATCATGAAATCAGGGAAGTGCATATGTAAATCCACAAGATCCATCCAAAAGTCAATTTCTACTGAAACATAAGCAAGGATCGTCGCAATAAAACTATAGAAAGCAGGAAGATACCAGAAGCTCTGATGGATCCTATGGAGTGAATTCTTTAAATACATTTAAAACACCTCGCATTTCACTGGTCCTATTTTCCCTCCTGTACGGAATTTTATGAAAAAGAGGAACCGGGTTATCAGCTCAGTTTCCTTACAGTTTCAACTGCTTATATTCTTTTTCACGTCCTATCATCTTGGCAAGACGCATGATTTTTTCATTGATGAATTGTTTATCCCATTCCAATAATACATCGGTCTCGATCCCCTCGATGAAATAAACGGCAAAATCCCATACAATTTTATGGATGGATCGGTCAAGATCATTCCGTTCAACAATTCCATGCAAAACGGAAATCGTGGCTGCACATACCGAAACATCTTCTTTCGCGTAATGACGTAACTGATAGAAAGCTTTATAAAGCAATTCTCGATACGACTGTATATCGACGATTATCCTCAGATTATTACCCTCATCATAATAGTAGGGGCGAGGAAACATGATTCCACCTAGTTCGGCCAATATGGTACCAATCCGATTGATGCAATTGATCGCTGTGTGCGGATCATTGATGCCAGGGGAAATAGCACGCAAAGCTATTTCCACGAGTTTTTGAATGCCGAATTCGACATCCTGTACCGTATTTCTTTCTGGACCGATCGCAAAGCATTCCTCGTACATGTTTTTGTCTTCTTTCGTTAAAGAACGTGTGTCAAGATAGGAATATAGAGGTGTATCTTTCAGGACATAATCACCGATTCTTCTTTCTACTTTGATGACATGATCGTTGTCCGTCGCTTTTTTCAAAATTGGTCCGAGCTTGATCATCTGTAAATAGCCCGAAGTCGGTGCATTAATCTTAATTTTTTCTTTTTTCTCAAGCTCGTTGATATTTTCTTTTACTGAAAGCTGCTTTGACTTCGTCTGGTCGATTCCTAAATGGAAGCTGTTCCGAATCGTCTCTTGTGTTCGGGTGGTGATTTTATCAATCAAACTATTTACCTGTGTCCATGTGGCTACATGATGGATGAAGAAGACGAAGAAGCCAAGACAGACGATCGCCCAGATGACCGCAATGCCGGGTCCAAGGAATAACTTCTTATCACTCAGATCCTTTAAGAAAAGCAATAAGAGCAATGAGTAGACGAATCCACCAGTAAATACACCTAAAACCCGCTGGGTGACGACATCACTGATGAAGTCCTGCAAAGTTCGCGGCGAAAACTGGGACGAATATGTAGTCAGAACGACCATGATCGAGGAAAACGTGATGGTGGTCATCGTCAATATAGAAACAGCAATCGCATTCAAAATGGTTTGCCCGATTTTCACGTCAGTCATCAGGGCGTTTGGCACAAAATTTGCGATTTTCCTAGTAGGGATGGCTTCTTCCAGATACATGCTCACAATAGCCATGACGAGGGCCAAAGTTCCATAAAAAATGGGCAAAAACCAAAAGCTATGCCTGAATTTAAGCCAATAATCGTCCAATTTCATCTGCTTCACCGTTCTTTCATTATTCCTATTTATACCCAAAAAGAAGAAGCATCAACCGATTGGGTCGATGCTTCCAAATAAATTCTTTATTAAAAAGAATCCTATTTCCGAGGTATCATGTTCAGCTCTTGCACCTAACCTCATGGGTGATTGCTTACGCTTTTCTTAAAAGCTAAGACAGTTTAAAAATTTGTTTGGATGAAGTGATGTCTAGCTTCAACGCCCAACCACTTGGATCACTTCAGTCCTCCTGCGGCAGCGACAGCCTCCTCGTCGGACTTCCAGTGCCCTTCGTGGTTACGCAGGGCGTTTACGCTTTTCTTATTAACCAGTGAATTCTTGAGAGAACATTTTACCGTATGGTCCGCCGTCTACGATTCCGATACCAACCTTAGTGTATTGGCTGCCAAGGATGTTTTTGCGGTGGCCATCAGAGTTCATCAGAGAAGTATGTGCACCTTCGACAGAACCGTTTCCAGCAATGTTTTCACCTGCAGTGTTATAAGTGATACCGAATTGTTTCATCATGTCGAATGGAGATCCGTATGTTGGTGAATCATGGCTGAAATAGTTGTTGTCGATCATATCTTTTGATTTTGCACGAGCCATTTTCGTCAATGCAGGATCAACTTCCAATGGAGCTAGTCCAGCTTTTTGACGTTCTTGGTTCACAAGGTCAACCATCTTCTGCTCATCAGCAGTAAGTTGGAATTCACCTTCTGAAGCGGGTTGTTCAGCTTTTTGTTGTTCTGTATTAGGTTGCTCTTGTGGAGTTGCCTTTTGTTCAGGTGCTGGAGCTGCTTCCTTTTCTGGAGCTGGCTGTTCAGCTTTTGGCTGTTCAGCTGGTGCTGGAGCTGCTTCCTTTTCTGGAGCTGGTTGTTCAGCTTTTGGCTGTTCAGCTGGTGCTGCTTCTTTTTTCTCACCTTGCTCGTTTTGAGCTTTCTTAAGAGCTTCAAGGATTTTTTCTTTGATTGCAGGGTCAAGTTCTTTACCCTTCAAGCAGTTTTGGACATAATTTTGAAGTTGGTTTTGGTCGACTTGGACCTGAGCTACTTGCTTATATACTTGTACTTGAGGCTGCTCTTGGCCGGTAGAAGCGTGACCGATCCCAGCGTTTACCCCGAAAATGGACGCGGATAGTAAAGAAGTAATAAGGATTTTTTTGAACAATTTTTCCTACCTCCTAGGTTTTTATAGTTACATAGACACATTTCGGCTATAAAACTATTTGATGGGGGTTAGGAATTAATTGGAAATAGACAAGGAGGTTTAAGCTGTTTGTATACTGTCTAAAGTCCTTTTTTTATTAAACTTTTAATATGCGAAAATCACAATTTGTTTTCGAATAATATGAAGGATGAGGAATTTAAGGAGGAATCTGTTTTGTATCCAGAATTGGAGAAGTATAAACAAATAAAGAAGCAGTATGAAGAACAATTACAACGCTTAAAAATAGAACAAGAAGATTTAGAGGAAGAAAAAGAAAAGATCCTTCAACGCTATAAAGAGCTTGAAAAAAAGAATACAGCCGGACAATCCAAACAGGACAACCTTGCTTCGGTTCGTTCAGAACTGCACGGGCTGACAGAAGAGCTAGATGATGTGTTAGAGGAAAGTTCACACCTCACAATAGAACAGAAGGAGCGTTTGAACGAATGGATGCAACCCTTGAAAAAAGGATTGGATCGTGAAGTGTTGGCAGCGAAGCAGCATCTGAAAATCCAAAAGGATGAATTTCGCCGTTATCGTATCGAGATGTTGTTACTGCTTCAACAGGTGTACGAAATTGAAGAGTATATCCACGAGGTACATCTTTCCTATACAGAAGCTTGCAGGGATTATTTGACCAAACAAGATCGTCAAACCTTGCAGTTGGAAGCGATTGATGTACGCCAAGATGTGAAATTAATGCTTAAGGAATTACAAGAAGACCTTGAGTATGTAAATAACCATGGCAAAATGCCAAAGTGGTTCCAGGATGAAGTGAAGGCGAAGGTTTGATGGAGCTTATGCTTCAGGATGAAAAGGATTGAACTCATAAAAAATAAGCCACAACAGGGGGGGATGTTGTGACTTTCACTCCGTACAAGATTGGAAGGGTAATAGTAATTACAGTGAAGCGTTTATAATTAACTATTTAGGATTAGGGGAAGTACAAAAAGGTTTAATATACAAACGCTGTTCCTACAATTATTAGCAAGATAAACAATACTACGATCAAGGAAAACCCAGTACCGTAAGAGTAACTCATGCTAACACCCCCTTCGAACACTGCCTCCAGTGAGAGATACCTCACACTATACATTATGCTCGTTGATACACTTTGTATGGACAAGTGCATTAGGACAAATATGGAATTTTTCGATTTCACTAAGCTTTTTTTAAATAAAAAATGCTTTTTTCAGAATGCGTTTGTTAAAAGTTAATTCCAAAATTCACTCCCTTTCGGCGGGCGATCCGCAAGCCTCCTCACTTGCACAAGATGTGCCGGCTTCGACGTTCACCACAGGACGTGGTGGCTGTTAGTCGAAGATCCTTAATGGCAGGTCGTGGGGTCTCGCTTGAATCGCTTTTCCCGCAGGGGTGTCGTGAATTTCGTTAAAAACAATATACAAAACGTAATAACTATACCTTGGATCATATTTTCTAGGTTTCATCCCCTTTCGACAAAAAAGGTTTGTTGCAAACTAAAAAGGAAATGGTTGTTTATAACAACATTTTCAAAGGTAACAAATGAAACAAATTGTAAGCGGTATTGTACTGATTTCGGTCAGCGTGGTCGGTTTCAATTGGTGGGATATGCTTCTAAGTTCAACGAATATCCATGAAGCTCAATACTCGCTCTTTCTATACTCAATACCATACATTCTTTCATTCATACTCGGTCTGATCGGTGTAAAGAAGACTCGGGAATATGAAAAAACAGTCTGATATAAGGCTGTTTTTATTTTTTGCAAAAACAAGCAAGATATTCACACGGAAAATTTGCCAACTTATGATTGGCTTGTATGTGGTCGTTTTACCAATAAATCATAAGTTTTTCGTTTCAATAAGCTGGTAAACCTAATTATACATCCCAAAAAAATGGGGTATGATAATGAGGAACATTACTGCGATCGTCTGTGCCATGCTCGTTGCAGGTTGCAGTAATTCGGTTGTAATTTCCGAGCAGCCGGAAAAGATGTCTTCCTCATTCAAGGAAATTCAAACTGTTCAAACTGGAAAAGAACAAAAGGTCCTGTTGCAGGTTCCTTTAATCAAACAGTTACCTGAATTACCAAGAGGATGTGAAGTCACCAGCCTTGCAATGTTGTTACGGCATGCCGGATTGGATGTCGATAAAATGACTTTGGCCAAAGCGGTCCGGAAAGATCCGACACCTTACCAGAGAAAAAATGGCATGACCTATTTCGGTGATCCGAATCATGGATTTGTCGGAAATATGTATGATATCAACAAGCCGGGGTTAGGGGTTTACTCGAAACCGATCGCTGAATTAGGTGAGCAATACCTTCCTGGACGAATTGTCAATCTTACTGGGACAGATTTTGAGGATGTCATGCAGCAGGTTGAAAATGAAAAACCAGTGTGGGTCATCAATAACACCCTCTTCTCCCATGTCCCAGAAAAGTATTGGGTTGAATGGCAAACACCTCAAGGGAAGATGAAAATCACTTATAAGGAACATTCCGTTTTGATCACTGGCTATGATGAACAAAATATTTACTTCAATGATCCACTTGCTGGCATGAAGAACCGTAAAGTCCCAAAAGCCCAATTCCAAAAAGGTTGGGAGCAGATGGGACGCCATGCCATCACGTATAAATGAAATGAGGGTGGCCATTTTGAGGTCACTCTCACCATTTTTAAGATAATTTTTGAGTTGTCGAGATAATTCTCAAGTCGTTGGGATAAATTCAAAGTTGTCGAGATTTTTTAAAAGTTGTAAAGGTTGGACCTCGATTTGTCGAGATAAATCTTTCTACACTTGCTTAATAACCAAAAAAGGCTACAAACGTCGGTTTGCACCCTTTTTTTAATTTCACCTGGTGGCTTGTCCACTATAACGGCTTAATTTTTTCCTAATCGACTGTTTAAGTTCTTCCGATTCTGCAGTTGCATATGAATCAAGCAATTCGTTGATTTGATCCTGCCTCATCCCGTTACTCCACATTACATAAGAGCGGTATTCCGTACTCTTCAAATATTTCTTCAACATGTTATATTCAGGTCCGAAGTAGTAGGTGAGATCACAATGGAATTCGATCATGTCATTCACATCCACTGCCAAAATCGTATCATCGAGTAAATACAAGGATGCTTCTTTCTTTCTCATCAATACCGGGACAGCATAGAGTTCATAATCTTCGAGTACGCCGTGTGAAGTAGGTAAGAATAAGTACGGTGTATTTTCAAGATCAAAGCCTACAAAAAAATCGGCTGCAGATTCATGTAAAGTCGGTTGACGTAACATTGAACATTGGACGATCAAGCGTTGAGTTTCGATCATTCCCATTTCCCCCTCGATTTTTTTCGATTAAGTACTATCAGAATGTCCATACTGGATGCTTTTTATACACACGATTGGAAGATTGATAGAATTGAAAAACAACTTGTCCAGTGCTGAGTTGTCATTGACAAACGGATGAAAAAACGGTTACACTAAAAATGTTATTATAGAATTACGAAAATTATGAAAGAAGTTGACCAATATGCGAGATTTATTTTTGCGGAGGCTTCATTTTCCAATAAACTCAATAGAAAGCCAACAGCCGTTGACCGATTGAAATATCGGGTCAGCGGCTTTTTTAATGTGGATTTTATCTCGCTAAATTGGTAGTGCAATAGGAAGGGGGATTTGATGTGATTACATTGACCGGGAACACATTGACGTTAAAAGAAATCTATCACGTTTTATTTGAAAGGGAATCGGTTCAAGCCTCGGCCGAAAGCCTTGAAAATGTAAAGGTGAGCCGTAAGTCCGTTGAAAAGATCGTTTCCAACCATGAAGTTGTCTACGGCATTACGACTGGATTTGGGAAAATGAGTGATGTGTGGATCGAACCATCACAAGTAGAAGAACTGCAGCTCAATCTGATAAGGAGCCATGCGTGCGGGGTGGGGGAACCATTCCCTGAAGTTGTAAGCAGGGCGATGCTGTTATTAAGGACGAACGCATTATTGAAGGGATTTTCCGGGGTTCGGGAAGAAGTCATTGATCTATTGATCGAGTGTATCAATAGGGGGATCCACCCCATCGTTCCGCAGCAAGGTTCTTTAGGCGCAAGCGGTGATCTAGCTCCTCTTTCACACCTTGCCCTTGTACTTATCGGCGAAGGTGAGGCTTACTATAAAGGAAATCAGGTGACTGGGGAAGAAGCATTAAAAAGTGAAAATTTGTCTCCGCTCGTATTAAGTGCGAAGGAAGGGCTAGCCTTGATCAACGGCACCCAAGCGATGACAGCGATGGGAGTTGTAGCTTATCTCGAAGCAGAAAAGCTAGCCTATCAAAGTGAACTGATCGCTGCGATGACAGTAGAAGGGTTGAGGGGGATAACGGATGCGTTTGAGGAGGAGATCCACCAGGCGAGAGGGTATCCCGAGCAAGCCGGTGTCGCCCAGCGGACCAGAATGTATCTTAAGCAAAGCAAGCTTTCGACCCGCCAAGGAGAAGTGAGAGTCCAGGATGCTTATTCCTTGAGATGTATTCCGCAAGTCCATGGAGCGACCTGGCAGGCGTTGAATTACGTAAAAGAAAAGCTCGAGATTGAAATCAACGCTGCAACGGATAATCCACTTATTTTTGATTTTGGCAACAAGGTGATTTCCGGCGGTAATTTCCATGGGCAGCCGATTGCGTTCGCGATGGATTTCTTGAGTATTGCGATCGCCGAACTGGCGAACATTTCAGAACGCCGGGTCGAAAGGATGGTCAACCCGCAATTGAGTGACCTTCCAGCGTTTTTATCTGTCAACCCTGGCGTGGAATCTGGCGCTATGATTCTGCAATATTCAGCTGCCTCGCTCGTTTCTGAAAATAAGACATTGGCACATCCATCAAGCGTCGATTCGATTCCATCTTCAGCTAACCAGGAAGACCATGTGAGCATGGGGACGATCGGGTCCCGGCATGCTTATCAAGTGATCCAGAATACCCGGAATGTGCTTGCCATCGAGTGGTTCTGTGCTATGCAGGCCGTGGAATACAGGGGAGCCGATTTGATGGCACAGCGGACCCGGAAAGCACTGGACCGTGGAAGAAGGATCGCTTCAAGCATTACGGGCGACCGTGTCTTCGCAAAGGATATTGAAAAGCTGTCCCAGGCTTTGAAAGAAGCCGATTGGTCGGACATTTTGATCGAACAATAAATTCCAATATGGAGGGATTATGATGAGAAAAATTCAAGCACCTAGAGGGACGACGTTGAACACGAAGGGATGGGTACAGGAAGCTGCCTTGCGTATGCTTATGAACAACCTGGATCCGGAAGTCGCAGAAAAACCTGAAGAGTTGGTTGTTTACGGGGGAATCGGGAAAGCTGCACGAAATTGGGAAAGCTTTGACTCAATTGTGGAATCGTTGAAAGACCTCGAAAATGATGAAACATTGATGGTCCAATCCGGTAAACCGGTCGCAATTTTCAAATCTCATGAAAATGCCCCACGGGTATTGATCGCCAATTCGAACCTTGTTCCAGCATGGGCCAACTGGGAGACCTTCCGCGACCTGGAGCAAAAAGGATTGATGATGTATGGGCAGATGACAGCGGGAAGCTGGATCTATATCGGAACGCAAGGGATTTTACAAGGGACCTATGAAACGTTTGCAGAAGCGGCCAGAAAACATTTCGGCTCAACACTTGCCGGCACATTGACTGTAACTGCAGGTCTTGGTGGAATGGGTGGTGCCCAGCCGCTTGCTGTCACGATGAATGATGGAGTCGTCATCACAATCGAATGCGATCCGCATCGGATCCAGCGCAGGATCGAAACGAGGTATTGCGATACGAAGGCCGAGACGCTGGACGAAGCCTTGAAGTTAGCAAAAGAAGCAATGGCGAAGAAAGAACCGCTTTCCATTGCTCTACTAGGAAATGCAGCAGACATTTTACCTGAACTCGTAAAACGTGGTGAAATTCCGGATCTTGTAACAGACCAAACCTCTGCCCACGATGTATTGAACGGGTATTTGCCGATCGGCTTCACGCTCGAAGAGGGAGAAGAATTACGGAAGAGAGAACCGGAAACCTATATTCAAAAATCGAAAGTGAGCATCCGTAAACATGTTGAAGCGATGGTCGGGTTACAAAAAGCGGGTGCGATCGTTTTTGATTATGGAAACAACATTCGCCAAGTTGCGAAAGATGAAGGTTTCGAAAATGCCTTTGACTTTCCTGGATTTGTCCCAGCCTTCATCCGGCCGATGTTCTGTGAAGGAAAAGGACCATTCCGATGGGCAGCCCTTTCCGGGGATCCTGAAGACATTTATGCTATCGATGAAGTGATTTTGAAGGAATTTGCACAAGACGAACATTTATGCAAATGGATTAGAATGGCTCAGGATAAGGTCGCATTCCAGGGACTGCCGTCACGCATCTGCTGGTTAGGGTACGGAGGTCGTGCAAAGCTCGGTAAAATCATCAACGACATGGTTGAAAGCGGTAAAGTGAGCGCACCGGTCGTTATTGGCCGTGACCACCTCGATTGTGGCTCGGTAGCTTCCCCAAACAGGGAAACCGAAGCGATGAAGGACGGCAGCGATGCCATCAGTGACTGGCCGATCCTGAATGCGTTGATCAATGGGGTCAACGGGGCAAGCTGGGTTTCTGTCCATCATGGCGGTGGTGTCGGAATGGGCTACTCGCAGCATGCAGGTATGGTCATCGTTGCGGATGGTACAAAGGAAGCAGCAGAGAGACTTGAACGTGTGCTTGCCTCTGACCCTGGTATGGGTGTCGTCAGGCATGCTGATGCAGGGTATGAGCTTGCCATCCAGACGGCAAGAGAAAAGGGTGTCCGGATCCCGATGCTGGATAAAAGCGGCGTGAGCGGAAGGAGCGAAGTATAATATGACAATTAAAGCAGACTTACTTTTGAAGAACATCGGTCAATTACTGACGATGCAAGGATCAGAAGGAATCCGTCAAGGTGAAGCAATGAAAGAAGTCGGGTTGGTGGAGAATGCTGTGGTCGCCATCAAGGATGGGAAAGTCGCCTTTGCAGGTCCTGCTGATCAAGCACCAACCATTGATTCAACAGATGAGATCGATTGCGAAGGGAAGCTAGTTACACCTGGCTTAGTCGACCCGCATACCCACCTCGTTTTTGGTGGATCGCGTGAACACGAATTGGCCCTCAAGCAGCAAGGAGTCCCTTACTTGGAGATCTTAAAACAGGGAGGCGGAATCTTATCGACTGTCAAAGCGACCCGCGAGGCAGATGAAGATACTCTTTATGAAAGAGCCGTGTTCCATCTGGAACGGATGCAAAGCTACGGGATCACGACGATGGAAGCGAAAAGCGGCTATGGCCTTGAAGCAGATACAGAGCTGAAGCAGCTCCGCGTGGTCAAACGGCTTCAAGAAAACCATAATACCGATATCGTGTCCACGTATCTAGGCGCTCATGCCATTCCTCACGAATACAAAGGCGAGTCTGAAGCCTTCCTTGATGAAATGGTCAAAGTCATGGAGACTGTCAAAGAACAAGAACTCGCAAGCTTCGTCGATATCTTTTGTGAAACAGGTGTCTTCACTGTGGAGGAGTCCCGTAAGTATTTAAGCAAAGCGAAGGAAATGGGCTTTGATGTCAAAATACATGCTGATGAAATCGATCCCCTTGGCGGAACTGAAATGGCGTGTGAAGTCGGGGCGATTTCAGCCGATCACTTAGTCGGGGCCTCGGAAGAAGGGATCAGGAAATTGGGGGGGACCAACACGATTGCGGTCCTTTTACCAGGAACGACCTTTTATCTGAATAAAAACGAGTTCGCGAAAGCCCGAGAGATGATTGAAGGGGATGCGGCTGTAGCGCTGGCAACGGATTTCAATCCGGGGAGCTCCCCTACTGAGAACCTACAGTTCATCATGAACCTGGCTGCATTGAAATTGAGGATGACACCGGAAGAGATTTGGAATGCGGTCACCGTAAATGCTGCATACTCGATCGGATGCGGGGAGCAAGCAGGAAAAATAGAAGAAGGAAGAAAAGCGGATCTTGTCATCTGGGATGCACCAAACTATCTATATATTCCATATCATTACGGCGTCAATCACGTGAAGACAGTCCTGAAAAATGGTGAAACGCTCTTTGAAAGGAGAGAGCGAAATGGGAAAGTTTCCGTATCTTAAAAAAGCAGGGGAAGCAGGCTTCAGGGATTCACAAGTCATCAAAGCCCATGAAATCATCCATCCATGGGACGGGGAAAGCCAGATAAGCGGCATCGGTCTGATAGGTGCCCCCTTATCAAAGCCTTCGATCAGTCTCTCAGGAGCATCTCAGACACCGGGTGTCATCAGGCAAATGTTTTCAACGCTTTCGACCTATGCAATCGAACAGGAAACGGATCTTGCAGAAGAGACGATCACAGATTTCGGTGATGTGGAAATGCACCTGACTGATATTCCTACCTCACATGACCGAATCTATCAAACGTTTACCAGTGTATTGGGGGATCAGCCAGGTTTGGTTCCGATCGTCCTGGGTGGCGATCATTCAATCAGTTATCCGAGCATCAGAGCTTTTTCGGAAAATAGAAGGAAAGTCGGAGTCATTCAATTTGATGCACACCATGATCTGCGTAACCGGGAAGATGGAGGGACTGGAAACGGGACGCCATTCCGGGCGCTGATAGAAGAAGGCGTAATAAGCGGGGATCAATTGATTCAAATCGGGATCCGTAACTTTTCAAACAGCCAGCCTTATCATAAGTATGGCAAGGACCATGGCGTAACGGTCTATACAATGAAAGATGTAAGAGAACAGAGACTGGCCGATATTCTGCACCAATCCATTCAGCAGCTGAAGGCACACGTCGATGTCATCTATGTTTCTTTAGATATGGATGTCCTGGATCAAGCCTTCGCACCAGGATGTCCCGCCATCGGGCCTGGCGGAATGACAAGTGATGATCTACTCGAAGGTATTGAAGTGTTTGCGAAAGAACCGATGGTCAAGGGGATGGATATTGTAGAGATCGATCCTACTGTCGATTTCAGGAACATGACCAGTAAGCTGGCTGCCTTCATCATCTTGACATTCATGCTTCATCGAGGATAAGAAAAGGGAGTGATCGTTCATTGATCACTCCCTTCGTGTTTTCGAAATTAATTTCAAGATAAGCCTGAAATTTATAGTCCCCCGCTTGGATTATCAATATAACTTCCCTTGTCGGAACAGTACAGTAGAAAGCTTCATGACAGCATGGATATAGCAATTTTGTCTTAATGGGAAAGGATCTCCGAAGAACTGCGGCAGGATCGTATCCATTGTATTTTGCATCTTGTCAAATAGCAGCTTGAATACCTGTTCTTCCCTATAAAATTGCGTTTCCCTGCCTTGTACCCATTCAAAATAGGAGACGATGACCCCGCCAGCATTTGCAAGGATATCCGGAATGATGATGACGCCTTTATCAGCTAAATATTCATCGGCCTCTGTAGTCACCGGGGCATTGGCTCCTTCGACGATGATTTTCGCTTTTATCTGGGTCATATTGTCTTTATGGACCTGATCCTCAAGAGCCGCCAGAACTAGTACATCGACATCAAGATATAGGACCTTCCCACGGTCGAGAAGCTCTGCCTTCATTTCCAATCCATCAAGTTCTTCTTCAGTCATAGGGAGTTCCCCGTTATTATTAGCAGTATAATCCACAAGGTCCGGAATATTCAATCCGTCTTCGTTATATAACGTCACATTGCGGTCACTGACAGCAACAACCCGGTTTTTCAAGTGTGCACATTGGAAAGCTTCAAGCGCTGCAATCGAACCTACATTACCAAACCCTTGAACAGCCATCTTCAATGGGCGATTACTATGATCCAATGCGGTTTGCGCAAAAGGATTCTCCTGTGCACCGAGCCATTCCTTATGGTCCTCCAGGAAATCCGAAATCATGTAACGGTAGGTGAAATATACCCCTTTACCTGTCGCTTCTCTCCTTCCTAATGAGCCTCCATTGATGATGCTTTTCCCTGTGAAACTTCCACGGTATGGAGTCCCAGGGCGTATGCTTTTATACTCGGCCATCATCCAATCCATTTCATGATCTCCAGTCCCCATATCAGGTGCCGGAATATCTTTATCCGGACCTAAAATGTCACTGAAATAGTGGACATATTTTTTACATATCTGGTGAAGTTCTTTGACGGTAAACTCTCTCGGATCGATGATGACACCGCCTTTGCCGCCACCGAATGGGACTTCATGGAGAGCATTTTTCAATGTCATGAGTGAAGCAAGATTCGTGACTTCATCCTCATTTACAGATTCATGGAACCGGATTCCACCTTTATAGGGACCAAGTGTATTGTTGTGTTGTACCCTGAATGCAGGGATCCGAATAACTTTTCCATTCTCTAAAGCAATCCGCAAAAACGATTTATGTATATGATTCGGTGTTGATAGAATCGCGGTAAGAGAAGTAAAAGCTTGCTTTCGATCCTGTTCTCTCAAATCTGGTAAAAAGGACTCGTCTTCTAATAGTGCATCAAGTGAATGTTGGACAATCGCACCGTTTTGGCCTGCCATACCTAAAAAACCTCCCGATTGAATAATTGTGTATTTAAAGTATAACAATCCTTTCCCGTCAACTGAAAAGATAACACACTTCTTACATAGGATGGTCGAACTAGGCTTGAAAAACACCTATGAAATAAATCCTCCATTTTACATAGCTTTTAAATTTGGTTATTACATCCTTTTTCCTCATTATATCCTAGGTCAATTGTAATACGATTTACTTACAGAAAAATCAAAATACTTCTAAAAAGTAACAAAATTTGAGGGGGGAAAAGGATTGAAAAAGAAGTATGTTGTCGCATCTGCCGTATTAGCAACAAGCATGTTATTGACATCCATAGGGGGAGCCAGTGGTGCTGAGCCGGGAAAGAAGCTGCAACAAGCGAAAAACCCTGATTTTGTACCTGCTATGGTCAACAAAGACGATAATAACCTGTTCGATAATCTTGAATCGATGCTCAGTGAAAAGCAGGCTTCAGATAAGATTGAGGTGATCGTCCGGTTCGATGACTCGATGGCGAATCAAAAAGCTCATGAGGCAGTTATGAATAAAGTCGGAAAGTTCGACACGATATTCACATTCGATAAAGCGATCAATGGTGTAGCGGCAACGATGACGAAAAAGCAAATCCAACAATTGGAGAATCTGCCTTTCGTCAAATCAGTTGAATATGATGCGCCAGTCGAAGCGTTCAATGGAACGGCAAATACATGGTTCGGTACAGAAAAAGCTAGAACGGATTACGGATTGACAGGGGATGGCGATGGAAATATCGCTTCTTATTCAAAGGATGACCAGGTCGTAGCTGTGATCGATACCGGAATCGATGCGAGCCACGTTGATCTTGATGAAGGGAAAGTCATCGGGTGGAAAGACTTTGTCAATAATCGTACGACACCTTACGACGACCAAGGGCACGGAACACACGTAGCGAGTACAGTGGCAGGTGATGGCGATGGAAATCCGACACATAAAGGTGTTGCTCCGGGCGCCGCATTGGTCGGTGTCAAAGTGTTGGACAGCCTTGGAAGCGGCAGTATGAGTAACGTTACAGCAGGTATTGAATGGGCGGTGGAAAATAAGGATGTGTACGGTATTGAAGTGTTGAGCTTAAGTTTAGGTACATCAGCCAGCTCTGATGGAACGGATTCAACCTCCCAGGCAGTCAATCACGCAGTTGACGCTGGCCTGGTCGTAACAGTGGCAGCAGGTAATTCTGGTCCGAGCAATAAAACGGTCGGATCCCCAGGTGCCGCTGAAAAGGCGATTACTATAGGGGCTGGGTCAGATGTCGGTGAAGGAGGCTTTTTCCTGGCATATTTCTCAAGCAGGGGAGAAACGGCTGATGGACGTATAAAGCCTGATATCATCGCCCCAGGGTATAATCTGACTGCAGCACAAGCAAACAGCGGTAATGGATATGTGACCTATTCAGGAACCAGTATGGCAACCCCTTTCACTGCTGGTACGATTGCATTGATGCTTGAAGCGAATCCGGCTCTGACTCCTGACCAGGTAGGAAATATCCTTGCAGACACAGCGGAAGGCTGGGGTCCAGCCGGGAAGGATGTCGATTATGGACATGGCCGTTTAGACGGTTTTGCAGCAATCAGTGATGCTGGTAACCTATCAGGTACAAACATCGTTACTCCTAACCATTTCGCAGAGCAAGACTCTCTGGGTGGATCCGGAGCAGCTGATACTTATCAATTCAATGTCGACAACACGAACTATCCTGCCGCGGTAACATTGATCATCCCTGATTGGCAGCCAGGATTCTTATGGTGGGGAAGTACTCCTGACTTTGATGTCTATCTCTACAATCCATCAGGTCAACAGGTTGCAAAGGCAGAAGGCACGGAACGCCAGGAAACGATCACGTTCAAGCCGACAACAACAGGAACCTACACGCTTAAGGTTTCTTCTTATTCCGGAAGTGGCTCCTATTATTTAGACTTGAGCGCAGGCACGAATGGATTGAACCTTACTTCAAATCAATAAAACAATCAGGAAGAAAGATGCCTCGCCCTGGCAGGTCATCTTTTTTCTATCAATTAAGAAATGCTGGAGATTACCTTTTCATTGGTAGTCTCTTTTGCTATTTTAACGGGCGAGAAATAAAATAGTGAGTAAGATCAGGTAACACCACGATACTTACATTTGATTTACTTTTAGGTTAAAGAAATAATCTTCCCCTCGAATTGTTATGAAAAAATAAATAATCTATGCAAAAATGGGTAAAGATCTAATTTTCATAATCTGAATTGTCCGAATAAAACGAAAAAAATGCATTGGCATGAAACTTGCATTTATAGAGGGCAGCGGTTGATGAAATATTTCAGCCTAAATACGTTGAAATGTGAGGGGATTTAATTTGAAAGAAGACAAGAAGGTAGTTAAAAGACCGTCATTAAAGGTAGCTATGATCCCGATTGTGTTCATGATCGTATCCTTATATTTTGGGATTTCGACCTTTGAACTTGATCCGCACATTCCTTTGTTATTAAGTGGGATCATCGCTACAATCATTGCAATGTGGCTAGGATATTCATGGAATGATATTGAAACCTCTTTCCTTAATACCATCCGCTTATCCTTACAGGCGATCATGATTTTGCTTATTATCGGAGCGATCATCGGTTCTTGGATTGCAGCTGGGATTGTACCGACAATGATCTATTATGGTTTGGATCTGTTGTCACCTCAATATTTCCTGGTGTCTGCGTGTGCCATCTCTTGTGTCGTAGCATTGGCCTCAGGCAATGCCTGGACAGCAGCAGGAACGATCGGTATAGCAATCATGGGAATCGGGCAAGGACTAGGGGTAGATTTAGCTATGGTAGCTGGCGCGGTCATCTCAGGTGTTTACTTTGGCGATAAGGTTTCCCCGTTATCAGAAACGACAAACATGGCCCCTGGTATAACTGGCGCTGAGCTTTTTGAACATATCAAACACATGATGTATACGACGATACCAGCTTTGTTCATATCGATGATCATTTATACTTTCATCGGTCTGCGGTTCACTGAAAGAGGATCTAGTATCGCAGAGGTGCAAGTACTACAAAACCAACTGGGTGATATATTTATTATTTCGCCATGGTTATTGCTGGCGCCTCTAGCTGTCATTGTCATGATGGTTTTCAAAATGCCTGCAATCCCGGGTCTTACGATTGGAGCGGTCATCGGCGTAGTTTTTGCTATTGGATTCCAAGGTATGGCGATCGGGGATGCATTCAACGTCATGTATTACGGATTTTCGAAAGATGTTGGTATTGAAGTGGTGGACAACCTCCTCAACAATGGAGGAATGGAAAGTATGATGTACACCGTGGCCTTGATTCTTATCGCTATGTCTTTTGGAGGAATACTCGAGAAAGCAGGTATTTTGGAAGCTATTGTAGTAGCTTTGCTGTCATTCGCTAAAAAGACCGGCAGCCTGATTGCAACGACGGTGGCAACTTGTATCGCGGCCAATATTATCGCTTGTGATCAATATTTATCCATCATCCTGCCTGGCCGGATGTATTCGAAGGCATATCAGGACCGTAACCTGCATCCGAAAAACTTGTCCAGAACGCTTGAAGACGCTGGTACCATGACTTCACCGCTTGTACCATGGAATACATGTGGGGCATTCATGTTTGCGACCCTTGGTGTATCTGCCTTCAGTTATGCGCCTTTCGCGTTCTTATGTCTGTTAAGCCCGATCATTGCTCTCATTTACGGTTTCCTCAATTTCAAAATCGAGTATTTGCCTGAAAAAGCTGAGGGAACGAATTCGAATTTGGATTTACGGGATAGGAAACGTGCAGAGGCCTAAATAATTGAAACTAAAAACGATTACTTCATGTAAGGGAGGCAAAGAGGGAATTGGGCTACGATGAGATGATAACAAGTCCCTGTGATGGGGTGATTGAACAGATCTGTGTACAAGAGAATTGCCGAATATACGAATGGGATTCCCTATTCAAGATCCGCACGAGTGATGGAGATCTTGAAACAGTTTCTTTGGGATTAAGCGGTTTACTCCGATCGTTGGAAGTGTATGTAGGAGAAGAAGTCATTTCAGGTATGGTTCTGGCTTATATCGCGGAGGATCTGGTTGTAAGCGGTAGCGATTGATCACCTCCCCAGGGGCTAGCAGACAGGTAATTAACCTAATTTTCCGAAAAAAATATCATTTGTTATAATGTATTCTTAGATGCAGTCATCTTGGGGGAGGAGCCAACTTTATGAACCATACAATCGCGGATAAACTGAGCCCTATTACATGTTTTTCGATCAATTCCACGAACGTTGAAATCCAGGAACACTTATCGACCATAAACCAACCTTTTGTTTTCCTGACGAAAGATGATGAGCTTTATGCGTATATCTATTTGGACGATTTGTATCGTTCAAGAGGGAAAGGTTCTGAACTTACTGCAAGTATTTTAGAAGATTATGTTATTCCCATTTCGAACGTAGGTGAATGGAAGCAAGGGAAACCTATATCCTTGCCATTCATATTCCAGGTCCTTGGAGAACATATTACTTTGATCAAAAATGAGGAAGATGAATTCATAGGTTATATCAGGCGGGAGGATGCACTGGTGGAATTGTTCCGCCAGGATAATCAAAATATCAATCTATTAAAAGTCATGCTGTCCTCCATACCGATGGGCGTCTTCGTCATTGATAGTGATAAGAAGATCGTCAACTGTAACGAATCAGGATTGAAAATGATCAAGTCAACTTATCAACAGATCATAAATCTGCCAGCTGGGGAGACGTTTAACCAGGCCGATATTGATAAAGCTTTTTCTACAGGCGAAACCTTGCTGAACCAGATCCATATCACCGATGATATGGGAGTGCTGGTGGATTACAGTCCGATCCTTAATGAGAAAAAGCAAGTAGACGGCATGATTATCATTGTCCAGGACTTGCCGATGGTAGAAGAGATGGCGATGGAAATCGAGTATGTAAAAGACTTGAATACAGATTTGAACGCCATCCTTGCTACGATGTATGATGAAATCCTTGTCGTAAATAAAAATGGGGAGCTCCTTCGCCACAGTGAGAAATTCATACCCGATTTCTGGGGCGTGGATGATTTGGAAGAGTTGGTCGGGAAAAACCTAATGGAATTTGAAGAAAAAGGTGTATTCAGTCCTTCTGTTGCTAGGCTGGCCCGTGATAAGAAGAAAAAGGTGTCAGTAGTGCAACAGACACCTTCAGGAAAAAGTGTATTAGCAGTGGCTAACCCCATATTTAATGAGGATGGAGAAATCCATCGGATCATTATCGCTTCAAGGGATATCACCGAAACGAAGAAATTGAAATCAGAACTGCGCGAAACAAAACGGCTTTCAAAGAACTATAAAGAAGAGCTTGAGAAATTGAAGAGTAAGGATGATTTTGCCAATAAAATCATCTATTGCAGCTCTAAAATGGAACAGGTAATCAACCGGACGAAGAAGCTCTCTGATTTCGATTCGACCGTACTCATTTTAGGAGAATCCGGCGTTGGTAAGGAATTGATCGCGAATACGATCCATCTGGAAGGGAATCGCAGTGAGAAACCATTCCTTACGATTAACTGTGGAGCTATTCCTGAGGATTTGTTGGAAAGCGAGCTTTTCGGTTACACGAAAGGTGCTTTTACAGGTGCTGATGCAAAAGGGAAGGTCGGATATTTCGGACAAGCGGATCAAGGCGTTCTGTTCCTTGATGAAATCAGTGAGCTCCCTTCAAGGCTTCAAGTGAAGCTGTTGAGAGTTTTGCAAGAGAAGGAAGTTACTCCGGTAGGCAGTACTAAATCCATACCAGTTGATGTCCAGATCATAGCTGCTACGAATCGGAACTTGGAAAAGATGGTGGAGGACGGCACTTTTCGTGAGGATCTGTTCTACCGGATCAACGTCATCCCGATCCAGGTCCCTCCATTACGTGAGAGACCGGAGGATGTCCCATTACTGGCTTTCAATTTCATCCAGCAGTTGAATGAAAAATACGAAAAGAATTATCATCTATCACCCGAAGCACTCAATCTATTAGAAGTGTATGATTGGCCGGGTAACATACGGGAGCTGCAGAATCTCATAGAGAGACTCGTAGTCACGGCGGATGATAATGTCATCAGTGCGGAATTTGTCAACCAGTCATTAAGGTTTGGTGAATCGAAAAAAGTTAAGCCAATGATAACAGGTATTCTTCCCCTTCAGGAAGCTCGGGAGCATTTGGAAGAACAACTGATCTTGCTGGCAATGAAGAAATACAAGACGACTACCAAAGCGGCAAAAGCATTAGATATCAGCCAATCCGCCGTAAGCAGGAAGTATCAAAAGATTCTACAGAAACAAGAAAAATAAAATGATAGAGAAATTAAAACGCAGGCGATTCCATGTATGGAATCACTTGCGTTTTTTCTTGGGATTCTTGTTATATATTGCCTATTAAAATTCTTCCATGCAATTTCTAATAGTGTTATGCGATCTTGCATAAATTCAGAATCTTCAAGATTCGATACGATCCATTAATAAAGGGATTTGAAATTGGCATGATTATTGCATTACTTATTTATGAATACAAATTCGACCTATAGCAGGAGGTAAGATCATGACAAATCAACTTATTTTGAACGATTCTGTGACGACCAATCTTGATGAACTGGATAAACGACATTATCTTCATCCCACCACAAATCCTAAGCTTCTAGTGGAGAATGGACCAAAGCTGCGTTTTTCTCAAGGGAAGGGCATCTATGTCAAAGATGCGAATGGATCGCAGTACATTGATGGACTTTCAATGCTTTGGAATGTCAATATCGGTCATGGCAATGAGGAACTTGCAGAGATTGCAAAAGAACAGATGACCAAATTGGCATTCAGTTCTTCATTTGCCGGTTTCTCGAATGAGCCTGCTGTCCGTTTGGCTGAAAAGCTTGCAACAATGGGGCCTGGTGATCTGAATGCTGTCTTTTATACATCCGGGGGATCCGAGTCAAATGATACGGCGTTCAAACTATCCCGTTTTTATTGGGCGTTGAAAGGGCTCCCGCAAAAAAGGAAGATTATCGCATTAAAGCAATCGTACCATGGTGTGACGATTGGTGCTCAGACAGCTACAGCGATTCCTGCATTCCATACATTCTCTGGCTCTGGTATGACGGACGTCCACCATGCAGAACCTCATCTAACGAATTGTGAATTGGGAGATAAAAGTGACCCCAACTACGATGGATGCATCCGTGATGTGATTGAAAAGGAAGGAGCCGATACCGTTGCTGCTGTCATCCTCGAACCTGTACAAGGCTCAGGCGGAGTCCATATGCCTCCAGTCGGGTACATTGGGGCAGTCAGAAAGCTTTGTAACGAATTAAACGTCCATTTAATTGCGGATGAAGTGATCTGCGGATTTGGCCGTACAGGAGAAATGTTCGGTGTGGATAACTGGGGCATCGTTCCAGACCTGATGTGTGTCGCAAAAGGGATTTCAAGCGGATACTCACAATTGGGCGCAGTCCTTTTAAAAGATGAAATCCGGAATACCCTTGTTCAATATGACGATGTCCTGGCTCACGGTTTTACCTACAGTGGACATCCTACCGCCTGTGCAGTTGCACTAAAGAATATTGAAATCCTACAACGGGACAATATCGTGGCCAATGCGAAAAACATGGAATTCGAGGTGAAGGCAGGATTCGATTACTTGAAAGAAAGACATCCAAGTGTGACCAATACTCGAGCATTGGGACTGCTCGCCGGGTTTGAATTATATGCCGATCGCGATAATGAAGTTCCATTCGATCCTGCACTTTTACCGGCGACTGAAGTGACAGAGGATTGCTTCAATCGTAAGTTGATCCTCCGTCCGCTGGCTTCCAAAGTAGGCAGAAACATCGTGGCGATTGCACCACCATTGATCATCAACAAACAACAGGTACAAGATATCATCAATATTTTGGATGAGTCGATCACTGTATTTGAAAAAAAACATCGATAAATATGAAACGAATTTCATTATCCATAAGGGATAGTTTTGAAAATGATCTGATCAAGGAGGATAAATGATGCTTTATATAAATGGAGAATGGAGAAGATCAAATTCTGGTGAGACGTTAGAAGTGTTCAACCCGGCTACGGGAGAGCTCATCGATTCAGTTGCATCCGGAGGACGTGATGAGACACGTGAAGCGATCCAAAGTGCCAAGGAAGCGTTTAAAACCTGGAAGAAGGAGACTGGACAAAAACGCGGTAAATATCTGGAAAAAGTAGTCGCGAAGATGAAAGAAAAAGCAGACGATATCGCCAGAACAATTACGTTGGAAATGGGGAAACCGCTACCTGACTCAAAAAGAGAAGTAGGCGGAGCAATCAGCTATTTGGACTGGTACGCCGAAGAAGCGAAACGAATCTACGGAGAAACCATCCCAGCCTCCCACCCAGATAAACATCTAATGGTTTTACGGGAACCAGTAGGAGTTACGGCTGCGATCACGCCTTGGAATTTTCCTGCATCAATGATCACGAGGAAAATAGGCCCGGCACTGGCGGCAGGCTGTACGGTTGTATTGAAGCCAGCACCATCCACGCCTCTATCGGCCATTAAAGTTTTTGAATGTTTCCATGAGGCTGGATTGCCAAAAGGGGTAGCCAATTTAGTCATCGGACCAGCTGAAGAGATTGGTGACGAAATGACTGAAAATCATGATGTCCGCAAGCTGACGTTCACTGGTTCGACGAACGTGGGGAAATTGCTATTGCGCAAAGCGGCAAACTCGGTAAAAAAAACGTCCATGGAGCTTGGCGGGCATGCCCCATTGATCGTATTCGAGGATGCAGATCTTGACGCTGCAATCCAAGGCGTTCTTGTGACGAAGTTTAAGAACTCAGGACAGACATGTATCAGTACGAACAGGGTATATGTTGCAGAAAGTATTGCTGAAGAGTTTGGAAAGAAACTTGCTGAAGAAACTGCGAAATTAAAAGTCGGAAATGGAGTTGAGGAAGGTATTGAGGTCGGTCCCCTTATCAACAGCCAGGCGTTAGAGAAAGTAGAAAGCCATGTGGAGGATGCGATCAGACAAAACGGGAAGGTGTTGTGCGGGGGAAAGCGTCTCGAAAGGTCCTCAGGCAACTTTTTCGAACCTACAGTCATCAACTATGCGCATGATGACATGAAAATCTCGACTGAAGAAACGTTCGGACCGGTTGCACCTATTTACACATTTAAAGATGAATTGGAGATCATCGAGAGAGCAAATCATGAAAGTTATGGTCTCGCAGCCTATTGCTTCACGAATGATCTTGGAAGAGGACATCGCATGATGAAGGAATTGGAGTATGGCATCGTCGGAATCAATGATCCCGCTCCGATCGTCCCGCAAGCTCCATTCGGAGGTATCAAGGAAAGCGGTATGGGCAAAGAAGGCGGAAAGTCCGGCTTATTGGAATATCTGGAAGAGAAATTTGTCTCCATCAGTACAGGAAACTAAATCCCATCTAATAATGAAAGGAGCGAATCGACTTATGTCCAGCATTGATTTACCCAGGCTAGAAAAAGAAATCGTAATCAGAAACATTACAGAGGAAGATGTATGGGAGGTGGCTGCACTATCTGATAACAGCTTCGGTCCAGATATCTCGTTCAAAAGGGAGCATTTCGTCAGCCAGGCCAAAATTTTCCCCAAAGGGCAGATCTGTGTTGAATATGAAGGGAAGATTGTCGGTTCTTGTTCGAGCCTCATTGTCAATTTCGATGACTATGCAGACAATCATTCTTACACAGCGATTTCCGATAATGGGTATATCAGGAATCATAATCCTGTTGGCTTGAATCTTTATGGAGTCGAAGTGAGTGTCCACCACGCTTACCGGAAATTGAAGATTGGACGTCGTTTGTATGATGCGCGCAAACAGATTTGTAAGGATTTGAATCTGAAGAGCATTATCATCGGCGGACGTATTCCTTACTACCACAAATATTCCGATTACATGTCAGCACAGGAGTATGTGGAAAAGGTCATCAATGATGAAATCTACGATCCGGTGTTGACGTTCCAGAAGAATAATGGATTTGTATTGAGGGAAGTTACTCCGAACTACCTTCCAGAAGATGATGCCTCAAGAGGGTATGCTACATCAATGGAATGGGCCAACAAAGAGTACAATCCCAAGTGATTTAAAGCGATATATAGGATCGTAAGATAATCTCAAAAGAGCCAAATAATAAAGGAGGAAGTTCATATGCGTATAGGTATACCGACAGAAATAAAAAATAACGAAAATCGTGTGGCATTGGCTCCATCTGGAGTCTTCAATCTAACGTTATCAGGTCACGAAGTCTATATCGAAACAGGTGCCGGACTTGGTTCTGGCTTCACTGATCAGCAATACATGGCTGCAGGCGCCGAAATCGTTTTGACCGCCCGGGAGGCATGGGGTCAAGAAATGGTGATGAAGGTAAAAGAACCGCAACCAGAAGAATATGGTTATTTTCGAGAAGGTTTGATTCTATTCACCTATTTACATTTGGCTGCAGAACCTGCTTTGACAAAAGCCCTTCTCGATAAAAAAGTAGTAAGTATCGCTTATGAGACAATCCAATTAAAAGATCGAAGCCTTCCGCTATTGACCCCGATGAGTGAAGTCGCAGGCAGGATGGCTGCCCAGGTCGGGGCACAGTTTCTCGCGAAAACCCATGGGGGTCAAGGAGTTCTGTTAAGCGGGATACCTGGGGTCAAACGTGGTAAAGTTTCCATCATCGGCGGTGGCGTCGTCGGAATGAATGTCGCAAAATTAGCTGTCGGTTTCGGTGCCGACGTGACCGTAATCGATCTCAATCCTGAAAGATTGCGGGAGCTGGATAATATTTTTGGTAATGCCATCAATACGTTGATGTCCAACCCGCTGAACATCGCAGAAGCTGTTGCGGAGTCGGATCTTGTTATTGGAGCGGTACTTATCCCTGGTGCCAAAGCACCTAAACTGGTTACTGAAGAGATGGTGAAAACGATGAAGGATGGAGCCGTGATCGTGGATGTGGCCATCGATCAGGGAGGCATTATTGAAACAGTGGATCGGATTACGACACATGATCAACCGACCTATGAAAAGCATGGTGTCGTCCACTATGCGGTAGCGAACATGCCAGGAGCCGTACCAAAAACGTCGACGATCGGCCTGACCAACGTCACCGTCCCATACGCACTGGAAATCGCGAGAAAAGGGTATGCGAAAGCTAGCCTTGAGAATGAGGCGATTCTGAAAGGAATCAACACACTGGACGGAGTATTGACGCACCAAGCAGTCGCTGAGGCTCACGGATTGGAATTCCAACCCGCTTTGACCCTTTTGTCTGAAAAAACATTGGCTGTCTAAAAAGTCAGTCTTACGGAAGATGTTAAAAAAGGAGTTGTCTACTAATGTTGCTGAAAACGAAGCATATCAACCTGAAAACCGAACTGCCAGGACCAAAATCGAGTGCCCTTTTAAAACGTAAGGAAGAAAATGTTCCACGCGGACCCTTTAATACATCCCCTGCGTTTATCGAAAAAGGGGAAGGGGCGATCATTACCGATATTGACGGTAATACCTTGATCGATCTTGCAGGTGCCATCGGCTCTTTGAATACGGGGCACTGTCCCCCGACTGTCGTCAAAGCGGTACAGGATCAAGTGGAAAAATATATCCATCCTTGTTTCCATGTAGCCATGTATGAACCATACATTGAACTTGCTGAGAAATTGAATGCGATCACTCCCGGTGATTTTAAAAAGAAAACCTTCTTCCTAAATTCCGGGGCAGAAGCAGTCGAGAACGCGGTGAAAATCGCACGGAAATATACCAGAAGAAGAGCGATCGTCTCCTTCGAACGAGGTTATCATGGAAGGACTTCGATGACGATGGCGTTGACCAGTAAAGTGAACCCATATAAGAATGGATTCGGCCCATTTCCTGCCGATACGTACAAAGTACGTCACCCTTATTATTATCGAAAGCCTGAAAGGATGACAGACGATCAATTGGATGATTACCTGTTGAAGCAATTCAAGGATTTCTTCCTCGGCGAAGTGCCGCCCGAAGATATCGCAGCTTTCATCCTGGAGCCTATACAAGGTGAAGGTGGATTCATTGTCCCTTCGAAGCGATTTGTCCAAAGTGTCCAGGAAATTTGCAGGGAGCACGGTATTTTATTCATTTCGGATGAGGTCCAGACAGGATTCGGCCGGACTGGTAAGATGTTCGCATCGGAGCATTTCGACATTGATCCGGATCTGATCACGATGTCAAAATCGATTGCAGCAGGTCTTCCGATCAGTGCCGTGACGGGGAGAGCAGAGATTATGGAAGCACCGAACCCGGGAGAAATTGGCGGTACATACGGGGGGAGTCCGCTTGGATGTGTAGCTGCTCTTGAAGTGATCAAGTTATTGGAGGAAGAGAACCTGATATCAAGAGCCAATAAAATCGGCGAGCTCATCAAAAACCGTTTCAAGGAAATGAGGGAAAAAACAGATGTGATCGGTGATATCCGGGGCCTTGGTGCGATGACAGCGATTGAAATCGTCAAAGACCAGCATTCGAAGGAACCTGATAAAGCATTGACGGGGAAGATCATCGCTGAATGTAACCGTCGAGGCGTCGTCATCCTTGGCGCTGGATTATATGGAAATGTCATACGGACGTTATGTCCGCTTGTCATCACAGACGAGCAATTGAATGAGGCGCTTGATGTCATCGGGCATGTCATAGAAGATATTGTGAAGGAACAATCCAAGGGGGAGTAGTAATGGAGACGACAATAGTGAAAAAAAGTCTATACATCAACGGAAAGTGGATTGAAACAGAAAGGTACACACCTCTTTATTCTCCCTTCAGTGAAGAACAGATCGCAGAAATCCCTGAGGGTACAGTGGAAGACGTCGACCGGGCGATCATAGCTGCTGATGGTGCTAGAACAGCGCTAAGGAAGATGCCTGCTCATCAACGAGCATCTATACTCGAAAAGATTGCGTGTTTGATGGAAGAACGATCCGAAGAAGCAGCACATATTATCGCACTGGAGGCTTCTAAGCCGATCAATACAGCAAGAGGTGAGGTCGCACGTACTATCCAGACGTATAAGTTTGCAGCAGAGGAAGCGAAACGGATAGAAGGGAAGACAGTACCGTTGGATGCTGCGCCCGGAGGAGAAAACCGCCTCGCTTTTACTGTGAAAGAACCGATCGGAGTAGTGGCTGCGATCACTCCATTCAATTTTCCTATGAATCTCGTCGCGCATAAAGTTGGACCAGCTATTGCAGCTGGAAATCCTGTTATTTTGAAGCCGGCCAACCAAACGCCGTTATCCGCCTTTTTTCTGGGAGAACTGATTGAAGCTGCAGGATTGCCAGCAGGCGGCTTCAATATTATAACTGGTAAGGGAAGCGTGATTGGTGAAGCCCTTGTTATTGATGAACGGGTAAAAGCTGTTACGTTTACCGGGAGCCCTGAAGTAGGAACTGGAATCAGGAATAAAGCCGGCCTTAAAAAAGTGACATTGGAATTGGGATCGAATTCCGGAGTCATCGTCGATGAAAATGTCGACCTTGAGAAAATCATTCCAAGAGCAGTACAGGGTGCATTCGCATTCCAAGGGCAGGTTTGTATCTCTTTACAACGAATATATGTACATGAAAAGATTTATGAAACGTTCGTCAGAAATTTCGTGGCCGAAACAGAAAAATTAGTTGTCGGAAATCCTTTGGATGAAGATACGGATGTATCAGCAATGATTTCTGGAAATGATCTGAACCGTAGTCTGGAGTGGATACAAGAAGCCGTGAATGCAGGTACTGAAGTGGCGTACGGTGGAAAGGCGGTGGGAAATGCCCTGACGCCGACGGTCCTATTGCAAGTAGAGGCAAATGTTAAAGTGTCATGCCAGGAAGTATTCGCACCGATCGTCATCATCAATCGCATTTCTTCCATCGACGAAGGGATTACCTTGATGAATGATTCACGATATGGTCTGCAGGCGGGAATTTACACAAAGGATATCGATGCAGGTCTGGATGCAGCAGATAAATTGGAAGTCGGCGGTGTCTTGATCAACGATATCCCTACCTTCCGGGTAGACCATATGCCGTATGGCGGGGTCAAAGAAAGCGGTACAGGACGTGAAGGTCTTAAGTATGCGATTGAAGAGATGACTGAAATGAAGCTTGTCATCATCAACCGGAATTAAACCTGATAACTTTTGTTGAAAGGATACTGTATTATGATCAAACATCTGAAGTTGAAAGGCACACCAAGGGAAATTGGAAAGAACCACGGTGAGGAAGGCAAAGACCAAGTCTTACAGAGCTTATCCACCTATGAAAGTTTGTTTTATGGGTACAGTAAAATCAGTTGGAAACAAGCGAAAGAATTGGCGCTGTCACACTTGCATGCAATCGAAAGCTACAACCCTGATTTCATTGAAGAGATGGAAGGAGTAGCACAAGGGGCTAGTGTCGATTTCGAAGACATTCTCGCTTTGAATGCAAGAAGTGAGATTGCACTTGCCAATTACTCCGGCCAGAGCAAAAGCTTCAGTGATGGATGTACAGCAATCGGTATCACACCTCCTCTTGCAACTGATACGATCCTTGCACAGAACTGGGATTGGAAGGCTGCCCAGATCAAAAGCCTGTTGTTGTTGGATATCGAGCAAGTTGGGAAGACTTCCATCCAGATGGTCACGGAAGGCGGAATCATCGGAAAGATCGGCTACAATTCAGCCGGTCTGGGTGTCTGCCTGAATGCTTTGCTTACGAATAGAAAGAGTAATCAAGTCCCGATCCATCTTGGCTTGAGAAGTGTATTGAACTCGACCTCTTTACAAGAGGCTGTTTCGAAAATAAAGGACGGTCAGATGGCCTCGACCGCCAACTTCATGATCGGCAGTGATCAGGGGGAAGGGATGGCGATGGTAGCCAACTATGAAGTTTCCCCGTTTGGTATTGATATGCTAACTTCCAATGAAGGGAAGGTCGTTCACACGAATCATATTTTATCAGACAAGATTTTGAAAAACGTAGAAGACCGAAACGAGTTCAAGTTTGACGATTCCCTGATCCGTAAAAAGAGAGCTGAACAATTGATCCATTCGAAAGTACATCTAAGGGAAACAATTGACACAGAGGCTTTCCAGGCCTGGTTGTGCGATAAATTCAACGCTCCCAATTCAATCAATCATGATGAAAACCAAAGGGCACCTGAACATCGTCGCATGGAAACGGTCTTTTCTATCATTATGAACCTTACGGAACGAAATATGGAGCTTTGTATCGGAAAAGCAGATAAAATGAAATACACTCAATACGACCTTTTGAAACCAACATCAGTATGATACAGTTTGTTGACCGGCCATTTCCTCTGAATTAGTGGACAATCATAATGTAACAGACAAAACTAAATCGAAAAGAGCTGCCACTAATAAATGGCAGCTCTTTTTAAGTCGAAACACACATTATTTCCCAGGTAATTCTCAAATCGTGTCGAAACCTATGAGACATCTGCTGTTTTTCTGTTCATATATCGTTGTAGCAAATGAGTTTTAAGTTCGATCATCGGTTGGGCAAGTGTGATGATTGGCTTGGATGCCAGAGTCAATGTGACGATCGCTGCTAGTATTAATAGGACAAAATAATTTCCGGACTTACCTATTAGGTCATAAAACGGTGAGAGCTCGAACAACTTCACGATGAATCCATGTAACAAGTATACATAAAGTGTTCTTGTTCCTAGATGTGTAAAAAACATCTTCCTTCTAGGCACTATAGTCATGAAGCTGAATGTAGCAAGGGCCATCAGTCCGTACATCAATAGACGGATAAACCATGCCTGCCCTAATTCAACCCCTAATTCCTCATAAGAAGATGAAGCAAGCAGCCAATCTTTCGCTTCCTGCGGGAAAAAGAAGTAATAGCTTACAAACATGCCGATTAATATCATGCCTGCTGCAATTCGTATTTCTGGACGCAGGATTTTAGTGAAATGTTCTTTTTTCAACAGGTAGCCGCCAAGGAATACTGGGAAGAAAACAAAGGTTCTCGATAAACTGAAGTATGTTCCGATATCTTGGATATAACCTGCAAAAATACCGATAGTCAATGCCACAGTCATCATTATTGCTGGATGCTTCAGCTTGATGAATAGAAGCAGTAATATATTCCAGAGCACCATACTCAATAAGAACCAGAGAGTCCAGTATGGGTCGAATAGAGTCAAGGTTTCCTTTCCATTCCAGATTCTATGAAGAACGAAATAAATAAACTGGAAAATGAAATATGGAATCAAAATGTTTCTGAAAATCTTTTTCAAATAGCCTTTCTTCATGATGCTCTTCGAGAAGAAACCGCCGATCAGGATGAATGCAGGCATATGGAAGGTGTAGATAAAGTTGTATACTGTGTATAGGGCTTCACTATCACCTTTGTGTGGACTGATGAAGTGTCCAAATACAACAAGAAAAATTAGTATGAATTTAGCATTATCAAAATAGGATTCACGTTTCTTACTCATAGCAAGGGCCTCCAAGATGCAAAATTATTTTTCTAGAATACATACTAAAAAGAAGTATGCTGATAAATTATCATACCCCTTCAATTTTGAAATGAATCGGATGTCATATAATTAATTCGGATTTGTCATATGTTTATGTAGGTGTGTAAAACGATTTTAATAGATGTGAAATCAATGTAACAAACGTAATGGAGATGAGGGATAATATGAAAGAAACTTATTTTGAAATACTATTAGAAGGGCCGTTTTCTTTTGCTCACACATTTCGAAGACATCATCGCACGACAGATACATTAAAACCAATGGTGATTCATCCAGAGACCAGCAGGTTCATAAAGTGGATCTATCTGAGAGACAATCCATTCTTATTGGATACAGAAATCAAGAAAAAGGACGATAAGGTTTATATTGTTCCTAATGCTGAAGACAATATTGAAAATCCTTCCTTGAAAAAATATTTATCACGGATGTTTGGTATTGAGAATTCTTTGGTTGAATTCTATGAAACCTTCAAAGACAATGAAAAAATAGCAATGTTGATTCATGAATTCCATGGCATGAGAGTTCTTTCAAATCCTGACCTATTTGAGGTAATGGTGGATACGATCATAGGCCAGCAAATCAATCTAACTTTCGCGGCTACCTTGAAAGAACGGCTCATTCGTCTTGCTGGGCAGATCAAAAACTTTGAGGGAGTCGACCTTTATCTATTCCCGCGGCCGGAAACAGTTGCACAACTGGAATATGATCAGCTTCGCGAGCTTTCATTCAGTCAAAGAAAAGCAGAATACATCATTGACATTGCAAGAAATATTGTAAATGGGAACATAGATTTTGAGCGGTTGTGGACGGATTCGAACGATGAGATCATCAATGAATTGCTTCCATACAGAGGAATTGGGAAGTGGACAATCGAATGTTTAATGTTATTCGGATTGAATCGTCCAGACGTATTACCTGCTGCAGACATCGGGCTGCGTAATGCGGTGAGACGGATTTACCAATTGGACTTGCAGCCAAGACCAGAAGAAATACGATTTTTGGCAGAAAATGATAATTGGAGGCCATGGGAAGGTTATATCACTTTCTACATGTGGCAAAATCTGAACAAGGCTTCAAATAAAAAAGAGTTGACCTGATCCAGGCCAACTCTTACCTATATTAGTTTAGGATGGTTACTTCTACTGATTGTTTGCCGAAGTTTACAGCATCTTGTTCAGATTGTACGTACAAATCAATCTTATTACCGTTGATCGCTCCACCAGTATCACCTGCTACTGCACGTCCATATCCTTCAACGTATACATCAGTTCCCAAAGGGATGACATCAGGATCTACCGCCACTACTTTCTGATCCGGATTTGCATTCAAATCAATGCCTGTAGCTGTCACACCTGAGCAGCCATCACAGTTTGATGTATATGCTGTCGCTTCCATCGTGAGAGTTTGTTGTTCTTCATCAGCCGTAGCTTGTTTGGTTTCTGTCGGTTCAGATGCTTCTTTATTAGGTGCCTCAGCTTCAGCATCTTTTTGTGCTGATTTTTTCAGATCAAACAATGCGGCTTTTGTTTCAGGACCTGCAATACCATCAACTTGCAAGTCATTGCTTTCTTGATACTTGGTGACAGCTTTTTCAGTCAACGGACCGAAAACACCATCAACTTCATAAGTATAAAGCTCCAATTCAGCTAAATGTTTTTGTAAGTATTCAACCGCTTTACCACGGTCTCCACGTTCAATAAGTTCTGTCGCCTTATCCAGTACTTTTGCAGTTTCTTTATCTACAGTTCCGGTCGGATTAAGGTTATAATCCTTTTGGAAGTCTTCCACACCTTTTTGGGTGATGTCACCGAAGTAACCGGTTGTTTTATCGTAGTCGAAAAATCCTAGTTCTTTCAGGTCCTCTTGAAGTATATGAACATCCTCATGCCACATTTGCTTTTTTAACGGCGTTTCAAGATCTGCCGCTTGGGTTGCCGTTGGAGCAAGCACGGCTGAACCCGCTACCGCAACAGTCAATGCTACCTTTTTGAACATATAGAAATTCCCTCCTTTGAGATAGGACGGTTCTTTGACGTCCCAATTGCACATTCTACTCGGACTTTATGACATGAAGATAATAATGGATTTACAATACGATTACGATTAAAATACAGCGGAAGGACTCGATTGTCATATTCATGGAAAAAGGGTGAAATACTTTATATTTAAAAAGTGGATACATTAGACAAACTGTGGAGGCTTGGTTGATTTCTCTACCGTTTCAATCACTGTAAAAATAAAGTCAAATCCGAACTGGAGGATTGTCCTGATGAATGTTAGACGACCATCAAAGTTGGTTATGATCCTTTCTCTGCTAGTTATCGTCATCGTTGGAATCGGCGGATGGACAAGCATGTATCTGCTAAATAAGGTAAATGAAAGCTCTGAAACGCTTGCAGATGCGAAAAACAATGGCGAAATCCGTGTCGTCGACCATGAGGCATTATTCGTGGATGGAAACAAAGAAGAGGAGTTTTCTAGAGAAGTAGTGAAAATGCATGCTTATTTCAACAAGCTGTTGGGTTGGGGAGTTTGGAGGACATTTGAGCCAAAAAGCAAGGATGAAGAACTGGAATCACGACTCGAGTATATCAATGATATTCTTTTGCCTGAGACATCCGGTTCTTTAGCTATCGACATGGAACGTGCTGCAAAAGGAATTGAAAAAGCCTTGGAAACAAATACTACAAAAGAAATATTCATTACACATCGTATTTTTCATGATCTTGATGTCGTAATGAACGATAATGTAGCAGAGGATTATTGGGGCGTGACTGCCACGTATGGGAAAGAATAACCCATCTGGAGTGTAATTTTCTCTGCTGACATCCTGCTTTCTGTGTTAAAGTTGTAAATGGAAGGACGGGATGTACAAGATGTTTAAAGTGTTACTTGTTTCGATTCTCATCATCATATTCGTTTTGGTTATTTTCGTCATAGCGATTACAAAGGGTTATTCCTATAAACATACAATCGATCCATTAGAAAACAACCCAAACCTTGATGAAAAAGAAAAAAACGATCACCAATCAAACCAATAAATGAACAATTCCATAATTATCCTTACTAAGAGGTTGGCTGTATAATGCAGTCAACCTTTTGTTGTGTTATCAGCACAACTAAGGCTCAGCCGTCGCCACGGGTTTGGCTTTGCCCAGTTTTCTTTATTCGTACAAGCAATATCTGCGTATCAGAATATATTGCTTATAGGGGATAATATTCTATTGAAAGTGGTGAAAATGATTATGAGAATTGTTATTGATCCTGGGCATGGAGGATCCGATCCAGGTGCTGTCTATAAACAGTACAGAGAAAAGGATTTTAATTTGAAAGTATCACTTCTTGTCCGAGATTATTTGCAAGTGTCATATGATGCCGAAATCCTGATGACAAGATCGACTGATAAAACAATGGCTTTAAAAGAAAGAACAGATTTTGCAAATGCAAGGAACGCTGACTTTTTCTGTTCCATCCATCATAATGCAGCTGGTGGCAGAGGATTCGAGAGTTACATTTATAATGGCACTGTGCCAGAAAGTACAAAACAAATCCAAACTGTCGTTCATAAAGAATATATGTTTACAGCAAGAAAGTATGGTGTCATTGATCGCGGGCAAAAGAGGGCGAACTTCTATGTATTGCGAAATACTAGAATGAGTGCTTTGTTGCTTGAAGTCTTATTCGTGGACAATGAACAAGATCTTAAATTGATACTGAATGAACAATTTGTTCGTGACGTGTCGAAAGCGATTGCTACTGGAATCGCCAAAGCCTTGAGTTTGAAAGCTAAACCGACACCTGAACCTGGCACTTTATATAAAGTGATCGCCGGATCTTTCAAAGAGGAAGAGAACGCAAGAGAACGTGTACGCTTTCTTGAACAGAATAACATTGATTCCTTCATCTATCCGATCACAATTGACGGCACAAAATATTACAGGGTACAAGCAGGTGCCTTTTCAGAAAAAGAAAATGCCGATGCGAGAGTGACAGCGTTGAAACGTATTGGCATTGCTGATGCATTTATCGTCACAGAAGGGACAAGCGCACCTGAGCCACCACCTGAACCAGAACCAGTCGAAGGTTTTACTATTCTTGGATCAAGTGTCGTAGCAGCAGGAAACCTGGAAACTTTCGTCAAGCGGGTCAATCCGAATGCACCAAATTTAGTATCACTTTATATTGAAATCGGGAAGAAATATGGAATACGCGGAGATGCAGCTTATGCTCAAGCGGTTCATGAAACAAATTATTTCAGGTATACGGGTGTGGTGAAACCGGAACAGAACAACTATGCTGGTATCGGAGCGACTGGCCCGAATGAACCCGGGGCTTCCTTCGATACGCCGCGTGATGGGGTTACTGCCCATATCCAACACTTGTATGCTTACGCTTCAAAAGCAGGCCTCCCTGAAGGTGAAAAGCTTGTCGATCCCCGTTTTCATCTCGTCACACGAGGATCTGCACCGACATGGGTTGCCTTAAATGGAAAATGGGCTGTACCAGGTACAAATTATGGACAACTGATCCTCAATATTTATGAGAGAATGATCGATCTTGAAATGGAACTGATCAATATCCAACTTGATCGGTTGGAAAAAACAAAGCAACAGCTTGACTAGAAAGCTCCTGTTATGGAGCTTTTTTTAGTGGTGTTGTTAAAAGCGGGACGCCGAAGAGGATTGTGAACATGAGCTGGAAACTAATTTGTGGAGCAAAATAGTGGTACAATGAAAAAGATTTATTTCTGATTTCGAAATAAATTCTATAAAGTACCAAACAGATTAGGATGAACAACCATGAAGAATTGGCGTAAGAGCGCCCGGTTTCTGTGGCTTTGTAATTTCATTGTCGTAGCTGCCATGACGATGATTTTGCCATTCCTCCCATTGTTTTTAGAGGAATTAGGTGTGACAGGCAGCCAAGCCCTCAGTAATTGGACTGGAGCTGTATTTTCTGCCGCATTTTTATCAGGAGCAATCATGGCACCAGTATGGGGGATTTTTGCTGACAAATATGGTCAGAAAGCGAACTTGATCCGTGCGGGTATCGGCATGGGGGTCATAACTTTTTCGATGTCTTTCGCAAACGGGCCATGGATGTTATTGGCTCTTCGGTTTTTTATGGGCTTCTTTTCAGGATTCATAACCGTATCCTTTTCCTATTTATCGAGAATCACTCCGAAGGAACATACCGGCAGTGCTTTAGGATTCTTACAGACAGGGGGTATCTCCGGAGGGATCATCGGCCCATTGATCGGTGGGGCACTCTCAGATTTATTCGGGTTTCGCCCAGTATTTGCTGTTACAGGGATCAGTATCTTGATGACATTGATGCTCGTCATTTTCTTTATACCTAAAGATGAACCGATGCAGGTTGAGAAAGGGAAACAAGGAACGTTCTTGGATGTCCTCCGCAATAAACAACTGCTGATTTTGTTCATTGCCACCTTCCTGTTGCAAGCAGCGATGTTAAGTACGAATTCAATGATGACGATCTTTGTGAAGACCTTCGTCCATGACCCGGAAAATTTAGCGCTTCTTGCTGGATTTGCAGCCTCCATCCTTGGGATTGCCACGATCATTGGCTCACCATACCTCGGTAAGCTTGGTGATCGGATCGGTCATATCAAGATGCTTCCAGTTGTCATGCTGTTCAGCGGTCTATTGTTCTTTCCCCAATTATGGACAGACAATATCTATGAATTATATATATGGCGTTTTCTGCAGGGATTGATATTAGGAGGTGTCTGGCCCGCGATCCAGGCATTGATCCATAAAAAGACACCACCCGATATACAGGGAAGAGCTTTCGGTGTAACCGCCAGCTGCCGTTTTCTTGGTAATTTGATAGGTCCGATCGTTGGTGGGTGGATTTCAGGAAGCTTTATGACCGCTTACGTATTTGGATTTGCGGGGGCTCTTTTAGTGGTCGGAAGCGGACTGGTGAAATGGGGCTTACAAAAAAACTGACCAAGAGGAATTTTAGAGGATATCCATTCCGCTACTGATGACAAAAGGTGTGATTTTAAAAAAGAGGACAGCCATACCGTTATTCAGGTAAAAGGCTGGTGATTTCCGTGGGTTTTACCAAATAAGGTCTCTGGTGTCCTCTATCTTTGTAAAGAGTGGGGAAATGAATCAAATAAGGTTTCCTGTGTCCGCAGGAAATTACGATTCATCCTCCAATTTTATTCAATGGTTTGTGTGAATGTCGTTTCGATTGGCGGTTTGGATGTCACTTTGAATTTCACTTTATATGTTCCCGGCTCCAGCTCAGGAAGATCAACTTCAAAGGTTTTCGTCTGGCCAGGTTCAATCGTGATCGTTTTCAAGGCTTGAGTGAACATTTTATCCTCTCCCCAATGGAAGACTTGTTTTCCATCCTGATCCGTAATCCACATATCATATTGTTGACCGCTTGAAAACTGAAGTTCTTGTGTGCTTCCTGTTTCGTTCTTAAGCTCGACTACAGCTTTATTTTTTGTGAATGAAACGACATTGAGCTTGAATTCATCTGCCACACTATCATTCCCTTCAGAATTTCTATCCTCTTTATCTTCATTTGCTTGTCCATTTGTCGGTTGGGAGTCTTGTTCATCAGGTTGATTACTTATCCCGCATGCAGTTAGGAGAAGGATCAAAAAGACTGCAGCAAGTCGATACATGGTGATTCCTCCTTTTCCAGACATATCATAGGTGTCCTGAAATCGTATTTGTAGTATAGACGTAACGGCAGCAGTCTATGTTTCATCCGGTTCAGGTTATTGTTCAGATTCTTTAAAAATCCATTTTTGTTTTTCGATTGTGCCTGATTGTTCTTTCAACTATGCAGCAGGATGTTCAATCTGCAGTTGATAATGGTTTTGAGTGTGAACCTTTATCTCTATAGTATCCTAGACTAGCCATTATGGCAATTTCAGTTCCATAAAAAGGAGGCTGACACGAGAAATATGTCAGCCTCATTCTGTTATCAATTTATTACTTTGCATGTAAACGGCGGATTCGCTCATCAAGGTCCGGGTGAGTAGAAAAGAGCATTCTTTTCTTTTTGCCGCCACTGATTTTCATTGTTGCGAGTGCTTCTTGACGTGTATCGACTCGGTTGACATGAGCCCGTAATGATTCAAGAGCATGGATCATCTTATCTTTACCAGCTAAGTCAGCACCACCTCGGTCTGCGTGGAATTCACGGTAACGGGAGTACGCCATGACAACGATACTTCCCAAGATTGAAAACGCAATTTGGAATACGATGATTGCAAGGAAGTGTACTAAAACAGCTTTATTTTCATCAACAAGCTGTGACACTGCCCATGCTGCGATTCTGGATAAGAATACGACGAATGTATTGATGACACCTTGCAACAAAGTCATCGTTACCATATCACCATTGGCGATGTGCGCGACTTCGTGTGCCAATACACCTTCAACTGCGTCATTATCCATGTTTTGTAATAAACCGCTTGAAACGGCTACGAGTGAACGACGCTTAGATGGACCAGTCGCAAATGCGTTCACTTCCGGAGAGTCGTAAATACCGACTTCTGGCATTCTCGTCAATCCTGCTGCACGTGAAAGACGGTGTACTCGATCGACAAGGTCTTGCTCATATGAAGAAAGGGGACCGTCAGGGTTGATCACCTTGACACCCATCATTTTCTTAGCCATCCAACGGGAAATTGCAAGCGATATGAATGAACCACTGAAACCGACGACAGCACTGAACACCAGCAATTGGCCAAACATGATGTTGCCGCCTTGGATGTAATTGTTTACACCTAACAACGACAGGACGATCATGATGGTAGTAAGGACTAGAATGTTTGTCAGGATAAACAGAAAAATTCTTTTTGCCATTTTCCATACCTCATTTCAAGTTCATTTGAACTTAATTATGAGAATAGTATAAATGACCCTTCAGGATTTTTCAAGATAAGAGTCCTGAAATTTTATGAGAATTTTATGAAAATCCTTACATAAAGAAATTGACGTATCTATCGTTTATCTCGTATGATAAGTTCAAATGACCATGTTCAATGAGGTGAAAAAATGCCTTCTTTTAAACTTACCCGGCATCAAATGGCAGAACTGCTCATATCCTTAAACTCTGATCAAGGAAAAACTCCTTTGAATCTATTGAAAAAGGCTTGGCATGATTCAAAAGGTTCTAATGAAAAGGGCGTACTGGAATCTTCGCTTCCGACGATTTTTGAGAAGATCATCAAAGGACCTAACCACACTAAAGGGTTTTCCATTAATGAAATTGTTGCTCTCGGTAATCAGATCGAACATAGCAGCTTTTCGACAAGCGCTGTACAGAATTGGGTGAAGAGGGATGTGCGTAATTTGATCGGTTCACCTCAGAAGGGTAAGAAATACTCTATAGAACAAGCGGCGATTCTTTTTATCGTCGAGGATCTTAAAAGCACGCTTGACTTCCTCTCCATACGGAATATGCTTACTCTCATTTTCAATGATATAGAAGACCGACATGACGATCTGATCGGACCCATTGATTTTTATTATACTTATTCGGCAATTTTTGAAGAGCTTGACTTGAATGATAACCATGTAGTAGATGTGGATTTCCGAGTGAAACAGGGGACGAAAGCGGAAATGCTGGTTTTTCAAAAGGCGGAGAATAAGATTAAGGACTTGGATAGGTTGGACAATAAAGAACTTTCTATAGTAAAAAATGCATTGGTCATCGCAACCTTGTCCATCCAGACATCCTACTTCCAATCTGTATCACGTCAATTTCTGAATACGACTTTATTTATATGAAAATAAGTTAATCAAAAAGTGTCCGCTCCAAAGTGTGTGGGGTATCGGGCACTTTTTTCTTTTTTTCTTATGAATCAAGTCTTCCTATATGCAAAATTGCAACAATAGTGTAAAATCACACTAAATAAACCTAATATTACCATATTTGTTTTTTGAATGAATATCATAACTGAGATAGGAGGGGGGAGCGAGATGAACGAACGAAAATGGCTGGAAAAAGAAGGTTCAAAATGGATGGAGAAAGGGATGATCGAAAGGGAACAACTCGAAGGAATCTTGTCATTATATAAAAAAAAGAACAACAATCTATTACCGATCTTGGCCAGTATTTTAATAGGGCTTGGTGTTCTGACTTTTGTTGCTTCCAATTGGTCGAATATGAGTGATGTCTTCAGGCTCGTCATCATTTGCGGAGCACTTATAGGGTTTCAGTTGACTGGATTTCATCTCGTCGAAAAGGGATCGATGACACTTGGGACAGCATTGATAGGAATAGGTATCATCATCTTCGGATCTGGGATTTTTCTGACAGCACAAATGTTTCACATCGTTTCTTACAATGCTACAGCTTTTATTTTGTGGATGTTGGTTGCTTTGTTATTTTACACGATACTCCCGAACAAGTATTTTTATCTTTTGTCATTGGTGATCGGAACGGCTGGTCTGCTTTATAGTGCCATGTCTTTTCATTTGTTCAGCTTTTTATTAGCTTTTCTTGTTGTCATTGCTGCTGGATATGTGACATTTAAAGAGGATCATCCACTTTTCTATTATAGCTATTCAATTGCTTATACGATTACAGGTATTACGTTCTTAGTCGTCTATGATCTGCCTTATATATGGATGACGATCATATTTCTTCTCCTTTATGGAATTAGTGAATGGACCAGAAGTGAGAAGGGGCAGCTTGCCTTTAAGAACATAAGCATTCTCGGGAGTTTAGCTGTCATTTTCATTCATGTTTTCTTCTTAGGGGAGCTGGTCCATTATGAAGAAGATATCCTCTCGAATGATTTGTTATACTTTATCATCCTGATAGGAATTGGAGCTCTGATCGGATGGAATAAAATTCGAAGGAACATTCAGTCCAATTGGGTTGATTTCTCTTTATTCTTACCTCTGTTCTTGTTCGGCGATCTCGGTGATGTTCTCTATTTGTTGTTGGCTTTCGGTTATTCATTATTCATTTTGATCAAAGGCTATCAATTGGAGGAGTCGGATCGGATCAATCGCGGGACATTTCTGTTCCTGATCAGTACTCTTGTTGCCTATATCCAATTAGCATGGAATTTCTTGCCGAAGTCGATGTTCTTCTTAGCTGGAGGGATATTACTCTTCATACTAAGCTGGATGCTTGAACGAAGACGGAGAAAATGGGTACACAAGACAAAAGGAGGTCAATCATAATGCGGAAAAAATGGCTGTATATTTTGATTGCCCTTCAGGTATTGAGTTTGATTGGGATTGCTGCAACACATTATATGACTTTGAAATTTGGTGAACAGGTCATCTTGAAAACTGAACCGATTGATCCCAGGGACATTTTTTATGGAGATTATGTTACCTTGAATTATGATATATCCACTTTATCACTCGATTTATTGCATGATGACGGGATTGACGAAAGGGAGAGGGTATATGTGATCCTCCATAAATCAGGTGATGTTCATGAGGCAAAAAGTGTACACAGTCAAAAGCCCAAAACTGACCATGGAGAAATAGTACTTAAAGGTAAAGTACGATGGGTAGATGAATATTCTGGCATAGTGATGATCGATTATGGAATTGAACGGTTTTATGTTGAAGAAGGAACCGGAAAGGCACTTGAAGATGAGCGCCCTGATAAAATAGTCGTACGGGTTTCCCCGTGGGGAAATGTCGTAATTAAGGAACTTTTGTCAAATGAAAGGTAATTGAAAAATAGTTTTTGGGTTATAGTACTGTGTGTGATATACTTGCCATAATCCAGCGGGAAGGAGACAAATATTGTCAAAAATTAACGTTTTTTTAGACGATGTCCGTCCTTGTCCCGACAATTATATTTTAGCTACAGACATTGAACAATGTATAAAATTGTTAAAAAAAAAGAATATTCAGCATCTTTCCTTGGACCATGATTTAGAAAACAAGTATCGGAATGGATATATGCTTGTTGAATACATGGTAAAACATAAATTATTCGCAGAGACCATTACGGTCCATTCCGCTAACGCTGGTGCTGGCAAGCGAATGTTTCTGTTTTTGAAAGATGCACAAGACCGGTTTCTCATTCCGGAAGATGTAAAAATTTTTTACCATCCACTACCGATTAGACTAAATAAAGCGAACTAGTATCCCCTGAGATGGGATACTCCAGGCTGTCGAGGGAATACTCGACAGCCTTTTGTCATGCTTTACAATCGGAGAGAATTCCGATAATATGGTAGTAATAACCAATGAGAGGGTGTTCACTTCGAGATGATGACGCGATCTGTTGTGCTTGTAATTGTAGTGGCTTGATAACGGAAGAAGTATGCCCGTTTTTAGAACAAAGCCATCACAAGACAACAGATTGACATCCTCGAAACCCTTGACGGCGAAGTGTTACCGATAAGGATTTTTCCTGTCCATATGTTCAGGAAGAAGAAGCAGGGTGTTCAAGCACTCTGCTTTTTTGTGTTTAAACAAAGTCATCAGTATAGCGCTACTCTTCTGATTAGCCAAGTTTTCTTTATATACTGGAAAAGAGGAGAGTTATCGTTCAAGTCTTGTGTGGTGGTCCAAATCAATAAAGAAAGAGGGAACGATAGTGAGTATTTTACATGTAAAAGGACTGACACACGGTTTTGGTGATCGGACATTATTCAATCAAATCGAATTCAGGTTACTGGATGGAGAACATGTCGGGCTAGTCGGCTTGAATGGCAGCGGGAAGTCTACCTTATTGAAGCTGCTTATAGGAGAGTTTGTACCCGATGAAGGTGTAATTGATCGCCATCCGGGCATTGAAATCGGTTATTTGGAGCAACATCCCGATTTTAATGAAGGCGAAACGATCCGGACATACTTGCAAGGTGCCTTTTCAAAGCTTTATGAATTTGAACGGGAAATGAGCGATATTACCATACGATTATCCAACAAGGAAAATCCACATCTAGAAAAGGATCTGGAAAGGCTCGGGAACATTCAAGATACGTTGGACGCTCATCAATTTTATACAATAGATGCAATAATAGATGAAGTAGCAGCAGGACTAGGAATTTCAGCATTAGGTATGACAACGGAAACCGGTCAATTGAGTGGGGGGCAGCGGACGAAGCTCATGCTTGCAAAACTATTATTGAGCAAGCCGGACATCTTGTTGATGGATGAACCGACGAATTACCTGGATGATATCCATATTGCCTGGCTGCAAAAATACCTGATGATTTATCCCAATGCCTTCGTTCTGATCTCACATGATACATCCTTCATGAATGAGGTCGTGAATGTGGTCTATCATTTGGAGCATCAGAAACTAACACGATATGTCGGCAATTACGAAGCTTTTACTGATGCGTATGAATTGCGGAAGAGGCAAACCTATCAAGCTTATGTCAGGCAGGAGAAGGAGATTGATAAGCTGGAGGATTACATCCGGCGGTATAAAGCAAGAGCCTCTACAGCCAAACAGGCGAAGAGCCGTGAGAAGAAGCTGGAAAAAATCGAGCGTATTGAAAAGCCGATTAACCAGCCAGTACCACGCTTCAAGTTTGAGGTATGCAGAGAACCGAATCCAGAAGTTCTGGTCGCGAGAGGACTACAGGTCGGATATGAAAGGCCCTTGTTCAATGGAACCGATTTGACGATCAAAAAGGATAGGAAAATCGCGATTACCGGGTACAATGGCATCGGAAAATCGACGACGATCAAATCGCTGCTTGGGCTCATTGAACCACTAGGCGGAGAAGTGGAAATCGGAAGCTTTGTAAGACCTGTCTATCTTGAGCAGGAAATCGCGTTTTCACGTTCTGAGGTGGCTCTGCAATATGTTTGGTCCCAGTTTCCATCCATGGAGGAGAAAGAAGTTCGGAAACGGCTGGCAAGGAGCGGGTTAAGAAACGAGCATATTTATCAGCCCCTCTATACATTGAGCGGTGGCGAACAGACGAAGGTCAGGCTTTGCGTGTTGATGATGAAAGAAAGCAATTTCCTTGTGTTGGATGAACCGACGAATCATCTGGATGTACGAGCGAAGGAGGCATTGAAGGAAGCCCTTAAGAAATATAAAGGGACGGCCCTCATTGTGTCGCATGAACCCGAATTTTACGAAGATTGGATTACAGATATTTGGAACGTAGAAGAGTGGGTGAAATAGGGGAAGGAAAGACTTCGGTTTTTGACCGAAGTCTTTTTTATAAGTGTATCCTGAAATATTGGAAGGACAAGAAAATTCTTCAATTCTTCCGTTTTGTCAGGTGAAAGACGTCAAGATCATGCGCAAGTTCTGTGTGGTCGAATACACGCACCGCACTTTCAAGCAATTCCTCTGAGCGGTCATAGTATCTTGAACTGATGTGATTAAGAATCAGGCGTTTTGCATTTGCTTGTTTTGCAATTTCAGCAGCCTGTATTGTAGTCGAATGAAAGTAGTCGATTGCCTGCTCTTCCATCCCTTCCGCAAAGGTCGCCTCATGAATCAGAAGATCGGAATTTTGAGCAAGCTGTACAGCCTTTTTGGAAGGGCGGGTATCTCCGCAAACCGTTACCACTCTGCCAGGCTGAGCCTCATCGATAAAATCTGCCCCATGTAAGGTCCGTCCATCATCCAATGTTACTGTTTTGCCTTCCTTCAGTTTTTGATAGACAGGTCCAGGGGGAACTTTTAATTCTTCCAGCTTTTCAACAAGTAATCGGCCAGGTTGTAAAGGTTCTGTTATCCGGATGCCGAATGAAGGGACCACATGTTCAAGTAGAGCAGCCTCTATTTTATAGCCCTCATCATTTTCAACGTACCCATCATCATACTCTACAATCTCGAGTGGATACTTCAGATAGGTCCTGCTCGTTTCCAATGCCACTGTCACAAATTCATGGATTCCTTTTGGTCCATACACTGTCAATGGGTTTTCTCCACCCTGGAAAGAACGGCTGCCTAAAACACCAGGGAGGCCATAGAGATGGTCGCCATGCATATGAGAAATGAATATTTTCGATATTTGCCATAGCTTCAAGTTTGTATGCAGGATTTGGTGCTGGGTAGACTCCCCGCAATCGAACAGCCATACATCACCTTCACGATTTGTCATGAATCGCAGCGCAAGGGATGAGACATTCCGACCTTTAGAAGGGATACCTGCCCCTGTTCCTAGAAAATGTATTTCCATACCTTTCATCCTTTCAATGATAGTATATACCATCTGTTCTCCATCCTAAAACGTTGACTCAATTCAACCCCTAGACGGAGAGGAAACCAACCTCTTGTCTGTATGACGGGAATTTACTTCCGAGTAGACTTTAAGTAATGAAAAAAAAGGAGCGATTTTGGATGTTCATTAAAGAAGAAACGACGGAAACTCATGTCATCCCTCGTAAAAATGAAAGAGAATTGGATGTGAAACTCCAACTTGGAACCGGAAAACTATCTCTCAACGGTTCTACTGAAGAAATCATGGAAGAATCGTTTACGGCAATGGGGGAATCTGCTGAACCAGAAATGAAATATGAAATATCCGGGACCGGCAAGGGTACCCTCATCATACCTCAACGATCAATTAGTTCATGGAAAAGTCTCAGATCTGCCAGGCAAAAGTGGGATATAGCCCTTAATGGTGAACTTCCCCTTTCTCTGAAAGTGGAGTTAGGCGCTGGAAAGTCAAAACTGGAACTCTCTGAATTGAATCTAGCAGATGTTCATATCGAGTCAGGAATCGGGGAAACGGAAATAGACATCACAGGGAATTGGAAAAACAGCTTCAACGTTAAGATCAATACAGGAGTCGGTAAAATGAAAATCCGGTTGCCAAAACAAGTCGGTATTAAAATGGATATTGATAAGGGAATAGGGAAAATCAATGCTGATCATTTCCTTGTTGTAGGAGATTGTTATCAAAATCAATCTTATGAGGGTTCTGATGTGAAAATTGAGGTCGATTTAAATGTCGGAGTCGGAGAAGTGATCCTTGAACAAGCTTGATGATCAGAAAAGACTTATTACAATAAACGGGTCTTTTTACCGTTGTTATTTTATGTATATTCAATCTGGCACTTGAAAACTAGTTTTTATTTGAAGATTTTTCAAAATTAGAGGCGATTCACTACTACTAATTACATACTTTTTATTTAAAAAATTACAAAAATAAGTCTATTTTCCCTTTTTTATTTATTATTAAACATAATATTTACAATTTTTCGTCAAATTGATACTATTACTACTAAAGTAGTAAAATTTGTTATATTTTCATAGTTTAGGGGAGGGTGTTATGGATTGAACAAGAAAAAAATTGCATCTACGGCACTTGCGGTTATGATGGGGATAAGTACGCTTACATATGGTGCATTTTCATCGCCTCAGCATGCAGAAGCTGAGCATATCAAAGAAAGCATTTCCAAGTCTTATGCAGGAGCTCCGATTGATCTCGGTATTGCAAATGATGAGAGATTGATTGAAATGCTGAAAGAGAGTGGTAAGATTTCACAAAATGCGAGTCCTGCTGCAGCAGAAAAAGCCTTGAATAAATACTTGAAGGAAAGAGCTGCAAACGGAAAGCATTCGCATGGGGGAGACCTGCATGAAGAAGCGAAGGAATCCAAAGAAAGACTCCAAGAACAAATGAAAAGTAATGGCTTGATGTCTGGGAAAGGAAAGAAGAATGGCCAGACGAAAGGGAATACTGTTGATGGAGTTACAGAAGAGGAATGGAATGGTGCAACACGTACAGATAAAGTTCTTGCTTTGCTGATCGAATATCCGGATTACCCAGCATCTAAAATCGAAGCTGGCGATACTGATATGTACTATGAAGATTATGTAAAAGAGCATTATACAGATATGCTTTTCAGTGAGGATGGCTATGAAGGGCCGAATGGGGAAAACCTCGTATCCGTCAAGCAATTCTATGAAGAGCAATCTGGCGGAAGCTACTCTATCGAAGGCGAAGTAGCAGGGTGGTATCAAGCTAAGCATCCAGCAGCATACTACGGTGGAAACAATGCTAATGATAATGATTCCGATCCACGTGCTTTAGTAAGAGAAGCACTTCTAGCAGCAGCTGCGGATCCAAACCTTGATTTAAGCCAGTATGATCAGGAAGACCGGTATGACCTTGATGGTGACGGGGACTACCGTGAGCCGGATGGATTGATCGACCACTTGATGATCGTCCATTCCTCTGTCGGTGAGGAAGCAGGCGGTGGTGGTCTAGGAGAGGATGCAATCTGGTCACATCGTTGGTCTCTAGGAGGTGTTTTCCCGATCACTGGATCCCCAGAGCCCGAAGTGGATTATTGGGGACGGGGGACAATGTATGCTTACGATTATACGATTGAACCTGCTGATGGTGCAGCTGGTGTGTTCGCCCACGAATATGGCCATGACCTAGGTTTACCTGATGAATACGATACGATCTATTCAGGTGCTGGTGAAGCGGTAGCTTATTGGTCGATCATGTCTAGTGGAAGCTGGGCAGGTGATGTTCCAGGAACTGAACCAACAGGATTCAGTGCATGGTCGAAGGAATTCTTACATTCATCTATGCCAGGAAGCAACTGGCTGACCGGGACTACGATCCATGCAGATGATGTAACTAGCAAAGGAACTGAAGTGTTGCTTGATGAAGCAGTTACAAAAGGTACAAATAATGATGCAGTACGTATCGCTCTACCGGATAAAGAGAAAACAATCAACACCCCGGCAAGTGGCGAATACGAGTACTTTGGCGGTACTGGTGATGAAGTCGACCACACTATGGTGACGGAGGTTGATCTTACTGGAGCTACGAATGCTACATTAGACTATGATGTATGGTATAACATCGAGTCGAACTGGGACTTCGGCATGGTCCAGGTATCAACTGATGGTGGAGAAACTTGGAATTCACTTTCCACACCAAATACCACTTCTGACATTGTCACAGATGGATACCCGGCAATTAAAGAAAACTTACCGGGTTACACTGGATCCAGTAACGGATGGGTACACGAAACAATCGATTTAAGTGAGTATGCCGGACAAACGATCCAATTACAATACCGTTACATGACGGACTGGGGGACAACCCTTGATGGATTGTATGTAGATAATGTTACTGTCACTGCAGATGGTAATGAAGTTGTATCTGACGGAGCAGAATCTGAAGCGGATGCGGCATTCGACCTATACGGATTCAAGCGAGATACAGGTACATTCATATCAGAACACTATTATCTACTTGAATGGAGATCCCACAACGGAGTTGACGAAGGACTTTCACATATCCGTCGTGGTAACAGTTTGATGAACTACGATGCAGGGTTACTTGTTTGGTATGTGGATAATTCTTATGACAATAACTGGACTGGTATCCATCCTGGTGAAGGATTCCTTGGAGTTGTGGATGCAGACCAAGTTGTAAACCGATGGAGCGATGGAGCTCTAGGATCCACTCGATATCAAATGCATGATGCTGCATTTGGCTTAGGTAAAACTGAAAAGATGTTCCTGGATTACAGTGATACGCAAGGTATTACGATGAAGGACAACGCAACTGAAAGAACACCACTATTTGATGATTCAAAGAAATACATGACTCCAGTAATTCCAGATGCTGGACGTAACGTTCCAACTTACGGATTGAAATTCCGTGTCGTTGCCCAAAGTGATGATGGAACGGTCGGTAAAGTAAAAATCTATAAATAAACTTGATAGAAAACCAGCCTTGAGGACAACTCGAGGCTGGTTTGTTTTGAGAATGATAGAGTACTGCTGTAACATCTTCCCGGTTAAAGGGATTATGTGACCTTTAGATGGTACTCAAGAAGGGGTTATGAGACCGTCAAAATGCAAAAAACAGAATTTGAGGTACTCAAGAAGGGATTATGAGGCCCTCAAAATGCAAAAAACAGGATTTAAGGTACTCATAAAGGGGTTATGGTGCACTAAAAACGTAAAAAGACAAATATGGTGGTCAAGACATGCCATATACTCATTTAAGGTTATAATGAAAAATCCCTTCCTTTAAAAGACAAGATCCTTTTTCTGGAGGATGATTATTTGACAGAGGATTTGATTTTCGATCGTGATCTCCAGTCGTTGCTCCATTTGCCTGATGCGGATAAAATCAAAGGCCTTGTCATCGGCCGTTTCTAACCACAATCAGAAGTAACGGATGATGCACTTCGCCTGATTATCGAACGGAAAGCAGAACTAAAGGGCATTCCCATCATTTCGAACGTGAACTTCGGTCATACACAACCTGTATCCATTTTTCCGATTTGAGGAAAAGTTAGGATCATGGCTAAAGGCAACAAACTAAAATTGAAATAGTTAAGGAGGGGCAATGGAATTTCATAGTTTTACAAGTCTACCTGATAAAACAACTCTTAAGCAATTGAATGAATTGCACAACCGCGTTTTCGGTTCGACAAATGGATTTTCAGAAGACCTCCAAACCAAACATCGGCCATTAATTTTAGCGGCTGTTGAGAAAGAAATCGTAGTCGGATATAAAATCGGTTATGAACGGAAGGTAAATCACTTTTACAGCTGGTTAGGAGGCGTACATCCTGATTACAGAGAAAAAGGTATCGGGGAAGAGTTGCTTATTCGTCAACATGGGTGGTGTCGAAAAAACGGCTATATGACGATTCGTACGCATACGAAAAATAAATGGCGGAACATGCTGATTATGAACCTTAAAAATGGGTTCGATGTGATCGGTACATTTACGGATGAAAAAGGGGAACCGAAAATCATCCTTGAGAAGCGGTTGTGAAAATAACTGGGACTGAGTTATAGGGGCAGCCCCGGTTTTCTCTTAAAATATAAAAGTATTGTTGCGATGTACAATGTCCAGCTTCTACGCCCAACCACTCGGATCACTTCAGCCCTCCTGCGGCGGCAACAGCCTCCTCGTCAGGCTTCCAGTGACCTTCGTGGCTGTGGTCAGGGCGTTTCCGCTTTTCTTTAAATATTAGACTTTTTCATTGTGAAATCTTCTCTTGGATAATAGGCATCTTTTACAAGGATGTTCGGACCGAGGCATTTGACTGAAGGGCAGTGGCAATTGACACTACGGGCAAGCTGACTTTCCAGCCATTTGTCATAGACTTCCTGCAACCGGTCCGTCTGGATCTTTCCGAGTGGAGGAGCATCACCGAAATCAGTCACGATGACATTTCCATCAAAGATATTGACATTCAAACGGGAGCGTCCATCCGGATCATTCCTGACAGTCACATTCTTCTCCGTATATAATCGTTTCAAAAGCCTCAGGTCATCTTCATGATTACTGCACGCGTAAAACGGTAATGTACCGAACAGCATCCATGTGTTTTTGTCCCGCACGTCCAAAAGGCGTTGGATCCCCTCACGGATTTCAGGAAGAGTCGCCGCTTCCAACCCGCTTGCAAAATCGCTGGGATACATCGGGTGAACTTCGTGGCGCTGGCAGCCCATTTCAACAATTTGCTTATGAATGGATTCGATATGCGGTAATGTCCGTCTGTTCAACATCGTTTCCGCAGATACGATCACTCCTTCAGCAGTCAGAGCTTTGGCGTTTTCAACCATTCTTTGAAAGTATTGTTCCCGCTGACGAAGATTCGGCTTTTTCTCCATCATCGCAAACCCGATTTCATTAAAATCATCCAAAGATCCATAGTTATGGGAAATATGTAACACATCAAGATACGGTGTGATCAGTTCATATCGTTTCAAATCTAAAGTCAAATTTGAGTTGATTTGTGTGCGTACTCCTCTTTCGTGTGCATAGCGAAGCAGCGGAACGACGTATTCTTTGACAGATTTCATGGATAACATCGGTTCCCCGCCAGTTATACTAATTGAACGGAGGAGTGGAATCTCGTCAAGCCGACTCAGCATCAGTTCAACCGGAAGTGCTTCAGGGTCTTTCGGTTGCAACGTGTACCCGACAGCACAATGTTCACACCGCATGTTACAGATCGTTGTAGTTGTAAACTCAATATTGCTCAATACCATTTTTCCATATTCCGTTACATCGAGATAAGCTTCCCACGGATCATTTTCCGGTGTGATCTTTCGAGAATAGGTTTCTTGTATCATAAAAAGAACTCCTTTGATGACTTGATCTCTCCATACTATATCACGAACACTTTTAGGAAATAGCGGTTACGCAATATTCTTATAATTTTCTGATCATGACGATGCTGTTTTCTTCATAACCGAGACGCTTGTAGAGTGCTATCGCACCGGTGTTCTGTCCAAAGACATGGAGCCCGATTTTTTCTGCACCGAGATCCTTTGCCTGATGATGCAGCTCCTCTAATGTTTTGGTCCCGTAGCCTTTGCCCCGTTTTTCAGGGTCCATCCAAATTTCATAGATGAATACCTGGCGATCCTTTTCTTGATGGTTAAACCAGAGTGCCCCGACATGATCGTTGTTCTTCACATCCACCACATCATAAAAATAGTGCTTTTCAGTATGTAAGCCATCATTTAATAATTGGTCATATTGTTTTGTTGCTTCCTCTGTGGCAGCTTCAATCGAAATGTCGTAATTCTTACTCATGTTGTCAATGTATTGGAATCGAACGACTGCGAAATTTCTCGTAATCTTCTTAAGTCATCGGTTTCAAACGGATCATTGAAAAACCTCTTTTCCATCAGATTACCATATTTCGAGAATAGCGAGAAGATTCTGAAGCATCCTGCTCGTGTAATCCTGGGGATGTATGCAATAATAAAGAGAAAAGGAGGAGGGTATCCAATGAAAGCGATCGTACATACGAATCCAAAAGGAATGGAAGGTTTGAAAGTACAGGCATTCGAATCTCCTGTTTTAAAAGAGGGAGAGGTTAAGGTCCAGTTGAAAGCTGCTGGCTTGAATCATAGGGACCTGTTCGTTTTAGATCGTCATGGGGAAGACGAAGTGCCGTTTGTCGTCGGTTCGGATGGAGCAGGGATTGTGACAGAAATCGGTTCAGGTGTGACGGGCTGTTCTGTAGGCGACGAAGTGGTGATCAACCCAGGGCTTGGATGGCAAAAGAATTCACCAGCGCCGCCTGAGGGATTTGAAATCCTTGGGTATCCATCCAACGGTACGTTTGCTGAGGAAGTTGCTGTTCCAGCAGAACACGTGGAATCAAAACCGGAGCACCTGAGCTGGGAAGAGGCTGGTGTATTGCCTCTTGCTGCCTTGACAGCTTATCGTGCCCTTTTTACAAGAGGTAAAATCGAAGAGGGACAGCATGTGTTGCTTCCAGGAGTCGGAAGCGGAGTTATCACTTTCATTCTCCAGTATGCTAAGGCAGTTGGTGCAAAAGTGACAGTTACCTCAAGAAGCGAAGAGAAACGTAATCAGGCGTTAGAACTCGGAGCGGATCATGCAATCGACAGTGAATCAGACTGGGATGAAGTGATGGATGGTGAAAAAGTGGATCTGGTCATTGAGAGTGTAGGAGCGGCCACTTTCCAAAAATCGCTCGAACAGGTGAAACCGGGGGGGACAGTGGTGACGTTCGGCGCCTCAGCCGGTGATGAAATCTCGATTAACATCCGTCATTTCTTTTATGGCCAGTACAATCTATTAGGCTCCACGATGGGAAGTCATGAAGAATTCAAAGAAATGTTGGAGTTCATCAAAAAACACAACATCAAGCCTGTGATGGATCGGACATTTTCATTGGAAGAAGCACATGAGGCATTCAAACGCTTGGAAGAGGCGAAACAGTTCGGGAAAATAGCCTTCATTTTATGAAGTGAAAGCTAACTAAGGTGGCTTTGTTAAAAGTGATGCGGATTTTTGCATAGATCAACAAGGAACTTTAACCGAGCCTAAGATAGATGAGCTAAAACGAACAAAAAGGATTGAACGCTGGGACCGGTGGGAGCGTTCAATCCTTTTTTTCTTTCAGTTGGATAACATGTTCCAAAACGTAAGCGCTAAAAAGATAAAAGCCATGATTGCGATTGTCCCAGCTATTAACGGACGAAAAAGATTCATGAATGTGTTCATATGTAATCTACTCCTTTGGAAAGTTTCTTTGTCTATATAGACGAAGAAAAGGAGTGGAAGTTTCGTTTTTATTACGAATATTACACAAATGTTACGAAAGGACTAGAAATCCTATGAAACACTAGTTAAAAAAAACTAGAAATTTTTTCGTTTTTCAAGTTTAAAAAGTGATGAAGGGGGTATCATTATACTAACAACCTTTTATCCCCCTAACCCCTAAACCCTAAGAAAAAACCTCTTCCGAATTCGGAAGGGGTTTTTTCGTGTTTTGCACAAGATTGATCCATCTATTTTGAACGGATTTCTTCAATAAGTACCGTAAGTTTATCATTCAATTCACGGTCACTTTTTTGTTTCTGCTTCATAAAGGATATAAAACTGATTAGTGTATAGATTACTAAGATGAACAAACCGAGTATGAAAAAAAGATACAAACCTGCGAAAATCGAATATTGCATATCCATCATTACCCACTCCCTTATTCAATTGTAATAGATGTTAAAAAACGATGAACACCATGTGTTTCATCGTTTTCGATTCCTAAACGTATTTTGTCATAACTTTCAGCATGAAGACTGAAGATATTGAAACCAGGACACCAAAGGCGATCCAAGCATATATTCCGATCAATTGGGATAGGAAAGCCGCGAGAAATATCATTACACCGATTGCCATTACATAGAGACCAGCTGACTTTGCAAGCCCCTCTTTATCAGTGATCGAACTTTCACCATATTGTTTAATAAGGAAAATGGATTTCTTCCACCAGAAGCCTGCTCCTATAAGGATCAAACTGCATCCAATCAAAAATACCGCAACAAATTGTTTTGTAACCATTCTTTGCCCACCCTCATAAGTCATCTGATTACTACTTTACAAAAGGATGGGCAAGGTGTAAACGTTTTTCATAAAGGGTCATCCAGTGACCTACGTGACTAAGCGGGTTGGTTCTGCTTTTCTTTCGCCCGCTGAAAGTGAGTATATTTCCAATTGTAAAACAACAATCTATACGAAAGCAGCCTTCATTAACAAACGGCCGTGGGTTATCAACTTGCAGAAAAGGGTATGAAGGATTGAAAAGGAGGTGTAGGGTAATGTGGATGATAGTTCTGATCCTGCTTTTGATTGTACTGATTATCTCAATCTACTATGAGTATAGGAATCGGAAGAAAGCTGGTATCCACTTGAATTCCCATGAACACCAGGAACGTTCATCACAGGCTGAATTGTCAGAACACCGACATTCAGGAAGTGAACCACCACCAACCTGATCCTTGTAGGATAATTTAGAGCCGAACGCTCAAAATCATTCAAACACTTTGTTAAAGGTTTTGAGGTGTTTGGCTTTTTGTTTATAATCATTTGCTTTATACTTAAATACATCTTTCAAATACATATTTTCCCGATCATGCTAAAAAGGATGTTGCACAAGGGGTGATACTTGGATGGAGCAGACAGGCCTTGTATTGGAAGGCGGCGGTATGCGAGGAGTCTATACAGCCGGAGTCTTGGAATATTTTATGGAACAGGATTTCTATCTACCTTATGTGATCGGTGTTTCAGCAGGTGCTTGCAATGCGGCGTCTTATTTATCCAGGCAATTCGGACGGAATAAAAAGGTGACAATCGGCTTTGCGAAACATCCGGATTATATATCATGGAAGAACTTATTTTGGAAACGACAGCTTTTTGGGATGGACTTGATTTTTGATGAAATACCGAATAGACTGGTCCCGTTCGACTATCAAAAGTTCCATGAAGCGGAGGAAAGATTCGTGATCGGAACGATAGATTGCATGACTGGTGAATCAGTTTATTTTGAAAAATCGGAGTACAAAGATCAGATTTTGCCTATCCTACGGGCTTCTAGCTCTTTACCGTTCATGGCTCCAGTCATCGAGATGGAGAATCGTTGTTTGATGGACGGCGGGATTTCGGACCCGATTCCAATTCGAAAATCTGAGCGAGACGGTAACAAGAAGAACATATTGATTTTGACAAGAAACGATGGATATATAAAACAACGGTCTAGAATGAATTGGCTGACAAGAAGGTTTTATCCTGCATACGAAGGGCTTGTCCATAAAATGGATACAAGGTTCCAGGTTTATAATGAAACGATGTCCTATATAAAAGAAAAGGAAAAAGCCGGGGATGTTTATGTCATTCGCCCATCGGAGGCTCTTGAGGTAAATCGGATTGAGCGGAACCCTGTCAAGCTGACTGCGCTTTATGATCAGGGGTATAAGGATGCCGCACAACACTTCAGTAGTATAAAAGAATGGCTTTATGCCACAGAAAATACAATGGAAGTTACAAGCTGACGATCAAAAAAGTATGCCAACGATAAAAGATCTTCGCACAAAAAACATGTTTTTGTTTATAAAAATAAGGGTATAGGATTATGTTAAACATTTTCTCAGGGGGTTTGGTAATGAGTATTACTGCAATAGCCGAAACGATTTTAGCCGAAAAAGAGGATATCGCTAGGGATACCGAAGCCATTTTCACTGAAAAGACGGGACAGACGATGAATGAACAAGCCCGTAAGGATTATATTTTGCTAGCTGAGTTTGTCGCTCAAGGTTTAACAGCTGAAGATACAACAAAGATAAATGAGTTCATTGAAGAATGGGCGGAAAAAGCCAAAGAGAATTCCCTACAGGAAAATAGTCCATTCGATTATTCCATCCAACGTTTTCAAATTTTTAAAGATTTAATCGGAGCAGTTTTTGAAAACAAAATCGATGACGTGTTCTTGACGGGTAAGGAACTCCTAGCAGCTATACGTAAGGCAGAATCTATAATTGATAAAGCAGCCTATGGGTTTATCAAAACATTAATCGGTAATTTCGAAAAGCAAGTGATCGAATTCGAGAAGTCGATGAAGAAAGATAAACAGTTGATTGCGGACTTATCCGTACCGATCATACCATCGATCGTGCCTAACACGATCCTGGTACCGATTGTCGGCCTGCTCACAAATGAACGGTTTGAAATTTTAAGGGAAAAATTGCTTCATAACGTGTCTGATCATGGAGCAGAATCGATCGTCTGTGACTTTACCGGAGCAGTCATACCTGATGACGGGAATTTCCAAATGGATGATCTGGCACACCAGATTGAACAGATTACAAAAGCCCTCTCTTTAATGGGTGTCGAAATTATATATGTCGGCTTTTCCTCCAGACTTGTACAAGAAATTGTCCGATCCGGTGTCACTATTGATGCTGAAACATTTTCGACTTTCCGGACAGGCTTGAAATATCTTGCTAACCAAAAGAAATGGAATTTTAACGTAGATTATTTAGATGAAGAGGAAGAGCAAAGTACCGAACAAGCTAAAAAAGAAGAGGACATGGCTTCAACCACGAACTGAATAACGTATTGAAAGCCTAAAGGGGCTGTCCCAAACTGATATAGGACAGCCCCTTTGCATTTGACATCATAGATGGAATTGATAAGAATAGAGTTAGTACATATTAGGAGGAAAGGGAATGGCTAAGAAAAAGAAAACAGTATATAAGCCGCCTAAAAAGAGTAATAAAGGATTCATAATTGTGATTGCAAGCATTTTTGTATTGGCAGCTGCCTTATTGTTCTTCATCAGTAATCAAGAGGGAAAGCAACCGGACACAGGAACTGATCAGGCGAATCAAGAAATGGATGTGGCCTATGAAGGACAACCGACTGTAGGCAAAGAGGATGCCCCAGTTAAGATCGTAGAGTTCTTCGACTTCAAGTGTCCACACTGTGCCGAATTTGCTGAACGGATCTATCCTCAGATCAAAGCTGATTACATTGATACAGGTAAAGCACAAATGACATTCATAAATAAACCGTTCATGGGGGCTGATTCTTTCACTGCTGCTTTAGTAGGTGAAGCGGTTTATGCTCAAAAACCGGATGCGTTCATGGAGTATTATGACCTCGTCCTCGAGAACCAGGGGAATCCTAATGAAGCCTGGGCAACTGAAGAATTTCTGCTCGGTCTAGTAGAGGATAATATGAAGGATATCGATATCGAACAGCTGAAATCTGATATCGATGACCCAGCCATCAAAGAAAAAGTTGAACAAGACCGTAAAGAGAGCGGTGCAGTTGAGAGTACGCCGACGATCCTTGTAAATGGCAAAACGGTTAATCTTGATTATGAAAATGGAATAAAGCCGGCGATCGAATCGGCTTTGGAAGAAGCTAATGAGTAACAAACGGGTTGGCATTGCATGGGTTATTTCTTTAACCGCCTTTCTGGGCAGCTTTTATTTCAGTGAAATAGCTGGCTTCGTACCCTGTGAATTTTGTTGGTATCAAAGGATTTTGATGTATCCATTAGCAATCGTGCTCGGTGTCGGGTGGTATATGGAGGACCGCAGACTGCCGTATTATGTATTGCCATTCAGCATCATTGGCATATGCATTTCGACCTTCCATTACCTGCATCAAAAGACAGATTGGTTTACAGAAGCTGTTGCCTGTACAGAAGGGGTACCCTGCTCAGGAGAGTATATCAACTGGCTTGGGTTCATAACTATCCCCTTCCTAGCATTGACCGCGTTTTTATCGATTACCGTATTGATGATCACTATGCTGAAAAAGATTTAAGTGAGGAGAGCCCTTGGCGGCTCTCTTTTATTTCAGCCGTAAGCCTCCTCGCCTTTTCCCCGCGCCAATAAACCTTAATTCTAATAAGGAAACTTTCAACATTTTGGCGGATTTAATCTTATCAAGTCACATTGTTTGTTCAAGATTTGTTGTTTGGATAACATAAAGATAGTGATGGACACCTGAAGTACCTAGGGGGGAATATGATGAATAAAACGATCGACACGATATTGAATCATCGAAGTATCCGTAAGTTTAAAGATGAACCGCTGACAGATGAACAAATCTCTCTCATCGTCCAAAGTGCTCAAGCGGCCGCAACCTCAAGCTATCTTCAAGTCTATTCAATCATCGGCGTAAAGGATCCAGGTAAGAAAAAGAAGCTTGCAGAGTTAGCCGGCAATCAAGAATATGTCGAAAAGAACGGTCATTTTTTCGTTTTTTGTGCGGATCTGCATCGTCATAAACTGGCTGTAGAGATGGAAGGACTGTCGGAAAAGGACATCGAGGAAACAGTAGAATCAACTGAAAAGTTCATGGTTGGAACGATTGATGCTGCTCTTGCAGCTCAAAATGCAGTGCTTGCAGCGGAATCGATGGGCCTCGGCATATGTTATATCGGCGGTCTCCGTAACCGACTGGATGAAGTCGTAAAAGTTTTGAATACACCGGACAGGGTGGTTCCATTGTTCGGCCTTTGCGTAGGTGTTCCAGACCAGAATCCCGGAAAAAAGCAACGGCTACCGATGGAAAACATTTACCACGCAGATGAATATCAGCAGGATGATCAGTTGTTCAAGGAGCAACTTGCTTCTTATAATGATGATATTTCTGCCTATTATCGTAAACGGACCCAAGGGAAACGGTCCCATTCATGGACAGAAATCATCGCTGGGAAAATGACAAAGCCGGTGAGAATGTACATGAAGGACTTTTTGAAGAACATAAAAATCCCGTTGAAATAAGAGCCGCGAATACGGGTTAATGTGTTTGCGAAAACTACCTCTATATCATAAAAGAGGGAGGTCGTTCCAGATGACGAAACGAAAGCAGCGGCAAGATAAAACGACGCATCATAACCAGACGCCGAAGGAAAATCTTCCGGACCTGGAGATTGCAGAAGATCTAGCAAAAGGCCCGAATAAACTTCGGGAAGAGGATCTACCAAAAAGAAAAGAACAAGAATTTTAATCTTATGGAAAAAGCTCCGCAGATACATCAGATCGATGATCAGTGGGCTTTTTTGCTAGGTCGTTTTGCTTTTGTGCAATTCCCATGCTGGTCCGGCACAATTGTTTACGGAATCGTTCAATTACTCGAATACTTATGCTCTAATTTTCAACCCATAAGTCGCTCGTGCATTTATTTTAATTTTAGTGCAATTGATTTACGGAATCCTGCAATTGTCTCACAAAACGGTGCAATTATCATTAAAAGTCATGCGAAATCAGTTTTTAAGGAGCAGGCGATGGCCAGCCCCTGTATGCCTCCCAATTAGAGTTAAAAACAGGTTGATTTTTCCGATTATCTCGCACATCCGCTTGATTTTTTATTCAGTATGCCCACTTACTACAGTGCATGCTGATCACCAGCCACTTCTTCGGAAACAAATTCAAAAATTATACTCGTGAATGGCGGGCAATCAAAACTCTTCTTAATCATTTCCTTTGAAACATATAGATGCATCTGTTATCCTCTAAAACCAAATGAATGGATGGGAAAATTTTAAAACAAAATACTTGAAAGTCAATTAAGGTCAAATTATACTATAGTTAAAGGTCAAAGATAGTCAAAGTCAACTTTGATGAAAAAAGATTCTTATTATTAAAAGGAGGTCATTGATATGCGTTGTCAAAAATGTCAAGTAAACGAAGCCAATGTAAGAATGACTCTTCACATAAATGGAATTACAAAACAACTACGTCTCTGCCCTGCATGTTATAAAGAAATCCAAAATGAAATGAAGCAACCGAGCGGCTTGGATGGTTTCGGCCACAATCCGATGGGCTTTAATATGGAGGATTTCATGAGGCAGAATGATGAACGGCAAGCGGGCCAAAGCACTGCAGGAAAACGCGGTCAAGGCGGCCTTCTTGATGATCTGGGACGTAACCTTACCGATGCAGCTAAAGCTGGATTGATCGATCCGGTCATCGGTCGGGATAAGGAAGTGAATCGAGTCATCGAAATTCTGAACCGTCGAAATAAAAACAATCCCGTACTGATCGGTGAGCCAGGTGTAGGTAAAACAGCGATTGCGGAAGGACTTGCTTTGAAAATCGCTGAACAAGATGCACCTAAGAAGCTTCTCAATAAACAGGTATACTTGTTGGATGTTTCTTCCCTTGTTGCCAATACAGGTATCCGTGGCCAATTTGAAGAACGTATGAAACAATTGATTTCTGAAGTGCAACAACGTAAGAACGTCATCCTTTTCGTCGATGAGATCCATCTATTGGTAGGAGCAGGTTCAGCTGAAGGTTCCATGGATGCAGGGAACATCTTGAAACCAGCTCTTGCCCGCGGGGAACTTCAACTTGTCGGTGCGACGACATTGAAAGAGTACCGCCAAATCGAAAAGGATGCGGCACTCGAACGCCGTTTCCAACCGGTCATGGTAAAAGAACCGACAATCGATGAAGCCGTGGAGATTTTAAAAGGATTAAAAGAAAAATATGAACAATATCATGATATCCGATACACAGACGAAGCACTTCAAGCATGTGTAACATTATCCCAACGATACATCCAGGATCGGTTCCTTCCAGATAAAGCGATTGACCTTATGGATGAAGCCGGTTCTAAAATGAACTTGAAGCATGCAGGTATGACAACTTCAGAAGACATTGAAGAACGGCTTACAGCCATTGCAAAGGAAAAAGAGGAAGCAACTCGACAAGAGGATTATGAACGTGCGGCTAAACTTCGTGATGAAGAGTTGAAACTGCAAGAAAAGACAACAACAGCTACTGAAGAAAAACCTAGGGTCGAACTTGAAGATATCCAATGGATCGTTGAAGAGAAAACTGGAATTCCAGTGCGTAAACTTCAAAATGAAGAGCAAAACAAGCTGAAGAATTTTGCGGATCGCCTCGGTTCAAGTGTCATCGGACAGGAAGAAGCCGTGCAAAAAGTGGCTAAAGCAATCCGCCGAAGCCGTGCAGGGCTGAAATCAAAGGTCCGTCCGATCGGTTCATTCCTTTTCGTCGGGCCGACTGGTGTAGGTAAAACCGAACTGACGAAGACACTTGCAGAAGAACTGTTTGGCTCCAAGGATGCTATGCTCCGTCTGGATATGAGTGAGTATATGGAAAAACATTCTGTCTCCAAACTAATCGGTTCGCCACCAGGTTATGTCGGACATGATGAAGCCGGACAGTTGACAGAACGCGTGCGTAGAAATCCTTACAGCATCATTCTGTTGGATGAGATTGAGAAAGCGCACCCGGATGTCCAGCACATGTTCCTTCAAATCATGGAAGATGGCCGACTGACTGACAGTCAAGGGCGTACAGTCAGCTTCAAAGACACCGTCATCATCATGACAAGTAACGCTGGTACAGGAGTCAAGAAAATCAAGGTCGGATTCGAAAACAGAGAAACAGAAGCGATCTCCATCCTTGAAAATCTTGGTGACTACTTCAAGCCAGAATTCTTGAACCGTTTTGATACGATCATCCAATTCAACGAGTTGAATGAAGAACATCTTGTTCAAATTGTTGATTTGATGCTGGATGATATCCGTGGAATGGTGAAGGAAAATGGCCGTGTAATCGATGTGACAGAAGAAGCGAAGAAACAAATCGTCCATCTCGGTTACGATCCTCGTTTCGGAGCACGTCCAATCCGACGTGTCCTTCAAGAAAAAGTGGAAGACGGCATTGCTGATCTACTACTGGATGAAGAAAATATTACTAAGATCAAAGTTGATTATATCGATGACGAAATCGTTGTCCAAAAAGGATGACGAACAGAAGGGAAGAGCTGACAGGCTCTTCCCATTTTTAGATTTTACCAATACAATTTTGGGTGTTACCAATATATTATCGGGCTTTACCAATAATATTAAAGCTTTTACCAATATTTTCGAACTGTTTACCATTATATTTGCAGTGAATACCGATATATAGTGTGAATTTACACCACCAGGGAAATTTTTATTGATCGCTCCAACGGAAAAAACGTGAGGCAAGAAACAAGGATACAACTGAAATCTCTAGCAGGACTCCGACTTCGAGCCCGTAGTCAGTGATCGGCCCGGAAGTCCATGTTCCCCTCAACAACTGTATCGTATAATAAAGAGGTAGGGCTTTCCCTGTGTAAAATATCAGGCATCATATCTAACGGAAAGGTTGCACCAGAAAGAAAGAGCATTAAGTTAAGGAAAAGAGAACTGATCGCTGCAGCACCTTGTGTGTTTTTGGAAAGCGATGTCAAAAACAGAGCAAACGGGAAGAATGCCAGGATACTTACGAGCAATGCCAGTAATGTACTGCCGATATACTGTGGCAGGGTAAGATCATACATCAACATGCCGAAAACCATCAATAAGATCGCTGAAACGATAAAAATCACGGTTCCCTGTACAGTGTGTGCCATAAGGATTTTCCAAGGACGTAATGGGGTGGACTGATAACGACGCAGCACTCCTGTTTCACAATAACCGGTCAGAACGGTCCCTAGAGTGAAAAAGGAAGTCGTGACGATGTTGACCCCGATCCACGAAGGGACATACAGCTCCGCAAAGGTTCTGTCACCCATGTCCATCCCTTGGAACATGGATCCGAAAAGCCAGATCATCAAAACTGGGAATAAAAAAGACCAGAATACACTCAGTCGATCACGAAAGAACATTTTCGTTTCGAGGTTGGGCGAGTTTGATCATCGCTGTCATGCAGTCTGTCCCTCCTTTTCCAAATAGTGGACAAACAGATCATCAATCGTTCCTTTTTCGAACTTGAAGTTTTCAATCGGTATCTCTTTATCATGACAGTATTTAAAGATGTGGTAAGAGGTCTCCTGCAGCGTTTCGCTGTATACTTTGAAAACCTCGTTCTCATTCTCGATCCGGACAACTCCAGGCAAAGAAAGTAGGCTGTCGTATCCCATTTTATTGCTCTGGAAGGACAGATAATTGACTGCCATTTCATCCAGCAGATTTCGGGGTGTATCCAGGGCCTTCAGTTGCCCGCCATAAATCATCGCTACCCGATCACAAAGTCGTTCAGCCTCTTCCATATAATGCGTGGTGAGGACGATCGTAGAGCCCTGTTCTTTCAAGAGCTTGATCATTGACCACATCTCCCTCCGTGCATGAGGATCAAGGCCCATGCTCGGTTCATCCAGGAAAAGGATTACCGGTTGATGGAGGGTGGCTAATGCGAGGGTGACACGTTGCTTCCAGCCTGATAAATCTTCAAAACGAACACTGAGCTTTTCTTTGAGTCCAAGCAAGTCAATCAAATAATCTTTCTGTGTGTTCGTTTGATAAAAAGATGAAAACAGGTCGAGTGCTTCCTCCACCTTCATTTTTTTCTGGATCGAAGTAGCCTGGAATTGGACACCGATTCGTGTATTCAACTCTCTTAATTGGCTGCTTGGGTCTAAACCCAATACATCGATGGATCCTTCGTCAGGTTTACGTATTCCTTCGAGCATCTCGATAGTAGTCGTCTTGCCGGCGCCATTCGGCCCGATGATCCCGAAGATTTCCCCTTTCTTCACAGTAAACGAAATATTCCGCACAGCATGGGTATCTCGTAGGATTTTGTTAAATGTTCTACGGTTATCACATGTTCCACCAGGTTTCCTCCTCTTGAATACACATGGTTATAAATACGGACGTAATCGAGTTTCAAATATATAAGTTTCTTTTAAAATCACCGATATATTTTTGATTTGCACCGATATATTTTAAATGAACTCTAAAAAGGAATTCAAGGGGCTCTATCGAAATGATGAGGATGCACAGATTTATAAAGGAGAGTCATAAATGAAAAAATGGGCGTTTGTATTGATCGCACTCGGCGCGGCATTATGGGGCCTTATCGCGATTTTTGTGGAAGGTCTGTATGCTTATGGTTTTACAGCGCTTCAGGTCGTCGCGATCCGAGTCATTGTAGCAGCACTGATCTTAATTGGATTTGCACTTTTGAAAGACCCTAAACTCTTCAAGGTTCATTGGCGGGACAGCATTTATTTCATCGGAACCGGCATATTCAGCATCGTCTTCTTTAACTGGTGCCTGTTCACTGCGATCCGGGAAACTTCAATTGCGGTAGCAGCCATTTTACTTTACACAGCTCCTGCGATTGTGACGATCATTTCAAGATTTTTGTTTAAAGAATGGTTCACGAAGAGAAAACTTGCCGCACTATTCATGACATTGTTCGGGTGTGCGTTTGTGATCGGTCTGATTCCCGGAGGTTCGAGCTCTGTTTCGTTATACGGCGTCATTGTGGGACTTGGCTCAGGCTTGGGTTACGCACTTTATAGTATTTTTGGGAAATATGCCCTGTCGAAATATTCATCCTTGACCGTCATTACGTACACGTTCATTTTTGCGTCAGTGGCCATGATTCCGACCACAGGATTATGGAGGATGACAAGCGAGCTGAAAGAACCAGGTGTCATTTTGAATGCAGTCGGGATCGGTTTTGTATCCACTGTTCTCGCCTACATGCTGTATACAGCCGGCCTGCAATTCGTGGAATCGAGCCGGGCTTCGATTACAGCTACGGTCGAGCCTGTCGTCGCGACCTTGGTAAGCGTTGTGCTGTTCCAGGAACAACTGACAGTTTGGCAATTGGCTGGGATCTTCCTGGTGCTCAGTGCTGTCATGATCGTGCAAGAATCGAAAAAAGCGAGGCTGAAACAATCATTAGAATTCCTGTAGATTGTTAATTATCACCTTTGATAAAAAAAGAGCCCCTCAGTAAGATGATTATACACACACAACACAAAATCATTCTTAGGAGGAAGCTCTATTATGAAGTTTAAAATGGAAGACAAACAAAATCAACTTATTGAAAGAATTTCTGATCGACATCTTATTGTTGGAGTAGACATAGCACAACAAGTTCACGTTGCTCGTGCTGTAAACTTTCGTGGAATTATTATCGGTAATCCTCTTTCTTTTGAAAATAATGAAGAAGGATTCGCTAAATTACTAAATTGGAGTAACCAGTTAAAAAACTTAAAAGGCTTTGAAACTACAATAGTTGGCATGGAACCAACAGGACATTACTGGATCAATCTATCAAAATGGCTATATGATCAAAATATTGAAGTAGTAACTGTTAACCCTCACCTTGTTAAAAAGAATAAAGAAAACCGAGATAACACCCAATCCAAAAGTGATAAAAAAGACGCTTTGGTTATCGCAGACATGGTGAAGAATGGTTACTATTCCTTTATTCGCCCTACTTCAGAGGCCTTTGAAAAATTAAGAGTTTTAATGTCTAACCGTGACATGACCGTTAAACGACTTGTGAGTGCTATTAATCAAATCAATCGTTGGGTTGATGTTGTTTTCCCAGAGCTTCGACAAGTATTCAAAGATGTGAAAGGAAAAGGAGCAATCGCTACTCTTCGCTTATTCCCAACACCATTAGAACTACGTTCTATGAAGGCACAGGAAATCGTTGATGGTTGGAGAACAAAGATGAAACGACACGCTGGATTTAAAAAAGCTCAATTACTGATTGATTTAGCTAAGCGTTCTGTTGGTACGCATCAAGCACTTGATGCTTATAAACTACATTTGGAACAGCTATTGGAAGAATATGATCTCGCTACAACTCAACTTGAAAGGGTTGAAAAGGAAGTCACTGAGGCCCTTAACCAAATTACTTTCGCCAGAAAGTTACTTGCCATTAAAGGAATTAGTAAAATTACACTTGCAGGCATTTTAGGAGAAGCAGGAGACTTGAGTGGGTTCGCACACGGTAATTCTTTATTACGTCATGCAGGATTACACCTAGCAGAAGCTAGTTCTGGTAAATGGAAAGGCCAAATAGTTATTTCTAAACGTGGGAGGTCTCGTTTACGGCGTTTCTTGTATTTAGCCACAATGAGCCTTGTCATGAACAACCCTGACTTTAAAGAACTACACTCTACCAACGTTAAAGAAAAAAAGATGAAAAAAATAAAGTCAATTATGAAACTCATTAATAAACTTGCAAGAATATTGGTCGGAATGGCCCAAAATAATGAATCTTATTGCTCTAAAAAAGTACAGCCTATAACACTATTAGCTGCATAACATAATTTACTACATTCTTTTTGACCACATTAAATTTAAAAGATAATTTTTTCAGAGTAATATTTTTCGAATATTGGCTTATTCGTAGGATTTCAAAGAAAGTACGGAGTACCGGATTTATTGTGCAAAAGGGCTCAGACCCGTTCCGTTAGAAATACCGGCCTCTACCACTTGGATAGGTGTGACGAAGGAATGAGAGGGCATTGACCCGTTGAGACATGGGAGCGAAAACCTCCAAGGGTAGCGTGGAGAATACGTACATTATATGGAAATGATTGGAGTTAACACTACCTCCTCTTATTTAAGTACGCCTTCATGTAGCTTAAGGCTATTAAACCTTACTCAATTAATCCCTAATGTTCCTTCCAAGTGTTTTGAAATCCTGCGAATAAGTGAGTATTTGAGAGAAAATTATATCTAACTGAGGGAGCACAATAGGGGGAGTAAAAATGAATCGTATAGCCCTTGTAACCGGAGCCAGCCGCTTGAAAGGAATCGGAGCAGCAACGTGTCGCACTCTTGCTGAATCCGGTATAGATGTCTTTTTTACGTATTGGACAGCTTATGATCGGCAAATGGAATGGGGGATCCATAACGAGGAACCTGCACTTTTGCAGGCTGAACTAATGGACAAAGGTGTAAGGAGTTCACGGATGGAAATAGATTTGTCAGAGGCATCGAACCTCAACATACTGTTAGAAAAAGTCGAAAATTCATTAGGGTACCCTGATATCCTTATCAACAATGCCTGCTATTCAACGAATGACTCATATGCCACGATTGAGGAAGAAAGCCTTGACTTGCATTACGCAATCAATGTAAGGGCTGTCACCTTGTTGACCTCCTATTTTGCGAGGGGTTTTAAGAAAGGGAAGGGTGGCCGTGTCATTTCATTGACTTCAGGTCAATCACTCGAGCCGATGCGCAACGAGCTTTCCTATGCGATTACCAAGGGTACGGTAGAACATCTGACGAAAACGCTTGTGCCTGATCTTGCGGAAAAAGGGATAACGATCAACGCAGTAAACCCTGGTCCGAATGACACCGGGTGGATGGATGCTGATTTGAAAGAAGCACTGTTACCGAAGTTTCCGATGGGAAGGCTGGGTACGCCTGAAGACGTAGGGCGATTGATCCGGTTTTTGGCAAGTGAAGAAGCCGAGTGGATAACTGGTCAAATCATCCATTCTGAAGGTGGATTTCAGCGAGCATAGTTATATAAATGGCGGTGGATCAGTTGAAAAAATTATCTGGATTCGGCAAAATGAACCTGGTTATTGGGATCATTCTCTTTTTGATGGGTGTTTATTTATTCGTTCAAGAATTGGCTATGGAAACGTTCATCTTTACCAAGTCTATGGCTACTGCTTATTTGACGATCGGGATTGCGATCACATTATTATCATTTTTCTATAAGCGCTCTTAGATCCTTTTTTTGATTATCAATAGGGAAATTTCTTCAGGAGAAATTTGCGATACTCCCTCGGAAAAGGAGTGATTAGCAGAAATCATTAATGAAGAATAACAGAGCTTTCTATAAAAGGAAAGAGGATTGAAAATGGAAACTGTTTTTACAAAAGGGGATATTCCCTTGACCTTGATTTATTTTGTCCGCCATTCCCATTCTGTGTATTCCACTGATGAATATGGACGCGGATTATCTGAACGTGGAAAAGATGATACTGGACAAGTGGCGGGAACGATATAAAGAAGAGCATATCGATGTTGTATACTCTAGTCCTTATCATTGAAATAATAAACAAAAATAAAAAGTGATAGGAAGATTTAAGCTCACCTTTATTAGCAGGTGGGCTTTATTGTCGAGATCAGTGGACCTGATCCCGAGACGACGCGATGCTTTACTTCTCTTCCAATCTCGTTTCCAGCTCTTCAACTTTTTTTCGAAGCTGTGCCAGCTCTTCCTTTTGGACACCACCTGCAGATGAAACCCGATTTCCAATCATAAAAAATATCGAAACCGTGAAGATCACAAACGCGATTATCCCTATTCCAAGCAATAGATATAGCCCCATCCAATTCCTCCTTTTTTCAATTGTAACATGACTTTTATAGTTTCATGGTATGATTTACCATATAATCAAAGGAGGTAAGCTATGAGCATCCTTACAAATAAGCCTACTACAGAGCTTGAGCAGATCAATAAGGCATTAGAAAAAGAAGGGTTGTCTAAACTTAAAATTGAATCAGAGATTGACAGAATCGGAGAGGGTGCCTGGCACCATGCCTATCTCGTAAACCGTAACAGGGATCCTTATGTACTTAGACTTCCTAAAAAGATGGCGTACGAGAAGGAAGTCCTTTTCAACTACGATGACTTGATGGCGGACTATGCAGGGACCAAGGCGTATTATAAGCAAGCCAACATAGCGAAAAAGGGAATATGCCCGGACTATTTCAACTTTCTTGTAAGTGAAGAGTTGACATATATGATTGAATCGTATGCAGGTAAAACCGTTGGCCTTAAAGAACAGACACTTGAACAATCAAAACGATATGGAGCCGAACTTGGTGAAATTTTTTCGGCTATTGAAGAATTAGAATCTCCTCTTTCTGGACTTGGTTATTTAAAGTGGACGGAAGGGAATTTAGCTGGAGAATTCGATATGGAGATCCAATCATTCCTTCTTCAAGAAACAGAAGAATATCAGGAAGAGCTTGATTCATTGCTTAACAGTCAGTACGAGTTTGATAAAAGACGAGTCAGACAAATAGGAAAAGAACTTATCCAAAGAAGATCAATCGAAGGTGAACGTATCGTCTTCACAAACCAGGATACTTCTCCGGAAAATATAATATTCACCAAGGATCGGGTGCATATCATTGATCCGTATCCAATCCTTTATACAGGGACTTCGCTTGCGGCTAATTTCGTGTTCAATTATCAAACGACTTTCCCAACCTTCTACAATACAAAAAGGTATGGAAAACAACGATACAACCTATATACCAAGCAGTTAAGAGAAATAGCGAATGGTTTTACCAGTGGTTACGTTCAGGAGTCTATTAAAAAACAAGAGTCATTACATATTGAAGTGTTTCTGAAGCTGGTGACGATGGCACATGGGTATATGAAGCTTGAACAAGAGTCCATGAATAGGGAACAGGAAATCCGTTATGGGAACAAAAAGCAAGTGGAAGCAAGGCTGGACACCTTGCTCCGACAACTTGAGAACTATTCTTTGGAATATGTAAAAAGCAGCTGATGGGATCAGCTGCTTTAATCTTTGATTGAAAGAAAATCCTTGACCCACTCAATTTGGGGATCACGGAAGTATCCTGAATACAACCGTTTGGAAAGGCTGAGCGGGCCGCCGAAGAAAAATTGTTCATACAGAGATTGCCGTGTTCCGAATGCACTCATCGATAGGTCCCATGCTAGCCGGAAGATTTTGACCCGGTCTTCTGCATCCGCATTTGCAGCTTGAAGGTAATCATCCAGATCTCCCCGAATCGGGGAATTGAAATCTTTCTCGTTAGGTATAGTAATGAGCCCGCTTGCTCCAAGACTTTGGATAATTTCACTGAAAGTCGGATAAATTTTTGCATAATAACACAATGCAGCATGAAGAGGCTCTGAAGCAGGCGTCATCGTCCCCCAGCGATCAACTTTCGCTTGCATTTCTGAAGACAGGATGAAAGCCTTCATTGCTTCCAATGCGATAATCACATCAGCAACCTTATCCTGGACAAGATCATATCCGCCAATATTGATCGTATGGATCATCAATTGGATCGTCCCGAGAATGAATTCGGTTTTTACGATGCAACGGCTGACCACTTGGTGGACAGTTTGCGGGAAAAAGCTTGTTTGTGAATACACCTGTCCCGACAGCTCCGTACTTTCGTAAAAAAACACGTTTTCCCAAGGGACAAGCACATCGTCGAAAACAATTACCGAATCAAGCTCGTCAAATCGTGATCCCAAAGGATGATCGAAACGGGATTTTCCATAATCGAATGATTCACGTGCAATGAAACGCAACCCTGGTGTATTGGCTGGGAGGGAGAACCCATTCGCCATAGAAGATTCCCTGATTCCGCCTTGTGGAAATACGATCAATTCATCCGTCAAACCACCCTGGGTTGCCAACAGGCGGGCTCCTTTTATAATAAGACCATCTTTCGTCTTTTCCTTGATACGCGCCGCGACCTGGTCGTCTGCAAGATTATAATGATACTTGCCTCGGTTCACTTGAGGATGGACGAAAGTATGGGTGAAGGAAAGGTCCTCCCTCGTTGCTTTTTCATATAGGTTCCTCATGTTTTCACAAAACTTAGGGTCCTGTGTTTTGAACAGCTCTGCTGATTGTGTAAATGTCATCAAAATCGTATTCAAGTAGTCTGGTGAGCGACCAAGCAAGCCCCCAGTAGCTTTTGCCCACTCCTGGAATGCAAGCCGTCTTTTCTCCAGATCCTCTTTCGTCTTAGGAGGATAGAAGGCGATTCCTGCACGCTCGCCGTTTCCCAAATGAAAGGACATCTTATCGATTTTCTCTTCTTCCAATTGAAGGTCGTATAAGCTTGCTTTCGTTTTCATAATCCCTTTCAGGGCTGGATGTTCTGAAAGTTTTCCTTTTACTTGTTCACCATCGATCCATATCTCTGGATGTAAGTTGTTAATACGGTCAATGTATTGTTGACCAGATATTAGTCCCATAAACCTAACCCCTTTGTACTCCAATCATACAACTACAATATGCAAAAGAGGGCGCATCGGTACGATAGAAAGGATGTCCTTTACGATGATCTTTTGTCATTACCTTTGTATTAATGGGAATTTCAGGTTTACTAGCAATTGCGAAACAGAAAGAGGGCTTATTGAAAACCGCAATCGACTTTGATTGATGGAATCGTGTTAAGCGAGCTTCCCTTCAAGCTTCTTTTTCACGCCAGGCCACTCTGATTCCAAAATACTAAAATAGACGGTGTCCCTTACATAGCCTGTATAGGTGAGGCGGCTCTTACGAAGAACACCTTCTCTGACCCCGCCGATCCGCTCAATAGCAGCCTGTGATCGCTTATTGCGACCGTCTGTTTTTAGTTGGACCCTGATGGTTTCCAACTCTTCAAAACAATGATGGAAAAGCAGGTATTTGCATTCTGTATTCACAGGTGAACGCCAAACGGATGGAGTCAGCCACGTCCAACCGATCTCAAGATGCCGATCCTTTTCTGAAATATCAAGAAAACGGGTACTTCCGACAAGCTGCTCCTGCTTATGATCAAATATGACAAAAGGAAATTCAGCCCCTTTTTCTCTTGATGTCAAAGCCTGATGTACGAGGGTCTTCATATCCTCTAACGAATCAATGCGCATAGGCATGTAATCCCATATGCCTTCATACTGAGCCGCTGCATACAATTCTTCAACATCGTCCTCTTCCATTGGACGGATGGTTACATGGTTTCCTGTCAATGTTACTGGCTTGATCCACATTATTCATCTGCTCCTTCTTTTCTGACTGCTGACTATATTCCATTTCAGAAAAGAAAAATCCTTTAATAAAATGACTTGTTAAAGTTCTGTTATATATGCAAAATTCACTCCCTTTCCGGTGTAATACGCAGTATCTCGTTCACTTGCAAAGGATATGCTGGCTTCGACGTTCACCACAGGACATGGTGGTTGTTAGTCGGAGATCCTTAAAATTGCTGTGTTCCTCGTCTGGCTTGCTTTTCTCACTGGAGTGTCGCGATGTATATAACAAAGCCAAATAAAAAAGACGGGCTCTGATTCGAGCCCATCTTTCACTCCATGATAGATTTGATTTCTGACCAGACCTTTTTCATTTCAGCGTGCATTTCGTCATGGTTCACATTGAAATGTTTCATCATTTCTTCACGTGAATGACCTTGTTTCTTGTATTGGATGACTGCTTTCAAATCCTCATCGCTCAATTTCGCCACGACTGCCGCTTTGACTAGATGGTGCAATCGTACATCCTCATTCAAGTAGCCCTTTAATTCCGAAACATCTTTATTGGTATATTTCCCGAGATAACCGAGGATTCCCTCTTTGTGCTGTTCGAATTTCTTTTTGTGGGATTTCCACTTTGCTCTATGTTCAGCCACTTTTTCTGGACTGACACCGAAATGTTCAGCCGTCTGTTCCCATGACTTTGATTTTTTATAGTAAGTCAGCACTTCCTCGATTCGTTTTTTTGAAAGCCGAGCAATATGTGCTGCTTGGAAAACATCCTCTTTCGAATGACCTTTTTCCAATAAGGAGTGAATTTCCCTCATATCAGATTTATGATGTATGGCTGGTTTTTGACTGATATGTCCATGGGGTCCTTCTGCTTCCTGGGCTTCATCAACCATGTTCGACTCGCTCATGTTTGTTGCAGCCGCGTCTGCATATTGTGGTAAAAGCATTCCTATGATGGCTAGTCCAATAGCCGGGGCCCAAAACCTCTTATTCTTCATTGTTATACACTCCTTGAATGTGATGATGATCTGTTTTTTTAAAAGTATTTACCACAATTAAAAAAGCATTCACATTTTGGGATTATTTACAAAATTTTAAAGATGTTATAAAGTCGACACCCTTAGTCAGCCTTTAAGATTCCTCATCGAAAGGGAACAAAAGGATAGCCGATATACTGGATTTTCAAGGTTCCATCCTCGTAGCTTATCGGCCCTATGTTCCCGACTATCGTAATCGGATTCGAATTCGAACGATGATCGTTGAAAAGCGGGTTTTGTAAGATAATGATCGACAGCAGGTACAGCAGCAACAAGATAAGCAGAATACGGTCCATCACAACAATTCCTCCAGGTGATTTCTAGTACAGTATATGTCGGGGAGGCATTACTGTTTCTTGCCAAAAGCGGTCATACCACATGCAAGATTGAATAGAAAGCAGGTTCTTCGTCTGAATACTCTTATAATGATACAAAAGTTTATGGTACAGTTAATAATAGAGAGAGGGAGAGGGCGGAGAACAAATGCTGCAGGCAGATTTCAAATTCAAAGATAAACGTATATTGGAATCTATTATCGATAATGCCTTCGAATGGGTTGTGGTGGTTGATACAGAGGGCATCGTACGTTTCATGAATAAGAATTATTGTGATTTCCTCGAGGTCGATTCTGAAAAAGTCATCGGTAAACATGTGACAGAAGTCATCGAAAATACCAGAATGCATATTGTAGCCAAAACCGGAAAAGCGGAAATCGCTGACCTCCAATACATCAAAGGGAACTATATGATCGCTAACAGAATTCCGATATTTCATGAAAATGAAGTGGTCGCAGCCCTTGGAACGGTCATATTCCGTGATACTGAACAATGGAAGAAGATGAACAGCCATGTGAAAAGCCTGTTTTCCGAACTGGAATTTTACCGGAAAGAGTGGACCGCGAATAACGGAGCAAAATATACTTTAAACGATCTAGTAGGCGTATCGGATCCGATCAAAGATTTGAAGAATCAGGTGAAGAAAATTTCCAGTGGTGATATTTCCATTCTGATCCGTGGAGAGAGTGGTACAGGAAAGGAGCTTCTTGCCCATAGTATCCACCAGCTGAGTGAACGAAGTATGGCTCCATTCGTAAAAGTGAATTGCGCTGCCATACCCGACAACCTCATGGAATCTGAGTTATTCGGGTATGTAGAAGGAGCTTTTACTGGTGCTAAAAAAGGTGGTAAAGTCGGGAAGTTCATTTTGGCTAATGAAGGTACGCTATTTTTGGATGAAATTGGCGATATGCCCATGAAAATGCAGGCAAAACTCTTGCGCGTGTTACAGGAAAAAGAAATCGAGCCGATCGGGGCGAATGAAACGGAGAAAGTCAATGTACGTGTCATAGCGGCCACGAATCGCCCCCTTGAAAAGATGGTCCAGGAAAAGTTGTTCCGGGAAGATCTATTTTATCGGATCAATGGCTTCCAGCTTCAAATACCCTCATTACGTGAAAGGAAGGAAGATATCAGGCCTTTGGTGGAACATTTTCTGAAAAAGGTGACCAGACGGACAGGCAAGCGGATCAAAAATATAGATGAAGAGGTCAGCCGAGTATTGTTCCATCACAATTGGCCGGGAAACATACGAGAGCTGGAGAATGTAATAGAAGCAGCTGTGCACTTGGCTTATGGTGAGGGGATCACGAAAGATGCCCTTCCAGAATACTTAAAGGAAAATGACAGGCTGAACATTGGAAGCAATTCGTTGAAAGAGTTGGTTGAACAGACTGAAATCAATGCCATCAAAGAAGCTCTTCAACAAAATGACGGTGATAAGCTTGCAGCAGCAAAAACGCTTGGCATCGGAAAATCAAGTTTCTATGAAAAAATGAAAAAATATGAGCTGATTTAAAATGTGTTCCAGGATTCCGGAATCTTTCCGGTTTTCTGGAATTTTTAATATCAAAGGGGTCAGGCTTGATTAAGGTTTTGTATTTTCCGACTTTTCGGAAAAGAGCATCAAGGTATTGTATGGGAATCCATCTACACCAGTGTTTTGAAAGTTGGCATGGAACTTGCATTTATTTGATAGCGGGTCGAAAAGCGCTTTCAAATATAAAACGAAAAAATGAAAGCGATACCAATAAATTGAAGAGTCAAGGGAGGATATGGGATGTTAAGCATGATCGGTTTGATCGGTGGCCTTATTTTATTGATTGTACTGACGATGAGAGGAATGAACCTTCTTGTGGTAGCCCCACTTTGTGCATTGTTTGTCGCTGTTTTGAGCGGTCTGCCGCTTTTTCCACAATTGGTAGAGGAAGGTGGAGCGAATCTGGTCGGCAACTATATGGCTGGATTTTCAGGGTTTGTCGCGTCATGGTTTTTGATGTTCCTACTTGGAGCAATTTTCGGGAAAGTGATGGAGGATAGCGGTGCTGCTGACAGTGTCTCGAAATGGATTGTTGAAAAGCTCGGTATGAAACAGGCTGTCCTAGCCATTGTTATTGCGTGTGCTGTTTTGACATATGGAGGGGTAAGCTTGTTCGTCGTTGCCTTCTCAGTGTTTCCGATGGCACTCAGTCTGTTCAAGCAAGCGGATCTCCCACGGCGATTTATCCCGGCTGCACTCGCATTCGGGTCAGTAACGTTCACGATGACGTCGGCCGGTTCACCAGAAATCCAAAACTGGATTCCGATCGAATACTTGGGTACTTCGCCATATGCTGGTTGGGAAGTCAGCCTGATCGTTGCGATTTTCATGGCTGTATTCGGGTATTGGTGGCTGAGGAGGATGATTGGAAAAGCAGTTTCGAAAGGAGAGCGGTTCGAAGCACGTGAAGACGATCCGAAAGTGGCGGAAAAGGAACTTCCTCATCCAATCACGGGACTTATTCCTTTAGTGGTCGTTTTAATCATTTCATTCATTTTTCATGATTCCTTACAGCAATCCGCATTGATTGTAGCTCTGTTAGGCGGTGTCATTTCAGCCTATTTTTTGAACAGGGAATATTTCACCGATTTTTGGGAAGCTTTATCAGCCGGTACGTTGGGAGCCTTGATTGCTATTGGAAACACCGCTGCAGTTGTTGGATTCGGTGGCGTTGCAAAAGCAGTTCCTGCATTTGAAATGGCGGTCAGCGCTATGACGAGCATTCCGGGAAGTCCATTGATCGGCGGGGCAATCGCGGTCAGTGTTATTGCTGGTATGACCGGATCTGCGTCAGGTGGTCAAGCGATCGCCTTGCCGATCCTGGCACCTCACTACATGGACATGGGGGTCAACGCTGAAGCCCTGCACCGTACAGTAGCCATCTCTTCCGGTGCTTTGGATTCACTGCCGCATAACGGTTATGTCGTTACCACTATACGAGCGATTTGTGGAGAATCCCATAGTGCAGCATATGGAGCTGTCGGTGCTTTGACAGTCATCGTTCCGTTGATTGGACTGGCGCTTGCAGTTATTCTATTCTCACTCGGAGTTGGCATTTAGGATAAAAAGGAGGAGCATTTGTGGTTAGGGATAAAGTTGTCTATATCACAGGAGCAGCGAGCGGAATCGGCTATGAACTTGCCTTATCATTTGCTGAACAAGGTGCAAAGGTCGCTCTCGTGGATTTGAATGAAGATGGGGTTAGGGAAGCCGCTCAAAAATTGAATCGCGAAGGGTATCAAGCAATTGGTTTGCGCTGTGATGTAACAGTTGAAGAAGAGGTAAAACAGTCGATCGATCAGTCTGTAGAGCAGTTTGGAAGTCTGGATATCCTGATCAATAATGCAGGATTGCAGTATATTGCATCAGTGGAGGAATTTCCGACAGAAAAGTTCGAGTTGTTGACACGAGTCATGCTCGTTGCACCATTTATTGCAATCAAGCATGCGATACCTATCATGAAACGGCAAAAATTCGGTCGGATCCTCAATATGTCCTCAATAAACGGATTAGTAGGGTTTGCTGGCAAAGCAGCTTACAACAGTGCCAAACACGGTGTGATCGGCCTGACAAAAGTGACGGCTTTAGAGTCGGCAGAACATGGCGTGACGGTAAATGCAATCTGTCCAGGTTACATTGATACACCACTCGTTCAGAATCAATTGGAGGATCTTGCGAAAAACCGTGGGGTGACGAAAGAAAAAGTGATGGAGGATGTCATTTATCCGCTTGTCCCCCAAAAACGATTGTTATCCGTAAAAGAAGTCGCAGACTACACTTTGTTCCTAGCTAGTGAAAAAGCAAAAGGAATTACAGGTCAGGCAGCCGTCATTGACGGTGGATACACAGCCCAATAGCTTTTGTTAAGGACACTTCAATTATGAAGTGTTCTTTTCGTTATGAGACCCTGTAACCACGAAAACAAGATTTTTTGGGACTCATAGGAGCGTCATGAGACCCTGAAAACACAAGAATCAAAAAACGAGGTACTCAAAGATTTTCTTTCGTACCTAGTAAACGAGAAAAAACAAAAACTCCTTTAAGTGATTCCACATATTTTATTCGATATAAGGTAAAATCATGTTGTTAGATTTTTTCAATTTTATGGGGGTTGGTTGTGATTCATTTTTTGTTGTTTTATAGAAAGTTGATTGCAGGGGCAGGCACGATCATCGTTGCTACTCTTTGTTTCACCTTGGTCTTTTTCATCATGAGTGCAGGCGATCCGTCATCATTATTATTATCAATAGCTGTTATCGCATATGTTTCTGCGGGGATCGTTTTTTACGGTTTACCCGTTTCTGTCCTAGCAGAGGTGCTTCTACCTAATAAAATTAGACATAGATGGGTTTATACGTTATCGATACATATCGGATTCATCCTTATCCCACTAATCATATGGAAAATGATCGAGCCGGGATATGTAATCCTTTCTTATCTGATCATAATCACACCTGTTGCCTTTTTGTATTTTTTGTTAGATATGGCGCTCATCTGGTGGAGACCTGGCTTTAAAATGAAAGTAACCAAGCTTTCCAGGATTCTGTACGGATTTCCTTGTGGTATTTTGCTGCTTTTTTCTTTGATTTGGGCGAACGAAGCTTTAAACGATGCCTATATCCCACTTGCCCGTCATCAGATTCCAGAAGGGTATAGGGGTTGGGTCTATGTATTTTATGAGTGGGAGGGACAACCTGAATTAAAAGAAGATGGTGGATATCGTGTCATCAATTTCAATAAGGAAGGCGTTGCAAAAACATCAACGACTTATAAGGGCTCTTCAATCAGTGAAAATGAATATCTTTATGTGGATAAAAACGATGAAAAAACGAAGATTCCGGAAAGTCAGATCCATTTCGGACCAGTAAGTGGGTTTTCAGAATTTTACGGAGATAAAGAAGTCCATTATGAAGCGATTGATATGTTTTTCATCGGTACAAAGGAAGAATACGAGAAAAGTGAAGAGCCGAATTATTCACAGTTCATACCGGATCCGGATCGGGAGAAATATCGTTTTATTTTACCTAAAGGATTTACAGGCTGGGTGAAGATTGAAAAGGAACCTGATGTACAGATAACAGACCGCACATATATAGTGGATCAAGAGGGGATTGTTTTTGTCCAACATGACATTTCCTCTCTCGAACCGACCTATGATCAGTTTTATTACCGGAATGGGGAAGATCTCACGCAAATTGAAGAAGAAAACGTTTCTGAACTTTACCAATTTCCAGATTTGAAGGTTTTTTATGTAGGACCCCAGGAGGATTTTGAGCCGTTCAAATATGAGGAATATATCAATAAGAAATAAACTGTAATAAGGAGCAAACATGAAAAAACTGATAGTGACTATCATTGCTTGTTTCGTCATCGTAGTGGTATTGCTTTACGGTACATGGGAATTGGTCAATGCCCGTAGTTTCCAATTGTTCGGGGATCTTGTGGACAAAGTTGAAACAGATCAAAAGTTGTAACACTGACATTCGACGATGGACCTACTGAAAGGACAGATAAAATCTTACGGATCCTTGATAAAAAAGATGTGTTGGCAACCTTCTTTTTGAATGGCGACAGCATCGAACAGTACCCTGATGAAACGAAAGCAATCATCGACGCAGGGCATGAAATCGGGAACCATACCTATTCGCATCCGAGGATGGTGTTCAAATCCTATTCAACAGTGAAAGTCGAAGTCGACCGGACGGAAGAATTGATCCAGGCCGCTGGATATGAAGTGAAGACCCATTTCAGACCTCCATACGGGAAGAAGCTGCTGTTGCTGCCGTATTATTTGAACAAGAAAGATATGAAAACCATTATGTGGAATATCGAGCCTGATTCCTATGCTGAAATTGCGGGGGACGCAAAAAAAATCGTCGATCACGTGGATGAACGCATCGAACCTGGGTCGATCATACTCCTTCACGTCATGTATGATAACGAAGAAAGGGAATCCCTAGAGGCAGTCGAAGGTATAATCGATTCGTTACATGAGCAAGGATATGCGTTCAAGACTGTGACTGAGCTGTTGGATTATGAATAAATGAAACGAGAGGACTGGTTGTTGTGGGCCAGTCCTTTCCCTTTTCAGTCGATGATCATATCATTCTGAAGATCTAAAATCCGGGCCATCACACGCTGGATCACTTCGCGCTGTTGTGGAGTGGAACTATGCGAAACCTTTTGCAGGTCCAGATATACCTCTTCAAGCTGTTGCTGGGCACTAGAATAAGCAGCTGCTTCAATCTGGGGCTCTTGCCGATTGTATAATTCATTTTGTTCAGATGCATACTCGATCACTTGCTCTGCGCGATTCAGGAAAGTCCGTAAAGATTCATGTTCTGTCATTTGGGGTTCCTCCTGTAAAAAGTTGTACATATAGTGTGTTATAGCAAGCTGAATAATATGTGTACGGGTTCTGGACATTCGCATAATTTTTCAGACTTCCATATTTGTCCCTATCATCAAGGTTTTTCAGAACATAATGTATTAGTGACTAGATAATAAGGAGGCTGAAAACATGAGCGATGGAAAAAGAAGAGGCGGTAAAGGATTTACTTTAATTGTAGTTTTGTTCATCCTACTGATTATTGTAGGAGCTTCTTATGGCGGCGGCTATGGATATGGCGGCGGCTATGGATATGGCGGCGGTGATGGCTGTGGCTGTGACGGCTATGGATATGGCGGCGGCTATGGCTGGTAATTTGTAATACAAAACAGATGGATGGCTCTTTGCCGCCATCTGTTCAGTTGTATTTTCAAATTTACTAGAAGTCAAGGGTTGACCATAACGGTCGCCCTTTTCATCTTAACCATTGAAAAGTATAATAAAACTATTTCCAATGAAGATGGGAGGGCCTGTTCATGGAATTACATAAGATTGAACTTGTTGCGGATTGGCTGAAAAATGCTCATCGGACAGTCATTCTTACTGGAGCCGGCATGTCGACGGAAAGCGGTATACCGGATTTCCGATCCAGAGAAGGCTGGTGGAAGAAAATCGACCCGATGACAGTTTCTACAGTAGAAGCACTTGAAAACGAATATGAGTTGTTCCATGGCTTTTACAGTTTAAGATTGGCAGATTTGAAAACCTGTCAACCCCATAATGGTCATAAGCTTTTAGCCGAATGGGAGGAAAAAGGACTTATAAACGGGATCATTACGCAAAATGTGGATGGATTTCACCAGCAAGCGGGAAGCAAAACGGTTCATGAACTTCACGGTTCCTTACGGTCGATCTTTTGCTCAACCTGTGGGCATACTGCTGATGAAGAAGCTTTTTTAAATCAGGAATCATGTTCAGAATGTCAAGGGCATTTACGGCCTGATATTGTCCTGTTCGGTGAAATGCTGCCGCAAGAGGTATGGGGAAAGGCCATCCGATTGATCGAGGAATCAGATCTATTGATTGTCATCGGCTCGAGCCTTCAAGTTTCCCCCGCGAACGAATTGCCTTTTTTAACAGATGGAAAAAAAGTGATCATCAATAATGAGGCAACACTCTTGCATGATCAATTCGATATGAAGCTCGAAGGAAAAGCTGGGGACGTTCTCGAAGCGATCGATAAGAAAATGAAAGGAGGGGAACTTTCATGATAGGTCTTAAAATACCAAAGGAAGAGCGCGATCAATTGGTCAAGAACATACAGGGATATTTCATCGATGAACGTGGAGAAGAAATTGGAGACCTTGCTGCTGGACTCATGCTGGACTTTATTTTGAAAGAAGTCGGCCCTTATGTGTATAACCAAGGGGTATGCGATGCGAAAAAACTGTTCCAAGAAAAAATGTTGAATGTTGAAGAAGATATGGACGCCCTCCAGCGCCCAATCGAATTACATAAGAGGTATTGATCCAAAAACTGAATAGATGGATACTTCCATTATCCAAATTATTTTCATATGGAATGATGAAGTACAAGAGGCCGGCCACTTTGATGGTGCGGTCTTTTTCATGGATGTAGGTCTCTGCTCTCATGAAGAACAACCATCCTGTATGTATCGAGGTACATGCTTCCTCTACTTGGTCCATGTTTGTCCGGACAAATCCTGATGAACTTGTTTTTTACAGATAACGTAGTGCATTTCTATGAATCACAGGTCAGGATGTTATTGTCAGATAGCTATTGCGAATAATCCTCGGCTATCGGGCATTTAATAAATAGAATAACGAAAAATACTGCAATTGCAATAAAGGGTACCTTTAATTTGATATTCATCTTATCCCTCGGAACGCTATACTATTTTGTTCGGCATACCTTCAGTCCTAATTATGTAAAATGATTTTCAGGATTGTTGACATCCTTTCCATACCCATCTATAATTGCAGCAAATTTCATAAAGCTTAGGGAAGCTTGGATGAGTTTCCAGCCTTGAAATGATAGTCAATCCATCCGAAAAGGGGATAAGGTAACGGAACTGAAGAGGGTCATCGGAACATTCCATTTAAAGGGAATCCATCTTTAAGGAGGAATTATAGTGAGAAAGAAGAATTCTGGAACACCAAGACCGGACCATGACCAAGAAGTGATTCGTGCCATGACTGATAAAGAAATTGAAGCTTTTCACAGAAAAACATATGAAAAATATTTTCGGGATGCGAAACAAAGAAAAAGCACCCGTAGAAAATAGAGGTAAAAGTAGTGAAGAACGAGATGCTGCATTTGGTGTTTGTTTACGGAACACTCCGTAAGAATGAATGTAATGCCCATGTGTTGGGGAATGCGAAATGCATTTCCAGTAATGCCTGGATCCAGGGGACACTATTTGATACTGGATTCGGGTATCCAGCAATAACTTTATCGGATTCCGGTAAAGTTTACGGAGAGATTTATGAGGTGAAGGCTAAAGATCTCCCAAAGCTGGATGAACTTGAGGGATATATAGGACCTGGAGCTGACAACCTGTACGAACGTAAAAATTGCTTAGCCATGATTGAAGGGGGGCCAGTCGAAGTGATCATTTACACTGTCGATCATAACCCGGATTTATGTAAAAAGGTGGTTGCGAGTGGCGATTGGCTTAGACGATAGACTAGATTACCATCCGATACCGGGTGGTTTTTTAGATGGAGAAACCTCTGAATATCCCAGAGGAAAGGTAGGTTTTACGGGATATATAGGGTTTATCAGCAATAGGTAAATCACATGGACTTGATTGCATACACATCAATTTGGCGATCCCACTTGGTGATCCGTGTTTCCTTCTGCATACCAATTCTGGTGGCCACAGCTGCAGATGGGGCATTTTCTGGCGCTATCAGTGAAACAAGCTTCGGATACTTGCATTTTTCAAGGCCGTATTTGAGGCAAGCATATGCTGCTTCTGTAGCATAGCCTTTCCCCCAATGATCCCTTACTAACAAATAGCCGATTTCCATCACTACCTCCCCATCGATTTTCTGAGGGACGATACCGCATTGACCGATAAATTCACCGGTTTCCTTCAACTCCACTGCCCATAAACCGACGTTGTAAGCATTGTAGTTATCATGATTCCAAGCAATCCATTCTTTTGCATCCCGTTCGGATTTAGTAGAAGGATAATATTTCATCGCCACTGGATCGGAAAAGATTTTCATTAAATTTGAAAGATCACTTTTCCGGATAGGGCGTAGCTTCAACCGCTCAGTCCGTAGTTCAAACATAGACTCACCCCTATAATACTCACAATATAGTCCAATAAATTCATTATACGTCAGCACCAATAAACTATACAGCAGTGCCAGGCACCAAATAATACCTCAACAGCGCCAACGGTTTTGAGATGGTGCCAGGCACCGATGATCAACCGCGTAAGATGGGGAAGGAGAGGAACCAGACAGCGTGGTTTTGTTCGTCTGCAGATGCTCGACGGAATACTTCTTTCAGGTAAGGTGAGCGGGCTTTGTCAGCAATGTCCTGTTAAAAGTCTGCTGTTTCCTGTTCATCTACAAAAGATACACGGAGACCTTTCCGGTAATCATCAGGGACATTCCTCTGTTATTTCTGGCTCTGGCTGCCGGCTGTCAGAGTCGTATAGATGTGCCCAAACATCTGGAAGTGCCTGATTTCATTGATTTGCTCTCTTTCTGTCTTATCGGGTGCATTCCTAGCTAATTTTTCATAACATTGGATGGCACTGTATTCGCCATTGATCGCTATTTGTATTTCATCTATAAGACTCATCGATTCCATCGGTTGTCGATACATTTGCATTTGACAAACACCTCCGAATTTTCTTTGGTATCATATGCCCATGTACCATCCTTTGTGATATTCCATGGTTCCCTATAAAAATCACTCATGTTCATTTCATTTTTCCCATAAATTAGATTATGCAAAAAGTACTGGCTAGGAGGGAACGCATTGAAAACTGAAGAAGCGCGCTTACGTGACATTCAAGCAATGGCATTTCATGTGATGGACGATATTCACTTGAACAAGACACCAAGGAATGAAAAAGATCTGAAGACCGCAGTGGATCACTTATCGAGAGCAGTAGGGATGTTTGCAGATCCAAGTAAATGTGTCTCACTGGATTATGTCGAGGAAAAAGTAAGCAAAGCCTATCAACTTATCGTGAAGAAAAAACGTGTCCAGAAAACGCTCAAAGTGAATTGAGTTGTATGAGAGGGTTCCACAAGTGGGGCTCTCTTATTTATAGTGGAAAAATATAGACCGGCTCGAGAGGAGCCAGCCCATTCAAAGGGGAGGTAGGATAATTGTTAGGGGGAACCTGACTTCAAAATAGAAGTTCAAAGGAACCTCCTACTAATATAGATGGAGGACTTTAAAATAAGTTGCAGGAAATTTCAACTTAATTAGAGAAATATGTAATTATATGAAGGGGCGAACAAGGGTTCCTTTTGTGCGTTAAGAAAATATAACTTTTCAGCGATGTAGCTAACTGACGTAGCAGAAAAGTTTACGAACGAAGTATAAGTGCAGCTAAGGGTCAGCCTTCGCCAAGGCTTGGCAAAGCCCGAGTTTTCTTTATTTGTTTACTAATGAGGAGGTATTTAAAATGAAGGAAATATTGATTGTCATTGATGTGCAGCAAGCGGTTATGGTGCATGCATATGAAAAAGAAACGATCATCAACCGGATCTCTATACTGATCCGCAAAGCACGTTTGAACGGAGTGCCTGTAATCTATGTACAGCATGAAGATTCTGCTGGACCACTTAAACGCGGGGAAACTGGTTGGCAGTTAGATGCCTTATTGGAAAAGCCGCAGGAAACAGACCATGTGATTTATAAAACGAAACCAAATTCGTTCGCTAGCACAAGCCTGAAAACTGTCCTCGAGGAGCTGGGAGCGGAGCATCTATTCATATGCGGGGCTCAGACGGATTACTGTGTCGATTCCACATGCCGTGGTGCTTTTGATGCTGATTATGATGTCACATTGATCAAGGACGCTCATACGACCATGGACAACGATCATTTTAAAGCAGTTCAGATCATCGATCATACCAATACAACTCTCTCCAACTTCTGGAGTACAGACGCATCCATCACACTGCAAACCGCTGCGGAAGTACCCTGGATGAAAGAAATAATAGAAAAATAAAAAGGATAAAAACCCCGTAAGGTTTTCTCGATTTTTTACGTTATATAGGTAACGAGGAAAGAAGGAGGGTCAAAAAGTGATAAGTGAATCGCTGTGCACAATCGTCAAAGACACCCGATCACTACATAACCAATTTGAAAAAGAAATCGAACCCTTCAAGCAAGATCTATGGAACTATTGCCGCTATGTAACCGGCTCTCCATGGGAAGGAGAAGATCTTTTTCAAGAAACGCTCTTGAAGGCATTTGCCATGCTGTCCCAAATATGGCAGCCGCTCAATATGAAGGCTTATCTCTTCCGTATTGCAACCAATCACTGGATCGATGAATGCCGTAAAAGAAAGGTAAGGGTAGAGGATGAAGGACCGAATCTCGAAATGGATCCTCAATCTATCAATGCATTCGATATTCGGGAAGCATTGGAGGTATTAGTGCAGCATCTTACCCCAAAGCAAGTTACAGCAATCTTGTTGATGGATGTATTTCAATTCAAAGCGACAGAGATTGCGAATATGGTTCACTCGACAGAAGGAGCGGTCTATGGGATTGTGCACCGTGCCCGTAAAACGCTTCAGAAGGTTGATTCATTTGAAAAAAAGCATTCCACCTGTGAGAAATCCCAGGACCATACCGAAGTTGTCGATGCTTATCTGGAGGCATTCAACAAGAGGGATGTAGAGCAAATACTTCGACTGACAAGTGATACGATCCATATGGAAGTCTCCCCTGGGTTCCAGGAATTTTCCAAAGCTGATGTCGAAAAGGGTTCCATGCGGGCAGGAATCATGGGAAAGAAGGCTTACAGAGAAAACCTATGGGGCAAAGAAGTCATCATTTTGGAAGTGGAAACGGAAGATGGTATGCAGTTGCATGATGTGCAATATCAAGAAGTATCACAGGGTAAAATCGTACGCCATAAGAGTTATTTCTTCTGCAAAGAATTGCTGACGACGATCGCAGAGGCGCTTGACATTCGACTACAAAAATCGAAACCCCCGGTAAACTGGGAATAAGCATTAGGAGGCTATGAAAAATGAAAATCACAAAAAGCCCGATTAATCGTGTCGGATCAACTTTCGTTCATGTAAAGGATTTACAGAAGACCGCTGAATGGTATGCTGAACTCCTTGGAAAAGAAAAATCACTGATTGACCCGAAGAGCCCTGTCCACTTTGTCGATTTGGGGAATGGCGGATTTCTACTTGATGATGATCGTAACAACAAACCAGGTACTGAAGCCAACCTTATGCTTCATACTGATGATATCGATGGGGCTTATGCTTTTGTAAAAGAAAAGGGAGGAACGATAGTCCGGGAGATTGAAAGACATCCTGACGTTTCCTTTTTCAATTTCAAGGATCCAGATGGAAATGTACTGATGATCTGTGAAGAACACAAATAAGGAGTTTAAGGATGACACATCAAATTGAAAGCATACCATGTATCCACCTGCCCGTAACCGAGCTTGATAAAGCAGTGAATTTTTGGGTCAATCTATTCGGTTGTGTTTTCGGTGACGATTATCAGCCAGATGCGAAGACTGCAGCGTTGAGAGTTGAGAACGGCGGTTGGATGTTCTTATATGAAACCGATGAAATGCCATCAAAAGCAACTTGGAAAAAACGGACTCTCAAGAATTCAGATGATGCCCAAATTTTTGCAGCAACTCTGAATGTGAAAGACCCCATACCCTGTATAAAAAGTTGAAAGAGCATGGCGTGAAGGTTGGTGTATTCCGTGAAGTTTGGACAGGTCATGCATTTGATTGCTACGATTCAGATGGTAATAAGTTCAACATCTGGGGCGGTGAATGGAAAGAGGAATAATCATTAAGGGAATTGTCATCACGGTAATTCCCTTTTTCTTTTAAATTGTGATAGTATTTGAAAAGAACATACATAGAAAGCAGGGATGATGAAATTAACAAGAAGTTGATCCTGATTTTTGCAGGGGCATTCGTCTCAGGTATAATCCTTATTGTACTAACCTCATATATGATCGTTACACCAGAAGAAACAGCCAAAAATTTTATAGAGGATCTAGAAACGGGTAAGGTCAATGATGAATCTGTTCGAGACCAAAAGTCCGAGTTGGAGGAATTCATCCAGTTCGGGGAGAGGAATGACCTTGAAAATACACGAATGGTTATTAATTCTGCAGAGAACATAGACCAGGCTTATGAGGTCACTGCACAATTCCAAGCCTATGAATACAAGGATGACGATTCGGAAGTCATTGAATCCTATGATGGGAGCCTAGTGATAAGGATGAAAAAAGTCGGCTTCCGCGAATGGGATATCATTGACGTTAAAATCAATCCGTACAAATAAAGACAAGGGGGAGCCATGGATGTTTATTTATCCTATCGATGAAGAGCTATCTTTAAAACTATTAGAAAAAAGGGATATTCCTGAATTATTTGCTCTCGTCGATCGATCTCGAGACTACTTAAGAGAATGGTTGCCGTGGGTAGATGGAATGAAGAAAGAAGAAGATTATGAACCTGTCATTGACATGTGGCTGAAACAATTCGCTGAGGATAATGGTTTCCAGGTTGGAATCATGTACCAAGGGGAGCTTGTCGGAATGATCGGTTATCATCAGATCGATCGTGCCAACTTAAAAACATCCATTGGTTATTGGCTGGCAGAAGATTATCAAGGGAAAGGCATCATGACAAAAGCGACTAGAGCACTTGTCGATCATGCATTCAACACTTTACACCTCAATCGCGTCGAGATCCAATGCGGAATGAAGAATGTAAAAAGCCGGGCAATCCCAGAGCGATTGGGATTTGTAAAAGAAGGCGTACTGCGAGATGCAGAATACATATACGATCATTTCCATGACTGTGTGCTTTACACCATGCTGAGAAAAGAGTATTAATGAACATGAAAAGGCTGCCCATAAGTTTCAAATACTTATGGGGCAGCCTTTTACTAATTAGGCTTTGCTTAAATCGTAATGTTGATTTTTCATGGAATTTTCTGAAGCGAAATTTGCGACGCTACAGCGGGAAAAGCGAGCCAAGCGAGACCCCGCAGTGACCTGCAATGTAAGGATTTTCGACTAACCACGTCCTGTGGTGAACGTCGAAGCTAACAAATCCTGTGCAAGTGAGAAGGCTTGTGGATCGCCCGCGGAAAGGGAGTGAATTTTGCATATATCAACAATAAACTTTAACAGTTCCACTTATTAAAAGAAGTATAATATTTTCTTGAAGTGAAGTGAAATTTGCTCCATTGCCCAGCCACTTGGACACATCAGACCTCCTGCGGCGGTGACAGCCTCCTCGTCGGACTTCCAGCGAAACAGGGCGATTCCGGTTTTCTTTAGTTGAATATTCCGATATCCTGATAAACATAAGGGGAATCAGGACTTTCGATTCTTTCGACATTTGTTACTTCAATCATCGGAATCATAGAATCATTGTAATTCGTTTTCTTTATTGTACCTGTCACTTTGATCCATTGATCATCTTCAATTCTCTGCAGGTCGGTTCCTTTCGCCATGGTCCCGACTACAGAAGTATCAGCTGAACAACAACTCATTAGAAATCGTGCTACAACCAGTTCATCATTACCCATGTCGGTTTCACGATAGGCGAAGCCTTCAATTTCGATCGTCTTGCCCTGGAACTGATCAAGGAAAATACTCAAGGTATCAAGGAGATCGGAATATTTATCATCCGTCACGACCACTTTATCTTTGTTTTTATATTGATCGGCAAGCTCTGCATAATACTCATCGTAATCATAGATACCATCATCTGCCGTTTGACTATTGGAAGACTCAGAAACTTCCTCCTCCAAATCTTCCATATATCCCTCAGGGTCTTCTAGAAACTCATCGGCATTAGGGGTGGAACTTTTGGAACTTTCAGAGTCTGCCTGCTGGGCAGGACGATCTTTCTGCTTTACGCTGCCACTTAGGGAGACCCCTTTTTTCTGCGCCATCGAACTATCCAGAACCTTTTCAGGAAAAACAAATCCCGTCAGTAGAGGTAAGATGAAAAGGGAATATACAAAGAACCGCATGAATGGATGCTTTGTTTCATGGTGATCATGTCCACAGAGACAATGCTCTTCTGAGTCCTCAGAGCGAAACAATTGGATGATCCCAAGTATGAAGAACGTCCCCGTAGCAAAATACATGAACTTCATCATCTGTGGTGCAATATAATATTGGATTTGCCCGGTATAGATAAGGGCACTCATCAAGAATGCAAATCCAAATAGAATGATAGACCGCAGATTGATATAGAATTGATTATTCAAGGTATCCACCTCTATAAGAATAATAGTTGAAACAAGAGGATCGCAATAAACACAGTTACAGTAATGACTATCATAAGGGTAAGTACAAATTTCTTCTTAAAGTACGCAAGAAGCATCAAAGTGTTCTTGATATCTAGCATTGGCCCGTATACAAGAAAAGCCACAATAGAAGCCGTACTGAAAGTTGATTGGAACGAGACAGCTACAAATGCATCCGCTTCAGAACAGAGTGATACAAGGTATGCAAATCCCATCATGATCAAGCTCGAAGACCACGTTTCTGTTCCGATCGAAGCGATGAACTCACGGCTTACAAAAGCTTGGAACGAACTAGCTAGTAAAGCACCGAATAATAGATATTTACCTGTATCAAAGAATTCGTCAGACATATGGTACATCGTCATTTTCCATTTGGAAGGTTCGGAACCATGATGGTGGGGGTGTGTATGTGTTTCGACTATTTTAAGCATATCTTTATTTTTGAAAATTGTATAGATGATTGCACCGATAACGATCGCTAAGATGAATCCCAATCCCATCCGAGCATAAACAACGGTCATATCCGATCTGAACGCATAAAAGGTAGATAAGAAAACAACTGGGTTTAAAATTGGGGCTGCAACAAGGAAGACAACCCCAATATGCAAAGGCATCCCTTTCTTGATCAACCTTCTGACAACAGGGATTATGGCACACTCACACACCGGAAACAGTGCGGCCATTAATGTTGCAGGAACCAAAGCGATGTACCCTTTCTTCGGTGTGAATCGTTTGATTGTTTCCTCCGATACGAACGATTGGATGATTGCCGAAACGAATACGCCCAATAATAGGAAAGGGAACGCTTCTAATACAATACTTAAAAAAATCGTATTCAAATCTATCAGGCTACTTGGGATGTTCAGTGGGACTGCAGAACTCTTGATCTCTTCGATAAAAAGAAAACCGAAAAGAAAAAGAAAGAATAATAGAAAAATCATGATATTTTCCCGTGTAGATTGTTGGAACATGAATCAGTCACATCACTTTATGTTATTAATCGTTCAAAGCCTTATCCAACGTTTCGATATTCCTTTTCATCAAAGAGAAGTAATCTTCCTCATTTTCGATATCCTCTTCTGTAAGGACCGAAAGATTATGAAGGTAAAGGATATCGAGATCCAATTGGTTCTTGATCGTTTGCGCAGGTTTCGTATTCACGTTCTGTTCAAATAGAATGTATCGGATATCGTGGGCTTTGGATTCTTCCATCAATTTCTTGATCTGTTTTTGTGTAGGCTCATTCGTAGGTGATAACCCCGAAACGCTTAGTTGTTCAATTCCATAACGGCTTTCCCAGTATCCATACGCAGCATGGGAAACAAGGATTTCCTTTTTTTCGGTTTGATCAATAGTTTCCATGAATGATTGATCCAACTCAATGAGATCTGCCTTCAACTCTTCAAAGTTCTCCTCGAATTCGTCTTTTGCCTCAGGTTTTACTTCAATAAGTTGGTTCTTGATGTTTTCTGCCAGTTTGACAGCTAATACTGAATCGAGCCAGACGTGATGATCGACATCCCCATGTTGATGATTTTCCTCAGAATGCTCTTCACCTTCTGGATGTTCGCCTTCTGAATCACCGTGTCCATGGTCTGAATGGTCTTCATTCTCATCATGGTTTTCGTGATCGGCTTCATCCTGGTGTTCGTCTTCGTGTTCATTTTCATGGTCATGTTCTTCATCGGTGAAAGCTTGAAGGTCTATCCCCTTGGTTGCTTCAAGGATTTTGACATCATCATTTTTCAATGTCTGGACTGCTGAATCAGCAAAACCTTCCAACCCAGCTCCATTATAGATAAAAATGTCACTTTTAGCTAGGGTAATCATCATTTTTGGTGTGGGTTCATATGTATGGGCATCCACACCTGGAGGCAAGACACTCTCAACATCAACATGCTTTCCTCCAATCCGTTCTGTAAAATCCTTTAATGGAAATAATGTAGTCATCACTTTCACTTGGTCGGAACTAGAACCTTCTTTTGAAGTCTGAGTATCCTGACCACATGCAGATAATATAATAAGAACAGCAAATAATACTGTAAAGATTTTTTTCATAATAACAACCTCCCAGAATCTTTATACACAAACAACAGTATATCGTAATGGTTACGATTTGCAAGCTAAAATTATTACGATTATCTAAAAAAATATTAAAATATAAATTTGACTGTTACTTCATATGATTTTAGGGAACAGGAACGATAACAAGGATACGATGGAGGAGAACGATGACTAAAACAGAGATCATCCAAAGAAACGTACGATTCAATCAGTGGGTCCAGAGTCTTGAATCTTTGACCGATGAGGAATGGTTGGGCCCGGTCAAACCTGGTAAATGGTCGATTGCAGAGATCATTACGCACCTTACTTACTGGGATCGGTACTTTTTAAAAGAAAGATTTCCAAAGATAAAAGCCGAAGCACGGCTGCCAAGATCGATTGATGTCCACGTCATGAACCAAAAGGCTTCGTTATATGCAAAGAGCGGTGTACCCAAGAAGGAGATCATCAAAGAATTTATAGAAACGAGAGACTTGTTGACCAAGGCCATAAATGCCCGTTCAGAGGAAGAGTTGGACGCTACTTTCTATGATCGGGGACACCCCGAAACTTTAAGAAAATACCTGATCAAGTTTTGTGAGCATGATCGTCACCATAAACACCAGATAGAAGATTTCCTTCAAAAAGACCTGGAAGTAGAAGAGATGAAATGACGAAACTCCGGCTGATCGTTAGCTGGAGTTTTTGTCGAGAAGCTAGGTTTGACAAGCAATGATTTGGTTTGGCATAATATAGTGAATTTCATAGAATCATTGGTTTCTAGGGTTCCGCATGTGTATGGCCTGGTCCGAGAGAAACCGCACAATTGATTTGTGTACACGGAGGGAGAAAAGCCCGGGAGGATATCATTACGATATTTTCCCGGTTTTTTTATCGAATGTCTATCTCCAACCCCAACCACTTGGATCACTTCAGTCCTCCTGTGGCGGTCGACACATTGATTTAGTTCGAAGTGGTTACCCACGCAGAACCGAATTGTTTGGTTCAAGCCTCCTCGTTGGACTTCCAGTGACCTTTGTGGTTGATTAGGGCGTTTACACTTTTCTTGATCATCAGGGCGTTTACGCTTTTCTTATAGTAGGAGGGATGAGCAATGGCGTGGATTTATCTTTTTATCGCAGGTATTTTTGAAGTCGTTTGGGCGATAGGACTGAAATATACAGAAGGATTCAGCCGTCTGGTCCCGTCCATCATTACAGTCATCGGGATGGTCATAAGTTTTTATTTTTTATCAATTGCGATCAAAGTGTTGCCGATCGGGACTGCTTATGCTGTCTGGACAGGCATCGGGGCTCTTGGAACCGTTTTCCTTGGGATATTACTGTTCAACGAACCGAAAGATTTTACAAGAATCCTCTTTTTAGGGATGATTTTGGTCGGAATCATTGGCTTGAAGTTCACTTCCTCTTGAAAATAGCACCAACATCAATTGTATGAGACGTTATCCCGACAACTCCGAAATTTTCTTTACAATTCTGGAATTATCTCAACAACTACGGAATGATTCCGACAACTCCAAAATTATCTCAAAAAGTCCAACAGAGTGGCCCTGAAGATTCAAAGCCTTTAGGGTCGCTCTTTTTAAATATGAACGAGCGAGGAGGATTGCGGATCGCCAGGAGGGAATTCAGCGTTAAGACTAATAAATAGATATTGAAGATTTCGACAATTCAATCTATAATTAATGAAAGTATTAATTTTCGGAATGTTAAGTCCGAATATCGGAATTTCGGGGTGTATAGATGAAAGACAAGAATACTACAGTCATAAAAGCAATGGAGTTACTGACACTTTTCAAAACATACGAGAGTCTCTCGCTCCTGCAATTGAGCAAGCTGACAGGAATGCCGAAAACAACTGTCTATCGTATGGTCCTATCACTTGCGGAATCAAGGTTCCTGAAGAAAAACCATCATGGTGAATATGAATTAGGACTAGGCTTCCTCCAATACGGACAACTCGTCAGAGAACGGCTGGATATCCGGAAGGTTGCTATACCGGTTATGAGGCAGCTGAAGGATGAACTTGGCGAAGCCGTCAATTTAATTGTCCAGGAAAACGAAGAGGCCATTTATATTGAGAAGATAGAAACGGATAAACCTGTACGGGTTTTTACGGGAATCGGTCGCAGTGCCCCTTTATATGCCGGCGCATGTCCTCGGGTCCTTTTAGCGTTTATGCCAGAGGAGGAACGGGAAAAATACATCGATTCAGTAAAACTGGAGCCGATTGCTTCTGGAACCATTACTGACAAAGTAGAGCTGAAGGAACTATTGAAAGAGACCAGGGCCAAGGGTTATACGGTAAGCCATGCTGAATTACACGATGATTCTTCTGCTATTGCAGCACCGATTTTTGATCATGGTCATCACATTTTTGCTGGTCTTAGTATCGTAGGGCCCGAAAACCGATTTCGAAATCCTGAAATACTTGCGAGTTTAACTGGGCGGGTGAAAAAGGCAGCCTATGAAATCTCAAGATTGATCGGATGGGAAGGCTGATCATATGGAGGTGCTATTTTGAAGTATGAACTGCATCCGCTAGGAGATTTAGCGGTTATTGTACATCTTGGTGACAAAATCTCAGAGGAAACGAATGTCCTTGTACGGAATATTTCGCTTCTCCTAGAGGAACAACCACTGCCGGGAATGATAGAATTCGTACCCGCGTTTACGAGCGTGACTGTGTTTTATAATCCACTTAAAGTACTCCAAAATGGTAAAAGAAATAGAAAACGAACACCAGATTCCCCTTATGAGTTGATTTGCGGGGAAATCGAATCTGCTATTCATAAAATTGGACCGGAAAACAAAATCGAAGCACGAAATGTGAAAATCCCAGTCTGTTATGGAGGAGAGCTCGGCCCCGACATAGAGTTGGTGGCACAACATAACAACCTTACAACCGACGAGGTCATTGAAATCCATACCGAAGCTGAATATTTAGTGTATATGATCGGTTTCGCACCAGGTTTCCCATATTTAGGAGGAATGTCTGAAAAAATTGCCGCACCCCGGAAAGAATCGCCTCGTTTAAAAATTCCTGCAGGTTCAGTGGGGATAGCAGGTTCTCAAACAGGGATCTATCCGATTGAAACACCAGGTGGCTGGCAGTTGATAGGTCAAACCCCTCTCAAACTATTCGATCTTGATCAGGATCCCCCGACATTATTACGGGCAGGGGATAAGATACGTTTTCATCCGATCTCAACAGCAGAATTCGAGAAATTGAAGGGAGGACAAGAATGAAGATCGTTAAACCAGGACTTCAGACGACCATCCAAGATGCAGGTCGTTACGGATATCAACGTTTTGGTGTCATCGTAAGCGGGGTTATGGACCAACTAGTCTATCGAATCGGGAACCTATTAGTAGGCAACAGCAATGGCGAAGCATGTTTGGAGATGACGATGAAAGGGCCCGAAATCGAGTTTGAAAAGGATGTCCTGGTTACGATTACAGGTGGTGATTTCTCCCCGAAAATCAACGATGGACCAGTAAAAATGTGGCGTCCGATCTATGTCAGAGCAGGCAGTGTTTTGAAATTTGGTGCATGCACAGCTGGATGCAGATCTTATCTATCTGTTGCAGGCGGTATTGTCGTACCGGAAATCATGGAGAGCCGTTCAACATATCTACGTGCAGAAATTGGTGGTTTTGAAGGAAGGGCGCTTGACTCTGGAGACTCATTGACGATAGGAGAACGTTCAGAGAGAGCGGATCATATTTTTCAGCAGCTTTCTGATTCTGAGCTCCCATATGTGGAGTCCGATTGGTTTTCGGCTGCAGAATGGGGCACGGAAGCGAATCAGAATGGGATCATCCGAGTCATTCAAGGTCGTGAGTGGAACCGTTTTACGAAAGAAAGCCAGGAAAAATTCACAAATACAGAGTTCGAACTGACGCCTCAATCTGATCGGATGGGGTTCCGGTTCAAAGGTGAGCGATTGGAGCTTTCAGAACAAGTGGAGATGATTTCAGAGGCTGTTTCGTTTGGAACGATCCAGGTCCCCTCAGAAGGAAATCTGATCACATTGTTGGCAGACCGGCAAACGACCGGGGGCTACCCTAAAATTGCTCAAATTGCTTCGGTTGATTTTTCAAAGGTCGCTCAATTGAAGCCAGGAGCAAAGGTACGTTTCAAACTCGTAACCCATAAAGAAGCTGAGGCTTTGTACCTTGAACAGGAAAGGCATCTTCAACAGCTTGAACAGGGCATTTCATTAAAGCTGAGAGAGGGAGGAGAGTAGTAATGAACACAGTAGATCTGAATTGCGATTTAGGAGAAAGCTTCGGGACTTATAAAAAGGGAACGGATGAAGATATTCTAGATTATGTGACCTCAGCCAATGTTGCCTGTGGTTTTCATGCGGGTGATCCTTCAGTCATGAGGAAAACCGTCCAACTGGTAATGGAAAAAAACGTCGGGATCGGTGCACATCCGGGCCTTCCTGATCTAGTGGGGTTCGGAAGGCGTGAAATGCGCATCTCACCACAGGAAGCCTATGACATGGTCACTTACCAAATCGGTGCACTTTATGGTTTTGTAAAAGCCGAGGGCGGTGTCATGCAGCACGTAAAGCCACATGGGGCACTCTACAATATGGCAGCGAAAAATTCGGAACTTGCAGAGGCCGTTGCAGAAGCGGTTTATAAAGTCGATCCCGAATTGATCCTATTCGGATTATCTGGAAGTGAGCTGGTCAAAGCGGGTGAAAAGACAGGAATTCGTACAGCAAGCGAGGTTTTTTCAGATCGAACCTACCAGGAGGATGGTTCCCTTACATCTCGTACACTTGTCAATGCATTGATTGAAGAGGAGGAAAAATCCCTTCAGCAAGTGGTCAGGATGGTAAAGGAAGGGAAAGTGAAATGTCTGCAAGGAATCGATATCCCGATTGAAGCAGATACCATTTGTATCCATGGCGATGGCATCAATGCCTTATCCTTTGCCCGTAATATCCGAGCAGGCTTGAAAGAAACAGGAATTACAATAGAAAAGGTCGGTAAGATCGACAAATAGGGGGTACAAGATGAAGCAGTCGAACAGGAGTATTTTGCTTGGAGCGGCGTTCCTGATGGCGACGTCCGCAATCGGACCAGGTTTTCTTACACAGACCACTTTTTTCACTGAAGCATTATTAGCAAGTTTCGGGTTTGTCATTTTAGTCTCGATCATCATTGATATTGGAGCACAACTGAATATTTGGCGGATCATTGCTGTGTCTGAGAGAAGGACACAGGATATCGCGAATATGGTTTTCCCAGGACTCGGTTATTTCGTGGCGATACTGATCGTCATTGGCGGTCTGGCTTTCAATATCGGAAATATCGCGGGTGCTGGGTTAGGCTCCAACGTACTACTAGGTGTTTCCCCTGAAATGGGGGCACTTTTCAGTGGAATTATTGCGGTCGGAATATTCCTTTTGCGTGAAGCGAATAAGGTCATGGACCGATTCACCCAGGTATTGGGATTCATCATGATCGCACTTACCGTTTATGTGATGTTCTCTGCATCCCCGCCAGTCGGTGAAGCAGTAGTTAAGACGTTTGTACCGGATACAATCGATTTTATTGCCATTGTTACCCTGGTCGGCGGTACTGTAGGAGGATATATCACATTTTCAGGAGGGCACAGGTTACTTGATGCCGGTGTAAAAGGGGTAGATAACCTCTCGGAAGTGACAAAAAGTTCAGTTTCGGCGATCGGGATCGCCTCGATCATGCGAATTTTTCTGTTTTTAGCTACATTAGGTGTCGTTGCACAAGGATTGTCCTTGGATCCCTCAAATCCACCAGCTTCTGTATTCCAATTGGCTGCAGGTAATGTTGGTTATAAAATATTTGGCGTGATCATGTGGGCGGCTGCTATTACATCTGTAATCGGTGCCGCCTATACATCTGTCTCATTCATACGTACGTTCCATCCAAAACTTGAGAAATATCATAAGTGGCTGATTGTCGGTTTCATTTCGGTATCTACATTCGTTTTCGTATTAATCGGGAAACCGGTCAATGTATTGATTCTTGTGGGAGCATTGAATGGATTGATCCTTCCGATATCTCTTGGTGTAATGCTTGTTGCGGCATACAACCGAAAGATCGTCGGAGATTATAGACATCCGTTATGGCTTACGATTTTTGGGGGACTCATCGTGATTGCGATGTCTTATATGGGTATCATCACAATGATCGATCAGATCCCGAAATTGTTCCAGTAATCTTTAGGAGGGGTTAGAGGTGAAGGGATTTAGTGATTTAAATCCATCAGAGGCTAGAGGGTTATGTCGCACGAATGAGTGGGTCAAACCGACGGCTGGTATGGCAAGAGGATATACGCAAGCAAATCTGGTCGTCTTGCCAAAGGAGATGGCATTTGATTTTCTATTGTTTTGTCAACGGAATCCGAAACCGTGTCCGATCCTTGATGTAACGGACATAGGCTCTCCAGTGCCGCGAATGGCAGCTCCGGATTCGGATTTACGAGTAGATTTGCCGAAGTACAACGTGTATGAAAAAGGCATTCTCACAAAAGTGATGACAGACATCACCTCTTTATGGAATGAGAATCTGGTCGGTTTCCTTTTGGGCTGTAGTTTTACCTTCGAAAGTGAGCTATTGAAAAAGAACATTCCTGTCCGTCAAATCGAAGAAGGATGCAATGTACCGATGTACAAAACGAATCTGAAGTGTGTAAAAGCAGGCCCATTTGATGGGAACATGGTCGTCAGTATGAGACCGATTCCCGCAAGTGATGTGGCTGACGCCGTCCAGATAACATCAAGATTTCCAGCGGTCCATGGAGCGCCTGTCCATATCGGCCCCCCCGAACAGATCGGGATCAATGATATCGCCCAGCCTGATTTCGGAGATCCAGTAACGGTAAAAGAGGGAGAAGTACCTGTTTTTTGGGCTTGCGGTGTCACCCCACAGAATATTGCGATGAATATGAAACCTGATTTGATGATCACACATTCCCCGGGACACATGTTCATTACAGACTGGACGGATGAGGAATTTGAGGTCCTTTAAGTGAAAGTGTCGTTAGCTTCTTTCCAATGGTTCATCTTTATTCTGGCAGGCAGTGTCGTGGCTCCATTGACGATCGGAGCTGCTTTTGGCATTTCTGTTCCGGAGATCTCTAGCTTTGTCCAAAGGACTTTTTTTGTGATCGGGATCATTTCTCTTTTTCAAGCATGGTTCGGCCATAAAAAACCGATTGTTGAAGGTCCTGCTGTTTTATGGTGGGGAGTTTTCCTTTTGTTTGCCGGGCTCGGTTCTGAAGTGTCCTCAGACCGTTTTGAAGTTTTGCGCAGCATCGAGATGGGAATTCTCTTCAGCGGAGTGCTGTTCATTTTACTTAGTGTGTTCCAGGTGATCCATCGTGTAAAACGGATTTTTACACCGATTGTCACCGGAACGTATTTCATTCTTTTAGTGGCACAGATCAGCGGGCCATTCATGAAAGGAATCCTGGGGGTCGGTTACTTTTCGGATGAAGTGCACGGGACTGTTGCTGTGCTTGGAATAGGGACTGCTCTTGTGACAATATGGTTTGCAACAAGCCGATGGTTCTATTTGAAGAGTTATTCGGTGTTGTTCGGGATAGCGGTTGGCTGGCTGTTGTTCATATTGTTCGGATTGGAGAAGAAGATTCCGTTCGAAGCTGAAAACTGGGTTACGTTCCCAGGGGTGTTCGTCTGGGGCACACCTGTATTTGATCTGGGTATTGTGATTACTTCTGCGGTAGTTACACTTCTCCTGTTAATCAATTTTGTTGCAAGCATTGATGTTGTTGAAGAAGTGTTAGGAGATTCTTCAGATTCTCGCTACAATCAATCCGGGATCGTGATGGGGATCAGTCAACTCCTTTCTGGCGTGTTTTCGACCATTGGAATGGTCCCGCTTTCTTATACGGCAGGATTCATTTTATCGACGAGGATGAAAGAACGTTTCCCATTTGTATTAGGCAGTCTGATATTGTTGGGGTTGAGCTTCTTCCCGACCATTACGATGTTCTTTGCATCAATCCCTGTTCCGGTCGGATACGCCAGTATGCTGCTCGCCTTTTCGAATATGCTGGTTATTGGATTGCAAGCTTATATGAAGATAGACAGGGATCAACAAAGCCTGCTCATCATCAGCCTATCCCTCATGATCGGTATAGGGGTGATGTTCCTGACACCAGCATCACTTTCAGGAGTCCATCCAGCAATAGCTTCAATAATGAATAACGGATTGATCGTCGGCGTCCTCAGCTGTATCTTCCTCGAACAAGGAATGAAAATGAAAGCAAGTGCCAGACACTGATCCAAAACCCCATCAGAAGAAGGAGTTTAAATGGGTGCCAAGCACCGATTCGGAACCCTTAGTGCTGCAAGGGTTCTTTGTGTGTGTCAGGTACGCCGGTAAATTGCAAAAAGTATGATATAGGAGAGTACGATGATTGAGCCGACCCACAACCAGGCCATTTCCATGTTACCTGAGTCCATCGCAAGGTATATAGCGGTTGGTACAGTTTGGGTTTTGCCAGGGATGTTTCCGGCAAACATCAATGTCGCACCGAATTCTCCGAGAGCCCGCGTAAAGCTTAACACACCGCCTGTAATGAGTGCTTGAATCGCTAGGGGCATCGTCACTTTTAGGAAAACCTGCATGTTTCCTGCGCCATCAATTTTTGCCGCATCTTCAATCTCGGGGTCAACTGATTCGAAACCGGTTTTGGCAGACTGAAACATGAGTGGAAATGAGACGACGACTGCGGCAATGACCGCTGCCCACCATGTGAAAATCAATGATTGGCCAAATAATTGTGTGATCAATTGACCGATTGGGCTGTTGACTCCAAAAATGACGATAAGTAAAAAACCGACAACTGTCGGCGGTAAGACGAGTGGCAGTATCAGCAAGGTTTCAATTACCGTTTTTCCGGTAAAAGATTTCCTTGCCATCAATCGACCGATAATAATTCCTAGAATAACGACGATAATCCCAGCTGTAACAGCGATCGTGATCGTTAGATAAATGGGAGACCAAAAGGATTGGACCATAAGATAACCTCAATCTATAGGCTTGAAGCCGAATTCTTTGAAAGTGTCTTTAGCTTGCTGATTTTGAAGATAATCATAAAATTGTTTTGCTTCCTCAAGGTTTTGAGTGTTCTTCAGCACACCAGCAGGATATATGATGGGTGAATGTAAGTCGCTGTCAATGAGGGTTTGGACCGTAACTTTGGAAGACGACTTAGCATCCGATGCATAAACAAAACCGACGTCTACATTCCCGGTTTCAATATAGGAGAGGACTTGTACAACATCTTTACCATAGACGATCTTGTCCTTAACCTGCTTCCAAAGTTCCATGTTTTCTAATGTTTCTTTTGCGTATTTTCCAGCTGGTACGGATTCTGGAGCGCCAATTGAGATTCTCTCGACCTGCTCTTTTTTTAGGTCATTAGGAATCTGTATATTTAATTTGTTGGCCTTATTCGTAACGAACACCAATTGATTCGATAAAATATTTTTGGTGAATTCAGGATGGAACAGATTCTTTTGATCCAATCGGTTGAATTCCTTTTCAGAAGCAGAAATGAATAGATCCGCCGGAGCCCCCTGTTCAATTTGACGTTGCAATGTACCAGAAGAGGCAAAATTCAGGATGACTTCCAATTCAGGATAAGCATCCTCAAAATCCTCTTCAATCTGTATTAAAGCATCGCTTAAACTTGCAGCCGCGTGTACATGCAGCTCCACCTTTTCATTCTCTTTATTCAAACCACTTTGGCAGCCAGTGAGCACCAACAATAGAACCATCAGCACCAGTTTGTTATACCTCATACCCGTCACATCCATTAACACAATCTCACCATCTACTATATCAAAAATGAAAAAGCACTGCCTCTAAGAGGTATCGTGAAACATTGTACCAGGCACCATCTCAGAGTCGTTGGGGGAGAAGGGGTTCAAAATGGTGTCTGGCACCGCTCAATAAAAAAACGACCGGGAAGGGGGGATGAAGGCCCTTCTCGTTCGTTGTCGATTCTAATTTTATAGATCGTATAGTTTTGTGAATTTCTGCTCGAGGTAGTCGACGAGGTATTTGGCATCAAGTTCTTCACCAGTCACCTTCTTGACCAGCTCAGCTGGTGTGTAGAGTTTTCCGTATTGATGTATATTCTCTCTCAGCCATTCACGGATTTTCGTAAACTCTCCTTTCCGAATCAGCTCGTAGAAATCTGGCATGTCCTTCAATACTGTATTCAATATCTGGGCTCCATACAGGTTTCCAAGTGAGTAGGAAGGGAAGTATCCGACACCGCCGTGGGACCAATGGACATCTTGAAGGACGCCTAAACGATTTGATGGAGGTGTCACACCTAAATAATCTTCCATCTTCTCATTCCAAATCTTCGGCAGATCTTTTACTTCGATGTCTCCGGCGATCAGGCCTTTTTCGATTTCATAACGGAGCATGATGTGCAGGTTATATGTCAATTCATCAGCTTCGACCCTGATCAGGGATGGTTCCACACTGTTCACCGCTCGATAAAATTCATCCAAGGACACGCCGCTCAATTGGTGAGGGAAGTGAGCCGTAATGTCATCGTAAAAATAGGTCCAAAACTCTTGCGTACGGCCGACGAAGTTTTCTAAGAAACGGGATTGTGACTCGTGGATGCCAAAGGATGCCCCGCGGCGGATGACCCGACCTTCATACTCAGGGTTTACGCCTTGCTCGTAAAGGGCATGGCCAGTTTCATGAATGGTTCCGAACACAGCCATACGAGGGTTTTCCGGTTCATAACGGGTAGTGATCCGTACATCTCCAGTATTGATGCCCATTACAAACGGGTGAGTCGTTTCATCCAAGCGTCCAGCTTCTAAATCGTATCCAAGTTTACCGATGATGAATTGCGCGAATTCTTTTTGCTTTTCCACATCAAAATTTTGATTAAAAAGATCAGTACGAGGTTTTCGGGACGATTGCTTAATACGGTTCAACAGGTCGATGCTCTTTTGGCGCAAATCTAAAAAAAGAGGATCAAGCTTCTCAACGGTCAATCCAGGTTCAAATTCATCAAGTAAAGCATCATATGGATGTTTTTCATACCCGAAATACGTTGCAAATCGACGTTTCATTGCAATCATTTTTTCTAAATAAGGCTCGAAGTGGGAAAAATCATCCATTGCCCGTGCTTCTTCCCAAGCATCATTTGCATTTGAAGCAAGAACGACATACTCATTATATACATCAGCCGGGATCCGTTTTGACTTTTCATAGTCCTTTTTACGTTCTCTCAGGCAAGCTTTTGTTTCAGGATCAAGTTGATCGAAAACATCCGGCTTTGAAAGTATTTCTATGCATCCTCCCATTTCATCCGATACGGAAAGCTTGAAAGTCTCAGTGGAAAGTGTCCCTTTCGCCTTAGCGAAAATCGGTCTCCCTTTCTTTGGAGCATAGGTACGTGCATCCCAGCCCAGAAGCCCTAGAATATTATTGAAATGACAAATCTTTTGATCAAGTTCCATAAATTGCTTGATCGCTCGTTGTGATGTTTCGTCCAAAACTTGTTGCGCCATCCAAAAACCTCCTAATATGAAAATGAATTTACCTACTATATGGTATTCTTTCTAAAAAGCCGAAGTCCTTTGAGGCACGAAACAGGTTTTTGAAATCCTATGTAAAGTATATAACGAATCATAAAAAGAGCCTGACATCCAGGTCAGCCTCTTACCATTTACTGTTTATCCAATTGATCTTTTGCACGTTGAATCAATTCGTGGACCATACTACCGCCGATTTGGCCGCCGATACGGCCGGCATCATGGGAACTTAAGTCTTGATTGCCTTTTTCTTTTAAAGGAATACCGAGACCTTTTGCGACTTCAAACTTGGTCTGATTCGGTTCTTCAACCTGGTAACCCTTCTTTTTCATGACTTCGACTTTAAGCTGATCCAGTTTTGGCCTTGCTTCAGGAACTAGGGGTTTTCGTCTTCTCGCCACTAAATTCGCCTCCTTTTCTGATGGGAAAAGCCCAATGCTCTCTTCCATATCGTGCAATTAGCTTGTCCAGCTTTAGACTGTGCAATAAGCCAGTTTCCATGCTTATAGTATGCGCAGTAAAGAAACAAATTAGTGACGCCTTCTATTATCCTATATGTATTCCTTCAAACCATTCTCCAGTGATTCCTGGTTGTGGTGTTGATAGCCATATAATGCTTCTTGAAGACCGAACGTTCCTGCATAGAACTTTGCCCTCGGAAGCAATCTTTCCAGGTCTGGATAAAAGTTGGCCATTTTGTCGACGAACTGGAATCCATATTGCTTGTACAATCCAGCAATATCAATCGCAGGATCGCCTATATGGCTGCTGCCGAAATCGATAATCCCGCTTATCTTCTTTTCTTCATCGTCGTATAGGATATTGGAAATCCCAAAATCACCATGAATGATGGCAGGTGCAAACTCGAAATTAGATCGATCGTTTAAAAACAATTCAAAATGCCTGGTGATCAACTGCTGCTTTTCGAGCCTGATATAAGAATAAAGGGATTGTTTGATTTTCTCATATAAATTCTTCCAATAGTCATAGGCTGTATCATTTGAAATCACCATACCAGGAGCATCCTCAGTCGGAATGGCATGAAGCTCACACAGAAATTGCGCTAAATTTTGAGCGATACGTTCTTGTATAGAAACGGATGAGCCGTTTACGGTCTCTGCATAGAGCGGTTCCCCTGGAATTAACGGGTATCCGAAAAATGCTTGGCCCAATATGTTGGTATCAGTATTGATGAAAACCGGTTCAGGGGTGGGAAGGGTGATGTAAGGTCTGACATAAGAGAGTTGTGCACACTCCGTTTGCAGAGATTTCAAAGATTCATCATGTTTAGGGAATCGGAACACCCACTGGTCATTCAAAAAAAGGATGTCGTTGTTTTCCCCGAAATGGTTCCAATGAATGGTTCGGATTTCCAGTGAAGGATAAAACGATGTGATACATTTCAAATATTGTTCCAAGTACATGAAAAATCCCTCCCTAGTTCTTGATTCGACCAGGAGGGATTAATTCCTTTTATTTTATATTGTTTGGCTTTGTTAAATAGTAATGTTGATTTTTTCAAAAATGGTGACAAATTATTTGATACTTCTTTTTTTGTGCTGCAAATTTGGTTCTTTCCGGACGACTTTAATGATTGAAATACACATAACGATCAATATGATGGTGAATGGCAAGGCTGCTATCAATGATGCGGTCTGCAGCCCTTGCAGTCCACTACTGATGATAAGGACCAATGCAATTGCCGCCATAAGCACACCCCAGATGAATTTCACGAATCTACCAGGGTTCAGATCTCCATCTGTCGTCATAATCCCAAGGACAAATGTCGCAGAGTCTGCTGATGTGATTAAAAATGTAAAGATCAGCAGGATGGAAAGCAGCGAGAACAAGAATGAAAAAGGCAGTTGTTCATAGGTTACGAATAAGGCCGTTGTGACATCCTCGTTAACAAGCCCTGCGATATCGGTTCCTTGTAAAAGGTCCAGGTGTAAGGCAGTTCCTCCAAAGATTGCAATCCATACGATAGCGAGAAAAGGAGGGATGATCAATACCCCGAACACAAATTCTCTGATCGTTCGACCACGTGAAACACGTGCAACGAATGCTCCGACGAATGGGGACCATGCGATAACCCATGCCCAATAGAAAACCGTCCAATCTCTGACCCAGGTTCCGCCGGTATAGGGAGTCAGTCGGAAGCTCATCTCTATGAATTTGGATAAATAGTCACCAATACCGAGGGTCATACTGTTCAATATGAATACGGTAGGCCCGATGATCAGCATGGCAATCATCAAGAATAAAGCAAGTCCCAGGTTCAGGTTACTGAGCCATTTGATCCCTCTATCCAAGCCAGTCATTGCAGAAGTAAGGTAAAGGACAAGTAAAATCCCGGTGATGATCAATTGCATCATGCCATTATTCGGTAACCCAAATACGGTTTTCAGACCACCATTGATTTGTAAGATCCCAAACCCAAGTGAGGTAGCGACCCCAGTAACAGTCGCTATGACAGCGAGGATATCGATTGTTTTTCTAAGGGTAGTTTTCCCTGTCTTGCCGATTAACGGATTGAATGTCGTGCTGACCAGTCCTTTTTCTTGCCTACGATACTGGAAGAAACCTAGCGCAAGACCCACAACTGTAAATACAGACCATTGATGGATTCCCCAATGGAAAAAGGAATACCGCATGGATACTCTTGCTGCCTGTTCAGATTGCCCTTCTATGCCCATGGGTGGGCTGAAAAAGTGGCTCATCGGCTCTGCAACGCCCCAAAATACGAGTCCGACCCCGAACCCGGCACTGAAGAGCATACCGATCCATGTGAAAAAAGGATATTCTGGTCTTGATTCATCTCCACCTAAACGTATTTTACCGTATCGGCTGATCGCCAAAACTAAACAAAAGATTGTAAAGAAAAAGACCGCGATAAGATAAAACCAGCCAAAGGCATAGGTTGTGAAATCAAATACACGACCTGCGTTGTCCCCCAAGCTTTTAGGTGACACTGCCCCCCATATGACAAACAAGAAAACGATTATGGATGAGACCCAAAACACCACATTCCTGTGGGGAGCTTTTCCTTTCAGATTTTCCAATTTGTTCTCCTCCTTTATTCAATTGCTGTGACTAATAGTGCATATTATTTAACTATACCCACTCATTAAGTTTATTAACTTAAATTTAAGATAAAGGTATAAATTCATCAGTATTATATTAGAATTGTAAAATGAAGGGATGTTCGAAAGGAGCTTACTAGATAATTTTCGGTTGAGTTGAACTCATTATGGTTATCATCCATAATAAAGCGTACAATGGATTTAAAATATTATGCATTTTTAAAAAAATATCTATTATGAAACATTTCCAACATTCGTCCGTACAATATATTAAAATACTCCTTTAAAAGGGAGCAGAGATACATATCCAGATGGAAATATGATAATAAACGGTGAAAGGGTGATTGGCTTGGAATTGACCGCAAAGATCACGATCGATTTCATGGTAGAGGGAAGCAAGGAATTTTATGTAGAATTGCTAGATATACCAGAAGAAGTATCAGCAGGGGAATTGCAAGAATTAGTTGATAAACGTGCAAAGAAAGTGAAAGAAATCAAATCAGCAGAAATTCTCGCCTCATCAATTAAAATTGACAGGACAAAGCCTGTAAGACATTAGCTCAGAAGATAAAGACTTCGATGGACAATACCATGAAGTCTTTTTTTAAGTCCTATCTTTTTTTCTCAGTTTCCGGTTGATCCCGAAAGTAATGAGTGTACCTAAAAACATGATAGAGGCCCATGTCACAGCTCCGAATTGCTTGAAAAATTTAAACAAATGATGACCTCCTCTGAAATGATTTATGGCTTTAACAAATTATAGACTGTATGATTCGAAATGTAAATATCTTCAAAAACAAAGAAGGGTGAAAACATCACCCTTCAAAAGATTGTGCACTAGCCTAGTGGAGAGGGAAGAGAACAGCTTTTCATCGGTCGGTTGTTCCAAGCGTTCCAAGATTTAGGGGAGGTCCTCTCCAACTGAGCTTAGCCATGCAGCTTTATTTTACTTTAATTAAGTGGTTCGTCCCACTTACTAATACTATTCTCATCTCCACCTTCATTGATGGGGGCACATTTTTTGTCAGATTTGTGAAACTAGAGCTTTAAGTGTTAATGGGATTGAACAGAACGTTCCTTCAGGTTGATTGATTTTTCTTTAATATCAACGGTTTCAGCGTTACTTTCCCTTAATGGGATTTCCTTTAAAAATAAGGTCAGGAATACAGCAGACGCGATCACGAGGCTCCCTGTCAAGAAAACTTCGCTTAACGAATGGCTGAGTGCTGACCGCAGCATGGAGATGAGTTGATCGAACATGCCATGGAAATCCGCAGTCATAGTGGACCTCATTAGATCTAAAGCCTCCGGATCCATCAAAACTTGAGGATCCTGAAGATTCTCGAATTTTTCTGCAACATCGGGATTTGTAAAAGCTTGACTGGCATTAACCCCTGCAGCGTCTGTCATTTCCTTCTTCATATTGAGGGACATGATCGTACCCATGACCGAGACTCCAATCGTACCACCGATTTGCCTGAATAGTTGGGCAGATGAAGTCGCCACGCCAAGAAACTTATGGGATACTGCGTTCTGTATCGTCAAAGTAAATACAGGGAAACTGAGCCCTAGTCCTAGCCCGACAATGATCATGTTAACGACCGCGATCCCGTTCGAAGTGCTTTCATCCATCTGTGCTAAAAAAAGCATCCCCACACTCATGATTAATAGTCCAAGAATAGCAAGCTTTTTATATTTTCCTGTCTTTGTAATGATCTGTCCACCGATCGCGGATGCAGTAACCATCGAGAGTGTCATCGGCATCATGATGAAACCGGATTTGGTTGCTGATGTTCCCATCACGCCCTGGATAAAGAAAGGTGTATACATGATGGCACCGAACATGCCCATTCCTAAAATAAATCCGATTACATTCGACAAGGAAAAGATACTGTTTTTGAACAAGTGTAATGGAAGGACTGGACTTGCTGCCTTTCTCTCAATCTGAATGAAAATGACCAGGGAAAGGAGAGTCGCTGTGAACAACCCAATGATTTGAGGTGATCCCCAGGCATATGTTTCTCCCGCCCAAGAAAATGCCAATAATAATGGCAGAATCGTCAATGTCAAAAAGATTGATCCGAGATAATCCACCTTCTCCGATGGATTATGCTCAACACTAGGGAATAGTTTCCAAATAAGAACGAATGCAATTATGCCAATCGGGAGAAAGACCCAGAAAATCCAGTGCCAATCGAAGTTATCGACGATATATCCCCCTAGTGTCGGCCCGAAAACACTGGCCAGCCCGAATACGCTGCCCATGATCCCTTGCCAACGGCCACGTTCACGTGGAGAAAACAGATCCCCGACGGCTGTGAATGCTGTCGACATGATCATTCCTGCACCAAAACCTTGTAATGCTCGATAACCAATAAGCTGGATGATCGTATCAGATGTTCCGCAAAGGAATGTACCGATCATGAAAACGCCTATTCCGATCAAGATGAATGGTTTTCTTCCATATATGTCTGAAAGCTTCCCTACTAAAATGGCAGTTACACTGGAGGCCAGCATAAACACTGTGAACACCCAGCTGAAGTATTCCATTCCGCCAAGATCAACAATGATTTTTGGAAGGGCAGTCCCCACAATGGTTTGGTTTAACGCGGCAAACAACATTGCTGACATGATCGCGATCATGATGGTAATTTTTGATTTCTGATCTAAATGTTCCATGTTTCCACTCCTATTCGTTTCAAATATTGAAATATTCATGAAGTTAAATAATGCCCGATAAAAAGGTCAGTTGCTCCTTTTCAATTTTAAGAAGAAAAAGATCATTTTTTGGATTTCTTTATTTTCCAAGTCTCTGAATCGTTGTTTGAAATAATCATTACGCTTTCGTTGGATCTTTACTAAAGTAACCGATCCTTCTGAGGTTATTTGCAATTCTACAATTCTTCTGTCACTCTTCGGTCTGACTCTCGTAATCAGATTCTTTGCAACTAATTTATCTGTCACGCTCGTGATATGACTTAAGTTGACTTGAAACTCTTCAGCCAGATCGGATGCCTTTGATGTACCGGCATCACACAAGTGTTGTAGGAACATGAATTCACTCCCGGTAGGATCTTTTCCTAAAATAGCAGCCATGTTTTTCTGATGGGACCTTAGTAATTTCCTGAAGGACTTTTCCATTCCGGCAATCAATTTTTCCCGATCACTCATTTTACTTCACCACACAAATATTTAACTATGTTAACTATTAATCAAGTTTATTATACGCTCATTTTTATAAAAGTCAATCTTGTGTTTGGCTCTGTTAAAGTTCATTGTCATGTACAAATGCTTTAAAGAAAGGAAGCTAAGCGAAACCCGTAAGCGACCCACCTTTTAAAAAGGATCTTCGACTAAAACCACCACCTCCTGTGGTGAACGTCGAAGCCAAGTGAGAAGGCTTGCCGATTTAGGCTAATTCAGGAAGAATGTCTAGCTTCAACGCCCAACCACTTGGATCACTTCAGACTTCCTGCGGCGGCAACAGCCCCCTCGTCAGTCTTCCAGTGACCTTCGGGGCTAAGCGGGTTGCTTCCGCTTTTCTTTCGCTCGCGGAAACCGAGTATACTTCCAAATTGTAAGAAGAAAACAGGCCAAAAGGAACAATGAATCTCATCTGATTTTTTATGTCTGGTCTTTTTGCTGGGGACAATAACAGGGCTCCCTTCGTGGGAGCCCTGTAGTTTTAATGAGTATATGAGGTGACAGTCGATTTTGAAGAAACAAGGGGGAGAACGATACGTATGGTTGTTCCTTCATTAGATTCCGATTCGATTGAAAGTCTCCCTCCGTGTTCACGGACGATCTTTCTGCTCATCATCAAGCCTAGTCCAATTCCTTTTTCTTTTGTGGAGTAGAAGGGTTCACCGATATACTTCAGCCGTTCTTTTTCAATCCCTTTACCTGAATCAATGAAGAGAAGTTCGACATATGGATCTCTGGCCAGGATTTTGATATTCAATTCCCCACCTTTTTCCATCGCTTCCATTGCATTTTTCATTATGTTGATGAAAACTCGTTTTAGGGCATTTTTTTGGCAGTTAAGCATGATTCTCTGTTCATTGATGTATTCGACATCCATGTTGATGCCTTGTAAAAAGGCAGTTCCTTCGAATAATCGAACACAGCTGTCTACAATTTCATGTAATTCAGTTTCTTCAAGACTGATGACATGAGGTTTTGCCAGATCCATGAATTCATCGGCGATCCGTTCGATACTATCCAGTTCTCCACTGATGATCTCCAGATAGCTTGTCAAAAGGGAATCGTCGATTTCATCCTTGATCATGCGGATGAAACCTTTCACACTCGTTAATGGATTCCGGAGTTCGTGGGCAATCCCAGCAGCAAGCTGACCGACCGTAGTCATCTTCTCCAATTGCATGGAAACATGCTCATCCTCAAGGCGTTTCGTAATGTCCCTTGCGATCAACAAAATCATATTCTCTGAATAGGTCGTATACTCATTCGAAATCAAAGGAGTCAGAATGGCATCAAAAGTACACGTGTGACCATCCTTATCAATTGTGAAAGCGATCTGATCAGCTCTTTTCGTTTTGAAAACTTGATGGATGATTTCATACAATAACCCTCGTTCTTCATCCACTACATGATCATCCATGAACCCGTATATATTGGTGATCGTTGCTCTTTTCAGCCAGCTTTGCAATGAAGGAGAAACAAATTGGACCTTACCCTGCTGATTGAATGTGACAACAAAATCCGAAGTCTTTTCAAGGATCAAGCGGTATTTCATTTCGCTTTCACGTAATGCCTCTTCTGAATGTTTTCGCTCGGTTATATCACGTCCGACGATCACAAACTTTTCATAAGGTGCCTGGTTCTCATACAATGGGGAAGCGATCAATTCAATCCAAATGTACCCTTTACTTGCGTGTTTATAACGAATTTGGGCTTTTGCAGAACGCCCTGCTTCAATCAATTGTTGGATCTGCTTGAATACTTGCCTCCTGTCCTGAGGATGGATATGTCTGAAAACATTCATGTTCAGATAGCATTCAGAAGGGTAACCTGTAATATCCAGATGGGAAGGTGATGTATAGACGAACTTTCCAGATAAATCGACAATCGCGACAAGATCTTTCATATTTTCTGTGATCAATTGATAAGAATTACGTTGTTCAAGATATTTCTCATGGAAAAGGATCTGTTTGGAGATGTCGATGTATAACCTTGCTACAGCAGTCCGTTCCCTTCTGTGATTATAAATGTTCATATAACAGATCGACACATCTTTAATGGTGCCATTTTTATGTACACGTTTTGTATTCGTAATTAGATATGTATCATTTTGCCGTAATTGGCGTACGATTTCTTCATATTCTTTCTCGTAACCGGATGGAAATAGTGAGACCGAGTTACCGATCAATTCGTAATCCTTCCATCCGAACATTTCCGTGAAAGCTGGATTGACGTTGTACACTTCTCCATCCACATTTTGTATTAAAACTGCATTTGGAGAAGACAGGAAAATAGACTGCAACATCCGTTCATCTGTCATCATTTTCGTCGCTTTATATGGAGTATCTAAAATGACCCCGCAATAGTCGGCACCGCTTTGGGGGTATAAAGGTATGATTCTGACTGATTCGAACATGAGGTCATTCTGTGAAATGGAAAAATGTTCGAGAGTCACAGGTTGACCATCTTCCATGGCTTGTCTGCATGAATCGGTCAAGGTCTCCAGATTGAGGAATACCTTTTCAATAGGTTGCCCGATACAGCTTTTATCCGTCTGGAGGACTTCCCTTGCAGCCTCATTGATATAATTGAGGTGTCCTTGTTGTTCATCTAGAAAAACAAGAAGTATATAAGGCTCTGGATAACTATCTAATAGTGTTTGTTCAAATGGCTTCAACTTTTCACCCCCCTTGCCAGGTACTTCGACAAAAGTATCAGTATTAAGCATTCTTCTAATGCTATTCACATTCCTTCTTTAAATGTGACGTTTATTTCAGGTCCTATCCTTAGACATCGTCATCATTACGGATCACTTTCATCGTTCCCAGAAAATTAAGCCAAAAGTACCGGGCTATGTAAAAGAGGTCGACCAATCATGGTCCACCTCCTAAAAATCAATTTTAACATTCAGGAAGCCCGCTTTAACAAGGGACTTTATGATGATGACTAAGGCTGGTCCGATGATCAACCCGACTATGCCTAACAGGGCAAAACCGATATATAGACTTGTAAGTGCCGCCAAAGCGCTGATTCCAAGGCTCGAACCGAGGATCTTCGGTTCAATGATCCTTCGGAAAATCGTTATCAATAGGAAGAGGACGAGCAAACCGATCGCTAACCGCTGATCGCCGACATAAAGATTGTATAATGCCCAGGGTACAAGGAACGAACCTGTTCCGAGAATCGGAAGGATATCCACAATTACAATCAATAGAGAAAAGATCAAGGCGTATTTGACGTCCAAAACCAATAGACCGATCCAAGCGATGATGAATGTAAGGAAACTCAAGATCACTTGAGCTCTAAGAAAACCGATGAATGCAAGTGAAAGCTGTTGAAGTACCAATTGGACTTTCTCTTTCGCTTGTTCTGAGAATAGGTTGAGAAACCCAGAATGGATCTTTGGAAGGTCCAGGCTGATCAAGAATAAACTCACCAGATAAATGAGCAGCTTGATGAGCAGAACCGGTACTGCTGTAAGGAATCCGACCAAGCCATTGGCGATATTGGACAGGAAGTCGACAGAAAATTGCCTTAGGTCGTTAAGCGCATCCTGAATTGTAGAAACATATTCAGGGGGGATTTCCTGATAATACTGCTCCAATTGGAAAATAAGGCTTTCAACGTTTTCAAAGATATATTGGGCGTATTGTGGAAGTTGTTCAGTAAAATCAATGATCTGGACAACCAATGTGGTTACTGCCCAATACGTCCCGAGCGCCATCAAAGCAAGAAACAGTGTAAATGTAATGGTTACACTCCAGACCCGTTTCAGTGAAAACGACCGTATCAACAGTTTTACAAAAGGCTCAAGCAGTATAGCTGTCAATAGAGCTAACACGAGCGGAATACTATATGGAATTAGAAAAATAATGAAACCGATAAGCAACACGAACGGAATGTATTTCTTCAACTCCAACTTTGTGTCTCCTTAAAGACAAAAACCTATTTGGTTTCTGTCAAATATAAATTATCATTATTATACCTTTTAAAAGAGAAAAGAACAGCTATCCTAAAAAAATCGACAAAACACGATGTGATTTTAAATAGGTATTTTATAGTAATATAGTTATGTAAAACAGGCGGGTTTCGTATTCATATGAATAGAAAGGTCTGTTCCTATAACACTATTTATGCAATTTTATTCGATTTTTGTCTATTTAAATAATAATAACACCTTTATTTCTGTTATTCTACAAGTATAGCAAGAAGGGGGGAGAATGTTGAACATTGGGTTAGAACGTTTTGCTCAAGTGAACAAAACAGTAGTAGAAAGCGAAAATAAAACCTATATTCAATCATTCGAGGATTTATGTTCACAGATAAGGGAAGGAAAGACCGTATATTTCTCCACAGAGGAGCTTTACGGTACGATTGAAAGGAATGGAGAGGCAAGGATCACGATTACAGTCGCAACAGAAAAAGAAGTCGACCGGATCGAGGGGACGACCTTGAAGCTCCAGAATGTGTATTTTTATCTAAAAAAGACCTTATTTTTATTTAACTGAACAACCAAATAGAACCTGCTAGGGAATAAACCTCTTTGAAGGAGTCTTCAGAGAGGCTTCTTTAATTCTACCAGTCATGATCTTTTTCATAACCCAGCTTGATTAAAAGGTCACCGGCAACAGCCTTGAATTGATTTTTCATTTTCTCATCAAATATTAGCTGCCAATTACCGACTTGTCCTTTACGGAATGTAGGGGATTTGGCTGGATCTACATTGGCTTGCATCTTATCGACGATCTTCTCGATTATCATTGGCCTTTTTTCAACCTCCAAGAATCGGAGGATTTTCCTGAGTTCATTTCTCTCAGATTCTTCAGAATGGACGAGACTTTCATAAGGTACGAGTAGAATATTCGCCTCAGACACCCAGCCTAAGAAATTTTGATAAAACAAATTGATGTTCGAACGGTGAGCGTATACAGTATTGAATCCGTTGATCAATGCTGTGCATCTTTCTTTGATGTTCATGTTATTTTCGGTGAAGTAACGCTCATAAGGATGGCCTTTGAACTTCAAGAAAAAGTAGGCATACGAAACGACAATGTCTCTCGGATCACGGTGTAAAAAAATCTGTTTCATATTGAGCTGCTTGAAAAGTGCCGCGTATTGGGGTGAATAATGCAGATGCCCATTAGCGAAATGGTTGGTGGGCATCGAAGCCAAGATTCTCCTATGACCCTCTAATTGGTCAAGTCGTCCAGGGTAGATGAAAGTGTGATGATTCAAGGAGGGGATTCCCTCCAATAATGGCCTTAATAGATGTGTGCCGCTTTTTGCGATGGAATTGGCAAAGAAAGGTTGGATTTGTTTATTTCCATATTGTCTCATAAGATTGCGCCCTTCTTCCGTATCAATAGTCATATTTATCATATGGTGTAATAAGGAAAAGAGCTTGGACAACCATCTAAGAGATACGGCCTAACTTTACAAAAGTTATGAATTGTTTAATAGGTACATTGTTATTATATTGCAGGATTGTGGAGTGTTTTTCTACGATTACTTCAAGAAATTCTAGGATTCCGCTCATTTTCTAGGACTACAGTATTCTTCATAATTCTGCTTAAACGGACTTTGCCTGGTTCATACTTGAAATAATCTCCTTGAGTGCTTGGACAAAGGCTTCAACATCTTTTTCCGAGGTTGAAATTCCGAACGAAATGCGGACGAGTTCTCTCGCTTCGTCAGGTGATCTGCCGAGTGAAAGCATCGTTTTTGAAGGGGATTGTTTACCGACTGAGCATGCCGATCCAGTCGAAACTGCGAACCCCTTTCGGTTAAGCTCTAGCATGACATATTGTCCTTCCATCCCTTTTATCCGGAAACCGATGATTGCAGGCAGATGTTCAGCCGGATGTCCTTCAACAACGATCCGGTCCTCATTCTTTGCGAAGTCCATGAACTTGTTCCGTAACTTACGGAAGTGTGCTTCATAACGGGACATCCCCTCTATAATTTGCTCAGCGGCAGTAACGAAAGCAGCATTACCTGGGACATTTACAGTACCTCCACGGAATCCATTTTCGTGGGATGAGCCTGGAATGGTGGCATGCCAGGAGACATCAGGGGCAATATAACACGCCCCGACTCCCTTAGGTCCATACACTTTGTGGCTTGAGAGGGATATGCTATCCAAACCGATGGCTTCCACATCAATCGGAATTTTCCCGAATGTTTGAACACAATCACTATGGAACAGGATCCCGTGTTCTTGTAAGAGCATGCCGATTTCTTTTAAAGGCTGCACAGTGCCGATTTCACTGTTGGCGTGTCCGATACTCACAAGGATCGTATCCTCCTCCAAAGCTTCTCTGACATCATCAACCTTTACGATACCTGTTGAATCGACAGGTATTTTCGTAACCTGGAAACCTTCCTTTTCTAAAAGTAAAAAGGTATTGGCGACCGACGCATGTTCAGTCTCGGTCGTAATCAAATGCTTCCCCTTGGATGCATTGCCGTGTACCATCGAAACAATGGCCAGATGGTTGCTTTCCGATCCACAGCTTGTAAAATAGACCCCTTTCGGATTGCCGTTGATGTAGGTGGCAAGTTGCCTGCGGGATTCTTCAAGTAATGTTTCAGCATCACTTCCAATATCGTGGAGACTGGATGAATTCCCGAAATATCGTCTGGAAACTTCAGAATATACACGTAAGGCTGCTTCAGCTATAGGTGTCGTTGCAGCGTGATCCAAATAAATCATAGATAACCTCCTAAAGAAAACCTCTTGCTATAAGTTTAGTTTTATGTAAATATAGGTGTCAAGACACATGTAAATAATTCTGATTTCCTAATCTGTCTGGGAGGTCCTTTTATGAAAACACGAAAAACGGATGTCCTTATCATCGGAAGCGGACTCTCTGGATTAATGACTGCAGAGCTTCTTTCTTTACAAAAGAATGTGATGATTTTCACAAAGAAAAGGTTGGAGGACAGCAATTCTTATTTAGCGCAAGGTGGGATAGCGGCTGCAGTGCATGAAAAGGATGCTTGGTATGATCACTTTCTAGATACGTTGCAAGCCGGTTGCTACCATAACGAAACAGCTGCGACGAGGCAACTTGTGACAGATGGTCCTGAAATGATCCAGAAGCTTGTTGAGCTCGGTGTCCAATTCGATCGCCGACCAGATGGGACTTATCAATATGGAAATGAAGGGGCCCACAGTCATGCCCGTATCCTTCATATCGGCGGTGATTCGACAGGAAAACATCTGATCGACACTGTAAAAAAGAGAATCATTGAGAAGAACCTCGTCGTCGAAGGGGAGACAGTTCTAAAGCTGATCGTTAAAAACAACAGATGCATAGGCGTTTGGAGTATGGATGAGAATGGTGAAATGACCGCAACCTATGCCAGTGCTGTCATTTTAGCAACCGGTGGTATATCAGGTCTGTATCCATTGAACTCGAATGCTTCGACCATAACAGGAGACGGATTGGCCCTCGCCTATGATGCAGGTGCAGAACTGACGGATCTGGAATTCATCCAGTTCCATCCGACACTGTTAGTGAATGATGAAGGAAAGAGTGTCGGCCTTGTAACCGAAGCGATCAGAGGTGAAGGAGCGGTCTTAGTAGATGAAAGCGGCAACCGACTTATGAAAAATGAGCATCCACTAGAGGATTTAGCCCCGCGTGACGTCGTTTCCCGTGTCCTTTACAGGGCAAAAATGGCTGGTAAGGAAACTTTTCTTGATATCCGGAGCATCAATGATTTTCAGAAGCTTTTTCCGACGGTCACACGTTTATGTGCAAAAAATCGTGTTTCTATCGAAAAAGGATTGATCCCTGTTGCACCTGGTGCCCATTTTACAATGGGGGGCGTTGGAACAGATGTGGACGGCCGTACCTCAATCACTGGTTTGTATGCTGTTGGGGAGGTAGCGAATACGGGTGTGCACGGGGCTAATCGACTCGCAAGCAATTCCTTGTTGGAAGGGATTGTCTTCGCAAATCGGTTGGCCCAAACGGTACGATCTGAAGCTGATATTGAACTTACGCTAGAAGCAGAGTGGGAAGGAATCGAGGTACTAGCTGATTCACCGACGTTTGAAGAAATACGTGAAATATTGAACGATCATATCGGAATTGAACGGGATGAACGTGGTTTGAACCAGGCTGTCCGATGGTTTGAACGATATCTAAATACAACGGTGAAACACGATTTTCCTAGTTTGGAAGATATTAAGAAACGCAATCAGATTTTAGTAGGCTGGTTGGTTGCGGGATCAGCCTTGCAACGAACGGAAAGCCGCGGCAGCCATTATCGTACAGACCATCCGTATCAGAGGGAAAAATGGCAGCAGCGAAGAGTGAAGAGGAGGAAAGAATGCTATGAATCGGTTGAAAGTACGGCAGGAGCTTGAAAGATTTTTTATTGAGGATATCGCTTCTTCCGACCTTACAAGCCAGTTATTGTTCCCCCCTGATCAATTGGGAGCAGGTCGGTTATTCATGAAAGAGGACGGGGTCTTTGCAGGGGAGCAGATTGTTCGTGAAGGATTCAATCTCATTTCAGAACAAATAAAGGTTGAATTTCACGTGCAGGATGGGGCGCAATTGGCGAAAGGGGAAACCATCGCGACAATTTCAGGGCCTGTCGTATCGATTCTAGAAGGGGAGCGGGTGATCCTCAATCTGATCCAGCGGATGTCAGGGATTGCAACGATGACGCGGAACGCAATAAGACTCCTGGAAGGCTCTGACACGAAAATCTGTGATACCCGTAAGACAACACCAGGTTTGCGGATGTTTGAAAAATATGCGGTCCGTTGCGGTGGTGGGGTGAATCACAGGATGACGCTCGATGGCGGAGTCATGATCAAGGATAACCATATCGCAATGTTCGGAAGTATTATGAATGCGGTTCAACATGTTCGAAAGGCACTCGGCCCGATGACGAAGATCGAAGTGGAGACAGAATCAGTGGAGCAAATAAAGGCTGCCGTCGAGGCGAAAGCGGATATCATCATGTTCGATAACAGATCCCCGCAGGAAATAAAAGAAATGGCGGGATTGGTACCAGAGCATATCGCTACTGAAGCATCGGGAGGAATTACCCTCGAAACACTAGGAACTTATAAGGATTGCGGTGTGCAGTTCATTTCATTAGGTGCATTGACACATTCAGCAAGAGGGCTGGACATCAGTCTCGAATTGGAGGTCGATTAAGGATGGGCGTATTAGATATTTTACAGGCGGAGAAAACAGGATTGCCGGAACATTATCGTCAATTGAGTGAACTGGAAATGGTTTCTCGGATCCAAGCAATCAAAGAACAGTTGGGAGCGCAATTGTATCTTCCAGGACACCATTATCAAAAGGATGAAGTCATCCAGTTTGCAGATGATACAGGTGATTCCTTGAAGCTTGCGCAACTTTCTGCTGAAAATGAAAAAGCCGAATATATCGTCTTCTGCGGTGTCCATTTCATGGCGGAGACAGCGGACATTTTATCAAGTGATAATCAAATTGTCGTGTTGCCTGACATGAGAGCCGGTTGTTCAATGGCGGATATGGCGGATATCCATCAGACCGAAAAAGCGTGGGAAATGCTGAAGGGGACGTTCGGGGATACGATCATCCCACTCACCTATGTCAATTCGACGGCAAGCATCAAGAGCTTTGTCGGTAAAAATGGGGGAGCCACAGTGACCTCTTCGAATGCGAAAGCCATGGTCGAGTGGGCATTGACAATAAAGGAGCGCATCCTGTTTTTACCGGACCAACATTTAGGAAGGAACACTGCTTACGACTTGGGTGTACCGCTTGAACAGATGGCGGTATGGGATCCGATTTCGAACATTTTAGAATGTGATGGGACAATTGAGGAGGTACGAGTGATTTTATGGAAAGGGCATTGCTCCGTCCATGAAAAATTCACGATGGAAAACATCGAGCAAGTCCGAAAAGAGATGCCAAATGTGACTGTACTCGTTCATCCTGAATGCACGTTTGATGTCGTGCAAGCATCAGATATCAATGGCTCGACGAAAAAGATCATCGATACGATCGAAAATGCACCAGCAGGTTCATCATGGGCAATCGGTACAGAAATGAATCTCGTCAATCGGCTGATCCAAACCCATCCCGACAAAAACATCGTATCATTGAATCCGAATATGTGTCCTTGCCTCACCATGAACCGGATCGATCTTCCCCACTTGTTATGGGTATTGGACTCAATCGTAGAAGGTAAAGTGATCAATCAGATCAAGGTGGATAAGGTAACCGCTGATTTGGCAAAAATTGCACTCGAACGAATGTTGGATAAATCCATATAATGTAAGCAGGCTGACTCCTTTGAAAGATGAGGGTCCCCGGCCACTACAACATTAGCTCATTAATTCATCCGTTTATATCTCATGTTGTGTGATCGGGCCCCATTTTTTGCGGGTCAGCTTTTTTGACGTATTTTTATCCTCTTCTGGTATCGGTGCAAATGTGGAATTTATCGGTGCAATTTGAAAATATTTCGGAGCAAACTCAAAATTTATCGGAGCAAACTCAAATTATTTCGGTAATTCCTATTTTTACGCCTCAGTTTGGAAACCGGTTGCCGGCAGCCAAACCCGACAGAAGTCTTCCCGTATGAATTGCATGCGGCTACGAATACATAATCTACAAAGGCAAAAATGATCGCCCCTGTACTGTGTTATGGTTATTCAGCATATGATCCTTCACTTCACCTCCGCAGTTCCTGTACCTTCTCCAAGCCCCACAAGTTCAATCCCTAAAAATTGAGATAGGACTCTGTTTTCATAGTGTTAAAAATCTGGTTGTAAAATCGCTTATGTATTTCATGTTCATCGATCTGCTTTTTCATTTACATTCTCCCATCCACTTGTTACTACTAATCATATAGAAAGAAATAAGAAGTTGAAATGGGCTTATTTTTTGTGCATAATGCTTGTTTTGGATAAATTCCTTTTAATAAAATAGAGCTGAAAAAGGATATCGGGGAAAAGGAGGGAGATCTGTGAAAGGAACACTTGAGAACATAAGCTTTTTTGTCATCGGTCTATTCATCTTGACTCTTGGTATCAGTGCAACGATCATCTCCGGATTAGGCGCTTCTCCATTGGATGCATTGAACGTTGGATTGACGAAGCATTTTGGCTTGACTGTCGGCAGTTGGGAAGTGATCGGAGGAATCATCCTCGTCTTTCTCAACGCATGGATTCAGAAATCGAAACCATCTTATTTTGCGATTGTAACCGCAATGATCACGGGAATTTTCATTGATTTCTGGCTTTTTACTCTTTGGACAGTTTGGGAACCAACGGGGCTTTTGTTGAAGGCTTCAGTGCTTGGATCAGGTCTCCTGTTGCTTGGATTGGGGATCTCGATCTATCTGCATTCCAATTTGGCATTGATCCCAGTTGATGGTACGATGATCGCCCTTCACAAGCGATATGGATACAGGCTTGCAGTGGCCAAGACGATTGCAGGTGTTTTCATCTTGATGTTTGCACTGATAGCCGGTGGCCCGGTCGGAATCGGTACATTGATCGTAGTCATTTGTGTAGGACCGATCATCGGATTTTTCGATAAATATATTACTTCTCTGAAACAATTGATCGACAGCCGATTGTATAAGTGTCCTTCCAATTGAGGATTTTTGGATTTTAAGTATCGCTGCAATATTTTGAAATATCACGACTTTTCAGTTTCATCCTCCTTATGAAAGAAGGAGAACCAGCTTCTGTCCCGAAAATTTAACACGGAACATATTTTCGTTTGAGGAGGATATAATGAAACGCTTGGATAAACAATCATTCCACCGTGCAAAAGAATACCTTTTAACCAATGGAAGAGAATTAGAAAAAGCGTTATTCTGGTACCACTTCGAGGACGGATCAAAGGAAGATGTATTGAAGGCCCTCAAAAACTACCAGAATGCAGATGGCGGTTTCGGGAACCGGATGGAACCAGATTTCCAGCTGGGAATTTCTTCGCCAATGGTAACGTCAAAGGCCTTTCAAATATTCAAAGAGCTAAAGGTTTTGGCTAATCATCCGATGGTCCAGGAAGCTATGGATTTTTTGATTGAAAGCTATGATCAGGATCAAGGCCGCTGGCATGCTGTACCACCTGAAGTGAACGATGTCCCTCATGCACCTTGGTGGCATTACGACCATGAAAATGAACGTGTAACGGTGGAAGCAGCCTGGGGCAATCCGAACGCTGAATTGACCGGTCATTTATTGCACTACAAAGAACTCTCGCAAGCGGAAATCCGTGAAAATCTGGAAGCGAGGTCCCTTACACATTTTAAAGCGCTCGATACCCTGGACATGCATGAAACCTTTTGTTATTTAAGGCTGGCGAACGAATTAAGCGAATCGAACCGAGACATGATTGTGGAAAAGGTGAAGGAACACATCCCTGAACTAGTAAATTTGAACCGCAAACAATGGTCCCATTATGGGATGCAGCCAGTCCAATTAGCTGAACATCCAGACTCACTGTTTTATAAAGAAATGAGCGAAGCAGTTGAAGCGAACCTTGATTATATCATCGAACAACAACAGGCTGACGGCTCATGGCACCCTAATTGGGAATGGGGACAGTATGAAGAGGACTGGCCAAAAGCGAAGGATGAGTGGAAGGGAATCTTAACCTACGAAAATTTAAAGCTTTTAAAAGCATACAACCGGTATGAAAAGCAACCTGTTCAATCCTGAAGTTTTAAGCCAGTAGACACCCATACATGAGCCATCACAATACACCTTAGATCTTTAAAAGAATAATGGAGGTGTAAGGAGATGGATATTTTAGTTATTGGCTGTACGAAGTTTGTCGGGAGGAATATCGTAGAGGCTGCAGTCAAAAAGGGGCATAACGTTACACTTTTCAACCGGGGGAATCATCGAGACGTATTCCCTGATCTTGAATGGATCCAAGGTGACAGAATGAAAGACGCTTACTTGATCAACGGTAGGAAGTGGGATGCTGTCATCGACACATGTGGTTATCATCCGGAGACGGTACGAAAATCTGTACAAGCTATCAGGGAATAGACGGATATCTATACGTTCATTTCAACAGCATCAGTCTATAAGAATTTCATTAATGAGGATCATATTGATGAAGAAGCCCCTGTTCTAACCTTTACCGGAGAGAAAATAAACTCCCATAATGAAACGGATGATTTCACTGCTGAAACATATGGACCATTGAAATGGCATTGTGAACAAGTGGTTTACAAAGAAATGGAAGGCCGTGGACTTGTCATTCTTCCTGGGCTGATTGTAGGTCCATATGATCCGACCGACCGTTTCAGCTATTGGGCTAAGCGATTGGCGGAAAACCGTGAAATCCTTGCACCTGGTAGACCTGATTGGAAAATCCAATTCATAGATGCCCGTGATCTTGCAGAATGGACAATCCACATGGTTGAACGGAAAATCGCCGGAACTTTTAACGCAGTGTCCCGAAATGAAGCTGATGATGGAAACCTTCCTGGAGAAAAGCAGGTTACTGTTCAACAATAATGCTGAAATCACATGGGTATCGGAATCGTTCTTGAAACGTTGTAATGTTTCACCTTGGTTCGAGATGCCATTATGGATTCCTGAGACCTATCCACTTTCAGAAGAACTTCCTGCTCCTTATGGAGATATCGACCTTAACAATTTTAAAGCGCTCAAACAAGGATTAACATTCTGGCCACTCGAGGAGACGCTCAAAGATACGCATGACTGGATATTGGAAGAATCCCCTTTCTGATGCGTGTCTAGATGAAAGAGAAGATGGTCTTGAAAAAATGCATGTAGGCAGCAGGCGTATAATAACAAAGGACAGCCTAGGAGTAGGCTGTCTGTTCTATTTTTCTATGGATCGTACATGAGCTGCCGAAAGATAAATTAAAATAGTGGACCTTGTTTGCAAGATCTCGATAGAATTACCTTACCGAATCCCAAGTCAGAATTTTAGGATTACCTGCAAGGATTTGTTAAAATGTTCAAGTAAACAGACTTGAGGTGGCAGCTATGAACCGTGTCAGCAACTACATACAATCACGATTCTCCTTTTTCTATGGATGGATCATCGTCTTTTTAGGCGGCCTTGGTTTATTCTTTTCTGGACCTGGCCAAACCTTCGTCAACGCAGTATTCATTGATTCATATATTGAAGAATTCGGATGGAGCAGGTCACTGGTTTCTGGAATATATTCCGGCGCAACGCTTTTGTCTGGTTCTTTGCTTTTTTTAATGGGCAGGGCTGTAGATAAGTACGGGCAGCGAAAGATGTCTCTGATTATCGGTGTGATGCTTGTTGTGGCTTGTTTTTGGAACAGTATTGTATTCATGCCAGCGATGTTATTCATCGGCTTTTTCATGTTACGTTTTTTCGGGCAAGGTTCAATGACGCTTGTTCCGAATACGCTCGTACCTCAATGGTTCATTGAGAAACGTGGACGTGCACTCAGTTTCATGGCCATAGGAGGATTCTTAAGTTCAGCTTTATTCCCTCCACTTACCGCATGGCTTATTGGTGCATTCAGCTGGGAGGTTGCATTCCGTATATTAGGAGCAACCATTCTTTTGATTTTCGTACCGCTCGTCTTCCTCTTCATGAAAAACCGTCCCGAGGACATGGGGCTTAAGCCGGATAATACAGTAAGGCAACTCAGGGAAGATGGAACCGAAATAGAAGAAGAAAACCCGAATGATATTTCTTGGACACTGAAGGAGGCGATGAAGACAAGGCAATTTTGGATGATCCTGTTTTGTGTCAGCATTCCGGCACTGGTGAATACAGGGATTACGTTCCACCTCGTTTCCATTTTCACAGAAGGTGGGTTAGGCAGGGGAACAGCAGCTTTCATTTTAAGCCTTATGGCTATCATCGGTTTCCCGATTACGATGGTTTCAGGTTTTATTCTTGAAAGAGTGAAAGTGAATGTGGTCCTGTCCGTGAGTTTTCTTGGCCAGTTGGCATTCATGATCATTCTTATATATACAGAGTCATATTGGATGGCGATCTTATTCGGTGTAATATGGGGTATGGTAAATGGTTTAGAGAGGATTACTTTGTCGATTATTTGGCCGGATTACTTTGGGCGTAAGCATTTGGGAAGTATAAAAGGATTGGCAATGACGACAATGGTAATTGGATCAGCATTCGGGCCACTGCCGTATGGGTTTGCTTATGACCTTTTTGGAGGTTATACAGAAATCCTTTTACTGACCATGGTTTTTCCTATACTCGGATTTATTTTTGCCCTCATATCTCCAAAACCTGAAAAAGCTTAGAGAAATAGAAAAGAGGATACTTTCAGGGGTACCCCTATGAAAGTCAACCTCTTTTTGAAAGATAAGAAAGTATAAAAATTTTGTTTCGATGAAGTGGTCTAGCTCCAACGCCCAACCACTTGGATCACTTCAGTCCTCCTGCGGCGGCGACAGCCTCCTCGACGGACTTCCAGTGCCCTTCGTGGCTGGACAGGGCGTTTGCGTTTTTCTTGTTTACCAAACTAACCTCGTCTTTCAGCCATCAATATACTCTTACTTTCTTTTTCCCAACTTTTCGTATAGGGACTGAACAAACTTTCAAGTTTATCAACGAGCCCGAGGGTCAAGAGACCATTCCCGACAGCTTTCTTGGAATAATCAAGCGGGGTTGTCCGTCTTATGAGTTGTGCATACAACTCAGGTTCAGTCAAGAAACGCCCGAATTCCTTTGCCGTAAGGGTGTTCAATAATGCCAAAGCACCGGATACATGTGGCGTTGACATGGAGGTTCCCGATAACTTGGCATACCTGTTATCTGGAAATGTTGATAAGACATTGACACCGGGAGCAACTAAATCGATTTCATCATTCGTATTCGTAAACCGGGCAATTTTTCGTTGGAAGTCAACTGCACCGACTTGGATGACTTCATTATAAGCACCTGGATAGGAGAATTCATCAGTATCCTCTTGATTGTCACCTTCATTACCCGCAGCGCAAACGACACATACATGATTGTCGACAGCATATTTGATTACATCATGTAATTCATCAGTACCTTGAGGACCACCAAGCGACATGGAGATGACCTTCACTTTTTCTCCATCAGGCCCAGTCCAGTCAACGGCATGGCGAATTGCATCGACAATCCATTCCATCCTGCCGCTTCCTTGCTTGGTCAATACTTTCAAAATCAATAGGCTGGTTTCCGGGGCAACACCTGCAATCCGGTTTTCTCTTCCGATCGCAGCGATGGTACCAGCAACGTGAGTGCCATGTCCGTTGTTATCTAAATAATTGTCTGGATCACTATTATAGTCAGTTGTAAAGTTACGGCCCCCAATCACCCGCCCTTCTAAGTCAGGATGGTTAGTTTGGCAACCCGTATCAATGATCGCAACGACGTTCCCTTTACCTTTGTCAGCCTTGTCCCATAATTCTGGAGCTTCAATCATCTGGACACCTTCAGGGATATGCGTCAATTCTTCGATGATCTCTTCTACTTTATAAGGAATCAGTCGGACATCAGTCATTTTTCATCCTCCTTTTTAATATAATCATCGAATGCGATAAAACTATTCTGAATAATCAAACTATAAATGAAATGATGTGAAAATGCAATAGTGTGAAATACCTGATTATCTGTTGAATAGTGTAAAATTCCATCTACTAATTCTTTATGTATAACCTTCCTCTCACCTAAATATGGTAAAATGTGCAGGTGTTGAGTTTCATAGGGGGGATTTTTTTGAACGAGAGGTATTTTTGGGTAGCGATCATAGCGGCCGTTATCATATGGACAGGGAATTATACATATTTACAATCTAAACAATTGTCTGAACCTATTTTTCTTAAACATTATTATGAGATTCCAATTGAGGAAAGGACACCTCTAGAGTTTTATTATATTGCAAATAATGGGGACACAAGGACGGTGGATGGCATCTCTGTAAATGGGCTCCATTTTTATTCATCCTGGGATGGTTACATGTTCCAGCACGAAGGCCCCGTTTATAAAAAGGAGTACATCCACCATCAATTACGTTCCTTCAGAGTAGAGATTCATGAAGGCAAACTTCCGATTGAAAGGGCAAGCGACAACGAATGGTCGTTTACTGAAATTACGCCTTCTTTCAACGCTGGTTCTGGCTTGGACCAGGCTGTGGATATCGGGTATGTGAATTTAAGTGGGAAATTACCCCAGAAGCCGCCATTTAAGTTTAAAATGAGTGGAAGTAGCAGTAACCATCGCAGCAAATATGAAATGTCAGCAAAAGAAGCGCTTTTGATTGAAGAGGTCGAGATCCCGTTATTAGATGAATTCCCAGGTTTGGTTGAAATGAAAATCAATGCTCCAAAAGTAAATCATCCCCCTGTGAAAAAAGATCCTGAAGACCATCATGGAGATTTGAATATGCCATGGGGCAATGTCAATGGCACATCTATGCAGGATATCGAGTTTCCAATTGAAATTGAAAAGGACGACTGGGTAAGCTTTTATATGGAAGTGGATCAAGACAGCAAAATGTATTTAAGATTCAACATCCGGATCAAAGGGACTTCAGCAGAGGGGGAAGCTTTCGAGATTCCGCTTCACATTTGGGATGAGCCCCATTTAAATCAGAAAGATATAAACGAACTTATTTCAGAGCAGCAAGGAGGGGAGGATCGATGAAGCAGGTCTTCACAAAAATGTTTCTGGGTTTCTTATTTGTATTGGTTGAAATCCATATCATCGCTTTCGATATCCTGCCAGATCCTTTGGGATACTTCTTCATTTACCTTGCACTTGAGAAGATATGGTCAGAATATAAAATGAGGAATCGGTCACGTCTAGTAGCGATCATCCTTTTCGCCTTTTCACTTCCGACGATATTCGTCCAGCAGTCAAATGATGATATCACCGGGGCAATTACGAGTGATGGGTGGCAGTTATATATGAGTGCCTTAGGGATAGGGAAATTGATCCTCGTCTTCTATGTGTTCCAAATAATGATCAAGTTAGCTCAAAAGTTTGGGGATGAAGAGACGCTGAAAAAGACGGAGAAGACTTCCAAAGTCTATATTATCGCAATGTTGATCGTTTCTTGTATGCAACCATTCCTTATGAATCTCGACAGTGATATCGGGACCGGAGCAGGACTTGTTTTGATAGGTGTAGGTCTGATCATGGATATTGTTCTTCTCATACTGTTGTTCCGATTTAGAACATTGGAAACAGAACGATTAGATACACTGGAGCAAACGACAGATTCAAATATTGACATCTCTGAATAAAGCTTATCCTGTAAAAAATAGTAGTATTGATTCAGGTGGAGAAGAGGCCTAAAATGACAATCAGATGTATATAAGCATCAAACGCCCAGAGTCATAAGCCCCAAGGCGTTTTTATGTTTCTTGATGATATCTGATTTTTGTCTATCCTACATATTTAACGTCTTTTTCGTGAACAAGGTATGTTCTGAAGTCACCCTTTATCTCAAGGTATCCGGAATCATATCTCCATATCACTATATACGTTCTACCGCGATAGACTACTTTTCTACCTCTGTTCACAGGTTGATTCCTCCTTCAAGGTGAACGAATCAACTCATTACCGGAATTTCGGTACTTATGAGCCTCATGTCTTGTTTCAGCAACATCTGGTTTGCCAGCAGAGAAGATTGGAAAGCATTTTTATATTTATTCAGGTTTGCATAGCAAATCGCTTTTTCGGACATGACCAGTGCCTCCCATGACTCGTTTTTTTGTGATTGGAAAATCAATTCGGATTTCGTGATTTCTGTTAGTGCCTGTTTATGGTTTCCTAGTTTCATCAATACTTTACCAAGTACATAATGGCATTGACCATGCAAATGGGATCTTGGTTTGACGAGGGCTAAACCACATTTAGCAAAATATTCGGCTTGTTTCATGTCCTCCATGTAGAGATAGGACAGGGCAAGCTCATAGTAATTATTCACCGTTATCCGTGGTACATCTGCTTTTAAAGCTTCATCCAGACATTCATGGAGTTCCCTCAATGACTCATCGATTTTGTTGTGTTTTCGTAAAAGAATCCCTAAATTGATTCTTGAGCCGAGATATCTTTCTGGCTGTTCATGGAGGTTCAAGTATTTAATCGCTCCTCTTGTCGATACGATCCCTTCTGCAAACTTGTTCATATACAATTCTGCCAGACCTTTCAACATATAAAAATGTCCGTTTGAATAAGTGACTTCATTCACTTCCATGATTCCGATCGCTTTATTGATTACATCAAGCCCTTTTTGAAACTCTTTTACACGGCAATAACAAAGGGCGAGGTTATATAGAAGTTTGATTTGAAGAAGACTGTCTACCTCTGTGTGATAGGATTCGATAAGTACAACAGCATTGAGGGCAGCCGCAATCCCATCTTTATAATTTCCAAGCTTTCGATTGGATAAAGTCTTGTAATAATAGACCTCTACAATTTCATTCGTATCTGTAGAAGATAAATAAAAGAGGGATTCCTTGAAGTGGATCAGCGCTTTTTCATCTTCATCCAGCTTTTCATATATTTGGCCAAGCAGTTTATGGGCCAGCCATTTTTCAGGGAAGGGGACATGTTCAATCGTGATGAGTTCTTTCAACCGAGTTTCCGCTTCCTTATATTTCTTGACTTTGTAAAGCGTTGTACAAATATTAAGTGATTTCTTGATGTCCTCTGAAGTGGTTGATGAAACGGAAGTGTCTTTGATTTCCCCTAGCAGGTCACCAACGGAAACACCTAGCTTGTGAGATAAGTATTCAATCGTCCGGAGGGAGGGGGTAGTCAAATCTCGTTCAATAAGGCTTAACATGGCACGGCTTAATTGATCCCCAGCTAAATCCCCCTGGGTAAGTCCTAAATCTTTCCTCAACCTTTTAATCCTTAGTCCGACACTACTTTCCAAATAAATCGCCTCCCAATTTCATTTTACCATAATGTAAATTTATTGAAAGAATTTTTAAATAATTAAATATATTATTCAAAAAGGGATTGACAATTTAAAATATTAAAATCATTATAAAAATATAAAAATATTCAATTATTTTGGAGGTGCTTTATGACGAAATGGTTTCAAAAAATGGTTCTTCTGGCCGGTTGTGGAGTGATGGTCCTAGGAGTTCTATTAGGAGGACAAGCTTATGATGGCGGAGGCGAGGGTAAAACCTCATAGGGGGAGAGTTCATCTATCGATGAATCCGACCCAGTGTGGCCTGATTCCCCAGCACTACCCCTTTAAAAGCCATACAAAACACCCCTAGTAATATGTTTTTGCTTTTCCAGTGAAACAAGTCTACACTTTTCCTAACACACACCCGACCATTTCTTTTGAGATCTTTTTGTAGAGCGAAGCTAAAGGCGACGATCCAAATACCGTCCCTAATCCAACAAGCAGATGTATAATAGTTGACTTCAGCAACTAACCCCTGTAAAGCCCAACCCGGTTAACCTCACTTCACTAGTTATCACCTAACCTTATTGAATCGCTTTAAATCAGTTTATCTAGTAAATGGTCAGAATCGACCCTATTCCCACCATATTCATCAATATTCCAATATTAACGGAACGAAGGAGGAGTTGAAATAGAAAGTCGACAGTTTAAATGCCCACCATCCCCGATCAAGGAGAATAGAATGGTTTTGTAGATTACGGGTTGTTTCAATACGAAAGTCCTCCTTCTTTCCATAATTCTTTGAGACTCAGCTGTTGTATGTTGTCCTTATTGGGTACGGGAAGGGGAACTTTTCTCAGCAGCTTGAGGTCGAAGTGTAATATCATACCTTTAAATAGAAAAAGGAAATCGTGAAGTTGGCTCGAAATTAATGAATGGGTCAACTTCATTATTATGGAATACATAGGGGGAATTTTATGAAAAGCGTAGATGTGGCTTCTGTAATACATTTGATGATACAGGTGAAAGAATTTTAATGGTTAAAAATAGACATGGGAATGAACACTTGTTATTGGAGCCTTCCAGGTGGTGCTGGCGAAGAAGGTGAGACCCTTGAACATGCAGCAATCCGGGAGAGAAAGGAAGAAGCCGGGTCTTGATATTGAAACGGGGTAGCGATGTTTACAGAACACGAGCATCATACTATCCTATTTCATTTCTAATCGTTATTCAGCATAAAACTAAACAAATTACATAAAAGGAAGTGTAGTGGGTGTCAATCAATTATAAGGTAGTTGGAGAAGGGTACCCGATCGTTATGTTACATGGTTGGTCTTTGGATCATCAGGTAATGTTAAACTGCTTGGAGCCAGTATTCAAGAAACGGAGTGGATGGAAAAGGATATATATAGATTTGCCTGGAATGGGTGGTTCGAAGTCACTAGAAACCATTCAAAATTCGGATGATATGTTAAAAGCTATCTTGGAGTTTATAGATCAGATCATTCCAAATGAACCATTTCTGGTTTGTGGATATTCATATGGAGGATATATTGCTCGTGGCATCCCTTATTTTCGTAGTAATCTCGTCCACGGTATGATGCTTTTTGCTCCAGGCATTGTTCTGGATAACGATAAAAGAGATCTCCCGGAGCAGCAAATTTTGAAAAAAGACACAAATCTCATATCCCGATTGCCATCAGAAGATGCTGCTGAGTTTGAATCCATGGCCGTCATCCAAGGTAAATCAGAATGGAAAAGATTTCGTGAGGAAATCTTAATTCCTTCCGGAAAGGCTGATAGTGATTTTTTGGATCATATTCGTCAAAACGGTTATGGTTTTACTTTTGATGTCGATGATCAAACTCCACCGTTTGAGCACCCTGCGTTAATCATTACTGGTCGGCAGGATCATATTGTTGGGTTTAAAGATGCGTTGCAATTGATTGATAAATTTCCAAGGGCAACCTTTGCTATAATGGACATGGCAGGTCATAACCTGCAGATTGAGCAACCAGATATGTTCGAGACATTAGTGAATAATTGGCTCGATAGACTCTAATCCGTTCCGTCCCTGGAGAAATGACCATTATTTCGCGTCGGAGTTATTCCGTAAAAGGGTTTCGATACAATGATTTTCAGCTTTCCTTTTTAAAAAAAGGTCAACCAGTCCTTTATAAAAGGTACACTTTAAAGGACTGGTTGACCTTATAATACGAAGGGACGATCCAGGCTGCTAACTACGTTTGGACCTCAAAACAAAATCCGTTAACCTTTACCGCGCAATCCTTATTTCTTTTCATAAGAGTAGGTATCTTGTTGGATTCGATTCCTTGTCCATGATGAAAATTTCATCTGTCTTAGGGTTTTGAAAGACCCATCCGCCATTCAAATCACCATATTCCTCACCATCTACTGTAAACCCTGTAGGTAAGAAATCAGGCTTCGGGCGTGACGCTTCCGTCTGTATGTAAAAGTCTGTACTTATATATGTATTTTGATGAAAGGTAATACGTTCCGGTATAACGTCATCCGAGTCCAGGAAGATCTGATCGACATAATGGTAAAGACTGGCCAGGCAGAAAACAAATGAGATCAAAAAAGTGATTTTTCGAAACATCCAATCCCCCATTCAATTAAATTCCATATTTTCACCATACAAAATACTACAATTTTTTTCAATCCAAATTGTACTTTTTTCTAAATAAAAGTGCATTGATGGTTCCCCCGAGGATCAACGTCTGCGCTGTCAAATAAAGCCAGATCATCAAAATGATGATGGTTTTGACATTGCCATAAATGATCGAATATTGGCTGTATCGAACATAGAACGAAAAGCCTAACGAAATAAGCTGCCATATAATGGTTGAGAACACAGCCCCAGGCAGTACTTCAATAAATTTAAGCCTTGCTTTCGGGACAAATTGATAGAGGACATAAAAGAAACAGAATAAGACAAAACTTCCGACAATCCATTTAAACGGGTTCCAGAACTTGATAATGAATGCAAATAACCAGGCATCTTCGTTAAGGGAACTGAGTACAAACCGTTCGGCTACGGGTACCAGGACTGAGATGACGACCACACTGATGAAAGCGATGGTCAACAATAATCCTTCAAGTAATTGAACAAGGAAAGAGCTTTTTGTACGTTGGGGGTAGCTTTCGTTTAAAATCCGTGAAAAGGATTGGATTGCAAAGGATGAAAGCCAGATAGAAGCGATGAATCCAAAAGTCAATAAATTCTTTTCCTGGTTAGCGAAAATGCCATTCAGTGTATGTCTTAAGAAGTGAATCGTCTGTTCGGGTGCGTACGGTTCGACCATATCCAAAACTGATATGGTGTCTATCGGTATGTGCCCGACCATTGTGAATACGACAATGAGGAATGGGAAAAGGGACAATAGGAAATAGTACGACATCTGAGCTGCAAGGTCGTAGATTTTACGATCGAAAAATTCACGATATAGCGATTTTAATAGCCACACCATCGTCATCATAATGGATCCCTCATTTTCATCACTACAATTGGTATAACCAACATGCTGAATTTCATTCGATTAAAAGGATTTCTGTTGTACACGGCAAAGTATACGATTAAACCTAAAACCATTTTCAAGGACGAAGAATAAATTTAAGGATAGTTCAGGATGTGGCGTAGTTGGACAGTCAACTCAGTGGAGGGTTTGACAGAAGAGGTTCTTGGCTATATCCCTGAACATCACAGGAACAATATTCGCTGGAATATGGGACATATATTGGTAGGATGGGATCACGCAGTCTTTTCTACACTTGGAATGGAAAGAAGGATGCCGCTTCAATATCATCTGATGTTCCCTAGGGAAAGCAGCCCTGCTGGTTGGAAGGGGCAACCACCACCTTATGATGAAATGCTGTTACATTTGAAAAGTTAGCCGGATGAAATCATCGAGGTGCGCAAAGGGAAATTGGAAAAGCCATTGAATGGGGGATTTTTCCACATGAAAACGTTAGGCGAAATGTTTCTTTTCCATATAAATCATAAAGCGTTACATATGGGCACTATCAACATGCTGAAGCGTACTGGCCAAACACCAACTCGTAAAATTGGTGTTTTTAGGGTCTCATAATGCTCCAATGGGGCCAAAAAAATCGCTTTTTCCTATTCAAAAGGGTCTTTCAAATCGGGCAGCCTATCATATTTATGATTTATCTCAACAACTAAGAGGGGAAACGCTATAAATTTGAAATTATCTCGACAACTCGAAAATTACCTCAAAAAACGGCCTCAATTGGATTTTACTCCAACCGGGCCGTTTATGATCAGGATGTTGAAATTTTAATAGGTTGTTCGATATCCAGTGATTTTGCGATGTGTTCACCGATCGGAAAACAAGCTGTCGCAGCAGGGGACGGGGCGTTGCAGACATGGGTGCTTCTTTTGCTATGGACTAGAAAAAAGTCATCTACAAGCGATCCGTCCGATTTCAAAGCTTGCGCGCGGATTCCAGCAGGTGCCGGCTTCAGGTCGTCAGCTTCAATGGACGGAATCAAGCGTTGTAAGCTGCGAACAAAAGCCCCTTTATTGAAAGAACGGACCATTTCATCCAGTCCTTCCCTCCAATAGCTTGAAGCCAGCTTCCAAAAGCCAGGATAGGTCAACGTTTCGGATAAATCCTTCAAGGAGATGTCGCGCTTACGGTAACCCTCTCTTTTAAAACCTAGGACAGCATTTGGACCAGCTTCCACGCCACCGCCGATCATCCGTGTAAAATGAACGCCGAGGAAAGGGAAGTCAGGATTGGGCACAGGATAAATCAGGTTTTTTACGAGAAATTCTTTTTCAGGCTTCAGTTCAAAGTACTCTCCGCGGAACGGTACAATTTTCAGATCAGGGTCCTGCCCGCTGCGTTTCGCCACACGATCGCTTTGCAAGCCGCAGCAATTGACCAGATGTTTCGTCCTGTAAGTGTAGGAAGCTGTTTCTACCGTAACTTCGTTTGCACTTTCGTTGATATCATTTGCTTCAGTACTCAAGAAGAGATCTGCGCCACGATTTTCCAAAACCGATACGATCGCCGAGCATACGCCTACATAATCGATGATCCCTGCTTGAGGTACTTTTATCGCTTTAATGCCGTTCACATACGGTTCTTCTTCTTTCAATTCCGCCTGGTCCAACAACGTAATGTCCAATCCGTTCTTAAAGCCTCGTTCATAAAGATTTTGCATGGCATCCAGTTCTTTTTCATCAGTCGCAACGATCAATTTCCCGCATTGTTCATACGAAATCTCATATTGGTCACAGAATGCTGCGAGCTTACGACCACCATCCTTAGCAAATCGAGCCTTCAGACTGCCTGGTTTATAATAGATACCGGAGTGGATGACGCCACTGTTATGCCCGGTCTGATGTTTTGCCCAGCTGTTCTCCTTTTCGAGCACAGCGATTTTCAATGACGGATTGTGCTCGGTCAGGGCATAGGCAGTAGAAAGACCGACGATTCCACCACCGATGATCATGACATCATACATAAGTTTACCTCCGTTCTATATTGTTGATTTCGCTTAGAGCAACCTTATACTTTTTTAAAATAGCCCCGTTGGCGCAATAGCTCACGATGCAGGTCGGGGTGTTTTTCAAATGCTGCTCTTCCATGCAGCCAGAACGTGTTATTCAATACGACGAGACTACCTACAGGAAGCTCCAGTTCGACTACAGCTGAACTGCTCTCCATTGATTCAGACATCGACTTCAAATATTCCGCTTGTTCTATTGTATCAGGGTACGCAAACTGATCGATGAACTGGATGCAGGTTTTCCCGTTATGCTCATAAAAAGTATCGTTGTAAACGGTATTGCTGACATTTTTACTTGCTGGGGATTTGTATGGTATTTTTGTAGATGCGACAGGATGGTTTGCATAGTAGTCAAGGTCTTCCCAATCATCCAGGTGTAAAAGTCGTGATTCTCCCCCCGCTGCATTTTCTTCCGCGAACTTCATCATCAAGAGCCAGTCACATGGCTCATCGACGAATGTCCCGTCTGTATGGAGGGTGAACAAGCGATAGGCCTGCCGCAGGTAAGAGTCACTATTGTCCGTATCTTTTACTGTGAAACGAGCGTAATATTTTCCTGACATTGCATCAAAGTTGACGCCGCCGATCAGATGGGTGATGGCTGTGGAGAATTTTACGTAATCTTCATCTGAGGACGTAACCTTTCCGATTCCCAGTGTGAAACCGCCGAATTCACGATCATGAAGCACCTCATTGATCATTTTTGAAAACTCCTCACCAAATACCTTTCTTAAATCATTTGCTATGACATAACGCATGTAAGGGATATACTCGAATTGTTGTGGAATCGTATTACGATGTTTTTCCAAAAAGGCAGCCACTGCTTCATCCTTCAGTTCGATGTGTAAAAGACGCTTCGATTGCGGGTGTTGGACTACACTAAAATGCTCAAAAGACTTCACTAAATCAGATTTCACCATATTCATATCAGTTCCTCCTTGAAATTTTGGGCGTTCCCGCCAGTGATAGGGTGATGCATCAAAAAAAGCCAGTAATATCTCCAAGTGGAAGATATCACTGGCTCGATCTACGTTCGGCTTCCGGATGAGAAAGTCCGATAGATTTTTCAGTGGTTTGAACATGTTCATTTGTCGTCGAATTCACCGAACGGGAAAGGGGATACCTTTCTCCAGGTGATTGTTCTTTTATCTTAAGACCAGAATTGACCATTGTCAAGGAATATTTTCGATTTTTCCCAATAGGGTTCAACCTGCGCTTAAGCTTAGCTAAAACCCATTTTTTTGAATCATGGAATTATTTTACGACATGAGGGGTTTGATATTGTTTATAAGCATCGCGGACAGCGGCAAGGAGTGCGGACTTCGCTTTTCCGTAATAATGATTTTCAATTTCCTTTTCAATTAGTTGAATTCCATCACGGAGACTGAAGCCTTTCAACAAATTCCCCAAGTATGATTGGGCATGATCGGTTGCGAGGGTACAGTCTGCCCATACAATCACGCCATAATTGTGATCGACCTCGATCGTAACGGTCAACGTTTCATGTAAATCACTGACCGCCATACCATTCGGCAACCGTGCATGTCCTGCAAGCATCTTCGTATTTGGCATTTTTCTTTTCCTCCTATTGGGTTCGTATTCGATCGATTTCATCCACCAATTCTTTCCCTATGACAGGTTCAAGATTGGAATAGATGGGAGTGAGCGTTTCCATCCATGCTTTTCGTTCATTTTTGGTCAACAGATGTATTGCAATCGCTTCATCACGCTTCAATTGCCTGATCTGCCTGTCATTGATTTCGATGGCGTGACGGCTGATCCAATCCGTCGTTTCGCTCATCGCCCCATTTATGTCTGTTTGTATATTTTGAGGTAAGCCCTTCCATGTGTCTTTATTGATCAAAATGATATTGCTCATGATGGCGTGGTTGCTTACGGTAAGATAATCTTGCACATGGTAAAGCTTTCTTGTGTATATATTAGACACCGTGTTTTCTTGTCCTTCAATAAAATTGACTTCAAGGTCACGGTAAAGCCTGTTGAAGTTCATTACACTGGTACTCGCCCCGAAAATGTTGAATTGAGCTTTGATGATGGGGCTTTCCATGATTCCGAAATGCATTCGTTTAAAATCGGAAGGGTATTTAACGAACTTCTTGTCCGTCGTCATCTGTTTATAGCCGCCGAACCAAAAATCCATTCCCTTCATACGATCATCATCAGTTTCCTTTAAAAGACGAGTTCCGATCTTTCCTTGATAGGCTTCTTTTACCAAGTCATGATTCGTATAGACAAAGGGGAGATCGAGCGCCTGGAATAGCGGATATTCCGATGTGAGCTCAGAGGTTGAAGGTGCAATCATCTGCACGTTTCCTTCCCGCAAGGCACGAAGCTGTTCCTCTTCATTGTAAAGTACGGCATTAGGATAAATTTCTACTTCGGCTTGCCGATCAGTCTTTTCTTCTACCCGTTTGGCAAAATACCTTGCTGCTTGTCCTTGCGGGGAATTCTCAGAATAAACATGACTGAATTTTATCGTGATTCGATCCTTCAAACCACTCTGTTCATCATCAAATTCGGGTGTTCCGGCAGAACCGGAAAAATCGAAGCCGACGAAGACAGCCGTCACGATTCCGACTGTAACCAAAATTACGACCCACATGACTGTCCTCATCACGCCTCACCTCCGAGAATCCTTTACCATAGTGTATCACAATGGTTTTCTCATGGTACAATAATGATAAATTACCAGAGAGGGTGAGGGCGGTGTCATTACAACGTTTACCGATTCGTTGGAAGATTACAATTCTATCATTTGGCATCGTCCTGTTTTCATTACTCATAGGCGGAATCATTCTGACAGGGAACATTTATGAGATGAAAGAAAGGGACCTCGGTCATCGTTCCTTACTGACTGCAAGGACAGTCGCCAACCTCCCTGAAGTACAATCGGGGGTGGTGGAATCCAGAGGGTGGATCGAGATCAACCCGATTGTTGAGCGGATCCGCACAATCAATAACGCTGATTATATCGTCGTCCTTGATATGAATCGTATCCGTTATTCCCATCCGAATGAGGATATACTTGGCACATTATCATCAGGTAAGGACGAGGGACCGGCTTTTGCAGAACATAGCTACACGTCCAAGGCGAAGGGAGAGCTAGGAACAGCAGTAAGAGCGTTCGTGCCGATCATGAATGAGCAGAAGGAACAGGTCGGGACAGTTGTCGTCGGCATCATCCAACCTACTCTGTGGGAAGTTCTGGGAGAGTTAAAGCATCAGATCTTGATCATTGCCCTCCTGACCTTACTATTCGGAATCATCGGGTCATGGTTACTAGCGAGGCATTTGAAACAGGAAACTTTCCAACTCGAGCCCTACGAGATTGTAAGGTTATTAAAAGAGCGGACTGCTACACTCCAGGCCATGAACGAAGGGATCATTGCGATCGACCGCGATGGCAGAATCACCGTATTCAACGATAAAGCGAAACGGATCCTGAACCTGCAAAAGGAGGTTGCAGGGAAACAAATCGAAAAAATCATCCCTGAATCCAAACTTGGCGATGTCCTGATAAATGGAGCTAGTGTGTACAAGGAAGAGATGAAGATCAATGAGAACATCATCATGAGCAGCAGGGTACCGATTTTAGTCGAAGGGGAAATCGTGGGAGCGGTAGAAGTTTTCCAGGATCGTACAGAAGTGACTTCAATGGCAGAAGAGCTTACAGGTGTCAAAGCGTTTGTCGAGGCGCTCCGTGTCCAGAACCATGAGCATATGAACCGCCTTCATACAATTGCAGGACTCATCCAGTTGAACGAAAATGACAAAGCGCTCGAATTCTTATTTGAAAATCAGGAAGAACAACAAGCGCTGACGAAATTTTTATCAAGACAAATCCATGACGAAAGCATTGCAGGCCTCTTATTAAGTAAAAAAAGCCGGGCAAAAGAGCTCGACATCGAATTGACAATCACTCCGGAGAGCCGCTTGAAAAGGTTTCCAGGACTCCTTGACCGGCATGATTTTGTTCTCGTATTAGGGAATCTGATTGAAAACGCCTTTGACGCTTTTGTTGGTGTAGAACAGGATATGAAGTTGATCGAGATCCATATTGAACAGTCGGATGATCATCTCTATGTATCTGTTGAAGATAATGGCAAAGGGATGACAGAAGATGACCAGGTAGCCATGTTTACGAAAGGATACACGACAAAAGGAAGCAAAGGCTGGGGGATCGGTCTATACCTCGTTAGAAATGTGCTCGAAAAAGGGGAAGGCTCTGCACGTGTGAAAACCATCCCTCAGGAAGGGACAAGTATCGAACTGTCATTTCCGATGAGACCAGGAGGAATCGCACATGAACAAATATCCGGACATTAAAGTATTATTGATCGAAGATGATCCTATGGTCCGAGAGGTCAATCGTCAATTTATTGAACGTGTCGAAGGCTTCCAGGTGATCGCTTCTTCCAGCAATGGAAAAGAAGGACTTGAACTTGCACGTTCACTGAAACCAGAATTGATCATACTTGATATCTATATGCCCGAAAAGGATGGCCTGGAGCTGATGGGAGAGCTGCGCGCATTACAGCTGGGCATTGATGTTCTTGTGATCACAGCGGCGAATGATAAAGATACGATTCGGACTATGCTGTTGAATGGAGCGATCGATTACATCATCAAGCCCTTCAAGTTCACCCGTATCCAGAAAGCCTTGGAGAAATACAAGGCATTACACACTGCGTTTTCTGAAGAGGGTAAAATGGGACAAGAAGATCTCGATCGATTGATTAAGACGACGGATGATATTCCTGTATACAGTAGCAAGGATGAAGGAGATCTGCCGAAAGGACTGAACCAGCAGACACTTAAGCAGATCCTGCGGTATTTGAGCAATCAGGAAACTTCACTTTCTGCAGAAGAGACCGCTGATGGAGTCGGAATTGCGAGGGTGACAGCCCGTCGGTATCTAGACTATTTAGGCAAGAGAGGAAAAGTTGAACTCGATGTTCAATACGGTGGTGTAGGCAGGCCGATCAACCGGTATCGGCTAGTAGGAAAAGTGAGGTATGAACAATGAAAGGTCCATATGATGAACTTTATGAAATATAAAAAAGATTTGTCATCGTTTCCCCATGGTCGAAGAGAAGTGGATAGATTCGGACATACCTCTTTACGGGTAAAAGACAAACCTTTCGTCATATTAGGAGGAGATAAATCGAATCCTTCGCTATCGATCAAAACATTGAAAACCACTCAGGAAATGTTGATCCAACAACTGGTTATAAAAATCCCCTTATATCGGCCAGCATGGCTGGACTACTTTTCCACTTGAGAAGATGGACTGAAAAGCAATCTAAGACTATCATCCGGAGGCCTACTTTCGGACAGCACCGAAAAATGTCATCAAAAAGATGCAAATGAATCGAAACTGACATCGACAATTAGTATTCTTGTAGTAACTCTGAAAAGGCGGTGTACATAATATGATGATGAAATTTGGAACGGTCGGGACAAGCTGGATTACGGAATCCTTTATCGAAGCGGCGAAGGAAAGCGGGAAAATGAAATTGACGGCGGTTTACTCAAGATCGATTGAAAATGCGAGAAAAATAAGCGATAAATACGATGCCTCCCAGATTTATGACGATTTGGAAGAGATGGCAGCAAGCGAGGAGATCGATGCAGTCTATCTTGCATCCCCCAACTCCCATCATTACGGGCATGCGAAGCTTTTTTTACGACACAAAAAGCATGTCATTTGTGAAAAACCGATTTTCTCGAATACAGCTGAGTTGGAAGATGCCTATCAAGTTGCTGAAGAAAATGGTGTTTTTTTATTTGAGGCGATGCGGAATATCCACTCGCCAAACGCCAAACTTCTGAAGGAGCAGGTAGATAAGGCTGGAAAACTTCGAAGTGCGGTCTTCCATTACATCCAATACTCTTCACGGTATGACCGGTTCTTAGAAGGAGAGAGGCCAAATATCTTTTCAACCGATTTTTCGGGAGGAACGTTGGTCGATCTTGGCGTTTATCCGGTCAGTTTAGCGGTATACGTATTCGGAGAGCCTGAAAAGGTTTCCTATCACCCTGTCATGCTGGAAAGCGGGGTTGACGGAAGCGGGACTCTGGTCATGGAATATGACGGATTCATTTGTACCGTTTTATGTTCAAAGATTGCTCATTCGTTCACTCCATCAGAAATCCACGGTGAGCAAGTGTCGCTCGTACTGGACCATGTTGCTCCGATCAATAAGATTTCATTGGTTGATCGCAAAACCAAAAAGAGCGAAAAACTTGGAGAAGCGCTGAATGAAAACGACATGATTTATGAAATTGAAACCTTTGCAAAGATAATAGAAGAAAATGACCTGGAAGCCTATCATAAGCTGACCGATTTAAGTCGGGCTGTATTGAGAATCACGGAAACGGCCAGAAAACAAAATGACATCGTCTTCGGGACAGAAAAATAAGGACTTAAAAGGGGCTGTCCCAAAACAATAGTGTCAGACACCACCACACAACATTTTGTTTCAAAAACACACTTTTTCTCAAAATGTTGCTAGGGACGGTGAGAGTCAGACACTAATGGGACAGCCCCTTTTTGTTTTTGGCATTCCCTTTTCATATATAAGCCGAATTCTGGTTTTATAAGCTAGATTCATGAATATATGAGTATTCACCCTTTAACAAGAACAGAAGGTATAAAACGTTTGTAAACGCACCTTCAGTCCTCCTGCGGCGGCCACAGCCTCCTCATCGGACTTCCAGTGACCTTCGTGGCTGATCAGGGCGTTTACGCTTTTCTTATTCAAATGTCCCTTTTACAATCGCTTTTCGCTCTTCCACCATCATTTTCCCTTTTGCAAATACGTCCCTTATTTCAAGTGATTCTTTGTCCAAAAGGACGATATCACCATCAAAGCCAGCCCCAATCAACCCTTTACCTTTCAACTTGAGGATCTGTGCTGGATTTGAAGTGATCACTTTGAGCGCAGTCTCCAATGGGATACCCTCTTTTAGGACTGCCTCCTGGGCAGCCGCGAACAAGCTTGATACTTTTCCTATTTTGAGCCCTTTCAGTTCGCCATCAGGACTGAAATCCGGCAGGCTCCCTTGGGCATCTGATGTGAAGGTGATCTGCTCGATCGGAACCCCTTCATCAAGCATCCGTTTCAGTCCTCTGCTGCATCTGATCTCTCCCTCATGAAGAAATTGAGGGATGGTACTTGTCGTAAAGTCGACATACCCGCCTTTTTTCGCATATTTGATCCCGGCTTTGAACACATGCGGATTCCGGTTGATATGGGTGGGATAGAACTGTTTGATCGGCAGGTCTGTACGCTCGACGACTTCCTCAAGAAGCTTCAAGCAATCCTTGCTGTCACCTATATGGACGTTGACGATACCCGCTTTCCCGGATAAAATACCGCCGTTCCGTGCAGCAGCCCCGATCTTTGCCAATTCTTCCACAGTCGGTTGTGATGAACGGTGGTCAGCGATCGCGATTTCACCAGCCCCGATGATCCTATCCACAAGGATGATATCGTCTTCGATTCTACCAGTCAGAGTTTTGACAGGGACTTGATAGGATCCGGTTTGGACAAAACAGGTGATCCCTTCCTCTTCAAGTGCTTTAGCCTTGGCTACAAGACTGGTCATCGTCCGTGTCGTTCCATCAGTACCGATGACCCCAATCAATGTTGTGATCCCTGCTAAAGTGGCATCCGTCAGCTTTATTTCAGGTGTACGTGTTTTAAAGCTTCCTTCACCCCCACCACCGATGATATGGACATGTGAGTCGATGAAGCCGGGTACGGCAATTTTACCATCTGCCTCGATTACCTGGATCTGTTGGGAAAAGAAACCCTCTGGCACTTCAATGTGATCTTCGACAAATCCAATTTTATCATTCACGATCAAAATATCTTTTTGACCAAGATATTCTGGAGCGTAAACTTCTCCGTTACGTATTAAAATCAACATAGAGCTAGCCCCTTTCTATGTATAGTGTTACCACTTTGTTGTGTTCATTATAGCTCATCGAACGTTTTTTCTACGATGGAGAGGGAGCAATCTACAAAAATGAAAAATAATCTACAAAATAACGGAATCATCTACAAAAACAAAGAAACAACCCCAAAAAAGGCTTAATTTCCCCATGACCAAAATGACCAAAATGTCCAATATGTTCTAAACATTCAAAAATATCAATGAAAACGATATCATGTATATATTAATTATTTGGGGAGGGAACACACGTGAAAAGAAAACTCATATTTATGTTCATACTCGCACTCTCAATGTTGATAGCCGCATGCAGCAATGGTTCTTCAGGAGGAGAAGGTGGATCTGACGGCGGTTCAGGAGAAGCTCAATCCATCGTATTTGGAACAGGTGGTACATCTGGTGTCTATTATCCGATTGGGGGGGCATTGAAGCCGATTTTTGAAGAAAGTGACCTTGTCTCGAATGTAACCGTCGAATCGACAGGTGCATCCGTCGCGAATATACAAAACATCCAGGACGGTCTTAATCAGATGTCCATCATCATGAGTGATGTCGGTTATGAAGCGATTAACGGAGAAGGACAGTTTGAAGGGAACAAAGTCCAAATCACAGCTATGGCAGGTATGTACCAAAACGTTGTCCAGGTTGTGGCATTAAAAGGCAGTAACATCGAAACAATCGAAGATCTGAAAGGTAAAAAAGTCGGTGTTGGACAAGTAGGCTCCGGTGTTGAACAAAGTGCGAAGAAAGTACTTGAAGCAGCTGGAATAACGTATGATGACCTTTCAAAAGTGACACATACAGGTTATGCGGACAGTGTCCAGGAAATGAAGAACGGCAGCCTGGATGCAGCCTTCTTCACATCAGGAGTTCCGAACAGCAACATTACAGACCTCATGCAACAGACAGACGTGAATTTTGTTGAAATTAAAGATGATTTAGCAACGAAATTGATGGACAAGTATCCTTTCTATAAGGAATTCACAATCGAAGCTGGTAATGAAGCAGCGTATGGTTTGGATGAAGAAGTGAAGACAGTCGGAATCCAAAACATGATCATCGTTCCACCAGACTTGAGTGAAGACCTTGTTTATGATTTGACGAAACGTTATTACGAATATCTCGGTACCGATGGAGTTGCAGTAGGCGCATTGAAGCAGCTTGACCGGGATGAAATTGCGAAAGGGCTGATCGTCGACTTGCACCCTGGAGCGAAGAAATTCTATGAAGAACAAGGCATCACTGAATAAGTCGAGGAAAAAGGGCATCAGGGAGGTGCCCTTTTTTTACCATGAGGCTTCGATACCTTTTGATGGCGGCGATTATCATCGGGATCGCGCTTTCGTTTATTCCAAAACCATACCTGATCCTCAAAACAGATACCGATATCAAGGTCATTCAACCAGCTGCAGCAGGAAGTTCGTTTACGATCCAATGGCGTCACTCGGTTGAGAAGGAATTATGGGAAGAATTTTTCCAAGTGAAAGAGAACCTGATTTATATTGATGGAACGAGATTTAAAACCTTCGGGGCAGGTGTTCCGAGCAATGCAGGTAATGATACGTATATAAAAGATGGCTGGGTGTATATGGTCGGGATCAATCGTGAAATCGGGAAAGAGCTGCGTATTCGCACTGGAAAAACGACAGGGCACAAGTTCATAATTGATGGAAATACGATCGAGATGAACCAGCCCGGTACAGCATATACCATTGAAACCAAAACCATGCCATCCATACAAGCATTGTCGCAAAAACTACTATTCATTGTGAGGTGAGATCATGGCAGAAGAAATGAAAGATGTGGTCGAAAAATACGACCGGGAAAGCAACGTCAGGACCTCTATAGCTAAACCGGTATTATGGTTCATTACGATTGCAGCCGTTACCTTATCCATTTTCCATTTATACACGTCATATGCGGGTGCACTCGTAGACGTCAAGCAACGGAGCATCCATCTTTATACATTGATGACAATCGGGTTCCTCTTATATCCGGTCTTGAAGAAGAAAGGGAAGGGAACAGTACCGATTATTGACTACATTACAGCTGGGCTTTCCATGTTTGTCGGGATCTATATGTTGATGACAGCAGAACGGATCATCCAGACTGGCGGGCGGATCAATGACACGGATTTTTATGTCGGTGTTTTGGCGATCATTCTTTTGTTGGAGCTGACACGCCGTGTGACTGGATGGGGACTCGTCATCTTAGGACTCGGATTCCTGGCATACGGATTCCATGTAAAGCTATCCATCTATCCTGAATTGACCAGCCCGGTTGTTCTGAACGTCTCGAAACAGATTATCGCTCAACTCGTTTATATAACTGAAGGGATTTTAGGGACGGCGATTGGTGTTTCGGCTTCTTATATCATCCTTTTCATTTTATTCGGGGCATTTCTCGGGAAGTCTGGAATGGGTCAACTATTCAATGATATGGCATTAGCAGTTGCAGGCCATACGAAAGGCGGGCCAGCAAAAGTGGCTGTCCTTGCGAGCGGGTTCTTAGGCTCGATCAACGGTTCTGCAATCGCCAACGTCGTTACGACAGGGACCTTCACCATTCCATTAATGAAGAAGATCGGGTATAAAAGAGAGTTTGCAGGGGCTGTTGAAGCAGCAGCCAGTGTCGGAGGGCAAATCTTGCCGCCGATCATGGGAGCAGCAGCCTTCATCATGGCTGAAAATCTCAACATTCCTTATACGAAGGTCATCTTAGCAGGTATCATTCCTGCATTGCTCTTTTACATCGGTATTCTGCTTCAGGTCCATTTCCGTGCATCAAAGCGAGGATTGAAAGGTATCCCTAAAGCGCAGCTGCCGAGGTTCAAGGAAGTCATGGTGGAACGCGGGCATCTGTTAATCCCGATGTTCATTCTTTTGTATTTGCTTTTCTCAGGGAAGACTCCGTTCTTCGCTGCATTCTGGTCGATCATTGCGACAGTCATTATCGCCGGCTCAACCAGGATGCTAGCAATCATGTCAGCCGTTTCGTTCGCATTGATCTTCGGACCTGCATTGACAGGCGGTTCATTGCGCAGTGACTGGTGGGAGCTCGTGCTCATCATTGCCATTCCTGCTGCAATCAATATTTGGCGTAAGGTGTTAAAAATTGAAGCAGAGGAAGTGGATATCAAGGATTGTGCAGAAGCTCTCGAAAATGGGGCAAGAACGACGATTCCTGTAGCACTTGCTTGTGGTGCAGTAGGTATTGTCGTCGGTATCGCCTCTCTTACAGGGGTTGCCCTAGAGATTGCAAACAGCATTGTCAGTATCGGTTCAGCTGTCAACAGCCCGCTTATCCAGTTGTTGATCACGCTTGTATTGACGATGATCACGTCAATCATCTTAGGAATGGGGCTTCCAAGCATCCCGACCTATATCATCACAAGTACGATGGCCGCACCGATCCTTTTACAATTACCGTTGTTCCAGGAACTTACCGGTAATACGGCGAATGCTGTATTCGTTGCACACATGTTCGTTTTCTATTTCGGTATTTTTGCTAACATCACACCACCTGTTGCACTTGCCGCCTTTGCGGGAGCAGGGATCAGCGGCGGGAATCCGAACAAGACAGGTGTACAGGCAATGGTGCTTGCGATCGCAGGCTTCATCGTTCCGTTCATGTTTGTGTTTTCACCGGAAATGCTCATGTTAGATGCCACATTCACTACAGTCTTGCTCATTGGCGTCACCTCCTTATTAGGTGTATTCTTGTTATCGGTTACGGTAGAAGGGTACATCAATGAACGTGTGCCGGCTTGGTTACGCATCATTTCGTGCATAGGAGCATTGTTATTGATCTATCCTGGATTATTTACAGATTTGATCGGATTAGGGGTATTAGCGTTACTGTTCATTACGGCCTATGTGAAAAAATCAACATCATCTGAAACGTCGCTTTCAGCAAAATAACAGGGGGTGTCAAAAATGCGTTTGGCAACAATCATGGTAGGGGAAAAAGAAAATGCTGCCGTTCTTGTGGACGGTAAAGCGATTGTCGTATCAGAAATCAATCGTTACTTGAACCTTGATCATCCGGAAACATTGTATGATTTAATCCAACCGGAAGCTTTCAGTACCTTTCGAATCTGGTGGGATTCTGTTGATTTGGAACGGCTGAAAGATGATCTTGGTCACCCGGCAGACGGCGTTCAATTCGGTCCTCTCTATCGCCATCCGCGAAAGATTTGGGGCATCGGTCTCAACTATGTCGAGCATGCGTCAGACCTCCATGAAAAAGCACCTTCGACAGAACCGGCAAGTTTTATGAAACCTGATACGACGATCATCGGACCAAAAGATACGATCACCATTCCTCATCAATCCGAGAGGACGACAGCTGAAGCGGAGTTGGGTGTCATTATCGGTAAAATGTGCAAGGATGTTTCCGAAGATGACGCGGAGTCTTACATCGCCGGATACACGACGATCATCGATATGACGGCGGAAGATATTTTACAGGTCAATCCAAGGTACTTGACCCGTTCAAAAAGCTTCGATACATTTTTCAGCTTCGGACCGGAACTCGTTACATCAGATGAAATAGAGGAATTGATGAATCTGGAGGTCTCAACCATGATCAATGGCGAACTCCACCGTAAAAATAAAGTACAGAACATGACTTTCAACCCGTATGACCTGGTGAGCTTCCATTCAAAGGTGATGACTCTGCTCCCGGGGGATATCATTTCGACAGGGACGCCGGGTGCTGTCGTCATCCAGGACGGAGATGTGGTCGAATGCCACATTGAAGGATTCCATCCACTCGTCAATCCAGTCAAGGATTTGAAGCGTAGAAAGGAAGAATCATAACATGGACTTACAATTGAAAAATAAGAGCGTCATCGTGACTGCTGGAAGTAAAGGACTAGGAAAAGCCACAGCGTTGGAATTTGCAAGAGAAGGGGCGAATGTCCTTATTTCAAGCCGTAACGAGGAACAACTTCAACATGCAAAAGAGGAAATCTTCCATGAGACAAGGAATGAAAATGTCGATTATTTCGTCTGTGACATCACGGATTATGATCAGATCAAAAATCTAGTGAACACTGCTGTGGAAAAGAACGGGACAGTCGATGTGCTGATCAACAATGCCGGAGGACCGCCTGCTGGCCGTTTTGAGAACATGAGGGATGAAGACTGGCAAAAATCGTTTGAGCTCAATTTGTTGAGTTTCATCCGGCTGATCCGCGAGGTCCTTCCGCATATGCAAAAGCAACAAAGCGGGCGCATCATCAATTTTGCTTCATCTTCCATCAAACAACCGCTTGATAATTTGATTTTATCAAATACTTTCCGTGCAGGGATCGTCGGTCTTGCGAAAAGCCTTTCCCAGGAACTTGCCGAGCATCAGATTCTCGTCAATACGGTCGGTCCCGGGCGAATTGGTACGGACCGGGTCGCTGAATTGGATGAAATTCGTGCAGGGCAGCTTGGATTGGACTATGAAGAGCATGTCAAGAATACAGAAAAGTCGATACCACTTCAACGCTACGGAACACCTGAGGAATTCGCCAGAATGGTCGTTTTCCTTGGATCCGGAGCAAATACCTATATAACAGGACAATCATTCCTAGTCGACGGCGGCATGGTCAAAGCATTGTAAAGAATAAAAAGGAGGACAATTTTCGGAAATTGTCCTCCTCTTTTTATGGAAAAGAAAACTCATACGCTGATGAGTTTTCCTCCATATGCATATGCTTTCCTCTGATTTTCATCTTTCTTCCTAACATGTCAACACCTCACTTGAAAAATCTCCCAACCTACTTCTCGGTTGACATCTCATATCCTTCATCCTTTTTAACTAGAATGGATTTGTTGCTGCTTATCCTCATCACAACAAGGCCGCTTCCGAAATAAAGGGCAGAGCTCATATAAAAGATGAAATGGATGGTTAAATAATCTGCGAGATAACCACCGGCTATGATTGCAACAGCTGAATAGATCGATGTCCAAAAGTGGTAATTTCCGATTTTCATCCCCCGCTCCGTTCCGTCTGTAAATTCGGCAATCATGATCTTCTCCCCATGCTTTTGAAGTGCGCCGAACATGCCGAGCAATAGTTGAATGGCATATACCTGTGCGATACTCCCCACATGCGGGAAAAACAAAAGCACGGAAGCCATCCCCCATGCGTTCACAAGCAGAAACAACCGATGATCGATCAGCGGGGAAAACCGGCCTATGACTGGGTGGAGAAGGGCTGACGATAAACCGAATAGCCCATAGGATAAACCGAATTGCGCGAAGCTTGAGCCGACATTTTTAATGAACAGAATGTAAAAAGGGAAAATAAGGCTGCTCGCAAAGAACACGCTGCTCTGTGATATGATCAATCCTTTCAATCTCGTATCATTCATTGTTTATACTCCTCATAAAAAAAGTTGATGAACCGCTCATCAGGATCGTACTGTTTCTTCTTTTCAAAAAACTCTTCCGAGCGAGGATACGCACGTTTCATCTGTTCTTTTGTCGGATACGGCATGTATGGCAAGTAATACCTTCCATCATGAGCTAACGTTACATCGATCATTTTTCGTACTATCTCGCGGGTTTTCTTCTGTTCTTTTTCAGACAAGCCCTGGTTGATGAGTAAGACAAGTGCGAACATTTCCTCATCGGAATAAGAAAGGACAGGCCCTTCCTCATGATTGACATAGCGGACAGTGATGTTCAATAGATTGAGTTCTTCTTCTGTCAACACATCGCGCAAATCATCGATGTAATCTGCAAATTTATCAACAGGGACAAAATATTCCTGCAGTACATCGTTGTCGTTTTCCGCTTCGTATTCAAGAAACTCCGATTCGCTGCGCATCACATTGTTACGCGATATCAAGCCCCCATTGGCTTTCAAAAAATATTGCTTTTGAAGGTTCCAAAAAACATCCTTCGCCCAATCAAAATTACGCGCCATGCCTAAGGCGAATTTGGATATTCCGGTCATACGCTCTTTCCGAAGCTCGTCATGCTCTTGAAGAGACCCTTCTTCAGAAGCAAGTTCATAATTCGTTACATACATTTCAGTCAAAAAAGAATCCGGGGCTGTCGAAATTCGGGCAAGGTGCATTTTAGCTTGCTGATTGTCCAAGACTTCCTCCCGGAAGTAATCGCTGTATTCGGTATAAACGAGCTTCTCAGTAGTCATTTCATACAGTTCGTCGTACATCAATTGGAGTTCGACATCCAAGATCACACCGAACAATCCATATCCCCCCAACGCCAGATAAAAAAGCTCCTCGTTCTGCTCTCGGCTGACGGTGAGAATTTCTCCATCAGCCGTAAGAAGGCGGAAAGAGTTGACCGTGCTTATGAGCGAGCCTTTCCGGATATCCCGCCCGTGCGCATTGACACTGATCGAACCGCCTACAGTGAAAATGTTCTGTGATTGCATCACTTGAATGGCAAGCCCATGCTTGTTTATGTACTGCTGTATATCATCCCAAGTGATCCCGCTTTGAACTGTGATTGTCTTCTTTTCTTTATCGAAATCAAGTACTTTGTTATAGCCAGTCATGTCAAGCACAACCGAATCATGATAATAGGTATGCCCGCCCATGCTATGGCGTTTTCCAGCTATCGAAACCTTAAGATCTTCTCGTTTGGCTTCCTCAATCACTTTCTTGATACTCGTAAGCTCAGTTTCTTTTACTACCTGCTTCACCTTGACCGGCATCAGTTTACCGACATCTGTCATATAGTCATCTGAAACCACTGAGGATGGATTATGAAGTGAGAAGATAACAAACGAAGTGTATAGAGCGGTACAAATGGCAAGTACGATTAATTTTTTCATAGGCCCCCCCCATTCAAAACAAAAGAGTAAATACTTATATTTAGTGTAATTTTACACTTTTTAGACGAAATGACAAGTAGAAAATGGTAATCGTTCAAGAATCCTCGATTAAAAAGGGGTCAAAGTGTTGGAACTTTTTCCAGTGACCCCCGTATGTAATAGTAAGAATATAAGGGGGGATTTATATGGTTCAAGAGCTTAACGAACAACTCATATCGGTCAAAGGAAATTTTAGAAAGAAGCAGAAATGGAAAAAGCAATTGATCGATTATAAAAAAGAGTTGACTGAAATCAAACATACGATAGGCGACTTAAAGGAAAAGCTGTTATCGGAACAGGATGATGTTGAAAAACTGGAAGGATTCAGTGTAACCAGATGGTTATTAACGTTAAAAGGGACAAAGGAAGAACGGTTAGACAAGGAAAAACAAGAAGTAGCCATAGTCCAATTGAAATTGGAGGAAGCAATACAATCAAAGGATGAAATAGACCAAACAATTGATGAATTGACTAAAAAAATAGAATTACTGGGAAATGTCGAAAACGAATATACCGACATCCTTCAGGAAAGAAAGGTACATACTTGGGAATACCTCCCCTGCATCCATTCAGTTGAATAAACTTATAGAGCTTGAAGGGGATATGATCGCTTTTCTCAATGAATTGAATGAAGCGGTGAGTGCCGGCAGTCTGGTTGATCAATCCCTTGAGAATGCCGTGGAATTCCTCGAGAAAGCAAAAGGTTGGGGAACATTCGACCTGCTGGGTGGAGGTGCGATTTCAGGTGCTATAAAACATAGCCATTTGGACCGGGCCACAGAACACATCCATCAAGCCCAAAGCAGGATGCGCCGATTTCAAAAAGAACTATCAGATATCGAGGGAGAGGCAGATATTCAGGTGAACATTCCAGGCCTGTTGAAATTCGCTGACTTTTTCTTTGATGGGTTGATTGCAGACTGGATGGTGCAAGGTAGGATCGAAGAATCACTGGATCAAACAAAAACGCACCACCGTCAAATAAAGGCTATCCTATCGAATTTAGAAGGTCAAGTTACACAGAAAAGGCGAGAGATTGAAGAAATCAAAAACGAGAAAAAGAATCTAATCGAAATAGGACACGGAAAATATACTTATTTTGAATAAGTATATACGCCACCTTACTCAACATTCACCACCTGCCCCTTTAGGAAACCCAATTTCCATTTTTCTCATTTTCAGTCTCCCTAAAGGGTTGTATGAGTGCTTCAAAATCGGTTTTCCACTTTTTCAGTGGTCTCGAACGAAGCTGTTGATAAGGAGATGAAACCAATAACAGTAGAAATATGCGAGACTCCTTCGGGAAAGCAAGCTAAGCGAGACCTCTCAGTGACCTACAAGTTAAGGATCTTCGACTAAAGACCACCACGTCCTGTGGTGAACGTCGAAGCCAGCACATCCTGTGCAAGTGAGGAGGCTTGCAGATTGCCGAGGAAAGCGAGTATGTTTCTCAAACTGTAAAACAACAATCCATACGAAAACCGCCTTAAGAAAAGAGGGATTCTGACTATCAAACATCCAATCTTGCTGATATTCTTTGTCATGCTTTTTGGCTGCCAATCATCAAGTCATACCCATGAAACTGATTTGGAAAAGACGATTGAATCCAAACTCTCTGATAAAACCGCAACAGAAATCGACTTAAATGAGGTCACTGATTTCCAGTGGGCGAAAGCATACGTCTTTTACCCGTATACGACTGATCGGATGATTAACGACCAATTGGGATTTTCTTATAATGATCCCAGCAATATTGAACTAAGGGATGACATCACATTGCTCATCCTTGTAGACAGGGAGAATAAAGTCCATTATGCTGAAGTTGAGCGTAAGAATAGAGACTTTTTAAATGGTGAAAAGGAAGGGTATACACCTAACAACGCAATTATAAAAATTACACGGAATGAAGGAGGCTGAACCTTGGCTGACGTTGAACTATTAGTAGATGCAAAAGCAACCCTAGGGGAAGGACCGTGTTGGGACCATGAAAATCAAATGCTGTACTGGGTCGATATTGTAGAAGGTCAGATCTTCATCTATGATCCGGAAGCGAAAATGAATCGAAAAATCCAATTGGACCAAATGCCCGGAGCGATTGTTCCAAGAAAATCCGGGGGTGCTATCGCCGCACTTGAAAATGGTTTCCATTTGATCAATCTGGCAACGGAAGAACGCGAACAAATACATGATCCTGAATCGCATCTTCCTGGTAATCGGTTCAATGATGGGAAATGCGATCCTGCTGGCAGGTTTTGGGCGGGAACGATTGACGAGGATCGTGACGGAAATGCTGCTCTTTATTGTTTGGACACAGACTTGAGCGTCACTAAAAAGATTGATGATGTCAGTAACTCGAATGGTTTAGTCTGGTCACTAGACAGTGAATACTTCTATTATATCGATACGCCAACGCAAAAGGTCGTCCGCTATGAGTATGACCGACTGACAGGGGAGATTCGGAAACCCAAGGATGTCATCTTTGTTCCAGAAGAGGAAGGAAAACCAGATGGTATGACGATTGATGCTGACAATATGCTTTGGATTGCCCATTGGGGAGGTTCAAAAGTGTCCCGGTGGAATCCAGTGACTGGTGAGAAGATGCAAGAAATTACAGTACCTGCGTGTAATGTGACCAGCTGTACCTTCGGAGGGAAGGATTTGAATGAGCTGTTCATTACGACTGCTAGAAAAGGGATGGATAGAGATCAGCTTGAAACCTATCCAAATGCTGGAGGCTTATTTAAAGTCACCCTTGACGGAGTGAATGGAATCCCTTCTCCGAAGTTCGGAGGCTAAGCTGTATGTAAAGATACCAAGTAATGAAAAAAGTGAAAGGAGCCCGGTCCTATGGCAACGATCAGAAGGGCGAAACCTGATGAAGCACAGCTATTAAGTGATCTTGCATTACTGTCAAAAGCGCAGTGGGATTATTCAGAAGACATTTTAGCCTGTCGTGATGCACTTTCGATTGATGAAAATTATATTCTTAAGAATCACGTTTTCGTTATGGAAGAAGATCGAAAAATGCTTGGTTTCTTTGCATTTTTAATTAAAAATGGACAGGCTGCCTTGGATTTCATGTACCTCAATCCAGAGTTCATTGGGAGAGGGTATGGAAAAATGCTGTGGTCTCATGTAGTAGACAAGGCTAAGGAACTGGACATCAGGGGATTTACGATCGACAGTGACCCAAATGCAAGAGGGTTCTATGAAAGAATGGGGGCAGTTGTCATTGGTGAAACTCCATCGACAGTTTTCACGGATAGAGCCCTGCCTTTGTTGAAATATGTAGTTTCATAGCGGAAAGGTTACAAACATTACAAATTATTGGGTATATGTTAAAGAACTTGCTATTTTAAACACAAACTGCTATCATTAAAAACAGTTATTTTTGTTCGATCTATAGGATAGTTAAAAGTGAAAACTTTACGTCTAGTTTTGAGCAAGAATAGGAAAAACAATGTGCAAAGAGCACTAGGAGGCAACAAAAATGGAACATGGTAAAGTAAAATGGTTTAATGCAGAAAAAGGTTTTGGATTCATCGAGCGTGAAGGTGCAGACGACGTATTCGTTCACTTTTCAGCTATCCAATCAGAAGGATTCAAATCTTTAGACGAAGGTCAAGAAGTTACTTTTGAAGTTGAAGAAGGACAACGCGGACCTCAAGCTTCAAACGTACAAAAAGTCTAACTGACAATGAACTCAAAACAGATCCTGCACAGGGTCTGTTTTTTAGTACATAAAAAGCGGGCTGACACATATGTGCCAGCCCAATATATTCAGGAAAAATTAAACGGTTCAACTGAATTATACCATAGATTTTTTCCTGTTCAGGAAAAAATATTAAAATCTTGTTATAAATCAAATAGGAATAAGGGAGAAGGCAAGAAAATGAAGCTGAAACCCGGTATGGTATAATGGACTAGAAGGGGAGTGATCTTTTGAAACGTTCAAACAATCTATTCAAACCTGGAGATATTGTAAAAATCCAAAAAACGGGTGAGTCCGTAACCATCAGAAAATGGCAATATGTGAAGAATATGAAGAGATACTCCTATATCGTCGATGAACACCCAAGTACCTTTTACTTTGAAGAAGAATTTGAGAAAGTCGATAAGTAACTAATAGTCAGCACATTTGCTGGCTTTTTATTTTGCAAGCACCTTTGCTGCAAATAGATTGAATCTTCGATTATCATAAAGAGATGAATAGAATGGGGTGACAAAGTATGAAATTAGTCGAGTTCAATTTGCCGACCAAAATACAGGCAGGTAATGGCGTGTTAGCGCAAACAGGTTCATATTTGAAGGAGTCCGTCAACGGAAATAGGATTTTTATCGTCACCGATCCTTGCATCGAACAGGCGGGTTTCGTTGGAAAGCTAGAGCAAACTCTGAAAACAGAAGGTTATGAAACTGAAGTCTTCAATCAGGTGAAACCGAACCCTAGAGATATGGATTGTATAGTTGGTGGGCAAGCAGCATATGAATTCAGAGCAGACGCAATTGTAGCATTGGGCGGAGGCTCTGTTATCGATTCTGCAAAAGCGATTGCGATCCTCCATGTCCATGGTGGCCGTCCTCAGGATTATGCTGGCAGGGATAACGTGCCGGAAGGGGTGACGCCACTGATTGTCATTCCGACGACCGCAGGGACCGGGGCTGAAGTGACACGTTCTTCTGTCATAACCGATACTGCTGGAAAAATAAAGTTCACGATCAAGTCAGTCCAGATTGCACCTATTTTGGCGATTGTCGATCCTGAACTTACATATAATTTGCCTCCGCATCTGACGGCTTCGACCGGAATGGATGCTCTTGTCCATGCTATCGAGGCGTATACGTGCAAACGATCGAACCCGATTGCTGACGGGTTAGCCTTACAAGCAATGAAGCATATCTATCCGAATTTGAGGCGGGCAGTAAAATTTGGGGAAGATCAAGAGGCACGTTACAATATGATGATCGGCTCCACAATTGCAGGGATGGCTTTTTCCCATGCGGATGTTGCCTCTGTCCATTGCATGGCAGAAGCAATCGGAGGGTTATATGATACACCCCATGGAGTGGCGAATTCCATGTTCCTGCCATATATCGTCGAATACAATGCCCAAGCCGATATCCAGAAACATGCGACCATTGCAAGGATGCTCGGCATCGCAAAAGAATCAGATCCTGACCGGCTAGCAGCAAACCTTTTAGTAGATGAAATGAAGCAGCTGGCTGCAGATATCTCGATTCCAACATTCTCATCACTACCTGAGGTTAGTGAAGATGACTTCGATTACCTATCAGAAGCAGCCTATAATAACGGCTCTACACCGAGCAATGCGAGGGAAATCAACAAAGACGATTACCTCCAGCTCTTCCGAAAAGCCTATAGCAATTAAGATGAAGCTGGCGTCATCATAAAATGATGGCGTTCTTTTTTTCGATATCTAAAGGAAAATCCTTTTAGAAATCGAATTAGCAAATACAGCGATGATTTTTTAAAGGCTTTGATGAATTTTAATATTGATTTTTGATAGAAGATTCCTTAAGCAGAATTCGTGAACACTCCTGCGGGGAAAACGAGCAATGCGAGACCCTGCAGCGAGGAGGCTTGCGTATCATCCGCGGAACGGGATTGAATTTCGCTAACAATAAAGAATATCAAAGCTTATTTAAAAAAATACCATAGTTATGCCGAAATGCTTTTACTCTCTCCGAATTACTATAAGGAGGCAAAAAGCAGTGAATAGATCCTGCCTCTTATCATTTTTTGAATTCGTCGTTTATGATTTACTTTTTTAATATCAAAGGGGAGGTTTTTGACTATGGATGGACAAGCAACATCAATCATAAAAATCAAACGGGGAAGTGAGATCCCTTATAGTGACATGAAAGGTGGGCCTAAGCTGACGAAAGGTCATTTCGAAATGAGTTACGAAGGCGATCTTCAAGGCGAAGGTATACTGGAAGAATTGAAATGTTATTTTACAGAAACATCAGCAACCATATATGGTCTTGAGCGATTTACGGGCAGTATCAGGGAAAGGATCGGCAGTTTCGTCTTAGAGCATACTGGAACGTTTGAAAATGGCGTTTTGGCGTCTACGCAAAAAGTGATTCCCCAATCGGGAACAGGTGACTTGAAAGGAATCGATGGGGTGATCAATGTGGAATCAAGTGACTCGGATGTTTTTTCGATCACCTTTAAATATTCGTTTGATGAAGAAATGGCAACCTTTTTAAAAGAAAAGGAAGAAGAAGAGGACAAATTCATTGAAGAAGAGATCAATATTGCCGATAAATGGATTGATGCATGCAATACACAAGATGTTGATGCCTTATCGGAAATAACCTCTCCAACGATTGAAATTTCAGGTCCCAGAGGTTCTGGATATGGGAAAGTCCTGCTAGTGGACTGGTTGGAACGGACCGGGCTGACCCTCGAAACCCTGTCCATCTACGGAAGAAAAGGCTTGCTTGTTTATGAACAACTGGCGAGATGGAATGGAAAAGAAGGAAGGACTGCAGGCGAAGCGAACGTCGCTTCTGTCATTAAAGTGAGGGATGGGAAAGTAGTTTTCATCTCCAGGTTCGACGATCTTGACAAAGCTCTGAAAGCAGCAGGATTACAAGAGACGGATAAAGTTTTATAACGAGGTTGAAAATAAAATGAAAAAGGATGTGACAAAGTGGCTTTATCAAATACAAGAACGTTATCCATTTCGATCGACTGCAGTGTCAATAAAGCATACTCCTTCATATCCAACCCCGAAAACCTGCCCCAGTGGTCGTTTTTCGAATCCGTGAAAAAGGTGAATGACCAATGGATCGCTGAGACTGAGGACGGGTCGATGAACATCCGTTTCGTCGATCAAAATGAATTCGGCATACTGGATCACTTTGTCACACCTTCTCCAGATGAGTCTATCATGGTGCCAATGCGCGTCATTCCGAACGGTACGGGTTGTGAGGTCATATTTACAATTTTCCAAGAGCCGATGATGTCAGATGAACAGTTTAATCAAGACATATCCCAAGTCAAACAGGACCTTGATACATTGAAACAATTACTTGAAGACACCTCTTTAGTCTGATGTTAAAAGATGGTGCAATAATCACAAAGGTTGTGCAATTAATTTTATTTTCGCGAAATTCAATTCGAGAACCGCGAAATTCAATTCAAAAACCGCACAATCATTTCTGAAAATGATGCAATTATTCTCGGATTTAGTGCGATTCGTTTTAAAGAGTGGTGCAATGATCAAGTTTGCCCTCCCAGGCAGAAAAAACAGCAGAAATTTTATGGGCAAGTTTTCATAAGGAGGGGGCTGTTTTGTCTAAAAAAGCTGTAAAATCGAACAACGGGCTGGCGATCGGAACCGGACTTGGTGTAGTTTTCGGGTTGATGTTCGATATATTGGGATTGGAATCGGGATAGGAGTAGCCCTGGGAATCGCTTATGACATGGCACAAAATAAGAAAAAGAAATGACTCCCATAATGAAAAACGGCAGCTTGATGACTGCCGTTTTTTCGATCATTTCTTTGATTGGATGATATCGTCAATGATCCCATAGTCCTTGGCGTCTTGGGCGCTTAAGAAATAGTCACGATCGGTATCCGCTGCCACTTTATCAATGGGTTGGCCGGTACGTTCTGCAATGATGTTATTGATATGTTCCCGAAGCTTCAAAATCCTTTTTGCGGAGATTTCAATTTCTGTCGCTTGGCCACGCGCCCCTCCTAAAGGTTGATGAATCATGATTTCACTGTTCGGGAGTGCATACCTTTTTCCTTTGGTTCCTGCTAACAACAGCATAGCACCGAATGATGCCGCCATTCCCGTACAAATGGTGGTGATATCAGGTTTGATGTATTGCATCGTATCAAAAACCGCAAATCCGGCAGAGGTCGATCCACCAGGACTGTTAATATATAGGGAAATATCCTTATCTGGATCATCAGCCGCTAAGAATAATAATTGTGCGACGATACTGTTTGCCATATGATCGTTGATTTCATCACTTACCATGATGATCCGATCCTTCAATAATCTCGAGTATATATCATACGAACGCTCGCCATGGTTCGATTGTTCAATGACATAAGGAATGGTTGCCATACTCTTTTCCTCCTTCGTTATACAGCCTAAGCCGCTATCGAGAGGGAGCTTGAAGGAGAGGAGAAGTTCATGAGCTTGAGCTTCGGCTGGGTTTTGACCGGGAAGAATGTCGGTATAAGTGTGATGAGCACAGACGGATCCTCTGAACGGATTGCCTGGATCAGAGTACTCGTCAACTCACCATGAACATCCTCTTCAGGTGCATACCCTGTTACTTGAACTGAATCTTCATTTTCTTCCAATGCGATTTTCGAGAGCTTTTTTCTAGCTCGATTTAAAATGGCTTTGACAGCTGTTTCAGTCATCCCGAAAATTCCAGCAATCTCGGAAATTTGATATCGGAATGCTTCCTTCAAAGTATAGATGACGGACTGTTTCGGTGTCAGCGCCGAGATAAGTTTTTCTATAAGATCGTCAAAATCGTCCATGTCCCTTTCGTTTTCTTCAGGCATCAACCCGAGTACTTCACGATTGCGTTTCCTAAGATGGTCGATCCATAAATTGTGGGCCATCTTTTTCAGCAATGGGCCATTCAACTCGATTCTGTCTCCATAACGCTCCATCGCTTTGAATATCGTTTCCTGGGCAAGATCTTCTCCATCCCATTTATTTCGGGAAAGGAAGTGGCAATAACGTTTCAGCTTAAGATACAAATCATCAATCTCCAATGTTTCAACCTTATCATTTTGTACATGGATGCCAGGCCTGGCGTACATATTCCTCACTCCTTTAGCTCCTCTCTACCCTTATAACGAATAAAAGAGGAAAAAAGATACGGGTGTTTAATTATTATTTATAACTTTTTCAACTACGTCTGAGGGATGAGACAAAAATACATTTGAAGTTCATTTTGGACCTGTTAAGAAAGCCATATACTTAATACACCAATAATTTCAGCTTATATTTATGAGGGAGAGAAACCAGTTGATTGAACAAAAATATAAACTGCCTTCAGAAATCATCTTGCATCTGTCATTATGCGGTTTGATCGTTTACCTGCTTTCCAGCACGATGCCGATGATGATGCCTGTATATAAATGGAGTCTAGTCGTTTTGGTGTTTGTACTTTTGCTGCTTGATGTCTTATTTGTATTATATCGAAAATGGCAGTTGTTGAAGGTTACAAAAGTTGCCTTACTCTACGTTTGTTCTTTTGTTTTGATTCTACTCCTCATTTATTACTTTACAAAATTTGTTGCTTTGACAGACACTTATGGAATTGAAAATGTACTGAGGGCATATGAACCGTCAGCCAAGTTTATTTTCTTCTTGATCTGTTTAGTCCAACCGATTATCCTTCCGATCCCAGAAGCTGTAACCATCGGTGCAGGGAGTGCTGTTTTTGGTCCGTTTTCTGCGGCAATTTTAGGTTTCATTGGTACGATGTCAGGTATTATCGCGATGTTTTTCATTGCCCGTTATGGTGGACAGAAGCTCATATCTAAGCTGGTAAAAGAAAAACATTTAAACAAATACAAAGCGTATGTCGGAAAAAATGAAACAACAATCTTAATCCTTTTGTTCATCATCCCGATCCTTCCGGATGAAATCATCTGTGTAGGTGCCGGAATCGGAGCTGTCGCCTTTAGAAAATTCTTTATCATAGCTTCTATCGCAAAGCTTTTGACCTCTACACTCTTAGCTTATTCTGTTCATCTTGCACAGTTGCTACCCCTTACAGGTCCGCAATTGGCATTTGGATGTATGGTCAGCTTGGCCGTTCTCTACGTAATGTCTTTGCTTTTCAAAAGATATGTAAAAAAAGGAAAGCATCAAAAGGCAAATTGATCGAATGGGAAATTTTTCAGCAAGAAGGAAGGGAATTTTAGGGGATTATGGAACTTTTAAATGAATCGAATTCAAAGGGGTTCAACTATGGAGAATTTGAGAGGAGTAACATTTCAAATCAGGGTAACGGATTTTGAAAAAGGAGTTCAATGGTATGGGATCTTATTCAACCGAAAACCGTATTTCATACCACATGAAGATTTTGCTGAATGGGAGTTGATTCCGGATACTTGGGTCCAGGTTGCAAAAGGGAGTCCTTCGGTCGGTAACGGTCCTATTCGAATGGGTGTAACTGACATTAAAGAAGAAAGAAAACGGCTTATGGATAAATTGGGCATTGAAATTGAAGAGGTCAATACGCGAGAAAGTGCCCACGTAGCTTGGTTGACGTTTGAAGACCCAGATGGAAACCTCGTCGGATTGTTTGAAGACTTGGCCAAAAGTGAGAAAGGGGCTTGAAAATGAATGGAAAACTATTACGCGTAGGCACTACCTATATCCCTGTAGGTAATGTAGTGAGATCGGCTGAATGGTATGAACAAAAATTAGGAGCCGAAACAACTTACATCGATCAGAATAAAGCGATTATCAATCTTGCGAATCAGAGCTTCTTCCTTGTGAAATCAGAAAAAGACCAGACTGCCAATTTTATGGATGCGGATGGGAATGAGCGGTTTTCTGTAACTTTCGAAGTGAATGGATTATTAGCTCTCGAAAGCCTTCATCAAGAATTCATCCATCAGAACATGAGAGTCGGGGAAATCGAAGACCGCGGCCATACAGGGAGCAATTTCATTTTCTATGATTTAGATGACAACAAATTCGATGTGTGGAGTGAACTTAGCCCAGAGTTCAAAGTAAGATATCAGATTACATAAGATGGCCAGTATAAAAGAGAAGAAATAACTGTGGAGATTGTATCGACTAATAGTAGGAGTCATCGAGTTTTAGGGACCAGAATATAAAATGAGTTTCTGAATGATAAAAGGTGAAAACGATATTTGGAAAGTGGCATTCATGCCGATTCAATAATAAATAACAGAAAGGCTGAAGCATTATTGCTTCAGCCTTTCTGCTATTTTATATCGATTATTAGGGGATCAAGCCTTATCGGTTTATCATTTAGACTCAAGTACCGTAATTTGATAATCAAAGCTTTCAGTCTCTATTTTTATTGGGTCATTTGCAGCTAATCACTTATGTACACTAGAAAACGGCTGCCCGGGACAGCCGCCCAATGTATCTTATATCACTTTGGTAGTGAGAGTTCGTTTTTTATACTTGGCAGAGATCTTCGCAATGATTGGTGTCCCAATGATCGTTGGTAGGAACCAGAATAATAAGACCGGTAGTTCATTCAAAAGAGGGATTCTGCCAACATTCACGACAAGAACAGCAGTGACAATTCCAATGTAGGATCCTAACATTCCGCTAATATGAGCCATCAACCAATTCCGCCATCTCAACTTTACTGCCAGATAACCGATAAAGGCAAAGGAATACGAAAATATGGCAATGTAAAAGAGATATGCACTCATATCCCAATGCATGATGGACAGGATGATTGCTGTAATGAATACACCAACATAGGACCAGTGATAAATTTCACCAGCAACGGTATGGACTCCTTTTCTTTTCCTGGATACACCAGAAATAAGCCCTGTAAATAAACAAATGAATCCCGCTATGATATGTAAAATTAAAAATGTCTCAAACAACTCCATACCATCTCCTTAACAATGTAAAGCATTATCACAGTTAAATATTAGCATAAATTCTAAAAAACAGCAGTCATAAATTTTACATATTAGAAGTTAACATTCTAACTTTAAGTAATTGTGTGCCTTATAACTCCTCCAAAATGACCTAGTTTTATCCTTCCTGATATGACAAATGTTGTGTTTTAAGGTAATAAGAAGGAGATCGAAATTTGAAGAAGAAAGTAAAAATATAAATATATTTCAGGAGGGATTCAAAGTAAATGAAGAACAAATTCGCCCTAGTATTCAGCTCACTCATATTATCTGCAGGATTACTCATCCCTGTCCATACGGATGCCCAAAGTAAAGGATCTGGAACTCAGGAAAATCAAAACTATGCTATTTCAGGATTTATCAGTCATGAAGAAGTAAGTGAGAGGCTCGAGCAGATTGAGAATACCAGCAATGGACAAGTGGATGTTGAAGTTGCCGGCTATTCAAATCAAGGACGAGAAATTTATTCGGCGACCGTTGGTACTGGAGATAAGGTGTTATTGCTGCAAAGTGAAATACACGGGAACGAAAAGACTGGTACGGCAGCTTTGTTGAATATTCTTCAATATCTTGGATCCAATAACTCTCCAGAAGCGGAAAAGTTCAGGGAGGAAGTCACAATCGTGGCCATGCCGATGGTCAACCCTGATGCAGCAGAACTTGACCGCAGAGGGAATGAAATGTCGTGGGATGAAGTTGTCCAAGCATTTCCTCAATTAAACGATTCAGAACCTTCATGGAACTATTACACCTACCAAAATCAATATTGGGATTATGCTTCCAATCCAGGATTCGATATCAATCGTGATTTTAACCCAAACCTTGATTATACGCCTCAAGCAGAGGATTTTCCGGGTAACTCATCTTTACCGGGCTGGTATATTACATCTGAATCACAAACCGTACGGGATGTATATAAAAATTTGAAAGGACAATTTGGAAAAGTTGATGTGTTCGTCGACCTCCATCATCAAGGGGTCTATAATATTGAAGGAAGCGGGGAACCTGTTACCCTTTCCATTTCCGGGAAATTCATTCCAGACCCGGATACTCCAGAGGGAGCAAAGTATAGTGAATATGCTGATCAATATGATGGAGAGTTTGCTAAACAATTGAATGTGGCTGCTTATGACGCTCTTCAACAAATGGGTAATTCACCATTTGGAAATATTTCGCTTTATCCACAAGGCCTTGACCTTCCAGGAACAGCTCTCGGATCTTTCGCCTTGAATGGAAGCGGATCTGTACTGTTTGAAGTGACCGGGCAAACCCAGAGCTTCGGGCAGAAAAAGAGAGGACAGTTAGTGAAGGCCGTTGAAACAGGTCTTTATGGTATTATCAATGGTGTGGCATCCGGTGACGTGTACGAAATCGATGCTGATGAATATGATGACATTCCTTTGACGGATCGTGACCAAAACTATGGATTCTAAATGAAACTGTGTTATTCTTCAGTGCAATTTCCGGGAACTTCCGCGGGGGATCCGCAACGCTTCGGGGTTCCGCCTGGCCTTTCCCTGAGGATTGCCGTGACTTAAATCACCATAAAGATTTAACAGCGCTTAAGGGCCGGGACTCCCGGCCTTTTTCATGCATAAAATGGATCAATCATCTCCACCACCGGAATATCGATTATCGCCTATCATATAATTATAGCTTTCCCCCGGTTTTACATCCGGGCTCAAAGAATACTGATCTATATTTTTGTTTTTCTTGTATCTCAAATCAATCATTCCTGAAAAACAACTTAGAAAACCGAAAAACTATCCCATCGATCCCCAAATATAAATAAAAATATTGCAGTGCAACTACTAATAGATTAACATTAAATTCCATCAACGTGTGACGTGGGTATAAAAGAGGAGGTTAAAAACCATTGAAACGGATTGCCATTGTTGGTTGTGGCGGTGCTGGAAAATCGACGTTGTCTAAAACATTAGGGAAAATCCTCGGAATAGAAGTCATCCATTTGGACCGTCTGAATTGGAATCCCGGCTGGGTTGAGACTCCGAGGGAAGAATTACGGAACAAACAAGAAAAGCTGGTGAAGAAGGATAGTTGGATTTTTGACGGGAATTACGGTGCAACGATGGATGTCAGGCTCCAAGCTGCCGACACGATAGTGTTTCTGGACATGCCAAGGCTCACTTGTTTTTACCGTGTCATAAAGAGAAGAATGATCCATCATAACAAGACGAGAAGTGATATGGGTGAAGGTTGTCCTGAGAAACTCGATCCTGAATTCCTCAAGTACGTTTGGAATTTCAGCAAGGCCCGCCGCCCTCAACTTCTTAAAAGGCTAGAACAATTCGAAGGGGAAAAACGAGTGATCATCCTCAAGAGCAACAAAGATGTGGAATTATTCCTTGAACTCGCTCATCAGGAGAAGAAGATGGAGGAAAAGATCTCTACCACCCATTGAGTTTTTCCCTACGATTCTATTTTTTTTTCAAAAGTTTTTTCAATATGAGTCTCTCCAATGTCTCCCACGGTAAAATGGTCTTCAACAACATGTGCATCTTCACCCCATTACCGATCGGATAACGGAGCTTTGGTGACTTTCTTTGAGTGGCCAGTCGGGTCACGAGCTTGGCGACATCTAAGGGGTTCCCATGTGTTTCTTTCTCATTGTTGATGTTGGCTAAAATCGCTTCCATATATGGAAAATAGGGAGATTTCGGGTCAAGAGCCATATTGTCGATCGTTGACCAGATATTCGTCTTATAGGAACCCGGTTTAACAAGCACAATATCAATACCGAACGATTTCACTTCCAAACGGAGGCTTTCACTGAACCCTTCGAGTGCATGTTTTGAAGACGTGTAAGGGGACAACCCAGGAAAACCGAAACTTCCACTGATACTACTGATATTGATGATGCGGCCACTGCGATTTTCCCGCATGAACGGAAGCACTGTCTGCGTTACATCGATCAACCCGAAAACGTTCGTATCAAACTGCAGCCGATAATCATCCACAGACAATTCTTCACAAAATCCGGCAGTGGCAAAACCTGCATTGTTCACAAGTACATCGACACTCTCAAACTCTGAAAGCGAATCCCGAAATTCCCGGATGGATGGTGAAGAGGTGACATCCAGCTTATATAAGTGGATCAAATCTGATACATTGTTTTCCTCTGCCAATTTCAAGAGTGGTCCAGCCTTATCCAGTTTTCTTATCGTACTTATGACCTTGAATCCTGCCTTTGCTAGTTCGACAGCACATAACATGCCGAAGCCACTGGAAGTACCGGTGACAATGGCTGTTTTTCTTGTCATGATCTTTACTCCAATCCTTGATTTGGTACAAGTATACAATATTACCTTTCAAGGCGGGGAATAAACGTATTTAGCGAAATTGTTATTCGGTTGTAATTGAAATAAAATCCCTGTGTCATTTTCACCTGTTAGCATAGGACTAGTACGAATCCATGCACAAGGAGAGATTAGTTTGAAAAAATTAACAGCGGGATTAGCATTAGCAGGTGCTGTAGCCTTCAATCCAATTGTCGGACATGCGGCACTTGGTGACCAGACATTGAAGCCTGAAATGCAGCATTCAGACGTACAAGAACTCCAGGGAACATTAGAGAAAAAAGGGTATTTTACTTACAGCAAAACGACGGATTATTACGGTGACTATACGACAGAAGCTGTGAAAGATTTCCAACGTGAAAAAGGACTTGCGGTAGACGGTATAACAGGAAAAGAAACGTATAAAGCCTTAAGTATTTTCAGTAAAGAAGCGATTGTCAAAACTGCAAAAAAATATGAAGGCACTTCTTATGAATGGGGCGGGGAGTCCCCCGATGGTTTTGACTGCAGCGGTTATTTACAATATATCTTTGATGAAGGCGTAGGGGTTGAACTTGATCGTACCGTCTCTCAAATACATGAGGATGGAAAAGAAGTCAGCTCTCCTGCAATTGGAGATATCGTGTTTTTTGAATTGGAAGGCGATGGACCTGATCATGCTGGTGTATATATTGGAGATGGTGAATTCATGCATGCTTCTTCATCAAAAGGTGTCACAACAAGCGATCTTAACAACTCTTATTGGAGCGATGGGTACATAGGGACAAAAAGATATCGTTAAATTGGCAGAAAGGATGGTCCTTTGTAAGGGCTATCCTTTTTTACATTTAAAGAAAGTATAAAATACTTTCTTCAATATTAGCGCAGCTAAGGCTCAGCCTTCGCCAAGGCTTGGCTTTGCCAAGTTTTCTTTGAAGGCAAAAACTTCACAGTTCAATTAATGATTTTCCAGACCGTGCTACGGCCTGTAAAAACATGGATGTGTTTTAGTTTTGATAATTCCTTGAACATCAACAATAAGAATGGGATTTAGATTATAATGGATGAATATGCAGAAAACAGAAGGGGATATATCTATTGCTGGAATACAAACTTTTCAAGAAATCAGGAGGAGAGTATGTTGTGTTGATCCACGGCATCGGCGGGAACTCCAATATCTTTTATAAACAGCTTAAGGATTATCGAAAACGCTATAATGTAGTAGCGATCCATTTACCCGGACATGGCGGCTCACCGGATGTCCATGACTATAAGGATGAATTGACGTTCGATCTGATTGCTCGTGAGATTTTTAAAGTGATGGACCATTTACATATAAAAAAGGCGCATTTTGTAGGGGTTTCGTTAGGATCGATCATCATCCATCATTTGATGAAAGTGAATCCGAAACGGATCAGCAGCGCTGTTTTAGCAGGGGCAATCACGCGCTTTGATTTTACATCAAAACTTTTAATCATCACAGGAAGACTGGTCAAAGGCTTCATTCCCCATATGTGGCTGTATGCGCTATTTGCGAAGATTCTCATGCCTCATAAGAACCACAAGCAGTCCCGCCTGGTTTTCATCAATGAGGCGAAAAAGATGACCCGTAAAAATCTGTTGTCCTACTTCTATCTTTACGATAAAGTTGCACACTCGTATCAGTTTGTCCAACAGATTGCGAAAGAGGTACCGAAACTCTATATCTCGGGTGAAGAAGATTACTTTTTTATCAGTTTCTTACGTAAAGACATCAGTGGCGATCTGAATGCTAAGCTGACCGTAATCGATCATTGCGGGCACGTGTGCAACATTGAAAAACCGAAAGAATTCAACGCATTATCATTGGATTTTTTAGATGAGAACATGGATAATGCAGCATCTTTGTAAGGGATAATTTTAGGAGTGAGTTTTTTGAACATATTTTTAACAGGCTCGACAGGCTTTTTAGGCGGGAAGCTGATACGAAACTTGATTGACGAAACAGACCATCACCTTTACCTACTGTTTCGGAATGAAAAGAAAGCGGAAAAAATCATATCGTCTTTTACGAGGAAACAAAGAAATAGGATCCATCTCGTCCAAGGTGATATCACTTCTCCTGATTGTGGCCTACGGGAAAAGGATAAGAAAATAATAGCCGGAAAAATGGATGTTGTCTATCACCTTGCTGCTCTAGTAAAGTTTGAAGAGGATTTAAGGGATGAATTGTTTAGGGTAAACTTTCAAGGAACAAAGAACATTCTCAATCTTGCAGTAGAGCTGGGGGTGAAGAAATTTTTCCATGTGAGCACGGCTTACACTGTCGGCAGGAGAAATATCGGGGTTGAAGCATTATATGATCGAGCTGCTGAATACAATAACCCTTATGAAGAAAGTAAAGTCCAATCTGAGCATCTGGTAGACTCTTACCGTGATCATATGGATATCTCGATATTCAGACCGGCCATCATCGTAGGGGATTCAAAGACTGGCGAAGCGGATTCGGCATTCACATTGTATGGTTTCATGCGAGCGTTGGAAGTCTTTAAAAAGAAGACGATAAGAGCAGGAAGCACTGGCCAGGTCTACAGGATCATCGGTGCAATGAGAGGTACGTCAAACTTCGTCCCAGTCGACTATGTTGCCGATATCCTGAGCCTCGCTTTGTACAGGGCTGAGAACGAGACAGTGTATAACATCACCAATCCGAATCCGCCAACAAACATGGACATCCTCACGTGGATCCAGCAGGCATTGGAGATGAATGATCTATCTATCGTAGAGGATGAAGGTGTACAGGATTTGAGCTCGGAAGAACAGCGGCTTAACGGTATGATTGATGTATTTGCAGCCTATTTGAAGAGTTCGATCATTTTTGACGATGGAAATACAAAGCGGTTGATTGCAGGTTCTGGCATCGAACATCTCAATCTTTCAGAAGAATCGATCCGAATGATCATCAATGCATATTTCGGGACCAAAGCTGTACCAGCGTAAAATTTAGTTCTACGTAACGCCCTAAAAGGAATGGTCAAAAGGGAGTAGGGAGGTCAATTCATTCCTCCAAACCTACATATACCGAATGTACTAGGAGATTTATAACCTTGGATGAATTGGTAACGGTTCGGGGATTTGAGATAATGTGATAACGAATCCCTAATTGGTGGGATTGGACCCGGAATTGGTTAGTGGGAAACCATTTTACTAGTTCCGGGTATTTTCATGTTCATCTAAGACAGATAGGCCTAAATAGTTTTTATAGTAGATGTTCTTTATTGTTTAATAGTTTCAAGGTAAAATAAAAAATAACAGAAAATTATAAATAAACAGGGGAGGGATGGGATGGTTGACAATTCACAGCTACAGAAAAAAGAAACACTTGCCAATTTGTTCTTGAGGTCCATTTCCGTTTTAGGTTTGATTACATTCGGCATTGCCATCTACATGGCTGAACTTCCGGATAACTTGATCGTCTTGCTGTTATTCGTGCTTTTCCTTTTCATAACCGAATTCTTTCCTATGGCTGTCTGGAAGGGACATAGCTCACTAAGTTTTCCATTAGTATTCACCTTATATTTGATTTATGGTTTGCCCATAGTCGTGATTGTATATGGACTTATCGTCTTGACGGTCAATATTGCCCAAAGACGTCCTTTAAGAATATTGTTTTTCAACCCTTCACAATTGGTATTGAGTTTCATAGCAGCAATCCAACTATCCCGATTCATACATGGAATAATTAACCCAGAAGAACTATTCCTACCGTTTACAATGCTATCTATGTTGATGATCACCGTCTTTTATTTTGTCATCAACAATATCTTTGTCGACCTTGTTTTATTGATCAGACCGCAAGTATACCCTGTCCGTCTGTGGTTAAAGAAATTCAACTCTGAATTGATCAGTGCGTTCATCTCGTTCAGTTATATAGCAATCATGCTTATACTAGGAAATCAGAATCGTGGCGTAGTCGATGTCTATTCCTATTTCTTCTTTTTCTCTCCACTTGTTGGTTTGGCGTTGCTGAGCTCTTTTATTGTCAGGATACAGTCCGAACGAAACCGATTGAACGCACTGTTCAACATCTCGACTGAATTGAACCGTCTGCTGCCGTCTAAGGATTGGGTGGAGTCGATCAGATCAAGCTTGAATGAGTTTGTGGAAGCTGATGCAACCGTTCTATGGGTAAAAGAAGATGGACAATGGAAAGTCCGTTTCCAACATGGACAAGTCATAAAAGGAAAAGGGGAATGCATCGAAGAAGTCCGCCATTTTGAAGAGGTAAAAGATACACTCGTATTCCAAGACAGGAAAAAGGATCCAGGACTCACCCCAGCTTGCTTCAATAAAGCGATGAAAGCGTTCGTCTATGCTCCGATTGTCCTTGAAGGGAACTCCCTCGGGATGCTGGCAGTAGCGAGGACACGCAGCAAGAGCTTCCGCAACGAAGATGTGCAATCGATCGCAACCCTGGCGAACCAGCTCGCAGTGGTCATAAAAACGAGGATGTTGATCGTGGAACAAGAGAAACGGACATTATTGGAAGAGAGGAACCGGATTGCCCGAGACATACACGATGGCGTTGCCCAATCGCTTGCAGGTGCAGTCATGAAACTGGAAACCGCCGAACGGAAATTCTATCAGAAACCACCTGAGTCCCATCATCTTGTCAAGGATAGCCTTGCTAAGCTCCGGCTCAGTTTAACAGAAATCCGACAATCGATTTATGCTTTGAGGCCATATGAAACAGAACAAGTCGGCTTGAAACAAGCAGTTTTAAAGCGGCTCGATGTCATCAAACAGGAAACCGGGCTTGATATCAGCTATGAAGAAAGAGGGAACCCAATTTTTCTGAGTACGATGGTGGAGAAGGTCATGTTCGATATTTTCCAGGAGAGCCTTCAGAACATCATCAAGCATGCAGAGGCATCAAAAGTCAACGTGTTGCTGAGTTACCAGAAGGAACACGTCCTGCTGAAGGTGACCGACAATGGCATCGGCTTTTCGTTACTCGATGCGATGGTGAAGGCGAAGAACGATCCACACTTCGGAATACTTAGCATGAATGAACAAGCGGATAAAATCGGTGGTGTTTTGCAGATTGATAGTAAAGAAGGAAAAGGAACCGAGATCAATTTAACGATCCCGAAACTCGGGTTCGAAGGAGGAATGGAAGATGATCAACGTCATGCTAGTGGATGATCATGCTGTTTTAAGGGATGGGCTGAAAAATATTTTCGAAATGGAAGATGATATTCATGTAGTCGGTGAAGCAGTCAATGGGGACAATGCGTTAGAGACCCTTAAGGGTTTGAAGCCGGATGTCGTCTTACTGGATATCAATTTACCTGATAAAAACGGAGTCGAGCTGACAGCGATTCTGAAGAAGGATTATCCAGATGTGAAGATTTTGATTTTGACGATGCACAGCATGGACGAGTATTTCATGGCTGCAATTCGGGAAGGGGCGGACGGGTATTTACTGAAGGACGCACCTTCCGTCCAAGTCGTCGAGGCGATCAGGACCGTAGCGAAAGGTGAATCTGTGATCGATCCTTCATTGACGAAGAAGCTGCTTGGCTATTACAACCAGAAAAGTGAACCAGCTGACAAATCGGAATTGACGGAACGAGAAAAGGAAGTCCTGATCTGTCTGGTTGACGGGCTAAGCAACAAAGAGATCGGGGAAAGGCTGTATATCAGTGACAAAACTGTCAAAATCCATGTCAGCAAGATTTTTAAGAAAATCAACGTGAAGAGCCGGTCCCAGGCCGTTATCTACGCCGTCCAGAACCAGCTTGTACCATTGCCTTGATCATCTGAAACGGAGGGGGCTGTCCCAAAACAATAGTGTCAGACACCACCACACAAAATTTTGTTTCAAAAACATACTTTTTCTCAAAATCTTGCTAGGGACGGTGAGAGTCAGACACTAATGGGACAGCCCCTTTTTTGTGGAATTGTCGTGATTTTTTGGGGGGATGTTGTGATCAGTGATATCCTAAAATAGATTCTCCCCGGATAAGAAAAGAAAGGAGAAAGTTTGTCATGCGAAAGCTCTATATCGTCAGACATTGTACAGCTGAAGGGCAGCCAGCTGAAGCCCGGCTTGCTGAAGAAGGTTTCAAACAAGCAGAGGAATTAGCGAATTTCTTTACATCCATCCAGATCGATCGGATCATATCAAGCCCTTTTACGAGAGCACAGCAATCAATTGAACCTACTGCAAGAAAGAAGGAGCTCCAAGTCGAGACGGATAACCGCCTGGCAGAGCGGATTTTGAGTACAGAACATCATGAGGACTGGCTCGAAAAATTACGGCATTCATTTGATGACATGAAGATGAGATTACAAGGTGGAGAATCAAGCGAGGAAGCAATGGATCGAGTAGAAAGTTTGATCACCGAACTGAAAGTTGATCCTGAAAATAATATCATCCTGGTCACGCATGGAAACCTGATGACTCTGCTGCTGAAGTATTTCGATGATACATATGGATTTGAAGAATGGAAAAAGTTGAGTAACCCGGATGTCTTCCTTGTTTCGTTTGAGGATGATGCTTATGAGCTGAAGCGGCTTTGGGAAAAATGAAAAATCAAGAATGATTGAGTCCATTTTTATGATTTATTGACAGAAAAAGGGTGTAGAACATACGTTTAAGGTTCTCTGTAGACTAAAATGTTTAGATTCAGTTGAAGATGAGGTTCTTGCAAACAATTATCCTGACAACTATCTGTATTAACGCTACAACTTAAATTTTTTTCTCGACAACTACACAATTATCCCAACAACTTAATAATTATCTCAACAACTCCAAAATTGTCTTAAAAAACGAAAAAAGCGGCTAGAAGGCCAATCCTTCTGTAGCCGCTTTTCCATCCCTATCAATAAGGGCTTTTCACCGTAAGGGTGAATGGAACATCCACACCGGAGTAGAGGCCGACATAAACGTACCTCGTACCTCCTGGAATCACCCCGGATTCATTGGCGCCTGCTGTGGCGACACCGCCGATCAATTCGAAGTTTTTATTATAGAAATACACATCGTAATCATAATCGGATTCGCTTGATCCCTCTAACATGAAGTTATGGATGCCATCACTATATTCCTCGGGAAGTGTGACGACATAACCATCTGCTCCCTGGGATGCAGGTTCAGGATTTTGTGTTGTAACGAACTCATTTTCCGTAACAGCCAAGGTCGCAGGAACACCTGCAAGGCTTCCGATCCCTGTTCCGGCATTGCCAGCCTGGACTGATCCTTCCGCCACAAATGGTTCCGTCGGTTCCTCGACAATCGGCTCGATTCTTGCTTTATCTTCTGAAAATGCTTGAAGCTCTGCGACCTGGACATAGCCTTTAGAAATATCCTGAGCACTATGGGCCACAAACTTGAGGTATTTCGCCTGGACAGGTTCTTCCAGATCGAATCCTCGATAATGTAGATCTGCTATCGTCGGTCTCGGCTTTTGAGCGTCAAATTCATCCCGGACGACAGTTGTCCAGTTTTCACCGTCAACAGAAGCTTGGACGCTGAAGTTTTTGAGAGTCGCAAAACGGTTTGCTGATACATCCTTCGCTGCGCTGACCTGGATATGGGACACGTCTACTGCTTTATCCCCCGCTAAATCCACCACGAATTCTGACCCTTTGAAACCATTTTCTTGTGTGTCAGATGCATAGACACTTGCTTCAGTATCGTCAATTGCAAGTTTGATAGGATTACTGTCAGATTCCCCAGAAACACTCTTGATTGCTGCACCGTTGAAGGAGGAAGCAACGTTCGGGGATAAATTGAACGCTAAACGGTTCTTCTCACCTGGCTTGATTTCAACATCACGGATCGTTCGGGAACCGAATCCTTTGGCCTGGATCGTGAGGTCATAGGTTCCCTCCACCATATAGGTTGCAAAACTTCCTTTTTCACCCGTAACTGAAACAGGAGTCGTACGTGCCTCGAATTCTCCGATCATGATGCGAGCATCCGAGATTGGCTGATTCGTTGACTCATTGATCACTTTCCCGACAAGTTGACCGTTTCGCCCACCATCTGGATGATTGAAGGTTGGAACAGGGTCCGTGTCATCCCCACTGTTCGATTTGGCGTCAGCTCCTAATCCGCGTTGTGCGAAAGAACTCCATAAGGCATCATAATGCTCACCACCATACCGCTCGAAGTCTGCGGCAATGATCGCTGTCCTCATATCCGTCATCGATGGATCTGGTACTGAAATCGGCATTGCATCAATGACAAGTTGTTCCGCGACGGATTCACCCTCTACTTTTCCGTACCGTTCAATCAATTCTTCTCTCATATGCCATAAGATTGCTGCCCAGATGTCCCCATCAGAGTGGACCTCAGGACCGACGATGTCATAGCCGATATCCCCGTAGTTGTATGGTGCATCATCAAGGGAATAGCTACGTATACCGCGTTCTTCATTGCCGGTTACATATGCACCGACGACAGGTTTTTCCTGCAAGCCCTTTTTGGCGAGGTAGTGCATGGCGTACCAATCGCCCCAACCTTCACCCATAGAGCCGGATTGATGGCTGCCAAGCGCTTCGCCACCAGCCACAAGCCGGTTCGATAATGCGTGGGAGTATTCGTGATAAATGATTCCGGCATCAAAGTCCCCGTCTGCATACTCGCCTTCAAATGCCCCCAAGATCGGTTCCCATAAGAACATTCCGCTCCATGCAGGGATACCATCAGGCAACGTCAGCATGTAAGCATTATCACGTCCAGTGTAAGTCGGTGCACCGCCAGATACTGCGCCAGCCTGGACCAGACCAAGGATTGCATCTCCGTCAAGTCCGCCTTTACCAAAGTTCGACAGCTGCAAGTTGCCGGCTTCTTCGACCCAGCCTAAGTTGTAATAATAATCATGGAACAGATTATGATGATAAAACAAGTTGGTCGATGCACTGTTGATGTCGTCAGCATAAGATGGCGGGACCGTCTGGCCTTCGGTTTCTTGCCAAGAATTTTTAAATAGATAACTGAATTCTCCTGTAGGCGCAACAGGTCTTACAGCTTGATCAGCTGGAACTAGGAAGTTGCTCCAGTTCGCAAATGAATTTGCGTTATTCCCGAAGGTCGTCACACCTAAATGGGTGCCTGGTAAAAGCCACCCTTGTGGAGAAGCATCAGGGTCACCTTTGAACGACTTGGCTGTTTGAGTTCCACCTTTAGTGGCACCAGGATAATTTTCGAAAATCAATCCTTCTGGCTCAAGCAAATAATCGACGAGTGAGCGTTTATATAATTCTTTGCCAGTTTCCGCATCAATGACAAGCTCATAGCCTTCGTTCAATTCTTCAATGAAAAGAACCCGATAGGCTGGTCGGACACCGTCTTTCGTTATGAAGGCGGTCTTTTTCACGCGTTGTTCGGCAGGAAGCACATCCCCGCCGCTGAAAGCATCCCAGCCGTGTTCAGTCCCAAGGGATTCCGGGGTATAGTCAAGATCCCCTGCTTGGATTTCCAACGCTTTGTTCAACGCATCTGCAGAAGAAAGTTCGAAGTTACCTGAAAATGATTTGGATCGGCTGGCATTACCGGTCACAGAAAGGATTTTTCCATCTTTATTGACAGCTACGATGATCCGTCCACCATAAACCGATTCGATCCCATCAAAGGTCTGTTGGAATGTCACGGGGTGAAGGCTTGTTCCTTTCATCGCATAGTCACGGATCACTTTCAAAGAATCGATCTCTTGAGCGGAAACCCCGAAGAGTTCCGCATTTTCTTTCAGCCAGTTACGTGCTATGGTTTCGGCATCGTCACTCGAACCCTCCGTCAGATACCCATTTTCTTTTATGATGGTAGATGGGGTGCCGAAGAGGCTGTTCCAATCGATCTTCGTTCCTGCACCAGCATTTTCGATGAGTGTATCAGCAGCATCGAGCTGGACATCTGTCGGCAGAACCCGTTCTGTGACATCCCGGACATCGACCACTGCAGACTGTTCATGTACATGCTCTTCAGTATCACTGTTCGAACCGATGGATTGTGCTGCATTTCCACCGCTCGTCACAAGGACTTGTCCTGCGAGCAATGTAAGACTTAACGCAGTCAGTATACTTCGCTTTTTCAAAATGAAACCTCCCCTGGAAATTGTATTTTATTGCATTTTTCTTCAGGAAATTGCAGTTTCCTCTACATATCACTGCAAATACTGACAACAGCCTATCCAGTTTATTTGGAAGGACTATCCCTGTATACAACTAAAGATATATGGTTCCTGAATAACCGCATGTTTGCATCTGGCCTACAACCAAATACGACAACAAAATAGACTACTGGTAGTACTCCGATTTTATACTTTAGTCTGTAGGAATGACTGGTCTTTTCATGGAATGGAGAGAAGGACAGAAAACAGGGAGGATGACAAAATGAAAAGGATAGCAATCGTGTTGGTCATGATATTGTTAATGTACGGGCAAAGTGCCGCTGCCGCTGATATGCAATTGTTAGGGGAAACGGATGTACCGGTATTATCGAGTGACAATGTCCAATTGGTCGCTAATATTCCTGAAGCGGCGATCATTTCAGCTTCTTTTTCGAAAGATGAACCTTATATGTATGCTAATACACTGTCAGGGATTTCGGTTTATGATATTTCGGATCCTGCAAATCCGAAGCTAACTGGGAAAACGGCTCAGGCTCATTTTGAAAATGAAGATGGTGCTTTTGGGGAACGTCCTGACGGGAGCAAATTCATGCTGATTGGATACGATCCTGTCGGCGTCACCCCGACTTTTGAGGATAAAAGCATTTCGACTGGGAAAGAAATTGCAGTAGTAAATGTTTCAGACCCTGAAAACCCCTATATCGCATCACGGATCAAGACAACGACCCGGACCCATACGGTGACTTGCTTATCGGAAGCATGTGAGTATGCCTATACGTCAGGAAGTGTGGATGATGATGGGAAACCCGCATTTTCCATCATCAACTTAAAAGACCTCACAAAACCATTTGAAGAGAAAGTACACGCTAGTTCAGTCGGTACGACCGGACACGATTGGGATATTGATTCAACGGGAATAGCATGGCTTACAGGATTGCAAGGGACGGTGGCATATAACATATCAGACCCGTTGAACCCAGTCGTGCTTAATTCAACTGATGAACAAGGATTGAACGGGACAGAGTGGAATTCATTCATCCACCATAATACACTCCGACCGGATGGAGACCAATTCAAAAATCGCGGCAAAGGGGATATGGAAACGGATGAAAGTACAGAAAGGACCGGAGACCAAACCCGTCCTGGAGAAATGTTGATGGTGACGGAAGAGGACTATCTCCATCCGGGAACGTGTGAAGATGAAGGATCATTCCAGACGTGGCATGTCCAGCATCTCAAAAAAACGCCAGGGCAGGATAAGTCTGCCATCGAACCGGGAACAGGAACGATCGAGCCTTTGGATTCCTGGAATTCGAAAATCCTGGATACAGATATCGATACACAGGCTGGATTCATCTGTTCGGCACATTACTCGTCATATCATGATAAAGGATTCGTTTCAATCGGTTTTTACCAGCAAGGTGTCAGGATCCTGGATGTAAGGAACCCGACTGATATCAAACAGGTCGGCTACTGGTTCACCGGAATACAAGAAGTTTGGGGAGCGGATTGGGTGCCTGCCCGCGATAAGAGTGGAGTCATGACCGGGGAGCAGTCGAACCTTGTTTATGCATACGATCCGACAAGAGGACTTGATATCCTGAAAGTCACTCTTCCAGATGAGGTTCCTGAACAAACGTCACCAATTGAAGCTCCGATCAGTACAGAAATGATCCAGGTTCCAGCTACAGAATTATCAGATGCATTGCAGGAAAAAATGTCCCATAAACACTAGGGACGTAAAATACACTAAGGCTGTCATACATGTAATGGCAGTCTTTTTTTGCGCTAATGATTATTCACACTTGATGAAAGCATAATGACTTCCTTTAGTATAAGCGCACAAGCTGGCCACTTTCGGAAGCAACACTTCCCTCGAAGGAAAAGCATTTGTTTTATCGAGGAACGAATGCTTAGCTAAAGCCCATATAGAGTGTTTATAGAGCAACTCGATCCGTTATTTCAGCCTCGACTGTCCGTTTAGAGTGTTAATAGAACAACCCCACCCGTTTTTCAAAAATTTTTAAGCAAAAACTCACGCACTCTACGGGAAAAATGAATAAGGAGGATTTCGGATTGCCCCCTGAAAGGATCGGACTTCCAATGACCTTCGTGGCTGACCGGGTCGCTTCCGCTTTTTTAATTGATAATGATGATGTATAGGGATAGAATGATTCTATCACTTAAATGACTTCACGAAGTCGATGGTAAAGGAAGTGGTCCATTTGGGGATAGAACAGAAAATATTACCCGCAATCCGGAATATGAAAGATTTTGAGAAGTTACTGGACAGCAATTATGAATATCTTGTTCTGCTCGACAGCCATATCAGCCAACTCCGGAGCATTACACAAACCGCAAAACGTCATGGCAAGAAGCTCCTGGTCCATGTCGACCTGATCCAGGGATTGAAAAATGACGAGCATGCAGCAGCATTCCTAGCCCAAGATATAAAAGTCGACGGAGTCATTTCGACCCGGGCAAGCGTGATCATGACCGCTAAGAAAAAAGGGGTTCTTGCCATACAAAGGCTGTTTCTACTCGATTCAAGCGCCTTGAAGAAAAGCTATGCGTTACTTGAAAAAACGCAGCCTGATTATATTGAGGTCCTGCCAGGCATCATGCCGGAAATCATAACGGAAGTACATGAAAAAACAGGGATCCCTATTTTTGCCGGCGGACTGGTCCGTACGATCGAAGATGTCGAAAACGCCCTATCAGCCGGTGCGACAGCTGCCACCACATCAAAGGCGAGTCTCTGGAAACATTTTGTAATAGGCACGTAATGAAAACAGATATTGACAGCGCTTTCCTCATCGTGTAACGTAGTGTACAAGTTAATAGCCATGTGACGGAGACGAGGAGATCCACACCTGTCAACTCATTTTTATAAATGAGTAGATATGTGTGGACTTTTCTATTTTCATCAGGCATGGCGAAACATATGAAGATCATTCTGCGCAGATGATCCCTACAACTACTTATTTTTTGTAAAGGTTTTCAATCTATCAATAGGAGGAAGGATCATGTCGACATTCATGGCAGAAATCATAGGAACAATGATTTTGATCATTTTGGGAGGTGGCGTCGTCGGTGGTGTCGTATTAAAAAAGACAAAGGCACAAGATTCCGGTTGGATCGTCATCACGATGGGATGGGGCTTGGCTGTTGCAGTAGCTGTCTATGCCGTCGGCGGGTTCAGTGGGGCACATATCAATCCTGCAGTAACACTGGGTCTTGCTTCGATCGGTGAATTTCCTTGGTCACAGGTCCCTATGTATATCACAGCCCAGATGATCGGAGCATTTTTTGGGGCTGTCATCGTGTACTTCCATTATCTGCCTCACTGGAGGGAGACGGAAGAACCTGAATTGAAGTTAGCGGTTTTTTCAACAGACCCTGCAATCAGGCATCCCTTTTCGAACCTGTTAAGTGAGGTTATCGGTACGTTCGTCCTTCTGCTTGGGTTGCTGGCGATCGGGGCGAATCAGTTTACGGAAGGGTTGAACCCGCTCATTGTCGGATTTTTGATCGTAGCGATCGGCATGTCACTTGGAGGAACAACGGGTTATGCGATCAATCCTGCACGTGACTTAGGTCCCCGCATCGCACATTTTCTCCTGCCTATTGCAGGTAAAGGGACATCAGATTGGGGATATGCCTGGATCCCGATCGTCGGGCCGATTCTCGGAGGGGTGTACGGAGCCCTATTTTATAAAAAGATATTCTTAGGCATCGATTCGTTGGCCTTCTGGATCGTAGGATCCATGATTTTACTTGTGTTGTCAGCAGCCTATATGACGAGTGAAAAAGAGTTGCCGATCAAAAATAAAGCAACGCCAGCAAGCCTAAAAGAAACGATTCAATAATAGGGGAGGAATTGACATGGAAAAATACATTCTATCATTGGACCAGGGGACGACAAGCTCACGGGCGATCTTGTTCAATAAGGAAGGGGAAATTGTCCATACGGCACAAAGGGAATTTAAACAGCACTTTCCAAAGTCAGGCTGGGTAGAGCATAATGCCAATGAAATTTGGGGATCGGTCCTGGCCGTCATTGCACAAGTTTTATCCGAAACCAATACGAACCCTGAACAAATTGCTGCTATCGGTATCACGAACCAGCGGGAAACCACTGTTGTTTGGGACAAGACGACGGAAAAACCAATCTATCATGCAATCGTATGGCAATCCCGGCAGACGGCTGGTATTTGTGAAGAGCTGAAAGGAAAAGGTTACAATGATACATTCCGAGAAAAAACCGGCCTCTTGATCGATGCTTATTTCTCTGGAACCAAAGTGAAGTGGATCCTTGACAATGTAGAAGGTGCTAGAGAAAAGGCTGAAGCTGGAGACTTGTTGTTCGGAACCATCGATTCGTGGCTGATTTGGAAACTGACAGGCGGACAAGCCCATGTCACCGACTATTCCAATGCTTCGAGGACATTGATGTACAATATCCATGAATTGAAATGGGATGAAGAACTTCTCGATATTCTCGAAGTGCCGAAGTCCATGCTTCCGGAAGTAAAACCATCGTCCGAAGTTTATGGCCATACGGTAGAGCATCATTTCTTCGGACAGGCGATCCCGATTGCCGGGGTTGCAGGTGACCAGCAAGCAGCTCTGTTCGGACAAGCCTGTTATGAAGAAGGAATGGCGAAAAACACATACGGGACCGGCTGCTTCATGCTGATGAATACAGGTGAAAAAGCCGTGAGCTCCGATCATGGGCTCTTGACGACAATCGCTTGGGGAATCGATGGAAAAGTCGAATATGCGCTTGAAGGCAGTATCTTTGTTGCAGGCTCAGCGGTCCAATGGCTCCGTGATGGGTTGAGGATGTTCAGCCATGCTTCTGACAGTGAAAAATATGCCGAGCGTGTAGAATCGACCGAAGGGGTCTATGTCGTTCCAGCTTTTGTAGGACTTGGTACCCCATATTGGGATAGTGATGTAAGAGGGGCTGTATTCGGGATCACCCGCGGAACCTCCAAGGAACATTTTGTAAGAGCTACGCTTGAATCATTGGCTTATCAGACGAAGGATGTATTGACAGCAATGGAGGCTGATTCAGGTATATCGTTAAAGGCTTTACGTGTAGACGGCGGTGCGGTGAAGAATAATTTTCTCGCACAATTCCAGAGCGACCTATTGGGAGTGCCAGTCGAACGCCCTGTCGTAAACGAAACGACTGCATTGGGTGCGGCATATTTGGCAGGCCTTGCTGTCGGATATTGGAAGGACCGTTCTGAAATTTCGAAGCAGTGGAAAGTGGATCGCACCTTTAAAGACAACATGGGTGAAGAGGTGCGAAATTCGCTTTACGAAGGTTGGAAGAAAGCAGTACACGCAACTATGGCATTCAAATAAAAAGTATGCTACGATAAAAGTAAGTTAATATTGCTGGTCGGAGAAACGGAGAGACCACAACACCCCATAAGGTCATATGATTTTATAGGGAAGTTGTGGTCTCTTTTTGTTTTTTAAAATCAGAAATCGATAAACGTATTGTAGATGATGAAATTCGAAAAACATAGTAAGGGTTATATAAAAAAAGGAGTGCAAATGATGAAACCATCTTTTTCAAGCAGAGACCGTATGGAGAAACTACAAACCATGGAAAGTGAAGAATATGATGTGTTCGTAATCGGAGGCGGAATTACCGGAGCTGGCGTTGCGCTCGATGCAGCTGCCAGGGGTATGAATACCGCTCTTGTCGACATGCAGGATTTTGCAGCTGGAACATCGAGCCGTTCGACGAAACTGGTTCATGGTGGGCTTCGCTATTTAAAACAGTTTGAAATCAAGATGGTTGCAGAAGTCGGTAAAGAGCGTGCAATCGTGTATGAAAACGGACCTCATGTCACGACCCCGGAATGGATGCTTCTGCCAATCTATAAAGGGGGGACGTTCGGCCGTTTCAGTACCTCGCTCGGCTTGTGGGTCTATGACTTTTTAGCAGGTGTAAAACGAGGCGAAAGACGGAAGATGCTCAGCGCTGCCGAGACACTTGAGAAAGAACCGACTTTAAAAAAAGAAGGTTTGAAAGGCGGCGGCTACTATGTTGAATATCGTACCGATGACGCCAGACTGACAATTGAAGTCCTCAAGAAAGGTGTTGAGCATGGCGTTCATGCACTCAATTATGTGAAAGTGGAAGAATTCATATACGAAGACGGCCGGGCAGTGGGCGTGGTCCTGAAGGATCAATTAAGGAATGGAACGTATAAGGTTCGGGCGAAAAAGATCATCAATGCTGCGGGTCCATGGGTCGATACACTGAGAGACCGTGACAAATCGAAGCAAGGGAAAACGTTACATTTGACGAAAGGGATCCATCTCGTCTTCGACCAAAAACGATTCCCTTTACAGCAGGCGATTTACTTTGATACACCAGATGGGAGGATGGTCTTTGCGATCCCGAGGGACGGTAAAACCTATGTAGGCACCACGGATACGACTTATGATTCCGATATGAGGACACCAAGGATGACACATGCGGATCGGGAATATGTATTGAATGCGATTGATTTCATGTTCCCGGACTTGAAGATAACCGCTGAGGACATCGAGTCCAGTTGGGCCGGACTGCGACCCTTAGTCCATGAGGAAGGTAAAGATCCGTCGGAGATTTCCCGTAAAGATGAAATTTTCATTTCTGAATCGGGATTGATTACAATCGCCGGAGGAAAGTTGACGGGATATCGTAAAATGGCAGAAAGTATCGTCAACTTGGTGACAGAGCAATTGAGCGAAAAGGGATTCGGAACATACCCGGGTTGCAGAACAAAGCATATGCCGATTTCTGGAGGAAACGTCGGTGGGTCTAAGAATTTCCTTGCATTCAAAAAAGAGAAGACTGAACAAGGTGTTCGACTCGGGCTTGATGAAAATCTGGCTGAAAGATTAGTCCAACGTTACGGTTCGAACATCGATCATATATATGATATCTATACTAGTCTTGAAGAGGAAGAATCGATGCCCAAGTACCTCCAGGCTATCCTCCAATACAGTATCGATGCAGAAATGGCAAGTAAGCCGATCGATTTTTTCATCCGCCGTACTGGAGCGCTTTTCTTCGATATTGAATGGGTCTACAAATGGAAAAGAGCTGTAATTGAATGGATGGCGGACCAGCTTGAATGGACAGACGAAGAAAAGCACAGGTATGAGGCAGAGCTTCAAGAACACCTCACCCATTCCATCACCCCGCTGGATCTGAGAGAAGAGGAAACGGCGATATAACCGCTTAGTAAGAAGGTGCCGCTTGCAAATTGACTAAGCAAAGTTGGGAATATACCACCTAAAGTTAGGAATAAACACTAAAAAGTTGAGAATAGGAACCATGACACCACCATATCCATATAAAATGTATAAAGCTGGCCGTATAATGGCCAGCTTTATACTTGAAAGTATAAAAAGAGATTGTTGCGCTTTTCTTGATGTCTAGCTGCAACGCCCAGCCACTTGGATCACTTCAGTCCTTCTGTGGAGGCGACAGCCTCCTCGTCGGACTTCCAGTGACCTTCGTGGCTGGTCAGGGCGTTTGCGCTTTTCATATCATTGTCTGTATTGATTCGGCTGGATGTTTTGAGCAGGTGCATAGCTTTTCAGCATTTGCGTCATATCCTGTTGAGCAAGCTGTGCCACCTGATAATAATTATTCTTATTTTGATACAGGTAGACTTCATAGGCCATTTCGATGAAGTTCGGTACACTATCCGCAATGACCCTTCTCAACACAGGATTGGTCATCTCCAATGCTGCCATCGCCAATAACGAAGCAGTGGATTTAGCCAAACCTAGCATATACCCTGACACACTTTCATCATTCACCTGGTTGGCAGAGGTGAATGGCTTTTTCGGTTGGCCTGGTGTCAGCCCATAAACTGTGTCATTGTTTTGCTGCATCTTATACACACGTGTTGAGTGAGTCGGTTTTTGTCCTGTCGAGAAGGTTTCTACAATGGTGTTATACAAGTCGGTGATGAAGCTGTGTTGGCGATAAAGCATCGTACGCAGCTCTTGATCCTTGATGAATTGATCATAAAGGAGATACTGATCGAGCATGCCTTTGATTGAAGATAATACTTCATGGCTGTCGAATATTTCGTGGCCACCATGTGCCATACCTGGGGGAACCCGATTTGGTGCTGGATTCATGTTCTGCTGTGACTGGGCTTGCTGTTGTAAGTTCCCATTTTGGATGCCAAACGGCTTTGTATTCGGCTGTTGAGAATTGTTTGGATTCATTTGATTCTGCATTCCTTTCCCTCCTGCGTAAGTTTTTACGTCATTAGTGTTTCTACTAAGGTAGAAAACATGTATAAAAAGAAGAAACTTATATTTTCAATACCTCTTTATTTACGGAATTATCTGACTTTGCTAAGATAAAGAAAGCGCCTATATATTGGATGTGCCTATATTCTTTTGAAAATTTTCTCTTTTTGGGAGTGATTGAAGTGAGTTTAGTATTGCAAGAAGGACAGCAGATCAAGGAATTTTTCAATCAACATCAAACGGAAATCGAAGAAAATTTGCTGGCAGAAGCGGTAAATGTAAAAGAGAAAATCGAAGAAATCCAAATGATCGGGAACATCAATCTCATTGAAAACGCCCATAGGCTTATCGGATATGTTGTGGAGCAGAATACAGAAGATCTTGAGAAATTTGCTGAGCAAGAAGGGATCGTATGGGCGAGGTATTCTATGACATTGACCTTCAAACTGGATTGGGTGCATGCAATCCGAAGAACCCTCTGGAGTTTCCTCTACAGATATGATCAAACTCAGAATAAATCTGATTGTAAAGAAGAATTCTATGCATTGGAAAAAACGATCAATGAACAGATCGACAAATTTCTAAATGTATTTTTCATCAGTTACTCGATGTATAAAGATAAGCTGCTTGAAGCAGAACGGAAATTGGTGGAAAATCTATCTGTACAAATCATACCGATCAGTTCAACTACCGCGATATTTCCATTAATCGGAACGATAGATAGCTATCGTTCCGAAACGATAGAAGATAAAGTTTTGGCTCAGGTGGGCAGGGGAAGAATTCAAACCTTGATCATCGACCTATCAGGAGTAGCAGACATGGAGGGTGAAGTCATTCATCACTTGTTGAAAGTCATTGATGGCATTTCATTGATGGGATGTGAAGCGATCATCACAGGAACGCGTGCCGATATAGCAAGCAAGATGGTGAAAGAAGGATTAACCTTCAGGGATAAAGCTGAAGTGAAAGCGAACTTACAACAAGCAATCACAGATGTCTTTACAGGGGAGGATCAATCTAATTAATCAGCAAGCGATACACAAACCCAATTCACATCCCCCCACTCTTTTACTTTGCTATATCCAATTAGGTCCCACATATAGTAGTATCGACTCATATAAAGTAAACCCGTTTCGTCGTTTCCTCCGCAGGGTACATCCCTAATGTGTAATCCCTATTACATAATAAACGTCCTAAGGAGGAAGGCGTGATGAGCGATAAACAAAATAAGAAACAAGAACAGCTTGAACAAGACCGTGTGGATGATTCAGGTAAGAAATTGACGACCAACCAAGGTGTCAAAGTGTCTGAGGATGAATTTTCATTAAAACGGTGAACGTGGTCCGACATTTATGGAGGACTTTCATTTTCGGGAAAAAATGACGCATTTCGATCATGAGCGTATTTCGGAACGGATCGTACACGCTCGCGGATTTGCTGATCACGGTGAATTCCAGGTCTATGAATCGATGTAAAAATATACCAATGCGGATTTCTTGCAAGACCCATCTAAGAAAACGCCTGTATTTGTCCGTTTTTCAACCGTGGCTGGATCAAAAGGTTCTGCTGAAACAGTACGGGACGCACGCGGTTTTGCGACGAAATTTTATACAGATGAAGGGAACTTCGATCTTATAGGAAACAATTTTCCGGTTTTCTTCATCCAGGATGCAATGAAATTTCCGGATCTATTACAGGCGCTAAAACCTGAACCACATAATGAAATACCGCAAGCTGCGTCAGCTTATGACACCTTCTGGGATTTCGTAGCAAATAACCAGGAGTCTGCTCATATGGTGATGTGGGTGATGTCTGGACGGGCAATACCGAGGAGCTTCCGGATGATGGAAGGTTTCGGTGTCCATACATTCCGGTTCCTGAACCTCCACACGAATAAATTCGGTGGGTTCTAAGGT
>NZ_JAIBLJ010000049.1 GCF_020179385.1 Alkalihalobacillus sp. YIM B00296 | reverse complement strand
CCAGAAAAGAATCTGATTGACCTTATAATACGAAAGGGCCATATTGTTGAATAACACCTAATAAGGAAATTGGCTATTCATGTTAATGTATATAAAGAAGATTGTGAAGAAATGTACTTAAGCTAAACCAGCTAATAATTTGTCAACATTTTTCAATAAAAACTTAAAATACTTCATGTTATACTAAAATGCGCATGCCAAATAACCTTCCACTAACTAATGATTGGAAGGTTTTGTCTTATTTAAAGGGCGCGAGAAATGAACATTAACGGACTGATTTCAGCAGTCCATTTTTCTTGTTCTTTTATAGTTACGAATGTAAAAAAGGTAGTTTTTGATACATTGAAAAACCCGACTTTAGAATGTTTTGTTAAATTAAATTATTTTTTTCAACAAGGAAGGAATTTACTTTTCATTACACGAATTCTACAGAATAAAGGAGTGAAATGAGATGGGACAAAAAATATGTAACTTTCAAAAAGAAATAATGAAAACGAAGAAAATAGACTTAAATTACTGGCTTTATCTACCGAAAGATTATGAGAAAGAAAACAATCAAAACTATCCATTAGTTCTCTTTTTACATGGTGCAGGAGAGCGAGGCGACGACCTGGATTTGGTAAAGAAGCATGGAATCCCTAAGCTTGCTGATTCAAAGGATTTTCCGTTTATCCTTCTTTCACCACAATGCCCAAGTTATTCAAATTGGATAATGGAAATGGATGGAGTTATGGAACTTTTGGAAGATACAATGAAAAATTATCATGTAGATGAAAGTCGGGTTTATCTTACAGGATTAAGTATGGGCGGATATGGAACATGGGAAATATCTACACATTATGCTAATAAATTTGCTGCTATTGCTCCGATTTGTGGCGGAGGAGTGCCTGAAAAAGCTCATCTTCTAAAAGACATTCCCGTATGGGCATTTCATGGAGCAAAAGATAACGTTGTTCCTCTTGAAGAAAGTGAAAAAATGGTCAAAGCTCTGGAGGAATGTGGCGGCAATGCAAAACTTACAATCTATGCTGAGGCCGACCACGATTCTTGGACGGAAACATACAATAATCAAGATTTTTATAATTGGTTATTAAGTTATAAAAAAAGTAAAGTTGAGCAATAAAAAATCTACCTTTTAAAGGAAGATTTGAAAAACAAACATCTTGAAAACTTACTGTTGTAAAACATGCCTGAGCTAACCGGCAGCAATAGGTTCCCGGCTTGGAACTTCTAAGAATATCAAAAAAACAAGAGATCGATACCTTATTAAATCAACTACATCCAGAAATAAAAAGTCATTGAAGACGAATTAATTTAGATTTCCACCTTAAAATGAAAGTTCGTCTAATCGATCCTTCTATATGGATAGAAAATAAATTTATAAAGCATCTCACTTATCTACAAAGTTCAAACCTTGACTATTAATGCAGAAAGAAAAGTTAAAAAAGGTGTTTACATAAAAATACTTTCAAAATGAAACAGGCTTTTGAACATATACCTAAATATACATTCATCTATCTTCAAGAATCGGGCGCTTTTCTGTAACAAGGAAAGCGTTTTTCTTTTTGAAATAAAGGATTGTGATAAATCATAAATTTTGAAATAATTGGTATTAAGCAATCGGGCCATTTAATTGAATAAGACTTATTGAACAGGGTAGTTTTGCTTAACAAGAAAAAAGTATACAGTTATAGAGAAATAAGGGTCAATCACTTGTTGAATTAGAGGCAAAAAGATTATAATGCCCCATTGTCATTTTGTGTTTAACAACACTCCTATAAGCAAGTTCACTAGCAGTATGGAATCGCCCATTCATTAAATTAGTTAGCATTGCAGCATTTCAAGGTTCCAAAAGCAGAAAAGCCAAATCGAACAACTTAGATTTTACCATTTTTAATTTATCTCCATTTGCATTCCATATTTCGATCATAGCTGAAGTATTCAGAAGGTATAATAGGCACAGATTGGTAATTATAATATGTAGGGAGATAAAAGATGAATACTTTCAAATTTACATTATTAATACTCTTAACAACATTTTTAATGGGTTCTTCTTTTTCTGTAGGTAAAATAGGTTTGTCTTATTCATCCCCGTTGTTATTAGCAGCATTACGCTTCACACTTGCCGGATTCATAATGGCAGTAATCGTTATCGCTTTAAAAAGACAGCACCCAGCATCTAAAGGAAATTGGGTAAAGATGCTTATTATTGGTACTTTCCAAACAGCCGGTGTTATGGGTTGTATTTTCTTGAGTTTAAGAACCATTACAGCTAGTGAATCCTCAATTCTTACATTCACTAACCCGTTACTTGTTGTTGTATTCGGTACCATCTTTTTACAAACACGCTATAAATTCTATCAATGGATTGGTGTTCTTTTAGGATTAGTCGGTGTAAGCATTACAATGGGGGCGCAAATTGAATTTAAGATTGGAATTATTTTTGGAATTCTTTCTGCTGTTTTTTGGGCAATTTCAACATTATTAGTTAAAAAGTGGGGATCCTTTTTCGATACGTGGGTTCTATCCTCTTATCAAATGCTTTTTGGTGGATTACTACTTTTACTTGGAAGCTTTATTCTTGAAAAACCAGTTTTCATTTTGAACGGTAATTTATTGTTTATTTTATTATGGTTAAGTATTATGTCTTCTATTGTTCAATTTGCCGTCTGGTATTATCTTTTACAAAAGGGTGATCCAGGAAAAACGAGTGCCTTTTTATTTTTGGCACCTTTCTTCAGTGTATTATCTGGCTGGTTACTATTAGGGGAGACGTTATACCCTTCAATCATAGTTGGTGGCTTGTTCATTATTATTGGTATCTATCTTGTAAATAGAAATTTTCAACAGAAAAAGAGCCTAGTTAAAAGAACTTTACAAATAAATGAATAGTTTGGTCTAAGCATTCAAGCGCTTATATGACCCTTCATAGTGTACAAAAAAAGAAAGTTATCCTAATTTGTCTACTAAGGAGGGGTTTTTCTCAGGTGCGATAAACTTGTTAATTGGCATTACCCTCTTCCCGACATTGTCGAGAAGCTAAGCATGTACGATGAGCTGAACAAAGAACGGTTAAAGGAATGTTTGAATGCAACTAGCGAACAAATGTGTTCATTCGACAATATACCGAAGAAGGCAATAACTTTAAAACGTTTAAAAAAGGACTGGTTTCTAGCATCAGTGTACAGCAATAGAGATATTTACATAACCTAGTTTTCATCTGTAAGCTTCTTCAGCAATCGGATTCTGAAGTAGTGAATGGCGCTCTTTAGTTCTTAATTGAACTACGGGTGCTTTAATACAACATCGTGATTGTGATATGTGGTGGACTTCAGCTAACGGGGCAGAATAGTTGAACAAGAGATTTGAGTTTTTAAAAGACAAATAGAATATAATATGGAAAAATAGGACGACATTATTAAAATAATTCAAAGGAGAAATTTTTATGAACAATCTAACTAAAATGAAAATATTTAAGCCAGCGAATGAAGTGTTTGAAGCCTTCGTCGACCCTTTAAAAATAGGGAAGTTTTGGTTCTCAATGAGTTCTGAAAGATGGGAACAGGGTAAGACGATTACACTGAGGTATGATGAATATGATGCACAAGGCGATATAAAAATAATTGAAATTGAGTTAAATAAGAAAATAGTGTTTCAATGGGGTGCTAATGAGGAAGGGCATAGGGTTACGATTACCCTGAATGAATTAAGTAATTCTGAAAGTATTATTGAAATCAATGAAGAAGGATTTGACGAGAATGAAGACAATATAATAAGTCAGATGTTAGACAATAAAGAGGGGTGGGTCTATATGTTGACTTGTTTAAAGGGTTATTTGGAGTATGGTGTTAATTTGAGAGCAGCATTGGTGAAGTGATGGTAGTATAAATCGTTTATTGTACAAACGAGAGTCTAAATAAAATAAAGGAAGACTATTTTAGCAGCATTTTCTTGTTCCTTTAACGTCAAGATTGTGAAGATATGAACTTAAAGTAAAGGGTGTTTGAGTTCAATAAGTGTGAGCTTCAACAGCTATCTTCAACAATACCAGCTAATAGCGGATATCCACTTATTACAGATAAGGGGGCTTAAATGGAATAGGCAAAGGAACTTCTAAATATCGAAGTTCCTTTGATTTTCAACAATATTATTTAACATAGCATTTAAAATGGTTCGTTTATTATATTATCGAGGTATTAGAGAGTACATTAGAAAATGGTTTTTTGTGATTAGGTGGAGACTGGGTTCTAATATTCATATGAATGATTATAACTTACATTATGGGTGGAGAATAAATTTCCAATAAGCTAAACAAATAAAAGTACAAAACCAAGAAACAAACCCAAAAACGGTGACAATTGTATTTTCAGACCACCCATATTTTAAGCCATAGTGAAAGTGAATCGGTGTCATTCTGAAGATACGTTTACGTGTAAGTTTAAATGAAGTAACTTGTAATATAACCGAAAGTTGTTCAGCAAAATATATAAAGAATAAAATGGGAATTAGAATCTCCACTTTCTCAATAATGGCAAGAAATGAAAGAGATCCCCCTATCGCTAATGATCCTGTATCCCCCATAAAAGCTTTGGCAGGATATAAATTATAAATGAGAAAACCGAGTAAGCATCCAATCATAATTAAACAAAAAAGTTGCACCTCTGATTTGTCTGAAATCACAAAAAAGAAAAAATATGTAGGGATTGCAACAACTCCCAAAAGACCGTCCAAGCCATCCGTAAAATTAATAGCATTTGCAGAACCAACAACAAATAAGGTGATCACAATGATATATACCACCATTGGAAGATCAAAGGAGAAATTTTTATGAATACTAATCACGGTGTCTACACCTAGTTCGTTAATCACGTAGAAAAGCAAAGCACCAGTAAAAAGAAATTGCAAAACAAGCTTGGTCTTACCCGATACCCCTAAAGGATCTTGGCGTGAAGCTTTCCAAAAATCATCCAAAAAACCAATAAAACTAAATAGAATGTAAGTAATTGACAAGAAATACATTAATGGCGTAGGTGAAAAAAATATGGATACGATAATTCCTACAAAAAGAATCATCCCAAACATTAACGGAGTACCTTTTTTTAATTGATGATTGGAAGGAAGTTCTTTCCTTATCGGTTGAAGGAGCTTTAATTTTCTTAAGATAGCAATGAATAGTGGGGATAAAACAGAGACTAATACAAAAGCAATGATAGCTGGAATTATTTGATCACTCACTTTTTATTTTCTCCTTTTCTCTTTAATATCTATAAATAAGTTCTAAGAAGACTATTGATTTCCTCTAATTCATACAAAATATAAAAATCAAGATTAATTGAGACCAACTTATTACTATTAAATTATTTATTCAAAATAAGGGGGCTTTTTTCTAATAAGGCTCTCATTTTGCATTTAACGGAAAGATTGAAAATGGGGAATTGCTATTGAAGCAGTTGTCCTTTTACATTATTAAGTTATGAGGATTGTGAAAATCTAAATATCATCGTAAAATGTACTGAAGTAAACTAAAGGGGTTTTCGAAATGAATACTAAGCAATGGAGAGTGGGAATTTTTCTGTTTGATGATGTAGAAGTATTAGACTTTGCAGGTCCATTCGAAGTTTTTTCGGTCACCACATTAAGAAATGGTAGTAAGCCCTTTGTTGTTAACACAATATCAGAAAAAGGGAACTTAATATATGCTAGAAACGGCTTAAAAGTACAACCAGACTTTAGTTTTGAGAATATGCCTCCATTCGATATTTTAGTTATTCCTGGCGGTTTAGGTGCTAGGGAGCGAGAAATACATAATGAGAAAGTAATAAAGTGGATTAAAAATGAAAAAGAAAACGTACAACTAATGACATCCGTATGTACGGGTGCCCTATTATTGGCAAAAGCAGGTTTATTAAATGGTAAAGAAGCTACAACACATTGGGCAAGCCTGGAAAGACTTAAAAAGGAATTTCCAGAAGTTGATGTACAATATGGAGTTAAATTCATAGATGAAGGAAATATCGTAACATCAGGTGGTATTTCAGCAGGTATTAATATGTCATTTCATATTGTAGAGCGACTACTTGGTACTGAAGTTGCTAAAGAAACGGCGAAAAGAATGGAATATGATATTGCCCTTTAGATTTTAATGAAGGGGCTTTTCTGTAATGAAGCTAATATAGATTCAGTCTGAAAACAATCTTCAGCAATCGGGGGCAAGAGTGTAAAAAGCAGCGGAAGATCCGTTGCTTTTTTCTATTCCTTATCTAAAAATATTTTCTATAAAATTCTCTTCTAATACTTCCACTTAATTGAGCATAAATCCTAGTGGTCTCGCTTTTTTCGTGCCCTAGTAAACTTTGTATTACATCAATAGGAGCTCCATATTATTCAATAGGTGCGTAGCATAGCTATGCCGTAATTGGTGTGGATGGATTTCTTTGTTGATCCCTGCACGACTTGAAATTCGTTTAATAATGTACCTCATCTGGGCAATGCTCATTTTATGTGGGTGCCGTTCAGTAACAAAAATCGCTGGGTCTTTATCTTGACGAAGATCTAAGTATCGTTTCAACCAAATTTCACAACGTATATTAAAATAGACTTCTCTTTCTTTATCACCCTTACCAAGGACAATTGCAGAGCGATTTGACCAATTAATGCTATTCTTTTCTAAGGTCACAATTTCACCTATTCTACAACCTGTTGAGAACATAAACTCAAATAATGCCTTTTCCATTGGAGTAAAACAAGCTTCCCTTAAATGTTCGATTTCTCTCTCTGTTAAAAATTTGGGGATTCGTTTCCCTTGTTTAGGTTCTTTGATTTTCGCTGCTGGATTTTTTAAAATATGTCCTTCTTCGTGTGACCAGCGAAATACAGATTTAATAAATCGAATTCGATGAGCTAAACTTGATGGTTTTAAGTGTTCACTGGACTTTGCTAAGTATTCTTTCAACTGATCTGTTGTCACTGATTCAATACTCACATCGTTAAAGTGTTGAATTATTAATTTTGATTGAAGTCTATATGCTTGAGAGAACCCTTCAATCCTTTTATCCGATTCGTAAAGTTCCCAGGCTTTTGATAATAGCAAAATAAATCCCTCCTTAGATTGGTGATATTAGAGGAATTATTGCCGTGATTGTAGAAATGGAAACGTTGGATATTGAACTATCGTGGCAGTTTAGTGTAAGAATAAAAGGTATTAAAATTGTATATTAGAGATAGAAATAGGGCTTAGTCGGAGGGGAAAATTGCACTTGAATAAAACTCGTGTAAAGGTTTGGCTGGTGATTTGGTAGGAACGGCGTAGGTTAGTTTTTAAATAAAATATTGACTATTATTGAACTGTAGGTCCGAGGTTCCTTAAAAGTTGCTTGAGTTTAATAATTTTAAATTTATTGCATAGTAAGGAGAATTTTAGTATGAAATTAAAATGGTTTGGACATTCTACTTTTTTACTGACATCTGAAGGAGGAACTAGGATTCTCATTGATCCATATTATCGCTTCATCCGCTACCGTATGCCGATTGTTGAACCAGATATAGTTGCCGTTACACATAATCATTTTGATCACAGTAAAATTCAAGCTGCAACAGGTGATTACTTGCTTGTTAATGAGCCGAAGGAATACATCCGCGATGATGTAAGAATTAGTGGATTTAAGACATTCCACGACAAGGTAAATGGTGAGAAGAGAGGCCCCAATATTTTATATCGTTTCCAAATGGACGGTCTAACTATCTGTCATTGTGGAGATTTAGGGCATCTATTATCAGAAGAACAAGTAAATGAAATTGGAAAAGTAGATATTCTCATCATTCCCGTAGGAGGTACATTCACGATTAATGCACTAGAAGCTACTCAAGTAATGCGTCAATTGAAACCTACTATTACAATTCCTATGCACTATAGAACAAAGGCATTGTCGGTTGTTGGCTTGATGTTTTCAAAGGTAGATAAGTTTCTTCAGATTTCCGGACAGCGAACAACCGAAGTTAAGACATTGGATATTTCCAAAGAAAATTTGTCAGAATATGCTGGTGTCGTGACTATGCAAGGCTTGGTTTCAACCTGTACGGTCGCCCAGTTTAAACCACACAAAGACAAACCGAACGAGTCAGACCAGGCGAATGAATTGAATCGTGAATTCAAACAAGAAAAAGAGCTGTCCGTTGTTGTCAGCGACCTAACCTATGTAAGAGTGGATAAAAGCTGGTATTACATATGTGTATTTGTTGATCTTTATAATCGCGAAACCATCGGGTTTAGTACTGGTGCAAACAAAGACACATTACTTGTATATCGCGCGCTGGCCACAATAAAAGGTAATCTACATAACATACGGATGTTCCATACAGATCGAGGTGAAGGTTTAGAGCCTATTTTGTCGAATACATGTGCAAGGATTTCGTAAAAATCCCTTAAAAAACCTTGCACATGGAGTGAGTGATGGATGTACCGAAAGACTGAACAACAAATGATTATGCCGGATGAGTTCTTCCTTCCGTTCGGCGGGAAATTAAACAAAGAAAATCGCTGGGTCAAGCTTACCACCATGATTCCCTGGTGAAAGATCGAGCAAGTGTATGCCAAACGATTCGAAAAACGCATCAAGGGTCCCCTTATGAATTCAGACCCTTTTTTCTCCTTCCGCCACCAGTTTTGAGTGGCCACTTCAAAAACTTCAAAAACTAAATCTGCCGATTCTACCTTCTCTATCACATTGTTATTATCATTTATGTAGCCTGTTGTAAAAATGAAAAGAAGGATTAATACTATGTTGCTTCTGGTCAATAGCTTTCACCTCCTAAAAGTAAATCAAAAATTATTGTAGTTAGATAGTCTGACTTGGACCTATAGCTATCTACAGTTCTTATGGATTAGGTTTATAGACATAATCATTCTCATGAAACATACTCATTTAGTTTCCTTTTATATTAATGAGCAAGTCTTTTTTCTTATTTCTAAGAAACTGATTATATATTTTGAAAAGGCTTTTGTATATGATTTCAATTGTAAGAATACCTGGCATTAAAAAGTAGTGATTGATCATGTTAATAAATATTTGTTACAAACTACAAATATATTAGTTGCTGCCTCCCTTTTTTTATTCCATAAAAAGAAAGCGCTATCAAAAAAGATGGAGGGATCTATCAGTCCAGTAGAAGATTTAAGTGTCTTGACAAGTCCATTCATATTTGTTTTTTATCATTTTTTGAAGCCTTTTTGATTACTTTTAGGGAGGTGATGTTATTAGGGAAAGAGAAGATGATTGATTTTATTTAGGAAGCCGATCATTACATCTAGACTTACATATGTGTAAAAACTTTATTAGGGAGGTAATATTTTGAAATTTAAAAGGGCACTAATCTGGCTAGTGGTTATATCATTTGTTACATCATCGTTATTATTTGGAGGAAATGCATTAGTAAATGCAGCAGAAATTGATTCTATACCAAATACAACAAGAAATTTTAAGGACTACGACAATAGTTATCTTTCAGTAACTGGTTATGCATCATTAGGGGTAAATGACCGAAGCCATTACATTGATACTTCTTATTATCGGCAGGTTAAAACTGAAAGAGAGTTTTTGCAGGCTATTTTGGATTCTGGAAATGGCAGTGTGAAAGTAATTGAAGTGGCGAAAGATCTAAACCTAGGGTGGAAAGCATTAAATTTAAGTTCAGAAGAAGCTAAAAAATATCGGTTTATAAGAAATTATCGGGATCCTATGAACGGATTTACAAATCCGACGTTAGCTTCATCCGGTGTTTCACAATTAGATATAAATAATGTCGATGGGTTAACTATTTTTTCAAAAAAAGGGAAAACAATTAGGAGTGCTGAATTTAAATTACAAAGATCAACGAATGATATTGTCATAAGGAATCTGTATTTTGATGGAATGTGGCAATGGGATGACACTGGAAAACATAAGGAAGTAGGCTGGACATTTATTAAAGTAAATGGTGCAAATAATGTTTGGATAGACCATTGTAAATTCTCTATTGCAGCGGATGGATTAATTGATACAGAGAATGGTGGCTCCAATATTACCATCTCCTGGTCTGAATTCGGATTACCTGCAAATGAAAATCCGCCAGAAGAAAGTGATATTTATCAATCGATCCAGTATATGGAAGGAAAATATGCTTCAAATGAACTGAATTCCGATAGTGTATACTATAATATGCGCAATGGTGGTGCGACCAAAGAGCAGATAATGGCATATGCAGCCTATCACAGCAAGGTGCATTTAAGTGGTTCAGGAGATAAAGACTATGTGAATTATGTAAGTAGTAGTGGAAATGAGATAAAGGATGGCAATCAAAGAATCCGTTTAACTCTTGCCTATAACCGTTATATCAATATTGGGCAGAGAATACCAATGATCCGTCAAGGTACTGGTCATATGTACAACTGTTACCTTGATAACTCAACTCATTATGATGTATTGGAAAATGTAAGTGCTATCTCTGAATACGGCACTGATACTCTGTCACGAGCACTTAATGCAAGAAATGGAGCTTCTATTGCAGCAGATACCTGTGTATTCTATGACATTAACGAGCCAATTACAGGTGCTGAGATTCAAGGATTAGATACTAAAAACATGGATGAACAATGGGCTAAGCTATTTCAAAGCGCTTATAACAGAAATTTAATTGTTAACTCCCACATAACAAATAAATATGGAACTTATACAGGAAGTAGTTGGGATAATAATGGAGAAAATCTATTTAATAAAGGATTTACATGGTATGACAAATCAACGATAGGAAATTGGGGATGGTCTTCACATATTGTGGGAAGTGAAGAGATGAGTAAAATGAATCCACCGACTGATCCATTTACTTTCGAGTATAATTATAATGAGGAGCTACCTTATACTTATAATGTACTTCCTTTAGATACTGTTGTGGTAACACTTACAAAATATGCAGGGGCAAACAAAGTTAATATGAGTCCAATAGGTTGGTTAAAAACAGACAATAATATTAAGAAAAGAACGGATATAATCGAAGAATGACCTAGTGTCTTTCCCTGTTCAGCAATCAAGAGGTATCTAATCCTTTTATTAGAGCTTGAATTTAAATAATGATTATTATGTAATTTTTTTAAAAAGAGATTGTTCTAATAAAATGATTATTATAAGGATTATCAAGATTTAAACTAATGTTTATTTTATTAGATTTTTGAGGAAGATTTAGAATTTAATAATAATTATTTCTTTAGTTTGTAGGTTATAGGACAGGTACTACGCTCTAATGATTATGTCAAAGTTATACAATTTAAGATGTTAACACTATGCAAATACAAAACAAATTTTTAAAGGAGGAGGGGAGCATGTTACATTATTGTAAGCGCTTGCATTTAATCAACCCGAAAACAAGTAAATTCAATAGGTTGTAAAGGGGAGATATTTTGTGGGGGAATTAAAAAGAATTATAAGTATGATATTTTTAATTATTGGCTTTGGATCTTTAGTCGCTTGTAGTAATAATGAAACGGTGACAGAAAAACAGGTAAAACATGAAAAAGATAATGAGGGTTCAACTGACGAACCATTTGAATTCACCATAATGGCAAACCTCCATACATCAGAAGTTCCTGATGGAAAAATCGAGGAGCTTATCGAGGAGAAAACAAATGTACAATTGGATATTACGTGGGTTCCGGATACAAGCTATGAAGAAAAACTCAACACAGCGTTTGCTACAGGAACATTGCCAGATGCAGTATATATGAAGAATCAAACTACCTTTATACGATTTAAGGAGGCAATTCGAGATGGCCAATTTTGGGAAATTGGTCCATATCTTGAGGAATTTGAAAATTTAAAGAATTTAAAGAAGCAAGTCTTAGAGAATACTATGGTTGATGGGAAACTGTATACCTTGTATCAGGGTAGACCTTTATCTAGGCAGGGGTTTATCTATAGGAAGGATTGGGCTGATAATTTAGGTTTATCAACACCTAAAACAACAGAAGAATTTTTTAATATGGCAAAAGCATTTACCGAAAATGACCCTGATGGCAATGGGAAAAATGATACGATTGGATTAACTGATCGAAGCGACCTTGTTTATGGTGCATTCAAAACTGTAGCTTCATGGTTCGGTACACCAAATAATTGGGGAGAAATAGATGGAAAGTTACTTCCTGAATTTATGTTTCCGGCTTACCTAGATACGCTTGACTATTTTAGAGAATTACACAGCAACGGATATATAAATCATGATTTTCCAGTAACAAGCAGTAATGATCAAATTGCTATGATGAAAAATGGTACAGCTGGTCTTTATGTCGGGAATATAGGGTTTGTGAGTACTCTATATAATGATGCGGTTAAGCTTAATCCAGAGGTTGAATATGATGTTCAAAATCAGGTAACAGGCCCTGATGGAACATTTGGTGTTTGGTCTATTCCAGGGTATGGCAATGTTGTCATGTTCCCTAAATCTTCAGTTGAAACTGAAGGAGAATTAAAAAAAATTCTAGCATTCTATGATAAATTAATGACACCCGAAGTTGCTAATATACTTTTTTATGGTGTAGAAGGTGAACATTATACTTTTGAGGACGGGCTAGCTGTATCATCTAAGGACGTAGAAAAAACGAATCGAGAGGTAAAGCCATACCATTCACTTGAGATTGGTGAGAAAGAAACAAATGGTAGATACACTAGTACCTTTTCTTCTGAGGTAAAAGAAAAAGCGGAATATTTAATTATAGATAATGAAAACTATTTAATTAACGATCCTACAATTACTTTGGACTCGTCAACATATATAGAAAAAGGAGGACGTTTACAACAAATAATTGAGGATGCAACCTATCAATATATCCTTGGTGATACTGATAAAAACGGATTTCAAGAAGCTGTAGACGAATGGAAAAAACAAGGTGGAGATCAAATCATTGAGGAATTCAATCAATCTTATAAAAAAGTAAAATAATATAACAATATTTTGCTAGAGGGATTGAAAACTGGACAAGACAGGGTGGTGATAAGGTTATTGAGGAATATAATGCCTTTTATGCTGAGATAAATAATTAATCTGATTAGGATAAATTACATTATTATATTTTAAAGTATAACAACAACTAAGGCTTTTGCTATGTTGAACGTGGCAAGTCTTAGTTTTTATAAATTCAGTATGTTGTTTTCTATATTATTAGGAGGAACAAGATGACAGATCACAATCACTTTCGAAATCACGAAACGTCCACTGGTCTACGAAACAATCTGAAATTTAATTTTACAAAAAAGGTTAAACCTGACTTTATTTCTATTATTTATAATGATAATTATGGTGTACCTTTGTATGATGATGACATTGGATATGGCTTTATCAATCAAACATGTGCATTACCTGCGAGGACTGTCCATACAAAAGAGATTATTTCAAATGAATCAGGTTTTGTTATAACTGAGCCTCATTTTTCTAAATCTATATATAATTACAGTGATGAGTACAATCATTTTGGAATGGCTTTTAGGATTAGAGTTCCTGCTGGGGGTTACGAGATTGTTGTTAGAACAACATCTCACATTTCAGAAACGATGATATCGATATCAGGCATGCGTCCACCAAATCAAAATATGGAACAATATTGGGATGCAGCAAAATTAGTTTCTAGAAACACTTTTGCTGAAGTGGGCGAGAAGGAATGGAAGTATACATATGTAAATGGTCGTGATTTTCTTGTTATTGAAATTGAACCTAAAACTGCTGGAGTTCCTGTAGGTGTTAGAGAAATTATTATAACGCCTCTCGAGGAGAATTTCAAAAAAGAAAATGAGTTGCCTACTGTATTTTTACTAGGTGATTCTACTGTAAAATCTTATATTTTTGAGGAAGCACCGATGCATGGGTGGGGACAAATTATCGGGCAGTTATTTAATTTAAGCAAAGTTCGCATAATCAATTACTCTATGGGAGGTAGGTCATTTAAAATTGCTTATGTAGAAGGTCGCTTGAATGATATATTGATGACTGGTAAAGCTGGGGATTATATTTTTATCCAATTTGGACATAACGATGAACGATTGGATGAACATCACCGCTTTGGTAGAGGATCAACCGAGGAAATGTATTCCACATTTATAAAAAATATCTACATTCCAGCTATAAAAGCAAGAGGGATGATACCAATTTTTGTGACACCTATGTCTAGGGTTAATGTGAATCCATCTAAGAAGGATGGATATGTCAACTCTTTTCAAAAGAAAAAATTTCCTGAAATTATGAAAAACATAGGTCAGGATTATGGCATTACGGTCATTGATTTAAATTCCAAAAGTCTGGATTACTATAATGAAATAGGTGTAGAAGGAACAACTACTTTGTTTATGTCTATTGAAGCCGGTGAAACACCTGGGAAAACGAATGATGGAACATACGCCAATGGACATCCTTCAAATAAAATTGATGGCACACACTATAAGGAAGCTCTTGCCCATCAGTTTGCACGCATTATTGTAACTGAAATTGTTAAACTAGGTAGAGCTGGGGATAAAATGGCAACAGAACTTACTTCTTTTTTAAAAGAGGATGTAAAAAGTGCTATCCAATTGAATAATTGGGAAATGATTTTTCCGCATATTCCAAAAGATACGTTGACAGGTCCCAACTCATATTATCGTAATCAGATTGAAAAACTTATCCAGCTAGGTGTCATGGGGAAGGATGAAAAAGGCAACTTTAATCCCTATTTATCGATAACAACCTTTGAGTTTCAATATTCGATTTGTAAACTAATGAATATCCATCTAAATTCATTATCTACCTACAATGAAGAATACTTAACTCGAGAGGTTATGGCTTCCATCCTTTATGATGTATACCAGGTTAGGTTCAATGAAAAACCAAAATATATGACGGACTATAATAAAACAAAAACTGAACAAAGCGTGTTAAATTATGATCCCAACTTAGATTTTGGTAGTGAAGCAACAACCTATTATCCAATCATATTGTTTGAAAAATTAATAGATTTAAAAGATATATCACCCATTCTGGTGACAAAAGTAAAAGGAGCATACGAACTAGGGCTGATTCGTTCGGAAAAAGGAATAATTAGAGGGAAATTATGTAATGGTACCGAACTTGAGCCAAAGGAAATTGTGACACGTGCTAAAGCAGCCAAAGCTTTGTACTTCATGTGGGTCTTAAGCCAACCTATACATGTAGAGAATCATTTATTATATATTTGTTGTAATGTCTATTGATCTATCTACCTGTAAGAAAAATATCATATGTGACTTAGAAGAGGGAGCCTTTCCTACATGGGATTATTTATTGGATTGGCTGTGTTAAAGTTCATTTTTAGCACTTTGTTAATTGGAGAGGAAGGAGCGAGACGCCTCGAAAATGCTTAAATAAGGGTAGTAATGATAAAAAAATATGGCAAATAGAATGTAATGAAAACCTTTCATTTTTAATGTGTGGAGTTTGGCCCTGAGAATTATATTTTTTGTATAATACTTGTCCATAAACACCTATGAATAACCTCGTCCATAAAAGAATAAGTAATAGATATGGACAAGGAGGAATGTGAGATTGCAAAGAGGAGGTATAGAAGAAAATCCAATAAATCTTTAAAACAATTGAGTGGGCAGTTGTGATCGGAATTTTACTTTATGTAATTACAAGGAAATTGTTAGTTGTAATCCATAAATTTTTTCTACCTTCAATATAGGATTCAGTAATTTACATTATTTGATTGGATACTGTAAACTACCAGATTCGAATACACTAGGATCAACTCCAGCGAAAGCTACCAGCTTTTTAGGATCATTAAATCGATCTATCTCCCCAATTTCAGAAATAATTGTGGCGGCGATTTTTTCTCCGATACCAGGGATAGATTTGATAATATTATATTCTTCAATTTCTTTAGCGAGGGCATCTATCTCTGAATAACATGATTAAATCTTAACAGTTTAACCTCAGAACAAGCTGGTTTATTTAACTGGATTATAAGCCTCTAGTACGGTTGGTACTGAAGCTATGTTCTGTGCAAACTTGTTAATTACCTCACCACATTTTTTTGCATTTCTTTTTTGACGTTTCCCTCTAGAAGACTTTCGCTGACTTCTCTAAACTCAACGGACATTACCCTTGATACTTCTTCTGCAATAGAAGTTAATTTTGATGAAAATTAACATATACTCCAAATTGCACAAAAATTGCACAGACTTAATTTATTTCATTGTTTTTTTAAATTTAATTTTTTTGCACGAGTCAAAAACGTTGGTATATCAATACTTATTTAATTACATTTTATTGAGTTAACCCCTATTAATTAGCCACTTAATTTTGACTGGGAAGGGGGGACGAATTCTCTCGGGTCATTATAAAAAGAAGTTTCAACTCCTTATATAAAAGGATTGGAGCTTTAATTTTTTATATTATATGAAATAGCTCATTTAAGCTCTCTACTACATACTAAGACCTATAAATCATCAAACCGGAAGGTGTTCGGTTGCACTACTACGGTTTCATTTATATCAAACATACATTCTATATTTCTATATAAAAAGTTACAGTGGATAAGATTGAAAAGATATAAACGAATTAGCAATAACTTAAAAATATCCATTTTTGACTAGGACGGATTGGAGGCACAATTCCCAAAGGATAAACAAATTAAATTCTTCGAGTTCCTTGGTGAAAGGGATTAAGCCTTTATGTTGTTTCAGTTAGCACTTAAGTTTTCTAGAGAAATTGACATAATTCTTTTATAAATGGGTCACCTTTTTATCTAAGACATACTATTACTGCTTGTTTTTTTTCGATACTCTGAAGGTGTCATAGATGTAAGCTTTTTAAAGGTCCGAAAAAAATGAGGTATACTCGAAAATCCGCATTGTTCAGCAACAGTCGAAATCTTCTCGTTGTAGCTTCTTAAAAGATCTTTTGCAAGTAGAATCCGTTTCATAGCAATGTAATCAGTCACATTAATACCAACTAGTTGTTTAAAGACTCTACTAAAATGAGCATTTGATACAGAAAAACGCTTTGATAAAGAATTCAAGTTTAAATTATCACCTAAATTTTGATCGATATAAACTAAAGATTCTTTGAACCATTCCGGACCATGTGATGACTCATTTGATATTTCCTTGTGCAAAGTGAGGCAATTTCTATTGAGGTGAAGTAATGTCACGTGTAACCATAAAAGGATCGCGTTAACTTGGTCTGACTTAGTAGTCTTTACCTCATTTACAAGTGTTTTAATATAGTCTGTTAATTGGTCAAAGTGTTTGTCCTTTAAAGAGTATTTATAGTTTTTTTCTTTCTTAGATTCTTCGAAAATTTTTAAATAGATAAAAATATTTCCATAAGTAGAATGATTAATTAATGCAGGGCTAAAGAAAATAGCTGTGGAGGTAAGGGAATAATCCTTATCTGGTATAGTTCGGTGAATCGTATTACTTGGAATGATGATGATGTCATCTTTCGCGATATCATAAAATGTTTGATCAATAAAGAATGTACCCTTACCTTCGTGAATGATCACTATTTCTAGCAATTCATGTGTATGTTCAGGGAGCTCATGCTGTATATCTTTTGTTTGTTTATAGACGATATGAAATGGAAATGTTTTCTCGGATTCAAATTTTTTACGAACTGGAATCAACTGCTTTACCCCTTCCATCATGTAGTTACTTTAATGATATCAAAATATGTTATAAATAGGTCAATTATAGCGATTTTTATATCTTATTACTGGTGCTACAATAGAGTCAAATTAAGGAAAACTTGTGTGTGATAGATAGGAGAGAAAAAAGAATGGAATTAAAAGAGAAATCATTTGGAGAAGGGATTTCTTGTATAGTAATGAACATAAATGATAACGTTGTAACCTTGTTACGGTCAGTCAAGTCTGGGGAAGAGTTAACGACAACTATAGAAGATAAAATCATTACCATTACTGCAAAGGAAAATGTTGGTTTTGGACATAAACTTGCTTTAAAAAAGATAGAAAAAGGTGAAATCATCTCAAAATATGGAGAATCAATAGGAGTAGCAACAGCTTCGATTGAAAAAGGAGAACATGTGCATGTCCATAATTTAGTAGGAATTCGCGGACGTGGGGATCTATAACTTAAAAGAGGAGTGGGGTTGAAATGATCAAAATTAAAGGATATCGTCGACCTAATGGAAAGGTTGGTATTCGCAACCATTTATTGTTATTACCAACAGTGGTCTGTGCAAATCAAGTTGTAAACCGTATTCAACAACAGGTACCAGGATCAGTGGCCATTCCTCACCAACACGGTTGCAGCCAAGTTGGAGAAGATAAAGAACGAACTCATAAAGTTCTTGTTGGAATGGGGAAAAATCCTAATGTTGGAGCTGTGTTAGTCGTTAGTTTAGGTTGTGAGGTCATGAATGCTGAGCAAATTAGAGATGAAATAATTGCTGAGACTGGAAAACCTGTCATATGGATCGACATTCAGGATGAAGGCGGTTCTGTTAATACAATTAAAAAGGGGACAGAAATAACAAAGGAGCTTTCACAGAGAATACAAAGTATACCCCATGAAGATGTTTCTTTATCAGAGCTTATTGTAGGTGTAAAATGCGGAGGGTCTGATGCAACCTCTGGCTTATGTAGTAATCCTGTATTAGGAAGAACCTCAGACATGATTATTAAACAAGGTGGAAGTATCGTCATGGGAGAAACCACTGAAATTATTGGTGCAGAACATATCCTAGCTAAAAAAGCTGTTAATGAACATGTCAAGAATAAATTATATGATTCAATCTCTCAATTTGAAAAGGAAATAGAGAGAATGGGCGTTGATATGCGTGGTGGTAACCCTAGTCCTGGAAATATAGAAGGAGGACTATCTAGTATTGAAGAAAAATCCTTAGGTTGTATTAGTAAAGCAGGAACAGCCCCTCTTCAAGGAGTTGTGGATTATGCGAGTGAAATCCCTGGAAAAGGCTTTTACTTTATGGATTCACCCGGAAATGATATAGAATGTGTCTCAGGAATGGCAGCAGCTGGAATTCAACTTGTTTGCTTTACAACTGGACGTGGAACACCTACTGGAAATCCAATAGTACCTGTTATAAAGATTTCAGGAAATGAAATCATGGCAAAGCGGATGGCTGATAATATTGATGTTGATACGAGTCCAGTCTTGCAAGGAAAAGAAAGTATTCAGCAAGCAGGGGAACGAATCCTTAATGAAATTGTCAATATTGCTTCCGGACAACAAACGAAAGCAGAGATTCTAGGTCATCAGGAATTTAGCATTAGTCGTATTGGAATCAGCCTTTAAAAACTTAGAGATAAGGAGTGATCTTTGTGAATCGCTTAATGAATAAAATTGCTTTAGTAACTGGAGGTAGTCGCGGTATTGGTGAAGCAATTGTGTTGAGATTAGCCGAAGAGGGGGCAGATGTTGCAATAAACTTTAACTCTGAACGTTCTCGGGAACAAGCAGAAGAAGTTAAGCGAAAAGTTGAAGCACTTGGTAGAAGAGCCATCATTATTAGAGCAGATGTGGGAAATAAACAAGATGTAATAAATATGTTGGTGATGATTGAGAATCAGCTTGGAGAAATTGAAATTCTTGTCAATAATGCTGGGATCGCTCCTTTTGAACCTTTTATGCAGGTTACGGAAGAAACATGGGATCGTACATTTAATACAAATGTAAAATCCATTTTTCTAATTTCTCAATTAGTTGCAAAAAAGATGATTCCTAAACGTTATGGGAAAATCATTAACATTTTATCTACTGCCAGTCTGATGGTTACGAGTCCAATTATTACACATTATCAAGCTTCCAAAGCAGCTGGGCATATGTTGACAAAAGGAATGGCAATCGAACTTGGAAAATATAACATCAATGTTAATGCAGTAGGACCTAGTACAGTTGATACTGATATGTGTACAGACTTTCTAGCAGATCCTGAAATTCGTCTTAAGGAAGAAAAAGCTAATCCAATGAAACGTTTGGGAACAGCTAAGCAAATAGGGGATGCAGTTGTGTTTTTAGCGTCAAATGAAGCCGAACAAATTAATGGGCATTTAATGATGGTTGATGGTGGTTTAACGGTTAAAGCAGCACAACCTGAGGATCACCTTGAACATTAATATTTAGGGAAAGGGGATGAAAAAATATGAGATTGAGAGATAAAGTGATTCTACTAACGGGTGCTGGCTCAGGTATTGGAAAAAGTACTGCTTTACTGTTTGCAAAAGAAGGAGCATCTGTTATTGTTAATGATTTGGATCCAGAGAGCGGTAATGATACAGTGGTAGAAATTCTTAAAGAAAATGGAGAAGCTATCTTTATTCAAGCAGATGTTACAGATGCTGAGTCAGTCAAATCAATGGTTAATAAAGCGATTAATCAATATAAACGAATCGATATATTGTTTAATAATGCAGGCATTAGCGGGGTTGGTAAGCTGCATGAAGTAGACATAGATGCTTGGAATAAAACAATGAATGTAAACATCAATGGTGTTATGCTCCCAAGTAAATTTGTTATCCCACATATGATGAAACAAAAGAAAGGTTCAATTATTAATATGTCTTCATGTATTGCGGAAATGGGACTAGCAAATCGTGCTTCCTATTCAACAACAAAAGGAGCAATTTTAGCCTTAACGAAATCAATGCAGGTAGATTATGCACGTTATAATATCCGAGTAAATGCCATCTTACCAGGAACCATCTTTACTCCATTTGTAGAAAACTATTTAAAACAATCATATGAAAATCCAGAGGAAGCAATAGAACAAATCAAAACAAGACAACTAAGTGGAGAGCTAGGAAAGCCAGAGGATGTCGCATATGCTGCTCTATTCTTGGCATCGGATGAATCGAAATTTATGATGGGCTCACCACTGTACATTGATGGTGGAGTTGTTTTTGGCAAGGACGCCTAATTAAAAAGGAGGATAAACAATGAAACTACTAACTTTTATAAAAGGGGCTAAGCAAACATTAGGTGTTAAGACGGAACAAGGAGTTTTAGACATTGAAGCGGCATTAAATGAAAAGCCAAATGAACAAATACCAACTACGATCATGGGAATTATTCGTGGTGGAAAGGAAGCCCTTTCTATTTTGGACGAGTATGTTACTAGACTTCCAGCACAAGGATCTTTCATTAGAAATGAAGAAGAAATCAAATGGGGACCTTGTGTCACGGTGCCTAATAAAATTATTTGTGTAGGTTTAAATTATCGTAAACATGCTGATGAAACAAATACCCCATATCCAGAAGTACCTATTTTATTTAATAAATTTAATAATACGTTAACAGGAAACAAATGTGAGATCGCCGTGCCAAAAGTTACGGAACAACTGGATTACGAAGTAGAATTAGGAGTTGTTATAGGAAAAGAAGCGAAATATGTGAATAAGGAAAAAGCACTAGATTATGTGTTTGGCTATTGTACAGTTAACGATCTATCTGCACGAGACTTACAGTTGAAAACACCACAGTGGTTACTCGGGAAAACATGCGACGATTTTAGTCCAATGGGTCCTTATCTTGTAACTGCTGATGAAGTAGGTGATCCAAACAATTTACAACTAAAAACATATGTAAATGGTGAAGTACGTCAAGACTCTAATACGTCGGATATGATCTTTTACGTAGATGAAATTGTTAGCTATATCTCTCAACATATGACTCTAACTCCTGGTGATGTGATTTTGACTGGAACACCAGAAGGAGTCATTTTGGGATATCCTTTAGAAAAACAAATCTACTTACAACCTGGTGACGAGGTAACTGTAACAATTGAAAAATTAGGATCCTTAACCAATAAATTTGTAAAGGAAAAAAAATCCTGATTCCAGTTGTTTAGAAGCCAGATTATTTAAGGAAAGAAATATTGTAGTGGCTGAAAAAACAGATGGTGGAGTTACATTCACTGATATCATTTTAGCAGAATTTGGAACGATTGTTTTATTCAGTAGTTAAAAATGAAGACTTGTTATATATAATCTTCCATTAAGTAATAAGGATGTATTCAATGGAAGATTATTGTTGTAAAAGCTTCAGTGGTTGATTTTAAAAGCATAATTACATATAAGTTTAATAACTGGATTTCTCATGGGCCAGGTTTTTAATGCTATCTTTAAACTTTGATAAAAGAGAGGGAAGTCTCTATGAAAATAGATGCACATCAACATTTTTGGAAATATAACGAAAAGGAATATAGTTGGATAAGTGAAGACATGTCTGCATTAAAACAAGATTTTTTACCTGAAGATCTTAAAGAGCTGTTGAATACTCTTAGTTTTAACGGCTCAGTTGTTGTTCAAGCTAGACAAAGTTTAGAGGAAACAAGTTGGTTATTACGTTTAGCAGAACAATTCGATTTTATAAAAGGAGTTGTTGGTTGGGTTGACCTATATTCGCCTAATGTAATTGAACAACTGAAAGAGTTTACTAACAGCCCTTATTTTAAAGGTGTTCGGCATGTTATTCATGATGAAGCAAATGAACAGTTCATGTTAAGAGAAGACTTTCAAAGAGGCATCGCTTCACTACAAGAATTCAATCTTACCTACGATCTCTTACTTTTTCCAAATCATATCCCTTATGCTATTGAGCTTGTTAAAAAATTTCCTAATCAGCTATTCGTATTGGATCATATCGCTAAACCAGACATAAAAAATAGGATCTTTTCGTCATGGACTGAAAATCTTACAGGGTTGGCAGAGTATGAGAATGTCTATGTAAAAGTGTCTGGTTTAGTAACCGAGGCAGATTGGAAAAATTGGAGAAAAGAAGACTTTAAGGAATATCTAGATGTTGTCTTTAACGCATTTGGACCAGAAAGAATTATGATAGGCTCGGATTGGCCAGTATGCACGGTAAGTAATAATTATTTTAAAGTTATGGAAATAGTATTAGATTATGTGGATCAATACGTAATTGAATACGAGAGTCTTATACTTGGAGAAAACTGTGCTAGATTTTATTCGATATCATCGTAAAATGAAATCGTTTTATAATTGTTAGTTATTCCATTAAACCAGCTAATAGTTTGTCAACATTTTTCAATAAAAACTTATAATACTTCACGTTATACTAAAAATGCGCATGCCAAATAACCTTCCACAACTAATGATTGGAAGGTTATGTCATATTTAGATGAAAAACTTAATTAGGCTATATCTTGGAAAGTGGTTCTGTTTTTTAATATGGCATAAATCCAATGTAAGAGCTTATTTGCACAAGCAATAACGGCTACTTTATAAAGTTTGCCTTCATCACGCTTCTTATCGTAAAACGCTCTTAATCTCCTATTTCTAGGGATGATTTCATCCGTTGTTTTCTGTTTGCGACAGTCACGAATACCAGATCGAACAGCCATATATAAGGCGTGCCGCAACCTACTTGATCC
>NZ_JAIBLJ010000048.1 GCF_020179385.1 Alkalihalobacillus sp. YIM B00296 | reverse complement strand
AATGGACACTTATAAAAAAGTCCACTATTCGGGATTTTTTGATTCAAATTTTGCCTTGGCTTTAGTACAAGTTATAATTAGTTATATATACTTAAGAAACATTTCAGTGAAATTTTTCATTAAAAGTAGGTGGATTATGAAAGCTCAAGAAGATATGAATGTATTAGAACATATAATTATGGTGAAAGATACGTTACCAAACAAACAGAGACAACTTTGCCATTACATATTAGAATCATCAAGATATTGGATTGTTTACGGTCAAAGAACTTACGAATAATGCGGGTGTGGGAACCACTACAGTCTTACGATTAGTAAAATTATTAGGGTTCAATAGTTTTTTTGATTTAAAAAAAGAGTTTCATGATATTCAAAAAGATTATTCGGATAAATGGGAGAACGTACAAAGATCTTTCGGGAGTAACGATGAAGAAAATAATCACAAGACGCTTTCAAATGTTTGGCAAGAAGGAGTACACTTGTTGGATAAATCGCTGAATCCTCAATTAATCGAGAATTTTGAAAAGGCTATGGATTTAATATCTAATGCCGAAAGAATTAATTTACTTGGATTACGTCCGTATAAGGCCGTTTCAATATATATCGAGTTGCTCATCGAGGAGTTCCACTCGAATACAAGACAGCTTAGTTATGACAGTGATTCGATGTTTGAACGTATACTTCAGTTTGAGAAAAATGAAGTTTTTATTATATTCAGCTACGCACCTGATACTCAGCGAGCGGTAGATGCTGCAAATGTAGCGTATGAACAAGGTATTCCAATTATTTTAGTGACAGATCATTTATCCAGCCCAATTGCCAGCTATGCAAGTGTCATTTTAAAAACCGAGTCGAGTGAAAATCACTTTACAATCATTCCGATTATTGCAATTGTGGAATCAAGGGTTATTGAATTAGGTATAAGACAATCGAAAACATCAATACAAAAAATACAAACTTTAGTTAATACACTGAAAGATAAAAATATCATTATTGATCAATAAAGTGTTTTTATACAGGACATTAACCAGGCTTAAAGCTACGTTAATGTCCTTTTTTCTTATCCAAAAAAAAGAGTATTTATTCCTTTTTTATAAAAAAAGATTTACATTGGACTGTCTTGAATGCTATTATATTTCTAAAGGTTGCAAATATTAAGAAGATTTTAGGGATTTGAATGAGTACAGTTAAAGAGCTCAATAAATTAGAGCAAAGTAAAAAGGTTGGTTTTATTTATCTTTCCTAGGAGGACTGCATTAAAGCCGGTGGTCTAAATATGGATGGGACACTGGAAGCGATTCAAAAGTCTTTTGAATTACACGGTCGTAAAGAAGTAATCCAACCTTCTAAACCAGTCATTCGATGGGGGGACCTGAAACTGAAGAAACAAGAGGGAGAATAATGACAATGCCTTCTTATCTTGGTGGTGATATTGACGAAGCAGGGATGAAATGGATTCCGAGTATGCCTGAAAAGCTTCCAAGGGCAAAGAGGTTGCATATGCTATTGCTGTACCGGGATTTACTCTTAGATTGCCAACACTGTCATAAACATAAAGTTCTCGGCAGGGACTACTTTCCAAGAAGCAAATATTTCCGTCGCCGTTACAGCTGATACCGTTAAACCGACACAAATGGCCAGTGGGAAGTATAGATACTAAATTTTATGGACGAGTCGTTGATAAAAAAACAGTTGGGAATTTTCCGACTATTTTTTCTAAAATTAATGGAAACGCTTTCGCTACAAGAAGTCACGAATTTACACTATATCTGGATGATCCAATAAAACACGGTTTTTTATTAAAGTAAAATATATACACTCCATTATTACTTGTTAACCCACACTCATAAGGTTAAAACATCACCAAAAGAATAGACTATAAGAATTAAATTCAGACTGTTCATTCTATTAATAATGTTCTATTAACAGGAGGTGGTGAGGCAAGAAATATAATTTAACTTTTTTTATACTAAATGATACATTTATTCGAATTTATAAAGGAGGAATAATTTTGAAGAAAAAGATTTTTAGTTTATTTGCTATATTACTTGCATCACTTGTAGTTTCAGCCTGTAGTTCAAGTGAAAGCGGGTCAGATGGAAAAGATGGAGATACTATTGATATACGCCTCTCTGGACAATCACCAGATGATCATCCAAGTACTCAAGCATTGTATAAGTTCGCAGAACAGGTAAAAGAAAAAACTGATGGACGAATTAATGTAAAGGTTTATCCAGCAAACCAATTAGGAGATTATACAACAGTGTATCAAGAGATAGGACAGGGAACTATTGACATGGCTTTACTCTCTCTACCCGGTGAACTTGATGATCGTTTAAGATTAAATTTTGTCCCGTATTTAATTGAAAATTATAAGGATATAGAAAAAACAATTGGCACTGACTCTTATGTTTTTAATAAGTTAGAGGAAGTCAATGCTGAGCAAGGTGTTCAATTACTAGGCTTTCATGCAAATGGATTTGGAGGAGTTGGAACCACCAAAGAAGTGACAAATTTATTAGACTTAGGGGAAGATAAAGGTTTATTATTACGCGTAGCACCAGATGATGTATTTAGACTACCAATGGAGGATATTGGTTTTAGAACTGTAACAATTCCATTTGCCGATCTCTATACTTCTTTACAAACTGGTGCAGCAGATGGTTGGGCTGGTGGGGAAGCTTCCTTAAATTATCTAGGTTATCGTGATGTTATAAAATATTTTTACCAAACGAATGATTTCTTTAACGCAGATGCTTTTATTATAAATAAAAATCTCTTTGATCGACTTAATGAAGAGGATCGTAAACTAATAGAGGAATTATCAAAAGAAATGACGGACAAGAGTATTGAAACAGCTGAAATCTATGATAAGGAATACAAGGAAAAACTGAAAGAAGAGGGAATAAAAGTTGTTGAATTTAGTAAAGAAGAAATTCATAAATTAGCTGAGCATGTTCGAAAAAATACTTGGCCAAAGCTTAATGATCGTTTAGGCGATGGTATTATTGATGAATTAATGAAGCAATAACATTTACTTTCTAGTGGAAATGGCATGTTACCTATGTGTTTTAAAGTATAAATGCCATTTCCAATACAATAATCTTATGCTTTAAAAAAGTTTAATTTTGCATTTGTAGGAAGGGGAGGATTTACTTGGGTATATTAATCAAAATACAGAAGGGGATTATGGTCATATCCAGCATCCTTATTCTGATCGGCTTATTTCTATCAGTAACTTTTCGTTATGTTTTGAAAATCGATTTATTTGGAATTGAAGAACTACTCCTTATCCCCACATTTTTGTTGTATTTCATAGGTGCTGCCCAAGGTAGTTACGAGGGAAGTCACATCACTGCTGATATTTTAGAATCCTATATTAAAAGTGAAAAAATAAAAGCATGGAATAGATTGATAACCTCAGCTGTAACACTTATTGTCTGTTTAATTATAACATTCTGGAATTCACAGTACTTAATTTGGAGTTTTAACAATGGTGGTACAACATCCGGCTACCAAATACCTTTATATATACCTCATGGAACAGTATCTATTGGATTTATATTAATGTCTTTTTATTCATTAATTCATTTTTTTCATCAAATTAGTTTAGTTAAACATGAAATGAAAAAAGATAAAGTAGAAAGTTCTCTGAAAGTACATCTTGGGAACTAAAATTTTAATACAAAATATAAGGGGGGTTATGTAATGGAAATGTTAATTGCTTTATTAATTTTAATATTTACTTTAATCATTGGAATACCAATACCATTTGTTTTTTTAGCAACAGTCATATATTTAGTATTTGCATTAGGTTATGATCCTAGCTTTTTAATCCCTTATGGATTTAGTAAACTAAATAATACGGTTTTATTGGCAATACCACTTTTTATTATGGCTGGTTCTATAATGAGTATAGGTGGTATTGGAAAGAGAATTGTTGACTTTACAGAATTTTTTGTAGGAAAAATTAAAGGTGGAATGGGAATTGTTACAATATTAGCTTGTGGAATTTTTGGGGCAATGTCTGGTAGTGCGGCGGCCGCACTTACTAGTATTGGAAAAATAATGTTACCTCGGTTAGAGGAAAGTGGTTACTCAAGGGGCTTTGCAACATCATTAATCTCTAGTGCTTCCGTACTCGGTTTACTTATTCCTCCAAGTGCTCTTATGATTTTATATGCTTGGATTGGAAATCAATCTGTATTAGCTAGTTTCCTTGCAACAGTAGGGCCAGGTATTATTTTAATGACTTTTTTAAGTATAATTAATATTATTTATATGAAAAAGAGAAATATTGAAAGTGTTGAAAACCCTAGTGAAATATTATTAACAAGAGGAAAGCGATTCCAAAAGAGAACTGTTGCAGCTATGCCTGGTTTATTAATGCCATTTATCGTATTAGGTAGTATTTATGGAGGAATAATGACGCCAACAGAAGCTGCGGCAATAGCGGTAATTTATGCAATTCCGGTAGGAATTTGGATTTACAAAGAATTAAAAAGTAAAGGACTTTTTGAAGCATTAGCCGAGGCGGCAACTACAACAGGTGTTCTTATGGTTATGTTATTTGCCATTATGATTCTTAGCCGTATTATTATCATGGAAAATGTACCGGATACGTTAATGGAACTACTATTTAAAATTACAGAAAATCAATTACTACTAATGCTATTGATTAATCTATTTTTAATTATTATTGGAATGTTGATGGATGATGTTAGTGCTGTATTACTTTCTACACCACTACTACTCCCTATAGTTGTAAATCTAGGTGTTGATCCGATTCATTTTGCTGCAATTATTGGTGTAAACCTAGGTGTGGGACTTCTTACACCGCCAACAGCTCCTTTATTATATCTTGGTGGTAGGATGAGTAAAGCACCAATAAAAGAATTATTAGGTCCAACAATGGTAATGATTTTATTTGCATGGGTTCCAACATTATTAATTACAACATTTGTCCCTGAAGTAGCATTGTTTCTTCCAAAGTTACTTTTAGGTAAATAGTGTAATTTTTATAAATAAGCATTACTACAGCTTGTAGACAAAGCTCTTATAAATAAAGGTGTAATTTTTGGTAGCTTAAAGGATTGTGTAAACTCTGCTGCATCAAGCGAAGTTATTATTTCAAAAACTGTTTGGATTAATTAATTATGGTTTATAAAAAGGAGGCGTTTTTTTGTTATTACTTTCAGGAAAAGACATCGAAAATTCCTTATCAGTGGAAGAAGCAATAAATGTGATGGAAGAGGCTTTTTTAAAATATGCTAATAATGATTTTGTTATGCCTGCAAGGAATTTTTCTAAAGTAAAAGATGAAGATAATTTATTGATAATGCCATGTTTTGTAGATGACTGTATTGGTTTAAAGGTAGTCACATCATATCCATCAAATAATACAACTAATAGTCCGGTTACACAGGGGCTAGTGTTAATTAATAACAGAGAAACAGGGGATCCACTAGCAATAATAAATGGCACCGTTTTAACAACCATAAAAACAGCAGCTGTTTCAGGAGTTGCTATGCGGTTCTTTATGAAAGAGGCCGAATCAGTTGGATTAATAGGGACCGGATTACAGGGGATGTATCAACTTCTTGCAGCTGTCTCTAGTACCTCAGTTAAAACAATTTACATATTTAATCGATCGTCTGAAAAAATGGAAAAGTTTATTCAAGAATTTCGGACAATTTCAAAAAGTGATATCGAAATCATACCTGTTTTAGATAAAATGGAATTAGTTCGTAATTCACAAATTATAATAACAGCAACAACTTCTGTTTCCCCTGTTCTTCCAGATGAAACAGGGCTTTATGAAAATAAATTGATTGTTGGAGTTGGTTCCTATAAAAGCAATATGAGAGAATTACCCCAAACTTTATTTGAGAATTTAGACTATTATTATATAGATTCTGAACAAGGGAAAATAGAATGCGGTGATATTATGGATCCATTGAAAAAAGGATGGGTTAAAGAAAACCAGATAGTATTGTTATCAGATTTGTTAGAGGGAGGATTGAAAGCACCTCAACACAAAAATCCCATTGTATTTAAAACGGTCAGCATGGCATTATTTGACGCATACATCGGGAACTATGTATTTAAGAAGGCAAAAAAATTAGGAATCGGTCAGGAATTAAGGCTTTAATTATAAAACAACGTTCACAAAACAATGGTTAATAATTATAAAATGTTAAATTTCAAATAAAACGTTGAAAGTTTACCAATTTAATCATACAGGAGTGTGAAAATATGAGTTTTAAAAGAATGATCCATGCTGTGGACACTCATTCTGGGGAGCCTATGCGTGTAATTACTGGAGGAGTCCCTAATATACCTGGAAAAACAGTTTTTGAGCAGATGTGTTGGCTTGAAAAAAACGATGATCAGCTTCGAAAGCTTATGTTAAGGGAACCAAGGGGATATCCTCCTCTGTGTTGTAACCTTATCGTGCCCCCGAAGCATCCGAATGCAGATGCTGGTTACATTATAATGGAGCAGGTTGAGTATCCAGTTATGTCGGGTGGGAATACCATAGCAGTGGTTACTGTGTTATTAGAAACTGGAATGTTATCTATGCATGAGCCTGTAACTGAACTTACACTAGAGGCTCCCGCTGGGCTTATTGACGTAAAAGCAGAATGTTCAAATGGTAAAGTTACTAGCGTTACATTTAAGAATGTTCCAGCTTTTGCACCATATATAGACGCAGAAATTAATGTGCCTCATTTAGGAAAAGTAAAGGTAGATGTAGGATGGGGGGGGATGTTCTATGTCATTGCTGACGTACGCCAGTTTAAGGGACTTGAACTTATCCCTGAACATGGTCGTGAAATTGCTCGTATTTCCTCTATGATACGCAAGGCTGCTCAGGAACAATTACCTGTAGAACATCCTTATTATCCGGGAGTCGGTATTACTATTTCTCAGCTTTCTGGACCATCTACAAATTCTGAAGCAGATTGGAAAAATGTTGTTAACGTTGCTTCCGGAGATCTTGACTGGGATGACCCTTCTACATGGACGGGTGCTCTGGATCGGTGTCCTTGTGGGACTGGAACTAGTGCAAAAATGGCTACCTTGTATGCTAAGGGTGAATTGAAATTAAATCAAGACTTTCGACATGAGGGGATTCTGGGAACAGTATATAATGGGCGTCTTGTTGAGGAAGTAAAACTTGGTGACTACAAAGCAGTAGTTCCTACAGTTAGCGGTGAGGCTTGGATTACCGGATTTAACACTTATACACTTGATCCTACAGACCCTTTTCCAAACGGATTCAATATAGGAGATATTTGGGCATAAAGTATTGAAAAGAGTAACGTCATCTCCATGTGTAAATGTAAAGGTACTTAAAGATGTTTTTAAAATTTATCAATTTTGTTCTGATACGGACTTATCTACATCAGATGAACCTCCGAATGATGTATAAACTCGGATTGGATAATCTTAAATATAGTATCTTGTGCTAATTCCTTAACAACTTCCTTTATATCTTTTTCAACTTTATTAATGTATTTTTCAGTGCTATCAACTTCAACAAAAATTTCTGTGTCGGGGGAATATACTATACCACCTGACCTTATTTTTATGTTCTGCTCCTTTAGTTTTGTATGAAGGTCTCTAAAAAAATGGATAACTGGTTAAGAAAACCACGAATTTACAACGTTAAGGAAATTACAATATTAAAAAGCCCAATTTCTTAACATTAAATTGAGAAATTGGACTTTTTTCATTAATCCAGCGTTTACGAAATATCAGGATCAGTTTAATATATTTAAAATAATTTTTAGCAAAATGGATATTGAAAAAAAACCTATCATAAAGTATCCAATGCATTTCAATGGCTTTGTCTTTTTTGAATTTGCTTTAGCGAGATTGGCAGTATTTCCTTCAACCTTGTTAAAGTAGTGTATTACATCATTAAATAGTTTGTTTTCCTTTCTACCCTTTTACTAAATTTCAACATATCATTGCCCTGATATTTACAGTTTCTTGATTCTTTCTTTTGAACAACCTACTTACATTTGCTTAAACTCATCTTTGTTAAAAAATCCAATATTAGATAAAAATTGTTTTTCAGTTTTTAATAAGAAAACGTTACATTCTTTTCTGTAAGTGTTTTTTCAAGTTTATTCAACTTTTTAATTGATTCTTCTGATGACCGTTTACCTATTTCAATTACCAATGCATCTATCAATGCCATAGTAGGTATTACTGAAAATTGTACTTCACTAACTTCAACTTTCAAGATTACAGACGCATATGAAATAATTGGACATGAGATATAGTCTGTTATTAATATAATGCTATTGCCTTGTTCATAGGCCAGTTTAACTGCTTCGATAACTAAATTAGTGTATGGTTCGAATGCAAAAACCACTAAAATTTCATCTTTTTTGAATTGTAAAATCTTGTCATAAATAACTTCCGTATCATGGCTTAGTTGCTTTATATTGGAATAGAATTCTCCAAGTAACTGATCAAAATATAATGCAGTTGCTTTGTACGGTCGAGTACCTAAAACATTGATATAACTTGATTTTACAATGAAATCAATGGCATGTCGGAAATTTTCCATTAAATTAGAATCTAATGATTTGTTTAATAAATTGACGGATTCCTCCCAAACTTTCACTAAAGTTGGAGCTTCACTGCCTTCCTTTTGAACTTCTGTCAACGACTCCTTCAATGTCCATTTTGAATCAGCAGGCAATGATTCATTAAAGATATCTTTTCGAAAATCATTAAAGTTGTCATATCCTAATGCATTTATCGCACGCATAACGGTTGAAACCCCAACTTTAGCATTATCTGCAAGCCCTTTAACAGTTATCATGCCTATTGATTGATAATTCTTCAAGATATAATCGCATAGTTGTCTTTGTTTTTTTGGTAGAGAATCCTTAATATTAATTATTTCAGTAATTAATGATTGGTTATGTGAGCTCATTTGAATCTCCTTTCACCTTCTGGCGGCAGGTAATCTCATAATTATACCATCATTAATATATTATATCTCATTACAGAAGATGAACAAATCAAAAACTACGTATCCTATATGGATCCTTTTCAATATAGATATTGTTCAGTTTACTTTGATTGTTAAGACAATCAATTAATTTCATACTGTTTCAAGTCAACTGTTTTCTTAATCTTACTCCGTTTCTCGGCAACCAGGATTGCAGAATACAAAACCAATGCAATTCCTAATACTTGCCAAGCTCGCAGATTTTCTCCAAGAAAAAGTACTCCAGTTAATACTGCAACAATAGGCTCTATTGTCGCTAAAATAGAAGCCTTGCTAGCTTCTAGATATTTCAAACCTGAAGAATACAAAAGATAAGCTGCGACTGTTGTCACTAAAGCCAACAAAACGGCATATACCAAAACATCTAAATGTTGAAATTGATCCGATTTCTTTATTATATCACTTGTTAATAACATAAAGATACTTGTATAAAGAAACGTATACGTAGTAATAGTCAACGCGGAATATCGTTTTGTTATAGGCTTACTAAAAATACTATACAATGCATAACAAAACCCTGAAAGAATCCCCATTAACATGATATTCATAGGTATACCTTCTTGGCCAAAAGGTAACAAACCCACAACAAACGCACAACCTATAACAGCAATAGCAAGTGCTAAGCCTTTACGAATAGTCAAAGATTCTTTTAAAAAAAGTCGTGAAAGAATGGTTACAAACAGTGGCCCCGTATATAATAGTGTTACTGCAAGGGATAAACTTGATTGAGAAAAGACTTCAAAGTAAAAATAATTAAAAAACGCAATACTTAAAATTCCTGCACCACAGAAATAAAAGTGATCTTTAACTCTGGTGCGTAACTGGTCACGATAAAATATAGCCATAATTAGGATGAGAATAACAAAGGAAAAAATTCCTCGAATGGCAACTACGTCCCATGGTGTAAAGCCACGAGCATACAATGGAGCAATAAATAAACCAATTAGCCCCCAACATGTCGCGCCAGCAATTGTGACAAGGTAAACTCTAAGATTTAACATTCTTTTTTTCATAGCATCCACTCCAACGCTAATTTAAGTCACCTGGGTATTCCCATCAGTATTTAGGACATATAGGTTTCTCTATTTAACCTTTTTAACCTTTTGGCTTAGTGTAGAGCTCTCCTTAGGAAGACTACCAAGGTAATTCTTTTTCTTTAGCAGATTGCCACCAATGCGGAAGTTTTCCAGGAACAACCACAGCATTGGAATCGTCATCAGCAATCCTCCCAGATTCAAAAGACCCTTAACGGAATCAGAACCTCCAGAAGCGACTAAAAGGTAAGAGACTGTAGTTACAATACTACCCATTAAAATTTTCACCTTGGTAGGTGGTTCATCATCAATCTGCTGGTCATGAACACACAGAGTAGCGAGTACAGAGCTCATAGGATCGGCCAGTGTTACAAAGGAACAAATAACGGTTACAAGGAAAACGATTTGAATGAAAGTACCGCCTGGCATATTACCAAGAACCTGGTAAATTGTAGTCTGCATTCCTAACTCCTGTACAGCAGCCCAAACATCTACTAGGCTAGAAGACTGCACTTTCATAATCATACCGGCAAAAACCCCAATCCAGATGATACAAAAGATAGATGGTACAAGTATGTTAAACAACAAAAATTGGCGTACAGTTCGCCCTTTTCCCAGGCGAGCCAAAAACATTCCTATAACAGGAGCAAAGATTATAAAGGCGTTCCAGTAAGTAATCGTCCACTCATTCGGCCACTGATCCTGGGGCGCCATCGTATTATTATAAGTAATCTTGCTCCAGAAATTATCCATGAGATTGCCTAAAGCTTCAGTACTGATTTTACTGATAAACCGAGCGTCTCCGAAAACAAGCACATATCCTAACAAGAAAAATAATAGTATCATGGTGATGGATGAAATTTTCGTCAGTCCCTTAGAGATACCCGTAACTGAGGAAATAATAAAAAATGCTCCAACAGAAACCGCGATAAGCAACCAGACCATATTCCCTTGAGCTATATGAAATACACTTTCAACACCGGCACCTATTTGTAGGAGACCAGCACCCATGGAGTTGGAAACTCCACTAGCAAGAGCAAAAACAGCGAATATCTGGACTATAGTGGTCAGCCAAGGGATCTTACGATTAAAACTATGCTCTACAAGTGAACCAAAGGAAAGACTTTTATTGCAATTATAAGTTAGCAAAGCGAATGCGAGACCGCAAAAAGAATACATGGAGTACTGAACGAAGGACCAGTTAAACATTGTTTGACTGACTGCGAAAATTGCAGCCTCCCGGGAACCGGCCTCTACACCGGGAGATACAGGCGGTGTCATAAAGTGGTAAATAGGCTCTCCCATGGCCCAGAACAACAAGCCAACTCCAATGCCCCCACAGGTGGTGATGGATATCCATTGCCAGGTAGTGTACTCCGGTTTTGCATCCTCGCCTCCGATACGAACGTCCCCATACTTAAAAATTACGAAACAAACCGCAAAAATAATGGCCAATACAGATAAAATATTAATCCACCAACCAAAATTATCTCCTACCCAATAAATAGTATTATTAAGGATCGCACCAAAATTTTCTGTAAAAAACATACCGAAAAGAATTTCTACTGTAAGAATAATTATAGCTGGGATAAATACTGCCTTATACAGGCTATATGTTTTTTCATTTTTTCTCATAACTTTTCTTGCTCCCTCCCTATATTCTATCAATCTAATAACAATTAAATATTCTTGTTGGTTATATAGATTGAAACCCCTCATTAAACCTCGTCATTTACAATCAATGATATGATTTTATGAGAGGATTCCTAAAACTTTTAGGTGTAAAGTACGAAAAGTCCTCAGTCTATTTAAAATACAGACTTACACTATTTAACTAATAATCTTATCTACAACTTTAATGAATATAATACATGGAGAAAGTGAGGGGCAAATTCCTCAACCACAGAAAACGGAAACGCTTACAACATAATCATACCAGGGCGTCAATTTTTTATATTTCGCTTGGACCTTAACGCTTTTTCTAAAAGAAATAGGAGGGTAAGGGGTGTAAAACTTCCACTGCTTCCCTCAACAAATTCATTTAACTAATTAGAAGCCACAGTCTTGAATTTTTCTTCTTTTTGGGATTCAAGAAGCCCGAATTCCAGTAAGCTATTAATATTTTGTGCTGCATCAAACCCCGTTTGAATAGCTGTTTCAGTATAAAGGGTGCCTAAATAGTCACCTGCTAAGAACAATCGACCTGCAGATTTTGTTAAAATTGGCTGTATTTTTGCACGCCCTGGGAAAACATAAGCTGACCCTAATGGAAATTTGTTTACATGAGCCTCAACTACATGATCACTAAAACCAGGAAATATTTCATTTAAATCTTTCAAATATATTTGAATAATCTCCTCATCAGATTTATCTAAAAGCTGGCGGCCACGTTCAGCTGGTGAAAAAGTCATAAAACTACTTCCTGGCTTTCGTTCCTTTGAAAAGGAATGAACAAGGTTAGAACTATGAATAAGAATATCGAATGACCTTTTAGGTGTAGCAAAAGCATATACATCATCCCAAACTTGAGGTCCTGTTTCATTTGTTAAAAATGCTGCACTAACATGTGGACCGTAGCTCACCTGATCAAGAGCGTTTGCGATTTCTGGGTCAATGTTCACCGCAATTTTTTTTGTAATTGGGGCAGGAGTCGCGAGGACTGCATAACGTGCTTCCTCCACATGCTTCACGCCATCTTGAATATAGTGGACAACAACCGAGTCTTCTTTCTGAATAACTTCTAAAACTTTTGCATTTAGTTGAACTCGTTCGCCTAATGTTGTTGCAATTGTGTTCGTAAGAGTTGATGGGCCCCCAACAATATTTCTCGTCAGCCCTTCACTTTTGTTCCATATCATGTGGAAATATCCTACACCTGCCCCCGCAGATATTTGTTCAGGATCTCCAGTAGAACGACTAACTGTAGGTCTAAAAATCGCATCAGCATCTTCTGGTAATACACCTGAAAAATCAGTAAAAGTTCGATCATTCATAAATTCTAAAACTCGTTGTTGGTAAACTTTATAGTCCTCTGCCGGACGTCTCTTTGCTACTTTGCTATATTTCATAACAGCTGCACGCACATTAGCGCCTGCACGTAGTAGAGCAAATCTAGATTTCCATGACATAGGGACCCTAAATGGATACAGTTCAACTCGACCACCTTTAAGTAACTTTCCATTCAAAGACATTGCAGATAAAATACCAGGCACAGGTAATGCAGTTATTTCTACAGATTTAAATAAGTCATCTGTAGCTGAACCCGCACCAGCATATACATGGCCGCCCCAATTTAACCAATAATCTCCTCGCCGTTCAGAACGTACACGCCCACCAACACGATCATCAGATTCTAAAAGTAAAATATCATGGTGTTTAAGGCGCCAGGCAGCAGACAAACCAGCAAGTCCGCCGCCTATGATAACTACATCTTTCATTGGATTTCCTCCCATCCCTTGTGCATTTATAATTCTCCTAATTCAATTAATGTTGTTTCACCTTTAGTTCCCCTAATTCACTTAATATTGTTTTAATCTTTGACTTGAACTTTTCGGAAGCAGGCACTAATGGAAGTCTACTTGGTCCTCCCGGTAATCCTAGTGCTTCTAAGCCTGCCTTTACTGTTCCTGGAATGATTTCTTCTTCAATAACATTATATAACTCTAGCAGTTCCTGGTTTAATTTAGTTGCTTCTTTTAAGTTGTTTTCATTTACAACTAAATCATATAGTTTTGCTATTTTTTTCGGAGCCAAGTTGTGGGCTACTCCCACAGCACCATGTCCCCCTAAGGCTAAGGTAGGTAAGATTAAATGCTCAAATCCAGTAAGCACCGCGAAGTTTGGATTGTTTTTTGTCAACGCAATAAGTTTAGAAGTATGCTCGCCATCAGCAGTATTTTTAATACCAACGATTCCATCTATTTGACTGATATCATTAATTAGTTCTGGATCCAGTTCAACACCTGTAGCATCTGGATAATGATAGATTAAGACCCCAATGGTAGAGTTTTCTGCTACTGCCTTGTAATGATCAATAATTCCTTGTCTACTTGTTGGCATATAATATGGATTTATTACCAAGGCACAATCTGCCCCAACTTCAGCTGCGTATTTCGTAAGTTCAATTGTTTCTTCTGTTCGGTGACATCCTGTACCCGCCATAACAGGTATTCTACCTTTTGATGTTTCACAAACAAATTTAATTACTTCTTTTCGTTCTTCAATGCTCATTAGTGAGTATTCTCCATTACTTCCTCCCACTAAAAGACAGTTCATTCCTCCATCTATTAAATGTTCTATTAGTTGTTCAAGCCCCTTATAGTCAATACTGTTATCCTCTTTCATAGGTGTAGGTAAAGCTGGGATCATTCCAAATGGTTTATACATATTTATCCTCCTTATAAATGTTAATTAAACAGAATTTCCATCAATAAATTTAATCAACTAAATAAAATGTAATTGCTCCTTTCTAATAATTTAGATAATATTCCGAATTAATGAACCGTTTTTATAAAAAAGGGAACATTTATATTCATTTTATGACCAAAATAGATCCTAGGGTATTTAATTTATTGAAATATTGATGGAAAAAATGCAATTTGGGATTTACATAGAATATAAAAGCTGAACAGAATTAAAGATTTTCTGAACAGAACCTTATCGTATTTTTAACTTTTTATTGATAGAACTCCTATACAAGCTTTTTTGTTTGGTAAATCTATAAAGAATAATTGAATTTGATTTATTGATGCTTGATAAAATAAATGGAATAGCTATACCCATCTAAATAGGTGTGTAGCTTTCCCGGATTTTCATGGTTTTAAAATTTTCCAGTTTACTTTTGTTTAATATTCACATATACACTTTTCACTTCCGTGTAGTTCTCTAACCCATACTCTCCGCCCATTTCTCGTCCAATACCAGATTTTTTGTATCCGCCGAATGGCATCGACTCCCACTCAAGACCAACATCATTAATCCAAACTGTCCCTGCTTGTAGTTTACGGGCAATATAGTGACCAGTTTTTATATTTTCTGTCCAAATACTAGCTGCTAAACCATAATCGCTATCATTTGCTCTTTTAATTACTTCTTCAACAGTATCAAAAACCAAAATCGACATTACTGGACCAAAGATTTCTTCACGTGCAATGGTCATGTCATCTTCTACATCCGCAAAAATTGTTGGTTGAACAAAATAGCCTTTATTAAATGCTTTTTCGCCGCCCGTAACAATACGTGCACCTTCTCTTTTTCCTTGCTCGATGTAGCCAAGAACCGTTTGTTTCTGTTTTGCTGAGATGAGTGGACCCATATCTGTTTCCGAATCCATTCCTGGGCCCAGATTCAACATGTTCACACGTTCTGCCAATGCTTGCACTACCTGATCATAATGTTTACGATGAACGTAGATTCGTGTACAAGCACTACAGTTTTGTCCATGGTTGTACATCGTACCATTAAATGCCCCTTCAATTGCTTCTGCTAGGTTGGCGTCCTCTAGGATGATTGCAGGTGATTTACCACCTAGTTCGAGCGTGACTCCTTTGATTTGATCTGCAGCTTTCTTCATGACTTCTTTTCCGATAGCTGTTGACCCAGTGAACGACACTTTGTCCACCTTCTTATGGGTGATAATTGCTTCTCCAGCAACTCGACCGGAGCCAGGAGTGATGTTAACAACGCCGTCTGGAAAACCAGCTTCTTTGAACAGTTTTGCTATATAGAGTAGAGACAATGGCGTTTCACTTGCTGGTTTAATAACAACTGTACAACCAACTGCTAGAGCCGATCCTAGCTTCCAAGCAGCCATCAAAAGAGGAAAGTTCCATGGAATAATTTGGCCTACAACCCCGGCAGGTTCATGCACAGTGTAATTCACATACTCTGGTGATACTTGAGTTGTTTTTCCTTGAATTTTTGTTGCAAAACCCGAATAATATCTGAAGTGTTGGGTTGATCCATCAACATCATCTGTTAATGCAACTTTATATGGCTTACCGTTATCTAGTGCCTCGAGTTGTGCAAGCTCTTCACGGTTTTCTTCCAGAAGGTTTGCGAACTTATAAATAAGATGTGAACGTGTAGCCGCTTCCATTTCTGACCATTCACCTTCATCGAATGCTTTTCTTGCAGCTCGCACGGCAATATCAATATCTTCAGTTTGCGCTTCGCTAACTTGTGCAATTACTTCTTCAGTAGCAGGGTTAATAACATCGAATGTTTTTCCGCTAACCGCTGATACGTATTCTCCATTAATATAAAGACCTATAAATCCTTCCAAGAATTCTTTTACTTTAGGTTTTAATTTGTAATCAGTTGCTTTCATGTTATATACCTCGCCTTTTTTAGATTTCTGTTTTACAGCAATAAATAATTGAATTTTTAGAATTATTGATTAGAGTAAATATTATCATCGATATGAATGTTTGTAAATCATTTTTTTAAAAAGGGAATACATACATTCAAAAATTGAATATTCAGAAAATAAAAAAAGACTGATCTTTCCCAGTCTTTTAAAGATACCCTTCTTATAATGCCATTCTATTCTTGTAGTATTTCTTCTTTATTCCAACAATTAACGATGCTAGCAGTGAATGTATTAGACATTGCTCTTTAGCAAAATGAGTTGGTAACTTTTAACCGTGACGGAGTCTCGTTTTTCCACCTCTTTCATGGCTTAATTCTCTAAAAAACGTTCTGAAAAATATATAAAAACAAAAGAACGTCCGTAAATGTTAAAGACGATGTTAAAATCCCCAATATAGCCGGAATAAAATTCCCCATCTAAAATAGAACCATAGGTTTGAGAGGAGCTATGGTTCATGATCACAAGAGGGGAATTTTTTATGATTAAAGATATGTACAGAAAAGGGATGACAATATCAGACATTGCAAGGGAATTATCCATTGATAGGAAAACGGCCAGAAAGTATATCCATTCTACAACGGCTCCTTCGAAGCCTAAACGAAAGAAAAAGAGTAAGTTAGATCCTTATAAAGAGTACTTACATAGACGTATGATGGAAGACCATGTATTTAACGGAGACGATTATTAGATGAAATTCGTCAGCTGGGCTATGAAGGCGGAAAAACGATATTAAAAGATTACTTGAAACCTTTTCGGGATACCGTGAAAAAGAAGTATACGGTAAGATATGAATCCTCTCCTGGTGAACAAATGCAAGTCGATTGGAAGGAAATCGGTACAGTGATCTTAAATGGTGAAAGTAGTAGTTTCTAATGCTTCATAGATTCTAAAATAAAGATCATCATCTTTATTTCCAGTTAATTTATTCATTGCGGTCTGAATAATTTGATATATTCCGCTTCCAGTAATTCCAACTAAAAGTCCTTCTAATATCAAAGTAAAGCCTCCTCAAGATTTAATATTGAATGTTATGATAGTAAGGTAAAATAAAAATATGCTAAGATTAACTAATATTGGGTAAATTAGGTGATTTGAGGTGAATAAATGAAGTTTATTATTTTCGGAATTTCAATCTTGTTAACTTTTTTCCTAGGGTACTTTATAGGATGGATTGGAGTTGAAACTCTACTAAAAAATTTATTATTAAATATAAAGAAATTAGATTTAATGGAAACTATTGGGTTTAGCTCCTCTATTATAACATTATTTCTTTTTATAACTTTCGTAATTGGAAGAATTATCTTGATTAAAAAAATGAAAGTGACCTTTAATGAAACTGTTGAGTTAACTTATAAAATGGAAAATATAAAGTCTAACGTAATTGAGGAGTATAACTTAGGGGAATTAAACTCGGAATTTATTTATCTATCTTCTACTCAGCCTTTAAGGTGGATTAGGTTTTATGACTATGATTTTAATAACCCCCAAGGCCATAAAGGTAAATTAATAACAGAGCATAAATTTCTTGCCAACGGCCAAGCATTAAAGATTAATACCTACTTACCTTGTGGTGTACCTAAATATTTAGTTGAACAATTCCTTCATCGATATCTATTTTATTTTTTGTCTCAAACTCCTTTGTTTTTTCGCTATCTTTTTGCAGTTATTAGATTTCCGGAAGTTGTTGTTATATCTATACTCAGAATCTTCACACTGATTATACAGATGTTTATCTGGTAAAATAAATATTAAAATTATTCGAGGATTTTATTTACACTTCCTTTTTATCTAAAATAAATAGATATAATTTGCTTTCAATTTCTATTTTTTCTATTTCTTTCATATTTTTGATACTTTCAAAGTCTTTCTTCTCATCTAACATATATCCAAATAGTTGTTCATTCTCAGATTGATTTTTTATACTAACTTCATTACCGCATAAAGAACATAAAAAATGCTTAGACTTATCGAAGATCTATTTTTCGTTCAAAACTTTTGTCCATACTTCTAAATGAGTCTTCTTACTAATGTCAATGAGGAGAAAATAGATATATTAATAGACAGGGAGAATGAGGTTAATAGTAGGAAAGATGAAGAGATAAATGGGTTTATCTTACCTGAATACTCGCAAACTAAATGGAAAATGCTTCTCCTGAAGATTCTTCAACACAACTGGTCGATTATCTGGAAGGTGAAATCAAGAAAATCGAAGTCATCATCTGGTATATGAATTCTAAATTGTTATTTCAAGGATCAGGCGACCAACATCCGGCAGGTCTACCATCTTGTCTCAAGAGAAATTGGGAAAATTAATAATGAGTTAAAAACACTTGATAAAGAGAAGGAAATAGTCAACAAATATGAAGGGATATCTAGTGAAATCGAGCTTCTAGAAAAGGAAATCTCAGATTTAAATAAATTAATTAATAAGGGGAAAGATGTTGAGGAGGATAAAGAAAAAGCTAGATATTTTGAAAAAGAATTTAAAGGTTTGCTAAAGGATTTAGACTTTATCAAAGATGGTTTTGACGGCGTAAAATTAAAAGATGCTACACGAAAAATATTTAATAAAATCAAAATAGATGAAAATGATTATAAACCTAAAATTGAAGGGAAAAACCTCTATTACATAACTTCAAGTAGTGGATTAATTAGAATAATAATCAGTTATTACCTAGCTTTATTAAAAACCTCCGTAGAAAAAAACACCAATTTTCCGAGAATTTTAATTCTTGATGAACCAAGGCAACAAAATTTAGATATCGAAACATTTAAAAAGTTTACTGATGTACTTTTAGAATTTGCAGACTTACACAAAAGTGAGATACAAATTATCTTTACTTCAGGTAATAAAGGTTCTATTGATAACAGCCATACGGCTTTAGATTTAGGGAAAGATCAGTACTTTATTCAAAAAGTAGAATAAAGCCAATACCCTCTAACCTTGAAACAGTTGTTAATTGTTAATTATTGGATGTTATTTCTTTTTATTTAATTAGATGAAACCATGGGCGGCATGATGTAATTAGCCCCTTTTACCGAGAATTATGGATAATAATTTTAAGCGGATTAAATATATGTAACCAGTTGGGGACAATTTAGGGACACATTCTAATATACTGTCCCCAAAAACAGCCTACACAATCACATTTATTAAAAACATAAGACTGCTATATCAATTTTCTAAAACTTAATCTGTATAATCTGAAGCAATGTTCATCTCTGGCAGCGAAGAGGTCAGTTTTTCCAGTGAATTAAAATATCAAAAAGTCCACTTTAATTATTTAAGTCGACTTTTTTAATAGCTTTATTGGATGTCCGATTTAAGTAAGGTCAAAATGGACACTCACATGACTATGGAATATATAGGTTTATAGTGTCCAATATACAAGTCCGAAAAAGAGGTGTCTATTATGACCAAATATGGTTACGCAAGAGTATCATGTACTGGACAAAATCTTGAAGGGCAAATTTCTCAACTTGAAGACAATGGCTGTGAAGCTATATTTCAAGAAAAATAAGCGGGAAAAGTGCGAACAATCGTCAACAGTTCAAAATGCTTTTAGACAAGGTTGTAAAAGATGATGTGATTGTCATCACAAAATTGGACAGGTTTGCAAGGTCGACCAGAGATGCATTGAACATCATTGAAACCCTTAATCAAAAAAGAGTTGGCCTTGTCGTGCTCAATATGGGTGGGGATACTCTTGATACAACAACACCCATCGGCAAATTAATGGTAACGGTGTTAAGTGGTATCGCAGAATTTGAACTTGGTCTAAATAAGGAACGACAGGCTGAAGGAATTGCGGAAGCTAAAAAAAGAGGCGTTTATAAGGGCAGACCCAAGAAATTTACTGATAAAAACAAAAGCCTATTACATGCAGTTCAATTATTTGAAGAACGTAATCAAAACGGTATGACGGTCCAAGAAATCTGCGATATAACAAAAGTGGGTAGAAGTACGTTATATAAATTTATTAAAGAAGATATAAAAAATGAAATGCAAACATCTTAAAGCCTTTCTGAAATCGAACCCTCATGCTTATGGCGGTGAATCCCATTAGGGATACTCCACCGCCACTGACTATCTCTATAATTTTCCTTCCTTTGTTCTCCTTAGTATAATTATTTGCTCATCACTCGGTAAAGGGTCTGCGTATCCGAACGATCATGAACAAAACCAAGTCGGCTAAACCAACGTAACCTTGCAAAGAACACAAGCTAACGCTGGCTAAGTCATTGGGTTTCGTACATGCTCGTAACGCCTACTTGCTACTCACGCATGCTTCACTACGATACGCACCCTTCTACACTCGTTTTCGCAAAAATTCCTTTCTTTTCAAACAAAGAAAGGAGCTGTTTCATGATGGAAACAATTTATGAAATTCAACGGATCAGACAGGTGATTTCAGAGCTAGAAGGAGGGCAAACACACATTATACGTTCTCCAGAAGATGGTGCAAGAGTAGCTGCTTGGTTTATCGGGGAGGATGATCGCGAAGTGTTCTTTGTCATGTGCCTTAATACGAAAAATAGAGTTGTTGCCGTTCATCGGTGCCATGTAGGTTCAATCAATGCAAGTATTGTGCATCCTAGAGAGGTATTTAAAAGTGCAATCCTTAATAACAGCGCAGCCATCATACTATGTCACCAGCATCCTTCTCAAGATACGAACCCGTCCAGAGAAGATATTGAAGTAACAAAAAGACTTGTAGAAGCTGGACGGATGATAGGGATTGAGGTTCTAGATCATCTTGTCGTCAATGCTAAAGCAGGGTATACTAGTTTGAAAGAAAAAGGATATGTATAAAGCTATAGGAAGGAGCTAGCCTCCTTCCATTTTTTTGCTTTTCCAATGAATATATATTCCTGTAGCATCCTCAAGATTAATTCCAACAACTCCTGCAAAAATAAGTTGTCTCACATTTTCTACAATAAGTTTGGATGGTGTTTACTAGAATAAAGGAATTTCTTTCGTTCGTCTTGGAAGCTAAAGCAAATCAATACCGATGTAGAATAAATTACAGACACTTTTAGATATCCATCTCAACCTTCCTGCCTGGGTAGAAAGCCAATTGTGGATCCAATTGATTTTCTTTTGCAGTTCGTACGCTGGGAGTAAGTCTAAAAACAACTGTATGACTCCCTAGAGAGGACCGATATTTCTCAACATGGGATTGTGAAAGGCTTTTATCGTAATAGCCGGGTACATACTTATCTAACATGGCTTGCATTGCCGTGGTAGCTTCTTTTAAATCAGTTACCGTTTCTAGTACTCCAAACAGCATCACACTCATGTAAGCAGTATCTGTCTTGGCGGGTATAGGACTTACCATGGTTCCATATTCCTCAGATACTGTGAAACAACAGTTGGGATTGGCATGAATCAAATCTATTTTTCTCCCTTGCGCAGCTCCATGAAAATACAAAGCTTTATTCATCCAGATAAAATTTAAAGGAACAACATAAGGAATCTCCTCATCCGTTAATCCAAGGTAACCTGTCCGTGCGTGGCTTAAAAACTGATCAATACGCTTATCATCTGTGCATAGCCTTTTTTCTTGGCGGATCTTTTGCATTTTTCATCCCATCTTTCTTTATAAATGATAAAATCATTTTAGAAGATTTCTGTACATGATAAAAGTGACAGAATTAAAAAGTTTAATAGGGACAGATGGAGGGTTAATAGTGGAACTTACCCCGTTTTTAAACAAGGAGTTACCAGAATCTTTATACAGCCAGTTGTATCATTGGATTAAGAAGGAAATTGAAGAAGGCAGGCTCTTGCCTGGAATGAAGATGCCATCAATTCGCCAGCTTACGACTCATTTAAAGGTCAGCCGGAATACGGTTGAGGCAGCATATCAGCAGCTACAATCAGAGGGATACCTCGAAAGTGTCCCTAAAAGTGGAATATGGGTAGCTGAAATTGAGAAACCTTTACTACATCCACTTGAGGTGGAACATCCTATTATGTTGGAATGTAAGCCTTCAAGCGAAGTCCTTGTGGATTTTGAATATGGAAATGTCGATCTTGACAAATTTCCCTTGAAGCAGTGGAAGAAATGTCTGTCAGACGCAGTTGATCAACAGAACAACTGGTTATTTCAGTATAGTGAGAATCAGGGTGAATTTGAATTGAGGTGGGAAATATCAAACTATTTACTGCAATCCAGAGGTGTACGCTCTGCACCAGAACAGATTCTTATAACGGCCGGAACTCAGGCCTCCATGGCGTTGATCTGCCATCTTTTAGCACTCCAGGAAAAAACCGTGGCTATGGAAGAACCGGGTTACAGTGGAGTTCGATCGGTCTTAGAGGACCAGGGATGCTATATTGATCCGGTGCCACTTGAGAAGGATGGATTGTCAGTAGAGCATATTCAAACGAGCAAGGCAAAAGCCGTATACTTAACGCCTTCTCACCAATTTCCATTTGGTATGGTTCTGTCCATTTCGAAAAGAATGCGATTACTAAAATGGGCTTATCAAACTGGAGGATACATTATTGAGGATGATTATGACGGCGAGTTTCGATACCGGGGACATCCGATTCCTTCGCTAAAATCCCTGGATGAACAGGAAAGGGTTATTTATTTAGGTACATTTTCTAAATCATTTCTACCTTCAGCTCGGTTAAGTTATATTGTATTTCCACCTTCTCTAATGGTTCAATATTCACGAAAGTTCGCGGCTTATAACCAATCTGTCTCTCCTATTATTCAGAGGGCTATGGCCCTGTTCATGCAAACAGGGGAATTCGAAAGGCATATTCGAAGAATGCGCAAGACGTATCAAAGAAAACATCAGGCTTTGTTAAGGAGTATTGAACAATATATGGGCACTCATGTAAAAATTGTTGGAGAAAAGTCAGGCTTACATATCTTATTGAAACTAAAAGGCATAACAGCCTTCGAGTTGATCGAAAATGGTCTCCAAAAAGGTGTCAAAGTTTATTCCCCGTCAAGGTTTTGGCTTAATCCAAACCCCGAAGGTAATTCCTATATCATGTTGGGATTTGGTGGATTATCAATTGAAGAAATTGAAAAAGGAGTCAGATTACTCGCTAGCTGCCTCCCATGAATGGGGTAGGCGCATTTTGTTGGCGGTACCCCGGTCTTGAGAATATGCTTTATTCAGCAATAGGGAGCAAGAATTGAACAACGATGGACTGTTTCAGCAGTCCATTTTCTTGGTCTTTAATCAGTTAAGGGGCAGTATAAGAAAATAATAATAAACCTATAAAACTTACGTAAGGTCCTTTTTATGTCCCCTAGAGAATATACATGTAAAAATAATTTTATATGGGGGATGTTTGGAGTTGCAAGGGAGGGTAAGTTTAAGCGTTGGTTGGATAACTTTGTTTCTAATGGGTACTGACTTATT
>NZ_JAIBLJ010000047.1 GCF_020179385.1 Alkalihalobacillus sp. YIM B00296 | reverse complement strand
TACGCCCTGTATGGGCTTTCCCATTCGGAAAATCTGTAAATCATTTTTAAAGTTTTGCGAATGGGTATAATGATGGACATTGGAGCGTGACACATAAAGTTATTTGAATATAAAAATCCAAACACGCATAACCCTATTCTTATTTTAGGACAGGGTTAAAATAAAGTTGTTTAAATCTCAGGCATTCTTCAATAATCGTTAGCAATAGGTAAGCGTTTGAAGTTATCACCAGCTTTTCCCCTGCTCCACACAGAATGTGATAGTTTCCCATCGTTCCGCGCTCCATCGGTAGACTATAAGTTCCTCGTTACCCTTTCGTTCCCATCCTCAGTTGTTAAGTTAGAATTAATCATGGATCACCCTCTGTTTTCCACGCCTCAAAGCGCTTATAACAGAACTTGTAGAGCGGCGCCCGATTGTTGAATATCGATATATAAGGATTAGGCTTCACGGTAACTCCTGAAAAGATCGTTTACCTAATGAGAAATCAAAGAATTTTACTTTCGTCATCTACGTCAATTAAGTACAACCTTTCATAAAATCCTCCACGCTTCAGGAATTTTTTCTTCCTGACCTCTTCAACCTCTTTGATGCTTATGCCGTGAACCTTTGACATACATTTGTTTATCAAGTTTTTTTGAAATTTACACTTATCACCATTTTGTTCTATTAACGTTCTTGGCCGGAGTCCAATTTGGACGGAGTGAAGCGGAGCCTGGTATTCGCTGTTGTACGATGTTTTTTTGCATTCCTTATAGTTCAAGTTGTATAGCCATTCATTATTCGTTTGAAATTATAGATGGCGGTTTGATTATACGCTGTGCTTAGCAGTCAGGAGCTCATCAAGGGCCGCTTGGTTGAATCCCTTGATGATCAGCCAGAGTGCCATTGCCATCTCCTGCACGGCCAATGGTATATACAAAATATCCAAGTGAAGGTTTAGTCCAAATAACTGTAATAAGTCGACAGCTACATAGATAACCGCTCCGATCAAGCCCCAGCCGGACAACCAACGAGGGATAAGTTTGGTAAGATAGAAGAGGGTGTATAACAACATTGCACCGATGATAAAAACAATAGTCAAAACGGGGCTCATGATGTCATTGGCCTGAAGCAGGACATTGCCAATAACCTGTAAAGAAGCTGCCTCTGCCCCAACGGCAGTGAATTCTTTGCTGAACACGCCTAACAATAGCCAACTGACTACCATTAAGATATATGTACTTCCCTCTAGTGGTCCTCGGAAAACAACCATCCCTAGTGCCAGAGCTTCATTCTTTTTTTTAAAGAGTGGGTACAGGAAAACAGGCATCGCCGTTAACGAAAGCCCCATCAAGAGCACGAAAAATGCGCCCAGGTTAAGCTGCGACGGATTAGCGGCAATTCTGGTTAGAAAATCCTCTCCAGCAAGCAGATTCCTGGTAACAACAAGGCTTAAAATCCCCGATACCGTTCCGATGATGTAGAGGACACCTACGATCACTGCAGTCATTCTGTAAGGTTTCATTTTTTGTTCTCCTTTGTTTTTTATGTTGTTTCAGCATATCGGCTGCGCTCGTTTTGACGTGTGAAATCTCGCCATATAACAAGGTCACGTCATAATGACTAGTCTATAGAATAAAGGTAAAAATTTTTGTCTTTTTATGGAAACTAGCGAGTAGTAGACCAGCTACTTTCTGTAGGTTGTGGGCTAATATTATTGATTAAGTTGTTAAGAAATTTCTGTATCTTCAAATCTATATTCACGTATCATTATTAAATGCCCCCCTAGCCTCTTCAATTCGTAAATTTCATTTTTCGAACTCTTGCATATTACGAGCCCTTTCTATCAATTGCATGGCAACAGGTAAAACAAAATATGTTAACGGTAAATATCGAAAAAGCAGCAAAAGTCTTACGATATCCGAACATAAGTGTAACGATTCCAGATATAAATTGGGAGGCCTATTATTCGAAAGAAACAATAAGACGGATAACTCAAATTATTTTTATTTTTCAGTAATCCAAAATTGCTTCTAATAGCAAGTGCATGGACGGAAAGTTTAAGTTATCGATCCATCAAAGTGAAAGGTCATTTAGAGGGTTATATTGCGCCAGGTATCATCACCGGGTTACCGGAAATAAAGTTAGTTGGAATACCCCAGGCCAGCCTTCCGGTTCAAAAACTTCTTCAGGATATAGCCCAAAAACATCAATCCTATGAAGCGTCGAGTGATTTTCGAGCGTTAGCCCATTACCCAGAGTTTTTAGGAACCAGTTGGAACTACTTACGGCCATATGTTGGATCCAATGAATATACACTCCTTAAGTCCAAAATAAAAAGGAAAGCCATTGACATCGTTCATAATGACATACCGTTTCCGGTGTATGTAGTAAGGAACCGATTGGATCCATTTATGACACCTGCAAATCTCGCAGGAAGTATAGGACTTGTTTCTATGTTCAGAGACTTTCTTCCTGACTTAATCATTGATATAGAATTTATTCGAAGAATGATGTATAAAGGAGTGGGGACAGCTTAGCCGTTACCACCCGCAAAAAGTTGAAACCAAATTTCACTTTACGGCTTTAACATATAGTGAACAGTAATTGGTTTAGATTCAGCCCCACTCTGGGCATTACCAACTGACGAAACAGTAAGTACAAGGGGGGATTGTTCACCACCCCCCTAAACAGGAGTTTTCATTTATTTTGTTTATCCTGTTGCAGCAGTTTTTCTAATTTGGTTATCCGATTTTTGGATGCGGTAGATGGCTCAATGGCACGAAAAACTAAGCCTTCTGCATGGGGAATTTTATTGGATGTTGGATTTGATCGACTAGTTGAAATCAGTGTCATTGTAGATCTTGCCTTTCACTTTCCCAACTCCATGTGGGCGCTTTTGCTATTATTCTTTCCAAGATAACTCGATGTTGAAACGTTGTCTCCATTTTGATCACCATTTTTTTCAATAACATTTTTAGCCTCCTTATCATTTCTTTATACGATCGAAGTATGAACTGAAAAAAATGCTTGTGAATCAAACGTTTATACGGATGCAGTTTTGTATAATCAGAATTGGATCAATCGTTCAATGGCCTCAAGGTCATCGCCTTTAATCACCGTATCATTCTTATATAAAAGTACAGGAACGTAGAATTCCCCTACTAAACGTGTCACTTCTTCTGCACGTGCTGGGTCTTCCGTTATATTGACTTCCTCGAATTGAAAATCATTTTGATTGAGGAATGTCTTGATTTTATGACTTTTCGTACAACCTTGTATGATATAAACAACTATTTTACTCATCGAAAACCCTCCATTTTAAACATTAGTATATAGTTTAATAGTCTTTCCATTCTGTAATCTTCCTTACAAAGTCCAAGAGGATTCGATGGTATAATAAGGATACCCCGAAGAATGGAGGTAGTGCATATGGATAAGTTGCTCTATTTGTCCCAAATCAACTTATTAGAGGAACTTCCGATGGAAGAGTTAGAAGTGATTGACAAAATCAGCGATATGAAACCGGTAGATAAAGGAACCACCATTCTTAGTCCTCATAATACGAATCGAGCCTTATACTTTTTAAAAAAAGGAAACGTCCGCTTATACCGATCCAATGAAAATGGGAAACAGTTTACGGTCGATATTTTAGGAGATGGAAACATTTTTGGGGAAACCTCAAGCTTTTCCCTAAGTGATGACCAAGTTTTTGCAGAAGCAATGACAGATGTATATTTATGTGTAATCGGAATAGACGAATTCGAGAAATTGATTGAACAAAATCCAAGAATGGCGGTCAAATTTATTGAAATCCTATCCGCTAGACTTAAAGAAATATATGAACTAAGCGAGCAAATCGCATTACGAGATGTACGGTATCGAGTTCTATCCTTACTGTTGAAATTAAGTGAAAAATTCGGAAAGAGAAACAAAGAATGGCAAACGATAGACATTAAAGTAACACACCATGATATCGCAACGATGATCGGTTCAACACGCGAAACCGTCAGTGCGATCATCAGTCAACTGAAAAAAGAAGGGTTACTGAAAAAAACACCATTCCACTTAAAAATTGAAGCTGAAAAAGCAGTAAAAGAATTGAACAGAAACACGTGATTTAAACTCGAAGAAAATAAGGGTTAGCTGAAACCTCCACTGTTATTAATTATCCAGCGGAGGTTTCATTAAAACTCTATTTATGCTTTTGTCTAATCACGTTCAATTTCAGTTTTCTTTAAATGGTGACTGAAAAGGTTAATTGTTTTTCCTGTAATTCATTCGGATTACATACTCTTTTTGTAGACGAATGCAAGAATGAAGCTAAAGACAACATGCGTCATTAAATTCATCAAGTTTTCAGGGGTGAATGCCTGCCCTAGCATCACTCCCATACCCATCATAGCCGGCATAATAAGAAGTGGTCCGACAATCCATAGGATGATACCATAGACGGTAGCAAGACTATATACCTTTTCCCTGCCTGATGCAATAACACCAAATCCTGCACCAAAGATAAGACTGATCATCATGTGAATTATCCAACCGACAACAAGACTATCAAAACCCATCATCATGGCAATCATAGAAATTTTACCCATCATCTGCATTAGGATGCCGAAAAGAATACCGGCAACTGTTCCGCCGATTAAAGAAGCCTTGATGGACTTGCCCATATTTACCGTCTTTACTTTTGTTACATGATCAACTTCTGTCATAAGAGATCTCCCCCTTCATTTTGGTACGTTCATTTTATATCGAATAGAACAATATTTCTGTAAGGTACCTTACAATTATCCCTTTATCACCTTCAAAAAAAAGTCTGGGGGGTTCCAGACTTTTTTTCTTAAATCTTTTTTATTTCTCTTCTTTTATGCGGGTATCTTCCGTCCAAAGAATTTTTCGGGATAAATAAAGGAATACAAATAAAAGACTCCCTGTACGGATCCCTATATCGGCAATATTGAAAACAGCAGGCCACCATCGAAAAGAGATAAAGTCGATGACATACCGAAAACGTATACGATCGATAAGGTTCCCAATCCCGCCACTGATCAATAAAGATATCCAAATTGCATATAGAACGATTTGTAGTAAAATTTCTATGCCCAAGCCCGGGTTATGAACAGCATTTTGCCATATGTGAGCTCTTTAATATAGAGATGATAACTGTAGACATGTTGGGTACTGGGCCAGATATGGATACGATTGAGAAACTTGTAAGTGAAGACGATTTTAATAATGGTATATGGTGTGTTCCTAAATACAGTAACCCTGATGGCATAATATACTCGGATAAGACAGTAGATAGGCTTGCTCAAATGAATACAAAAGCAAGTGATTTTAGAATTTCTTGGGATGATGCCTATACTGTTCACCATTTAAATGAAAAAGTAGACCTGTTGAAAAATATCTTTGCTGCTTGCAAGTCAGCAGGTAATCCTCACCGTGTTTTTATGTATAGCTCTACGTCCAAAATCACTTTTCCTGGTTCTGGTATTGCTATGATGGGAGCCAGTAAAGAGAACCTAAATTTTTTTAGGAAGCTGCTTTCCATCCAAACGATCGGGCCTGATAAGATCAATCAACTTCGACATGTTCGTTTCCTGAAAGATATGGATAATTTAAAATACTTATGGAATAGCATGCGGCAATTATCAAACCAAAATTTGAGATGGTATAAAACAAACTTGAGTCGGAATTAGGCAGAAAAAAATTGCATCATGGAATAAACCAAGGGGTGGGTACTTCATTAGTCTTAATACACTAAACAGTTGTGCCCAAGATGTCATAAATATGGCAGCCGAATTTGGTGCCAAATAGACCAAGGTAGGAGCTACATACCCTTATGGAAAGGATCCAAGTGATCGAAATATACGTATAGCCCCTACATTTCCTTGGATTGAAGAACTGGAAAAAGCAATTGAAGTGTTTTGCCTTTGTGTTTAATTAGTAAGCATTGATAAGATTTTATCGGAGAAGTAATGAACATTATTTCCACTTAAATGATCCATTTTTGTTTGGTATATCCCCTTTTATTAGTGAAAAGGGCTTATTAATGTAAATGGTGATAGATTTTTAAGATTGAGTATTTTAAATTTATTCCGTAATCTGGCGCTTTCCTTGTTACAGAAAAGCGCCAGATTGCTGAAGATAGAGATTCAAGTAAAGCATACTTAAGCTTAATAAGATTCTGAATACCAATATGTTAACAAAATCGAGGTATTCGGATAAATCTAAATACTTTTAGTATGTTTTTCTCTTGTTCTAACCGAACGATAACGTGGATGCTCCGCAAGTATGGAACCCCTCATCTCCTTTACTACAGGATGTTCTGAAGTAAAAAACTGATTTTTTGAACCGTAAAGCTCGACTAGTTCTCCTTTTTCTAGTACACCTAATGTATCACTAATCGTATAAGCTGATTTAATATCATGTGTAATAAAGAAATATGATAACCCGAAGTCTTCTTTAAGCTCCCTTAGTAATTCTAAAATAAGGGTTTGATTAACCATATCTAGACTACTTACAGATTCGTCTAAGACAATCAGCTTAGGCTTAAGTGAGATTGCTCTTGCAATGTTGATCCTCTGCAATTGCCCGCCGCTAAATTGGTGTGGGTATTTTTTTAAGTCCACTTCACTCAGTCCGACCCTTTCTAATAATTCAACAATGGTTCGTTTTTGTTCAGCTACTGTAAGCTTTTCATAGTTTTCTAAAGGCTCTGCAATAATACGTTCGGCTGTCATGCGGGGATTGACTGATGAGTATGAATCCTGAAAGACAACTTGAAGATTTCGACGGATTTTTTTACGAATATGATTATCTGCAGTATAAATATCATGACCTTGAAACAGAATTTGTCCATTTTGTGGTCGTTCCAAACCAAGAATCACTTTTCCTAAAGTACTTTTACCTGCTCCACTCTTACCAAGCAATCCTAAACATGTTCCTTCTTCAATAGAGAGGGAAATATCAGAAAGTACTTTTTTAGAACGGTCTTTCCAGTTGAAAATCGATCGGGATCCGTAGCTATGAGTTACTTCCTTTACTTGTAATAAACTCATTTGTTCACCCCTTATAAATGACTATCATATGTCAAGCAAAATGAATGATAGGTTCATCCAAATGTAATATTGAGCGTGCATTTAATAGTTTTTTCGTATATTCATGCTGTGGCTCATCAAATAGTTGAAACACATCCGCTTTTTCTACTATTTTACCATTCTGCATAACGGCTACTTCATCTGCCATTTCAGAAATAACTCCGAGATCATGGGATATTAATAAAATGGCTGAACCATATTCAGAGCGAATTTTATCTAAGTGGCGCAGCACTATCTTCTGATTATTTACGTCAAGTGCGGTTGTTGGTTCATCGGCGATAATAACGGCTGGATGTAAGCATGCTGCAATAGCAATCATCACCCGTTGAAGCATACCCCCACTCAATTGAAAGGGATAGTATTTTAAAAGTTTAACAGGATTTGGTAAGTTTACATGATGCATCGCCTCAATGGCAATCTCTGTTGCTTGTTTTTTGTTCCATTGCGTATGTGATCGAATTGTTTCAATAAATTGATGGCCAATAGTAAAAACAGGCGTAAAGGCATTCATCGGATTTTGCATAATAAAGGCTATATCCTTGCCACGGATCTTACGCATTTCTTTATCGTCTAAACCATTCAATTCGCGTCCTTTTACAACGATACTACCTTCAATCGTTTTTGTTTTCCGATCAAGAAGCTGAAGAATGGACATACTTGTAACGGTTTTACCGCATCCACTTTCTCCAACGAGACCAAGTATCTTCCCTCGTTTTAGCGTAATATTTATATCCTGTACAAGTGTGTTAATACCATTATTTGATTTTACATGTACATGTAAATCGCTAACTTGTAGCACATTTGGATGTTCTGTTCCCAACATTCTCACTCCTTTTAAAAACGACGTTTAATACTGTATCGATCTGATAACGCTTCGCCCAATAAATTGAATGTAACAATAACTAGCATAATGACCAAACCTGGATAAAGCATTATTTCTGGATTGGTACGAATATACGATTTTCCTTCGTGGATCATTGCTCCCCATTCAGGTGTAGGGGGTTGTACTCCTAATCCAAGAAAAGACATGGCAGAAATATCCATGATGGCCCAGCCCATCTCTAATGTGCCCATTACGACAAGTGGAGGGAGTACATTTGGGACAATATGATTTTTAATAATCTTCCATTGAGAAGAGCCGCTTATTTTCGCAGCAGCAATAAAGTTATGTTCTTTCAGACTAAGTACCATTCCTCGGAACATTCTCGCGTAATAGACCCATTGCACAAGCATGATCGCTAAGATAACTTGCTTAAGTCCAGGGCCGAATATTCCAACCAGCCCTAGAATAAGGATAAGGTTTGGGAAGGCCAAAATACCATCGCAAAACCTCATCAAAGCATGATCAATCCAACCGCCTCTATATCCTGAAAAGGTTCCAATGATTAAACCAATCGATAATGATGAAATGAAAATAAGCATCGCAAAGCCTAACGAAATGCGTGTCCCATATAATATGCGTGAGAGATTACACCTTCCTAAATGATCGGTTCCTAATGGAAATTCCCAGGATGGAGGCTGCAGTTTATAAACTAAATTGACAGCAATAGGATCATTTGGTGCTATCCATGGAGCAAATATGGCGATGATAATAAGAATACCTAATACCATAGAACATATTGGAATTACTTTTTGGCTTCTGAATATCTTCCGTATCCTTGTCATCATTGCTGACCTTCTTTCCTGGAAATGCGCGGGTCAATAAACATTTGAATAAGATCAACAATTAAGTTGCTGACGATAAATAAGCTAGCTGCTATTAGCACATAGCATTGAATTACAGGTATATCACGATTAAATATAGCTTCAATAAAATAACGGCCAAACCCCGGCCAAGAAAAAACCGCTTCAACGATGATCGTTCCAGTCAGTAGTTTTCCAAGGTTCATCCCAAGTCCAGTAATCATCGGGGAAATGGCAATCCTCAAGACATGTTTTCCCATAATTGTTTTTTCTTTAATTCCCCTTGTCCGGGCAAATAGCACATAGGGTTCTTGCATATTTTCCAGAACGCTAGCTCGCAACAACCTTGTATACATCGCAATTAAGGGGAGAGCCAGCGTAACGGAAGGCAGAACAAGATGCTGCCATGTCCCAATTCCCTCAACTGGGAAAAGGTCAAGTTTAACAGAAAAGAAAAAAATGAATATGTACCCTAGCCAAAAAGAGGGAACGGATGCCCCGAAAAAGGAGAGAACACGGCTAAAATGGTCAATAAGGCCATTTTTCTTCACTCCAGCAAGGAAGCCTAGGGGGACACTGACGAGCACCGCAATTACTATGCTCCCTAAAGCTAGCTGGATAGTAGCTGGTATTCGGTATGTAACCTCGTCCCAAACTGGCTTATTCGAAACATAAGATATGCCAAAATCAAGTTGGCATATCTTCATAATAGAATTTACATATTGAAGGAGGAATGGTTGATCTAAACCAAACTCATGTCTTTTCTGAGCCAAAATCTCATCAGTCGGTTGGATATGGGCGGCTGTTAAATAAGCCTCGGCCGGATCCACCGATGAAAGGTGAATCATTCCAGTCGTAAGAAGTGTGGCCAAAAGAAAAACCGGAATAATGGACATAATTCGTTTCAATACATAGGTGCCCATAGAAGCCTCCTGATAATTTACTTCTCGATGCTAATTCCTGTAAATGGATGTTCGTCACGATTAGCAGGGAAAGTGAAATTAGTGACATCTTTTTGATAAATCGCTGTTTTCTTAATATGAGAAACAGGAACAATAGCTCCCTGGTCTTGTACTGATTTTAAAATAGACGAGTAAAGCAGTTGGCGTTTTTTCTCATCTGTTGTTTGTGGGACCTCTGCAATCTGTTTCAGTAATTCATCTTTGTTCGGATATGCTGAAATTGCCTCATTAAATCCAAATCCTGTTGAAGCAATAATGTTTAAAAAAGTATGCGGATCATAAGGAGCACCATAGTTACTAAAGAAATTAATATCAAATTTATTTTCTTTAAATCTTTGAATTTGATCTGTTAGGTCAACCCCAACAATGTTTAATTTGACACCAATGGCTGCCCACTCAGATTGAAGTGTTTCTGCCATTACTTTTTGAATCGGTTCTGCTGAATTATACATCAACTCGATTTCAAGAGACTGCCCATCTTTTTCACGAACCTTTTTCCCTTTATGAAGCCTCCATCCAGCTTCATCTAATAACGATTTCGCTTTTTTTACATCATATCCTATTGGCTTAACATCAATGTCTTTAGTATAAGGGAAATTTGTCGGCAAAATATGATCTGCTTTTTCTTCGTACCCAGAAGTGATTCCCTCAACCATTGCTTCTTTATTAAAACCATAATGTAACGCTTGACGTACGCGTTCACCGGAAAGCTGTTTTTTCTTCGTATTTAGAACAAGTTGCCTCGTTGCGACTGGTTCAGAAATGCTAGTTTCATAATCACCGGTGGATTCCAATTGTTTGAAATCATCTAAACTGATGACACCTTCTCCATAAAGAAGGTCTAGCTCACCTTTTTCAAAAGCAAGAACCCTCGTTTCCACATCAGGAATGATTTTCACTTTTATTTTTTCTACTTTTGGAAGCTCACCCCAATAATTTTCATTGCGTTTGAAAATTGCATATTCATCAGCTTTATGTTCTTCCAAAATCCATGGACCTGTACCGACCGGTTCAACGACACCTTTTGAGGTATCCCCATCTTCAGGGAATCCAGCCTCACCTAAGAAACGAACTGGTCGAACAACAGCTAACTCCTGAATCGTTGGATAATATGGTTCGGTTAATGTCAGTCTAAAAGTATTTTCGTCGATTGCTTCCGTCCGATCTATTTTCTTAATGAAACCTAACCAACTATGTAATCCAGCATTATTCAAAATAGTATCAAAGTTCTTTTTCACAATATCTGCATTAAATTTTGTTCCGTCGGAAAATTTCACATCTTGACGCAGATGAAACGTATATACTTTGCCGTCTTCAGAAATTTCCCACGACTCAGCTAGATGCGGTTTTAGCTCGCCTCCATCCTGGTAGCTTACTAACGGTTCATAAACCATAGACTGGGCAAATAATTGTGAAGGATTATAAACATGAGGATTCATTTCTCCTACATCTCTCGGCCAAGCAATCGTCAACATGTTGTCATTATCGTTCTTAGAAGCTGAATCAACATTACTAGAATTTGTACAACCAAGTAATAACGTTGATAAAATTAAAATAAATATAGCTGTTATTAAAGTATTCCGACTGTTTAGCCTATTAAACAAAATGGTTTCCTCCTAATTAACAATGAGAATCATTTTCAATTTTAGGTAAGATACATAATCTTGTCAAGCCAATATCAGAAACTTTCTTTCTAAACTAAATACGATATTATCCTAAAACCTCAACACACATAACCCCGACCTAAATTTAGGACGGGGTTAAAATATAGTTGTTTAATTTTTGATGTAAGATGCTTCACTGTACTTAAAAATTGAACAATTAAGTCGTTTAAATCTATAAGTTAGTCCACAATCGCTCTCGATTGCTGAATATCTAAAATCAAAAATTGAACTTTAGTTATTTTGCTAACGTATCCGTTTAAGTCCATTAATTCATAAAATTAATGGTATTTCTATGAAAAAAGGAACTGATTTAACAGCTCCTTTTATACATATTTCCCATAATAAACAACTATAGCCACTCTACACTTTCATCAGCTAGTCTTTGGAATTCATTCATAAAAACACTTGCATGATAACCATCACAAACTGCATGATGAGTTTGTAGTGAGACAGGTAAGAATAATTCCCCATTTACTTGAGAATATTTACCGCCAGTTATAATTGGTAGAAGATAGTCTCCACCATTATTAATATTCAAATTAAATCCAGTAAAAGAACTCCAAGGAATCATAGATATCGGAATATTATTTTCTGGTATAGGAGTCTTTGGAAACATACTACCCGTACCATTGTATTTTTCTACATCTTTTCATATTGAGAATAAAACTCAGAAAACGTAGTTAAATTTGATGACCAAACGCTTGAAAATGTGCATGTCTTTTTATCAAAAATTGTATAAGAAGGTAAAACCTCCGTCCAATACCCTAATTTCCCTTCTGAGTTAAAACTGGTTCTGAATTCTCTATGTGAATTAGCTATTTTTGTAATCATAAAAATAAATGCAGGATAAAACTTAAAATTCTTTTTCTTTAAGTTTTCCATAAGAAGAGTAATATTTAATTCATTCGTTAAACTGAATGTTGTTCGTTGTTGTAAATAGTGTTCAAAATACTCTTTTCGATGCCAATTTTTACGGTCTAAAATATTAAATTTCATTTTTAACGCCTCCTAAAATTTTCATTTAGTTTTTAGGAGGCTATTTTGTTTGCTTTCTTCATTATATTCATCCCTTTGTAATTGAAAATACAGCAATATTAAAAGTATATCTATTACTATACCTCATTCTTCTTCATGTTTTAGCATAAATATCCAGTTTTGTTTGAAAGTCTTATTCCATTAAATGGCCCTTATGTAGAAAAACTACCAAATTCGATTACTCCGCCATTCTGCCCGATTACTTAGGATCTTGTAGGCTTTACTGATTTTCCAGAAAAGCGCCCTTTGAATTAATAAAAATAGATTACACACATACTCATTGAATAAAAAGAGGAATTTTGCATGAAGGTAGCTATACTTTCTGTAGATGAGTATCTTTGAAATTATTTGGGTACTTTAATCCGAAGCCTATAGTTCGATCCATACCAATATGTGCTACCCAAGTGATACTTAATGCCAGCATTAAATTTTGTTCTAGAATCATACTTAAAATGATAAAAAGTAACGGTAGTATATATGTATGAAAAATATTATATATTTTTGTCCCAATTTTATTATTAACTATATAACCAAGCATAGATAGATCTGGCACTAATAAAAAAAGGAAAAACACCCACCAACTAACTCCCACTTGATTATAGAAGTAAAGAGATGTAATAAACACAACCAACCCTTCAATATGTAATAATTGTTTGCTCAATACATAATCCTCCTTCATTTATATAACTGTTATACGGAGAAAAAGTAACCTTTGTTTCATTTTATAAAACTCCCTTCCTCCTACCTTAATAAAACAACTCAGTTAGTTTTAATGAAGTTTAATGTTTCTCTATATGTATTTTGCGCTGATTCTACATTGTATTTAGGCGAGTATGGATCACTAAATCCGTGTTCACCCTTACATATATGTACATCTATATTCTTTTTATCTAATGTTGAAATTAGTTCATTAACATTAAAAGATTTTTCTATTTTCGGGAAAAATAGCAATGTTGGACATTTTGGAGATATATTTACATAGTCTTTAATACGTGAACCATAGTATCCAACAATACCTTCGACACATTCTTCCTCACTACACAACCAAGCAACAGTTGCCCCTACACTAAAGCCAATGATAAATATTTTTGAGTACTCATCTTGATAATCTAATATTATATTTTTCACTTTATGTAAGGCATTAGTGAAACTTACACTATCCATAAAATTACGATAAGCTTCATCTTCTTGAGAATAGTCAAAAGGTATCTCTTGTTCTAATAAATTTGGACAAATTACATCAAAATTTTGTTCTGATAATAATTCACATAAATCTGTCATATGTTGGTTGATTCCATAAATTTCGTGTACTACAATGATTAATTTTTCAGAATTGTTGTGGATTTTGATCACCTTATACACCCCTGTAATAATTTTCACATCGTTTAATTAATACCATATTAATTCATTCTTCTACCAATCTGCCATTTGTTAAATAACAAAGGCGATACCCCTAATTTAAGCATCGCTCCTGATTGTGGAAGATCATTAATTCTTGTCTTATTGAAGAAAAGCGCCCGTTTGCTTAAGATCGAAAAACACAGATATGCCCCTTATAATGACTAAATAGTAATGATATTTTCAGATTAGAAATCAAAAGGTCAAAATTACATGGTATTTAAACCTTTTTCTATTCCATTAAAAACTCATCTTCGGCAGTCTGTTCATCCAATAGTTCTTCTATTTTTACAAAACCTTTTCTCAAATAAAAATTAACTGCTTCAATATTTTTCTTGTAAACTTTCAATTGTATATTTTTCCTTTGTTCTTTTATAAAGTTTAATAATTCTTTTCCATATCCTTTACCTTGATGCTTAATATCAATAAACAATGCAGCCAAATAGTTATCTACCATTGAAATGAAGCCCACGACTTCTTTTTCATTGCATATAACATAGTTTTCAGACATTGGAAAATATTTTTCTTTCATCTCATTTCGCTGAGATTTCCAATAATCCTCATCAATAAACTCATGTGCTATTAATGAACCTTCATACCATATATCTATCATTTTATCAATTTCTATTTTTTTACTTAATCTGATTTTCATGTTATCAGCCTTCCTAAAAGAAAGTATTTAACAGTACCCTTTAACTTAATAACCAATTATTTCAAATTTCCATCATTTCCACAATACATTACTCCAGAATCTGGCCCGATTGGTGAAGATTATACTGCTCTGCAGAAAAGACCCCAATAATTGAAAAAACAGAATTAAATTGTACATTAAAACTTATGTATCCTCGTTTCTGATTTATAAATCTTTTTCTCTAAGCTCTTTATTGCTTTTTTAACTTCCTCTAAGATAATGGGTTCAAGTCATAATATGTTAGTTTTGGAACCAAACACCATTGTAATATTAGGAATTTTTGAGATGTTTTCCAGTAATCAACTAAATTACTTGGGGTAGGTAGTAAAGATGGAAAGAGCATAAAAAAGGGTGTATGGTCATATAACAAATCACCTGAACTAATTTTATTCCAGTTATAACAAACATCAAAACCCTCATATCTCTATCAAATTTATAACATAAGTAAATAGCGTAGTACCTGATGCTTACTGTAAGAAATGTGATTATTATCTCTTTCTAGTTTACTAATCATAATACTTCCCTCAAAAATTGCAACAATAAAGGAAGCCACCGCCTTTGTATCAATGTCAGGATTTAACTCTCTGTTTTGAATACCTTCTTCTATAATCTCTTCAATCATGTTGAGAAATGTATGGAAAACCACAAGTGCTTTTTTTCTTAAAAGTGGATTCGTATCATCACTGTCTACGGCAGTATTTAGTAATGGACATCCCCCTTTTACTGGTGGATTATTTACTACATCTTCATATACATCAAACAAAGAACCAATTTTTTCTAATGCTGAATTAGCATGAAGGATCGCTTTAGAAAAGTGTTTAGATACAGTATCAATAGCGTAGTCAAATGCCTCTAAAGCAATCTCATCTTTACTTTTAAAATTGCGGTAAATTCCACCCTTTTGTAGACCTGTGGCCGCCATAATGTCATTCATTGAACAGCCAGCATACCCCTTTTGATTAAACAATTCTGCTGATTTTAGAACAATGTGTTTCCGAGTTTGCTCACCTTTTCGCATAATATCCTCCATTATTGTTGTTGAAAAATTGTAACATGATTTAGTTGTACATTAACATATAATGAGTTACCTTAGAAGAGACCGAACGGTCCTTTTTAGAAAAAATAGACATTAAAAAGGGGGTGTTGTGAGAAATTCTATTTGATTAGCATGTAACCTCCTAATCATGTCATTGAAAGCCGTTATGAAATCAACCTGAAAAAAATTAAATAAACTAAGGAGAAAGATATGCATAACATTATTATTCCTGATAGTAAGGTGGCAAAAGAAGCAACTCAATTAGTTTACGAGATTTCTCCGGAATTTCTTTATAATCATTGTTTACGAACATATGCTTTTGGCGATGCGTTGGGAAAAAAATATGGATTCAAATATGATCAGGAGTTATTCTATCTCGCTTCTGTTTTACATGATATTGGTCTTACGGAGCAAGTTTGTCGTAAACATTCATTTGAATATGAAGGTGCTGATCATGCTGAGAAGTTCCTTCGCTCTCACAGTTTGTCACAAGACAAAATTGATGTGGTACGTGAAGCGATTATTCTGCATACATCAGAAATTGCTGAAGAAAAACAGCCAGAAATTGCTTTAGTTCATTTCGGAGCAGGAATGGATGTAGTTGGGTTGCGTATAGAAGATATTTCGGAGGAAACCTTTAATTTCATAATTGAAACCTATCCTCGATTAGGTTTCAAAAAATCTATGATTGAACTCATTAAATATGATTCTAATCTTAAAAATGCTCAGCAACAACCAAATAATTTGAGTTCTTCTATGCTTCGTATGGGTTTTGTAGATTGGGTTATGAATGCCCCTTTTAAAGAATAGAAAAAAAGTAACCCCAGATATACAAGGTTATACATGAAAACCTGTATATTCTGGGGCTCTAAATTGTTATAATATTCCACTATTGCGCCGGAGCTTCGCAGATACAAAAGAACTGCATGGGTTGTGTTATTGTTGCTTGCGTGGAAAACGAAATGTTCAAGAACAAGCGTTACTTACAGCAGCTTACCAATGAAGATAGATTACCCTAAACCTAGCTAATATAAGCTAGGTTTAGGAGAGTCTTTTTCATATTTTAGGTTCAAGATGAAGCATGGTGATTCCTTCAGGTTTCAGCATGGCAATAAAAGGCTGAAAGGCTTCCAGAGTAGGAAATTGTTCGGCTGCTTGAAGGGCACTTTTCATGTCCGACCAGTACACCAAGTCGATCCACCCAGGTTTGCTGACGTCCTTTAATAACATTCTTGCTTCAAAACTGGAGAAATGCTCCTGTATAACAGGATTAGTTTCTCTAACCGCTTTGATCAACAATTCAGGATTGATTCCATCCTTCAGTTGAAATAGAACCAACTCTATTGTGTTTGGATTCTTCAAGGTTTCGATCATCCCAGCTTGTTCTTCGATGTTTAGATGGAGAAAAGTCATTTCTTTTTCCTCAATGCTTTGTATAAACGGTTGTGTTTCTGGTAAAGTCATCACAGATTCCGCCGCGTTTTTAGCTGATTCCAGGTCTGACCAGTAGACAATGTCAACCCACTGATCGGTGGTTTTCGAATAAAACAAGGTACGCGTGTTAAATCCCGGGAAGCTTTGCAAGGCCCGGTCTGCTTGATGAGAAAGCTTGATAAAGTCGTCTGCTTGTACACCTTCTTTCAATTTGAAGATGACGAGTTCTACCACTTTAGGATGATTCATTGCTTAACGCTTCCTTTCATTTATAATTTGAAATGTCAGGTTGATCATATCATTTAATAGTGTCATTTTATGTCACCTTTGTATGTTATAATAAAAATAATAAAAGGTTTAGGAGGGATAATGGTGAATAAGTCGCAACGCTTGATTGAAATTTTGATGACCATCAACTCCAGAAGAAAATTCACCATTAGAGAGCTTACAGAACAATTCCAAGTGTCAAAAAGGACTATTTTAAGAGATTTGCAGGAATTGAGTGAATTAGGAGTTCCGCTATATTCGGAGTTGGGTGTTTACGGCGGATATCGATTGCTGAATGATCGCATGTTGCCCCCTATTTATTTTACCGAGAAAGAAGCAGCCGCTTTGTTTTTCGTGTCCGAATCGTTAAGGAATTATCGCAAATTGCCCTTTGAAACAGAAATTGAAACGGCATTGAAAAAGTTTTATCATTACTTACCTCCAGACAGTAAAGCTCAAATTGATCGGCTATGCTCCAAAATCATGTTTTTTGTACCCACCCGTCAACTTGAAACCCCCTTTTTGGCTGAGTTGCTCGAAGCCGCGATCGATCAGTATATTGTCACAATCACTTACGAATCTGAAAATGGAAAAAGCAAAAGAGATATTCAGTGTATCGGCGTTTACACGATGAATGGTTTTTGGTATTGCCCGGCGTATTGTTTCCAATCACAACAATACCGCGTTTTTCGGGTTGATCGTGTTCAATCCTTGGGTCCTACCAAAGATCAAAGCAAAAAAATGGACATGGATCAGTTTCAGATTAAAGATTGGGTACATCTTGACGATGGTGAACAGGAGTTGGAGCTGAGTGTCTTGCTTACTCAAAGAGGTGTACTCAAATGCAAGTCAGATGTGTGGCTATCTGATGGTCTGATCATCCATCAAGACGGTTCAGGAAGAATTCAAAGGAAGATGGCGTTTTCGTACGTTCCATGGGTTGTACAATATATGGTTGGCTGCGGCAGTGAAGCGATTGTAAAACAGCCTACTATTGTCAGGGAACTGATTATAAAACAAATTGAGGAAATACGAAATATTTATATGGAGGAGGGAGAAATCATTGAAACTAAAAAACATCGGTAAGGTCAGCGAGGCGTGGCTTAAAGAAATCGGCGTTTTTCATTATAATGATTTGAATGAAATGGGAGCGGTGGAAGCGTTTAAAAGAATCAAGCAAAAACGACCCAGCGTATCGTTAAATCTCCTTTACGCACTTGAAGGAGCGTTGTGGGGGGTTCATTATCTTGAGCTTGACAGACAAATCAGGGAACAATTAAAACGAAAACATGAAAAAGGCATTATCACAAAAAGCATGTCTAAGAAAGACAACAGCTTTGATAATGCCAGTCATTGAATTCTTAAGCATCTTTGTTTTTGGATAACCCTGCAATATGGGGGCCAAAGCAAAAAAACGCGAATTTTGTACGCTAAGACAATTTCAACACAAATGTTGCTTTGAAATAAAGTTTGATCAAAAACACCTTACAAGCCAGCATTTTACGATGAATAAGCAAAGCGATACGTAGGGACTATTGTTGTAATAGGCGGATCAGAAGGGTACGGTGTACTGTGAACTAATTTAAACATGAAATTGGAATGTGGATAACCCGCCTTTATCACTGTAACTCCCGTTTCGATTTGGTTTCGAATTTTCAGGAGATTGCGAATGGCTTTCAGGCTGGTAAATAGATGAGCTTCGTCGAGAATCCTAATGTGATAGTGGTATTTATATAAGAAAGGTTCAATAGTAAAATCAATAATGAAAGTATAAATAATGTTGTTGGAATGGCAATTACACGAAAGGGGTCCCGGAGCCGAATATGAGTCATGATGGCGCCGGCCATCACAATGCAAAGCCACAAACCGCCCCACGCTGCAAACGCACTGCCAAATTCCGGCAAACATAAGAATGCTGCCGGCAATTTCCGCTAATCCGGTAAGGGGACGGAGCCACGCAGGAAGCCGCCATTGTGCAAACTGATCAGCCATTTTTTTTGCTGTAAATTTCATAACACCGAACAGTAAGAAGCCGATGCCAAGAAGGATTTGAAGGATTACGGATATCATGGTTCATTTCAATCACTCCCCATGAGGTTGTTTATTATATAGCGGTGATAATTTAAACTTGTGAAGATAAGCTGTAATTTTCTCGACATCCTGATCTGTATCAGCTAAACCAACATAGCCGTCCGGTCTTATTAGATATAAAGAGTCTTGTTTCAAACCGGAATCTTTCATAGTCGAGGTCCACGGAAATTCATGAAGCGAAAACCCCGACGTTTTTGCAAAGTCACGCAATAACTGCTTTGCTTGACCGTATACGTGCAACTGCCAATTCAGCGACTTGAGCGGCTCGAAATTGTCACTACCGGCCGTTTGAACCCAAGGAAGCCGGTCTCCGCCGTGGATATTTCCTGCCTTGCCGGAACTGAGCTCGCTGTCCCGATATTGAATTCGCGTTTGCGATACCGTTTTGAATACGGTCTTGCGAGCAGAAGAGAAGCCAAACATAAACGGCAGTACATACGGAATGATTATTCCTCGAATGATTTTTCCCGGCAAGGTGTCGCCAATAACATTCTGGAATGCTGTGTCTGTTGTGGAGACAAGAACTCGGGCAAAAGCAATGCGCTCCGCTTCATACGTGTCGAGGACCGATTCGTCCGCCTTGCCATGAAGAACAGCTGCAAGCTTCCAGGATAGATTTACCGCATCGCCAATTCCTGTATTCATGCCTTGGCCACCCGCCGGACTGTGAACGTGACCGGCATCGCCAGCAATAAACACACGGCCCTTGCGGAAGCTGTCACTCACTCGATGGTGAACATGATAGGTGGAAAACCAGTTTACGGTTTTGACCCGCAGTCCGACATATTTTTCAACATAAGGGCGAATCTCTTCAAATCCGATCGTTGTGTTGTTATCCAACAATTCCATAGGGACGATCCCGATGAGTCGCTGTAGCCCCCTAGTTCTCAGGGGCATAAAAGAACAAAAGCCTTTGTCATAGATGCTCATATGCATGCCTTCTACCTGAGATTCGCATTCGACGTCGGCCACATAGAACAGCTGCTCATAGGTGCCCCCAGGGAATCCGAGATCCAGCCCTTTACGAACCGAACTGCGAACTCCGTCGCAACCGCAAAGATATAAATACTGTTCCTCTTGTACGATGTCGCCCTGTTTCAAGACGGCGCGGACATGATCTCCTTCATCGGAGAACGAAGCCAGTTCCGTATTCCAATCAATGGACACTCCTCTGGCTTCCAGCTGTTGCACCAAGAGGCGTTCGTGATCGTCTTGTGGGAAGCTGAGCATGTAAGGATACGGACTTAATCCTTCCCCGATGTTGACCCAGCTCATTTGTGCTTTCACCTTTGTTCCTTCGTGAATGTAAACTTGACCGAGCGGAATCCCTTGGTTAACCACTTCATTCGCAAAGCCAAGCTGTCGATAAAATTCCAGCGTTCGGGCGTGTACCCCCATGGCTCTTGAGGCTTCTCCAGGCCCCTTATTCTTATCTATAATTCGAAATGGTACGCGGTGTTCGATTAGAGCGATAGCCAGAACAAGCCCGGTAGGACCAGCTCCGACAATTAATACCTGTGGTTTCATGTTGGATTCCTCCTTTATGAAAATCCCTATTGCAGGGTGATTTTATCTTTCGAAGATTGTAATGACTTTATGGGTCTCATGGCAGAAGAAAACGTAAGTGCAACGCCAAAGCCAGCTAGGGAAAACAATACAGCAAGAGGTGCCCCCAGATTTAATCCTTTCCCGAAATACAACACATCTCTAAGCGTCTCGGCTGCAAAACGAAGGGGTACCCAAGAATAAAGCCAATTTTTCGATGCTTCAGGCAAAAACTCCACCGGCAAACCCAATACAGGCGGAGCGAAGAAAAAGAGCAGCGCAAGGATGGGTGCTCCGTTTATTCCCGTCCAGTTCAGTATCCCGATCATGAGCGAAAAGAAGCAGAAGCCGATTAATGATGTATATCCCCACATCTCCATGACATCAGGGATGTGTAAATCGAGGAACCCTACGCCGGTCAAGAGTAAACTGCCGGAAGCTATAATCGAAATAATCGCCCCGGCCAGCAGTTGTCCGGAAACAACGCCCCAACGATGCGTTAGTCCCTGCAATGCTTTTTGGGAAGCAAGGAGAACAATAATCGAGCCAATCATGCTCCCCATCCACATCATCTGAGAGAGCACTGTCGGGGCGTTGCCGTTCGCACTGCGATTGCCGATCGGATTCACGATCTCATACGTTGGATTTACCGGAGACGCAATCTGGCTCAACTGTGCGGTCGGCAATGCTTGTAAGCCTCGTTGTTCTGCTGTCATTAAGAGTTGCTCCCGAAGCTGTTCATTCATTCCATCAATCATTTTGTTCAAGATCGATTGAACGGCATTCGCTGCCATAAGATGTTTCCCTTGGTTAATGATTACCTGGACGGATGCTTGGGTTGGTGCGGGCGAGAGCAGCGACATAACATTGGAACTGAACGATGCAGGAACGATGATCGTTGCGTAATATTCCTGTCTTTCCATAGACTTCCTGGCTGTTTGTTCAGATGCTTCCTCCGTCCACATAAATGGTGAATCGTCTCCACCAGGCAGTGACTCCATAGTTAATGCTTCTTTCATCTTCTTGCCAAAATTCATGTTCGTCCCGTCGGGGAGTGTTTGGCCTTCGTCCAACATCACAATGGCTACTGGTAAATCTTGCGGCTTAGGGTCTACGGAAGAACTCAGGTTTGCGAAAGAAAACAACATGACTACAAGAAACACAGCAATGAGAGAAATAAAGAATAAACGCTGCCGAAATAGTGACATAAAACTTTTCATCATTTTTCCCCTCCATCAATTTTTCATTGAACGTTCGGTGAATATTTTTGCATACAATAACCCTCCTATTTAGGAGGATTGTTTTCGATTACATCTGTTTTATGGACCAGAACTTAACTAACTGATCAATCGTTTTTTCGACGAATTCTTTGTGGGATTCATGGATTACATCGATTCCCGATATATCGCGCAACAAAAACATGAAGTTCATGGAAACGATTTGTTTGGCGGCGATCGGGTAATCCAACTCAGCAATTTCGCCTGCCTCGTGACGCTCCTTTAACAGATCTGCAATCCAATTCATACGGTCGGTAATCAATTCACTAAGCTTGGAAACAAAATCATCGCTCAAGTGATTACGTTCCCGAATCATTATGAGTGTAGACTGGCGGTCAGAAATAATGAACTCATACATCCGCTCTGCCAAGGTAAGTAAGACCTGCCTAAGCGGGACTTCCTTTGAGATAACGGTTGAAACTTGTTTCATGACACGATATCTATTTTCAAAGGCCTCCTGTACAATCGTCTCCAAAATCTGCTGTTTCCCTTGAGGGAAATAGTGATATATAAGACCGTCAGCCATTCCGATGGCGCGATTAATCGCTCTGATCGGCGTCGCATGGAAACCTTTCTCGGCAAACAAATCTTTTGCAACTTGCAGCAGTTGTCTGCGACGTTCTTCTGCCAATAGCTCACGAGAAGTGGGTGGTTTTTTTCTCAATTGTATCATCTGCTTTCTAAATTAAATTCACCGTTCGTTCAGTGAAATTATAACTGCCTTTTATAATGAATGTCAATAGGCTCCGATGAACATGTAAAAGATTGAGAAAAAGTATCAGTAGAAAAGAAAGCGACATTCAAAAATTAAAAGTTACACAGGATAACTACATCGCTTCGTTGACCGAAGGTGTCGACTCATATAAAGAGCTGTTCAGAACAAAAATACAAAACACACCCTAGATAAGATTTCTGCTTTACAGCAGGACATTGAAAATACTGAAAGAGAAATAAAAGAGTATGAGTCTGAGCATCTTGACTCGATCAAATTATTGAGTTAATTGAAAATGTCGGTAAGGTATTACCCTTACTAGAAAAAGAAGTGCAACAATCTTTAGTTAGAAAGCTTATCCACAGCATAAAAGTTGAAGATAAGCATATCACAGAAGTACACTTCAGTTTCAGTCAAACTTCTAGGGTTACTTGTGGTACGGTTCACCTTGCTTAATGTAAAACCAATAATTATTTATTCCACAATCTGGCCCTATACATGAAGAAAGAGCGCAATTCACTACTTCAGCAATCGTGCCCGATTGCTGAAGATCAAAAAGGCTGTTGAAGCTGGCTCGTATTTATTTAACTCTAGAACGAGTTTTATTCAATTTTTCAATGATTAAAGGTATTTCCACCAAATCATTGACTATAGAATCTGCTTCGACATTGTTCCATTGAAAATCTCTTTTCCAAATTCCTTTCATTCCTACAATTTGAGCAGCTTTCACATCATTCTCAGGATGGTCTCCTATAAATATACTTTCATTAGGTGAAATATTAAGTTTCTCTAATGCTCTGATGAATATTTGAGGATCTGGCTTTTTAATTTCTTCCCATTCAGATACTAAAATTGCATCAAAATACTTATCTATACCCAAAGCCTCAATATTATCCATCTGAAACTGCCCATATCCGTTTGTAATCATTCCTAACATAAGATTGTTACTTTTCAATTCTTCTAACATTCTAGTAAGATTAGGAAATGGAACACAGTTATTCTTAAATTCACAAGTATAATCTTTAAGTAATTCTTCCCAAGTTATTTCAGCAAAATTAAATTCATCAACTAATTGTTGATATACTTTATCTTTCCAAACATACCCACGGTTATCCAATTCTATAAATCTTGTCACATACTTCTCTTTTGGAATATGACCTACTAATTTATTTAACCTGTCATATTGCCTGTCAATAAACATTTTTACTGACTCATCTCTATTTAATAAAGTTCCATCTAAATCAAATAAAGCAGCTTTAATCACTTTTAAATACACTCTCCCCAATTTCAAGATACTATTTTCTTCTTTATAATTAATACAAAGTCCTTGTTCAACTCCCTATTGCTTAATACCAATTATTTAAAATAAGGCATGGAACTAATTTTTTTTCTTGCAAAAAAAGCCCTATTGAATAAACAATTAGCTTATGTTAGCTGGTATAGTTGAAC
>NZ_JAIBLJ010000046.1 GCF_020179385.1 Alkalihalobacillus sp. YIM B00296 | reverse complement strand
GGACTTTTTTATAAGTGTCCATTATTCGGGATACAGTTCAGAGTTGATCATCAGGTCTCTTTTGTTAAATAAAAACCCCGTAATGTTGAGTGATTATGTTTCTTCAACATTACGGGGTTCTCTCTTTATTAAAACTTCAATGTTCTTTTTAATCTTGCAAGCTTACGGTTTGCTTTATCTAGAGCTTTCTTTGAACCAAAGAAAAAATTGAACATGGTTCTTCCCTCCTACAATGAATATGAAGTTTTCTCATTTTCATTATAGGCGGTTTGGTAAACATCGTCAATAAAATAGTATACCAAATACCAATATTCTTTATAAAAAAGCATAAAAATAGCCGTATATATCCCATATGGTATACCATAAGCATGCCGCATTGATTAGAAATATACCTGAAAAACCCTTGTGTATAAAGAATTAAATGACTATAAGCTGTGAATTTTCAAATATTCTATTTGAATTCAATATTAAGAAAATAATATCGATTATGCGAAAAATGTATACCATATAATAGATTTTATGGTTTTAATAGTATAAAATGAGAGGTACTTCAGGAATCAGGTGATGGTATGCTTAAATTTCTATGTGGAATTGCAATCTTATTATATATACTATCAGAAGTCTTTCCAAAGGTTGATGTCACATTTCTGATTTCTTCCGTAAGCTTATTGATTGTAGTGATGACACTTTTCATCGTCCCTCGATTCGTGAAAATATTAGGGGGGGTCTTCCTCACAACCGGTCTATTCATGTTGATCAATAGTGGGGCAGGATGGAAGGACGTACTGTTATCATTCGGTCCGATGCTGAATTTGCTGACGTTATTCGCGATGGTACCGATCCTGGCGTTACCGATCAAACTCGGAAACTATGCGAAGGGGATTCAGAAATTCATTAAAAGGAATGTCAAGACTTCCGGACAGCTATACTCGATGACATCTGGAATCTCCTATTTTTTCAGCATATTCATGAATCTCGCAACATTGCCGATGACGTACTACTCGATGCGCCCAGCGGCCAACATGTATCCGTTACAAAACAAAGAGCGTTTCATGAGCCGGGCGATCACACACGGATTTGCGATGCCTCTCATGTGGGCTCCAGTGACACCGATTGTCGGAATTGTCGTAGAAATGACGGGTGTCAGCTGGGCTTCAATGCTTCCGTATGTATTGCCATTAAGCGTGATGGGACTCCTCCTGGATTGGTATATGGGACGAGTCACTGCCAGGAAGAAGAGGCATTCAGAGGCAGGACATGTGGTGAATGAAACGGCAGCTTCTATTGGAATAGAAGAGGAAGATCATCGTGGTTCCGGAAAAATTTCAACTATTTTCATTGCGATCATTATCTTCAATTTACTGATTTCTGTATTGGAGCAGAAATTAACCTTTTCATTCATCATCCTCGTTTCATTATTGGTAATCCCGTTTGCGATGGGATGGTCGATTCTTTTAAAGAAAACGGAGGAATTTAAAAGTGGATTGAAGGGTCACTTCCAAACCCACCTGATTAAAATGAAAGAACAATTTTTCATATTTCTTGCTGCAGGATTCTTTATTTCTGCGATCCAGTTTTCCAACACGAATGTATTGTTGAACACGGGTATCGGTGCCGTCAAAGACTGGATCGGGATTGAGGTCTTTATCATTCTTTTACCTTTCATTCCGTTGGCTCTGGCGTTTACAGGTCTGCATCCTGCAGTTGGTTTGGCGCTTTTGGCAGAAGCGCTTGATCCACAAAACATAGGAATTTCACCGTACATTCTGACAGTTTCCATGCTGGCTGGAGCGGTTTCCGCATTTTTGATGGGACCGTATAATGCCACACTCGGATTGATGTCCAGCATTGTCAATACAAATTCGTTCAAAGTATCCAACTGGAACATCTCGTTCACTGCATTATTCTTATGCTGTAGTATGCTGTATCTCGTTCTTTTGGAATTCATTGTTTAGAGAGGGACTGCTTCTAACAAAGCAAGTTCCTCTTCTTTTGTAGATGATAGACTCCGTTTTGTAGATAAATTTATATTTTTGCAGATATCCATAATGTTGCCATTGGGAATCGATTCATCAAGTTGATTTGAACTTTCTTAGAAGGAAAGCTTAACTTTTAAATACACAAGTAAAAACCCTACCCCATTGGTAAGGTTTTTACATAATAATTTAATGACTAGTCTGCTTCTGACTTTATAAGCCTCGAGTATTTGGAGTCATCGCTGTTTCCTGAGGCTTTTACGATTTCGTATAATTCCTCTCTAGCATCCTCGATGTTTTCAAAAGTCTCAAAAAACTTAACCCTGATATGGTTGACATAATCCTTGCCTTCATAGTTTTCGTATAACTGGATTTTAGCGTTGTCATCTAGGACTCTAGCGATCGTATAAGTCGATTTCAGCTTGTCAAAGAAATAAAACTGGTAAGATTCTACAGGTTCCAGACCATCATTGTCCAAAATCGTTTGAAATGTATCTTTGTTTGTCAAAACAATATACTTCTCCATGAAAACATTCCTCCTCCTTTTTATACACTCGGGTCGATTCTACTACGTAGTTTTTGTATATTGTATACCACAATTAACTATCTATTAGTCTATACCAAGATTTAAAAGAGTTCAATAATATTTTCAGAATTTTTTAGTAATTAGGTTTAAAAGATGAATAATTGCTGTTATATCAAGGTGTTTTCTGAAAAAACATAAATGAATCTGTTGAAAAGGGTTTACAGGTTACCTTGGAGACAGTTATACTTATTTTAAAATTCTAAAAATTTCGATAAAATTTTACTATGAAGAGGTGTTTTGGTATGCCAAAGGTGACATTGCATGTCGACGGTAAAGTGGTGCAACAGGAGGTAAAAGACCATGCAAATCTCGTTGTTCTTGCTGGGATCAAACAATTTCCCAGATTGAAGTATGGATGCGGCATAGGAAAATGCACGAAATGTACATGTAAGGTAATCGAAGGCTCTGGTCAACTTGATCCTCCAAATTGGAAGGAACAGAAAATGCTAGGTGATCATCTGGATGAGGGGTACAGACTTACATGCCAGTTGACTGTAAAGGACGACCTGGAGATCACACAGGAGAATATCAATCTTAAAAAGAAAAAGAAATTGGTTCAGGAAAGCCCTTCAGGGTAATTTAACCTTTATATTAAATGGTATACAAAATTCCATTAATAGGGAGTGATGTCGTTTTGAAAGCCTATAAGTTAACCGAAATGACCTGGGAAGAAGTGAGCGATGCTCTTGAAACAGTCAAAATGGCAATCATCCCAATCGGCGCTCATGAACAGCATGGCCCGCATATGGTTGAAAGCTGTGACGCAGTGCTTGCGACAGAGATGGCTAATCGACTCGCTGAAAAGATGTTTCCCCACGTGTTGGTAACCCCGACGGTCAACATGGGTGTTTCCCCGCATCATCTTAACTTCCCGGGGACTATTTCACTCAAGCCCGATACACTGATCGCTGTTTTACGTGATATAGTCCGATCTTTGAAACGCCATGGCGTGGAAAAATTCCTGTTTTTGAATGCACATGGGGGAAATCAGTCAACGCTGAATGTCGCCAGTACGACGATTGGAACCGAAGAGGATGTCGAAGTTTATTACGCTAAAACAACGGTATCAGCCAAACAGGCAATCTCTGAAAATGTAACATCCCCAATTTTCGGTCATAGCTGTGAACGAGAGGTTTCAGAAGCACTCTATCTGGCTCCCCAGCTTATCAGGACTGAAAAACTGAATAAAGGAGACCTAATCGAAGGGGGGAGATACATACAATTAAGACCTGGCAAGCCGATCCAAGGGTTTTATCTCTATGAGGAAATGACTCGGAATGGATGCATTGGTGATGCTACAAAAGCATCCAGGGATCTAGGTGAACAAATCGTGGAGGAAGCGTTGGAAAACCTTGCGGCTGCATTAGGGGAGCTATTGGATCTCAAGCCGGAGTCGGTTCATTGAAAGCCTTTAAGTTTTGAAGAATCTAAAGGGGTGAATGAATTTGGAGTTGTCTGCTGCTCATTGGTTATATGCTATTGTCACGTTGCTTGTCATCCAAACCATGTTGTTCCGCCGGGGAGTCGTCCTACCGACTATTGTAGGGACCTTCTTAGTTGCCTGGATTTATAAGGGATCGATCGTCGGCGGCTTTCAGGCAGTCTTTAATGCTAATCTGGTTGCTGCACAAGAGTTATTCAGCATTTTCCTGATCATTACACTCATGGTCGCCTTGCTGAATTCATTAAAGGATATCGGGGCAGATGAAAAAATGATCGCACCAATTCAAAAGGTGATGGTCAATGGCCATATTGCATTTTTCGTCCTGGTCGGGGTAACCTATGTAATTTCCTTGTTTTTCTGGCCGACACCTGCTGTACCGCTGATCTGTACGTTGTTGGTTCCTGCAGCAATCCGTGCTGGACTTCCGGCAATGGGAGCTGCTGTTACTGTAGCGATTGCCGGTCAGGGTATGGCGTTGTCCTCCGATTACATTATGCAAATCGCGCCTATGCTGAGTGCGAGTGCGGCTGGCATCAGTACTGCTCAGGTTGCGGATAAAGCGGTCATCCTCTCGCTCATTACGGGTGGGGTAGCTGTTACATTGGCTTACGTCAGTGTACGCAAATCCATTGCCAGACCGAATAGTGAAGAGTCCGAGTCTTCACTAAAAGCGCTTAAGGCTTTGACCAATGTGACGCCTCAAGCTGAAGCTGAAATGTCGGCTACGACAGAGAATGAAATGTATGAAAGTAGACGTGAAATATGGGGGAAGCTTTTTGCAGTCCTTGTTCCGCTGTCTTTGCTAGCGGTCATGATTTTTATGTTTTCGACGAAAATCGGTGGTGCCAAGTCTGGAGGATTTGAAGGCGGTGATGGTGCAGCTTTTATCGGTGGAGTAGCCGCGGTTCTGCTTATTCTTGCGTCTGTTGCCTTCCGGCGAATCCATGCGCTGGATAAAATCAGTGATCACATTACGGATGGGTTTGTTTTCGCCTTCAGGGCAATGGGACCGGTCATCCCGATCGCTGGATTTTTCTTCATGGGGAGCTCGGATTTTACTGGTTCGATCCTATCTTTAGGGGAAGATGCTACGAAACCGGCCTTTCTATTCGATCTTGTCCAATCTGCACAATCAGCGATCCCTGAAAACACCTTTTTCTCAGCGTTCGGGATATTGATCGTAGGGATCATAACCGGACTTGATGGATCTGGATTTTCTGGATTGCCTCTTGTCGGTGCCTTATCAGGTGCGATGGAAAGTACGACAGGTTTGGATCCGAGTACTTTAGCCGCTATTGGACAAATGGGCTCGATCTGGACGGGGGGCGGAACATTGATCGCCTGGTCCTCGCTTGTCGCTGTCGCAGGTTTTTGTGGTGTTCCTGTACTGGAATTAGCCAGGAAGAACTTCATTCCGGTCATAGCAGGATTGTTTGTGTCTACCCTATTTGCGGTCCTGTTCATGTGACAGTAGTCCTAAAAGCACAAAAATATGAAAAATTCTGAAAACACCGTTTACAAATGAAAAAAGATGAGGTACCATTTAATCAAATGGTATACCAAATGAATCTTTCAACATCTTTTACTTGAAACTATATTTCTATCTGAACGATTTTGTTATAAAGGATATATGAAGTATAGTTCTATTATTTAAGTTTATTGGTATACAAAATACTGTACACTAAAACATGGTGTATAATTTACAAGGAGGAGAATGGAAATGGCAAAACTATTATCCAAAGATGAGTTTCGTAAAGAACTGGAAGAGGCGATCAAAGGAAACCACAGCCAAAAGGCACCTTTCACAGTGGCTTGGGCGGAAGGGAAGCTGGAAAGACACCATTTCGCGAGGTGGGCTGAAAATCACTACCATTACGTGGGCCCTTTTGCTAACTATCTTTCTTACATTTACCATAACACTCCCGATCTGCCTGAATATGAAGATGCGAAAGACTTTACACTTCAAAATATGTATGAGGAAGAAATTGCGGCAGACCGTCATACAGACTTGCTGATCCGTTTTGCTGAATCTTGTGGTACGACAAGAGAACGTGTACAGGACCCTGAAAATATGGCGCCTACGACTCTAGGGTTGCAAAGCTGGTGTTATTCGGTGGCGGCTCGTGAAAACTTCGTCGTGGCCACAGCAGCGTTAGTTGTTGGATTGGAATCGCAGGTACCCGATATTTACCGTAAACAAACGCCAATCCTGCGTGAAAAATACGGTTTCGATGATGAAGAAATCGAATTCTTCGACTTGCACATCGTATCGGATGAGATCCACGGGGAACGCGGATATAAAATCGTCCTCGAGCATGCGAATACACCCGAGTTACAGCAGCAATGTCTAGACATCGTCCGGACTGGTGCCAAGATGCGCCGAATGTACATGGATGGCCTCTGGAGAGAGTATCTCGAAAAAGACCTCGGTGCTCTTGTCGAAGCCTAAAATACTTAAAAACTAGCAAATAGTATATGCTGGCAGTTTCCTGGGAAGGGGAGCTGCCACTTTAATTCATAGGTTTACTAGAAAGGATGAGTGATATGCTGACAGCGAAAGTGGAACGGTATAAAAATTTGATAGCCGGAGAATGGACGTCTGCCACGGGTAAAAAGGCCTTTCAAAGTATCAATCCAGCAAATAAAGAGGAAGTGGTCGGGGAATTCCAAGCCTCTACTGAGGAAGATGTGAATAAAGCGATCCATTCCGCAGCTGCTGCGTTTCCGGGGTGGGCAAACACGGCACCTTCGAAAAAAGCGGCTATTTTGAATAAAGCGGCAGACCTGCTTGACGAACAAGTCGAAAAACTCGCTGATGAACTGACCCGGGAGGAAGGGAAACCGATCGGGGCTTCCCGAAAAGAGGTGCTTAGATCGGCTCAGACATTACGCTATTATGCTGTCGAGGGACAGAGCTTCACGGGTGAAACGTTCCCGCAAGACGATCCGAATATGAAGGTGTCAACTGAACTGGAGCCACTGGGGGTTGTAACGGTGATCACACCATGGAATTTTCCGATCTCCATTCCAGCAAGGAAAATCGCCCCAGCCTTGATTACAGGGAATACGGTGGTGTTCAAGCCGTCTTCGGAGACACCCTTGATCGCGTACCGTCTTGTCGAAGCCCTCCACAAGGCAGGCTTACCCGATGGCGTCCTTAATTTCATAACCGGAAGCTCAAAGGATATCGGTGACAGTCTAGTGGCCCATCCAGACGTCAAAGCGGTCACATTTACGGGATCGACGGGGGCTGGAGAACACATCCATCGCAACGTCTCGCTTGAAACCCGTACGCAAATGGAACTCGGCGGTAAAAATCCGATCATCGTCATGGATGACGCGGATATCGACCTTGCAGCTAAGCTGACGGTAAATGGCGGCTATTCATTGACTGGCCAAGCTTGTACTGGTACTAGCCGTGTCATTGTCATGAAGGAAATGAAAGAAAAGTTCTTAGAGACTTTGGTCGAAAAAACGAAAGCATTGAAGATCGGTGATGGGTTCGAGCAAGGCGTCACGATTTGCCCGCTTGCCAGTGAAAAACAATTGAATAATGTACTGAAATATATCGAAATCGGTAAAGAAGAAGGTGCAAAGCTTGTTTATGGGGGCGAACATCTGAATGACGGGGAGTTTGCTAAAGGATTTTATGTACAGCCGACCATCTTTACGGATGTAACCCCTAAAATGAAGATCGCTCAAGAAGAAATCTTCGGACCGGTCATTTCCATCATTGAGGTTGAAAATTATCAGGAAGCGATATCAGTTGCAAATGGCGTGAAATATGGGCTTGCAGCTTCAATCGTCACTAACGACTTGAAAACGGCCCAACAGTTCACAAAAGACATCAAAGCTGGAACGGTCAAAGTCAACCGTACGACTACCGGCAACTTGATCAATGCGCCATTCGGCGGCCTTAAAAAATCAAGTACGTCCACTTTCAGGGAATCAGGAAGAGCTGGACTGCAATTTTTCACACAGATCAAAACCGTATATGTCGGCTATTAATAGGAGGAAACAGGCTATGAAAACAATGTTAAAACTCGAACTGGAAGAAGCGAAGTTGATCATTGAAGAAGCGAAGACCAAGTCGGAAGAAATCAATGTGCTGGAAACGATCGCCGTTGTGGATGACGGTGGGAACCTGATTGCCCTCGAGCGGATGAACGGCGCGCGGATAACAGGACCTGAAATTGCAATTGCGAAAGCATTTACGGCAGCAGGGCATAAACGATCCACACATCTATTCAACAAAGAACCAAATGGTCCGGTGCTGCCAGGAAATGAAGCATTCGGTATCCAACAGATGCTGCCGGGTAAATTCGCTGTGTTCGTCGGTGGATTTCCTATCGTAGTTGACGGAGAAGTAATCGGCGGAATCGGTGTAAGCGGCGGGAATGGTGAACAGGATACGGCTGTCGGAACAGCTGCACTCAGAGCCTTGCAGGAGCACCTGAAGCCTTCTGGGCATGAGGTTGTGACAGATGCTGATATCAAGAAATAATTTGGGTTGTTAAAGAAAGAAGGAGATTGAATTGAAACCATTCTTGGACCTTACGATCGGTTTCGCAAGGACCGGGGTGACTGGTTATGGTGGCGGCCCTTCAACGATTCCATTGATCGAATATGAAGCAGTGAAGAAATACAAATGGATGACAGAAGATGAATTCGGGCAAACTTTAGCTTTAGCGAATACGCTTCCCGGGCCGATCGCTACGAAAATGGCAGCCTATATCGGCTATAAGGTGAAGGGAAGCTTAGGGGCACTGGTAGCGATTGTTGCACATATACTGCCGTCATTGATCGGTATGGTCGGTATGCTCGGTATTTTATACAAATATCGAAGTTCGCCATTTGTAAGTGGGATGGTGGCAGGCGTTACCCCGATCATCGGGCTCATGTTGCTGGAAATGGCGTATAAATTTGCGGACAAAGCACGTAAAGGTCTAGGATTTCCGATCATGCTCGCCTTGTCAGGTATATCACTGGTCGTCCTTCAATTCTTGAACGTCCATCCCGGGGTGATGATCGGAGCCTGTTTGGTAGGGGCTTTCTCGATCGCCACCTTCAGAAATAGAAAGAAGGCTGCACCTGATTCTGAGGTCGAGCGAAAGGAAGAAAGCATATGATCTATTGGGATATTTTCTGGGCGTTTTTCATTTCCAATCTGCTCGGTTATGGGGGAGGACCTTCGACCATTCCGTTTGTACAAAATGAAGTCGTGAATCGTTATGAATGGATGACTTTGCATGAATTCGGTGACCTTTTAGCAATCGCAAACGTTCTGCCAGGCCCGATCGCGACCAAAATGGGTGGTTTTATCGGATATCAAGTTGGCGGGATTCCAGGTATGCTGATTGCGCTTGCAGCAACGATATTGCCATCTGCGATCGCCGTCATCATCTTGTTCAAATTCGTGAACCTTTTTAAAGACTCTCAACATGTGAAATTGTTGACTGGGTCCGTCCAGCCTGTGATTGCGATATTGCTCGGCGTTTTGGCATACCAGTTTTTCATCACTGCGTTTGAAACGAGCGGGATCGTGCATCTATTAATTTTGACAGCAGCCGGGTGGCTTTTGTTGTACAAAATCAAGGTCCATCCAGCACTCATCATTCTTTGCGCATTAGGTTACGGTGGCGTATTTCTTTCTTAAAAGGACTTACAAAGGGGATGGCTCAAGGTCTTGCGAGTCATCTCTATTTGGGCTTTACATAGGGCCGATTTCTTCAGGGCATTCATAATAGTACCATTTTACCAAGTTGCAAAATGAACGCACAAAGTTGGGAAAAGAACCCGAAAAGTTGCAAAATAAACACCGAATTTCGAGATACCAATTTCGGAGTTCTAATAGGAAAGTTGAAAGTAAACAAATAAATTGAATGAAAAATGAAATTATAGTAAAGAATCTGCTAAAATAGGGAAAAAGGAAGAACCGTTGCAGTCAAATATTACTATGAATCAATATGATTTATAGGGAAAAGCTAAGTAGGTGACTTTTAATATGAGATGGGCAGAAGATGAACTGTTATCCATTCGTGAACGCGCATACAGGTACTTGAAGGATTTGATTCTGGAAGGCGAGTTTAAACCAGGAGACCGCTTGATCGAGAGAGAACTGGCGACAAAATTGAACATAAGCCGGACACCGATCCGGGAAGCGTTATTCCGCCTTGAATCCCAGGGCTTCGTTAAAACGGTCCCCCGAAAAGGAGTCATTGTTTCCAACATTTCTGAAGAGGAAGTCATCGAAGTATTTACGATTCTCTCTTCACTTGAAGTGCTTGCGGCCAAACTTGCTGCACAAAAGATGGATGAAGTAACCCAAAAGGAATTTGATAAGAAGATCAAGGAATTAGAAGAGCTTGAAAAGAATGACCACGAGGATTTTGATAATGAACATATCAATATGAACCTTCTTCTTTATAAAGCTTCCAAGAGCCCGAAGCTGTACGAAATCCTTTCAGGTTTGACGGATTATATCCAAATGTCCGCAAACATGGGCTATGAAACACCTGGACGACGGAAGGAATCGTTAAGAGAACACATTCAGATCATGAAGGCGCTTCGCGATAAAGAAGTGGAAATGGCTGAATACCAGACGAAGATCCATATCGAAAACTCCAAAAAGGCTTATATCAATTTCCTCGAACAACAAAAAGAAAAGCGCAAAGCGAGCCAATAAGAATGCCGGACGAACGATGGTCCGGTTTTTTTATTTCTACTACCCCCATTTCGCATCACTCCGGTATACCATACGTCAGCGCCATTTGAAATGTAATCCCCACATTACTAGACAAAAAGTGAAATTTTTCGAAAATTCAGTTGTCAGAATATTTTTGATATGGTATATTGTATACCAATAAGATGACAGGGAGGACTGAATGATGCCGAATATTAATTTCTTGACGAGCGGCAAAGTGATTGAAGTTCCGGAAAACTCGAATATTCTTAGAATGTCTCTAAGATATGATGGTGATCTCCCCAATAAATGTGGCGGCGGAATTTGTGGGACATGTGTCTGTAAAATAGAAGAAGGCGCTGAGTTTCTTGACAAGGTGAAAGTCCAGGAACGCCGGAAGTTGGGTGATGAGTGGTTGGACAAGGGGTACCGGCTTGGATGCCAGTCGTTCGTAACAGATCGGGATGTAACAATAACTTGGGATGAAGAAATAACGGAAACCGTCAAAAAGAGAAAGCCGGATAAAATCAAGAAAGAGAAAGTGACAGTTGAAAAATAAAACGCAAAAAAGATTTCGGTTCCAACTAATAGTAGGCAACGAGGTGGAAAATATGTGGCTCTGCAAACATCACTTCAAAAAAGCGATCAAGGTGTTGGATGTTCCTCATATTTGTAAAGCACCCGATGGCACCAAGTGTTTATTATGTAATCGAAACGCAAGCCTGGAAATCTACTATTCTCACAACACTAGTAAATTCAAAATCAGGAAACAGTTTGGAGAGCTGGATGAACATACTTTATTACTGGAACCTTTTTATTTAAAAAAGAAACAGAAGGGAAGTTGAAAATGAATTGTGAAAAAGTGAATGAACAGCTTCAAGCTCTTGGTTTAGAATTACCTGACGCACCGAAACCTTCCGGGCATTATCTCGGATCAGTGCGAAGCGGCCAGTTCCTTTTCATCAGTGGCGTGACCTGTAAATGGAATGGCGAGCTCCCATACAAAGGTCAGGTAGGAGCGGATCTTTCTATTGAAGATGGGTATGAAGCCGCAAAAATCACGACATTGAACCATCTCGCTATCATTAAAGAAGTGGTCGGATGTTTCCGCCTTGTGGATCGTATCGTGAAAGTAACCGGATACGTCAACTGCAGCCAGGGATTTACAGAAGTGCCAGGTGTGATCAACGGTTCATCAGAACTCTTGATGAACGTGTTCGGTGAAAACGGAAAGCATGCCAGATGCGCAGTCGGCGTTTGCTCCCTGCCAGGAAATGCAGCTGTAGAAACCGATTTGCTGGTAGCGCTCAAATGAAAAATACTTAGATAATAACCTTCTAGATGAACTTTTCTAGAAGGTTTTTTTATAAGCCGATTTTGAAATTTATAAGCCAAATTATGAGCGGACTTTCAAATAAATAAACCGAACCACCACATTTATGTGCCGACCGTCTTTGTGATTAGGAAGGAGTTTCAGTAACAGATAGGGAAGATATCAATACATATAATTAACAGAATATTGTGTTATCGAGGAGGTTTTCAGATGTCGCAATCGAATCCTGGATTGAATCCGAATGTACCGATCCAGTCACGCGGGACGGCTGTTGGGAAGTTCGTTTTTTTCAGTGCAATCGGGATATTCATGTTCTTCATTCCGATCACCGTCAATGAAAAATCTTCTATACCGCTCGATCATCTCGTCACCTGGTTTCAGACAACTTTCCCTGCCCTTGTACCGTATTACGCCTTGCTCGTCATCCTACTAGGCGCTGCATATCCTTTTTATTCAAGAACATGGCGGAAGGACAACGTTACGCTTGCCTTTTCCGTGTTGAAGGTACTTGGTCTATTCGCTTCGATTCTGATTATGTTCAAAATCGGGCCAGCATGGATGATGGCTCCTAACATGGGTCCGTTCCTGTTTGAAAAGCTTGTCATTCCAGTCGGGCTGCTGGTACCGATTGGGGCAGTATTCCTAGCCTTACTCGTCGGTTATGGATTGCTTGAGTTCATTGGCGTGATAGTACAGCCTATCATGCGCCCGATCTGGAGGACACCAGGTCGTTCAGCGATTGATGCAGTCGCTTCATTCGTCGGAAGCTATTCGATCGGTCTGCTTATAACGAACCGTGTTTTTAAAGAAGGGAAGTATACCGTAAAAGAAGCGACCATCATCGCAACTGGATTTTCAACCGTTTCTGCTACATTCATGATTGTCGTTGCCAATACCCTTGGACTGATGGAAATATGGAACACTTACTTTTGGGTGACCTTGCTCGTTACGTTTCTGGTTACGGCGATTACCGTCCGTATCTATCCGCTAAAAAGCATGAGTGACGACTATTATCAAGGTATGGAAGGTACCCCGGAAACGAAACCAATCGGAAATAGGATGAAAGGTGCGTGGAACCAGGCGATGGTTGCAGCGAAAGGTTCTCCTTCTTTCAGGAAAAATATCTGGGATAACCTGAAGGATGGATTCATCATGACGATGGCAATCCTGCCGTCGATCATGTCTGTGGGGCTTCTCGGCCTTATGCTCGCTGAATTCACTCCGTTTTTCGATATTCTAGGTTACATTTTCTATCCTTTCACAGCGCTATTGCAGGTCCCTGAGCCTTTACTTGCCGCAAAAGCAGCGGCCATCGAGATTGCTGAAATGTTCTTGCCGGCATTGTTGGTCGTTGATGCACCATTGATCACTCGCTTTGTCATCGGGGTTTTATCCGTATCTGCCATCATGTTTTTCTCAGCATTGATTCCTTGTATTCTGTCGACTGAAATCCCGATCAGCATATGGAAAATGCTCCTCGTTTGGATTGAACGTACAATTTTGACACTCGTCATCGTGACTCCAATCGCTTATTTGATACTTTGATAAAAATGGTAAAAGGGAGAGGATCTAGTGGAGAAGTTTGCTATACTTCGCACCCCTCATGAGATTTATTATGGACGCGGTGCTCTTGATAATGTTGGAATGGAAGCTTTAACAAAAGGGAAGAAGGCGCTCATCGTCAGTGATAAGGTGATGGATGGGCTTGGCTATGTTTCACAATGTCAGGATCATTTGAAAAAAGAGGGAATCGATAGCAAGGTTTATCTAGGTATTGAATCTGAGCCGACAGACCGGTATGTAAGTGAAGCATTACAACTGTTAAAAGATGAGCAATGCGATCTCATCGTCTCAATCGGTGGAGGAAGCTGTATTGACACGGCGAAAGCGATTGTAGTCCTGGCGAATAACGAAGGTTACATAGGCGATTATCGACCCGGCCGTAAAAAAGTGAAAAACAAATCGCTGCCGCATATCGCGATCCCGACGACTGGCGGGACAGGCTCAGAAGCAACCGATGTGACGGTGATTACGAATACGACAGATGATATCAAAATGATGATCAAACAACCTGCATTCATGCCAGAGGTGGCGATTGTCGACCCGATGTTGACAGTTTCTTCACCGCAAACGATAACAGCTGCTACTGGTGTCGATGCACTCAGCCATGCCATCGAGGCGTACCTCTCCAGGCTTTCTCATCCGATGACGGATACGTTCGCCTTATCTGCCATGAAACTGATCGTGAAAAATCTTTTGACCGCTTATGAAAATGGTGAAAACATCGATGCACGTGAAGCGATGTCGCTAGGTGCCCTGCAAGCAGGGATCGCCTTTACCAATGCGTCTGTCTGTCTCGTCCATGGTATGTCGAGGCCGATCGGGGCACTCTTCCATGTGCCACACGGTTATTCGAATGCGATGCTCCTGCCTGCGGTCCTTGAGTTCAGCAAGGAAGCGTGCATTGATCGATTGGCGGATTTGGGGCGGATTTTCAAGCCTGATCAATCGATGTCGAATGAGGAAGCAGCTGGTATTGCCGTAGAATCGGTTAAAGAGCTTTGCTCGAAATTGAATATCCCGAATTTAAAGGATTGGGGAATTGAGAAAAGCGCCTTTGATCAAGTGGTTCAAAAAATGGCAGCCGATGCGATCGACAGCGGCAGCCCAGCCAACAATCCTCGAGTCCCAACCCAAAATGAACTAGAAGAACTCTACCAAATCTGTTTTAATTACCAGTTTAAAACTGAAGCAAAGGTAAAGTAATAGAGAAACACTCTCGTTGATTCGAGGGTGTTTTTTGTTTGAGTTAAAATATTCAGGTAAAAAATTCTGAATTTTCTATTGAAAAGCGCTTACATTTGTTTTATACTTCAACTAAACCGATTTACTAAACCGATTTAGTAAAAATGAAATCATTAGGGAATGAAGGATTATGCCAATCAATAAGGTTACGATAGGTGATGTCGCCAAACGAGCGGGTGTTTCTAAAAGTACAGTCTCCCAATATCTTAATGAACGGTTTGATTACATGGGTGAGGAAACACGTTCGAGAATAAAGGAAGCGATTTCGGAACTGAACTACCAACCGAATGTGGTTGCGAGGAGTCTGAAGAAAAAGAATACATCCACGATTGGAGTTATTGTGGCCAATATCCTTCACACTTTTTCCACACAAGTGATTCGGTCGATAGAAGATGTCTGCAGTGTTGAGAATGTCTCCACGATTGTGTGCAATGCAGATGATGATCCGCAGAAAGAAAAGAAGTACATCGAGACGTTGCTTGCTAAGCAAGTTGATGGTCTGATCGTATTTCCGACGAGCGGGAATATGGAAATTTACCAACGCCTGATTGACGCGAAATTTCCGATTGTATTCATGGACCGTCTCGTTGAAGGCATAACCGTGGATACAGTCATGCTCGATAATGAAAGGGCTTCCAGGATGGCCGTAAATCATCTCGTTCAAAACGGATACGAGCGGATCGCCATCATCACAGCATCATTGATCGAGAATGTGACCCCCCGTATCGAACGGATTGAAGGTTATAGGAAAGCACTCGAGTCCCATAAATTACCCGATTGTAAAGAATATATCAAAGCAATGGAAATTCAAGAATTGAAGAAGGGCATTAAGGAACTGTTTTCATTAGAGGCGCCACCGCAAGCCATCATAACCGGAAACGATTTGACCTTGATGGAGTTCTTGATCTATGTCACCGAAAATGAAATCAAAATCGGTAGGGATGTCGGCTTAGTGACGATCGATGAGGTATCCTTCGCGCCAATCCACGCTCCACCATTGACAACAATAGCCCAACCGACATTCGAAATGGGGACGAAGGCAGTCAACCTGTTGCTCAATAAAATTAAACAAACCGATGAAACCGAACCAGATGTTTATCGATACCTACCGTCAATGATCGTTAGAAAATCAGCTGAGAAGGAGGGGATTACAAAATGAATGATGTGATTACAATCGGGGATGCGATGATAACGATGGACCCAGCGACAACAGGTCCACTTCGATTTGTAGATACATATAAACGCAAAGTCGGAGGAGCAGAGCTTAACGTTGTAATCGGGTGTGCGAGACTTGGTTTGAAGACAGGTTGGATCAGCCGATTAGGGAACGATGAATTCGGCCGTTACATTTACAATTTTACAAGAGGTGAAGGAATTGATGTTTCTGAAGTCCACTTGATGGAAGGCTATCCGACATCATTGAACTTCAAAGAAATTCTCGAAGATGGATCAGGTAAAACCTTCTATTATCGCCAGCAATCGCCGACACTTACCTTGAAACCGGAATCATTGGATGAATTGTACTTTAAGAAAGCGAAATTGCTTCATATTACTGGGGTTTTCCCTGCAGTCCATGAACAGAACAGAGCGATTATCGATCATGCCGTTCGACTGGCGAAAAAATACGACTTGAAAATCTCGATGGATCCGAACATCAGGTTGAAGCTTTGGAACAGAGAAGAAGCCCGAAAGACATTACTTCGATGGTTGCCGGATGTCGATTATCTTCTGACAGGTGTAGACGAAGCGGAAATCCTTTTCGGAACAGATCATATTCCAGAAATCATCAAACATGCCAAACAATACGACATTTCACACCTTTTTCTGAAGCTTGGTGAAAGTGGGTCGGCTGTTTGGACACAGGAAGGTTTTATGGAAGAACCGGCTCAAATCGTTCCGAAAGTAGTGGATACGGTAGGGGCTGGGGATGGATTTGACGCAGGTGTGCTTTATGGTCTCCTGAATGACTTTGAACTGCCGAAAATATTGAAGTTTGCCAATATCATCGGTTCGATGGTCGTCACTGTGAAGGGGGATAATGAAGGACTGCCATATTTGGAAGATGTCCTTAGGAAATTAGAGGGGGAGAAACTCATTGAAAGGTGAGGGTCCATGATACAACTTGCACTCGACCGATTGACGAAGAGTGAATGCCGACAAATCGCTGACCAAGCATCACCCTATGTCGATTATGTAGAAATCGGAACGGGTGTGATCAAAGAATACGGAATGGACTTTGTCCGTGAAATGAAGGAGTGCAATCCCGATAAGGTGATCGTAGCGGACATGAAAACGTGTGATGCTGGAAAACACGAAACCAGACAAGCTTTGGAATCAGGTGCAGATATTACAACGGTCATGGGCTTTTCAGCGGATCAGACGATAGTAGACTCGCTGGAAGTTGCAAGAAATCTAGAGAAAAAAGTGATGGTCGATCTACTTGGTATCACTTCTGAAAAAAGATTACAAGAGTTGAACGCTTTAGGGGTCGAACTGGTCTCCGTCCACATCGGAAAAGACATGCAGAAAGCCCACGCTTTTGATTCACTGGAACCTTTTATGTATCTATCGAATGATTTCGATGTTTTTGTCGCCGGGGGCATCGATCCTGATCGAATTGAAAAATTCCATCAGCTGAATCCTGCTGTTTATATCGTGGGCAGTTACATTACTGATGCAGAAAGTCCATGGAGTGCTGCCAAGACCATTAAGGAGGTGATCCACTCTATTGAAACAAATACACCTTCAAATTCTTAAGGAGTTACGACAGGTCGCAGAGGGGTTGGATAATGAACAGATCAAGGCTTTTATAGAGGAGTTGCGTAAAGCTGATCGTATTTTCGTAAGCGGTGAAGGCCGTTCCGGTTTGATGGGTAAGGCTTTTGCGATGCGGCTAATGCATGCTGGCTATACCGTCTTCGTAACAGGTGAAACGATCACACCGAGCATCAAGGGTGGAGACGTGCTTGTCTTGATCAGCGGATCAGGGAATACGAAATCTGTGAAAATGGTTGCCGAACTAGGAAAAAATATTGGGGCCAAGCTTTTAATAGTTACTACGAAAGTAGGTTCAGATATTGGAAGATTGGTAGATCAGCACGTAATCATAAATGCGGCAACCAAACAGCGGCAAGTAGGAGAGACTCCCACGATCCAACCGATGGGAAATCAATTTGATCAGAGTGTACATTTGTTGCTTGATGCTGTGGTCATTGCACTGACCAAGGAAACAGAAGACCTGAATGAAGTGATGAAACAACAACATGCAAACCTTGAGTGAGAGGAATGTTCTTATGTCTGAAGTCACTGTAAGAAAGGAAAAATTGAAAGCCCTAGTCGTTCAAAAGTTGACGGAAGCTGATGTGAGTGAGGAACATGCCAGTGTTGTAGCGGACGTCCTGGTCCACGCTGACCTTAGAGGTGTCCACTCACATGGTGTATTACGGACTGAACACTATGTGAAACGCTTGAAGGAAGGTGGCATGAACCCGAAACCCAAGTTTGTCGTTGAACAAAAAGGCAGGTCAGCAGCGCTGTTTGATGGTGATAACGGAATGGGCCATGTCATTGCGAAAGAAGCGATGGACCATGCTATAAAGCTATCAAAGGAAAATGGGATTGGAATCGTCGGAATCGTGAATAGCAGCCATTGCGGCGCTTTATCTTACTTTGCTGAGCAAGCGGTAGCAGAAGAGACGATCAGCATGATCATGACACATACAGACAGCGTGGTCGTCCCGTTTGGTGGTTCCGAACCATATTTCGGAACGAACCCGATTGCCTATGGTTTCCCGGCAAAAGAACAAAAACCGATCATTCTCGATATGGCGACGAGCAATGTCGCATTAGGGAAGGTCCTCCATGCCAGGGAACTAGGAACATCGATTCCAGATAACTGGGGAGTCGATGATAATGGGAATCCGGTCACTGACCCGAATCTCATCAAACACTTACTTCCAGTAGGAGGTCCGAAAGGCTATGGTCTCGCATTGACAGTCGATGTGATGACAGGGGTTTTGACTGGTTCCGCTTTTGGGCCGAGCATCACCACGATGTATGGAGACTACGGGAAAAACCGTCATCTCGCACATGTCATCATCACGATCGATCCAGGGCTTTTCATCGAAAAGAAGCAATTCTTATCCAATATCGATCAAATGATAAATGAGCTGCACGAAGTACAGCCTGCTGAAGGTTTCTCATCTGTCTTGGTTCCTGGTGAACCAGAACAATTGAAAGAAGAAATGAGGTCTACTGAGGGAATTCCGATATCTCGCAGTATTTACGATTACTTAAAACCCTAAAAAAGCATAAGGAGGATTCACAATGAAAAAGTGGTTCAGTTTATTGATGGCTTCAGTAATGGTTTTCGCTTTGGCTGCCTGCAGTGGGGCGAATGAGTCTACAGATGGGTCAGGAAAAACGACAACTTGGAAATTAGGACATCTCGGAAATGAAGATCACGTTTGGCATAAAACGGCCGAAAAATTCGCAGAGCTGGTTGCTGAAAAAACAGACGGGAAATTGGAAATCAAAATTTTCCCGAATGAACAATTAGGCGGGGAAACAGAGGTTCTTAACAGTATTGAATCTGGGACAGTCGACATGACGATATCAGGCGAAACGATGCAGAACTGGGCTCCAGAAGCCGCTCTGATGGCTGTTCCCTACGCGTTCAAAGGACAAGATCATATGAAAAAAGTGGTTGAAGGGGAAGTCGGTGCCGATATTGAAAGCGCAATTAAAGAGAAAGTAGGCGTTACACCGCTTTATTATCACATGCGTGCGCCGCGTAACTTGACGTCGAATAAGCCGATTGAAACACCAGAGGATCTTAAGGGATTCAAAATGCGTGTGCCAAATGTTCCATTGTTCATGGATGCATGGAAAGAAGCCGGAGCCCGGCCGCAAGTTATGGACTTCAGTGAAGTGTTTACAGCGCTACAGCAAAATGTGATCGACGGACAAGAAAACCCGGTTGATCTGATTCATAGTGCAGGATTTAATGAAGTTCAAAAATATGTAAACAAAACGGAACACGTTTATTCCTGGATCTATGTCGTAGTAGGAAACAAACAGTTTGAAGCACTGGATGAAGAGACACAAAATGCAGTGAAGGAAGCGGCTGAAGAAGCTCAAGCTTACGGCCAGGAATTGTTTGAAGAAGAAACTGCTAAATATGAAAAGGCTTTGGAAGATGAAGGCATGGAATTTGTAGAAGTGGACAAGGAAGCGTTTGCTGAGGCAATGAAACCTGCTGTCGAGAAGAGTTTGTCTGAAGAACAGCTCAAACTATACGAAAAAATCTTAGAATCGGCTGAATAATCATTATAGGGTTGGCTCATCTGGCCCACCTTCCTGTTTTTCAATAGAAGAAGCAGGGGTTATACATGGGGCAATGAGCCAGCCACATTCAATAATTAGAAAAGGAGAGAGCTGTATGCTAGCCGTTAAGATTATGAGTCGCGTCCTGAAACTTTTGACTATCCTTTCATTTTCTGCCCTTATCGTGGTTGTTCTGATGCAAGTGATCGGGAGGTATACCCCGGCAACCTTCGTATGGACAGAAGAGCTCTCTCGTTTTCTATTTATCTTTTCAATTGCCTTTGCGGCACCTGTTGCGATGGAAAAACGAGAATACGTAAGGGTTGACCTGCTGATAAGCATTTTACCTGAAAAAATAAGAAAGTATTATGATGCCTTGATTTATCTTGTGTTAGGTATTTTTTCAGCTTCAATGATCAATTATGCCTACCAATTTTCATTGGCCGGACAGAACCAATCTTCGGCAACCTTAACAGTCAAGATGTTTTACATTTATTCAAGCATGACGATTATCTTCATTTTTTTAGCATTATACAGTTTCCTGAACATCTATCATGTCATTACGCAGAATAACGAAAAGGGTGTAGAACAATGATGGCACTGATCCTTTTTATATCATTCATCGTCCTTATTTTCCTTGGTATACCTATCGCCTTCAGCTTGGGGATCTCATCACTGATCTACATCCTGATGGTTGATATTCCGCTCAGTATCGTTCCTCAAAAGATGTTCGAGGGTATCAATTCATTCGTCCTGCTATGTATTCCTGGGTTCATTTTAGCCGGTAACCTGATGAATGCTGGAGGAATCACCGAAAGGATCATCGCCTTTACCAATAACCTTATCGGACATATCCGTGGCGGGCTTGGACTCGCGAATGTAGGGTCTTCCATGGGCTTTGCCGGGATATCCGGCACAGCCCTCGCGGATACGGCAAGTATTGGGTCGGTGTTGATTCCGGCTATGAAAAAAGAGGGATATGACGCTCCGTTCTCTGTGGCGGTGACGTCATCCTCTTCGACAATCGGGCCGATCATCCCGCCGTCATTGCCTATGATCATTGTCGGTACTTTAGCAACTGTTTCAATCGGTGATCTGTTTTTAGCGGGGACGATTCCCGGCATTTTGTTAGGGATCGGACTGATGATCGTCACGTATTTCATTTCGGTAAAACGTAAGTATCCAAAAGGGGAGCGCCAAAAACTGACTACGATTGTAAAGTCGTTCTGGGGTGCGTTCTGGGCATTGATGATGACGCTGGTCATCCTATTCGGTATCCTGAGTGGTTATTTTACGCCGACTGAGGCTTCCATCGTCGCTGTCGTATACGCTTTGTTAGTCGGATTGTTCATTTATAGGGATTTGAAGGTCCATCAGCTGCCGAAGATCCTGCTGGATTCCATGGTAAGTACAGCAGGGATCATGGTCCTTGTCGGGTTCGCCAATCTTTTCGGATGGGTACTTGTCAGTGAACAAATCCCTCAATTGGTTGCGGATACGATTCTATCAATCTCTGAAAATCCGATCGTGGTCATTTTACTGCTGAATCTATTGCTTCTGTTTGTGGGGACGTTCATGGAGACGATTGCAGCCCTCGTCATCTTATTCCCTGTATTAATGCCGGTTGCGATCCAGGTAGGCATGGATCCAGTCCATTTCGGTGTCATGATGGTATTGAATTTGATGATTGGCCTTTCAACACCACCAGTCGGGGTTTGCTTGTTTGTTGCATCCAGCATCGGAAAAGTATCGATCGGAAGAGCATCGGTCGCCTTGTTGCCGTTTTTAGGCGTAAGTCTTGTCGTCCTATTGCTCGTCAGTTTCGTACCTCAATTAACAATGTATCTACCAAGTCTATTTGATTAGGAAAAAATAGGGGGAGAGATCATGAAAGCCATCCAGGTTTCAGAACCAGGCAATATCAGTGTAGTAGAAGTTGAAGAACCTAAACTGGAAGGGTCAAATCAAGTGAAAATTCGGATGAGGGCGATGGGGATATGCGGATCGGATATGCATATCCTCCATGGCGAAAATCCATTTGCCTCTTATCCTCGGATCATCGGTCATGAAGTAGCCGGTGAGGTGATGGAGGTTGGTAGTTCTGTTTCGAAAGTCGCTGTTGGCGATAAAGTCGTGGTTGAACCGATGACGTCTTGCGGGAAATGTTATGCTTGCAGACAAGGCAGACCGAATGTATGTGAAAATGTTGAAGTTTATGGCGTTCATCGGGAAGGCGGCGGAAGGGAAGTCATGGTCATCCCTGATGGCCTTGTCCATAAGGTCGATGATAGACTGGACTGGTCCGAAATCGCCTTAATCGAGCCTTTTACGATAGGGGCACAGTCCGTTTACCGCGGTGATGTGAAAGAAGGCGATATTGTCTTTATCATAGGTGCCGGGCCGATCGGCTTATGTTGTTTGAAAGTAGCGAAGGAAGCCGGGGCAAAGGTAGCGATTTCTGATTTCAATGAAGAGCGATTGGCCTTTGCTGAAAAGTGGGGAGCAGATTTCACCGTAAATCCAGGTGCCGGCAATGTGAAAGAACAGATCATGGAATGGACAGAAGGCATGGGGGCTAATGTTGTCATCGATGCGGTCGGGCTCCCGCAAACGGTTGAACAGGCAATCGATGTGACATCCGTTGCCGCACGGGTTGTACTGCTAGGATTTCATGGGTCACCATCACAAATCTCCCAGGTGGATATTACGAAAAAAGAACTGACGATCTGCGGTTCACGCTTACAAACGGATCGCTTCCCTATCGTCGTCGACCTCTTCAATTCTATAAAGTTCGATGTTAAAGATCTTGTCAGTCATGAGTTTTCTATCGAAGAAACCGAAAAAGCATTCAAATTGATGGAATCCCCCCCATCCTCAGTCCGTAAAGTCGTCATCAAGCTGTAAGTTGGTGCCAGGCACCATTCAGAAAGCCTTACAGGAGAAGGGATCCAAAATGGTGCCTGGCACCAACGGTTCTCAAACGGTTCCTGGTACAATCGATCATTAAGGAGGTTTTGCTTATGAAGCATTCTATTTTGGCGAAGATTTTGGATTCGAAAGTTGTGGCTGTTATTCGTGGTCAAAATCCGGAGGAAGCGGTTCAATTATCGAAAGGGGCGATAGAAGGCGGAATTCGGGCGATCGAGTTGACGTATACCACCCCTCAGGTTGACGATGTTTTCCGCCAATTACGAAATGAAGATGTCCTATTGGGCGCTGGATCGGTTCTGGATCCGGAAACAGCCCTCCATGCTATTTTATTGGGTGCCAAGTTTATCGTCAGTCCACATTTCAATAAAGGAATCGCCATTTTATGCAACAGACATGGCATACCGTACATGCCAGGATGTATGACGATCCGGGAAATGGTTGAAGCGATGGAAGCGGGATGCGATGTACTTAAACTTTTCCCGGCTAACCAGTTCGATCCATCATTCATCCGGTCGGTAAACGGACCGTTGCCACATGCCCGTCTCATGCCTACTGGAGGAATCAATCTGGATAATATAGAGGATTGGCTCGAAGCAGGAGCTGTGGCATGTGGGATCGGCAGTGATTTGAATAAAGCTTATCAACAGGGCGGTTTTGATGCTGTCGTGAAGCTTAGTGAAAAATATGCAAATAAATGCTGAACACGGAGGAGGCCTGTCATGAACATCACATTTCGCTGGTATGGCCGGGACAATGATACGGTCACCCTGGATCAGGTGAAACAGATTCCAGGTGTGAAAGGGATCGTTTGGGCTTTACATAAAGTTCCGGTAGGAGAAGTATGGAAAAAGGAAGATATCCTTGCTGAAACAGAGTACATCCAGTCATTCGGATTTCATACGGATGTCGTAGAAAGTGTAAACGTCCATGAATCGATCAAGTTAGGTGACAAGGACTGTTCTAGGTACATTGAAAACTACAAAGAAACGATCCGGAACCTTGCTGAAGCCGGGGTGAAAGTCATCTGCTACAATTTCATGCCGATCTTTGACTGGACGCGCACCGAAATGTTCCACCCATTAGACGATGGGTCGACAGCGTTATTTTATGAAAAAGCAAAAGTAGAACATTTGGATCCGAATGATCTTTTACAGACCGTCTCTGAAGCATCTGACCTGACATTACCTGGCTGGGAACCTGAAAAAATGGAACACATTTCTGATTTGTTCGATGCTTATAAGGATGTGGATGAAGAACAACTATGGAGGAACCTGGAGCACTTTCTTAAGGAAATCTTGCCAGTTGCAGAGGCAAACGGAATAAAAATGGCGATCCATCCGGATGATCCACCGTGGTCTATTTTCGGATTGCCTCGAATCATCACAGGTGAAGCAAGCTATGAAAGAATGCTGAAGATTTCGGATTCACCATCCAATGGTTTTACAATGTGTACCGGTTCAATGGGTGCGAACTCTACAAACGATATGGTCCAAGTGGCGAGAAAATATGCTGGGCGTGCACCTTTTTCACATATTCGCAATGTGAAAATCTTTGAGAACGGGGATTTTACAGAAACCTCCCATTACACACAGGATGGTTCAATTGACATTAAAGGTGTCGTTGAAGAATTGAGCAGGCAAAATTATGATGGGTATATGAGACCGGATCACGGCCGCCATATATGGGGTGAGAAATGCAGGCCAGGTTATGGGCTATATGACCGAGCTTTAGGGATTATGTATTTGCTCGGACTGTGGGATGCTTACCGATCAGAAAGAAAGGGTGAAGAAATTGATTCCCAAACATGAAAACTTACAAGATAGGGTAGCCGTCATTACTGGTGGAAGTGGAGTGCTGTGTTCCAGGATGGCGAAAGAACTATCACGCCACGGTGTAAAAGTAGCAATCTTGAATCGAACAGCTGAAAAAGGACAAAAAGTAGCAGATAAAATCCGCCAATCTGGGGGGACTGCCATCTCAATCGCAACTGATGTATTAGAGCGGTCGTCTCTAGAGAGTGCAAGAGAGGAAATAATCAAAACATTCGGCCGTATCGATCTTTTGATCAATGGCGCAGGTGGCAACCATCCTGACGCCATCACAGATTCAGAAAAATACGAGGATGATGAAGAGGAAAAATCGTTTTTCGATCTGGACGAGAATGGATTCAAAAGCGTCTTCGACAGTAATTTCGTTGGATCATTCCTTGCTAGCCAGGTATTCGGCAAGGCACTTTTGAAGGCAGAAGCTCCTGCAATCCTGAACATCTCTTCGATGAGTGCCTATTCACCTATGACGAAGGTTCCTGCTTATAGCGCAGCAAAAGCTTCCATCAACAATTTCACCATGTGGATGGCCGTACATTTTGCTGAAGCAGGGTTAAGAGTGAACGCGATCGCACCAGGCTTTTTCTTGACGACTCAAAACAAAAATCTACTGCTTAAAGAGGATGGTAGTTATACGGCAAGGTCGGAGAAAATCATAACAGGTACACCGATGAAGCGGTTTGGAAAACCCGAAGACCTGCTTGGGACGATGTTATGGCTTGCAGACGAATCCTATTCAAGCTTTGTAACTGGTGTCACCGTTCCGGTAGACGGCGGTTTCATGGCATATTCAGGAGTCTGATTGATCAAGAAGCACTCTCGTTGATACTAGAAGGTTCCGTTTTGGGGTTCATAACCTATAAATGACATTAGAAATGTCCTGTAAATTGACACAGGGCATTTTGCTTTAATATCAAGGTTTTTTTAACATTCAACAAGCAAATGACTAGTCAAATGACACGGTATTTTCATTGGACAATAGTTATTGTAGATCCAAGGAGCTTTCCAAAAGGAGTGCCGCTTATAATGACGTTTTTGATGTCATTTTTTCATTGATAGTTCTTTCTTGTGGTAAAATAAGGATGAATAAATGAATTTGTTTATTCCGTTATACCAGCTAATAGAAGGTCAAGAGGTAGGACTAAAAAAG
>NZ_JAIBLJ010000045.1 GCF_020179385.1 Alkalihalobacillus sp. YIM B00296 | reverse complement strand
CTACGCCCTGTATGGGCTTTCCCATTCGGAAAATCTGTAAAAGATGCAGCAAGCGCATGGGTGATGGAAACGATCCCTCCCTTGGATGCCGCGTAAGCTTCAGAGTTAGGCTCCGACATGCTGGCTCGTGTAGAGGCTATATTGATGATCGCTTCCCCTCTTGTCGGGCAATCTCTTCAACCAGGTGTTTTCCGTTCGTTTCATCAAGATCAGCAACGACAACCTTTGCTCCATTTGCGGCATATTCCTTCGCAATCGCCTTTCCGATCCCATTAGCAGCACCTGTTACAATGACCACCTTGTTTTTGAATGACACGACTCATGCTCCTTTCTTTCATTCTACCTATAAACGTACCCCTTTTCTGATTGGATTTAACCTGTAGATTCCTATACTAACTCAGGTTTCAGGGATAATCTGTTCACTTCTTAGGGTAATCTGTTCACTCCCCAGGATATTTTGTTCACTTCTTAAGATAATCTGTTCACTCCCCAGGATATTTTGTTCACTTCTTAAGATAATCTGTTCACTCCCGATGGTAATCTGTTCACTTCCCAGGATAATCTGTTCAAATTCTTATTAGGAAAAAATCCCGCCATCAAGGCGGGATTCATCAATTCTATTCAACATCCAGGTGATTCCTTCTTGTATCCTGCGTCAATTGCATCCTTTTCTTTTAAAAAGAAGACGCGGTGTTCGATCGGGATACTTTCCCATTTTTCAGGTTTTACATATTGTTTCGTTTCATAATGCCCGACATATTTGTTTGGCCCGCCACGTTTGTTGAAGCGGAATTCATAAGGAAGTTCATCAATCGGCCGGTCAGGATTCCATAGACCTTTCCCCGCTTCTTTCGCTCTTATGACAGCCTCCCCATATTCTTCGAAGTTGTCCAAATTCGGGTAGATGAAATACGGCACTGCCATACCGATTTCTATCATTTCCTTATTGATGTTCTGTTCACCTTTCCAAACGATCGCGAGCAAGCGTCCATATTGATCGAATGCCTCATCACCAACTCGGATCGATACGTCTTCCCCAACTGGCAAAAGACTTTGAAGCTGCCTCGTAGCTTCTTCTGCATAATAACCCTGGGAATCACCTTGATAGTTTGTTTCAGGGGTGTCTATAGATACAAAACGAACCTTCGTCGTACCTAATACAGGCGTTTCAAGGTGAATCGTGTCTCCATCTACAACCTTTTTTACCGAGGATGAAAATTGTCGTGAGTAAGTAGGCGATGCCAACTGAACTTCAAATTCACTAACATCTGCATCAGAAGCGACATGCAGCTCTTGCTGGTGAGTATGATCCAGCGTCCCGCTTACTTGGAACCAATGACCAAGCTCAAGATTTTCAAGTTTCCTTCTCGATTTTACAAGAATTCCATTCATGCCCTGATCAATGAAAGGATAGTTATACCCATCATCAAGCGGCTCATCGGGCTTTCCAGCAAGGTAACCTTTCACAGTGACTTCTTGTCCTTTCAAGTCTGCCTTTTCATGATCAACCAAATCAGCCAATCTCACTTCTAGATTGTTTGTCAATCATCTCACCCTCTTTCACTGGATTAACTCCAGTTTAAATCATAAATAGGGAATTAACTTCAATCTTTCAAAAAACGAGTCTAATAACTTATTTAGCTTTCCAGAAATCATGACAAAAGACCCTCCAGTCATCCAACGGAAGCCATACTTTTCTGGCTCTTGATTATGGGTTCCATCCACATTAGGTAATCACGCTTTGTTTTTCTTTCGTTTCTTCAAATAAACAATGAGGAGCAGAAAAAGCGGAAACAGAATTTGGAACGGAAAATGTAAAATAATCGGTACAATAAACAGTCCTTCTTGAATATGCTCAGAGATATTACTCGCAATCGAATTCGATAATAGAAGAACGACGAGTCCCAGAGGGTAGATTAATTGTTTAACATTAGTTACCTTGAAAAGATCCCCCAATCCAATTACTGCAGCATAGAAGAATATCGTTATTTTAATGAATATACCGATAATAAGGGCGAGCATGAAGAAAACATCCAACCGCTCTAAAAAATCTGCTATTTGTATACTTTGTATTGTTGTAAGCAAAGGAAATTGGGAACGTTTTGTAAGATTGACACCCAAAACTGATATATTTACGGCCATAACAATCATAAGATTGATTCCACTTAGACATAAAGCGAAGATTCCAACCTTTTTAGCCTTTTTCGGATTGTTCAAGTAAGGAAGAATCACAGAAAAAGCGATCGCTTCCCCAAAAGGCACATAAATCGTTTGTGTAATCGCTACTTTCAAAATAGGAAGGATCCCTTCCTCCAAGACGGGCTTTAAGTTGCTTAAATTGATCAGTCCAGAACTTACAATTAAGATGAATCCGGAAATGGCAAGTACATACAATATGACGAATAGTAATTCACCTGTCCTGGCCATCACTTCAATACCTTGATAAACCGTATAAATAATGAGTAAAATCAACAACAGATTCACGATGAACAGCGGGGTCTCATGATAGGCCACGGTCAACAGCATTGATCCGAAATCCCGTAATACCCTTGCAGACAGATATAAAAAATACAGGCAGTAAGCAAACCCCAACACCCATCCTAAATAGTTTCCGATTATGTTTCGCATATATTGAGTCGGTAATGAATCTGGATAGGTTTGATACAAAGCATGAAAGATTAAAAATATAAGGATGCCGCCTGCCATCCCAAAAAAGATGGCAAGCCATGCGTCCTCCTCTGCTTCAATGGCTAGAGGAACAAGCAAAGCACTTCCCAATTCAAAAAGAAAGATCAAAATGAACAGCTGGACTGCATCTATCTTCGCTTTCTCCACTTAATATCAACACTTTCCATCAATTAGTATCTTTCAGATAAGGCTTATTCCTTAGACCTGTCCGACGAATAAACGATTCCACTTTGATATTTACTTTCAGCTCAGAGAAATAGGTATCGTTCCACTCTTTTTCAAACCTTTTCCATTGTTCAGGGTAGGTGCTATGAAATGACTCGCCAAATCCAAATATATCTGTTTTGTTTTCCTTTGCTTTCTCTATTGCTTTTGACAGTTCACCTTGGATTTCTTTATTAACTTCTTGCTCAATACTTTTCAATGTATCAGGATTGCTTAAATCAATTGCAACCTGAACCTCGCCTATTTTCCCCTCCGCTTTGACATGAACATCGATCTCGGGTTTGCCGTTTTTAATGACCGGCTTTACAGTAGTTTGTTGTCTGATCATATTGTAAACGACCGCCTCCTCATTTCCCTTCCAATCAATGCTGATGTTAGTTTCCTTCACTTTATTTAAGAGAAAAACGATACCTCGGGCGGTCTTTTCCCTTGCCCAATCGACCAGCCTATCGTTTCTGAATAAAGCGATTCCTCCCACCTGAACAATAGACTCTGGTTCCGTTTGCTGTATGCTTTCTAATTTTCCCCCATCAGCTTCCCTCGTTAATTCCACTCCCGTTATAACGGGATCTCTCTCTTTCGTTGCAAGCGCATCTATAACCTGCCTAGTCTTTGCGTTAATATTCTCTCCAGACATCGTTTCATTTGTCTCCAACATTTTGATCACGTTCTCCGCAGGAATTTGATCAATAGGGGTCAGGATTTTGATCAAATCCCTGGCCCTGGCATTTTTGGCGATAATGATGGCAGTCGTCGTACGGAAATTCGGGTCACGATCCAGAGCATCTAACAGGTTACTGATCCCCTCTTCTCTTGCCAGTTCCTCTCCAATCACTACAACACCCGTATGTGCATAGTAAAGTCTTCTAGAAACTTTTGCCGAGATATTACGACTAAGCCCTACAAGATTCTTGGCTGTCGAAGTATAGACAGTTACAGGCGGACTAGCGGTTCCTTGGCCAGTGCTCTTACTTCCAGCCACGCTTCCAGGGTTGATGATTTGCAATGAACCTACATATTCCCCCTCTTCGTTCTTATCGATCCCGAGCGCAGAAACCAGCGCCAGTTCATTCAATTCTGTTTTGCTCCAGCATCCCGTTAACAAAACATTAGAAATTGTTAGTATTAGAAATAATCCGAATACACGAATCATAGTTGATCACCCTGGTCATTTTTTGGTTTTCAGCGATCGGCTTACAGGAGGTTCAGGTTTCTGGTTATCTCCTTGCCTTTGACTGTTTTGATTTCCAATCAAACGGGGTCGCTGTTTAAAAGTCCAGAACGGAGCACGGACGATAGTATCCCCCAGGTTTGACAGAGACAACGGAGCCATCGGTGACATATACGGAACCCCAAAAGACCTCAAACTACATAAATGGACGAGCATGAAGATGAACAATAATGCTATTCCATAAAACCCGAATGTAGCTGCCGACAACATAAATAGAAAGCGGATCAATCTTGCAGAAATCGCAATCGAATAAGATGGAGTAGAAAAGCTGGCAATAGCCGTAATCGATACAATGATGACCATTGCCGGTGAAACGATACCTGCTTCCACCGCAGCCTGTCCGATGACAAGGGCCCCTACGATGGATACGGTCGATCCAATTGCCTTCGGAAGACGTATCCCCGCCTCTCTGAGAATTTCGAAGGTCACTTCCATCAGCATCGCTTCCACAACGGCTGGAAAGGGTACAGCCTCTCTCTGGGCAGCAAGCGTAATGATGAGCCGTGTCGGAACCATTTCCTGATGGAAAGTAGTCACCGCGATATATAACGCCGGTGCAATAAGGGATATCACAAAAGTTAATACTCTTAAAAAGCGGATGGAAGTCGATATATCAAATCGAGAGTAATAATCCTCAACCGCTTGGAAAAATTGGATGAATACAACAGGAGCCAGTAAAACGAAGGGTGTTCCATCTACAAGGATCGCTATTCTTCCCTCGAGGACATTACCAGCAACAGTATCTGGCCTTTCTGTATGATATAGTGTCGGAAAAGGCGTAAAAGTCTGATCTTCTATCAACTGTTCGATGTAACCCGATTCCAGTATGCTGTCTACGTCTATTTTTTTTAATCGGGTTCTCACCTCATTGACGATTTTTTCATTCGCGATACCATTCAAGTACAAAATCGAGACACTCGTTTGGGACAGATTTCCGATTTTCATTGTTTCGACCCATATATTTGGATTTTGGATCCTGCGTCTTATCAAGGATATATTTGTTTGAATGGATTCGGTAAAACCATCTCTCGGTCCTCGAATGGATACTTCCGTAGGCGGCTCTTCAACATTCCTTTTTTTTCCTCCTTTTGTATCGATGACCATAACCTTGGGAACATCATCTATCAACAAGAGTGTATTACCAGCCATCAAAAGCAGAAAAACATCCTTCCAATTGGAAAGCTGCTTTACTTCTCCTATAGAGACGACCTCCGCAAAAATTTTTTCAAATAGTTCTTGTTTATCCTTTTTACCTTCTGGCTGAGGATCAATATTTTGAAAAACGGAATCGACAACAAACTTATTTACTGTAGGACTGTCAACTAGACCATCAATATAAACGGCAGTCATGTTGACAATATCATTCCCTTTCAAGGGACGTATGATAAGGTCGGAACTGTTGCCTGTAATTTTTCGTATCCGCTCAATATTTTCTTTCAGATTCTCACTGATTTCATCGTCTGGAAGATTGAACGTACGAATTTCCTTTTCGACTTGTGACTTTTTTTGGGTGTGTTTTTTTTTCTGGCGTATTTTGATCGGCATGATGGAAAACCTCGTTGTTTTTAGTCATTCATTATTTTTAAGCAACAGGTAAACGAATCTTCTCGAAGTAATTCAAAAGGATTTGGAAATCCTATAAAGAGGAGTGATGCGAAATGAAACCAACCTGGATTGCAGTCATCATAATAGGAATATTGCTGGGCTTTTCAATATGTATGGATATTTTACTGGGAATAGCAGTTAAAGAGGCATTAGATAATGCGTTCAATCCTTTCAGAGTCATGGAATTTGTTGAATTTTCCATACTGATCCTGCTGGTAGCTGTGCTTTTCTTAAAACCACTCGTACAATGGATTTTTAAAAAATACAAACCTTTCTTTACAAATAAGTAAAACAAGGTTCTTTAGAATATTACAAATTTCCAGTCACCATATCACCAAGTTGTTGTGCTTCAAAAGGGCCCATCCTTTACAAAAGGAAGAATGGGCTACCTGTCGTTCTATTCCAATGTCCGGTTGTTTTCATCAACTTGAAAAAGGTGATCTGGTTCCGGTTTTTCACCAGAAGTGAAAATGCCGTCACCTCCGCATACCGTACAGCTGTATTGCCAGTTTTCATCATCTGCCAGTAGGCCGCTACCGTCACAAGCTTTACATAATTGGTTTCGATCAACCATGGATTTCCTTCCCTTCTTTCATGTATTCTTTCTTAATGTTGTCGGTCTCTCTCCCAGTTGATCAGCCCGCCCTTCAGCATGATATCGACTTGACGATCTGATAAGGCATGGACAGCTGTTATATCCTTTTCTTTCTCTTTTATCCTCACTGTAAGCTCTTTTCCTTGCTTAATCTGTTCCCTCACATTTTTCAATTGGAGAATATCGTCTTCCTCTAACAGATCATAATCTGCTTCATTTTTAAACGTAAGGGGCAAGACACCGAAGTTCACGAGGTTCTGCCAATGAATCCGCGCAAAGTCTTTGACTAAGGCGACTCGTAATCCTAAGAACCTTGGTGCAAGGGCTGCGTGTTCCCGGCTCGATCCTTGTCCATAGTTGAAACCGCCCACAATCGCATGACCACCAAGCTTCTGGATTTCCATAGCGCGATTGTAGTAGGTTTCGTCAATGATCTCAAAAGTGAACTTGCTGATTTCGGGCAGGTTGCTTCGGTAAGGAAGGACCCGGGCGCCACCCGCTAAGATTTCATCCGTAGAGATGTTATCCTTCATTTTCAGCAAAATCGGAAGCTCCATCTCATCAGGCAGTTCATCCATTTCAGGGATCGATGCAATATTCGGGCCTTTTACAAGCTCAACTTTCTTAGCTTCTTCCGGTGGAAGCGGTCTGTTCAATAATGCGTCATCCACTGTCGGGTGGTCAGGGTCTTTTACTTTCGGATACTTCATATCCAATGTTCTCGGATCAGTGATCTGCCCAGTCAAAGCCGAAGCGGCAGCTGTTTCGGGACTGCAGAGGAACACACTGTCTTCCCTCGTACCAGAACGGCCAGGGAAATTACGCGGCGTCGTCCGTAAACTATTTCTTCCTGTGGCAGGGGCCTGACCCATACCGATACAACCGTTACATCCCGCCTGGTGCAATCGTCCCCCAGCTGTTAGAAGACTTCCGATATGGCCGTCTGCCACAAGGTCAGTCAGCATTTGACGTGAAGTTGGATTGATATCGAAGGAAATGCCATCTGCAACTTTTTTGCCCTTCATGATTTCAGCCGTAATCGCAAAATCACGATACCCGGGATTAGCGGATGACCCAATATACGATTGGTAGATCGGCTCTCCTGCTACTTCCCGGACAGGGACGACATTTCCTGGACTAGACGGTTTAGCAATTAACGGTTCCAGCTCTGAAAGATTGATTTCCTCATGAATATCATACTCAGCATCCTGATCAGCTAATATCTCCACCCAATCATTATCCCTGTTCTGGCTCTTTAAAAACCGCTTCACTTCCTCATCAGATGGAAAAACCGTCGTCGTCGCCCCAAGCTCAGCACCCATGTTCGCAATGACGTGACGGTCCATCGCATTTAGATGCTCAAGCCCAGGACCATAGAACTCAATGATTTTGCCAACTCCGCCTTTCACATCATGACGGCGCAGCAATTCAAGAATGACATCTTTGGCGCTCACCCAATCCGGGAGTTCTCCAGTCAATTTAATTCCCCAGATTTGGGGCATTTTGATATAGATGGGCTCTCCTGCAATCGCCATCGCTACGTCAATCCCACCGGCTCCCATAGCAAGCATGCCCATACAGCCGTTTGCACACGTATGGCTGTCTGACCCTAATAAGGTTTTGCCGGGGATTGCCAGCCGTTGCATATGCACAGGATGACTGACCCCGTTTCCAGGTCGACTGTAATACAACCCGAACCGCTTCGTCGCACTTTGTAAGAACAAATGATCATCCGGATTTTTGCTATCCTCCTGGATGATATTGTGATCAACATATTGTGCGGAAACTTCCGTTTTGGCACGATCAAGTTTCATAGCCTCAAGCTCAAGCATGACCATTGTACCGGTAGCATCCTGTGTAAGGGTTTGATCGATTTTCAATCCGATCTCATGTCCCGGTTTCATTTCACCGGAAATCAAATGCTCTTTAATCAATTTTTGGGAAACGTTTAAAGCCAATTTTCTCCCCCCGTTCAAATTTTTTAAGGTGACTGATCTTATGTACCTAAAGGTTAAAGTCTGTCGTTTTTCATAAAAATATACATTCAAAGACCAATCAACAATCCTCCTACAGGTGATGTACCCCATTTAATTCCATTTCAACCATTCATTCTCGTCCATCCAAACTAAAAAGCCATCCTCTTCTATATGTGAGGTTGGCTTTGTATTCATCAAGCTTCCAAGCGTGGTTTCGTCGGATCGCAATTCGGTTGGGAGAGCTGTGTCACTTCAGCTAATTTCGTTAAATAATAACACTCCTCCCTCATCATATGATCTGCCATTAACGGGGCAAAAGTACCCAACGCTTCCTTGCTCAACTCCATTTCTTCGATTTCTTTCAGGAAATTCATGAACAGTTTAATCTCAAGTGATATGTCATTATTGAACTTTTCCAATGCAGTGAAGGTGGACAGTTTTGTCCTTAGGAATCCGGCCATTTCGACCGCCTTCAGATAGAACGCCTCAAAGTCTTTCGTAAACGTGTCGCTTTTCACTCTGATTTTCTTCTCGATCTGGTCCATGTTGTCGGAAATCGCACCGGCATGACCTGCCGCGTCCAACAGCCAGACCAAATGGTGGTGTAGTTCATGTAGTGTGGGTGGAACTTCTCCTTTTTTCAAATAAGGTAAAATCCGTAAATGCTCATCCAGCTCATTGAGCATATGATTTAAGAAGGTAGGACCTAAGCTTATCTTTATTTTTCCTACTAGATGCCGCTTGAGCAGATCCAGTTTGAACTGCCTTAATTTCTTCACTTCTTCTTCAGCTTGTTCACTTAATTCGATCATATCCGCACTTTTGACTCTTCCAAGCAATTGGTCGAATGTTTTTATGAAATGATTCGCTCGGGAAATCTCTTTCGTCTGGTCTGGAGCTAGAGAGTCATGGATGAAACGCGCGTGATCACCAAGGATCTGCAACCAGAAACTATGTTCAAATTCCGCTGTTTTCGTAAAATCAGCCATGCAACGTCCTCCCTTTCGATTCTCATAAAATCATATCTGAGATTAATGGAGTTTATGACTCGATTAGGAAACAAACCGGATGGTCCATAAAGAAAACTTGGCAAAGCCAAGCCTGGGGCGAAGGCTGAGCCTTAGTGGTCCATGCTTAGCCTTGTCCTTTATCCGTTAACAATCGTCCCTGTCTGAACAGAACAATCTTCATTTAATTCATCAAGACGTATTACGCGGGAAAAATACGATAATATTGATTTGTTATGGGTTACGACTACAATTGTTTTCTCCTGTACATTCAGCTTTTTTAGATATTCCAATATCACCTTTGCATTTTCTGAATCTAGGCTGGCAGTAGGTTCATCCGCAAGAATCAAATCACTTTCTTGTAAAATGAGTCTTATGATCGCGATCCGTTGTTGTTCACCCCCGCTTAATTGATACACCATTTTATCTTTCAGATGAACAAGCCCGAATTCTTTCAGAAGATTGTCGATCTTTTCTTTCTTCTTTTTCTTATTGAGCTTTTTATATTCCAGCCGTTTTATTTTTTGTAATATTTTTCTATATTTAATAAAAATAAGTCTGTTAACCTATTTTTCTATTATTTGAAAAAGAAAAAATCTGTAGGACTAAACCCTACAGAGATGCTATATTCACTGAAAATTCGACAGACAGAAGCAGGGAAAATCTGAGTCTCGTTCATTTTCAATATGTAAATCCAGTTTCACTAGACGTAAGAGAGGAATTTACTAATATTATAATTTAAAACTATATTTTGATATATTTCTTATTTATCACGAATAAAAAAGACCTCAGCTGTACGCCGAAGTCCTCGTTACTTATTAACTAGTTAGAGCTGTTATCTTTCTATTTCTTTCCGCTCTTTCTTCTTCAGATGCTAAATCATATTTTTTAAGCAAATGGAACAGCTCATTCAATTCTTCTTGAGTCGGGTATTCTTTTAAAAAGTTATCACTGCTTCTATATAATCCTTCAGGTAAAAAAGCAGATTGGAATTCCAATTTCTTTTTTACATCATCCATTGAATGGTCAATGTTACAGGCCATGATTCATCTCTCCTCTCTATTCTTGCTCCCACAATAGCAATCTTTTTTGGAGAATACAACAAAAGCGCAGACGCCCTGATCAGCCACGAAGGTAACTGGAAATCCGACGAGGAGGCCTCGAACCAAACAAAGTTCGGTTCTGCGTGGGGTCCCCCATTAGATGTACTTCAATGTGTCGACTGCCGCAGGAGGTCTGAAGTGATCCAAGTGGTTGGGCGTTGGAGCTAGACATTCCTTCATCGAATCAAAATTTTTATCTTTCGAAAAAGGCACCAATTGAATGGTGCCCTTGACGTGGGTTTAATATGGTTTTGTGGAATTCTCGATTTCATCAAGATGCATAAGCTTTTGTAGCGGCTTGGAAATCAGGAGCAAGACTAGACCAAGTAAGATGGCCGCAATTCCGAGATACATGAAGATTTCAAGGTAACCGAATTCAGTCGTCAAGGAAGCGATGAACCCAGCCATGTAATTCGCTGCTGCATTACTTAAGAACCATACCCCCATCAATAATGAAGCGATTTTGATTGGTGCCATCTTGCTTACCAATGACAAGCCGATCGGGGATAATGCTAATTCACCCAACGTGTGAAGCAAGTAGGTCACAATCATGAACATCATTGATACTTTGATCGGATCTGCTTCATTGCTTCCAGACATCATGACTGCAGGCATCATCACCATGAAACCAGCTCCCAGTAGAATCAAACCAAAAGCCATTTTTGTCGGGATCGCAAAATCTCCCCGCTTTGTTCCGGATAATTTAAGCCAGAAAGCTGAAACGACTGGTGCCAATAATAAAATGAATAAAGGGTTCAGTGACTGGAAGAAGGAAACAGGCACCTCATATCCGAAAATTGTGCGGTCCACAAAGTCTCGTGTATATAACGTGAAAGATGCACCTGCCTGTTCAAACCCAGCCCAGAACATGACCGTGAAACATGCAAGGATCAAAATGACGGCTGTACGATGCTTCTCATGTCGAGACAAAGGCTTTGGTTTTGCTGTTCCGTCGAGCGAAGGTTTCACTTTTGCCGTCGCAGGTTTCGTTCCGATTTCACCCAAGTATTTCTTCGATAATGCATTGAATGTCACCTGACCGATGATCATACCGATTGAAGAAGCCAAAAACGCATATTTGAAACCAAATACTTCGACTCCACCTGTATTTGAGTAGAACCAGTTTGCATAGATCAATCCAGCTACAAGTGGCGAGATAAAGGCCCCAAGGTTGATCCCCATATAGAAAATCGTGAATGCTGAATCTTTCCGTGGATCGTTTTTAGAATACAATTCTCCAACCAGGGTGGAAATGTTCGGCTTGAAGAAACCGTTTCCAATGATCAATAATAAGAGTCCCACATATAAGCCCCATTGATCTTGTACGGCGAATAATGTGAAATCTCCAAGTGCCATGGTGATACCGCCGATGGTAATGGCCGTCCTGAGCCCCATCATCTTATCCGTCAGATAGCCCCCGATAAGAGGTGTAAAATATACTAACCCGGTATAAAGTCCATATAAGTGCAGGGCAGAACTCTTGTCCATCCCTAAGCCGCCGCTGAATAATTCAGCCGTCAAGTAAAGTACCAGAATCGAACGCATTCCATAGAAACTGTAGCGTTCCCACATCTCGGTAATGAATAATAAGAATAAGCCCTTCGGATGTTTTTGCTTCTTTTTCGTTGCCACATCCGAATTTTCGTTGATTGTTCTCTCCATGATGCTCCTCCCAGCTGTAAACAATTCTCTTTTCGTTCATCCTTCCAATTAACGACAGATGATTCCCTTTAAGAGTTTCGACAAAAACTGGTTGGAAGTGGGAGTAAGAAAAAAAGTAAAAATTTAGAGAAAAGTTCGCCATTTTGACGGTCCATATCAATCCATGTCAACGGATTATTTTTAAAGTGGTGGATAAAGGTAAATGGTCTGAAGCTTTTCGATTGGTTTTGACGACATTCGCCTCTACTACCTCAAAAAAATCATTCGTGAAAATATAGTCCAACTTCATTCTGGGACGTTTTGATGGATAGGTGTAGCCTGGACTACCATTCCCATGCTCTTCCCATGTATCCTTCAATTGCTCCGTAACTAATCGCCAACTGCTTGAATAAGGTTTCATGTTCCAATCTCCCATTATGATGGATGGTTTTAAATCTTGTGTAACTTGTTTCAGGATAAATTCTGTTTGTTTTGTATGTAAAAATGGAGCGAAGCTTAAATGAGTGATATAAATGGCTACCTCATGGTTTTCAATCTCTGCGATTACTTTGAGTAACGCCCGGTCTTCAACAATCCGAGGTAAAAAATCAAATGGATAGTTATCAGACTTTTTGATCGGAAACCGGGTAAGAATCGCACTGCCATATTGACGGATGCCACCTTCTTCATTCCCCTCCATCGTTATGGATGGACCAAATACATACCCCATATTGAGATCTTTTGCAATCCATTCCGCTTGATCTACAAACTCACTTCTCTTCGAAAATTCTTTATCCACTTCGTTAAGTCCGATAATATCTGCATTGGAGTGCTTCAATACATGACTGATCCGTTGTAAGTCATGCTTTTTATCCATTCCTTTTCCGTGCCTGATATTAAAAGTCATTATTTTCAATTCCAATAAAATCACCCGTTTACTTATGAAATCCATTTATTTTGAAACAATAAGAACAATGTACCCAAACAAAAAGGATGGTAACCCATGTCAAGATCAGCAAAGGAAAATTCTCATCGAAAACCTGTCATCCTACTCATGGTGGATACTTTAATGGATGAAACTTTACAGAAAGCGCTTGAAAATGATCAAGCACCTGCCTTTCAATTCTTGATCGAGAAAGGACAATACATTCCAGATATCGTTACCGCTTTCCCTACAATGTCGGTAAACGTAGATACATGTTTGCTGACCGGAACATATCCGGATCAGCATAATCTTCCCGGATTAGTATGGTTCGATAAACAGGAGAATCGGCTCATTAATTATGGAAGTTCTTTTCCAGAATGTCGTAAACTCGGTATTCATCAGACCTTAGAAGACGCATTTTTCAATTTGAATAACAAACATATCAACCACGATGTCGAGACCATTCATGAAACACTGTGGGAGCAAGAACTGGAATCAACCTCGATCAATGCTCTCGTTTTCAGAGGAAATACCAATTGTTACTACAATTTCCCCCTATTGATGAAATGGTTTGGGCGCATGAACGATAATCTTGCTGTAAAAGGTCCAGAAGGTTTCACCTATGGAAGGTTTTCGAAGTACATACCTTCTAGACAATATCAGCGTTTCTGGCAACGATTCGGCTTCAACAATACGTTTTCTACCCAAGAATTGATCCATCTTATTAAAAAGGATAAGGTTTCTCCTTTTACAATTGTATATTTGCCAGATTTGGATAAATGGATTCATAAACATGGACGGATGTTTACAAAAGGGATTGAAAAAGTGGATCACCAATTACAGAAGGTTTTGAATTCCTTTGATTCGTGGGAAGAAGCATTAGAAAAATATACATGGATCATCCTAGGTGATAATGGCCAAGCTTGGGTCGATCCAGACAAACAAAAAGCATTAGTTGATTTGAGAAACATATTCAACGACTTTAAGATCATGAAACTGAACAAGGGTGTCATGCCAGACGACCAAATTATATTGGGAGTAAATGAGAGGATGACGTTCCTTTATACGTTGGATTCCGAGAACCTGCCTGTATCGGATTTCGTACCGTATTTGGAAAAAGACGAGCGAATCGATATGATTGCGTGGAAAAATGATGGATGGATCGAAGTCAGGTCTGGTGTTCAAAAAGGCAAGTTGAAATTCCGTCATGATGGGAATTATAAGGATGATTATGACCAGGAATGGTCAATCGAAGGGGATACTGGATTATTGGATATGCATTTGGATAATCAGCATCTCACATATGGTGAGTATCCCGATGCACTAGCCCGTATTAGCAGCTCCTTGAATTCCCATGAAGGAGACTATCTTATTGCAAGTGTCAAACCAGGATATGAATTCATCGGAGAAAGCTCACCGACCCATGTAGGGGGAGCCAGCCATGGTGGATTGCATGCGCAAGACTCCTTGATTCCAATGATCGTGACAGGGACAGATACAAGTCCACAACATCTCCGGATGATTGATTTGAAAGAATGGATGTTATCGATGATATTACATGACCAACCTTCATAAGGTGCGTATAGGCCTTGGATGCAAAACAAATATTATGACTAGTGGAAATCCAAAAGGAGGTGGTACAAATGGACGCACGCCGTGCTCAAGAAATCGCTTCATCACCAGAGATGGTCAATGTAACCTATAATGGACAAAATGTGTACATCGAACATGTGGATCAATCAAACGGAATCGCTACGATCCATCTCGTTGATAAGCCGGACAAAAAAGAAAGCATTTCTGTAGACACCTTGATAGAACAATAAATCTCGATAAATCCTCCGCCATAAGGAGGATTTTTTTGCTTTTCAGTTAAAGTTTGAAAAATGCTCTAAAGGGTAAAACAATACTAAAGGAGGATAATCATTATGTGAATGATGTTCGAATCCAATGGCAGGATGTCAAACGCATAGTAAAGACCTCATGTTTGTAACCGAAAGGCCTGTCCCCTCAATCCAATAAGAGATTTTTCCAAGTCAAACCTTGAGAGGTAGGAAAGGAGAATGAACATGAAGTACCATAATATCCTAATTCCCGTTGATGGCTCTGATGGCAGTAAGAAGGCATTGGAAACCGGTGCTGAAATTGCCAAAATGAGCAACGGTGAATTGACTTTGGTCTATGTAGACGAAGATCTCGCACTTGCTCCGTATGGTGTTGGGCATACACTAAGTGGTGATAATACGGCCATCCTGCGCGACAACCTGAGAGATGTCGATACAAGTGTAGAACGAAATGAACAGAAATTGAAAGAAGCGAAAGAATACGTTGAACCACTCTACAACAATGTAAAAATCGAATTGCTTGCAGGGGAACCGGCAAAATCGATTTGTGAATATGCTGATGAGCAAAAAACTGACCTCATCGTAATTGGAAATCGTGGTCTAAGTGGATTGAAGAAATTAATGTTAGGAAGCGTCAGCCAAAAGGTAGTCTCTGAAGCTGATTGCCATGTACTGGTTGCGAAGTGACAATCTTAATTGGGAGAAAGGGGCTGTCCCATAAGAGTCTGACTCTCACCGTTCTAACAACATTTTAAAAAAGTAAAGCTTTGATACAAAATGTTGTGATTGGTGGTGCCTGACACTATTGTTTTAAGACAGTCCCTTTGATTTGCTCTTAAGGACGGAATAAAGCAAGATCGATCGCTTCAGCCATCGCTTGGTAGCCTGCATCATTGGGATGTAAATGATCTCCAGCATCATATTCCGCTCGAAGTTTTTGTTGATTTTCTGGATCCTGCATCACTTCATCAAAGTCTATGACACCATCAAATACTCCACTTGTACGGATCCATTCATTCACTTCTTGTCTTACGATCTCTCCCTCTTCAGTAAAATACCCTTTAAATATGGTATCTCTAAATGGTAAAAGTGTCCCTGCATAAACCCGTAATCCTCTTGCATGAGCTTGTGCTGCTACCTGTTCCATACCATCGATAATTTTTTTTGAATCGAGAGTATGTGGTACATGGCCGATATCGTTGATTCCTTCAAGGAGAATCACATCGGTTGCACCAGTTTGGGACAACACATCACGATTAAGGCGTGCCAAAGCATTCACACCATAAACTGGTGAATCTCTTAAAATTTTATTCCCTGAAATGCCTGCATTCAGAACAGAGAAGTTCTTGTTAGGATATTTTTCATCGAGGCGATCATCGAGAAGATCCGGCCAGCGTAAGTTTTCATCAATAGTCGAACTATGTCCATCTGTAATGGAATCCCCTAATGTCACAATAACCCGTCCACTATTCTTTTTTGTCAGAACATCCACGCCTGAAAGCCAAAACCAGGACACATCCGTATCTGTAAAAGCTGTTCCGTCTTCCGATCCTGTATGATCGCCGTTTTCTGAAATATAGGAAGTTTGTCTAGAAAGATTATGCCATGTTGTCGGACCGCTCGCTTCTGGTATGTAGACACTGATTGCCAGATTTCGGTCATCAGTAACGTTGAATTCCATCGGGTCACTTATGACTTCTGCCCCAGGCGGAATTGTAATACTTTCCTGTCCAGAAAAAGTCACATTACGATTTGAGCCTTGTATCGTTTCCGCTCCACTGTTTGAAAGCGCAATACTTACTTTTCCAAACGTCAAAGGCTGTGAGCTGAACGTATTGGAAAATCGAAGGCGAACCTTTTCTCCGGATGCGTGTGGGTGGACGACCATCCTGACAGTCTGATCTTCAAATCCTTCGTAGGAAGTACCATTTTCGTAAGGTGGCTGTGGGCTTGTTGACCATGCTCCGATCCAATTCTGATGATTTTCACTTTCGTTCATGTCGTTAGTGGCATTTTCGTGCTTGTCCTCTGTTGAAGTAGTAGGATTTGCAAATACTGCCGTCACACCAAGGAGTAAACTTGCTACAACGATCAAAACGAACATTCTCAAACGTAACATGATAATATCCTCCTTTAATTTCCATAATTTTTACGAAAAAGTAAACTTTACCATAAAAAAGAATGATAATAGGGCCTTTTCCGATAATCAGGATGATAGATGGAATTCATGTCCATACAATAGCACTGCTCTTTTAAATTTAAGCTCTTTTCTTGTTAATTTTTCGTGAAATTCAGCTCCCTTCCGTGTGCGATCCAAAAGACGCACGTGCCTCCTTTTCAGCTGGAAGATCACGAATTTCGTAAAAACTTAACTAAGCCCGGGTCAAACACCATGGGTCCGTTTGGGATGCTTACCGTTAAAGTGACACAAGCATGGGTTTATCTAAAGAGTGACATTTTCTATGTCGTTTTAAGTGTCATTCAGCTGATTCTTTCTCTTGGGGTTCCGTCAATGTAGTAATATAAGGATATTGATCAAAGCAAATTGTTCCGTTAAACGGAGTAATCGAATTTGGTAGTTATCCTATATAAGGGACTTTAGTTGAAGATCAGTAGGGATTTTTGAGAAGAATATAGAAGTTTGTAATTAAGGAATTTATATTATGCAAAAGGGGACGTATTACTGAATACGAATGTAAGAGAAAATAATGGAGAAAAAGAAGAATATTGAAGATAACAGGAGGTGATGAAACAATGACTGACCGATATTCAGAAATAGACGAGGTGATCGCATATATACATCAACATATCTATGAACCTCTTTCGCTTTCCCGATTGGCTGGTCATATAGCTTATAGTCCGTATCACTTCACACGAATTTTCAAAAATAGAATGGGCCTTTCCCCGCTTTATTATGTTTCTTCTCTTCGACTGCAAAAGGCAAAGAATTTGTTGCTGAGTACCGATCTAACCGTTCGCGATATAGGAATGGAGATCGGACAACAAAGTTTGGGGACCTTCACTACTCGATTTACTGAACGGGTAGGCGTGACACCATCCCAATTTCGTCATTCTGCGCTGCTAGCAGACACCGATTTGAGCTCACTGCAGAAACTGAACGATTGGTCTACGCCGCATCATATTACGAATCAACAAGCTAGAATAGAAGGAACTGTCCATTCGGCGGTTCCTTTTGAAGGTGTTGCCCTGATCGGCTTATTTGCCAAACCGATTCCTGAGGGACTCCCCCTATATGGAACGCTGGTTTCTTCTTTGGGGGATTTTTGTATTACGGACGTCAAACCGGGGATCTATTACTTGATGGCGACATCGGTCTCATGGGGGATGCAAGCAAAGGATATTTTGCTTCCACAGAAAACGTTACGTACGAGATCGAAGAAACCAATCGTTGTCGGAGTTCATTCACCCGTCCCCCATCAGCAAGTGACACTTCACCCTCCAAAAATGGATGATCCGCCAATTCTAATTTCTCTCCATGTTTTAATGAAAAATTTCCTCCTCAGGATTCATCAACATAGCAATCCGTAAGAAACACAACATATGCCATTATCGTATAATACGCTTGTGCAATTTAAGTAAGAATGCCCTTCAGGAGGGGGCACTATCTCCGACTGGAGGCAAGAATGCCACAGAGTGATACGTACACTCTACGGCACTCTTGTTTTTCCTAAATTCGATTTGAGCTTGTTCGTTTTGCCTTCCAAACATATAATCACTATTCCGGCCAGGTCACCGGTTTATCCAGAATGACACCATCAGTCTCCACCCATTGGCGGAGACTATCCGCTTTGACTTGAATAACGATGAAATACAAATCCCCAGTACCGTTATTGCGGAGCGTGCGTTCGCCTTCAGGCCCTACACGAATTGCTGTTCCTTCCTTGACTTCAAAAATCTGTCCATCCACTTGGAACTGACCGCAGCCACTAATGAAAAGAAATAGTTCCTCATTCTCGCGATGTGTGTGGTAGAACGGGACCGCCCCTCCCTCCGGCAGTTGGTTAAGAGAAACTTCCATGCCAGTTAGTCCAAGCCTGTCTTTCAGAAAGTACTTTCCTGCAGAAGGACCCTCCGTCACATTCAGAAGACCGCCAAAAGAACCCGCTTCCACAACACTAAAATTTGTTCCATTCATCATAATTAAACAGCTCCTTGAGATTTTCTGTGTCCATTTTAGTTTAAGTATAGATGAGGCTATCATTTCTTCTCGATTGCTAACAATTTTAATTGAGAGACAAATTGCAAATAAAAAACGTCATTGAGCTAACGTGAGAACGTTAGTTGAACTTCGCTCTGGCTGCGATTACGAAAATTCCTCCGTTATTCCGTTAAAGGGAACTTATAGGAATTAAAATTTCAATGATTTCCTATAAATGAGGATAGTTCTATTGAGCGGTATTAGCCAAAAGATATAGAGTAATATCTTTTGGCTTTTTGTTTTTTGCATGATTCATGTAATGATGGGTCGATTCGTATAATGGAAACCTATTTCATAAGCTTGATTTAACCATTTCTCAATATTTTTTGAGGTTGGGTTTCCGACAGTGTCATATAAAAGCTTGACTTTTGAATTTGGAATTCCGCAATAATTAGCTAAACCTACATTAAAGTAATGATCGATCATTGTGTCATATTGTCTTTTTTCGAATCGTTCTTTTGGAGCACCTGCTAAACTTAACCATAATACTTGCTGGTGTTTAAGTTTATTAGGTCCATAGGCAAAGCCATAGTTCCATACACGGTCAATATAACCTTTTAACATAGCTGGCATACTCCACCACCAAAGTGGAAAAATAAAAGCTAGGCTATCATATTCCATTAGTCTTTTCATTTCTTTCTCAACCTCTTGTGAATAGATTTGTTGATCTGAATGCCAATTTGGTTCATCTGACTCCCATAACACCGGATTAAAACTACTGCGGTATAAGTCTAAAATTTCTGTTTCATTACCTGAGTCCCTAATACCTTTTACAAAGTGCTTGGCGACCTGAAATGTAAGAGAGTTAATCCTCGGGTGGGTTACCACGGTAAGTATTTTCAACTACATTTCCTCCTTTTGATAGGTTACATGAACAAAAATAAGTGTATCTATAGTATACAATCGGCAATGAGTTCAGTAAAATAGATAAATATGATATTATAGTTCATTAATAATGATAATACTGAGAGGGATGTTAATGGAACTACGTCACCTAGTTACATTTCGTACTATTGTAGATGAAGGAGGTTTTAAAAAAGCTGCCGATGAATTGGGATATGCACAATCGTCCATCACAGCTCATATAAAGGAACTGGAAAAGGAGCTTGGTTACCCACTTTTTGACCGTCTGGGAAAAACAATAACGTTGACTGAACCTGGGAAACGCTTTGTTCCTTATGCATTGGAAATAATTGAACTTTATTCAAAATCCAAAGAAGTTATAATGGAAGAAAATGAACCAACTGGCCAATTGACGATAGGTGCTAGCGAATCAATTATGATCTATTGGTTACCTTCAATGATAATGGAATTCATGGATAAATATCCTAAAGTGGAATTAATCTTAAAATCCATTGATTACAAACATTTATCGAACCAATTGAAAAAAGGGGAAATAGATGTCGCTATCCTGGTTGAAAATAGTGATTGGGACCCCAAAGATCTAGTTTCTGAAAAAATACAAGAAGAAAAACTAATAATGGTGGAAAGCTCCAAAGATCCAAAAATAAATACGATGCTCTTTACGGAATACTCATGTAGTTGGCGACCAATTTTTGAAGATTATCTTTATGAGGAAGGTAAAGCAAATTCTCTTAGATTGGAATTGCCTAGTGTAGAAGCCATTAAGAAATGTGTATTATGTGGATTAGGAAAATCTATGCTACCTCATTTTACAGTAAAGAACGAAGTTGAAAATGGAGAGCTCAATGTAACAAATCTAGATGTCCCAAAGAATCCTATAGCTATTTATTCAGCCATACATAAGAACAAATGGCGCTCAATAAATGTGATAACTTTTTTAGACCATTTAATTCATTTAACTAATCCAATAGAATAAGCAAATGTGCCAGCTCGGTAAAGACAAACGACTCGTTTTGACGAGTCGTTTTTAGCTACATTTATCTTTATTGTCAAAAGCAAAGCATTGTCCAGAACGGTACCCTTTCGTCCAAACACCATTGTCTTTTGCAATAAATCTTTATTTCACTGTTTATATTCGGCATTATAGGAATTCTCACCTGAATGGACTGATAAAAGGGTGTCTGCATATCCGACAAGACGATTGACGATTTCATCTGATACTGCATAAACAAGGCTGTGTAGTTTTGCCTTATGCAATGTCGGATCATCAAAAATGATCGTCGTATTGATAAAGAAATGTTTAGTATCGTAAAGGTTATAATGGATGATCGCCTTCCCTGCCGCTCCCCCTGTGACGATGTCTTAATAACTTGGTAAGAACACAAACCATTCTTCTGCAGTAGGGGATCTGAAATTTTTGGTGAATTTAAGTCCGCTGATTTCCTCATCAATTTGTTTTTTCATATCTTCATTCATCATGTCGATCAGTTTATCCATCACATTCCCTTCTTTCCAGCCACATCAATCTGCTGCTGGATTTGCATCCACAGCGATTTCGTAGGCATCAAGAATCATTTCTTTTTTATCAGGATCATCGATGCTTATAAGATATTGCCCATCTTCTTCATTTTTCACCTGCATCACAATCGTGTCATTATCATCCTCTTCCGATTTCAATAATGCGTAACTTGAATCCTCCATATCAAATAAAGCCTCGACGGCAAATTGTTTTTGTACACCATTTTCACCTTCTACGGTTATATGATCTCTTTCTCGGCCATCAGCCATTATCCAAAACCTCCTTTTCTTATTGGTGATTGTTCCCATAAAACTTGTGAATCTTTTTTGTAACGAACAAAGGTAATCGTCATACAATATTGCAGGTGAAACGCCCAAATTTTCTAAAACTAAGTAGGTGTTGTCTTTGAGACAAATTGATATGTGGCAACCTGTCGTATTAGAGCTGCGACGCAGTTTGTTCAGTGAAGAAATGGTTTGCTCCATGAGTTCACAACTGTTCCATATTCCCGAAACAAAAGATTTAAAAGGGAATGCAGAAATGCATGAAAGTCTTGTTCCTGCTTCCTATCATCGCGTTACGGCAAGTGGCTCTGCACATAGGCTGGCAAACGGTGAACAACAGATGTCAATCGTCCAAACCTTGATCTCTTGCGTACAAAACGCTCAAGAAAAGGATCGGGATGTTCGTAATGGATTGCATATTATGAGGGATGCAGCACCCGCCTCATACAAGCCATTTATCGAAAACATCATTCGCTGGCAGGACAATGCGGAAAGACACCTCCAAAACGCGAAACAATATACGATGCAGATTACTGGAACTAATGCTTGGCAGAATTCCCAATCATCCTATTAGTGATTAAAGAGCAGTTAACTTTTAGTGATCGGAATCTTCCTGAAAATGTTCATTCAAATAAGGATTTTCAGTTGTAGCGAAGTTGACTGACTGGAGGCTGGACTCCGACTCAACGCCATAAAGTTCATCTTCTGGATTCTTTTTAACGTTTTTGTTTTGTTTTTTCTCACCAGGTTTCCTGTCCATTTTCTTCTCCTTTCAAGTGATGATAGGCAACTGTCCTATTATCATCTCCAGACGTCTGCTTAAAGCTTCATCATTTTGGCCGATTGTTATAAATTTCAAATTAAAATCCCTCTGGTGAATGACACTAGAGGGACCCTTTCTTATAAATATGGACTTTCATGTTTAGCCTTCAGCTGTTTCCAACGGCGTTCAACTTCATCTTCAAACATTTTCAACGTTTCATGGCTGTCTTCTTTCAGTAAATGCTTCGTTTTCCCCATCAGTTTGAGCCACTCTGTTACATTGATTCGTTTCTTTTTTTCCTCTGGGTCATAGGTGATCTTCGTTTTTCCTCGTTCAACTTCATAGAGTGGGAAGAAACAAGCGTTGACTGCTGCTCCCACGATCGTCTGGCCTAGCTCATCTTTTGATTTCCAGTTAAGCGGGCAGGTGATCAGAATCTTTCCATATACCAATCCTTCATTATTGGCATACCATTGGGCTTTTGCAGCCTTCTTCAGCAAATCACGATCAAAGGCTTCTGTTCCAGTGAATACGTAGGGGATATGCGTTGCTGCCATGATCTGTGGTGTATCTTTATGATGGAACGGTTTTCCGTTTTGAAAGCTGCCGACACTCGAGGTACTTGTCATATGTCCCATCGGTGTCGAATAGGATAGCTGGCTGCCTGTGTTCATATAACCTTCATTATCATACTCAAGGATGATCATTTTATGGTTACGGAGAGCTGTTCCGATTGCAGGGCCCATCCCGATATCCATTCCGCCGTCACCTGTCACCATCACAAATGTAAAGTCATCACTCAAGCCCAGTTCTTCCAGTTCCCCGCGCCGTTTCCGTTCATAAAACATTTCAACCAGTCCAGATAGCGTCGCAGATCCATTTTGAAAGAGGTTATGGATATACGTCGCCTTATGGGAGCTGTATGGGTAACCTGTCGTAACGACCATTGCACAACCAGTATGGAACAAGGCGACAATATCGCCTTCGATACCTTTGAAGAAAAGCTCAAGTCCCGAAAAGATTCCACAACCTGGACATGCGCCGTGACCGGATGCCAGCCGTTTCGGTTTTTTTGTTAAGTTACGCAGCGGTGGGATCTTCACCTTCAGTTCACCTGTTTTTTCATCAGGTGTGACGGTGACCAAACCTGTTTTCAAGTCTTCCGTTTTCATTGGATTCAAGACCCGCTCTGGTACTTTTTCCGCTTTCCCAGGTGTATGTCCGAAGTAATCAAACGGTTTTTCGACATGACCTTTGTGGGCAGCCTCCTGTGCTAATTGGAAGAAATGCTCCGCTTCATCCGCATAAAAATCCTTTCCACCTAATCCGTAAATCCGATTGATAACTTTTGTGTTTATATTGCCATAACGATGAAGCGCCGCTCTTAATTCAAGCGCCATGTTCCCCCCGTGGGCGCCGTAAGAGTCTGCCCGATCCCCGACAGTTACAGCCTTGACATTCTCTAGTACATCCGCCAGCTTCTTTTGTGGAAATGGACGGATCATATTCGGAGAAATCACTCCTGCTTTTATCCCTTTTGAACGGAGTTTGTCAGCCACATCTTTACAAACTTCCGCTGCAGAATTCAGCATGAATACCGCTACTACCGCATCATCCATACGGTATAGATCGATTACAGGATATTCCCTTCCTGTCAATTCCGCATACTCTTTCGAAATCCGCTCAAACACACTTTCCGCGTTATACATCGCTTCAGATTGCTGGTAACAGTTGTTAATGTAGTCCGGTTCATTCATATAAGGTCCAATGGTGACCGGATTTTCACGATCCAGAGCGTGAGGGAAATCCGTCGGAGGCGATCCAATGAATTTATGGACGTCCTCTTTGGACTTGATGACCTGCACGCGCCGCTTTTGGTGGGAGGTGAAGTAGCCATCAAAAGACACAATCACAGGAAGCCGGACTTCAGGATCCTCCGCCAGCTTGATTGCAATAAGGTTTATGTCATAGACAATTTGGGGATCACGGGCCATCAGAATTGGCCAGCCCGTATTCAACGCAAAGTATAAATCCGAATGATCGCCATGTATGTTCAATGGACCTGAAACAGAACGGTTCACCAGATTCATCACCATAGGGAAACGGGTTCCGGATTGGACCGGAAGTTGTTCCAGCATGTACAGGAAACCATTGGCGCTGGTCGCGTTGAAGACACGTCCGCCACCAGTCGCTGCTCCGTAACAAATACCGGCTGATCCGTGTTCACCGTCAGCTGGGATCAAAACGATATCATGCTCCCCTTTTGCTTTCATGCCATCAAGGAACTGGGCAACTTCCGTTGAAGGGGAAATCGGGTAATACCCCATGACATGATAATTGATTTGGTGTGCGGCATAGGCTGCCATTTCGTTACCCGATTCAAAAACGACACTTTGTTCGATTGTACCTTGTGGACTCATCATATTTTCCTGTTTTAAATCGATGGTCATTCATTTACCGCCTTTCGTCAATTTTGGTTACCAGATCAAATAAATGGGGCACCCTGTTCTTGTCAGCATAGCCATCATTATATTCCCTTTCATCTGTAAGCGCTTCCACAGGGCACGCTTGGACACATTTGAGGCATCCCTTGCAATATTGATAGTCGATCCCTTTCAGGAACATTTGCGGTCGGCCCCTTTTGTCTTCTTTTTCTTCCCAAACAAAGCAAAAATCAGGGCAAACCGTATCACAGGCTGCGCAATTGATGCATTTATCATCATGGAAATGCGGTAGCATCCCGGCCCGTGAAATGCTCAAATCTTTGAGGATGCTGTTTCCTGGATTGGTGATCGTACCGCCAATCGGCTGTGTATGATAGCCAAGGGCAGGTTCAAATCTTTTGAAGGGTTTCGGTGCCGTTCCTTCTACAGGCTCGAATGTCACGAATTCGATTTCATCAAATCCCCTGTCAAAAGTTCTGATGTTCGGCTCTACAAAATGCGGGTATTTCTTTTCGAACGTTCGACGGATCGTATCTTTCATTGAATCCGGATCAAGGAAGTCGAGGATTCGATAAAGCGCACCTAGCATAGCGGTATTCACTTTCGTCTGTTCCTCAAGAGCAATCTCGGTAGCATTGACGACGGCTATTGTTCCGTTATCTATTTTCATTAATTGTCTCAATTCGTCAGGTGATCTTTGTGAGTTGACTAGGATGGTACTGTCGGGATAAATTCCGCTTGCACAATCGGTTGTTTTAAGCAAGGCTTCATGGAAAATTCCTACGACATGAGGGCGTTCGATAGGTGTGGTGTCGCGAATGTGTGTGGCTGGATCGCAGAAACGGATATAGGCTTTTACAGGGGAGCCTTTTTTTTCAGAACCGTATGAAGAGAATCCGACTCCATTCAATCCATTACCAACGACTCCATCTTCCGAGAGCATTTTTCCAGCCAGGTTTGCTCCAAGGCCGCCAATGGATTCTAGGCGTATCTCAAAGAAACCTAACTCATTGACTTTCGGTAATTTTGCCAAAAGTATTCCTCCAATCTGAGTTTAAAAGGTTTTTGACATGAGAGTATGAATATTACCAATTTTCTAATAATTATTCAAAAGTTATTGTAACAAGATGTTAAAAAGAATACAACACATATTTTTAATAATCCTAAAATATTGAAACAGAAGATTCGATTGTTGATTTTAAAGGGTTGCTGGGCAATAAATAAATCATTTTTTGCTATATAACAGATATTATTTTGTATTATAACAGAAGTGAATGTGGATAACAGACTTCTACTTTTGCTATAAGTGGTTTGAATAATTGTTGACATATAAGCCATATTAATTGAAAAAGTGGGTGATAGAATGATTCATACAAAAACAAACCGTATGCTATTATGCAGTACTATTTTATCTAGTGTTCTTAGTGCGTCCATTATCGCATTGACGATTTACCATCATTTCACTATTCAAGCGAAACTTGACGACTTAAAAGGTAAATAACTTCCGTTAACGCATTAAGGCTGCCGATCTGCTCAGCAACCTTATCTGTATCGACTATTAAGCTATAGTTCATCGAAATTAACGAAAGAACTTTCTTCAAATCTTGAATATCAGGCACTTCAATAGCTGCAAAGTGTCCGCCCCGTTCATATTCAGACCATTGAATAATAGTGGTATTGTCCCTCTCGGAGAAAAGTCGAATAGATTGAAAATCGTTAGCGAATACAGCAATACCAGTCGGAGCATCACTTACTGTTTTGCTGTTCATTAGAATGAGATCCTCATAATACTGTCGTGCAGATGACCCTGCTGTTACTCAATGGCTTAACCTCAAAAATTTTTAAACTAATAATTACGTTAAAGCCCCCTTATGAGGAAGACTCAATTTCGAGATAAACTCTAATACATATTCACCTTATATAGCCCAGTCAAAATTTGAATACAAACTTAATAGGAGTTACAGCAATAGATATATTTGCCGTTTTACATGCCGAAAAACAGAAAGATGACCTCAAGTAAAATTAAGATCATCTTCATTACTATCTTGTTTATTCAATTAAATAAACAAAGCCCTTACTGTATATCCAACATGATCGGTTATCTTTTTCCTCCTCTGAGTAATTGGAACCTTAATGCATTACTTGACCACCAGTAACATTGATCGATTGTCCAGTCATATAGGAGGCTTGATCCGAAGAGTAGAAAACAACAGCATTGGCGACATCTTCATAAGTACAGCCCNCTCAACTTCATCTTCAGCTATACCTAATTTTTTGGCATACGAGGGAATCAAGCTTTGGAACATTGGGGAGTTCAATAAATTTCCGGGCATAATACTGTTTACTCGAACTCCATGTTCCGCTAAATCTAAGGCAAGGCTTTGGGTTAAGCCCACTCCTCCAAACTTCGAAGATGAATACCCCGCATTATGCTTACTACCTACTTTTCCGGACTTAGAATTGATCTGTATAATATTTCCGTGACCTTGTTCGATCATCACTTTCGCCACTTCTCTTGCACATAAGAAATATCCTGTTAAATTCACATTCATCATAGCAGCCCAGTCTTTGAGTTCAAAGTTGGTGATTTTTGTACTTTTGGCAACCCCAGCATTAAAGACTAATAAATCGATTCGCCCATAAGTCTCTTTCACCGTGCTAACCATGTTCTCGACACTTACTTCGTCTGCTACATCAATTTGGACAGCT
>NZ_JAIBLJ010000044.1 GCF_020179385.1 Alkalihalobacillus sp. YIM B00296 | reverse complement strand
AGCGAGCATTTACGAGTAAACCGAATCTACCTGAGGGAGTTGAAGAACAATAGCTTATTCCAGTAAAGAACTTTTCATACGAAACACTTGTTCCTTTTTTACGTGACAACTGATCATCGCGTTATTTAGCACGCTGAAATTAATGGACAAGCATACTCATGGAAGTTTGGATGTGTTCCGCATACTTTTTAGCTTCTTGCTCAAGATATTCACCCGTGCCTTCGTTTGCGTTATAGGTGACAAATGCAGGAAGATAGGTGCCGTTGCATCTGGTGAGGGTACTTTGTATCGGTCTTAATAATTCGCTGATCGTGAACCAGTTGTAACCCCCCGAACGGTATTGCCTTTCCGTACCGCCTGTCGTCGTTACGACCATAAATTCTTTGCCTTTCAAATGATCGCCTCCGGGTCCAAAAGCCCAGCCGAACGTCAATACATCATCGAACCACTTTTTTAAAAGAGGAGGGTAGCTATACCAATAAAAGGGGAACTGAAACACAACCCGGTCATATTGCAGTAGCAATTGTTGTTCCCTCTCCACATTGATACTCCAATTGGGGTATTCCTGATAGAGGTCGCGAAAATAGATGTCAGTGTGATCTTTCAGCTCTCGTGCCAAAGCCTGATTGGCCCGGGAATTATTTAGATTGGGATGTACAGCGATAACCATAATTTTCATAACGATCATCCTTTCTTTATTTTTCGTAGTATCGCGATCTACACCCCTATTATTATGCGGAATTTCATTTTTGCAAAGTACGCTTTTTTTTCAGACTAAGTCCTGTGAAACGTACCATAGACGTCGCCTGATGTGGGTAGGTAGTACGGTAAACCGTACTAAGTATGATAAATCATCGTACTGTTTTCATTCTTGATATTTTGTTAAAATTACAACTAACAAGGTAAAGATCATGTGATCGGGAGATGGTAAGATGCGAGAGGAAATTCACGATTCTAATAACACACAGGGGATATTGGCCACTCTGCAGGTGATCGGAGGAAAATGGAAGCCACTCATTTTGTTTATTTTATTAAATCAAGGCACAAAGCGGTTCGGGGAATTGAGACGTCTGCTTCCGAATGTCACGCAAGGAATGCTTACCAATCAGCTTCGTGAAATGGAACGGGACGGACTCATCGAACGCCGAGTATATCCAGAGATTCCGCCCAAAGTTGAATATTTTTTGTCCGATCACGGAAGAACGCTAAGTTCGGTTTTGACCGACATGTGCGGGTGGGGATTTAAGCATATCGAATTTATGAAGAATGCGAATGGAGACAATGCGAACACCCTTTGACATCAATGAAAAAAGATCTGGCAAAGGTGTCTTTTTTCGTTCTGTACATACCATTCCATTTCGAACATACATGTACTTTTTTATCGGAACGCGGCGTAACTTCCGTCCTAAAAGCTGTTGATTACAAATAAAGTTGTTAACTTCCGAAGATTTATGCAACCTCTTATTCAATTAAATGGCCCGATTATTGAATAGCATGACTGGCTTTTTTTAAAAACGACTTTATTGTATGAAACAACTTTATTGTTACTTAACACCAATCCAATAAAGTGGATGAGGGACCTGAAGGCTGGAATCCAGCTTTTGAGGTCCCTTTTTACGGCAAGAAAATGGAGGGTTTTGGGTGGTGGAGGATGTCTAGATTCATCGTTGTCTCAGAAGCTCTGAGTTACTTGTAACCGCAGAAAATTGAGATATTCGCCAAAATTCACTCCCTTTCCGCGGGCTAAAGAAAAAGAAAAGCGACCCGTAAAGTCACGTAGGGCACTGGAAGACTGAGCCGATTTTGAGGTACATATGAAGTCGTTATGAGACCCTAAAAAGTTGAAAACCGATTTTGAGGTACTCATGAAGTCGCTTTGAGACCCTGAAAAAGTGGAAAATCGATATTGAGGTACTCATGAAGGGGTAGGGGGAAAATGAGAAAAATGGAATTTGGGTTTCCAAAGGGGCAGGTGGTGAATGTTGAGTAAGGTGGAGTATATACTTATTCAAAATAAGTATATACTCCGTGTCCTACCCTGCAGGACGGTCCTTCATCGTTAGCGCGCTCGGAGGGATTCGAACCCCCGGCACATGGCACCGGAAACCATTGCTCTATCCAACTGAGCTACGAGCGCAAGATGGTAAATAATCATAAATGACTCTATAATAGAACATAGAATATTATAGTAGAGACTGGATGTCGATGCAATCACAATTTTTCGGAAAGCAATGAAATGATTATTTTGGAGGCTCTTTTGGTGAAACTGAAAATGCCGAATTTACGGTTACAGACAACAATCATATTACTTGTATGCAGCGTCGTGATCCTCGCCCTGTTGGTTACATACCTCCTTATAGGGGAGGAGATCTCGGAGCGGACGTATCTGCATCTCGAGGAAAAAGCGACGGATATATCAAGGATGGTCGCTAATTCTCCAGTTGTGATCAATGGCATGGAAGGTGATCTGCCTGATCGGGAGATCCAAACGTTTGCTGAAGACATCCGGGAGGTGACGGATGTAGATTATGTCGTTGTTTTTGATATGAATAGCATTCGTAAATCCCATCCTGATGAAGAAAAAATCGGGAAGCACTTTGTCGGCGGGGATGAGGCTGAAGTTCTAAAAGGGAAGGAGCATGTTTCGATTGCTAAAGGAACTTTAGGGATGTCATTGAGGTCCTTCACACCGATCTATAACTCGGATGACAGTGAACAGATTGGTGCTGTTGCGGTCGGGATTTCATTAAGTAGTATTGAAGAGGCTGTCAGTAAAAGCAGATACATCATTTACATAGGGATCCTTTTCGGGGCAGTAATCGGGGGTATCGGGGCAATCCTCTTAGGCAGGAGAGTCCGGAAAATCCTGTTCGGTCTTGAACCATCACAGATCGCGAAAGTGTTTGAAGAACGAAACAAGATGCTGCAGTCGACTGTAGAAGGGATCCTGACGATTGATGAAAAAGGCACGATTACGCTTGTGAATGATACAGCTGAAAAAATCTTCAAGCAAGCAGGTTTGAAGGGGGACTTATTAGGAGAGAATATCGGTACTTATCTGGATGATTCCAAACTCATAAAAGTGATTCAAACGGGAATCCCGGAACTTGATCAAGAGACCAACTTGAATGGCATCGCTTTGTTAGCAAACATCGTACCGGTAAAAGTTGAAGGCAGAGTAGTCGGAGCAATCTCTACATTCAGGGATTTGACGAAAATTAAGCGACTTGCGGAAGAGCTCACAGGTGTTCGGATGTATGCAGAAGCACTCAGGGCACAAGCGCATGAATTCAAAAATAAACTTCATGTGATCTTAGGGATGGTCCATATGAAATCTTATGATCAGCTGCCAGCCTACATCAGCCAGATAACAAACCATTATCAAGAAGAAATCGGTTTTATCGCAAAAAGGATCAAGGACCCGGTTTTAGCTGGCTTTGTCCTTGCCAAAATGAGTTATGCACGTGAACAAAGCATGCATGTTTCCTTATCAAGTGACACATTCGTCCCCATGCCACGTGAAGAGGGAATCATACATGAAATCATCACGATTGTCGGAAATTTGATTGACAATGCGTTGGAAGCTGTAAAAAATGCAAAGGATAAAAAGATATTGGTCAGTTTTGTCTTTGATGAAGAGGAAGATACCCTTACAATTGAAGTTAAGGATAAAGGTACTGGCATGAGCGATGAAAAATTAAGTCAAGTCTTCCGCAAAGGATATTCGACGAAACATTCAGAGAGAGGGTATGGACTTCATCTTGTCGATGAAAGCATCCAGAAATTGGACGGGGAGGTTCAGGTTACCTCTGAACCAGGCAAAGGAACGATTTTTGAAGTGCGAATCCCTTATGAAAGCAAGGATGAAAATGATGATTAAGGTATTGATTATAGAAGACGACCCGATGGTGGCAGAATTCAATAAACGATACTTGGAGCAATTGGAAGGATTCAATCTTGTATCTGTTTTTGATAACGGCAAGGAAGCATTCAAGATGCTCGAGCAAGAACAGGTCGATTTGATTTTGCTTGATATTTTCATGCATAAGCTTAATGGTCTTGAATTCTTATCAGAGGTGCGTAAGAAAGATGCAGCTGTCGATGTGATCATCATATCTGCGGCAAACGATAAGGTGAATATCAATAAAGCGATCAGGTTAGGAGCAGTAGATTACTTGATCAAACCATTTGAATTTGAAAGATTTGAATCAGCGTTGAGAAGATATAAAAGCAAGAAGGTCTACTTCGATCGTCATAAGGAATCCAGTCAAGAAGAACTAGATGAGTTGCTTTTCCGTAAAGGGGAAGAGGATGTTGCTGAAATGGCTGAATTGCCGAAGGGATTGACGAGGGAGACGCTCAGGATGGTGTGGAATGAAATCATAGGTTTGGATGATGATTTTTCCACGGATGATCTCACCTTCAATGTAGGTATTTCACGCGTATCGACACGGAAATATCTATCATTCCTCACAGATATCGGTGTCCTTGAAGCCCAGACGGTATACGGATCCGTCGGCAGACCTCAGACACGATACAATCGGGTCCCGGTAAGTGACAATATCATCAATAACTATTTGTAAACTGTAAACGGTGTATCAGCCGTTTTCTTTTTTTACTCGAACAAAGATTGGTCCTTTCTTGAGTCTAAGGGCATCAATGGTTTCAGACTACCCCAGTGTTGTCTCCACCTTGATTTCTTTATTTACAAAACTTTTTCAATAATATCAAAACCTTAATGTTTTACTCATATTCTCCTACAATACGAAATAAGACTAATTTCGACATTAATCAGGTGCTCGGATAATTGAAACCGTTTGCAACCTGGGAAATCATTGTTAGGAGATGAGAAGATGAGTAATCTAGCGTATAAGGATGAAGAGAAATTCGAGGAACAGTCACAGATCCAAGAAGAACCACCGAAAAGAATGACATTATTCAACACCCCTATCTTATGGTTTGTCATTTTTGGGGCTGTCATGCTGACGGCGCTTTACACGGATACCTTGCCAGGCGGGATGATCGGCAGCTTGATCGTCATGATCATCCTAGGTGAATTATTCGGCTGGTTAGGTGATCATACTCCGATTGTAAAGACATATTTAGGCGGGGGAGCAATTGTTGCCATTTTCGGGGCTTCCTTTCTCGTTTACGGAAATATACTGCCGGAACAAAGTGTCACCATGATCACCGACTTCATGAAAGATGGAGAGTTCTTGAACTTTTATATTGCAGCCCTGATTACAGGTAGTATACTAGGGATGAATTCGAAAATACTGATTAAGGCTGGAGCACGTTTTGCGTTACCTCTTCTTTCAGCGGTAATCGGTGCGGTCATCCTTGCAGGTTTGGTCGGCTTTATTGTAGGTTTTGATGTATTGGATGCTATACTTGTCATAACCCTTCCGATCATGGGTGGTGGAATGGGTGCTGGTGCAGTCCCAATGTCCCAAATATACTCTGAGTTAATGGGGAATGATCCAAGCTATTATATTTCAATCCTTGTTCCTGCCCTGGCATTAGGGAACGTATTTGCGATTGTCATCGCAAGTGTCCTCAATATGATCGGTAAGAAGAAACCATCACTTACCGGGAATGGACAACTGATGAAAGGCTTCAAATTTGAAAAAGAAGAAACGACTTTGAATATTGGAAAAATGGGTGCAGGACTACTTGCCGCTTTAGCATTTTTCGTTTTTGGTCAAGTCCTTGCAGGTTTTATTCCATTGCATGCCTATGCTCTCATGATCATTGCCGTTGCGGTATGTAAGATCTTCAACCTCATTCCAAATATTGTGGAAGAAGGAGCGAGCCAATGGTACCAATTCGTCGCTAAGAACTGGACGTTTGCTTTACTGATTGGAATCGGGATCGCTTATACGGATTTAGGTGCGGTAATTGATGCGTTGAGCCTTCAATATATTGCAATTGTCCTCGCTGTCGTGCTTGGTGCTACGATCGGTTCAGCCCTGGTTGGTCGTCTTGTCGGTTTCTACCCGATCGAATCGGCGATCACAGCTGGATTGTGTATGGCGAATATGGGTGGTACCGGAGACGTTGCGGTCCTATCAGCTTCAAGGAGAATGGAACTTATGCCATTCGCACAGATTTCATCCAGGCTGGGTGGAGCACTGATCTTGCTGATAGCAGGTGTTTTAATACCAATACTATTTTAATGGAACAAATGGGGAGGGGACTCCTCATTTGTTTTTCCTTTTCATAGATAATAGATTAATCAGGTGAAAGTTATGTTCTTAATTGATTTGCTCAATATTGTATTCCCGGTGTTTTTTATCATATTGATCGGTTTTATCGTCGGCAGGTATCTAGGTGTGAACCCAAAACCAGTCTCTGATTTATGCATCTACGTTTTCAGTCCTGCCCTGTTCTTTTATTCAGTGACTACTTCATCCTTGAATTTTTCGGATCTAGGGAAAATTGCCCTTTTCGGGGTATCGTTGTTTGTTTTATTTGCCGTTTTGATGAATTTGATCAGTTTCTTTTTTAAATGGGAACCTTCTTATAAAAATGCGATGATGCTTGCGAGCGCGTTTCCGAACGCAGGGAACTATGGGCTTCCGATCCTCATGTTTGCTTTTGGGGAAACAGCCGTGACGATCGGGATCATATTTGCCGTCATCCAATCCCTGCTCATGAACTCTGCAGGAATCTATTATGCATCCAGAAACGAAGAGACAGGATTTGGCCAAGCCTTTTCGAACATTTTCAAAATGCCCGCATTCGTTGCAATCCTGTTGGCGATCTTTTTGAAATTAGCGGCTATCCAAGTTCCATCCACGCTGTCAAACCCGATTGAACTATTGGGGAATGCAGCCATTCCTGCTTTACTGACGTTGCTTGGAATCAACCTTTCAAACATCAACGTGAAGAGTGCGATGTCCTTCATCACTATGGCGACGACTTTCAAACTGATCGTTTATCCAGCGATTGCTTTTCTGATCATCGGATTCTTTTATCCATTGGATTCTCTTTGGGCGAAAGTGCTCATCCTTTCTTCAGCCACACCGACAGCGGCGACAACTACTTTACTGGCAACAAAATTCGAGCTGAAGTCAGAATATGTCTCCAGTGCGATGTTTGTCAGTACGGTCGCAAGCCTTGCTACAATCTCATTTTTGTTATTCATGATTTGACTGCCAACCATCTTCAAAATATTTCAAGGTGCTAAAGCGCATACATTTTTGATAAGATGATGGTAGGAGGGATTGTTATGGAGTTAGGCTTATATCAGACACAATCGATGAAACTTGTCATGACCCAGGAGTTACGGCAAGCGATAACGATTTTACAATATCCTACACTCGAACTTTCTCAATTTTTACACCAGCAGGCGATCGAAAATCCATTGATCGACCTGAAGGAAAAGCCAGTCGATATCAAGCGGGAGCAGAATTCGACTACGGAAAGCGATCGGGATTCCTGGTTTTACGATGAAGAAAATGATCTTAACCCAGTTAATTTCATAAAATCAGAAGATGATTCTTTACAGGCGCATCTTCTTGAGCAATTGACATGGCTTGAACTGGCGGAAGAAGATAAAGCAATTGCAGAATATATGATTTATTGTTTGGATGAGAACGGGTATTTGGATTGCAGTCTGGAATGTCTGCAGAAAGAGCTTGGAGTCCCAAATGATAAAATTGAACGGATCTTGAGTGAGATTCAGCAGCTTGATCCGATCGGCGTTGGTGCGAGATCACTTTCAGAATGTCTGTTGCTTCAGTTAAAAGCGTTGGATTGTGACATGCCAGTGGTCAAAGCGATTATCGAGCATCATCTCGATGCGTTTGCAGATAAGAAGTTTTCCTATCTATCGAAGGCTTTGAATATTTCGATGAAAGAGTTGAAGGAAGCGGATGACTTCATTCGTTCCCTTAATCCGAGACCTTGTGCAGGTTTTGAAAAAAGCCGGGCGGAATGGATCGAACCGGAGTTCTTTATCGAACAGGATAAACAGGGCGAGTTATTTATAAGAATGAATGACGACTTGGCGCCAGAAGTGTCGTTGAACGAAAGATATTTCCGGATTATGAAGCAGCATAGTGATGCAAAGGCCTATTTAGAAAACCAGCTTCAGAAATTCGAGTGGCTGAAACGCAGTCTAGAGCAACGAAGGCAAACGCTTCAGCACCTCGGCGATTACTTGCTTGAGGCCCAACGCGCTTTCTTCGAACGGGGATATGAAGCATTGCGTCCGATGACATTGAAGGAAGTCGCGATGCATATCGATGTCCATGAATCGACGATCAGCAGAGCCGTGAAAAACAAGACGGTCCAAACACCGAAAGGGACGGTCGCGTTGAAGTCTTTGTTTACTTCCAAGTTGGATAAAACCAACCAAACGGAAGATACATCTTCTGCGCAAGTGAAAATACAGATACAGCGAATGGTAGAAGAGGAACCAAAGCATAAGCCGCTTTCTGATCAGAAGATTACTAACTCGCTAAAAGAGAAAGGTATTGACATTTCAAGGAGGACAGTTGCGAAATACCGAGAAGAACTACGGATTCCATCTTCCTCAAAAAGAAAAAGCATCGTCGTTTAACGGTGGAACGCACACAGTTCCATCGTTTTAGTTCACCTAAAAAGGCTTTGTTACTTAAGGAGTGATTTTCGTAAACAACTAAGGGTGACAGAGCCTTATAAAAGGAGCAAAAATCATGTTGACCGTTCATTTTTATACGAAAGCAAATTGTCCATTGTGTGACAAAGCACTTCTAGTACTTGAGGAGCTGCAGGAAGAACTCGGTTTTACGATAGAAGAACGGGACATTTACCAGAATGATGAATGGTTAGAGGCGTACGGGGTGATGATCCCTGTCGTACACGTGGACGGAGAAGACCTTCAATATGGTATCATTGAGCGGATTTCGTTAAGAAAGCGCTTACTTACATTTTATAAGTGATTTTTGTTGAAACCTTATTACGTACTTGCTAATATAATAAATGTATAAGCAAGTCGTATTTTTTTTACACTTATCGGGACATATTATGACTATGCGGGACTAAAATAGTCCCTAACCCTATTTTAAAAGGGGAGTTGCGATGGAGCCTTTGATTGATTTACAACGAAAATTATTACCAGACTTGCTGGATGTTATGCAGAATCGCTATCGGATCCTACAAAATGTGCGGTACTTGCAACCAATCGGTAGAAGAAGTTTAGCTGCCAATCTACAACAAACGGAACGGGTCCTCCGAGGAGAGGTGGAATTCTTGCATGAACAGGGCCTTCTGAAGGTTACATCATCAGGTATGACTTTGAGCGATGAGGGCAATCATATTCTTCTAGAGCTTGAAAATATCATGAAACAAGTTTCTGGCCTACATGTTTTAGAAGGACTATTGCGGAAAAACTTAAACCTGGCGGAAGTGATTATCGTCCCAGGGGATAGCGACCAAGATTCATGGGTGAAAAAGGAAATGGGAAAAGCTGCAATCAAGAGGCTTTCACCACTTTTAAAGACTCAGAAGACAATCGCAGTCACTGGGGGAACGTCGCTGGCTGCAGTTGCGGATATGATGACACCTTTACCGAAAAAGCGGCAGCCTTTGATCGTACCTGCACGAGGTGGGCTTGGTGAACAGGTTGAAAATCAAGCGAACACCATCTGTGCAATGATGGCTCAAAAAGCGAACGGTGAGTATCGGTTGCTCCATGTTCCCGATCAATTAAGTAATGAAGCCTATCAAACCTTGATTGGTGAACCTGGTGTCAAGGATGTGCTCGAAATGATCCGTTCATCAGAAATCGTTATCCATGGTATCGGAGAAGCAAAAACGATGGCTAAACGAAGGAAATCTTCCCCTGAAGTCTATCAGCAGATTGAAGAACAGGAAGCAGTAGCTGAAGCTTTCGGGTACTATTTCGACAAGGATGGTAAAATCGTCCACAAAGTGAAAACAGTAGGCTTACAGCTGGATGATTTGACAAATGATAAAACGATCCTTGCGGTTGCAGGCGGGAGCAGCAAAGCAAGTGCAATCGCAGCATACATGAAACGCGGCCCGCACCAAATCCTCATCACAGATGAAGGCGCCGCAAAAAAACTGATGGAATAAGTGCTTCGGTGCCAGACACCGTTCAAGAAACCAGGACTGGCAAGGGTTCCAAAACGGTGCCTGGCACTTATTAATAAAAGTGTTTATCAAATCCAAGGAGGAGTTTAATAATGGCTACAAAGATTGGAATCAATGGTTTTGGACGTATTGGACGTAATGTTTTCCGTGCAGTATTAAAGAACAATGATGTTGAGGTCGTTGCAGTGAATGACCTTACAGACGCTAAAATGCTTGCTCATCTATTACAATATGACACTGTTCATGGAACACTGGATGCGAAAGTTGAAGTGAACGGTGAAAACCTTGTGGTAGATGGAAGAGAAATAAAAGTTCTTTCTGAGCGTGACCCGGCTCAACTAGGTTGGGGTGACCTTGGAGTAGAAATCGTTGTTGAATCGACTGGCCGTTTCACTCAACGTGACGATGCAGCAAAACACCTTGAAGCAGGAGCGAAGAAAGTCATCATTTCTGCTCCAGCGAAAAATGAAGACATCACTGTTGTCCTTGGTGTTAACGAAGACAAGTATGATGCAGCAAGCCACAATGTCATCTCAAACGCATCTTGTACGACAAACTGCCTTGCGCCGCTTGCGAAAGTATTGAACGATAAGTTCGGTATCAAGCGTGGAATGATGACAACTGTCCACTCTTACACAAATGATCAGCAAATCCTTGACCTGCCGCACAAAGACTATCGTCGTGCTCGTGCAGCAAGTGAAAACATCATTCCGACAACGACTGGCGCAGCAAAAGCGGTATCACTTGTCCTCCCAGAGCTTGAAGGCAAGCTGAACGGTATGGCAATGCGAGTACCTACACCAAACGTATCACTGGTCGACCTTGTCGCTGAGCTTGATAAGGATGTAACGGTTGAGGAAGTGAATGCTGCGTTGAAAGAAGCTTCTGAAACAAACTTGAAAGGAATCCTTGGGTACAGTGAAGAACCATTAGTATCCCGAGACTATAATGGAAGCCCCGACTCTTCTACAATCGATGCGCTTTCCACGATGGTCATGGAAGGCAACATGGTAAAAGCAATTTCCTGGTATGACAATGAGAGCGGATATTCTCACCGTGTTGTGGACCTTGCGGCGTTCATCGCTTCTAAAGGACTTTAAAGGTTAGTTCAAAATATGACGGAATGATAAACGTCGAATTTTCGACGCATAGGACGTGCTAATGCTGCCGTTGTCACAGGACGCGACGATTTTAGGCAGTGATCATTATCCGGTTTTACCGGTTCTCTGACGTACAGGATGTACTAGGTCCGGTGTTGTCACAGGACGTTACGTTGTTTAGCCGGTTCCATTATCCGGTCCTCAAAAACGTCGTGCCTTGAACTTCTCGTTTCTAATTCGTTAAGATTTTGAACCATCATCATATACCTTGCAGTTTTTCAACATGAAAAAACTGTACCATTTTCATAAGTTTATATAGAATGTGGGGGAGGGGTATTTTTACTCCTCTTTTCACATGTACTTAAGCGGAAGTTAAAAAAGTAACATACTAACAAGCTGCGAAAAACGAAGGAGGCTTTTCCATGCAAAAACAATCTTTGCGCGATGTGAAAGTTGAAGGGAAGAGAGTATTCTGTCGCGTGGACTTCAATGTGCCGATGAAGGATGGCGAAGTGAATGATGAAACTCGAATCCGTGCGGCATTACCGACCATCCAGTATTTAGTAGAGAATGGTGCGAAAGTTATCCTGGCAAGCCACTTGGGGCGTCCGAAGGGACAAGTCGTCGAGGATTTGCGCCTTGATCCAGTCGCAAAACGTCTAAGTGAACTCTTGAACCAGACCGTCACAAAAACCGATCAAGTTTATGGTGAAGAAGTCGATAAAGCGATCTCAAACTTGAACAATGGAGAAGTCTTACTGATTGAAAACGTTCGCTTTGAACCTGGTGAGGAAAAGAACGATCCTGAACTGGCGAAAGCGTTTGCTGGTCTTGCTGACTTGTATGTGAACGATGCATTCGGAGCGGCCCACCGTGCCCACGCTTCAACGGAAGGAATCGCACACCACCTTCCTGGTGTTGCTGGCCTTTTAATGGAAAAAGAGCTTGATGTGCTTGGTAAAGCACTTTCCACCCCTGAGCGTCCTTTCACGGCTGTCATCGGCGGTGCCAAAGTAAAAGATAAGATCGGTGTCATTGATAATCTTTTAGATAAAGTGGACAACCTGATCATCGGTGGAGGTCTTGCTTATACCTTTATAAAAGCTCTCGGCTATGATATCGGGAAATCGCTTTTGGAAGAGGATAAAATCGACCTGGCGAGGTCCTTTATGGAAAAAGCAGAGCAAAAAGGAGTCAAAATGTATCTTCCTAAAGATGTCGTCGTTGCAGATGATTTTTCACAAGATGCGAATATTAAAGTGGTTACGATTGATGAAATCCCGTCCGATTGGGAAGCACTAGATATTGGGCCAGGTACTCGTGACGAGTACAGAACTGTCATGGAAGGATCGAAGCTTGTAATATGGAATGGACCGATGGGTGTCTTTGAATTTGATGCTTTTTCAAACGGTACGATGACAATCGCTAAAGCTTTGGCAGACGCGAAAGATACGTATAGTGTCATCGGGGGTGGAGATTCAGCGGCTGCAGTCGAGAAATTCGGACTAGCGGAATCGATGGATCACATCTCTACTGGCGGAGGTGCTTCTCTTGAATTTATGGAGGGTAAGGTTTTGCCAGGTGTCGCAGCGTTAAAAGACAAATAAGAGGATGTTCAATCGCACAGGAGATGCTAGTACTTCATAGGACGTGACGCTTTTTAACCGGTATTGATACTAATTTGCCTATGAAGCTTTTTAGACAATGAATAAACGAAGGCCTTTGTTAAATCTAAGAAATCCTCACTCCTGCGGGAAAAGTGAAACAAGCGAGTTTGCCAGCGACTTCGACTAAAAACCACCACGTCCTTTGGTGAACGTCGAAGCCAGCACCTCCTGTGCAAGCGAGGGAGGTTTGTGGATCGCCCGCAAAAATCAACAATAAAGAATAACTGAGCCAAACTAAATGAAAGGTGGTCCTTGAAGGATGCGTAAACCGATTATCGCAGGAAATTGGAAAATGCATAAAACATTGGAGGAAGCCAAGAGCTTTGTAAAAGAGATATCAGGTCTGGTACCGGATGAAAATAAAATCGATTCGGTCATTTGTGCCCCTGCCCTCTTTTTGAACGCTTTGGTGAACGAAACAGCTGATACGAAGCTCCATATAGGTGCACAAAACATGCATTTCGAAGAAAGCGGAGCATTTACAGGCGAAATCAGTCCGGCAGCATTGAAAGATCTGAAGGTTGAATATGTTATTATCGGCCATTCGGAGCGCCGCGAAATGTTTAATGAAACGAACAGCTCTGTCAACAAGAAGGTGCACGCTGCCTTTATGCATGACCTTGTGCCGATCGTTTGTGTCGGTGAATCTCTCGAACAACGTGAGAACAATGAAACGAAGTCCCATGTCAAAACGCAAGTCGAGCAAGCGCTAAGCGGACTTTCTGAAGAACAAGTTGCAAAGACAGTTATCGCTTATGAGCCGATTTGGGCGATTGGGACAGGTAAATCAGCGACTGCTGAAGATGCGAATGAAGTTTGTGCATACATCCGGAGTGTAATTGTCGAGAAGTTTTCGAAAGATATCGCTGAACAAGTGCGAATCCAATACGGCGGCAGTGTGAAACCGGAAACAATCGATGAATTGATGAGCCAATCGGATATCGACGGTGCACTTGTCGGCGGGGCCAGTTTGAAGCCTCAGTCTTTCCTACAGTTGTTGGAGGTTGTAAATAATGGCTAAAAAACCAGTCGCACTCATCATTCTTGATGGGTTCGCGTTACGGGATGAAACGAAAGGAAATGCTGTCGCTCAGGCGAAAAAACCGAACTTCGATCGTTATTGGAACGAGTTCCCCCATTCCCAGCTAAAGGCTTCCGGGGAAGCGGTCGGTCTTCCTGAAGGACAGATGGGGAACTCTGAGGTCGGTCATTTGAACATCGGGGCTGGCCGGATCGTGTATCAAAGTTTGACGCGTGTCAATCTATCGATAAAAGAAGGCGAGTTTTATGAAAAGCAAACCTTCTTGGATGCCATGGACCATGTGAAAAAGAAAGGCACTGCGCTCCATATTTTTGGACTGCTTTCAGATGGAGGGATCCACAGTCATATCGACCACCTATACGCACTATTGAAACTGGCAGCGAAAGAGAATGTCGAAAAGGTGTATATACATGGGTTTCTTGATGGGCGTGATGTCGGGCCGACAACAGCTAAGACCTATATCAAAGCACTCCAGGAAAAAATGGATGAATATGGTGTTGGAGAAATCGCAACACTATCAGGGCGTTATTATTCAATGGATCGGGATAAGCGCTGGGATCGCGTAGAACGCTCTTACCGTGCGATGACTTATGGTGAAGGCCCCTCATATGTAGATCCATTTGAACTTGTCGATGATTCCTATGAAAATGGAATTCATGATGAGTTCGTCCTGCCGTCCGTCCTTACGAAAGAAGACGGTTCTCCGGTTGCGACAATTGAGGACGATGATGCGATCATTTTCTTCAATTTCCGTCCAGACCGTGCCATTCAGATTTCACAAGTCTTTACAAATGAAGACTTCCGTGGGTTCGATCGCGGTGATAAACTGCCGAAGGATCTGCACTTCGTCTGTCTGACCCATTTCAGTGAATCAGTGGATGGGGAGGTTGCATTCAAGCCGACGAACTTGGATAACACTCTTGGTGAAGTTTTATCCCAGCAGAATTATAAGCAGCTGCGGATTGCTGAAACAGAGAAATATCCTCATGTCACCTTCTTTTTCAGTGGTGGCAGGGAAAACGAATTCCCTGGTGAGGAACGGATCCTCATCGATTCACCGAAAGTGGCAACATATGATCTAAAGCCGGAAATGAGTGCTTATGAAGTGACTGATGCGTTGCTTGATGAACTTCATGCGGACAAGCATGATGTGATCATCTTGAATTTCGCAAATCCGGATATGGTCGGACACTCTGGAATGCTTGAGCCTACAATCAAAGCGATTGAAGCAGTAGATGAATGTCTCGGAAAAATCGTCGACTTGATAGTAGAAAAAGGTGGAGCCGCGATCATCACAGCTGACCACGGAAATTCAGATGAGGTCATCACGATGGATGATAAGCCGATGACAGCCCATACGACGAACCCTGTACCAGTGATCGTGACGGAAAAAGGTGTGAACCTCCGGGATGATGGAATTTTAGCAGACTTATCGCCGACAGTGCTGGACTTGCTTGGCGGGATGCAGCCGAAAGAAATGACAGGGAAAACCCTGATTAAGGAAGTTTAAGATCACCCAATTACTATCGGCGAATTTCAGGTCCTTTGACGTACACCATGAACAATCTGCGTTGTCACAGGACGTAACGTTTTTAGCTGGTATCAATATAGGCCCTTAAACCCTTCCCTTGTTGTATCTGATTCGTCCATGTTTGAACAAATATTTTAATAAAACCAAGGAGATGAAAAGTTATGACATCGAATATCGTTAATATTTTTGCACGTGAAGTTTTAGACTCTCGTGGTAACCCGACTGTAGAGGTTGAAGTCTGGTTAGAGTCAGGTGCTCGTGGACGTGCCCTTGTACCGAGTGGAGCTTCCACAGGTGAATACGAAGCGGTTGAACTTCGTGATGGCGACAAAGACCGTTACTTAGGAAAAGGTGTTTTGAATGCAGTCAACAATGTCAACGAAGTGATCGCGCCTGAACTCGTATTTTTTGATGCGCTTGACCAGGTTGCCATCGATAAGCAATTGTTGGAGTTAGATGGAACAGAAAACAAAGGAAAGCTTGGCGCTAACGCGATTCTAGGTATCTCCATGGCTGTTGCTCATGCTGCTGCAGATCACCTTGATGTTTCTCTTTACAACTACCTTGGTGGGTTCAACGCAAAAACTCTTCCAACACCGATGATGAACATCTTGAACGGTGGAGAGCACGCCGACAACAACGTGGACATCCAGGAGTTCATGATCATGCCAGTCGGGGTTGAATCATTCCGTGAAGCACTTCGTGTCGGAGCAGAAATTTTCCATACATTGAAAAAAGTATTACAGGACAAGGGCTTGAATACGGCGGTTGGAGATGAGGGTGGATTCGCACCTAACCTATCTTCGAACGAAGAAGCGATCTCGACGATCATCGAAGCGATCGAAAAAGCAGGATACAAGCCTGACGCAGAAGTGAAGCTTGCATTGGATGTAGCTTCTTCCGAGCTTTATAAAGATGGCAAGTATCACCTGTCTGGCGAAGGTGTGACGAAGACTTCAGAAGAAATGGTTGCCTGGTATGAAGAGTTGACTTCTAAATATCCGATCATCTCAATCGAAGACGGACTAGACGAAAACGACTGGGAAGGATGGGAGAAGCTTACGGCTGCTATCGGAGACCGCGTACAGCTGGTAGGTGACGACTTGTTCGTAACGAATACATCGAAGCTTTCTGAAGGGATCCAACGCAAAGTCGGTAACTCCATCTTGATCAAAGTCAACCAGATCGGCACATTGACTGAAACGTTCGATGCGATCGAAATGGCGAAGCGTGCAGGTTACACTGCAGTCATCTCCCACCGTTCTGGTGAAACGGAAGATAGCACGATTGCAGACATCGCTGTTGCTACAAATGCTGGACAAATTAAGACAGGTGCGCCATCCCGTACAGACCGTGTAGCGAAGTACAACCAGTTGCTACGAATCGAAGACGAACTTGATTACACCTCGATCTATGCAGGGAAAGACGCATTCTACAACGTGAAGAAGTAAGCTAGAATCATGGAAGAACCCCGAAAGCCATTAACTACGGCCTTCAGGGTTCTTTTTATTGCTTTTTTGTACCAGGCACGATAATTCCGCTGTACTCTCCCAAGGATTGCTGGAATGTACCAGACACCATTTTAAGATCCTTGGGCTACAAGGGATTGGATGTGGTGCCTGGCACACGCCAAGCTACATGTCTTCGTTATCGGTGTGAATATCGCTTCGTTCTTGCTCGAGCCCATTATCAGCTTGCGTAATGAGTAGATCGAGTGGTTGGAAGGCATCGCTTTGAACCGTAAATGCTGGGTTCATGTTGGTTGCGGTTGGAAGTTCTTTTTCGCGTGCTCGTTCTTTTCTTCTCATCGCGTAAACACCTCCATGATTTTAATATGGGTGACGTCAAGTGAAAATATGTTGATCATCATTTTCCATGCCTTTTGACATACTACTCGTAACAGGTTGAACGGAGGAACATCCAAATGACATTTGTACGCCTTGGTTATGTAGCAATGACCCTAAAGGTTCCGAACTCATCACCTTCTCAAACAATGACGATAAAAAAATTTTCGAAAATCGAGAACGAAAATGCAGCGATATTGAAGCTTGAAAGAATTACACGATCAAATCTCCATAACACTTTAAGGATTTTGCGTCATAATGCAGCACATGATATCCGATTTTATCGAATGACATCCAGATTGGTTCCTTTAGCTACATTTGAAGGGCTGCCAGATTGGGACTACATGGCGGCGATCGTGGACTGTTTAGAAGAAATAGGAAAGTTTGTAGCGGAAAAAGAAATGAGAGTTGACTTTCACCCAGACCATTTTGTATTGATCAATTCACCGAAAAATGAAGTACTGAAAATGACGGTGAAAACGTTGATTTTACATAAACGGCTTCTGGAGGGAATGAATATAAACCCGAAACATCGATGTGTTCTTCATATCGGAGGTGTTTATGGGGATCGAGTCCTTGCATTAGAACGGTTCATTCAAAACTGGATGCTCGTTCCTACAGTCATTCAAAATATGATCATCCTGGAGAATGACGATAAGTCGTTCCATCTCGAGGATACGCTCTATGTGTGCGAAAAGTTGGGGATACCACTCGTTTTCGATTATCACCACCATCTTGCACATCATGAAAATAAGCATTGGGAAGCTCAATGGGATCGGATTGTAAACACATGGTCGCCTTCACCTCTTCCTGTCAAAATGCATATTTCCAGCCCGAAAAACGAAAAACAATTCAGAGCGCATAGTGATTTTGTGGATGTTGAAATGTTCATGGATTTCTTGAATGAAATTAAAGGAAGTGTGGATCGAATCGACTGTATGATCGAAGCGAAACGAAAAGACGAAGCGTTATTCAAACTCATGGAAGATCTTAAACAATACGATCATATAGAGGTCAACGACGGGGCCAGCTTTTACATTAAATAGCTGTGGAACCAGCGAGATGTACCAGGCACCGAAACAAAGTCCTTGCGCTGCAAGAGGCTCCAAACTGTTGCAGGCACCAAATCGGAGGCTTTGTGACCCATGGGATCTAAAATGGTGCCTGGTACCCATCATTAGCGATTTTTGTTGAATTTGCTATCTTCATTGTGATACATTTATAGTACTGGATTGTGTTTTGTTGGAGGTGGATGAGTTGGAAACATTCTTGATGGTGTTATTAATTATTGATGCGCTTGCAATCATAACTGTCGTATTACTTCAGTCTGGTAAGAGTGCTGGATTATCCGGTGCGATTACAGGTGGAGCAGAGCAGCTTTTCGGTAAGCAAAAAGCTCGCGGTATCGATGCCGTGTTCCAAAAGTTAACGATCGTATTAGCGGTATTATTCTTTATCCTTACCATTTTGTTGGCATACGTATATTAATTTGTATTCGCAAACAGCAAGTGTAAAAGCTTGCTGTTTTATTTATTTTATTTCGAAGGGTACCGAAATGACCAAGGTCTTGGATGGTGAGGCTAGCTCAAAAGGGCTTCATGAGACCATGAAATCACGAAAACCCGAATTTGAGGTGCTCATAAACGCTTCAGACCATGAAAACCCGAAACCAAAAATGAAGCGCTAAAATCTTTTTCTATTTTCCTAAACGGATTCAGGTACATACGTTTTAATGATTCTTACAAGGGGCAAACTATTAGAAAGAAATGAAGGAGCACTAGCATGATTGGTTGTCTATGTCTGCACGGTTTTACCGGAAGCCCTTTTGAGGTCGAACCGCTGGTCACTTTTTTAAAAGAAAATACGGATTGGCTTGTTGTTTCACCAACTTTTCCGGGTCATGATATAGGCAATGGCAGAATGGAGCGTGTTACGTATCAAGAGTGGATCCAGACGGCTGAAATGGAGCTTGGGGCTTTACAACGCAAATGTGACAAAATCTATGTAGTCGGTTTTTCTATGGGCGGGATCATTGCAGGTTATCTTGCTGCTTCCAATAAAATCGATCGGCTGGTGCTCTTGAGTGCAGCAGCTCATTATGTAAGCGTATCCCGATTAGTACAGGATATCAAATCGATGGTGCAAGATCTTTTCAAAGGTAACTTAAAGGAAAACGAAATGTTTCAGCGGTACTTACGAAAATTCAAAGGAACCCCGTTGTCGATGACTTTTCAGTTTCGAAGCCTCATCCGATCTTTGCGTCCCTATTTGAAGAAAATCACTACCCCGACCCTCATCATGCAGGGGGAATGTGATGGTGTGGTACCGAAAAAAAGTGCGCATTATATTTACAACACTATTCGCTCTAAGAACAAAGAAATCATCCTGCTACCTAAGTCAAAACATATTGTATGCCACGATGTCGAACAGGAAGACGTTATCCGGCATGTTTACAGATTTTTGACAGATACAGAAACAGATGGAGTTAAAGGAGAGGTAACATCATGAAAATCGTTTCACCAAAACCATTTTTCTTTGAAGGCGGAGACCGGGGAGTCTTATTACTACACGGTTTTACGGGGAATTCAGCAGACGTTCGTATGCTAGGCCGATTCCTGCAAAAAGAGGGCTATTCCTGTTTAGCACCACAGTATAAAGGGCATGGCGTACCACCAGAGGAACTAGTACATACTGGTCCGGTTGATTGGTGGCAGGACGTCATGAAAGGTTATAACGAGCTGAAAGAAAAAGGCTATGAGGAAATTGCCGTAGCCGGTCTTTCCCTCGGAGGCGTTTTTTCCTTGAAACTAGGGTATACATCAACTGTAAAAGGAATCGTTCCGATGTGTGCGCCTATGTATATCAAAAGTGAAGAAACCATGTATGAAGGTGTGCTGGATTACGCAAGAGAATATAAGAATTATGAGGGCAAATCAGAAGCACAAATTGAAGAAGAGATGGAAGAATTCAAAAAAACACCAATGGAAACATTGAAGGCTCTGCAAGACTTGATTGCAGATGTCCGCGATAACATCGATATGATCTATACGCCGACTTTTGTCGTGCAAGCAAGGCATGATGAAATGATCAATACGGACAGTGCGAATATCATTTACGATTCCGTTGAATCCGATCAGAAAGATTTGAAATGGTATGAGGAATCTGGTCACGTCATTACATTGGATAAGGAAAAAGAACAGCTTCACGAGGATGTTCTTGCGTTCCTCAACAGTCTTGATTGGTCGTAACGGAAGTTCAAAAAATCAACAAATTGATTGATCTTCCGACACATAACGTTTCTAATTTTAACCTATAATCAGTTAACTACGGAGGAGGGAAACAAGCAGAATGGATCAAGAAAGAATATTAGCATTTATGAAAGAAGAAGCCTATAAACCGCTGACTGTCCAGGAACTCGAGCAAGAGCTCAACCTGGATCACGCGGAGGAATTCAAAGAACTCGTGATTACTCTGAACGAGATGGAGGAAAGAGGGGACATCGTCCGGACCCGAAGCAACCGATATGGTGTACCGGAGCGCATGAACCTGATTAAAGGGAAGCTTCAAGGACATGCGAAAGGATTCGCATTCCTGCTACCAGAAAAAAAAGGTGAAAAGGATGTATTCATCTCACCGTCCGACCTGAATGGAGCGATGAGCGGGGATACAGTCCTCGTGAGGATCTCTTCTCGACCTGGTGATGCAAAGCCAGAAGGAACGGTAATCCGGATCCTTGAGCGGGGTGTGACGCAGGTAGTCGGTACATTCATCGATAGTAAAAGCTTCGGGTTTGTCGAAGCAGATGACAAACGGATCCCGAATGACATCTTCATCCCGAAGGAAGCGATCAACAATGCGGTCGATGGACATAAGGTACTTGTAAAAATAACGAACTACCCTGAGGGCCGGTCTAGTGCGACAGGAGAAGTCATCGAGATCCTAGGACACAAGAATGATCCTGGAGTCGATATTCTGTCGATCATCTATAAACACGGACTCCCGAGGGAATTCCCTAAAGAGGCACTGGATCACGCAAACTCTGTTCCGGATGAAATCGATGTTGCTGATCTTACTGACCGTCGCGACTTACGGGATGAAACGATCGTGACGATTGATGGGGCTGACGCGAAGGACTTGGATGATGCAGTCAATGTGATGAAGCTAGACAACGGGAACTACAAGCTCGGTGTCCATATCGCTGATGTCAGCCATTATGTCACGGAAGGCTCTCCAATTGATAAGGAAGCCGTTGAGCGTGGTACCTCTGTATATCTTGTCGACCGTGTCATACCAATGATCCCGCATCGTCTATCGAACGGGATCTGCAGTTTGAATCCGAGAGTCGACCGTTTGACGCTATCTTGTGAAATGGAAATTACACCCGATGGAGAAGTGGTCAACCACGATATTTTCCAAAGTGTGATACGTACGAATGAACGGATGACCTATACAGATGTCCGAAAAATTTTATTGCGTGAAGACGAAGAGGTGCTTGAGCGGTATAAAGAGCTTGTCCCATTTTTTGACTTGATGGGTGGGCTAGCCGAAGTTTTACGTAGAAAACGTTTCGAACGTGGAGCGATCGACTTTGACTTCAGTGAAGCAAGAGTTCTTGTCGATGAAGAATCAAAGCCTGTCGATGTCGTATTACGTGACAGAACTGTTGCAGAAAAATTGATCGAGGAATTCATGTTAGCGGCAAACGAAACGGTAGCAGAACATTTCCACTGGATGAAGGTACCTTTCATGTACCGGATTCACGAAGACCCAGATGAGGAAAAACTGACGAACTTCCTAGAGTTCATCACGAATTTCGGATACGTGGTCCGCGGTTCAGCAAATTCAATCCATCCGCGAGCCCTTCAACAGATCTTAGAAGAGGTACAAGGTGAACCTGAGGAAGCGGTCATCAGCAAGGTCATGCTGCGTTCGATGAAACAAGCGCGCTATGAGCCGGAAAATCACGGGCATTATGGATTATCCACTGAATTTTATACACACTTCACGTCACCGATCCGCCGTTATCCTGACTTGATTGTCCACCGTCTGATCCGGAAATACTTGATTGAAGGGAAAACAGATGAAAAAACAGTCAGCCACTGGAAAGAGGAATTGCCGGAAATCGCCCAGCATGCGTCTGAACGGGAACGTCGTGCGGTTGATGCGGAACGTGAAACAGATGATCTGAAAAAAGCCGAATTCATGCAAGATAAAATCGGGGAAGAATTTGAGGGAGTCATCAGCGGTGTTACGAACTTCGGATTGTTCATCGAGCTTCCGAATACGATTGAAGGCCTTGTCCATGTCAGCTACTTGACCGATGATTACTATCATTTCAATGAGCAGCAATATGCAATGATCGGTGAACGTACTGGGAAGGTGTTCCGGATCGGTGATGAGCTTCAGATCCGTGTATTGGCTGTCAACGTCGATGAACGTGCAATCGATTTTGAAATCGTTGGTATGAAAGCACCTGCTCAACGGAGGCGTCGAGACCGCGCTCGTGTGATCTCGAGTGGAGGCAAGAGCCCTACGAAAGAAAAGAGACAGAAAGAAGGATCATCCTCCCGCAAAAAGAAAGGGAACAAACCATTTTATAAAGATGCCCAGAAAAAGAAAAAAGGGAAAAAGAAGAAGCGCCGATAATCAGGTTGAACCTCATTCAAAAGCTGGATGAGGTTCTGCTTATATAACGGGTAGAATTCTTGACTTTCCTTGACCTATGTTGTTAAAATGTAACATGCAGTTTGAAAGGGGAACGAAGTTATGGCACGTCATGAAGGATTATTGATCGCACAAAATAAAAAGGCTAGACACGATTACATCATCGAAGATACGTTCGAAGCCGGGATCGTCCTGCAAGGGACTGAAATCAAAGCGATTCGTGCAAGAAGAGTCAATTTAAAGGATTCTTTCGCACGTGTCCAAAATGGTGAAGTTTACCTTCATAATATGCATATCAGCCATTACGAACAAGGAAACCGCTATAACCACGACCCTTTGCGTACACGTAAACTGCTATTTCACAAAAAAGAAATCAGTAAATTAATTGGTGTTTCCAAAGAATCCGGATATGCGCTCGTACCATTGAAGCTTTATATCAAGAACGGGTTTGCGAAGGTCCTACTCGGAGTCGGAAAAGGGAAGAAGAAATACGATAAGCGTGAGGACTTGAAACGTAAGACGGCAAAACGTGAAATCGAAAAAGCTTTCCGAGAACGCCAGAAGATGTAAGATAATACTATTAACAACATACATTCGATGTGTTATAATAGAAGTTGTCGCCAGTAAGGATGTTCGAAAAATCATCAAATGATGAACGTAAATTTTCGAACATAGTAATTAAGCAACTTTCAGTAACGCTCATTTCATATGGGGACGTTACGGATTCGACAGGGATAGGTCGAGCTTAAGTTGCGAGCCGAGGGGGTCGGCCTCGTAAAAACGCCAACGCCTATAACTGGCAAAGAAAACAACAACTTCGCAGTAGCTGCGTAACAGTAGCTTTGCGGTTCCTCCCTGCATCGCCCATGTGCTAGGGTAAGGGACTCAACCTAAGTGGGCTACGCCGGATTCCACCGCCTGAGGATGAAGGAAGAGAACAACCAGGCTAGCCACACGGATGCCTGTCGATAGGCTGAAGTGATGGCGAAATGCCAATATATCGACTACGCTCGTAGAAGCTTAAGTGCCGATATTTCTGGACGTGGGTTCGACTCCCACCGTCTCCACCATACATACCCATGGTGGTTTTTTTTATGTGTGCCTTGAAGCATAAGTTTGCCGATTTAGTAAGCTTATGCTTCAATAACTATGGGCAATTTTAACCAGAAAAGGGCAGTAATCTGGAAGACTTGAATTTGGTTTAATGGAATGAAGTTTGGGATCCCCCAAAAAGAAGTACGTCCCCTTCCTTTTTAAAGGGAGGGGACGTACTTCTTTTTATTTTTCAAATAACAACCCAAAGTGATAGGGGGAGAGGTCTATTTGTTTTAGAAAAATTAATTCTGCTTGTTCTCCCAAACATTTAATTTTAACTGGAGATGGAAGAATAGACATAGAAGGCCCTCTTGGGGTTTTATGTGATTTCCAATAATGATCCCTATCTTACCTTTTGTTTTTAACATTCATGTCGTCCTTATTAGAAGTTCAAAGGGTTCTTCGCAGTGCAACATATTAAACAAGCTGATATAATCCACTTCTGAAAAACTTTGAGATATTTTCTTGACCGTATTTTTATCAGATAAATCCCCTTTGATTAAATGAATGTTTTGAAGGTTTGCCTCCGCCACCCGTTTGCTGCATATATCCAGGTATTCCTGATTAATAACTATACCAACGGTAGAACCAGAAATGATTTTTGCTACAGGTATTAAAAATGTCCCGAAACCACTTCCTACATCAACATAGTTTTTTTGTATTATCGTCCACCTCTAATGTTGTAAGAAAAGAGACTGAATCAAAAAAAGTTTCCCGCAATTCCACTTCAGGCATGTCAGATTCCCTGTACTTCAAGGTCATACCTTCAGGCGATAATTTTACATAATTTAGTGAATCCCATTACCTACTCTATTTTATTTCATCCTAAACATGGCGATCCCTATGGAAATATATTTATAAATGCTTATAAAAACATTTATAATCTTAGAGAGTTAGGGAAGTCAAAAAAGGTTATTAAGTATTAGCAAGCGCGAACCACTAATTTGAGATATTTCAAACAGACTGTCATGTGTGTTTAAGTAAGTAGAAACAGAAATCGGGATTAAAATGATGTGGTGTTTTCAAAATGTTATTAAATGTTTCTCACCACACTTTTTCACTCCCTGTTTCTATATGATAAATATTCTAAAAATCTCTTGGACGCAAGGGAAAGTGATTGTTGCTCTCTCGTAGCGATACCAATATTTCTAAAAGCAGGAACTTCAAGCTCTTTCGCTATAATTTTGTGAGGAATACGCTGTAAAATCAATTCTGGTAATATACTGATTCCTAGCCCGTTTTCCACCATAGCCAAAATTGCATAGTCATCCCATGTTGTAAAATTAACTTGCGGTGAAATATGGTGCATCTCAAAAATTTCAGAGATTTCTGCTTTTGCTCCCTTTTCTAATAGCATAAACGGACTGTTCAATAAGTCGTTGATTGGAAACTTTTCGTAATTAGCAAGTGGATGATTTTGCGGAATCACTACCAGCAAACGGTCTTGTTCCATAAAGATAGTTTCAAATTCTGCTTTTGACGGTAGCCGCACAAATCCGAAGTCAACACGTCCATTTGAAATCCAGCTTTCAATTTCTGTATAATCACCAAGCAGAAGTTCAAAATCTATCTTTGGGTAATCCTTCTTAAAAATTCTAATAATGTTAGGGAGCCAATAGGTTGCTACGCTGGAAAATGTCCCAATACGAATCATCCCAGACTGCATATCGTGTAAGTCTGCGACATGAGTCATTAAGATTTCATGCTCATTACAGATTCGCTTTAATTGGGGCAGTAACTTTAAGCCATCCGAGGTTAAACTGATACCGGTACGTCCTCTTTCAAAAAGGGTAACTCCCCATTCCGTTTCTAAATCGTTAATCATACGGCTGATCCCAGACTGTGTATAGTCCAATGCTTCGGAAGCTCTTGTAAAGTTACCAAATTCTACTACTTTGACAAATGCCATATATTTTTGGATATTCATACTCTTTTCCTTTCCCATCTGTTTTTGTCATACATATCATGAGAAACATTCGTTTTTGTAATACATGTGAACATGATATGTTATTACTATCAAAAATTCAAGTTAGGAAAGGGATGTAGCGATGGGACTACAACCGGATATATGAAGGTCAAAACAAAGGAGATCGTCAAATCTATACAAAGCAGACTCCCACTGTTATTGAATTGTAAAATTCAGAAAAAGAATGGTGATTAAAGTGAAAAGTGCATATTTCAAATATATAGTCGCATTGCTCCTGTTTGGCTCCAACGGAATTGTTGCAAGTTATATTTTATTGAACAGCTATGAAATCGTTTTTTTGCGGACTTTGATAGGTATCATTTTTCTGATTTTAGTATTTGCACTATCTAAGCAGAAAGTACAGTTTTGGAAAAACAAATCACACTTTTTGTATTTAGTGATTTCCGGCATGGCGATGGGTGCAAGCTGGATGTTTTTATTTGAAGCTTACGCACAAATAGGTGTAAGCATTGCAAGCCTTGCTTATTATTGCGGCCCTGTTATCGTCATGGTTCTTTCTCCCGTTATATTTAGGGAAAAGATGACAAGTGCCAAACTATTTGGATTTCTTGCTGTAATAATTGGAATGCTTTGTGTAAACGGGCAAGCTTTGTCGCAGGATGGAACTTCTTGGGGATTGATTTGTGGAATTTTATCAGCAATCACATATGCCATTATGGTGGTTTTCAATAAAAAGGCAAAAAGCATAACAGGACTTGAAAATGCCATGTGCCAGTTATTTACTAGCTTTATAACGGTTGCAATTTTTATAGGTTTAAAGCAAGGATTTTCAGTCAACATTATGCAAGGAAATCTGATTCCCATACTGCTATTAGGCGTTGTATGTACTGGAATCGGTTGCTATTTTTATTTTTCTTCCATTGGTGGTTTGCCCGTTCAGACAGTGTCAATCCTCGGATATTTGGAGCCGCTATCGGCATTGATTTTTTCAGCTGCCATTTTAGGAGAAAAGTTAAGTCTTGTGCAAATAGCCGGGGCTTTGTTGATTTTAGGAGGTGCAGCATTTGGAGAATTGTTTCGGTCGAAGAAAAACGAGCTAAGGGAAGAAAAAGGCAAAGTGGTATTGTGATGAGCAGCATGGAAAATGTTTCAATAGTCATAGACGTTTGATGTCAATAAGCGGTAATAAGTAAGTAGTAATAGAAGTCACTCTAAGTGAGAGGGCTTCTTCTTTATTTAATACGGTATACTATATATCCATACTTCATTATTGCAAAGTGGTAGTGAATTCAATAACTTTAGACATTATCATATGCATGTCATTCGGAGGTTTGAAGCACGACCTTTTACTATGAGGAACAAACAGATAATATCTTTAATTTACTAAGTGAATTGAGTTTATTAAAACTATGTATTAGAAAAAATTAAGCCAAAAGGAAATCCGGTACTTTAAATTGAGAGTACTGGGTTTCTTTTAGTCCTAATGCACAAATGTGCAAAATATACACAAATTTCTATTTTTCTTTATATTTCATTGACTGCGCTTACATTACTCCATTATTATGTATAACAACAAGTTAACACAAATGATTAAATATATGCACAAATGTGCAAAGAGGGGTGAGTAAATGGATTGGGATGAACAGCGGCGGTTAATAAAGGTTTCGAAAATGTATTATGAGGACAATTTGACTCAAAGTGAAATCGCTAACAAAACGGGCATTTATCGTACAACAATTACACGCTTGCTCCAAAAAGCAAGAGATGAAGGCATTGTCCAAATTACAATTAAAGGTGATTACAGGGAGCAAGTGAATTTAGAACAACAATTACAAGATAAGTTTGGTTTAAAAGAGGTAGTAGTTGTTCCTGCTGAAACAACGGAAACAAAAGATGAGCGACAACAAAAATTAGGGGAATCAGCCGTTCATTTAATCGACGGCATTATGAAAGATGGCGATGTCGTTGGCTTTGCCTGGGGCAGTACTCTTGGAAAAATGGTGGACGCCTTAGGAGTCTCAAAAAAAAGAGATGTAGAGTTTGTCCCATTAGTAGGGGGACCGGGAAAGATGCCTGTCGAACATCACGTCAATACGATCGTCTATTCTTACGCCAAAGCATACAAGGGACATGCCAATTTTATCGATGCGGCAGCTATTGTTCCTTCCCCTCAGAGTAAAAAAGAAATCGTAGAATCAAAATATTTTCAGGACATTATTAGCTTATGGGAGAATTTGACGATTGCCGTTGTGGGTGTTGGTACACCAGTTAGCTCTTCCAACCTTGTATTTTCTGGATTCTTTGGTGAAAGCGATCTCAATTATTTGAATGCCAAAGGTGCTATTGGTGATATATGTTCAAGGTTTTATGACATTCACGGGGAACAAATTGTTGGAGAGATTGATGAACGGACGATTGCCATTACGCTAGAAAAACTAAAAAGCCTTTCCTATTCCATAGGGGTGGCGGAGTCTATTGAGAAAACAGAATCGATTGTCGGGGCACTAAGCGGAGGATA
>NZ_JAIBLJ010000043.1 GCF_020179385.1 Alkalihalobacillus sp. YIM B00296 | reverse complement strand
TTTTTAGTCCTACCTCTTGACCTTCTATTAGCTGGTATTGTTGAAGATCAATAGTCGGTTTAGGACTGCCAATGAATCCTCTTACTTATCATCAATATGTGTATCAACATATAAATTGACATATGTTTTAATGTTATTTTTGATATATATGTTAAAACATACTACATAGTTGAATATAAAGGGATAGCATCAGGGAAAATGCGGAATTGAAAAGATTAGCCTTTAATACATCTTATGGGGTAGCGTCAGGAAAATGCGGATTTACAATGTTAAGCGCATTTTCCCGACGCTACCCCTTTTATTCCAAATTAGGAATTGGAGTTTATTTAGAAATCGGGCTTTATAAGAAATGGTCATGTAACAATTAAAATGGAACCTCAATGAATGCTTCATCCTAAAAATATGGTGTATTGGGTGTTTCACTTATCTTTTTGGATGAAATCATAGCATGAAGTATATTACATAATGCTGTAATTCCATGAGTTAATAATTCCTCGTTTATATAAGAGTAACTAATCCGCAAATGATTATTTTCTTGCCCGGACGTAAAACATGCTGTTCCCGGTAAAAATGTAATCTGTTGTTTTTTTGCTTCTGATAAAAGAAAGTAACTATCTATCCAAGATGGTAAACTGATCCATAAATTTAATCCTCCCTCTGGTATCGTCCAAGATACACCCTCAGGAGAAAGACTTGTAAGTAAATCAAGAACTAAATCTCTTCGAATTTTTAGAGCCGTCCGCAACTTCTTTGTGTGGTCTATCATTCTTTTAGAGTTAATTAAGGGAAGAATTGCCTTTTGTGTGAGTAAAGGGCTTCCTAAATCAGCATTTGCCTTTGCAGCTAATAAACGATTGAAAATGGAGCCAGAAGCTGTTAATATTCCTATTCTACAACTTGGTGCAATAGTTTTGCTTAATCCTCTCAAATAAATCACATTCCCGAACTGATCCATACTTTTAAGGGTGACAGGTGGTTTTTTTTCAAAATAAATCTCGCTGCATGGATCGTCCTCTACAATAATACAATGGATGCTCCTAGCTATATCAAGTAACTGCTTACGTCGTTTTAGAGACATAACAACACCTGTTGGATTATGAAATGTAGGAATCGTAAAGATAACTTTTGGTTTATGTTTTTCACACACATTTTGGAGTATATCTATTCGCATTCCATCTTTATCAATAGGAACCGTGAGTATGGTAGCACCTCTTCCACGAAAAATATCAATTGCCCCTGGGTAGGTAGGTGCTTCCATTACCACCACATCCCCAGATCCAACAAATGTACGAGCAATAAGATCTATACTTTGTTGAAGACCACTTGTAACTAAGATGTTTTCTGGTGTAGAGAGAACCCCTGACCTTTTTAAATACTCAGACATTTCATTCCTTAGTTGACTATCACCTTGAATATTTCCATATATAGACAATAACTCTGGGTTTTCTGAAAGAACCTGTTGAACCTCATGCTCGAAATATCTATTTGGAAGAAGTTTAGGATCTATCATTGATGATGAAAGATGAACTTTTTGAGGGGCAATATGATAACGAGCAAACTGAGATCTGGGCAAATAATCTTGAAGCGATAATTGCCAATCATATGAAGGAATTGCTTCTTTTTCTCGCTTTTTCTCTTTTATTTTCACAAAAGTACCTTTTCCTTGGATAGAAGTAACAAAACCATCCTGTTCTAATTGCTTGTACGTCTTGACAACTGTAACCAAACTTACTTCCAGTTGTTTGGAAAGGTTGCGTACGGAAGGCAACTTCAATCCTTCTTCCAAAAGTCCTGAACGGATACGGTCAACAATGGATTGATATATTTGTTTAGATAGTGATACTCCTATATTTCTTTGAATATCAATTTGCACCATAAATCCCCTCTAAGTGTTATACATTTATTTAGTGTTATAGTTCCATTTCATATAGTAGATGATAATAAATTTATTTTAACACTTAAATGAATTTTAATCATGCTATTCTTCTATGAGGTGAAAAAATGCTGATAAGTAAATCTTAATCTGGAAATTTCCATAGATGAAAATACAAAGGTTAAGTGTTATAGAAATGTGTTGAGTGTTATATATACGTTAAAGTAAAATAGCACTTATTGTTGAACATAGCATTACACTTGGAGGGAGATTGGCGTAAAAAATGGAAAAGATACATTCAGGTTGGGGAAATATGGGATTTTCTTATAGAAAGACAGATAAACGATATGTTGCTAATTTAAGGTGATTGAATAATCTAATCCACAGTGATAGGAGGAGAACTTGTGAATCAAAAACGATTATTACTAACTTACAGTTTAGTATTTTTTGTCACGGCTATTTGGGGACTTAATATTGTTATTATTAAAGTATTGGTGGAAGATTTACCTCCACAAACAATGACGGCATTTCGAATTATGATGGCTGGGATTACGGCATTAATCATAATCGTTCTTGGAAAATCATTTCGTCGTTTATCGAAAAGGGAATGGATTTATACACTACTAGGAATGTTATTTGGTGTAATTCTACATCACTTGCTTATGGCAGTAGGCTTAACAATGATTGATGCTTCGAATGCTTCTTTAATTCTTGCATTGGTACCACTTACAACAGCAATACTTGCCGTCCTCTTTTTAGGTGAACAATTAACAAAATTACGAATGATTGGTTTTATTCTCGCATTAACTGGCGTCTTTTTTATTCAGGGCGGTTCATTTAGTAATATGCAATTATCTCATGGAGAATTGATTTTATTTATTGCCATGTTTGTCCAAGCTATTAGTTTTATTTTCGTAAAAAAGGCAACAGCAACACTCGATTCAAAACAGGTAACAACAATAATGTACCTAGTAGGTTCAATAGGTTTGTTGATTATTAGTTTTATAACTGAACCTGGAGGAGTCAGTGAAATGACTTCAGCCACTTTGTTTATTTACTTTTTATTTATTGTGTCAGGGATAGTGGCAACAGGAGTGGGGTATATTGTTTTTAATGCAGCTATTCAGCAGATAGGAGCAGGACAAACAGCCATATTTAATAACTTTGTTCCTTTTTTTGGTCTTGTATTCTCCGCACTTTTCTTAAATGAAACCATTACTGCTTCACAATTGATTGGATTTGTGTTTATTGTAGCTGGTGTTCTATTTGGAACAGGTTATATTGAAAAACTAAGGGATAAAAAGCATAAACGGATTTATTATACTAAAAAGAGTGTGGGATAAACTAACAGGTTCCGTTGTTAAGTAATAAAATCGCTTATGAAGTCGCAAATGATTTCGTAGGCGTTTTTTTATTGTTATTCTATACCTGAAGAATTTTTTGTAATTGCCTCTATTGCCACAATTAAATGTTTTTCTTTGGGTTTTGAGGTGAAAAGAAGATATTGTGTAGCTTTCCCAATCACCAATACTAACCCCCAAATTATTTTAGGTTCACTCTTCCATAACTCATATCCAATACTCCAGGAAACTAGAAACACCCAAACATCTTCACCAAATTTCATAAATAGTATAAAGAAACAGATGAAAATAGATATCACTAAATTTATGCTGGATTCACTTGCATGCTGGGTTTATTTAATTCCTATTTTCGTGGATTGACTCTGAGGATCGTTCCACTGGGATCCGAACGTCAAATGGATTTGTGGGAGAAAACGAAAAAAATAGCGAATGAAGAAGGAGAGGAAGCTTTACAAATAACCATATCAGCTACTTATTCTTTATGGAGAAAAATGAGCACTGACATTATAAAAAAGCTTTATCAAGAACATGACCAAATTCGTTTACAGTTGAACACAGATCATTCACATTTTATTATTCAAAATATACTAGATGGATCAACTGATTTTGGGATTGTTTATAATAAACCAATGAGTAAAGAAATTGCATTTGTACTCATTAAAAAAGATACGTTCAGTTTATATAAACACCAAGGTTTAACAATAAATCACCCTATGTCTTTTCAATATTTATACGATGAAACCTGGATTTACTTAAACTGGGGTACTCTTTTCAAGCGTGGATTGAGAAGGAGAATGATCAGAAAATAAAACCAAAAATCGAAGTAGGTCATAGTGACCTAGCTATTCAATTTATTTATGATTTAAAAGGGATAGGCTTCCTGTCTGACAATGAAGTTAGACGATCAGACCATAGACAGCATCTTGAACGACTAGGGTTTGAAAGTCAAACCCCTATGCCTTGTCAAGCTATTTACTTAATATATAAAGCTAGTAGAAAAAATGAAACAGCTATAAAAGAGACCATAATTTCATTTGGTAGTTGTTTAGATTAAAACCATCAAAGCTACGACGAAGTGCAATTTGTCCAATAACTGGTAATAGCCCTTATAAATGACACAGATGTAGTATTCTATGACATAATTCATTTATAAAGAATGACCCATCCCTAAATGGGCTGAATTTATTTTAATAATGATAATATCATCGCTACAGAATTATCTACAAATGAACGCTCTGGACGGGATTTCATTAACACTGTAAGTCCGATTAATGAAACGACTAGTGTCTGTGCTAACATTTTAGCGTTTAGACTGCTTTCGAGCTCTCCTGAGCTAATACCTGTGACAATCGTTTCTTGAAATATAACCGAAAGATACATCTGATGTTCCCTTGTAAGGATTTCAAATTTTTCATCGTAAGGTGCAAGTTCTACCATTGTATTAATGCAAAAACATCCCTTGCTCGGACTTCCTTTATATTCCTCTTCAACCAAATCTTCAAAAAATGTGCGAAATGCTTCCTTTACAGATAGATTGTTTTGAAGTTTTGTTCGAATGTCAGAAGAATGTAGCTTTATATATTTGCGCAATGCGGCTTCAAACAATTCCTCTTTGTCTCCGAAAGCTGAGTATAAACTTGGTCGTTGTATCCCCATTTTGTTTGTCAAATCGCTTAATGAGGTAGCCTTGTACCCCTTCTCCCAAAAAAGCTGCATAGCATCATCTAATGCTCTTTCCTCATCAAATTCACGTTGTCGAACCATAATAAATCCCTCTTTTCAAAAAAATTTCCTTACTAGATAATTAATCTTGTTCTTGATTCTTTTTTATTTGCTCAATACTTCCGAATCTGTCCACTTGAATCCAGTATTCCACTATTTTTTGATTCTCTAGTCGGTATACGGCACTACCTAATTCAACAACCTCTTTATTTGTAGGCAGATAACCCTCATACTCTCCAATATGCATTCCTGTCTGCTTCCATCTGACATAAACTTTTTGATTTTGAGGAATAAATTCTTCAATTTCTATTTTAAAATTCTCCCATGAGTCTATCATTTCTCTTATACGATCAGCATAATTCCTAGGTGACCTTATAATTATTTCACCATGTTTTCTGAATTCATTTGATGCGCTCTTACCTCCTTCGCCATAAAAACCCCAACTCTTTCGGGATTATAACCTGATCTGACAATTTCAAAGAAGCTTTTTAAAATCTGTTCGTTTGTCTGTAGCAATTTTGGAGATAGTGAATCACCCCATGATGTTTCACTTAATTCGTTATTTCCTGATAATTGATTTGATTCATCTATTGTCCCTTCCGTGTAAATTATCCGAATTCGAGTCATAGAAAATCCTCCCTTTATATACCGATTAGTATATTATGATCTTATTTAAACAAAGTAGATTTGTCAAATCGTAATGGTTTTCCAGGGGGAGCATTCAAAAATCCGTATAAATCACTTGACAATATAACTTTTTGTTAGCTATATTTATTGAGGATCATTTTATACCGTTCAGTATATTATACTGTTAGGTGCACAAAGGGGATGTTAATAATGGGGAAGGTTAAAGAAAAAACAACAATTATTGCTGAACATCACGATGATCGGTTACAATCAGGATCCAGCACAACCATGTCTCGCTATATGGCACTGTTGTTTGCAATCGCCTGTGGGATGGCTGTTGCAAATATATACTTTGCTCACCCGTTGCTTGATGCTCTATCATATGAGTTCAAGATCGATCACTCAACTATTGGCATTATAATTACAATCACCCAAGTCTGCTATGCACTAGGATTACTCTTACTAGTTCCACTCGGTGATTTATTGAACCACCGGCGACTGATTATTGGCCAAATGCTAATATCTGTTGCTGCTCTTGTTGTTATTGGTTTGGCACCCTCGAGTACAGTACTTTTTATAGGGATGGCTGTGGTAGGAATGCTTGCTACCGTTACACAAACACTCGTCGCATACGCATCGACATTGTCTGCTCCGGCAGAGCGCGGTCGCATAGTAGGTTTCGTTACTAGTGGAGTTGTGATAGGAATCCTTCTTGCACGAGCATTTGCTGGCATATTGACGGATATAGGCGGTTGGCGTTTAGTCTATCTAACCTCTGCCGCACTTATGCTCTTCATCGTTAGTTTATTATACAGAAAATTACCAGGTTTAGAGCACAAACAAACATCAATGTCCTATCCGAAGCTATTACATTCCGTCCTCTTGTTATTCATACAGGAAAGGATCCTACTTATTCGTGGAATACTGGCACTGCTCATTTTTATTTCCTTTAGCATTCTATGGACTTCATTGGTTCTGCCTCTTAGTGCGGCACCACATTCTCTTTCACATACTGCTATTGGAGCGTTTGGTCTTGCTGGAGTGGCTGGAGCATTAGCTGCTACTCGAGCTGGGCGTCTGGCTGATCAAGGAATAGGGCAGCGAACAACAGGCATAGCCCTAGCTTTATTGTTAGCATCATGGTTCCTAATCAGCCTTATCGATCACTCTCTGTTCGTATTGATTATTGGTATTATTCTTCTTGACCTCGCTGTGCAAGCCGTACATGTCACCAACCAAAGTATGATTTTTACAGTACGTCCTGAAGCGAGAAGTCGACTTACTGCTGCTTACATGGTTTTTTATTCTATTGGCAGTGCAACTGGTTCAATTGCTTCAACCAATATATACACAATTTTTGGATGGAACGGAGTATGTCTATTAGGTGCATCTGTCAGTGCTTTCGCTCTTTTGTTTTGGGCACTAACTTCCCGTCTAACGGAGCAAGAGAAATAACAGCATTTTTGTTTTTTTATGATTCTGTTGACCAGGTTAGTTCACTATGCTAATGGGTGCTTAGTGCAATAAGACGATGACATGGAGAGGCCGGAATTCCTTGTGAATGGAATCCGGTTTTTTCATTTCTCGCTTATCGTACGATTTTTTCAAAATGCTCGTGAGAACCCCATTAAGCTTTGCCTGTGAGTGGCTCAAAAAAGAAGAAATTCTTGCCGTACCCCAATTTAAGAACCTTTTCCTTGTTACACTAACCTACCACGTTGGCTCAATAAGAAAAGGCTGCTTTTTAGCAGCCAGATCTTTAAGGAGTCGAGTAGAATGGAGCCTTTCTACCTTACGATAAATTGTACTCCACCCCCTCCCAGAACCGTGCTTGCACTATTAATGCACACGGCTCCTCCTAGTCATCATTCACAGAATATAGCTAATCTCTTTTCTTAATTCATATATATTCACTTTAATTCTTGGTGAAGGTAGTGGATATTTATCAAGAAATAGTCTGAATTTATCCCATGTAAAGGATTTCCTTTGACTTCTTCTATTGAGCCATTTAAACAGTAAGTTCTCGATTTTGTCTTTGAAGTTGCTGACACTTAGGATATTATCAGTGATGCAATAATAGTTGTAATAACCTATAAGCGAGCGTCTAAATCTATCCATGATCATATGGATAGATTTATTTCTATTCTTCTTCAACCATTCTTTAGACTCTTTTAGTTTACCTTGGACTTTCTTCCGACTCGATTTCCGTTTCACCCGAAATTTCCCTTTTTTACTTTTACCGCAATAGTGAGTAAAGCCTAGGAAATCAAAGGTTGCTGGTTTACTATTTCCCTTGTGTTTTGCATCTTTTTCCGCAAACCGCCCGAAGGGGATAATTTTGGTTTTATCCTCGGCAATTTCCAAGTTAACTTTCTTTAATCTACATTTTAATGATTGGAAGAATTCCTGGGCTTCGCTCTGATATTGGAAGCAGCACACAAAATCATCTGCATACCTTACTATATATGCCTGTCCCTTGCATTGTTTCTTGACCTTTTTCTCAAACCATAAGTCAAGGACATAATGAAGATATACATTGGCTAATACCGGAGATATTACTCCACCTTGCGGTGTGCCATTGTCTGTTTTGTATTTCTTCCCTTCCTCCATGTATCCACCTTTAAGAAACCTACCAATTATTCTTAGTAGGTTGGGGTCAGCAATTCGCAGTTTTAAGAACTCCATCATCCATTTGTGGTCAACGTTGTCAAAGAATCCTTTAATATCGACATCTACTACATAATTTACTGATCTCTTTTCAATATAGAAGTTCAGTATTTTCAAAGCATCATGACAACTACGGTTTGGACGAAACCCAAAGGAACAATCTAGAAAATCATTTTCATAGAGAGTATTTAGTATCTTCGTAATGCCTTTTTGCACAACCTTGTCCTCATGTTCCGGTATTCCTAATGGTCTTTTCTTGTTTGAATTGAGCTTGGGAATATACATTCTCCTTACTGGAACAGGACGATAACTTTTACTTTTAAGTCTACTTACTAAATCCTCTATGTTTTCTTCTAAATTTTCACTGTATTGCTCTTTAGTTGTACCGTTGATCCCTGATGCTTTCCTATTGGGTAATCCATGATGACATTGAGCTAGTGCTTGCTTATTTAATAGATGTGCTAGCGATGTAAATTTCATTTTAGGATCAGACTTTGCTAATTCTGCTATCCTTAGTAGTTTTGTTTCCATTTAAAATACCTACCTCTGTGTGTAGTAAATGTGTCCCTAGTAAGGGTGATAACTAGGTAGCAGCCTTTCCTCCATCGGCATTACCCAACTTCATTGGTACTACGCTGCTATCCGACTCCCTACATCGGCATTTGGTTTCCTTGCTTGTTATCGCTTGTACACCATACTCTTCTAAAAAAAGAAAAGACCGGTAGGGTCTCCCGAGTTGCCGTATCATATCAATGTATAACGTGCCAAGGTCTATGACTCCAGAGAGGCTTTACCCTTCTTGCCTTTAACGAAGGATACAGTGTAGCTTTCTGCAGCGCTTAAAGCATCAGCCCTCTCGAATTACAATCATTATGGAGCTCAATCCCTTCAACCATTTGGCTTTCGGCCCGCCACCTAACTGTCTACGCTTAAAGACTAAAGTTACCTTAAGTCCTCCAAGACTCGCTACGAGCGAATGGCTAGTTCTTACTCGACGGGAATCCCACCCGTTATATGATACGACCTAAGCTCGGCCGCACAACCGCCCGATTGCGGAAATTCGTTATTGAAGCAATGCACCTGTTAGCTTAACAAGGATTTTATACTAATTGGTTATTTAAAAGGTAATGTTGAAACCATTAAATGTATTTGAACAGGTGGTTATTTCATTTAAGTCCATCCCTATAAATGGAACAGTTACAATTTGTGTTTCATTCGTTCTTTTATCGAAGGCAAATGCTGTGTCGCCCCCATCCGAACCAAATAATACTAACCCTTTAGCAAATTCATTAACACCGTAATCTTCATTTAATTCAACAATGTCCTCAATCGACCATAATATTAAATAATTTTCTCCGATACTTCCTTCAGCACCATTAGAGTATGAAATAAATTCAATATAATCATTGGGAAATGTAACATCAAGTTCAGCTTCTACTTTTTTAACCTTATTACCCTCGACTGGAGGGTTCAATTCTAATCCATATGTATTAATCGTACTGTTCTCCCACTTTTATAATGTTCTATTTAAGATAACAATTCGCAGCACGATTTGATAATTTCTTCTTTCACTAACGCCATCCGATTGTTTAAGTATAATGTTTCACAAACTTGCTTTTCAAAGGTATTTTATTATAGGAATGCTACCTCAATTTTGTCATATGAAAAGGCTATCCTTTATTAAGGAAAGCCTACAATTACAATAGTTTATAGCAGTTTTTTCTTCCATAGTTAGAGTTTCATCAGGAAAGGAGTTTATTTGGTTGCCTTATTTTCTGCCAATGAAACGCACATTTTAATACTTAGATAAAATATAAGTCAATACATCTCCGTCTATATTACCCCCGGATAAAACAAGAGCAATGTTTTCCCCTCCAATTCGCTCTCTGTAATCCATAACAGCAGCTACTGTTGTGCAACTACCTGCTTCCACAATATACTTCTCTTTTTTTGCCATGAAACTAACTGCTTTAGCAATAGACTCTTCTGAAACAGCTATAAAGTCATCTACATAATTTTTGGCTAAATCATAGCTGAGCTTACCAACCCCTCCAACAAGAGCATCACATAATGATTCCTCGCTTGGATATTCTTCATAAAAAATATTGTCCTCATATGATTTTATCATGGCAGGACATGCTTCTGTTTGTACTCCAATGATACGAATTTCTGGTTTTATAGACTTAGCCGCAACAGCTATTCCAGTAATTAGGCCCCCTCCTCCTATCGGTACTACGATAGTATCAATGTCACTATTCTGCTCTAAAATTTCTATCCCTACTGTACCCTGACCACCATAAATTTCTGGATCACTATAGTAAGCGTCAATATAAGTTAATTGGTGTTTTTTTATAAAATCCATTCCTAATGAATGAGCTTCATCATAATTATTGCCCAAAAGTATAACCTCAGCCCCAAAATGTTGGATTTTATCTATTTTGCTCTGGGGTGTAGTTTTAGGAACAAAGATTTTTACATTATTTATTCCAAGGATTGAAGCTGCATAGCTTACGGAACTTCCATGATTGCCTGAAGAAATTGCTGCAACTCCTTGGCTCATTTCCTCCTTAGTTAAGGTCATCATTTTATTTAAAGCCCCTCGGATTTTGAAACTTTTTACTCTTTGTAAAGATTCGAGTTTAAAGAAATATTTTTTACTTTCATCTCCCAAGTAAAAAGATTCCTCAAGTGGTGTTTTTGGTACATACTTTTTTATACGTTCATATGCATTTTTAACATGATTATAATTAAAACTCATTATTAGTCCCCACCTTCTAAATTTCTGATTTTATTCCAAGACCTTTTTCTTCTGCAACTTGTAGTGCAATTTTTGCTGTATAGATATCTAAAAGGGCCATTCCTGTTGCATCAAATACAGTTATTTGTTCATTGTTGGACCTTCCTTTAATCTTTCTCAGTATTAAATCACCATCTCCCCGGCGATATTACTCTCTGTAATTATGCCTTGCTTAAGAGGTAATTCAATTTCGCCAACCTGCACACAATGCTCCTTATCATCTACAAATATGCTTGCTTTTGACATGATTTCTGATTCAATCTCCTGTTTACCAGCCATATCCGCACCTATGCAGGAAATATGTGTTCCTTTTTGTATCCATTGATGTTTTATTAACGGTACTTTTGAAGACGTTACAGTGATGATGATGTCACTGTTTTTAACTGCACTTTCCAAACATTCAACCTCTTCAAATGTAATCGTTTCTGTACCTATACCAAATTCATGTTGTAGCCTTTGAGAAATACTGCTGACAAAACTGTTAAGTTTTATTTTATTTCTTGCTGCTATCCTGACTGTTTTTATATTCGGCAATGCTGTTAATGTGGCAGCAATCTGAAAAATTGTCTGGTTTCCTGCTCCTAGAACAAGTAGATTCTTAGAATTTTTTCTGGCTAAGTATTTAGCACCTATAGCACCAGACGCTCCTGTTCGTATCCCTGTAATGAACGAAGCATCCGTTATCCCTAAAGGTTTACCTGTTTCAGCATCAAACACGGCAATCACCCCTATTAAAGTTGGAATGCCCTTTTCTTCATTATCACCAAAACCATGTTACGGTCTTATGTCCAAATAGCTTTTCGCTCTTTAAATAGCCTGATTTAATGTCCATATCTGCCTTACCCGGTTCAAAATCATAAAAAATGGTTGGCCAGGTTTCTGCTTTACTATCACTTTTTGATTTGTAAACTGTTTCAACTAAATCAATCACCTGCTTGACATTTAATACCTGTTTAACATCCTCATTACTTAAGACTCTGATTTTAAACATTGATTTTAACCTCCTTTTGCTTTTCTAAATAACAATGATGACTTTAAAAAACAAAAAGCATTGAATCTCACCCCTCCTAAAAATAGGCCCTAATGGGAATGAGATTCAATGCTTTTTAATAGTTTTTACCCGGGGATAAAAACAGCACCGTGTTATTTTATTAGCATTAATATATCATAAATATTATTAAAGTTTCAATAGAGAATCGTAAAACTACCCAATGTAAATGTTCTCCGGTGCTGCTTCCTGTTGTGCCGCATGTTCCAATCTTTTGGCCGGTCTGTACGGTTTGACCTGGTTGAACTAATATCTGCGCTAAATGCGCGTATACCGTAACCAATCCGCCTCCGTGATCAATGATATGCATGGTTTACAAGCCTTAGAGTACAAATTTCTTAAAATGGTCCAGTCAACCCAAATATATGAATAATTTGTAAATATCCGGATCTCCGTCAACTCTACATGGTAAGATAGAAAAAGAATTCATGCAATATAATGTGGAGGGAAGAGAAAACAATGAATGCTGATGAAAGCCATACGAAGCCTGAAGCGGATAACTCAGAGATAAAGAAAAGCGTACCGTGGATTTATTATGTCATCTTTTTTGCCGTCCTGAACGAATCGGTCTTCAACGTATCTACCCCAAACATTAAAGACCAATTCGGACTGGATGAAGCGGGTGTGAGCTGGGTAGTGACGATCTTCTTCATTGTGTTTGGTCTGGGAATAGTCATTTTCGGCAAATTGTCCGATATATTCAGTATAAAAAATCTGATTACGGTTGGCATTATCGTCTACAGCCTCGGATCTGTTTTAGGTTTTATTTTTCAAGCCTGGTATCCGGCCGTCATTGTTTCCAGAGCCATTCAAGGGATCGGAGGCTCCGCAATTCCCGCTCTCGTGTTTGTTATGGTCGCCCGGTTTTTTACGCAGGAGGAACGAGGGAAAATGTTCGGCCTTATTACATCGACAGTTTCTTTCGCAATCGGTATCGGTCCGGTTCTTGGAGGATATATTGCGGGTACGTTTCATTGGGCTTATTTGTTTCTCGTTTCGACCCCCGTCCTTGCTGCTCTGCCTTATTTCCGGAGGTTTCTGCCGAAAGAGCGGCGAGGCACTGGGAAGCTGGACTTGTTAGGCGCATTGCTGCTTGGGATATTCGTTACAATGCTGATTTTGTTTACGACGAAGGGAAACTGGATTTATTTATTCGCCGTATTAGCGGCGCTGATCTTATTTATCGTTCGAATCCGGCGGGCGAAGGAGCCATTTGTCGATCCGGCTCTGTTTACAAATCCGAAATTCCGAAGCGCACTCATCATCGGGTTCCTTATCTTCGGTACGGTCATGTCCGTCATGTTCGTGATTCCACTTATGTTAAGCAGAATGTACGGCTTGAATACGGAAGCGATCGGACTCATTATGTTTCCCGGAGCCATCAGCGCAGTTATATTCGGTAGAGTTGCCGGTAATTTGACCGTCAGCAAAGGGAGCCATTTTGTCGTGTATATAGGGTTTGGCTTGATTACGCTGAGCCTGATGATACAATCGTCGGCTATTGGGTTCTGGGTATGGTATATCGGGATCTCCTTAATTCTGATGTATATCGGATTTTCTTTCGCGCAGACGGCACTGGCGGAGAGTGTTACGCAAATATTGCCGGTTCAACAGATCGGCGTCGGTATGGGATTCTTCAATATGACTTCTACGCTCTCGGGGGCAGTCGTAACTGCGGTAGTAGCCAAAGCGATGGAGCGCGAGCTGTTTGCATTTCCGCTTCACCCGATAGTTTCGGATATACGGGCTTATATGTACGGCAATCTGATATTAATGCTGAGCTTAATTGTTGCGGCGAGCGCGATCTTGTACTTATTCACATTAGGTAAAAATAAAGAAGCGCTGCAGCCCGCAAAAAAACCGGTCTAACGAACCTTCAACTGTGGGGTCACCGTATTAATACGAGAAAATTGTACGCTAAGACCTTCATTGAAAAAGTACTTTATTTCGCACCTTAGCGAAACCTGCGATCTTTGCTGTTTCATGTTCACTAAACCTACTTATCGAACATGACCAGAAGCCTTGATATAAATGGCTTACAAGCCTTAGAGTACAAATATCTTAAAAAGGTCCAGTCACCCTATATAGACCATTCCAGTTCAAGGGAAGTACCTGACGAATTGGCGTTTTACGCGTCCATTGAACTATTCTTTCCAATACCCTTTGGACATGTCCGCAATTGCTACACTTGTTCTATTCTGCGCTCCTATGAATTTTCCATCGCCTATATAAAGCCCGACGTGACCGTCAACTTTGTAAGTATCGAAAAACACCAGATCACCTGGTTGCATTTCGCTTGGGGATACGGTTTGTCCTAAATGTTTTAATGTCTCTGTACTGGTTGATGCTAATGGTCCTAAATCAACGCCAACTTGAGCAAATGCCCAATGAACAAAACTCGAACAATCAAAACGTCCAGCTGCAATGTCTGCTTGATTTCGTCCTCCACCAAACGCATATTCTGAATTACCTATCCATTCAAGACCAACATCGATAACCTCAACGCCGGTTGTGGAGTAAGGAAATTTATTGGATCACCAGGAAATGGTAAGCTATGCGTTAGAGGGAGTTTAGTTATGAAAAATAACATATAATGTGATAGAAGCAACGGTAAGGAGGTCTATAACATAATGATAAATATCGTCGGAATAACAGAAGAAAATGATTTGGAAACAAATATTTATATAAATAATGTAAATTTCTCCAAGTATAAATGGTTTTGGGTTGTCTTTGATGAACCTACTGATGAAGAAGTTAAATTCTTGGCATATACCTTTCGATTCCATCCTCTCGCTATTGAAGATTGTGTACAAAGACTTCAGCGTCCTAAATTGGACTATTACGATGACCACACGTTTTATGTTATACATAATGTTCGGGAGGAAGAAAAAGAAATTATTAAAGAAGAATTGGATTTTTTTGTTGGACAAAATTTTATCGTTAGGAATGCAATGGTGTTAGCTTGATGGGTATGTGGCGATACCCTAATTTGCACAAATCATGCACTATTTTTACATAATTTCAGGAAAATAAGAGATTATGGTAAACTGGCTTTTTATAGCAGCTGCTTTACTTCGAAGTTCTCGATCGACCAATCCCCTTCAAAGTGCTCCAGGTTAACAACCGCTTCATTTTTCGTTCTGGTTGCAACCCCTTCTACTGTTAAAACATGATTGAATACGACTGTTACCAGGGCGGAATCTTCATCGATCCGGTTATAGTAGGTTTCTAGTATTTCAACCTTTGAAGAAATATCGCCGCCTATGTCCTCTGTGCCTTCTGTATGGTGAACTTCCTCGCTTTTGGTTAGTTTATCCCTTGCTTGACCGGAAGCTCGCTCTAATAGCTTCTCCTGTATTCCTGGAGCGGTCTTGCTATCGTAAGTGAACATGATCTCGATAAATTCCTTCCCATGTTGAACTAATTTTTTATTGTTTGATTCTGAGGCCTCCAGACGGTCTCTAAGCTGTTTTACTTCCTCCTGGAGTATCATCCTGTGTTTTTTCTCCTCGTTCCAATTCTCGTAGAATATGACGCTCACAATCGATGTTGCAACGAACAATAACAACGAGACGACAATGAAACTATTTCGATTCATTAAAAAATTCTCCCCTCCGGATTTACTTTTCTTCCGTTTTCGTGAAGTTCCAGGTGTAAATGTTCTCCGGTGCTGCTTCCTGTTGTGCCGCAGGTTCCAATCTTTTGGCCGGTCTGTACGGTTTGACCTGGTTGAACGAATATCTCCGCTAAATGTGCGTATACCGTAACCAATCCGCCTCCGTGATCAATATAGATCCTTTGGCCAAACCCTTCATTGTGATTGCCTGGATTTTGCCATCCTGCCCGTTGGATCTTTCCGTTTCTTGCTGCATAAATCGGGAGCGGTTGACCTTTACAACCAAAATCAACGCCGTAATGATTCATAGGAACTCCAGTAAACGGATCGAACCGAACACCAAACCTTGAAGTAATTTCTGCTTGAATCGGTTTGATAAATCCGTAACTGTTCGGGGATCCAGGGGAGATTTCCAAACTGCCTTCAAAGTACCGCAATACATTATCGACATAATTGATATCTCCGTATCGACTCCAACCTAATTCCTTCGCTTTCATTTGAGAAAAGGCAGCTGCAACTTCTTTTGAATAGCCTCCACGTTCTAAGGCGTAATCAATAAAACCTGTTCCAAAATTGAAAGCCTGGATCGTTAAATAAATATCTCCCTCGGCTTTTTTCAATCCCTGGGAGAAATATCTTACTCCAGCTTCTATACTGACTGCCGGGTTTGTGATGGTGTTAGGGGGCAATCCTAAAGATTCGCTTGCCTGCATAGGATCTCCACCCCTTCCACCGCTTTCCTGCTGCATTTTTGCTAGTAAAAGTTCTGTATATCCTTTAACTCCGTATTTTTCCGCATACTTCCTGATAAGCGGCTCGTATCGCCTAACCTCTGGAGAAACAATCGCTTTTCCCCCTATTCCACCCTCTGGCAGAATAGGGGCACTTTCATCCATTTCTGGATTCATAAACAAAGCCGGTAGCAAGGTGATCCCCACTATCAATAAGAATCCTAGGATGATCGCGAGTATGAGAAGTGGAAGCTTAAACATCCAAAGTAATTTTAGGAATTCTATTTTTGCTTTCTGTTTTATGATCTCATTCACCCGAAGCACCTCTAAGATTGCGCTTTCTCAAGCGTTTCGCTGCTTCTAATTGTGCTCCAGCTGTAGGTGTTGCTTTCTTTGCAGGCTTCGCTTCCAGACCTTGACTTTGAATTGGCTGCTGCTTTTTAATTGTGTTACGGGTAGTGGTTCCGCTGTGCTGTGTGTTTGGTCGGCCTACAACCGATTTTCCATTCACATTGGTGGATCCAACTGCCCTTTTTCTGTTTACATCTGGTTTCGCTCGATTTGTTACGGTTCGACTAGTAGAAGTATGGATGCTCTGCATTTTTCTAGGTGTTTCTGCTGTTCTAGATGATCTATTAATCTCCTCTTGTCTACCTCCTCTATGCTCTGTTGACCTCCATTTTTCGAAGAACCTTTCCCATGATGGTTCGTTGACTCCTAATCTGGTTCTAACCGGTATGATCAACTTATTCTGATATGCTAACGCCCCTATAAAAACGATGATTTGAACAAACATCGTGACAAAAAAGTGTTCCTGTTCTGTTGCTGCGTATGCTGCGGAAGACACAAACAACACAATAGAGACCAAAATACTAATATAAATCTTCATTAGGAGCGGCGATATAAGCCCTCCAAGGCCTTTCCATGCTGTTCTGCTGTAGTAAGGCAGTAATCCCAAAAGAAAATTGAATGGTAATGTAATAGCTTTAAAGATGAACAATAAGCTATAAAACGTCATCCGTCCGATAAAGATTAATAATGTGATGGCCATGATCAGGACAAACAGAAAAATTAAACAGATAAAGATGATTCTTGAAGAGTGTACTTCGCTTGTATTCTTCATCATTTCATTTTCGTGTAGTTCGATTTCGTCTTTTACAACCTCTTCTCGATCCTCTCCAGATGTCGAAAGCACCTTATGGATCCGTTCTTTACCTATTTCTTTTTCGTTTATCGTTCCAAATTGGAGCATCAAATAAGGCTTGTAGAGACCTAAAGTGTAAATCTGGTTGTTCATAGCAGCTAAACTTTCATCATGATTGTAATTCTTTCCTGGAGCGGCAACCTTTGAAGTTTGACTAAGCACTTCTTTACTAACCACTGACGATCCTTGATTTACGAATTTTAGGGATTGTTCCGCTGTCATCACGAAACCTAAAGCGAAAACCAGAACGATAAATGTGCTTAAAACCCCTGTCAAAGCTGTTGAAGATTTACCTCTAACAAAGGCGTGATAGGCTGCCCAGATGGCCATTAGAGAAACAAGAAAGCCTATAAAATACGTGTAGATACCTACATCGCTAAATCCTCCGTCAAAACCGGTTAAAATTTGTATACTGCGGGCGGCTCCTTCGATCATTCCATTTATGAACTCTAATTGGAACGCTTCGTTTAGGAGGAAGATTGTTCCCTGGATAAACCACACAATCCCTTTAAATAAAAGGTTCGTGATATGGTTTCCCGCATATAGGAAAGTTTGTGTTGTTTTCTCCATGAAGTTAAAGCCTTCAGCTTCCTCCGCGTGTGTGTCTAACTTGTAATGACTGATCGGGTACTTATTGTAAAGCAGCTCCACATCTCCTACATTTTCACGTTCATCTAAAGGGATAAAATTATCGTCTAATGTTTCGGCGTTTGATATACCGGACGGCATTACAACAAATAATACTAAGATCAAGATCCATGTTTTTATGCTGTTTCTCATTTTCTCACCTTCCGCTTTTAGCTTACTACCTCTACATGTTCGGGTGGTCTTGTATCGAAAGCGTTAAACAAATCATCGAATAAGTAGTCAAATTTGATAACGGCCGTCCTTCCGTAAATGTCTTGGAACAAACATTCTCCTTGTTCCGGTCTTAAGTTTTAGACTGTTTGAATGTTATCTTCTGAGTTCGATCATCCCATGAACTCCAGGACCTTTCGGACTTCCTTTTCATTGTTGTTTTGGAATACGTAACGAATCCCGATGTTACTTTCAATCGATTCTGGAATGTCATTTACATTGTGAGTGGCCAAGTAGATCCCCGCTTTCATGTAACGACCTTCACGGATCAATCTGTTTACAATGTCTTGACCAAGACGGGTTTTTAATAAGAACCACGATTCATCGAAGAAAACCACTTTGAAAATTCGATTGTCGATCTTGATAAATTCATGTGCGAAACGTCCGATCGCTAACATCATAGCGGTTGAAAGCTTTTCTAAAAGGTTATAGTTTTCGAGTTTCACACTATCAGGCGGGATCCTTAAATTTTGGACCTGTAACACGTTCAAAGCGTCATCCAGGCTAATTGGTTTGACGGGTTTCCCATTTCCAAAGAGTAATTGCGATAGAGATACTTCAGCAAAAGCTTTTAAATGGTTCCCGATGTTTCGCACTTCTTCATCTTCACTTTCTCTCAGGTGATCCACTACATCATTCATACATTCCGCATGTTCAACCGCTTGGTAGACCTTGCTAAGTCGTGTGTCTTCTGTTCTGATACCAAGTAAGAATGTGATAATCTCCATTGCTAGTTCTTGAGCGTCTTTTTTAGAAGGGCAAATGTTGTAAGGATCTAGTCTCCCCCTGTTTTCTTCATCTGAGGTTAACGTAATGATGTTTATACGGCCCTTTAATTCAGGCAAATCTTTATCCCAATTGCTTCTCTCTCCTTTCGGATCGACGACCAACGCTTTCCCGCCTGATAATACACTTAGATATGTGATCAAATTAGCATTGAATGACTTCCCGCCCCCTGGAGGACCTATGAATATAGCAGAAGGGCTTCTGGTTTTAGATCCTGCAACGTTTTGTGTAGCAATGGCGGGATTTATATAAACTGGACGATCCAACATTCCATGTGTACCAATGAAAAAGCCTTCTCCGTCTCCTATGTGTTTCGTTGCTCCAAACATGCCAGCTGCTAGTGTCGTAGGTTCAAAGTATTGGAGATAATCGCTTGCAAGGTTCCTTTTTCCGCACGGTAGAAACTCATTGAATAGTTGAAGTTGATCACCGGCAGGTTGAAGTAATTCTATATTCATGCCTCTATATTCAGCTGCTACCGTTTGGACTCTTTCTTGCAGCGTATCTTCATCTTTAGCGTAAACACATATCAGGATCGATGTTTGTAAAATAGGGTGCTTTTCGTTATTCAATGACCGCTCCAGGTCTTCGGCCAGGTCCGAACTTTCTAATACTTCCATAGAAATTTGTTCACCATTCAATGAAGCATGATCTTCCTGGTCTCGTAATAGATTTTTTCTGAAATTTAGCTTCTTTTTCGCGGTGTAATTATCGATAAATTCCGTTCTAATGGACATCTCGACCGGAAAATCAAGGTTTTGAATGGCATAAACCCACTCGAAACCTTGTGAATAGATCTCTCTAGGAAAATGGGAAACTGTCATAAAAGAAAGGTGTGTATCATCATCCATTTGATTGATATTCAGCTTTCTTGGGTCCGTGTTATCGATAAGTCCCTCTGTAAGCTTCATAACGTCTCGTTTGAAAGGCTTTCTTTCTCCCTGTTCTAGTTCGTAAGATGGTTCCAAACCTTGATAAATAGCCGGTTCTTCCATGCCTCGATAGAAATTTCGTTTGATTAACCATTGCATCTCGTCACTGGTTAAAGGTTCAACATTGTACCAATTCTTCATGTGATTTAAATAAGTGTGGGATCCTTTGTAAAGACTCGAAAGCGTGTTTTCAAGTATGACAGGATCCTTTGAAAAATAACCTAGTACATACTGGACCACATTCTTAAAGGAGAATGATCGAAGAAGGTTTACACCTTCCGATGGCAATTTCACTCCGATGTAAAACTCATAATCCGCTGATTCTTCACCGATTAGATCCTTGATAACGTCTTTACTTTGATCGATATGCCGCGCTGCTACGTCTTTAAGCGGTCCTGATAGTCTAGCCTTTGATTTTTCGTGTATATCGTCTATATTCTTAAACCTGGGTAAAACTAAATAGTGAACATCTACATTTAAGGAAGTAAACATCGCTTGTAACCGTCTGAATGACCGGCCTTTTTCTTCATCGGACAGGTAATCGTACACATAACTTTGCAGCTTATAAAAGGCCCACACTTCCTTGTTTTCTCCAAACAAAACGTTATTTTCCCAATAGCTTACTGGAAACTGTATTTTCATCCTTAAACCTCCTGTATTTCATCTTCGCTTTGTATTTCATAGGCTTTTTACTGACTGTAAAGGCGTTGTATCTGTTTAATAGGTCCGGTTCCAGGTAAAGATGTCTGAAACGCGACCATGCATATTTGAGCGGGGGTTTTCCGTCGGCTTTAAACCGTGAGAAAAACCAAGCTGATAAGAAAGGTACTAGTAAGTACCAAAACATCCATTTATCATTTATTGAAGAAAGAAAAGGGAATCTTGAAAGAATGAAGATTCCCAGGAGTGTAATACCGGCAATGATTAACTGGTTATAGGTAACTGGAAAAGGAAGCTTTTTATCTTGGATGGAGTAAAGCTTTTTTTCGAACTTCCAAATGCTTCTGTAGTTCCTGCATAATTTAGGCTCCATCCTTTTCTTAACCTCCGAAAATCGCTTTTGTGACACTCGTACCGACTTTTACTAGTAGTTCTGGATTAAAGACAAGCGCACCGATAAACGATCCAACGATAAAAAATCCAATTAAGGCCGCGAATGATTTCTTCATGATCAAAAACGCTGCGAATATGACTACCAAGGCTAAAAACACCGGCTGAAATTGTGCTGTTACTAAATCGAAAAAGTTTTCTCCTGCATTTAACATTTAAAATTCCTCCTCAGTTTTGATTATTTAATAATTTTTTCTGCTAAATGGTATCTCTGGTTCTCGTCTTTTGAATCTTTCGCTTTGAAAATCTGGCCATATGGATCTTTTCTTATTTGTTCATACGTCGTGAACAAAACGCCCGCTATATGGCTTGTATCACATCCTTTCGAGTGTCTTATAAGGCCTTCCATTTCGTTTTGCTTATTTGAAATGAAGAGGATCCTTGGTGTGTTAACTTCTAAAGCGATGTGCTTTTGATAGGCTTGCATTTTGCAATACTCGTTATATCGTTGAAGTTTGTTTCGCGTCACCTCGATCAATTGTTTACTTCTTTCAAGTTCAAGCATGAAAGAGAAAGGTTTGCTTGCTTTCGGGTGATCCAGGAGCACAACCCCGTCTGGTCGAATAACCTCTGATCCGTTGTCGTTTCCGTATTTGAAAAATCCTCTCCTTTCATTCAACCAATCAACTAGTTTAAACTCTTCTTGCTTATTTTGAAAAGACGCTTTTACCATGGCCATTTCCAAGCTGTGATGAATGGTTAAAGGTGTTCGCTCGGTCCAACGTTGATCAAAATCCACCCAACCAAGTATTTGTCGTACTTCCGAAATCCCCTTTTTGTCTAAAGTAAAGGCTTTTTTAGAAGTTCCCTGGTGCCCCATCGTAAGAATCGGCAATCGGTAAGACCTAATATATCCCTCCTCTTCAAGTCTTTTCGTTCGCTCGTAAATCAAAGGAAGAGAGCTACTTGAGTAAATCACTTCTTTCAGGTAATCAATGTCTAAAAACGTCATATGGTACAGGTCTACAAAGAAGTCGTAGTCTCTTTGTGTTAGTAGCAAATTTTTCTTCGTCATTTAAAAACACCATCCTAGAAAAAGTCATCATCATTGTTTTGACCTACAGGATCCGACTTCCTTTGATTATGAGGGAAAGTTAATACTTTGCCTTTCTGTGGTTCTGGTTCGGTTGCAGGTTCGATTTCTACTTTTGGTTCGGGTTTAACATCCTCTCTCAGATCACATTCAAAGAACATTTCATCTACTTCTTCCAAGTCAACACCTAAGTATTTAGCTATCTGGTCATCAACTTTGGAATAATGTAATCCGTCTCTTTCTTGTAGCTCCCTAGCCTTTTCACGGGACCAATCAAAGGCGGCTACCATCTCCTTTTCGTTTTGGTGATCCGCTGTTTCTCCATCTGGTTTGTAAACGTATGGTGGATCTGTAACGACAGTACAGGTTGTGATCTTATGTTGGTTGTTCTTGCCTTTGTACTTAGAAAAAACGGCAGCGGTTAAACTCGGTAAATCTTGAAGATATTCTGCTGAGAATTTTCCATTGGTCATGGCTTCAATTTGGGCTGCGGATTCATCCCCCTGGGTTCCTGATATGATCGTTCCCATGTTTCCACCGATGGCCTTTCTTAACCAGGGTTGAAACTGTCCCATGTACTGAGTCATCAAGCCAAGGCCAAGACCGTATTTTCGGTCAAATGCAATGATTGTTTCCATGATCGGGATCTGTACCAGGTGCGCTTCATCGACAAACAACATATGAAACTTGGAACCAGTTACCCTTTTAATGGCCTGTTGGTGATATTGCGTTATTAAATGGCCCATGATTAAGGTTGTTTCAATCCTGCTAAGACCTTTTATATCAACTAAAACGATGTGTCCTTTATCCATCCATCGCTTTAAATCGAAGCTGAATTTTGATTGGCCAAAAATGCGGCGCATATATTCACTTGATATAAAAGGACTGGTTCGGGTATATACCATATCCGCTACGTTTCGAAGTTCTTTTTCGTTTACTTTCTCCCAAAAGTTAGTTAATACAGGATCCGAAACACTTTTTAGGACTTCTTTTCTAAAGAACCCGTCCGTTGTCATCCTGTTGACTCCTAAAATGTTATGGCTCCTCTTATCTTTTAAAAGGGATAACACCACATGATCGAGATATTTTTGCATCCTGGGTGCTCCGGTTTTATCGAATGCCGTATCAAGTAAATCCATGATGTTGTTTTTTACTGCGTTGCTATCCTCGCCCGCTCCCTGGTGTAGAAGGTTTAAAGAGACCGGAAAATCACTTTCTTTCATAGAAATGTAGTGAACTTTTTCCCATGGTACGGCCTTTCCTTCTGTCTCAGCCTTTAAGAGTCGATTTAATGCGGTTAATGCGGTTTCTTGTGCGGGATCAAATAGCGTGAAACCTGGTGCTTTATTCGGATTTTCGATCCAGGCATCGATCATGGATTGGATAGCCGTAAGTGCTAAAGCTGATTTCCCAGCACCCGTTTTCCCTGTAAGGGCAAAATGCTGTTTAAAGATTTCATCCGGTATTTTCACTTCTCGATCTTTAACGAAAGGGTGTTTCATCTTTCCGATCGTGATACCGTGCGAAAACTCGTTCTTATTAAGGTTCCGCTCTCCTTTCTCCAGGTGCGAGATATCCTCAGCTGCATCATGTCTCATGTCTGGTAAATGAACCATTTGTTCAAGTTCTTGACCGGTCCAATCCATTACATGTTTCATAGGGTACGGACATTTTTTAATTGGCTTGTTATGCTTTCGAAGGATTAACCGGTTTTCACCGTTCATCATGGTTCCGATACTATTTGCAATCGAATACAAGGCAGCTTTGCTACTTCCTAAAATCGATACTGATACTTGAAAGGATTCATCCCGACCTGATAAACGGGTGCTGATTGCCTTGAATCTTTCCTTTTCGTAAGAATCCCTATCAGATATCTTGCTATGATTTTTCCTCATAGCCTTTTCAGCTTTTCTTAACTTCCTACGCATTTTGTAATTGCTGCCTGGAGAAAAGGTTACATCGATCCAGGTATCTTTCTCCATGAACGAAACCATGTTCCCGATCCCGTCAATCCCTTCAAAAGGTATTAACGGCAGCCCCTTATCAAGCCCCTTTGTCGAAAACGTCATCCTTCCCCCGCTTCCCTCGGATCCACTAAGTGGAATTCCTTCAACCTTGTGAAATTCCGCTTTTGGGTACGCATTTTCAAGCGTTTTGATAATTCCGGTCTGACGATCTCCGGGACAACCGATGTAAAAACTTATTTCTTCGTTTTCGTCCTTGTGGATCAACCATTGAAACCATTCGCGGCCTTTTAGGAAGCGGATGTAAAACGGCCTCCTGTATCCTGCGAATTGTTCAATCATTTCTCGTATGCAGGTAGGATTGTTTCTTTGTTCGATGTGCGGAATCATTCGAAAGTATTTGTACTGTGTTTTCTCCTTCTTTCGTGTTGTATAATGCCTCGCTATGGCTCCACCTAGAAAACAAGTTCCACCTATAGCAAGTGCACCTATACCTTTCTGGATGTAGGGATACAGATTTGTTACTACCTCAGGGTTATTTGATAAGTAAAAATACCCTACTGCTGATCCCCATAATGGAGAAGACTTTAGGAAGACTTTGGTTAGTTTTTCGAGTTCTTCTTCCTTACCTTTCGTCACCATTACCAAGGGAAAATGCCTCCTTTCGGTGCATCATTCGGATGCTAATAATTAAATAGGGATAGATCTGGTAAGGGCCGCTGTATTTAAGCTGTTTTTTATAAGGATCCATAAACCCTTGATATTAAAAGGCTAAATTAACCTTAACAGGACCATATACTGCCCAGTATGTAGAAATTCAGATAAAAAAATAACCCGATCTACTAAACAATATATGGTCCAATATATGCTCTGATTATATTAAGGATAAAAAGGTAATGCAACCAATTCATGGTATAAATTTAAATATTTTTAATACTCAAAACAGAATTTCAGTGGATTTTAAAACCAGGATCCAGGGGAGGATCTACAGGAATTTTTAATGTGTGTTCTGTACAGTCTACAGAAGTAACGTTAATCAAACGTTACTCAAACGTTAATCAAACGTTAATTTAAGGGCCTGAAATGCTTTTTTATAAAATAATGACAAAAAGGGCTGCCAGAAATTCAGTTTTCACTGACTTTCTGGACAGCCTCTTTCTTTTGAAAAAAATCATATTGTCCGCCTTCTCTTTCCGACACTCTTGTTATTGATTGACCATGTTTGATGTATCGGGTTCCTTGGAGAATTCGATGCACTGTCCGGCTTAGGGCAGGTTCCTAACAAGACATCCTATGAGCCGACAGAGAAAAACGTAGGTCACGGATGCGGGCATAACCTGCTCGGAACTGGCGCCTTTGCGGCAGCATGCGCTACTAAAAAGTTCTGGGATAGAGAACTGGATATTAATACAATTTTTTCTCCTACTTGCCAAGACATTCGAAATCGTCGATTAATTCAGCTATTAGACATTAACGCGGGGTATGAAACGCTACATTAATGTCTTTTATTGTTTGATAAAAGGTTCGAATATTCCTTTTTTTTAAAAAAAGGTTTGCATTAAATCTAATTTGTTGTTAAATTTTTCTTAAGAGTTTGATAATTCAAAAAAGGAGGTGTGTTACAGTGAACCAGATAAAAATTTAACCCGACGCAGCAGTAGTAATTCTATCAATATTCTACAGAGGAGGACGGAAAATGGGGAAAAATGAAAACGTTTTAGTCATTAAAACTATTGACACACATACAATGGGCGATCCAACCAGGATCGTAATAGATGGTTTACCTAAAATAGAAGGAAAAACAATGCTAGAAAAAAAACAAAAGCTAAGCGAGCAATGTGATTTTATCCGGTCAAGCTTAATTCTTGAACCAAGAGGACATAAAGATATGTTTGGTGCTGTTTTAATGGAGCCAACCGACCAGGAAGCAGACATCGGTGTTGTTTTTATGGACACTGAAGCATACTTAAATATGTGCGGACATGGGACTATCGGGGTCACCACTGCTATTTTGGAATCAGGGATTGTCAAAAAAGAGGGTGATGAGGTAACGATAAAATTAGACACACCCGCAGGACTAGTTACCGTCACAGCCAAAAGGACTAAAAACAGAGTCAAAAGTGTGTCATTTGTAAATGTCCCGGCTTTCTTCTGGGGTGAACATATAAAAGTGTTTGTTGAAGAACTAGGGGAAATTTACGTAGATATTTCTTTCGGCGGCAGCTTCTACGCCTTTGTCTATTCAAAAGATATCGGAATGGATTTAGTCAAAGAAAATGCTGATAGAATGTCCGATTTAGGAAAAAAGATAAGAGATGCAGTCAATAAACAGGTAAAGGTTGAGCATCCAATTAAGAAAGAAATTAACAAGGTTGATTTGGTGTTGTTTATAGATGGTTCGGAAAATGAAGGAATTGACACCAAGAATGTAGCGGTCTTTGGAGATGGCCAAGTAGCAAGGTCTGCCTGTGGGACAGGATTATCTGCACAAATGGCCCGTTTACATGCCATTGAACAACTTCCGTTAAATGAGTACTTTTTAACGGAGAGTATTATTGAAACCGCTTTTAAAGGTCGCTTATTGGAGGAAACTTCCGTTGGGAAATATAATGCAGTCATCCCAGAGGTTACGGGAAATGCCTATATCATGGGAAGGCATGAGTTTTATATTCATAAGGAAGATCCATTATCTAATGGATTTCTTCTAAAATCGACAGAGCAAAAGATTAGATTATAAATAAACACGATAATCCATAACTGACAGTCGGCCATTCTATTTATCTAGCATTCAGATTTGCTGAATGCTAGATAGTTTCATACACGTAACTATTGATAGGAAGAAACACGTCAAAATCAAAACCACCCGTGAAAACGGGTGGTTTGTTCTGCGGCTGAAAGCTCTCCGGAACCCTAGGTCTAGCCTAAGGTTTTCTTTTCGATAATAAGTAAGCCTTGTATCAACTGCGGTTGATACAAGGCTTACTTTAATTATATACGTTTATACAACGTTCTTAGCATTCTCATTGGTTCGTACTGTTTTCCTTTTTTCACTGTTTCTTAATTGCCCAATTCCCAGCTCTTTTGCTTCCTTTTTTAAAGATTTAATCAAACTAATTACCATTAATCCCATAATAATTGAAAATGGAAGAGCTGCAATGATCATTGTGTTTTGAAGTGCTTGCAATCCCCCAGAATAAAGCAGAGTGAGAGCAGTAATGGAAAGAAAGACTCCCCAAGTTACCTTAATTTGACTACTTGGATTTTGTGATCCGTTAGTTGTCATCATACCTAAAACAAACGTACCAGAGTCCGCGGATGTAACAAAGAACGTAACAATAATAAGAATTGCTAAAATCGATAATCCCATACTATATGGATAACCTTCTAAAACTCCGAAAAGGGATTCTTCGGCTGATAATGAAGATATTGATAGCAACCCAGATATTTCTGTTGTAATAGCTGCACTTCCAAAAGTCGTAAACCACAGGAAACCAATAAGTGATGGAGCTAGTAGAACGTACACAACAAACTCACGAATTGTTCTTCCCTTGGATACTCTAGCGATAAAAACACCTACAAATGGAGCCCAAGCAATCCACCATGCCCAATAGAAGATTGTCCATCCATTTATCCAGTTTCGGGCATCTTCGTTAAGTGGAGCAATTCGAAAACTCATATTAATGAAATTTTGCATGTAAGACCCTAAGGTATCAATAAATAGGTTTAAGGTAAAAAGTGTCGATCCAAAAATAAATACGATTAAGAAAAGAATGACGGAAAGACCCATATTTAAATTACTTAGGATCTTAATACCTTTGCTTAAACCAGTTAACGCAGATATCACAAATAAGACTGTAACAACAAGCACGATCACCGTTTGAGTCGTAATATTACTTGGTACTCCAAATAAGTAAGATAGTCCCCCATTTATTTGCATTGCACCAAATCCTAGTGTTGTTGCAATCCCTATAACAGTTGAAATAACAGCTATGACATCAATCACCTTACCAACTAATCCATCTACATGTTTGCCGATTAGTGGTCTTAATGTCCTGCTAATTAAGCTTAGTTCACCTTTTCTAAAGGTAAAGTAAGCAAGAACTAAGGCAACGGACCCATAGATTGCCCATGCATGTATCCCCCAGTGAAAGAATGTAAACCTCATTGCATCCTTGATGCCTTGAGCGGTGCCAAGTTCCCCTGTAGGTGAACTTACTGCGTAGTGACTAATCGGTTCAGCTGTACCATAAAAAATTAAACCAATTCCAACACCTGCACTAAAAAGCATTGCGAGCCAGGTTGGTCGTGAAAACTCAGGCTTGTCCTCCTGTTTCCCAAGTTTAATCTGACCAATTGGACTTACTAATAAATAAATACACACGAACACAAACACCGATACTATTCCTAAGTAATACCAACCAAATGAATTGGTAATAAAAGTTTGTGTGCTGCTAGTGATACTCTCTAACGATGCAGGCATCACTATTCCCATAAGAACAAGACTTGCCACGATCGCTAATGATGCGTAAAAAACAACTGAAGCATTTTTCATATTTAATTTACAACTCCCATCTTTGATTTGTTCGCAGTGGGTTTTACTTCGATTGGAGAACATATAGAAATGCAAAACCAATATTAAAAAGGAATATTTTTTTGAAGCAATTGTAACTAACCCTTAAAAAATGTGTTAACTTAAGTTAATCACTTACACCCAATAAAAACTTTTAGGAAAACCACCAAATTCTTAATATGCAACTTAGATTTAGATATATGAATGAATACAGTATAGAAGTAATCAATCATTGGAATAGAATAAATTAACTGGGATTTTTTGGGAACTTGTATAGTTTAGCGAAATAAGTCATATTAAACACATGTGATATTCAAGCTTTATTTGATTTTCAGACCTACTAGTCCTTATTAGAGGGATTGCCCTATTAATTCTTAATAATCCTCGCGCTTCTGTCGTATATTGTAGAAACTTGAGAAAATTAAAACTATTAATAGAAAGAAACACGTCAAAAAATGAGCATCTACCTCCAAATAGAGGAAGATGTTTTTTCAAAATAGGGGGAATACGATAATTAATAGTTTTGCCAATTTTATAGATTTATATACATTTATTTTTAAAAATAATGAGCTTTAATTTTACGATGATAATGGTTAAATATATGAAAAATTATAGGAGCAATTTATTAATCCCCTGATGTTTATCAATCTTTTTACTTTAATCTAGTAATTCTTGCGAAATTATTACTTATGTCCTCTCAGCTAAGAAAAACAATGATCATTATAGTAAATAATTTCAGAAAGAATCTTGCTGCCTTTAATACTTTTGAAATACTCCTTTGCTTCTTTTGCGCTTTCAAATTCAAACATTCTAATACTGTCCTTTGAATAGAGGGTGATAATCCACATAAATAAATCCTCCAGTTTAAGAATTATTATTTTTAGATTGTTAATTGTACTTTAATTTAAGAAATTAAGATCTAGATCTTGATCAACCCTATATAGTTTTGTTCATT
>NZ_JAIBLJ010000042.1 GCF_020179385.1 Alkalihalobacillus sp. YIM B00296 | reverse complement strand
CTGTGGTGAACGTCGAAGTCAGTACATCCTGTACAAATCCTTGGACGTTGCCAGGCACTCAAGAGAGCAGCTGGAAGGCTGTTCATTTTTTATGTGTAAAAGTTTGTAACCCCAAAATGCGAAAAACAGGATTTGAGGTACACAGAAAAAAATACAGCAGTAGGTCCTTTTTAACTTGTTTGGCGTGAATATGGTCTGAATCCGCGTGATTATCAGGAAATCGGCGCGATTATAGAAATATCGGCGTGAGTTTCAGAATTTCGGCGCTAATCTGTCCGAATCTGCCGTGATTAATCGAATAAGGATAGCATTTGAAACAGGACAATGTGGTTTACCAATATACATGGTGAGAAAATATACCAGGTTGTATGGTTTTTCGGTGTGGTTTCGTTCATGTTATATTTGTTGATAGATGGAGGCGATAGAATTGAATAATAATTTCCGTTTTGATTCCAAGGCAGTACATTTTCATAAAAGGCTTAAGTCAGAATCAACAAGTAAAGCGCAACCGATTTATCAAACGTCCGCATTTAAATTTAAAAACCTCGAAGAACTAGAGGGTTATTTTGAAGGTAAATCACCTCATATGTATTCCAGAGTAAGTAATCCGAATACAGAAGACTTGGGAACAGGAGTCGCACAGTTAGAAGGAGCACCTAATGGCATTGCGACATCATCAGGAATTTCGGCAATTTTAGCAGGTATCCTTGCAGTTGCGGAACAAGGATCCCATATCGTCGCTTGTGAGGATCTATACGGCGGAACCTATCAGCTGTTGGCAAAAGAATTACCTTCTTTAGGTATTGAAGTCTCTTTCACTTCTTTTGAAAGTGAGGAGAGCATTCGTTCGGCCATGAAGTCCAACACGGTTTTACTTTACTCTGAATCGATTACTAATCCATTTTTACGGGTGGAGAATATAGATTTAATCGTTAATATTGCTGAAGAGACAAATGTCTATACGATGATTGATAACACATTTGCGACACCTTATCTGCTTCAGCCGTATCTAAAAGGAGTTAACCTTGTAGCCCATAGTGCGACGAAGTATATCGGGGGACATTCAGATATCACAGCAGGCGTAGTTGTCGGTGATACCGCTCTTGTCGAAAAAGCAAGGAGCAAAGTCATGAATTTTGGCAGCAACCTCAGTCCATTTGAAGCGTGGTTAACGTGTCGAGGGTTGAAGACCTTAAGTGTCCGGATGGAAAGGCATACGACGAATGCTCAGAAACTTGCGAGCTTTTTAGCAGAACATGCTGGTATAGAGAAGGTTTATTTTCCTGAACAAGCGTCTGATAAAGGAAATGGAGCGATTGTATCGATTGTTTTAAACGAGGAGATTGATCCGAACCATTTTTGTGAGAAGCTAGATTGGATTGGTGTGGTTCCGACTTTAGCAGGAGTTGAAACGACTGTATCATATCCGATTGGGACATCGCACCGAGCTTTACCAGCGAATGATCAGGAGCGTCTAGGGATAACCAAACAATTGATCCGTATTTCAGTAGGGATTGAAGATTACCAAGATATTGAGGATGCGTTTAGGATGGCTTTATCTTAAATTGACGGGAAGTGCTGCTTTTTGTCGGCAGTACTTCCCTCCTTATAAAATGTTTAAAATTCACTTGCATTCATAACTAGTACGTGTTATATTAGTAATTGTCCGGTTGAAAAGGACCGTCACTTTGCAGCATGTATCGACAGTGTACGCTGGCAGAGAAAGGACGACATCAAGGAAAAATCTTCGTCCGTATACTATTATCGTCGCGGGGTGGAGCAGTCTGGTAGCTCGTCGGGCTCATAACCCGAAGGTCGTAGGTTCAAATCCTATCCCCGCAACCAATTAAAGTTCATTGTACTACGTCGAACTTCAAACTTTCAATGAACATATGGAGTACCCGAAGGTGTGCAACCAATAAAAACGTACTACGTCGAGTTATCATCGAAGTGTTTTAAATCGTGGTGCCTGGTGCAACCATTTTAAGTCAGATAACCACATACATAATTGGACCCGTGGTGTAGGGGTTAACATGCCTGCCTGTCACGCAGGAGATCGCCGGTTCGAATCCGGTCGGGTCCGCCATTAACATGAAACAACGGTTTCGTGTTTTTTTATTTTCGTAAAAATGAGCTAATTCTTTACGGTTTTCTACCCCGAAACTAAAGTTGATAATTTGTCACACATTCTGGAGATCCTTATAAGGTTTTTTTTTATTATCAAAACGCTGAACGTTCCACTCGATTATCCTCAGAATCACCGCCTGTAACTTAAGTATCGCCACTTTCACCACCGTCTTACTTGGAAACGATTCCCTCTGAATACCTTTCAATTTCACCTCTAAACACTACTGGAAAAAATTTTTTTGAATTCTCGAAAACCCTTATGCCACCGCAATGTAAGCGTTTACTAAGAAACTGACTAGTCTAAATTATCTAAAAATAAGGTTGACCTTTTGAAAGCACCGGAGTAATATTGTCATCAACATAATTCTCTGACAAAACTTTCATTGCCCGTCAGAAAAGCTTTGAAACCAAATTCATAATAGAAAAAATGATATGAAAGGAGCGATCGACATGAGCGAACAATGGATTTACCTGAACGGCCATTTTGTTAACAAGAATGAGGCTGTTGTATCTGTGTATGACCACGGATTTTTATACGGAGATGGGGTGTTCGAAGGTATTAGAATGTATGATGGCAACATATTTCGCCTAAAAGAACATGTTGATCGCCTATATGACTCGGCGAAATCAATCATGCTAGACATCCCGAAAAGTAAAGACGAACTGACGGAAATCATCGCTGAAACATTAAGGCGGAATGATTTACGTAATGCATATATACGTGTAGTCGTATCAAGAGGAGTCGGGAACCTGGGGCTTGATCCAAATTCATGCAGAGACCCTCAAATCATCGTCATTGCGGAACAGCTTGCTTTGTTTCCGAAAAAGCTGTATGAGGCTGGAATTGAAATCGCTACGGTCGCAAGCAGGAGAAACCGTGCGGATGTATTATCGCCAAAAGTGAAATCGTTAAACTATCTAAATAATATCCTTGTCAAAATCGAAGCCAATCTCGCTGGTGTGAGCGAGGCATTGATGCTCAACGATCAAGGCTATGTTGCAGAGGGTTCTGCCGACAATGTCTTCATCGTCAAAGGCAATGTGATTAAAACGCCGCCTGGCTATGTGGGAGCGTTAGAAGGTATAACGAGGAACGCCATTATCGAAATTGCTCAACTATTAGGATTTGAAATGCGGGAAGAGGTATTTACCCGACATGATGTCTATACAGCAGACGAAGTATTCCTGACTGGAACAGCTGCAGAAGTGATCGGTGTTGTGAAGGTCGACGGGAGACAGGTCGGAGACGGACGTCCTGGTGAATATACGAATAAGCTTTTAGAAGCGTTCAGAAAAACAGTGACAGAAGATGGATATAAAGTTTACTCAGACGAAAAGATCCAAGCGGGATAATCGCAAGTTGGTGGTGAATTAGATGCGAAGTGATATGATCAAAAAAGGAATAGACCGTGCACCACACAGAAGTCTGTTACGTGCCACGGGAGTTAAAACAAGGGATATTGAAAAACCGTTTATCGGGGTGTGCAATTCCTATATCGATATCATTCCGGGCCATATGCATTTGAATGTGTTTGCACAGGTCGTGAAAGAAGCGATCCGCGAGGCAGGAGGCATTCCCTTCGAATTCAATACGATCGGCGTGGATGATGGGATTGCGATGGGCCATATCGGGATGAGATATTCCTTGCCTAGCAGGGAAATCATTGCTGATTCGGCTGAGACCGTGATCAATGCCCATTGGTTTGATGGTGTATTCTACATCCCCAACTGTGACAAAATCACTCCAGGGATGTTGATGGCGGCGGCAAGGACGAATGTTCCTTCCGTATTCGTTTCGGGTGGTCCGATGGAAGGCGGAACATCGAAAGAGGGGAAACCACTATCACTTGTTTCCGTTTTTGAAGGTGTCGGCGCTCACCAATCCGGAACAATGACCGCAGAAGAACTATTGGACATCGAGCAAAACGCATGTCCGACATGTGGCTCCTGTTCAGGGATGTTCACAGCGAACTCGATGAATTCCATGATGGAGATGGTCGGCTTAGCACTACCGGGTAATGGAACGATCGTAGCTACATCCGATGAGCGTCATCGACTGATAAAGGAAGCTGCTCACCATCTCGTCGATATGATCAAGAAAGATATCAAACCGCGAGACATCATTACGAAAGAGGCAATTGATGATGCATTCGCACTTGATATGGCAATGGGTGGCTCGACGAACACGGTCCTTCATACCCTTGCGATCGCGAATGAAGCAGAAGTTGAATATGATTTCAAGCGAATCAATGAGATCGCTGAAAAGACACCATACTTGGCAAAAATCAGTCCGGCATCAGATTATACGATGGATGATGTTCACAAAGCCGGCGGCATAAGCGCAATCATCAAAGAACTTTGTAAAATAGATGGATTGATCAACCGTGACAGGATAACCGTCACTGGAAAATCGCTATATGAAACAGTCGAAGCTTACGATATCAAAAATGATAAAGTGATCCGAAAAAAGGATAATCCGTATAGTAAAGTCGGAGGGTTATCGGTATTGACCGGAAACATCGCTCCAGAAGGCGGAGTCATCAAAGTGGGCGCTGTCGACCCATCGATCAGGACATTCATAGGCAAAGCGATATGCTTTGACTCCCAGGATGAGGCTCAGCAGGGGATCGATGACGGAACGGTCCAAGAAGGAGATGTTGTCGTCATCCGGTATGAAGGTCCGAAAGGCGGTCCTGGGATGCCTGAAATGTTAGCCCCGACCGCAGCCATTGCGGGACGTGGACTGGATAAGAAGGTAGCACTCATTACTGATGGCCGTTTTTCAGGGGCATCCCGAGGTATCTCAGTTGGTCATATATCACCCGAAGCGGCAGAAGGTGGACCGATCGCTTTCGTGAAAGACGGAGATTCAATCTTCATCGACCTTGAAAACCGTTCGATCAACCTGATGATCTCGGAAGAAGAGTTAGAGGAGCGCAGGGAAAATTTTGAACAACCGCCTCCGAAAATCAAAAAAGGCTATTTAGCCCGATATGCAAAACTAGTTACATCAGCAAGTACAGGTGGAATAATGAAAATTTGATACAATCAAATCGACGACGAGGTAAAAGTGGTTGGATCTTGTATTCCCAGAGAGCCGGTATAGGTGGAAGCCGGTAATACTCCCAGCCGTGACATCCCCTCTGAGTGTGGCACTGAACTGTTTTAGTAGGTGCGGCCGGGTAACTTATCGATAAGTTACCTGTTATAAAAAAACGGGACCGACCCAAAAGAGAGCTGGGTCAGCCCCCTGAGGTAGCATCTGTAAGGGTGCTATGAACAAAGGTGGTACCATGAAGAGGATCAAAGCCTTTTCATCCTTTACGCAATGAAAAAACATTGCAGTAGTGGGTGGAAAGGCTTTTTATATTTAACCAAGCTTTGAAAGTCACTGGAAGGTCATCGAGGAGGCTGTCGCCGCCGAAGGTGAACTGAAAATGTTCCAGGTGCTGGAGCCAGCATCACTTCTATGCGCCATAATCAAAAAATTCAGGGAGGAGATTTGAAATGAAGGTGAAAGTAAAGGCAGAACCTGAAGAGCAGCGGCTGACTGGTGCCGAGACTCTGATTCACGCCTTGAAGCAAGAGAAAGTCGAAGTCGTTTTCGGATACCCGGGAGGAGCGGTTTTACCTATCTATGACGCACTTTATCGAAATCCGATCAGGCATGTCCTGGCACGACACGAACAAGGCGCAATCCATGCAGCTGAAGGGTATGCAAGAGTTTCAGGAAAGCCGGGTGTCGTTTTAGCGACTTCCGGACCAGGTGCGACAAATCTGGTAACAGGCATAACAGATGCGATGATGGATTCACTGCCACTTGTCATTTTTACAGGGCAGGTCGCCTCTGGTGTAATTGGAACAGACGCCTTCCAAGAAGCAGATGTAACAGGCATCACGATGCCGATCACGAAACACAATTACCAGGTGCGTGACTTGAAAGATCTCCCTAGAATTGTGAAAGAAGCTTTTCATATCGCATCGAATGGCCGGCCAGGACCAGTGCTCGTAGACATTCCGAAAGATGTATCAGCAACAGCGACTGAAGTCAATTTTGGTGGGAAGGTCCATCTGCCAGGATTCCAACCGACGAGAAATCCGAATGTATTGCAGATCAAAAAACTGAACGAGGCAATCGAATCTGCCAAGAAACCAGTTATTCTAGCAGGAGCTGGTATCCTTCATGCAAAAGCATCTGAACAGTTACGGGCAGTAGCTGAATCGAAAAATATCCCTGTCGTCCATACACTACTCGGTTTAGGCGGCTTTCCAGCAGATCATCCGTTGTTTCTCGGAATGGGAGGAATGCATGGTTGTTACGCTGCTAACATGGCTTTATACGAATGTGATCTGCTCGTCAATATCGGTGCCAGGTTCGATGACCGTCTGACAGGGAATTTGAAAACATTCGCGCCTGACGCTGTTGTGGCTCATATCGATGTCGATCCAGCAGAGATCGGAAAGAACGTTGAAACGCAAATCCCGATCGTGGGAGATGCGAAAGCTGCACTGCAGAAGCTTGCAGACGAACAAGGATCAAGTTCGATGTGTGAAGAATGGCTCGTTCACCTGCGTCAATATCAACAGGAATATCCATACTGGCACAAAGAGTTGGAGGATGTAATCTCCCCGCAAAAGCTGATTACAGAAATCCACTCGCTGACAGGTGGAGATGCAATCGTAACGACAGATGTCGGTCAGCATCAGATGTGGGCGGCCCAATATTACACCTTCAATGATCCGCATAAATGGGTGACATCCGGGGGACTGGGAACGATGGGATTCGGCTTCCCAGCAGCAATCGGAGCCCAAATCGCTGAACCTGATAAAAGGGTGGTAAGCATTGTCGGCGACGGGGGATTCCAAATGACATCCGAGGAGCTCATCCTCTTGAGGGAATTGGATCTCCCAGTCAAGATCGTCATCGTCAACAATGGCACTCTCGGTATGGTAAGGCAATGGCAGGAATCCTTTTATGAACAACGTTATTCACACTCTGTTTTCAACCTGCAGCCTGACTTTGTCAAACTTGCTGATTCATATGGCGTTAGAGGATTCAAAGTTTCTACAATCGAAGAGGCGAAAGCGTTGCTATCCGAAGTCTTGAATGACGATGAACCAGCATTGATCGATTGCCGTGTCTGTGCGGCGGAAAACGTGTATCCGATGGTGGCACCAGGAACAGGGCTACATGAAATGATCGGGGTGAAACCATGAATAGAAGAATCGTTACAGCAACCGTTTTGAACCAAAGTGGTGTTTTGAATCGGGTGACAGGGCTTTTTACGAAGCGCCATTTCAACATCGAGAGCATTACAGTCGGCCATACCGAAACAGAAGGGATTTCGAAAATGACTTTCGTCGTCAATGTCGAGGATGATCGGCAAATCGAACAGCTCCTGAAACAGCTGAACAAGCAGATCGACGTCCTCAAGGTTTCCGATATTACGAACCAGGCGATCGTTGCTCGGGAACTCGCACTCATCAAAGTACTCGCAACCGGACAGACGAGAGCCGAAATCAGCGGCATTGTCGAACCGTTCCGGGCATTGATCATTGATATGTCAAGAGATACCCTTACAGTCCAAGTGACAGGGGACGCAGAAAAGATTGAAGCGATCATCGAGCTGTTAAGGCCATATGGCATCAAGGAGCTCGCCCGAACCGGGATTACCGCATTTACAAGAGGGTTTCAGAAGTCAGTCACTGATCTTAAGCAATACACACTTTTAAAATAATTGAAAGGATGATGGATAATGGTCAAAGTATATTATAACGATGATGTAAAGAATGATGTGTTGAAAGGAAGAAAAGTCGGGGTAATCGGTTATGGTTCCCAAGGTCACGCACATGCACAGAACTTGAGGGATAGCGGATATGATGTTGTCGTCGGCTTACGTAAAGGGAAGTCATGGGAGCAAGCGGAAAAAGACGGATTCGCTGTCAAATCTGTCAAAGAAGCGAGTGAAGAAGCGGATGTCATCATGGTCCTCCTTCCGGATGAATGGCAGCCTACCGTTTACAATAATGAAATCAAACCGGGTCTTACCCCAGGTAAAGCATTGGTGTTCGCACACGGATTCAACGTCCATTTCAATCAAGTCGTCCCTCCCGAAGATGTCGATGTATTCCTGGTTGCCCCAAAAGGACCAGGGCATCTCGTAAGAAGAACGTTTGAAAGCGGGGCTGGCGTTCCGGCACTGTTCGGTGTCCATCAAGATGTGACGGGTGCAGCTGAAAGTTTAGCGTTAGCCTATGCAAAAGGAATCGGAGCGGGCCGTGCAGGAATTTTGGAAACGACCTTCCAAGAAGAAACGGAAACGGACTTGTTCGGTGAACAGGCAGTCCTTTGCGGAGGGCTCACCTCTCTCGTGAAGGCTGGATTTGAAACGCTGGTGGAAGCAGGTTATCAGCCAGAAGTCGCCTACTTCGAATGTCTACACGAACTGAAGCTGATCGTCGACCTCATGTATGAGGATGGAATCGAAGGAATGCGTTACTCTGTTTCTGACACAGCACAATGGGGTGATTTCGTATCAGGCCCACGAGTAGTGAACGAAGAAACGAAAGCAAGGATGAAGGAAGTGTTAGAAGATATCCAATCCGGAAAATTCGCGAAGGGTTGGATCCTGGAAAATCAATTGAACCGTCCTGTCTATAACGCTACGAACCAACGGGAGAAGAATCATCAGATCGAGGTAGTAGGAAGGAGATTACGAGACCTAATGCCGTTCATCAAGAAAGAAAAGGAAAAGGATGTGGTAGGCAGTGGCCAAAATTGATGTCTTTGACACGACCCTAAGAGACGGTGAACAATCAGCTGGTGTGAACTTGAATCTTCTGGAGAAGCTTGAAATCGCCCATCAATTGGAACGACTAGGCGTAGATATCATCGAAGCCGGCTTTCCGGCAGCGTCTAAGGGGGATCTGCAATCGGTCAAGCGGATTGCGGAATCTGTGAAAAACAGTTCCGTCACGGGACTTGCCCGTGCAAATAAAAAAGACATCGATGCAGCTTGGGAGGCTTTGAAAGGATCTGCTGAACCAAGGCTTCATGTATTCCTTGCTACTTCACCGATCCACATGACCTACAAGCTGAAAATGACGACAGACCAAGTGCTTGAAAAAGCTGTGGAAACCGTCAAATATGCGAAAAAGAATTTTACACATGTCCAATGGTCAGCGGAAGATGCTTGCCGTTCCGATAAACAATTCTTGGTGAAGATCATTACGGAAGTCATCAATGCAGGTGCTACCGTCATCAACCTTCCCGATACGGTCGGTTATATGACACCTGAAGAATATGGTGGTCTGTTCCGATTCATCAAGGAAAATGTCCCTAACGTAGATAAAGTGAAGCTATCCGCCCATTGCCACAATGATTTGGGGATGGCCACAGCCAATACACTTGCCGCCATCGAAAATGGAGCGGACCAAGTGGAAGGAACCATCAATGCAATCGGTGAAAGAGCCGGTAACACAGGACTTGAGGAGATTGCAGTAGCCCTTCACATCAGAGACGATGTTTACCGGGCGAAGACAGGCTTGAAGCTTGATGAATTGAAACGAACGAGCAACCTTGTCAGCAAGCTCACTGGTATGAAGGTACCTGGAAACAAAGCCGTCGTCGGCAATAACGCCTTCGCTCATGAATCAGGCATCCATCAGGACGGTGTGTTGAAAGAGAAGACGACGTACGAAATCATCAGCCCAGAACTGATCGGTGTCCAGACTAACCGTCTCGTCCTTGGTAAACATTCCGGACGGCATGCCTTTAAAAACAAGGTGAAGGACATGGGCTTCGAATTAACAGAACAAAAGCTGAACGAAGCATTCCAGATGTTCAAGGATTTGGCTGATAAGAAAAAAGAGGTCTCTGACGATGATATTTTCGCTCTTCTTATGGAGAAACAGACCGAAGCAGAAGGCGTCCCAACTTACGAGTTGAAGAGCTTGCAAGTCCAATATGGAATGGATAATATTCCAACTGCGACGATCGCTGTCTTGAAACCAGACGGTACCTACAACGAAGAGGCGGCAACCGGGTTCGGAAGTGTCGAAGCGATTTATAACACAATTGAAAAGCTTATCGAGGATTCAATCGTATTGCTTGATTACAAGATCCACTCAGTAGGTGGAGGAAGAGACGCATTGGCTGAGGTTTATGTACAGGTGAAATACAATGATGTCCAATCAAGCGGCCGCGGTACCGCCCAGGACGTACTCGAAGCATCTGCAAGAGCTTACCTGGATGCAGTCAACAGGGTACGGAACGTGCATCAACGAGAAACGAAAAAAGCAACGGTATAAGTTAATCAATTTGATACTTTGAAAACTGATTTTTGATGCAGAGAAGTGGTATCTAGCTCAGCGACCAGTCACTAGGATCACTTCAAACTTACTACGGCGGCGACAGCCTCCTCGTCAGTTTTCCAGTGACCTACGTGACTAAGCGGTCGCTTCCGCTTTTCTTAATGTCTAGCTCAGCGACCAATCACTTGGATCACTTCAAACTTACTGCGGCGGCGACAGCCTCCTCGTCAGTTTTCCAGTGACCTACGTGACTAAGCAGGTCGCTTCCGCTTTTCTAACTAAATTCTAAGAAAATGGAGGGATAATGATGAAAAAGCAAGTGGCAGTACTACCAGGAGATGGAATCGGCCAAGAAGTCATGAATGGAGCCCTTGAAGTGTTAAGAGCGGTTGAAGATCAATTTGGACATCAATTCAAGGTTGTTCAAGCAGATATTGGTGGTGTTGCCATTGATCATCATGGCACTCCTCTACCAAAGGAAACACTTGAAGCGTGTAAACGAAGCGATGCCGCCTTGCTCGGGGCAGTCGGGGGACCTAAGTGGAATGAGGTACCTGTCGAACTCCGGCCAGAGAAAGGGTTACTCGGGATCCGGAAGGAGCTGGGATTATTCGGAAACCTGCGCCCGGTAAAAACGTTTGAAGCGCTCATCGATGCATCGCCCTTGAAGCCCAACGTCATTGAAGGCGTCGATTTCATCATCGTAAGGGAATTGACAGGAGGCCTCTACTTTGGAGAGCCGAGAGAAAGAAGAGGGAAGAATAACGAAGTTGCAGTCGATACCCTCCAATATGAGAAAAAGGAAATCGAAAATATCGTCCGCAAGGCATTCGAGATCGCCTCTGGCAGACGTAAGAAGCTGACATCAGTCGATAAAGCCAATGTGCTTGAATCAAGCCGAATGTGGCGGGAAGTCGTCGATCAGATGGCACCGGAGTATCCGGACGTGGAAGTAGAGCATCTGTTGGTGGATGCAGCAGCGATGAAACTTATTTATCAGCCGAAGCATTTCGATGTCATCGTAACGGAGAACATGTTCGGAGACATCCTCAGCGATGAAGCCTCCATGTTGACAGGTTCACTGGGCATGCTTCCATCAGCCAGTCTGCGAGAAGACGACTTCGGACTTTATGAACCCGTTCACGGTTCAGCACCTGATATTGCCGGTAAAGGCCAGGCAAATCCGCTGGGAATGATTTTATCCGTAGCGATGATGCTGAGACATTCATTCGGAATGGAAGAAGAGGCAGATAGTGTCGAAGCCGCTGTGGAGGCAGTCCTTAGCTCAGGTGCCCGGACAGGTGATTTAAACGGTCAAGAAATAGGTCCTGTTTTGAAAACGAGAGAGATGACTGATCTCGTCGTCGAACATCTGAAGCCCAATCACGCCATGTCAGGCATTTTAGCGGCTTACTTGTAAGAAGAATCCCTGAGCAGTGGAGGAAATTGAAGTGAAACCAAAGAATATCATTGAAAAATTGTGGGATGAACACGTCGTCTATCAGGAAAGCGGTAAGCCGGATCTGTTATACATCGATCTCCACCTTGTTCATGAAGTCACCTCTCCCCAAGCGTTTGAAGGGTTGAGGTTAAAGGATAGGTCAGTGAGACGGCCGGATCTTACGTTCGCAACGATGGACCATAATGTACCAACGGTCAACCGGACAGTGATCAACGATGAGGTGGCCAAAACACAGATGACAAGGCTTGATGAGAACTGTAAGGAATTCGGCATCGAGCTTGCCGATATCCATCATCCAGATCAAGGTATCGTCCATGTCATCGGTCCAGAACTAGGTCTTACACAACCCGGTAAAACAATCGTGTGTGGAGATAGTCATACCTCCACACACGGGGCGTTCGGGGCCTTAGCATTCGGGATCGGTACAAGTGAAGTCGAACATGTCCTTGCCACCCAGACACTCTGGCAATCAAAGCCGAAAACATTGCAGATTGAAGTCACAGGTAAACTCGGTTTCGGTGTGACTGCGAAGGATCTCATCTTGGGAATCATTGCAAAATTCGGCGTCGGTGCAGGATCAGGACATGTAATCGAATTCACAGGAGAGGCGATCAGGAACCTCACAATGGAGGAGAGGATGACGGTCTGCAACATGTCCATTGAAGCTGGAGCAAAAGCTGGGATCATTAGTCCGGATGAAACCACTTTCGATTATTTGAAAGGGAAACGTCATGTTCCGGATGGAGACCAGTTCCAAACAGCTGTTGAGAAATGGAAGTCATTCTCCTCAGATGAGGAGGCGAGCTATGACAAAACCCTTCAAATCAATGGTTCTGAAATTGAACCACAGGTGACGTGGGGGACGAATCCATCAATGGGGATCAGCATCAGCAGCCATGTGCCATCTCCGGATCAATTCACAAAAAAATCGGAGCAAGAGGCTGTTCAGAGAGCTCTAGCTTATATGGACCTTGAAGGCGGCGAAAAAATCGATGAAGTTCCGATTGATTTCGTCTTCATCGGATCTTGTACGAATTCACGTTTAAGTGATTTACGGGCAGCAGCAGAGGTTGTGAAAGGTAGGAAGGTCAAGGACAATGTGACTGCCCTTGTCGTGCCTGGTTCACAATCTGTAAAAAGCCAGGCAGAGGAAGAGGGCTTACACGAAATCTTCCTGGATGCAGGGTTTGAATGGCGGGAATCCGGCTGCAGCATGTGCCTGGCGATGAACGATGACATCGTGCCACCGGGAAAACGCTGTGCTTCAACGTCTAACCGGAACTTTGAAGGAAGACAAGGGAACGGGTCACGCACCCATCTCGTAAGTCCGGCGATGGCAGCCGCGGCAGCGATTGAAGGACGTTTTACAGATGTCCGTGAAATGATGACAGTAGTACATTAGAGGAAGTGAGAGTCATGAAAGGAATCCGTGAAATCAGTGGAAAAGTTTTCCCGCTAGACCGGGATCATGTAGATACAGATCAGATCATTCCGAAGCAATTCCTGAAAAAGATCGACCGCCAAGGATTCGGTCAATTCCTTTTCTTTCATTGGCGGTATGATGACGATGGCGAATTACGCAAAGATTTCCACTTGGATGATGCGAGGTATGCTGGAGCATCGATTATAGTCGGAGGAGAGAATTTCGGCTGTGGATCCTCCCGTGAACACGCCCCGTGGGCACTTCAGGACTTCGGTTTTGAAGTTGTCATAGCTCCAAGTTTCGCTGACATATTTTATAACAATTGCTTGAAGAATGGGATACTGCCGATCAATTTGGAACACACTGAAGTCGAAACGTTATTAGAAAAAGGCTTACGGGCAGACTATTCGCTGACCGTAAATTTAGAGCAACAAACCGTCCATGATGGAGAAGGATTTGAGTCAACCTTTGAAATCGATCCGTATTGGAAACAGATGCTACTGAATGGATGGGATGAAATATCAATCACCCTCTCTTATGAGGAACAGATTGAACAATATGAAAAAACAAGACAGGAGTGAAGTGTGTTGGGAATTTCTTAAATGGTACTGAGATCGTGCAGGCAGTAGAAAATTTGATGCATGACGTCCACAGGACACCGCTGAAGCAGTCAAAGACCTTGAACCGTCTCACTGGCCGTCAAGTGTACTTGAAAATGGAGAACCTGCAACGGACAGGGTCCTTCAAATTACGGGGTGCCTTGAATAAGATTTGTTCACTTACAGAAGAAGAAGCTGAACGCGGAATCGTTTGTGCCTCAGCAGGGAATCACGCACAAGGGGTTGCGTTAGCCGCTTCTGAAAGGTCGATAACAGCTAAGATTTTCATGCCGAAGAAGACGCCGCAGGCCAAAGTGGATGCTACGAAATCGTATGGTGCCGAAATCAAGTTGACAGGAGAGACGTATCAGGAAGCCTACATGGCAGCCAGTGAAGATATGCTTGCCAATGGTTCTACTTTCGTTCATGCTTTTGATGATGAGAAAGTCATGGCAGGGCAAGGCACAATCGCATTAGAAATGATGCAGCAATGTCCAGACTTGGATACAATCATTGTACCAGTCGGAGGTGGTGGCCTGATTTCCGGAATTGCGGTTGCCGCTAAAACCTTCCACCCTCATTTGAAGGTGATCGGGGTTCAGTCTACAGGAGCACCTGCAACATATAATCAATTCACAGGGAAGAATACCGGTTACCTGAACCAGGTGAAAAGCATAGCCGATGGGATTGTAGTGAAAAAACCAGGGAAGCGTACGTACCCGATCATTGAACAGTTCGTCGATGAAATGGTGACGGTAAGTGATGAAGAAATCGCTTATGCGATCATGTTCATGCTCGAAAGGGAAAAGACGCTGGTTGAAGGGGCAGGTGCCGTAGCAGTCGCCTCACTATTATGCAACAAGATTTCCGGAAAAAGGGAAAAGGTCGGCTGTATCGTAAGCGGAGGGAATGTCGATCTCAGTAAACTTGACCATTATAGGAAGTTAAGTCATCGATATAACGATGATCGACCACTGACTTCGATGTCTTAAGCATAGTATTCAAGTAGGATTTTCATTGGGAATAGGATAGAATATTGTTAGAAAAACCTTAGGGAAAAAGCCTAAGGTTTTTCTATTCTGTCAATAGACTATAATGTAGAGGGATAGATTAAACGAAAGGGGTTGCGATCTGATGCAAGATGAATTCGAGTGGATCGCGAGCATAACGCCGAAACAGAACCATCAACCAACACTGATTGAAGGGATTGGTGATGACGCAGCACTCATCCGTTCGGAGGCTGGTTTCGATGACATCTTATGTGTTGATACGTTGGTCGAAAACGTCCACTTCAGCCGGAAAACGATGACCCCTTATCAGATCGGGCACAAAGCTTTAGCTGTCAATATCAGCGATGTAGCAGCTATGGGCGGGATACCGAGATTTTATCTTGTTTCGATCGCCATTTCTGAGGCCTGGTCTGAAAAAGAGCTTCAAGAGATCTATAAAGGGATGGAAGGCTTAGCAGATAAATATGGGATTGACCTTATCGGCGGCGACACTGTCTCCACAAAAGGTCCTCTGGTCGTGTCGGTGACCGCGCATGGACGGGTCAAAAAGGGCCGGAAGCTTCTGCGGAAAAATGCCCAGCCAGGCGATGTCGTATTTTTGACAGGTCCGGTCGGGTTGTCGGCTGCAGGACTTGAACTCCTATTAGAAGATCGACTTTCAGAGAATCTGACAAGATTGGTTGATGCGCACCAGCTTCCCGTCCCGCAAGTCGAAGCAGGGTTGCTTCTAACCGCGAGTGGGTATAAAATTGCGTTAAACGATATTAGTGACGGTCTTGCCAGCGAATCACATGAAATCGCTGAAGCGAGCAATGTACACATACAAATCCGTTATGATCAACTTCCGACTGTAGAGGAGTTCAACCATTTTACCTCTGATCAAGTATTGGATTGGATGCTTTACGGCGGGGAGGATTTTCAATTGGTGGGCACTGTCCCACTAGAGGACTGGGCTTCTTTAGCAGAACTGTTCGGTGAACATGGACAGGCAATCCATGAAATTGGAGCAGTAGTCGAAGGGAAGGCAGGGGTCAGTCTCTTTAAGGATCATGAGATGATTCCAGTTTCCAAAAAAGGTTACAATCATTTTAGTGGATGAGAATCAGGTGATAGAAGTGGATCAATTACAATTCAGATTAAAAAGCCCAGAAGAGACGATGCAGTTCGGTGCCCGTTTGGCGGAATATTTGGAGCCGGGTGACGTGATCACTTTGGAAGGGGATCTTGGAGCTGGTAAGACGACGTTTACGAAAGGGCTGGCGAAAGGATTACATATCAATAGGGTAGTAAAAAGCCCGACGTTCACGATCATCCGTGAATATAAGGGGCGTCTTCCGTTATATCATATGGACGTCTATCGCTTGGAAGACAGCGATGAAGATTTAGGCTTTGATGAATACTTCGAGGGTGAGGGCGTGTCAGTCGTCGAATGGGCCCATCTCATCAAAGATTATTTACCTGAAGATCGTTTAGCGATCACCATCCACCGTGTCGATGAGGATGAACGTGAATTGACGATCGAACCGACTGGAGACAGGGCGAACAGCGTATGTGAGGAGTTTAGGAATGAAAGCATTAGCGATTGACACATCCAACCTGGTCATGGGTGTTTCCGTGATATCCGATAACAAAATCGTCGGTGAGCTGACGACGAATATGAAAAAGAATCATTCAGTCCGCTTGATGCCGGCCATAGCGAATCTTCTAGAGGAAGTCGATATACAACCTGGTGATCTAGATCGTATCATCGTAGCGAAAGGTCCTGGATCTTTTACAGGTGTCCGGATTGGTGTATCTGTCGCCAAAACGATGGCCTGGTCACTGAACATACCGATAACGGGTGTCTCTAGTCTTGAAGTTCTTGCCCAGAATGGCAAGTATTTCGATGGGGCAGTCTGTCCGTTGTTCGACGGGAGACGAGGACAGATATACACAGGCCTTTATGGAAATATCGACAATCGCATTCAATTGCTTCAAGAGGAACGGATCATACAACTGATCGATTGGATCGATACGATAAAAGACACGTCCAGGAAGGTGCTGTTTTTGGGGAATGATCTCCCGCTCCACCGAGAGAAGATTGAAGAACTGCTCGGTGATAGAGCCGTATTCGGACAAGCAGCCGATCATAACCCACGTGCTTCCGAACTTGCTGCACTTGGGGTGGCACGCGACGGAGAGGATCCTCACACCTTTACACCAAGTTACTTGCGTTTAGCTGAAGCAGAAGCGAAGTGGCTTGCGAACCAGAAAAAGTAGGTGCCTGAAATGGTTGAAAATCTGACTTTTCGTATCATGACATTAAATGATCTGGAAGATGTAATGAAAATAGAAAGAGCCTCTTTCCCGCATCCATGGAGTAAAGATGCTTTTTACAATGAAGTCGTGAACAATCAATTTGCCACCTACCTGATCCTGGAGGTGGATGAGAAACCGATCGGCTACTGCGGCATTTGGATCATCATTGATGAAGCACATATCACCAACATCGCGATCATCCCTGAATTCAGAGGGAAGAAATATGGGGATGCCTTGATGAGAAAAGTAATGGAACAAGCCCGGACAATGGGGGCCAAAACCATGACGTTAGAGGTACGGTTAAGCAATCAAGTCGCACAACGCCTCTACCGCAAATACGGATTCGAAAACGGCGGGATCCGAAAGAATTATTATACGGACAACGGAGAAGATGCTTTAGTAATGTGGGTGAATTTATAATGCAGGAAAAAAACGAAATCATATTAGGAATTGAAACAAGCTGTGACGAAACAGCGGCAGCAATCGTGAAGAACGGTACGGAGCTGCTTTCGAATGTCGTAGCTTCTCAAATCGAAAGCCATAAGCGATTCGGCGGTGTCGTTCCGGAAATTGCCTCCCGTCATCATGTCGAGCAGATCACGATTGTCATTGAAGAAGCGATGAAGGAAGCGGGTGTGGAGTTTGCCGATTTATCAGCAATCGCTGTAACAGAAGGCCCTGGATTGGTAGGAGCCCTCTTGATCGGAGTCAATTCGGCAAAAGCGCTTGCTTTAGCTCACAGCATTCCGCTGGTCTCTGTCCATCATATTGCTGGACACATTTATGCCAATCGATTGCAGGAACCGATGGAAGAGTTTCCTTTGCTTGCCCTCGTCGTGTCAGGTGGCCACACCGAATTGATCTTGATGGAGGAACATGGGTCATATGAAATCATAGGGGAGACGCGGGATGATGCCGCTGGAGAAGCATACGATAAAGTCGCTCGGACATTGAAGCTTCCTTATCCAGGAGGCCCTCACATCGACAAAATGGCAGCGGAGGGTTCCCCAGTGATCGATCTTCCACGCGCCTGGCTTGAAGCGGATTCATTTGATTTCAGTTTCAGTGGATTGAAATCAGCGGTAATCAACACCCTTCACAATGCAAAACAGCGGGGGATAGAGATCAATCCAAATGATCTCGCAGCAAGTTTCCAAGAAAGTGTCATTGAAGTCCTCGTTGAAAAAACGTACCGTGCTGCTCGCGAGTATGGTGTGAAACAGGTTGTCGTGGCTGGAGGAGTAGCAGCAAATAGAGGTTTGCGTGGAAGGTTGACCGACCGTTTTGCCAATACAGAGATCCGGGTATCGATTCCGCCTTTATGGCTCTGTACGGATAATGCAGCGATGATCGCGGCAGCAGGCTCGATCGAATACCAAAAAGGAAAACGAGCCGATATGAAATTGAATGGCAACCCAGGATTGGAATTAGAAGCTTTTTAAGTGAATAGGGAAGCGGCTATAGACCCGGCAGGCCGGGTCTTTTTGCACTTAAAGAAAGTATAACAACTTTCTTCAGTATAAGGGCAACTAGGGCTCAGCCTTCGCCTAGGCTTGGCTGGGGGACTTAGTAAGAGTATTGTCTGGCGCGATTATTTCGAAATCGGCGTGAATCTTTAAAGATTTGGCGTGAAAAATTCGGGAACAGCGTGATTCAATCGGCTTTCGGCGTGAATCCATCTCGTGAAAAGCTTTACATCCCGCCCTGGGACAGTGTCGAAAAAGGAAAGCGGACTATAGTCGCTTTCCACCCGATTTATGACTTTTGATAGCACTGGATGATTGTCCAAAACGGCAGCCTCCTGCTGTTTGTAAAGCTATTTTGACGGTTTTCAAGAAAATTTCGATCTTTAAAGATAAAACAGTAAGTGTCCGCCCCTCACCGTTAAATTTAGGATTTGAGGATCAACTCGTGTGGATAAAGTATTTGTTTCAAGAAAAACAACCGCATAATTCGACATAACCTGTTGTTCAGGATTCATTTAGTTGCCTTAACGAAACAGTAAAAGACGAGTATCATCGTTTTTTTCAATTCTATAAAGGTTATAATAAAGGTCGAACAGCGTCGAACTATGCTGGGGAGAACTTTTATCCACAAGTTGTGAACATTGTGGATAACAACATCAGAACATAGAAAAATAAGCAGTTGTGGATGTGAATAAAATTTTGTGGATAAAATAAGGGTTTGTGTGGATAATGTGGAAAAATCGACAAAAAACGGAAGAATTGCTATCAAAACTGTGTATAACTCTGTGGATTATGTGTATATGTTGATTATTTATGACGAATAGGACAAGTACAAGCACCCTTTTCAGCTATGAAGGTTCATGAAATCTAACCAAAGAGGCTGTCACCAGCACAGGACTCACTTATGTTTTCTTATCTTTTTTAAAAAAAGAATGAGTGACCTATTATAAGTCATTCATCCTTTCATAACCTTATCATTTTAGTTGTAAACCTTCCCATTCTTCCATAAGGTGTTCCAATTCTTGATTTACGGTCTCAAGCTTTTGGTTATATTCCTGGGATTTTTCATAATCCTGAAAGACCTCAGGTTTGCTTAGTTCATTTTCATAATCTTCAATCGTTTTCTCCAACGCTTCAATTTTCACTTCAATTTCTTCGACTCTACGGAGACGTTTCCGCTCTTCTTTTTTCGCCTGTTTATCGATCTCGAACTTTTCCTTTTGCTCCGTACCAGTAGCATTTTGTTGATCTCGATTCTGTTCTTCAGCCTCGATACGTGCAAATTCGGCCTGTTCGGCTTTTTTCTCTATATAATAATCATAATCTCCAAGATAGTTTTCAAGACCATCTGGGGATAACTCTATGACCCTCGTTGCAATACGATTGATGAAATAACGGTCGTGTGAAATGAACAGGATCGTACCTGGATATTCGATCAAGGCATTCTCCAATACTTCTTTACTATCTAGATCCAAATGGTTCGTAGGCTCATCAAGGATGAGGACATTCGCTTTCTGAAGCATCAACTTGGCAAGCGCGAGTCTTGCTTTCTGGCCCCCGCTCAATTCATTGACACCTTTCAAAACATCATCTCCGCTGAAAAGGAAATTTCCAAGCACAGTGCGGATATCCTTTTCCGTATGGGCAGGGTACTCATCCCAAAGCTCATTCAGAACGGTCTTATTACTGTTTAAGTTTGCTTGTTCTTGATCATAATACCCGGTTTGTACATTTGAGCCGAATTGGATCGTTCCATCCAGCTTACGTTCAGGTCTCATGATTGTTTTGATCAGTGTCGATTTTCCAATTCCGTTCGGACCAACGAGAGCAATGCTTTCTTCTTTTTGGATTTGTAGTTTGATATTTCTGGTGAGAATTTCTCGATTGTACCCAATCGCAACATCATTAAGCTGCAATACGTCATTTCCGGTAGGGCGTTCAATCGTAAACCCGAATTGCGCTGATTTCTCTCCACCTTCCGGTCGCTCCAACTTGTCCATTTTACTCAGCTGTTTCCGTTTGCTCTGTGCACGTTTGGTTGTGGAAGCACGGGCAATGTTCCGTTGGACGAAGTCTTGGAGCTTAGCGATTTCTGACTGCTGTTTCTCGTATTCTTTCATTTCCTGTTCATATTGCTCGGCTTTCAGTTCAAGATATTTGCTGTAATTACCAATGTACTTCTTGCTTCTTTGGCGCGATATCTCATAAACTTGTGTGACCACTTTATCCAGGAAGTAGCGGTCATGGGAAACAATGAGCAGCGCACCGGGATACGACTGCAGATACCCCTCAAGCCAATTTAACGTTTCGATATCGAGATGGTTGGTAGGCTCGTCCAAAATCAAAAGGTCAGGACGGGTGAGAAGCAGTTTGACGAGGGCAAGCCGAGTTTTTTGGCCGCCGCTTAAAGAAGAGATCGGTTTATCATAATCTTCTTCAAAAAAACGGAACCCATGTAAAATAGAACGGATATCGTTCTCGTACTGGTATCCGCCTTTCAGCTGGAACTCATGTTGAAGGGCGTCGTATTCTTCCAATATTTTCGTATATAATCCTTCATCATTCAGAACATGCTCTTTACCCATTTTATCCTCAAGTGCACGGATTTGGGCCTCCATGGTTTGCAGATGACTGAAAACCCCTATCATCTCTTCCCAGATGGAGTGATCCGATTCCAATCCAGCATCTTGAGCAAGATAACCGATCTCAGTTTCTTTCGGTTTCATGATCGAACCGGAGTCATGGGAAAGCTGTCCGCTGATGATTTTCAATAATGTAGATTTACCAGCGCCATTCCTGCCGACAAGGGCGATTCGGTCCCGGGATTGTACTTCAAGTTTAATATTCGATAAAATAAGGTCAGCACCAAAATATTTCGTTATGTCTTGGACTTGCATGACAATCATGTTGTTTCACCTCGTTAACAAGGTAACGGCGAAGCCATCGTGACTAGAACTTCTTATTCGTCAACCTTTGAACTTATATTAATAGTGTAGCTTATCAAGGAAAGTCCAGGCAACCAAACAATATTCAAGTATTTGTGATAATTTACCTTATTTGATGCCTTACTTTTTTATAAAAAAGGGTGTATAGTCTCTGTTAGGGTGGTGATTCTGTGGGTGATTTCACACATTTCAATGAGCAGGGCCGCGCAAGGATGGTGGATATTTCAGACAAAGAAGCTACGGTACGGACAGCAAGAGTCCGAAGCAGCGTCCAAATGACTGAAGAAATCTACAAAGCCATCTACGGCGGTAACGTTAAAAAAGGTGATGTTTTGTCTGTTGCCCAGGTTGCAGGCATCATGGCAGCCAAAAAGACTCCTGATATCGTTCCGATGTGTCATCCATTGCCCTTAAAAGCTGTGGATATATCGTTCGACTGGAGAATCGATGAGAACTATGAATTACTCATCGACGTGATGGTGAAAACGAAAGGGAATACGGGTGTTGAGATGGAGGCTTTGACAGCTGCATCCGCAGTTGCCCTTACCGTGTACGATATGTGTAAAGCGATCGATAAAGGTATGGTGATTGGCCCGACCTTCCTGCTTGAAAAGACAGGTGGTAAAAGCGGCGATTATCACAAAGGATAAAGCATAGATCAAACAATAGATTCAGTTGGTGTTCTCATAACGAATGGAGGGGTCCGATGAGCGTTGAAGATCAAAAAATTCCTCAAGCTACTGCAAAACGTTTACCTTTGTACTATCGGTTTTTGAAAAATCTTTCTTCATCAGGAAAGCTTCGTGTCTCCTCTTCAGAGCTCAGTGAAGCTGTAAAAGTCGATTCTGCGACAATAAGAAGGGATTTTTCTTATTTTGGAGCACTAGGTAAAAAGGGTTATGGCTATAATGTTAATTACCTGCTTACATTTTTCAGGAAAACGCTCGATCAAGATGAAGTGACGAAGGTCATGTTGATCGGTGTGGGGAATTTAGGAACAGCCCTATTACATTATAACTTTTTGAAAAATGACAATACGCGTATCGAGCTCGCTTTTGATGTCGATAAGAAGAAAGTAGGGACAGACATCAGCGGCGTTCCGATCCATCATTTAAATGAACTGAAAAATTTCACAGATGAGGATGTGTCCGTTGCGATTTTGACAGTACCAGCCAACAACGCGCAGGCTGTAGCCGACCAATTAGTCGAAATAGGCATCAAAGGGATCTTGAACTTCACACCAGCACGATTGACTGTACCAGAACATGTTCGGATTCATCATATAGACCTTGCAGTCGAACTGCAATCGTTGATTTACTTTTTGAAGCATTACCCGTTGGACTGATATGAATATCCAAAGATTTAGAGGAGGTGACCAATATGCTTGGTCCAGGAAGTTGGATAATAATCGGAGTTGTAGCATTATTGATTTTCGGCCCTAAAAAGCTGCCTGAGCTTGGAAGAGCGGCAGGGAAAACGTTGAAAGAGTTCAAGAACGCAACGAGCGGTCTTGTAGATGATGACGATGATAAAAAGAAAAAGAACAATCAGGCTAAAACAGACGAGCAATAGACAGGAAGGTAGTTTTGTATGACGGAAAAACAAATGACACTTCAAAATCATATTGAAGAATTGCGCAAAAGGGTTTTTATCGTCATACTCGTTTTCATAGGAGCATTCATTGCAGGGTTCTTTCTTGCGATGCCGCTCATTCAATACTTACAGCGAACCCCTGAGGCTGCTGGATTGGAACTGAATGTGTTCAATCTGACAGACCCTTTGAGGGTTTTCTTGGATTTTGCCTTTCTGATTGCGTTATTGATTACTTCTCCCATTGCACTTTATCAGTTATGGGCGTTCATCAGTCCTGGTTTGTATGAAAAAGAGCGGCAGACGACATTGATGTACATTCCGCTTACATTCATTTTGTTCATAGCGGGCCTATCCTTCTCTTACTTCATCCTATTTCCGTTCGTCATCGATTTCATGAATGGACTCTCGAATTTATTAGGAGTAAATGAAGTGTATGGAATCAATGAGTATTTCCATTTCTTATTCCGGCTGACGCTACCGTTCGGGATCCTCTTCCAATTCCCTGTGGTGATCATGTTCTTGACACGATTAGGATTGGTGACACCAACGGTACTCCGTAAAATCAGGAAATACGCCTATTTCGTTTTGCTGGTCATAGCGGGTTTGATCACACCTCCAGAACTCATTTCGCACCTGATGGTGACGGTGCCGTTGATTGTATTATATGAAATCAGTATTGTAATTTCCGGATTCGCCCATCGAAAAGCGATGAGGACAGCAGCGAAGGCAGAAAAGGAAGACAGTGCATGACTATATGAGCGATCCACATTGCGTGGGATCGCTTTTTTTAATGAAGTGGTGTCTAGCTCGAATGCCCAACCACTTGAATCACTTCAGCCCTCCTGCGGCAGCACAGCCTCCTCGTCGGGCTTCCAGTGACCTTTCGTGGTTGATCGGGGCATTTACGCTTTTCTTATTGTGCGATATGGTATATGCTGGCGTGATTCGGGCCTTAACAGTGCAATTCAGTCTATCCCCGTGCAATCGATTTTCGATACCGTTCAATATATTTTATATTCGAGCGATTATCCACGAAAATCGTTCAATTCTAGAAACCGTCCTAGTCAATAGCTGAGAAAATCGCTTCAGAAGCGATTTTACCGTATTAAAAAAACTGCAAAAGTCCGTCCGGCTGGCGACGTCTTATGCAGCTTTATCACTTTGTTTTATTTTTTCTTCACGTTCTTCAATTTTTTCCTTAATTCGATCATCCGATAGGCATTAAGGAAATCATATGCTGCGAGGGCCATATTGATGAGCGGCCAGAACGACCACACGCCATATTCCCTTGAATAGAAAATCGCTAAATAAGTAAAGATTACACCTAAAATGAAATAGGCGAAGATCCAAAAGGTTGGTGAAAATCTCATAGTAAGCCTCCAATGATAAGTTGAGTGCTCTGTAGTTGTCTTTCAAGCTCTTGTATTTCATCCCGGAAAACCACTTGTATAAGCATTACCGATGTATTGACAGCCACATGGGCAACGATCGGAACGATCAAGCGTTTCGTTTTCACATATAAGAAGCTGAAAGTGAACCCGAGTGCTGCATAGACGAGTAGATGACTGAAGTCCCTATGGACGACAGCGAAAATAAGTGAGCTGATCGAAGCAGCTATGATGAAATTAGTACGTTTATAGATTGTGCCAAAAATGACTTTCCGAAACACGATTTCTTCAAGGATCGGTCCGATAACAGATACGACGAGTATCAATAAAGGCACTGATAGCGTCAAATCGATGATCATTTCGGTATTTTTCGAGCCCGGCTCCACTCCGAAAACCTTCATTTCGATTGAAGCAGCGATGATCTGAGCGATAAATACCATCGGGACACCGAGGATTGCCCAACCGATCGTCTGTGGAAGATTCGCTCTTTCATCCCGATATAACGGTTTTTTAAACTCCGGAATCAATAAGATGAAAATGATGATGAGGCCGATTATAAAACTGACCACATTCCATAAACCTGGTATTTGGTCCCTCGGAACATCTAATGAAAGTAAAATCGGACCTCCAACAATTCCAGAGAGTAACATTACTATATAAGTGATTAGAATCCACGCATATCGCTTATTCAAACTTTTTCTCCTCTTTCATTCGAGATTTCTCGTTAACTCAATGCTCCATTTTAACATACAATCCTGCGAAATTCCTTTCTGATGAATTCAGGAAAAATCAATTTAGAAAATTTTATCTTCCTACTTGCAAAAAAAATGAAGATTGATTAATATTAAAAATGGAATTAGCACTCACTTGTTAAGAGTGCTAATAATTAAAAACTATTATCCTTAAGGAGGGTGTTTCACTTGTTAAAGCCGTTAGGTGATCGTATTATTGTCGAGCTTCTTGAAAGCGAAGAAACAACTGCGAGCGGGATTGTGCTTCCAGACTCAGCAAAGGAAAAGCCGCAAGAAGGTAAAGTCGTTGCGGTAGGTACAGGCCGTATTACGGATAATGGAGAAAAAGTTGCTCTTGAAGTGACTGAAGGAGACTCTATTATCTATTCCAAATACGCTGGTACTGAAGTGAAATATCAAGATAAAGAATACTTAATCTTACGTGAATCTGACGTATTGGCTATTGTTGGATAAGCTGTAACGTGATCGAATAGGGAGGATTCCCTACATACAACAAATCAAGGAGGTTTTTTTCAAATGGCTAAAGATATTAAATTTAGTGAAAACGCGCGTCGCTCCATGCTTCGTGGTGTAGATGCACTTGCAGATGCAGTGAAAGTGACTCTTGGACCAAAAGGACGCAACGTAGTGCTTGAGAAGAAATTCGGTTCTCCACTCATCACAAATGACGGAGTGACAATCGCAAAAGAAATCGAACTTGAAGATGCATTCGAAAACATGGGTGCAAAATTGGTTTCAGAAGTTGCGAGCAAGACAAACGACGTAGCTGGAGACGGTACGACTACAGCGACAGTCCTCGCACAAGCTATGATCCGTGAAGGATTGAAAAACGTAACATCTGGTGCGAACCCGATGGTCATCCGTAAAGGAATCGAAAAAGCGACTGCAGCTGCAGTTGAAGAACTTAAGAAAATCTCTAAGCCGATTGAAGGCCGCGACTCAATCGCTCAAGTAGCAGCCATTTCTTCTGGTGACGATGAAGTTGGCCAATTGATTGCTGAAGCGATGGAGCGTGTCGGAAACGACGGTGTCATCACAATCGAAGAATCAAAAGGTTTCGCAACTGAACTTGAAGTGGTTGAAGGTATGCAATTCGACCGTGGATATGCTTCTCCATACATGGTTTCTGACTCTGACAAGATGGAAGCAGTCCTTGAAAACCCTTATATCCTTGTAACAGACAAGAAGATCGCCAACATCCAGGAAGTTCTTCCTGTACTTGAGCAAGTTGTCCAACAAGGCAAGCCGATCTTGATCATCGCTGAAGATGTTGAGGGTGAAGCTCTTGCAACGCTTGTTGTGAACAAACTTCGCGGTACATTCAACGCAGTAGCTGTCAAAGCACCTGGATTCGGTGACCGTCGTAAAGCAATGCTTGAAGACATCGGAATTTTGACTGGAGCAGAAGTGATCACTGAAGATCTAGGCCTTGACCTTAAATCTGCGAACATCGGCCAACTCGGTACAGCTTCTAAAGTTGTTGTCACGAAAGAGAACACAACGATCGTCGAAGGTGCTGGAGATAGTGCAAAAATCGCCAGCCGCGTGAACACGATCCGTGCTCAAATGGAAGAAACAACTTCTGAATTCGATAAGGAAAAGTTACAAGAGCGTCTTGCTAAGCTTGCAGGTGGAGTAGCAGTCATCAAGGTCGGTGCTGCGACTGAAACTGAATTGAAAGAACGTAAGCTTCGTATCGAGGACGCATTGAACTCGACTCGCGCAGCAGTTGAAGAAGGAATCGTTTCTGGTGGGGGAACTGCACTAGTGAACGTATTGAAGGCTGTTCAAGCGATCGAAACAGCTGGCGACGAAAAAACTGGTGTGAAGATCGTTCTACGTGCACTCGAAGAACCGATCCGTCAAATCGCTCACAACGCTGGTCTGGAAGGCTCCGTTGTTGTTGAACGTCTGAAAGGCGAAGACCTTGGAATCGGCTTCAACGCATTGACTGGCGAGTGGGTCAACATGATCGACGCTGGTATCGTAGACCCTACAAAAGTTACACGTTCTGCGCTACAAAACGCTGCATCCGTATCTGCAATGCTTCTTACAACAGAAGCAGTCATCGCTGATAAGCCGGAGGAAAACAACGGCGGCGGTGGAATGCCTGACATGGGCGGCATGGGCGGAATGGGTGGAATGGGCGGCATGATGTAATTTAACGCACGAAAACCTTGTCATATCAAGGGTTCAAGCGTGTTACATTAGGTAATCTGCCTTAAAAAATCACATTTCACTAACATTTATTTTGAATTTCCGATTTTGAGGATGTTTCCGAAAGTCTGATGGACTTTTTGTGAAGCATCCTCTTTCATTTTATCAGTAACATGTGTATAAAATTTTTAAAGTAGTTTTCATATCATCATGTTAGAGGTTTTCTTGGCTGAAATAGCTGACATGGTGGTTTGAAAGTTTTAAAAAAATGGATGCTACTACTTTTAAACAGTGCTGAGAAATAACGCACCTGTCAACGTATCGCAACTCGTAGAAGTTCACGACCGAAGGAAGATGAAATTCTAGAAAGGAGAATAAGAGTTGAGAGGTTCACCACACCAAGACCCTCTTGTCATTGAACAAACAACCGTTTGTTCCTGCCCGAAGGAGCCCCCTGATAAGTGGGAGAATGTGCAGAAATCTTTTGGGAGAAATAATGAAGATAAGGACTACAAGGTACTTTCAAATGTTTGGCAAGAAGGAGTCAACTTGTTTGATAAATCGCTTAATCCCAAATTAGTTGAGAATTTTAAAAAGGCAATGGATTTAATCTCAGATGCCGAGAGAATTAATTTACTTGGATTACGCCCATACAAAGCGGTTGCTATTTACTTAGAGCTGCTCATTGAGGAATTTCACTCCAAAACGAGACAGCTCAGTTATGATAGTGAGTCGATGTTTGAACGAATACTGCAGTTTGAAAAAAATGAAGTTATTATTCTATTTGGCTTTGCACCGTATACACAGCGGACAATTGATGCTGCAAGTGTAGCTTATAAACAAGGTATTCCAATTGTTTTAATTACGGATTATTTGTCGTGCCCAATTGCTAGTTTTTCAAGCGTTATTTTAAAAGTCGAACCGGGTGAAAATATTTTTACGATAATCCCGATTATTGCACTTGTGGAAGCCATTGTAATCGAATTAGGAATTAGACATTCGAAAACATCAATCCAAAAAATAAGAAATTTGGTCGAAACATTGAAAGAAAAAAATATTATAGTGGATTAATAAAATCTCGCTATATTAGAAAATATGACATTACCGAGGCGATTTCATTAGAAACGTATAAGGTAATGTCTTTTTTTGGGATTAATCCATCTCTAAAAAGGAATAAATGAACCTTTATATAAAAAAATAGTTTACAACGAACCTGTAAAGTGCTAGTATACATTTAAATTTAATTAACTTTTTAGACAATTCTAATAAAGGGGATTTGTTACGAGTACAGTTAAGAAGCTAGATAAATTAGAACAAAGTAAAAGGGTTGGTTTTATTTATCTTTCTCAGGAGGACTGCATTGAAGCTGGCGGTCTGGATATGGATGGTTCACTGGAAGCGATTCAAAAATCTTTTGAATTACACGGTCGCAACGAAGTAGTCCAACCTTCTAAAGTCATTCGATGAGGTGGACCTGAAACTGAAGAGACAAGAGGGAGAATAATGACAATACCTTCTTATCTTGGTGGTGATACTGACGTAGCGGGGATGAAATGGATTCCGAGCATGCCTGAAAATCCAAGAAAAATTGGACAACCGCGAGCTTCAGCCATTATTATTTTATCCGATCCTCAATCTATTTAAATCTAAGGAGAATATTATGCGACAAATTACAGAAGAACAAGTACAAAATATACTTGATATGGAATTGGTTCTCCCTGTTATCAAGGAGGCTTATGAAGATTGTGTTGAAGGGAAAATTTATGCAGGAAACCGTATTTTTATGCCTATTCGCGGCGAAAAAAATGTGGGACAATGGTTAGTCGCTAATTGTACGAACAAACCTTTCTTCGGATCAAAATTCTCATCTGTTTTCCCTGGGAATTTGAAAAAAGGTCTGCCTAGTACAATCTCTAAAATCAGTTTATATTCAGCTGAAACTGGCGAACTTCAAGCACTGATTGATGCGAATTATCTGACTGCCATCAAAACAGGCGGCAGTGCAGCAATCGCTACTGACTTAATGGCAAGAAAAGATGCCAACAAACTAGGAATTATCGGCTCAGGACTCCAAGCGTTCTCTCAAGTATTGGCCATCCAAGAAATTCGACCTATTGAGGAACTTTACGTGTATGATATTGATCCTGGACGAGTAGAAAGTTTTATTGAAAGAATTGAAAAGATCAAAAATCGGCCATATAAAATCATTGCGGCTAAAACGGCTGACGAGTACGTGTCATCCTCTGATATCATCTGTACTTGTACTACCTCACTCACTCCTGTTTTTAAAGGAAGTTCAGTCAAACCAGGTACACATATCAACGCGATTGGTTCTTTTACCTCTTTTATGCAGGAAATTGATACAGAAACAGTACTGAAATCGGATAAAGTAATCACGGAACACGTTGAGGGTTTATGGGAAGCCGCCGGTGATATTTTGATTCCATTCGAACAAGGAAAGATTACCAAAGACAAAGTGTCAGGTACGGTGGGAGATGTGCTAACTGGAAAAATTCCAAAAAGAGAAAATGAGCAAGAAATCACGCTCTATGAAAGTGTCGGATCCGGTGTCTTAGATATCGCACTTTCTATTGCTGTTTACAATAAATTAGTGAAAGATGTGAAATGAACCATTTTAAAAGCATTGTAACGTGACAGGGAGTAAGAGCTAGACAATTGCACCAATATCTGGAGTCCATAAAAAAGTGTTTATCAGTTTTGCCTTAGGTCAAATACTTACAGATAGACCCGCGACGCATTAGCTAGTTGGTAAGGTAACGGCTCACCAAGGCGACGATGCGTAGCCGACCTGAGAGGGTGAGATCGGCCACACTGGGACTGAGACACGGCCCAGACTCCTACGGGAGGCAGCAGTAGGGAATCTTCCGCAATGGACGAAAGTCTGACGGAGCAACGCCGCGTGTTGAACAGATATGGTGAGAATGCAATGTAAATAAATAATAATATTTAGATTTAAACGATTTTATTGTTATATATTTAAGTACAGTGAAGTATCTTACATCAAAAATTAAATTTAAAAATCACACAAAAATAACAAAAATTACATTTGGATATGAAGATTTATGAAAGTAACCCCTTTTTACTATTAGAATGTTGTCTAGAAAATCGTAAGTATGAAAGTTGGTGAAAATGTACGGAATTTAAGTAAAAGATGGGCGGCATGATGTAACGCCTCCCAAAAAACCTATAACAACAAGGTTTAAGGGGCTGTCCCAAAAGCCCTTTTAAATGAGAAAAAGCCACG
>NZ_JAIBLJ010000041.1 GCF_020179385.1 Alkalihalobacillus sp. YIM B00296 | reverse complement strand
AGATGATTACATAATAAACTAATTAATAAAATAAAAAAACGCACAATTCATCCCCATCAATGAATGAAGGGCTTTCTTGTGTCGTTGTCGTAAATGAAGGAGGAGAAGCCCATTTCATCAAGTTCCACTGGAAGCCAGTACTCGGAACGCACGCTCTCGTATGGGATGAGGCTCAGAAAATATCCGGAAAGAACCCGGACTTCCATCGTGTAGACCTCTATGAATCGATTGAAAATGGAGATTATCCAGAGTACGAATTAGGTGTGCAAATCATAAAAGAAGATGATGAGTTCAAGTTTGATTTCGACATCCTTGACCCGACAAAAATTTGGCCGGAAGAAGAGATTCCAGTAAAGTTGATCGGGAAATTGACCTTGAACCGTAATGTAGATAACGTATTTGCAGAAACGGAGCAAGTTGCATTCCATCCGGGGCGCGTTGTCCCAGGCATTAATTTTTCAAACGATCCGTTGCTGCAAGGCCGATTATTCTCATATACAGATACCCAGTTGATCCGTCTAGGCGGTCCGAATTTCCATGAGCAGCCGATCAACAGGCCAGTGTGTCCATTCAATAACAATCAACGTGATGGTTACGGGCGCCATACAATCAACAAAGGACAAGTCAGCTATCATAAAAACTCACTTGCGCAAAACACCCCGGAAACAGCGAGTGAAGAAGAGGGTGGATTCAAACACTACCAAGAAAAAGTGGAAGGTCATAAAATCCGTGCCAGAAGTGATAGCTTTAAGGATCATTTCTCGCAAGCAACTTTGTTTTGGAACAGCATGAGCAAGCATGAAAAAGAGGATATCAAACAAGCCTTCAGTTTTGAACTTGGAAAAGTGGAGAGCAAATCTGTGCAGCAGCAAGTGGTCGACACGTTCGGAAATGTAAGCAAAGAATTAGGAACCGATGTGGCTTAAGCTCTCGGGGCTGAAAAACCTCAAGGTGAGGATTCCAAAGTCACAAAAGCTTCGCCTGCGTTAAGCATGGATAATACAGTAAAGAAACCTGATACTCGGAAAGTTGCAGTTATCATTGCCGATGACTTCAATAGTAAAGAGGTTACCTCGGTGTTAGATGAACTAAAGGAAAAAGGCGTTCAACCTGAAATCCTCAGTAATAAGCTGGGCGAGGTCAAAGCCTCAGATGGTAAGACGCTTGAGGTGGACTATACATTCCTGACTGCCGATTCCGTCTTGTTCGATGCGGTCTATGCTGTAGGCGGAAATGAGGAGGACAAGAAGTTTTATAATGACCCAGCCTACTTCATATCCGAAGCATTCAACCATTTCAAACCGATCGGCGTAACGCATGAAGGGACAGAATGGATTAAAAAATTAGGTTTTGACAAAAGCTCTGGCGTCGTGATCGGTGACAATATTAACGAATTCTCCAATCAATTCACAGAGGCAATCGCCGCACACCGCCATTGGGAGAGAGAACACTTTAAAAGGATGAAAGCCGACTCAACACCATCAGTGTTGGGATCGGCTTTTTTAAAGATAATAAAGTATAAAAAGCTTGTTTCGGTGAAGGAATGTTTAGCTTCAACACCCAACCACTTGGCTCACTTTAACCTCCTGTGGCGGCGACACTTTGATTTACGCTTGGGCTTTTCTTATTTTTTTATAGAAGGCGCTTGCAATCGATCAGTTGATTACATACTGCGTGAAAAAGACTATCAAGGTTTTGTAGAAGGAAAAGGATGGGCACATGCAGTGGCACACGGAGCTGATTTACTTACTTCTGTAGTTGTGCACCCGGGTACCGACTCTGAAAGATTATTTCCCATTTACTTGGAAGGAATCAAGACATGCATAGGACAAGAAGATGGAGTTTATACCGACAATGAAGATGAGCGTTTGACGGGTAATTGATCGGATTCTTCGAAAAGGTTTGACACCTAGCCAATTGAATATGTGGTTAGACTCGATCTGTACGCAAATTCAAATAAAAGAGGAAGAAGGTTGGTCTCATTACTTCTGCCACTTTCGTACCAATACTACGAACTTTCTAAAGACGCTTTACTTTTTACTCAAGTCGAAAAAAAATACTCAACATTGCTGGAATACGATTAAAAGTCACCTTATAAGAGATTACCAAACCATTTATATACTTGAAAGGTAGATTATTTTCAGTTTTAATTCAATGATGAATTCCCTTTTTAAAAAATTCCAAAAAGAGCGAACAAATGTTCTTGTTATAACGTGAGGAAAAGAGTATAATGATGGAGTGACCAAACTTAATTTAGGAGAGTGAAACAATGAAAAATCAAGCTGTACCTTATCTGACGTTTGATGGAAATGCGAAGGAAGCACTAGGTTTTTACAAGGATCTTTTTGAGGGTGAGATCATTGAGAGCCAAACATTCGGTGAGGCGGATTTCCCGACTCCTCCAGAAGCGGATGAACGGATCATGCATGCGAAGTTTAAGAAGGGTCAGTTATTCTTCATGGTTTCTGATACTTTTCCTGGACACGGTCTTGAAAAAGGCAGTAATATCTCATTGGTTCTTGAACCGGAAAATGAGGATGAAATCCAAAGCCTCTATGATCGTTTAAGTAAAGATGGCACAGTTCTGATGGAATTGCAGGATACATTTTGGGGAGCGAAATATGGCAAGGTGAAGGATGCTTACGGAATAACGTGGGACTTGAACTACACAAAATAATGAAGGACACCCTATAACTCAACGACGAAGCCGATTCTGATAATTAAAGGATCGGCTTTGGTATGAAATGTTTGGTTTCAATACTGACAAAAGTAAAACAAAAATGATGAATGGACAAAAACTCCTATAATCGAGGAAAGATGGGATCTTGGGCTATCCAGTAAATAGGACCAAAGGATATCAGGAAACGGGCCTATACGAGCCCGTTTCCAATTTGTTCTTGGAGTAGGTTGTGTTTGTCTAATTTAACCCAAATGACTGCCCCTTTCGGATGAACATAGGGAATAGGTGTTTCAAACCAGTTCGAGTCAGTGAGTATCCAGGTGTAGGTATTCTTATAGGGCAATGAGATACCATTTTCTTGAGTAACACAATGAAGGGCTTCTCCTTTTTTGTACTCTTCAAAGTTTATTTTTTTACAATCAATCAGATCGGCTGTACCGAATATCATCCCCGTACCGCTTTTGATCAAAGCAATTCGGCCCCGGATTTTAGTATTTGAACCTCTAATTTCCCACGTTTTCTTCCCATCTAAAATATAATTCGATCCAGGGTGATTTGATTAATAAACCATTCATAGTAAACTCCTATTTTGAAGGTGATTTTTCTGGCCATTCGGCAAATACAAGTAATACATTCTCATGCCCAGAAAAACAGAATTCATTACCTATACTGATTCATCATTCCCACTGGCAAAAGGACAACGTTATACCTGTATCCTCCTCAGGCATTATATAGATTTTCAGAAATGGAAAGCCCTGCTAATTTCTAGAGCAGGGTAATCGTAATTATTCCTTTTATTTCATTTCCTTTTAAAATCAGTTATCCTTGACATTACTTTAAAAGGTGCATACAGGTACTTTCACGTAAAAATCGTTGAAATTGCTAGCCGGTGACATTCGTGTTCGTAATGAATTTGATCCCTTTGATCCGCTCGCAATCGACAATAAACGGATTATCATCGGTGGGATCGATCAATGTTACACAACAATCTTTATCATCAAGGCATGTAAAGATATAATCTTGATCTTCAAAAAATTCATCATCCCCAAAGGTAATTTGGATGACATCCCCTACTTTCAGTTTTTTAAACTGATTACATACACACCCTTTGCAATCTTTGTTATTGCATCCACAACTCATATCGATATCCCTCCCTTATTTTTATTCATTCCTTCAGTTAATTCTCGATGATCTTCACTCCGGCTATCCGTGTACAATCAACGAATACGATAGAATCCTCTTGAGGTCTATTCATGGTTATACAACATTTTTTTTCATCTAGACAAACGAATATGAAATCTTCATTTTCAAAGAATTCATCTGTGTCATCAATTGCAAATTGGATCGTTGTTCCAGAATCCAATTTACGGAACAACCTACAAATACAACTATCGCACTGATCAAAATCTTTTCTCATGATTCCTCCTCCTTTAATTTGTAATTCGTAGGTGGCAGTTCCTACTCTGCTGGTGCTGGTCCGTTTACGTTAACTATCTCGAATACGACAAGGTCGTTACAATCCAAGATAAAAACATTGTTATCTGTAGGATCGATCAATGTCACACAGCACGTTTTATCCTCAAAACATACGAAACGATATTCCTGATCAGCTTCAAAAAAGTCTTCTAGAAAAGCCAATCTGATCAAAGTACCTTTTTCCAGATCTCTTAGCAGATCACATAGACAACTTTTACATTTGTTTTCCTTTTTTGCGTGTCGGGCTGTTTCCCCTTTATCCAAAAGCCCTTTTTTCCTCAATCTGAATCCCTCCCTTGATTTAGATAAAAAGATATACTACATCCTATGAGTACTGTGCATATATGTATAGACGGGCACCTAACAATTCCCTAAGGTAATTTCATACACGCTTGTAACTTAAATCGATAGATACTCAAAAAATATTTCGGTTTATGCTAATAAACCCGCCTATTTTCACTACCTTGCCGTGACCGGAATCTACTAAATTGCGTAAACTATTACTAAAAATGATAGAAAGAGGTAAAGAACTAAAATGAATTACTCCCCTGATAGACTCCTCATTCGTTTTCGTGATAAAACTCCTCCACAGAAATGTGCACAAATTCATCGACTAGCAAACGCCAAAGTGATCCGATATATAAAGGAATTGGCTGTCCAGGTTGTAGAGACAGATCCTTTCCAAGTCAATACTTGCCTGCAATGCTATTCAAATTGCGATGAAGTCGAATACGTGGAAAGAGATGCCATCGTCAAAAAACAGCTTGTTCCGAACGACCCGTTGTTTTCAGAACAATGGGGGGTTATGAAGGTTGTCGCTGTCCGAGCCTGGAATATAACCAGAGGTTCCACAAAGGTTCCGATTGCTGTTCTTGATACAGGTATAGATGCCACCCACCCAGATCTACAAGCTAAAATCATCTTGAATGTCAATTTTTCAGATTCCCCGTCGACACAAGATTTCGATGGTCATGGAACTCACGTATCAGGGATAGCAGCAGCTGTCACTAAGAATGGGATCGGTGTGGCTGGCCTTGCAATCAATCCTACCTTGATGAACATCAAAGTACTCGGTGATGATGGTACAGGCTCTTTAAGCAGTGTTGTCCAGGGAATTGTCTTCGCTACAGATAACGGGGCGAAGGTCATCAACATGAGCCTCGGGACAACGGCCTTCAGTTCAATACTCCATGATGCCGTGAAATATGCCCAAAGCAGGGGTGTCTTAATGGCGGCAGCGGCTGGAAATGATGGGGTGAACCAGCACAACTATCCAGCAGCTTTTGCGCAATGCATCAGTGTAGCCGCCGTTAATCGGAATGATGCGAGAGCCTTTTTTTCAAACTTCGGGGCTTCTTGGGTCGATCTTGCTGCCCCTGGGGTCGATATGTTATCTACGTTGCCGACCTATCCTAATGGCACCGGGCAGCATAATTACGGTTACCTTTCAGGAACATCCATGGCGACACCTTTAGTGAGTGGATTGGCCGCATTGCTTTTATCACTGAACCGTAATCCGAGGGTAGTCAGACAGACAATCGAATCGACCACTGTACCGGTTACCGGTGCAGGGACACTTTATGAATTCGGGCGCATCAATGCTTACAATGCCCTGCTGAACCTTCCTCGCTAAAAAACACCTTCACAGCGAAGGTGTTTTGCTTGAGTAAGGAACAAATTGCCGCGATATTTTTTGAGGATGTCACGATTTTTCATAACATTGTCGCGATAATCGCTGAATCTGTCGCGATTCCGCCCGATGATCGCTGGTCGTCCTTTAAAGCGTCTTGACTGACTTCCGCTCAATCAAACGGAAAGGCATCTGCCTGTTGCGGACAGGATCATGTTTCAACACTGTATCAAGAAGTTCCTTCCCCATTTGCTCCAATGGGAGATCGATCGTTGTCAGTTGTAAATAATCGGAAATCGGGTGGTTATCAAAACTGATGATAGAAAGTTCATCTGGGATACGGATGTGTTCTTTTGAACACTGCATCAGAATCCCGGCAGCAACCTGATCGCTTGTCACCAACAAGGCAGTTGGTCTTTCTGCTAGATGCAAAAAACGATGGACCACTTTCTCACCATCGACAATCGTATAGGCCTGATCGAAAATCCAATCTTCATGAACAGGTTCATTGATCTTCTCCAACGTATCAAGATAGGCTGCTTCTCTTTGTTCACTGTTCTTGCCTGTCCGCCTGCCGATGCAATACCCTATTCGTTTATGGCCGCGATTGACCAGATGATCCAACCCGGTTTTAAAAGCTTGATAGTGATCGATGTAAACTGATTTAACTTCTCGATTCTCTCCATCCTCACATACGACAATAGGTCCATATGTTTCATACTCTTCGATAAGGCTCCATCTACATTCACGTGAGCAGATGATCAGGCTGTCAATTTGCTTCATCCTCAACATTTCCAGTGCTTCGATTTCCTTGTCCAAATCATAATCGGTTTGAAAAAGAATCAGCTTGTAATCATACTTACGAGCTTCGTTTGCAATCCCATCCAGAATGGAACTGAAATAGGGGTGATTGATGAAAGGGATGACAACGCCAATCAGTTTTGTCACACCCTTCGTTAAATGGACAGCGTTGATATTGATATGATAATTCATCTCTTCAATCGCTTTCAAAACAAGATTTCTTTTTTCTTCACTCACATAAGGATGGTTGTTCAGGACTCTTGAAACCGTCGTTACTGAAACTCCAGCTGACTTCGCCACATCCCGGATATTCGTCACGTAACTCACCTCTTTTTTCGTAAAACACTTGCTCTGAAACGCGTTTCATACATTATAGTCAAATCAATTTAATCATATAAAGGACGTGTTAAGCATGTTAAGTGGTTTCATTGTATTGATCTCTTTATGTCTGTTGGAATTGGCAGGAGCTCATTTCGTTCTGAAAACAAACCCGGAGACCAGTGACAAGCCATATGAAAGATACGAGGATTTTTTTTATGAATAAAGATAACCAGGACATTAGGCGCGCTTTTCTCAAAGAGAAGTGTGCTTTTTAAAAGTTCATATACCATTTTTACCAATTTATTGATATTATTTTATTAAAAGGTCTTCTTAAAAAACAGAAAGATAATGAAAATATAACATGTCTTTTACTAATGTGAATTTTGGGTGGTAAAAAATCAGGCTGTTCCGTATAGATTGTTGTTTTGGAATTTGGAAATATACTCGCTTTCCACGGGCAATCTGCAAGCCTCCTCACTTGCACAGGATGTGCTGGCTTCGACGTTCACCACAGGACGTGGTGGTTTTTAGTCGAAGATCCTTAACTTGTAGGTCACTGTGAGTTCTCGCTTAGCTTGGGTTTCCCGCAGGAGTCTCGCATATTTCCACTGTTATAGGTTTTCATCTTCTTGTCAACATTCAATAAGCAACAAACTTTTAGAAAACAGCCTAAATCAAAAACGGGGGATTGGGTTATGAATTCATTGCCTATGGATACCATCGCCGTTCTAGACAAAATAGGAGACAATATTTTTATCCTGGATACTCATCTTGATATTTTATTCATCAATGATCATGCGGTAAACTTGATTGATCAAATGAACTTCAAGCTGGATATAAAGGGAAAAGAAGACCTCATCGGAAAAAACATCGAAATTTTGGACATGGATGGCTGTGAGACACTCTTGAATCTGCTCTACAATGGTCCTTTTCCAACCAAAGCAAACATCAATTTGCGCTACGGTTCTTCAGTCAAAATCCTCATTGATCGTTTCTACATAGGAGGAGAGTTGAAGGGGTATGTTCTGACATGGAAGGATGTTTCAGAATATGAAAGGGAATTGAAGGATATCAAGGCTGCACTCGACGAGTTCTTGATAGTCGCCTTCACAGACCGCCTGGGCAACATCACCCATGCCAATGAGAAGTTTTGTAAATTATCAAAGTATACAAGGGGTGAATTGATCGGACGTAACTATAAGATGTTAAGATCGGGATACCATCCAGATCAATTTTTCAAAGATACCCAGCGCTATGTCAACAAAGGGAACCTATGGCAAGGGCAGATCATGGACAAAGCTAAGGATGGTTCGTGTTACTGGACGCAGACGACAATCTTCCCGTTAGGAAGCAATGATGGGAAACCTTATCAACAGGTTGTGATCCAGACAGACATCACTGAACAGAAAAGAACAGAGGAAAAGCTTCAGAAAGCTTTGAAAGAGTTATCTGATTTCAAATTCGCCTTGGATCAAGCGACCATCCTCGGAATTACAGACAACAAATTCAAGTTCATATACGTCAATGATAACTTCTGTAAAATATCCAAATACGAAAGACACGAGCTTATGGGGAAAAGCCCTAAAATCCTAAGCACAGAGCCTGATGACCTGTATAACAAGATCTTCGATACTATAGGGAATAGTCAGGTATGGCGAGGCGAGTTGAAAAAGCTTGCCAAGGATGGCTCAGAATATTGGGTGGAAATCACGATTGTCCCACTGCTGGATAAAGACGGTAAACCTTATCAGTTCATAAGTTTTCAGCAGGATATCACAGTTCGAAAAAAGACGGAAGAAATGTTGCAGAGGACTGAAAAGTTGTCTGTAATTGGAGAGCTGGCGGCTGGACTTGCACATGAAATTCGCAACCCTCTTACCGCGATAAAAGGATTTGCACAGCTTATCGATATTAATACGGTATACAAGCAAGTCATTATGGAAGAAATCGATCGGATCAATTTCATAGTAAGTGAGTTTATGGTTTTAGCGAAGCCGCATGCCATCAAATTCGTATCCAAGCCTGTCATTCCTATGATCAATCAAATAGTCTCAATTCTGGAATCAGAAGCAAACCTGAGGAATGTCCAGTTCGAAGTCGATCTGAACCAAAGTTCCCCACTAGTTTTATGTGAGCAGAACCAGTTGAAACAAGTTTTCTTGAATTTGATGAAGAATGCTATGGAAGCGATGCCGCATGGAGGCAAAGTGCACATTGATCTGGATGTAATTGACGGAATGGTAGAAATCTCAATTAGAGATGAAGGAGTAGGGATCGCCCTCGATAAGATCAAAAAGTTGGGAGAACCGTTCTTCACGACCAAAGAAGGGGGCAATGGCCTTGGGTTGATGGTCAGTTACAATATAATCCAAATCCACGGCGGGCATGTACGGGTGGAAAGCGAACCGAACATCGGTACCTGTTTTACGATATCTATCCCTATGTGTAAAGAACCGATGATGCTGTAGAAAAAAAGCGAGAACCAACTCAAAGTATGGGTTGGTTTTTCATACATAAGAGGATTTTTGATAATGATAGAGAAAAAGAAGAAGAACTGAAAATGGATCGGGGGACATGATATGAAAAAGGATTTTGATAAGTTATAACGTTCCACGACTCCAACTTATGCCCGACCTCCACCTATTAATGGCACCGAGTCAATCGTAAAAAAACAAAAAATGGAGGTTTGGTTATGAGAACGGAGAAAGAAATGATGGATTTGATCCTGTCAAAAGCTGAAAGCGATGAAAGGATAAGAGCAGTTGTATTGAACGGTTCCCGAGTGAACCCAAACGTCAAAAGAGACATCTTCCAGGACTATGACATTGTTTACCTTGTAAATGATATCGCCTCTTACACGGATGATCACAGCTGGGTAGATTACTTTGGAGAGAGGATCATGATGCAGATGCCAGAGGAGAAAGGTTCCCCTCCCGCTGACAATGACGGCAGATTCCCTTACCTCATGCAATTCATCGACGGTAATCGGATCGACTTGACGCTGATCTCTATTAATAAAATAGATGAGCTCAATTGGGATAGCCTCAGCATTCCACTTCTGGATAAGGATGGTCTTGTAAGTGACCTGCCCCCATCGGATGATCGGGATTTCCATATTAAGAGGCCGGGTAAAAAGGAATACGAGGATACATGTAATGAGTTCTGGTGGATTTGTCTGAATATTAGCAAAGGGCTTTGGCGGGAAGAAATGTCCTATATCATGTTCATGTTCGAGCAGGTGAATCGGAATGTCCTGATCCGAATGATCGAGTGGGATATCGGCATCAAGACGAACTTCAGCAAAAGTGCAGGCAAATTCGGGAAGTACTTCAGAGACTTCTTGAACAATGAGGACTGGGACAAATTTGTTGCGACCTATCCTGGGCCGAGTTTTGATAGGATTTGGGATGCCCTGTTTGAGATGTGTGACCTTTTCAGGAAAAAAGCGATAAACGTAGCCGACCATTTCAACTATGACTACCCTTATGAAGATGATCAGAAGGTCTCTGTCTACCTGAGACGTGTTCGACATCTACCTAAGGATGCAGAAACACAGGGACTGTAAGGTGGAGGTCGCATGATCCGAGTAGTTCCAGCAAAAATACATGATTCAGGTGCCCTTTTACAAATTGATAAATCCGTGATCGGGAATACCAGTCGGAAATCCACGATTGAAAAAGCGATCCGGGAGGGAAGATGTCTTTTTGCAAGCTTAGATTCTACTCCCGTTGGTTTTTTAATCTATAACACTGAATTTTTTGATTGCAGCTTCATTTCTCTTATCATCGTCCATCCATCGGAAAGAAGGAAGGGATATGCGAGAAGCTTGATAGAATACTTTGAAACAATCTCCCCTACTAAGAAAATATTTTCCTCTACGAACGAATCCAATGGTCGAATGGCTAAGGTATTTTCATCATTGGGGTATGTGGTAAGCGGATATGTTGAAAACTTGGATGAAGGAGACCCGGAAATCTTCTACTTTAAAAGAACAGAATGAAAAAAATGGGCGCTGTCTTATGGATGGCGTCTTTCTGCTTTTTAGAGTGAACCAATAAACTTGAATCTGGTGCAATAAACCTTTGAACGGTGCAATACCATTCTAGAAAAATGCAATTAATTTTCAAGCCGTTCATTCATCTACTGAAACCGTGCAATCATCCGCCGAAAACGTGCAATTATTTTTATAATCGTGCAATCTTCATTCAAAACGGTGCAATTATCTTCTGAATGCATTATCCAGGTCGTGATTTAAGATTGAAAAACAGCATGAAGTCCACCCGTAGGGTTCCGTAGTCCCGAAACTTACGTAGAATTTGCAAAAAAGCAATTTAAACTGTAGTTTTGAGCCGACCAAATGGTCCTGCGCAGTCAAGTCCATTAAGTTTTGATGTAGAAAACATTGCAGGCATTACCAATCCGCACGACATCCATAAATAATCCACCTCTGCTGTGAATCGATTGAATTGAGTGCAGGAAAAAAAGATCGGAAATAGAAATTGAATAAGATATAAAAGTTGGACAGGAGATGACAACATGCATCCTACCATAGTAATTGACAACATGGCTGAAAAGGACTGGGATCAGGTAAAGAAGATATATCAGGAAGGTATTGATACCGGGCATGCTACTTTTGAAACGGAAACACCAGCTTGGGAAAATTGGGACAGAAACCATTTGCCTGACTGCAGGTTCGTGGCAAGGTACGATAAAGAAATTCTGGGATGGGCTGCGCTAAGTCCTGTTTCCAGCAGGTGTGTCTATGCCGGTGTTGCAGAAGTGAGTGTTTACGTGAGTCAAAAGAGTCAGGGAAGAGGCACTGGAACTAAACTGCTCAATGCCCTGATCAAAAGTAGTGAAAAACACTCCATATGGACGCTCCAGGCTGGTATATTTCCTGAAAACAGATCAAGCTTGGCAATGCATGAAAAAGCAGGTTTCCGAGAAGTAGGACACAGAGAAAGAATCGGTAAAATGGCTGGAGTGTGGCGGGATGTCATACTGTTGGAACGGAGAAGCACGAAGATTGGAATTGATTAAAAGCGATAGGAAGGATGGAACATGATTAGTTATGAAAAAGCGTTAGATGATTACATATCCGCAACGAACACCCATGATTTTAACAATGTAGAGAGACTTTTAGCTGATGGAGGGATCTATTGGTTCTCGGATAAAACGTGTGTCACGAAAGAGGAGATCAAAGATTGTTTCGAAAACGCCTGGGATACAATCCGCGACGAAATCTATCGGGCCACCGATGTCCAGTGGGTCTCTGTTGATGGCCACTCAGCAGTCTGCTTGTATACATACAGATAGGAAGGATTCTATAAAGGAGAGTATACCTATGGTTTAGGGCGTGCTACCAATGTCTTTGTAAAAGATCAATATGGATCATGGAAACTGAAGCATGAGCACTTGAGCAGCTGACCACCGCCTTCTTTTTTCCGGATCAATTAAGAAGAATTAGACAGCAAGAAAGCTTTGGGAATACAGAAAGTGTACTCTCTCCTATCGGGGTTATAATGGGGGACCTCATAGGATTAAATGCGAAAGGGATAACAGCAATCCTGGCGTTCATCATTTGCAGGGACCTCGAATACGTTTATGGCGAGTCTCGCTCAGCTATGATTTTCGTTAAGCCGGGATGGTGCCTTTCCAAAAACACTGTCCATTTTACACCCGATCAAACAATTCCGAGTAGGATGGTCGTTTTTGTGATAGGACTTCCCTTCGCCTCTCCTTTACTGCAATTGCTGATCATTGAAGGTGTTTTGGCGAATGGGAGGTGTTGTTTTCAACTTCAGAAAACAAATCCTTTGTCTGGTTTCCTTGAGCTTGCGGTTGATTGATTGCTGCATTGGGATTCAACATCCTTTTTAGATCTCCGATATCTTGCTTTAATTGTTGGAATTCCTTCTTGGTGACAGGTTGTGCCTCATTTTTCAGCATAAAACCGACTTGACCATTGGGTTCAAGAGTTGCCCATTTCACATCCTCGATAGCAGTCACATTTTGTTGGCGTAATTTCATTTCAAGTTGATCGACCGTTAATCGCATTTTTTTTAGATTCGATTCCTTCAAGGTCCCATTTTCAATGACAATTTTTGATTTCCCAGTAATCAGTTTCTCTGCAGGATTGAATTTAAGTTGTATGAATTCCATAACAACCAAAGTCAATACAAGAATGGTGCCTACAAGAAATGTAGTCCATATATTTTTACCTGCAACGGGCTGTATCAAAAGGGATCCGATACCGATCATAATGACAGTTTGGGCCAAGGTCATCTGTGAGATGGATTTTCTCCCTGCAATACGTAATAAAAGTGTACCAAACAAGATGATTAATATGGCTTTCCATATCCAATCTAAATCCATTCTTACACCTCCATCTCATATCGTTTCCTTCATAAGGTCGCTTTTATACAGCTCTTGATCAGCAATTTTTATTCCCTGTAAAATATTGTCCATATGGTTTTAGGATAGCTTAAAAGTTCTTCGGAGAAACTTTTTATAACGAAAAATAAAAACGTGGAGGCTTTAATATGGATACGAAAAAGAAGGACTTTAAAGATAGCGGAAAGGTTGCAGAAAAAAACTACGACCCCTCTGATTACGGAAAGAATTCAGTCCTAAATTCAGGCCTGGCAACAACCCATGAGCAAACAAGTGATACGTTGGCCGAAGGGACGATTGATGGCAAAATCGATGATATCAATGGGAAAGACGAAAAAATACCTAGAAAAGGGTACGATCGTTAAGTAAACAAGACGGGGTGTGAAACAGTATGCCAGGGAAAATCATGTTAATAGGGGGTCATGAAGATAAGCAAGGAAATAAAGAGATCCTGAAATTGTTCGCAGAACTCTGTGATTATGGAAGAATTGGAGTCGTGACGACCGCAAGCAATGTCGCTGATGATGTATTCAAAGACTACAAGAAGGCATTTCACGCTTTGAAAGTGAAAGATATCATTCATTTTGATATCAAGGAGATCGACAAGGATAAGGAATTCATCGATAAACTGGACAAAATCGATGCATTGTTTTTTTCAGGTGGAGATCAGCAAAAATTGTCCAAAGTTTTTATCGAGAGTGAGTTCCTGACTAAAATGAAGGAAAAATGGGAGAATGGATTGCTTTTAGCGGGGACAAGTGCAGGAGCTTCCATATGGGGATGTAAAATGATTGTCCAGACTGAAGAAGAGAATCATGAAATCAAAGATATTTCGATGAAAGATGGGTTCGGGCTGATCAATAACCTGATCATCGACCAGCACTTCTCCCAAAGGGAAAGGTTCAGAAGGCTGATCTATGAGGTTGGAACGACAAAAGGGATCGGAATTGGAATTGATGAAAACACAGCTGCCATCTTTGAACAAAATCACCTGAAAACGGTGGGAGAGAATATGGTGACGATCATGGACGCGCGCAATATTTCGTTTTATGCTGCTGATAAGACCAATGAAGGCTCGGTGTCGGGAATCGAACTTCACCTAATGGAGAGCGGGGACAAATTTTCCTTAGAGACAGGTGAATTAATAGTAGACATGGATGAGGGCTGAGAACTCCTTGATAAGAAGTTTTCAGCCCTCATTTCAGGTTAGAATTAATTAGTCCTGCTCCTGGTCCTTGTTCAGTTCTGGTTTAGGTTCTTCGGAAAACTCAGTTGCATATTCATCATGACGTGCATTACGATTACGTGCGTTTTCATCATCAGGTAAGATTTGATTCACCATATAACTGTGGAAGAACCATTCTCCTACGGTTATTCCTATTGCTGCATATAATGAAGCAAGGCCTAATGGAATGTTCTCTTCAATGAAACCTCCACCAATCAACCAAGTCCCTAAAAACGCCAATCCGAAATCTGCCATCGTCGCCACTGCATTGCCGAATCGAGGCAAGATCACCAAATCACCTATGATATAGGCTGCAATCGTAAGAAAAAGGCTGATTGCAAAGATATCTCCGAAATTCACCCCATAAAATAGGCCAAGTACAATCCATAGAACTGCAGTCACCATAACGAATTTGACTAATAATGCTCTAATATGCTTCATTTCATTCCCTCCTTGTTACTAATTTCTCCTAATTTCCGGGTGATATGCGGATTTGCCTGAAACGATGTAAAATAAAGGAATAATCCGCCCTTGAGAAGAATAATAAGCATTAGAATGAAATGGAGGCGAGTGCATTGGATCAAGTAGTGGACCTATATAAATATAATGTATGGGCAAATGAACAAATTATCAATCACTTGAAGACACGATCTCCTGACACGTATCAAAAGGAAGTTAAAAGTGTTTTTTCTTCTGTTTCAAAGGCGCTCTCCCACATTTATCTTGTAGAGCATATATGGCTTGACATTCTTGAAGGTAAAAATATGAAAGAGGCCATGGAAATATCCTACTAGCTTCAAGGCAAAATTGAGAAATTAACGCTTCTAGAAATCGAAAATGAATATAAGATGCTATCAAAACGTTTCAATTCCTTTTTAGGAAACACGATTGCCTGGACAAGAAAATAATTTTGGATAATCCTTATGCAGACATTAGAGAAATAAGCCTGTCTGGAATGGTGCTCCATGTCGTGAATCATGGCACCTATCATAGAGGGAATATTTCTGCAATGCTACATCAAGCAGGAGATTCTTCGATTATGCTTATTACTGGTATACAAAGCCTGCTTACCAAGAGAAAAAATAATCAAGGAATTGTACAAAACGCTCTCCTTAGGATGGTGATGGGAAAAAAGTGATCGACTTGTTCGGTGGTGATCAACCTATGGAAGATGACCACTGGTACACGGTTGCAAGCTCCGATTATTTACAACGAGGACCAGGTTATGAATCCCTCGTCAACAATCGGAATGAAAAATATCGAGCTGAAGAAATACGTGATGTGATCGGCATCTATGCCAGTATTACTAATATTGAAAAAGCACAGATTAAAAGATGGACAGAAGCCAATAAGATAGATTCTATAATAGAAAAGGGGGCTGTCCAGAAAGTCAGTGAAATCTGACCTTTCTGGCAGCCCTTTTTCTCATTTATTTGATAAAAAAAGCACAAAAAAATCGCCCAATCCTGTAAAATGAAAGTTACCACACAAACATTTTAGAAGGGACGATTTTTTATGTGCAATCTTTCGATTACTACTGAAAATTATAACACGGAAACGACTTCATCTCCAGATGGAAATCAGGGAGAATCACATTCAAAACAAACATTTCCACCCACTTTCAAGCCCTACAATAACCAACAGATCCAAGTGATTTTTGATCTTCAAGAGTTGATTCCAGACCACCATGTCGCACGTGTTATCGATGAAATGGTTGAAGCCATCCCAGATCAACGTTTGTTTTCGTATTATCCAGGCGGCGGTCGAAGCTCCTACCACCCGAAGATGATGCTTAAAGTGATCCTTTACGGCTACTCTCAAAAAGTGTATTCCTGTCGTGGGATTGAAAAACTCATCCAGGAAAGCATCCCAGCGATGTGGCTAGCTGCGATGCAGTCTCCCGATTTCCGTACCCTTAATGAATTTCGCGGAGTGCGCATGAAGGTATTAATGGATGAACTGTTTGAAGCCATGATCCAGAAATTGATTGAAGAAAACTATATCACCTTCGAAAACTACTTTTTGGATGGGACGAAGATTGAAGCCGACGCCAATAAGTACTCTTTCGTATGGAAAAAATCGATCACAAAATTCGAAGAGAAATTGAAAGAGAAGATCCAAGAAACGCTACGCCACATTGAAGAAATGACACAGATGGAAGCCGATACAAAAGCAGATCACATCCTTGAAAACCCGGAAGAGGTTCCAGAGAAGCTAAAAGAAGTGGCAACGGAACTTGAAGCGAAAGTCGAAACATTGAATGAAGAAATCCACGAAGAAGAGAACACAAACGTGCGAAAAGAAATCCGAAAGAGACGTCGTACACTCCAGAAGCCATTGAAGCTCATTCGTGATAGCGTTTTTGGTCACATCAAGGGCAATCGGTCGTTCCGCAGATTTTCCTTGCGGGGCCTTGAAAAGGTTCATGTCGAGTTCGGGCTCGTGGCATTAGCCCATAACCTATTGAAAGTAGCTGGTCTACGACTAGATGCTTTCAAAGAAAAGACAAAAACAAGGCCAAGTAGAACGAAAAACTCTACTTGGCCTTGTTTTATTTTAGGGACTTATCAGACAGCCCCTTTTTTATGATTACCCAGTGATCAAATAGATTAATGTAGATTGTCATCTTAATTTCATAAGGTGTAAGGATGAAATAAGAAAACTTCACTATGATTTGAAGTCAAAGTAACACTGTAATCTAGACAAATATCCAGTCCAAATAGTTGTCTCGCCATAAACTGATAAAAGAATAATATAAAAAAGGTGAGGAAAATGAAAAAAGACAATTATTTGAGGTGGTCAAAGGTACCTTACGGAGGAGAAAAAAATCCGCCGGTTAACCCAGTCGATCCCCTGGCTGGTTCATGGCCGACTTATTTTATTAAACGAAAGGGAAACCGTTTTGCAGGACCATATGGATTTATTGATATTAACCTTCGAAAACCCGATGATATCAATTGGGATGACGAATTAAAGTTGGTACAGCAAACATTAGCCAATATTACTCCTAAACAAATCAAGATTGCAAAATACTGGGGAGCTGGAGTTGCTACAAAACAATGGACACCGATCATCGATAGGCTGATCGACACATATGGTCTGACCCCGCCGTATGCAGCTAGAGTTTTGGCTGCTGTACAAGCAGGGATAAACGATACGTTTGTTGCCGTATGGCATTACAAATACAGGTGGGATGTAGCCCGTCCAATCCAATACGATCCAAAATTAAAACCTATCCTATGTACACCTCGATTTCCGGCTTATGTTTCCGGGCATTCTGCAATCTCCAGTTGCGCAGCAGTTATCCTCAGCCATTTTTTCCCTGGGGAAGCTAAACGGCTCCAAAAACTTGCTGAACAAGCTTCCATTTCAAGGGTTTATTCAGGAATCCATTTCCCAGTCGATACTGAACAGGGGATGAAACTTGGAAAACGTGTCGGAGAAATTGTTGTTTCACGATTAAGCCAACAAAAAGATTCCAAAGGAAACCGTGTGGATAATCCGTCCTTCGAAAACCGGAATGCGGACTTTCTACCACCTCCTTACAACCAGGCTATACCATATCCTTTCAATCAAAATTGTACTTCAAACACGAGATCCCCAAATCCTGAACGTTCTATAAACCGACCAAAGTTCTTTTACTCTGAAATTTTCAATAAACTTTTATAAGAGATTAACACTCCGTTTACAATCAGCTGGTAGTATTTGAAATAACAACCAAACAGATTACATGCCCAGCATTTAAAGTGTATATTACATTTCAGTAGAGGAGTTGTTTGAAGTGAAAAAGATCACAGTAGTGGGAACAGGGAATGTCGCCATGCGTACAGGTCTTGAATTGGTTCGTCTTGGACATAAAGTGACTTGTCAGCAGGAACAACGAGATACAAAGGCCGTATTGATTTCTCGAAATCACAATATGGAACTGACAGATGATAAGAAAGCTGCCTATAAAAACTCCTCGATTATTTTCTTAGACGTTGAAATTCCCATCCTAGGAGAAGACGAAGTGGACATGTCTGAAGTAGAAAAAATCATCGACGATATCTCTGAGTTTGTAAGACATGATTTCACCCTTGTCATAAACAGTGAAGTACCAGTTGGAACGAATAAGTGGATACTGGACCAGCTTAGCGAAAAATTCGGTGACTTGCCGATCAGGTTTGATGTTGTATCCAAAACCGATCTTTCCCATATCAATGGAAAAATCGTCATCGGCACACACAATGAAAGTTCAGTTGAAACCGTCGATGCCATTTATAAGTCATATAAGCACAATATCGTATATACCACACCGGAGAATGCTGAATTCCACAACTTTGACTTAGCCTATGCCAACTAAATATACAATACGAATCATATAAAAAGTGGCTGATCAAATATTGATCAGCCACTTTTCTATAAACGATATCAAAAACAAGGAATTCCACTAGATTTTTCCAAGTGCTTTTTTAGTTGCTGGACCTACGACTCCGTCCACTTTCAGTTTCTTTGCTTTTTGGAATTTACGGACAGCGGCATCGGTATTGTGCCCGAATTTGCCATCGATTCCTTTCGTGCTATACCCTAACTCAGTCAGTCGTTTCTGTAGATTCTTCACCTCTGCCCCGCGGCTGCCCTTTTTCAAAACAGTGGTGGAAACAGGGACTGTTGAACCACTTGCTACTTTAAACCCATTTGCAGATGCAAGGCCGGTGAAGGATTTTCCTGAAGTCGTGATAATGACAGGGGTGTTCACAGGAACCCTGTTATATAGCCATTGCACCTCATTATTGTGCATCCGGATACACCCAGCACTTACATATTGACCAATCAGATTGGCATTGTTGTTCCCGTGGATGGCGTATGTGGTTCCCCATGTTCCTCTCGCGTTCAGGCCAAGCCAGCGGTTTCCGAGTGGGTTCCTCGGATCTCCACCTGGTATTTTCCCTGTATAATAGGGACGGTTCACAATTTTATTGACGATTTTGAACCTGCCTTCTGGTGTATAGGAAGGCTTTTTCCCAGTGGCCACATGGAACACTTTGATCAATTTATTGTTTTCAAAGTATGCAAGCTGATTGTTCGATTTATTGATGATGATGTAAGAGGCTGCTGAGGCTGACGCTGATTGATGCTCAAAGGAAAACATGAAACCGATCACTAACAAACCGACGATTATTTTCTTCAATCCTGTCTTCATCTCTCTCCGTCCATTTCCCTATAGATTTCAAAGCCTCTTATTCTATGCTGGAGAGCGGTATAAGTATTACATGCTTGTAAAGAAATTTAATGAAAAAATCATGAATCATTATCAGGTTACACGAAATAAAAATTTCATGTTATTATTATTTATGAAATTAAAACTACTTAAATGGAGGTCCTACTGTTGACGCAAATAAGATCGAATACGAAGCAATCTGCAGAGTCATTCGAGAGAGCAAAGAACGTCATTCCTGGAGGTGTCACCGCAAATATCAAGCATATTCGACCACATCCTATTTTTATGGAAAAAGGAAAAGGCAGCAAGCTGTATGATGTGGATGGCAATGAATATATCGATTATCTGCTTTGCTACGGTGCACTGATTCTCGGTCATGGCCACCCAAAGGTGATCGAAGCTGCCAAAAGACAGATGCAGGAATCCGGTACGACGATTTTCGGAACACCGCATAGGCGGGAAACGACTATGGCTGAAAAATTGATTTCACTTTATCCCGGAATTGAAATGGTACGATATACGAATTCCGGGTTGGAAGCGACGTTGCTTGCAATTCGGATGGCTATGGCTTTCACGGGCAAGTCGAAGCTTGCCAAATTTGAAGGCCATTATCATGGCGGCTACGATCAGGTTTTATTAAGTGTCAATCCGGAAGAACAGCTTGCCGGACAAAGTGAACAGCCGGATGCTGTTCCGGAATCACGTGGAATTCCAGACTACTATATAGAAAACACCATCATACTTCCGTTCAATGATCTGGCTGCAACAGAAAAAATTTTGCGAGCCAGATCCCATGAAATCTCTTCAATCATCATGGAACCGGTTCAAGGCGGCTTCATCCCTGCAGAACAACATTTCATGGAAGGTCTCAGAAAGATGACAGAGGAGCTTGGTATCCTGCTTATTTTTGATGAAGTGAAAACAGGATTCAGATTGTCACTCGGTGGTGCCCAGCAACTTTATGGGATAAAACCGGATCTGACAGCACTCGGAAAAGTTCTAGGAGGGGGATTCCCCGTAGGTGCAATCGGTGGCAAGAAGGAGATCATGGAAATCAGCTCACCCGACCAGGGAAGAGACATTTTGACTGCCGGAGCTGAAAATGCAGATAAACAGGATACGCTCTTCCACAGCGGAACGTACAATGGCCATCCGACCATACTGGCATCTGGACTTGCGACAATTGAAGTCCTTGAGCAGGATGGAACGATGGAGAAACTGATCGCTGATACGATGCATTTTCGAAAAGAACTGGAAAAGCTGTATAGACGATATGACTTCCCGATGCAGACAATAGGAGAAGGAAGTATTTTCAATATCATCCTGACAGAGGGGATCATCAAGAATTACCGTGATATAAACAAGGCTGATACGGGTTTAAGAAAAGAGCTGGATTACGAGTTATTGGAGCAGGGGATCTATACGAAACCGCTCAACCGCTATTCCATGTCAATCGCGCATACAGAAGAAGATATCGAAAATACGATTGATGCCCACGAAAAAGCGATCAAGTCTGTCCTGCATAAACGGTCCGCTGTAAAGGGTGTTTAGTCTGAACGGAATTTAGATAAGCTGATTTTATTTGAAAGGGGTTCGTTATGGATATGAACGTATATAAGATCATCTCTGAAAAAATGGCAACGATGAGCAGATCACAACTGAAAATAGCCCAATATATTTTAAAAAATCCTAACCAGATCCCTTTTTTGAATGTAGGGAAATTGGCAAAAAAAACCGATGTAAGTGATGCTACAGTGGTACGTTTCGTAACATACCTTGGTTTCTCAGGTTATCCTGAATTCCAGCAGCATCTCCAGTCTTCCCTACAACAGCAGTTGACGACGACAGAACGACTGAAAATGTCTAAAGAGATCTATGGTGAAAAGGATGAAGAAATTGCTGATATTCTGAAGGGGGACTTAGATAACATCGAGACGACGATGAAGAATTTGGATATAACAAGCTTCCGCCAAGCTGTCGAGTGCTTGTTGAAAGCCCGGAAAGCATACATCATAGCGAATCGGAGTGCGGTCGCCATTGGCACATTCCTGCACTATTATTTGGGGATGATCCTCGACCATGTGGAAATGCTTGATTCGATCGAAAAGGATGCAGACCGTCTGTATGAATTGCAAAAAGATGACCTGGTGATCGGGATCAGTTACTCAAGATATACGAAAAGCACGGTAGAGGTCTTTTCCTATGCGAAAGAAAAAGGTGCGATGACGGTCGCTCTGACTGACAACCTTTTATCACCGCTCATTCCACATGCCGATGTATCATTGACAGCGGCGAGTCAAATGCCTTCATTCATCGATTCATTTGTTGCACCGATGAGTGTGATCAATGCCCTGATCATCTATACCGCAAAAGAGAAAAAAGAAGGGTTTGAAGGCAGATTGGACGCATTAGAGGAAGTTTGGGATAGATTCGATGTCTTTTTTTAGTTTTAGGCTCTAATATGCTTAATTTTGCCTTAAAAGGTTGAGATCCTTTTGGGGCATTTTCTTTCTCTGGATCAAAATTTTTTACGATTTTTTGAAACAACCCGATTCCTTCATATATCGTTCCTTTTCCAATTGTGAAAACCTCATGAAAGCAAGCGCTTACAAGGATTATAAGCAATCTTTTTAATTTGACTATCCGGAAGATTCTGATAACATATTAAAAAATGGGCGAGCTACCATGGATGGCGATAAAAGAAAATAGAGGAAGGTGAAAGTATGACTTTACAAAAAATAGAACAAGAAAAAGCAAGTGATCCAATTACACCTCTACGACGTGATGTGAACCTTTTGGGTAATATGCTCGGTGAGATTCTGGTCCATCATGGTGGGGAAGAATTATTGGACAAAGTTGAAACAATCCGTAAATTGACAAAAGAGATTAGAAGAAATCGTGAAACCTCCACGTATGAAAAATTGAAAAATGAAATAAAGTCCTTGAAACCTCCGATCCGTTCCCAAGTGATCCGTGCATTCTCAATCTATTTCCACCTTGTGAACATTGCAGAACAGAACCACCGCATTCGCCGCCGCCGCGAATATCAGCTTTTTGAAGCCCAAGGTGTGCAGCCTTATTCCATTGAGAGTGCAGTCCTGTCGTTGAAAGACCGTAACATCGATGAAAAGGCCATTCAGAAGGTGCTCGAAAAATTATCGCTTGAATTGATCATTACAGCACATCCGACTGAAGCGACGAAGCGTACTGTACTCGAAATCCAAAAAAGGATTGCGACGATCTTGAAGCAGCTCGATCATCCGCAATTGACCACTAACGAACGTGAACGGATATTGGAGAGCCTGTTCAATGAGGTGACAGTCTTATGGCAGACTGATGAATTGAGACAACGGAAACCGACTGTCATGGATGAAGTGCGTAATGGCCTTTATTATTTTGATCAGACTTTATTTGACGTCCTCCCTGACATCCACCAGGAGCTGGAGGATCGGTTGGAAGAAAGTTACCCTGAGGAAAACTGGAACGTCCCGAACTTCCTCCGTTTCGGTTCATGGATCGGCGGAGATCGGGACGGAAATCCGAATGTTACACCAGAGATAACCTGGGAAACGCTGACCAGGCAGAGAAATCTAGTGTTGAAAAAGTACGATGAAGTACTTGTCGAATTGATGAAGCGATTCAGCCATTCCATTACTCGAGTCAACGTGAGTGAGGAACTCCAGGCTTCTGTAGAAAAGGAAGAGTCCTTGATTCAAAGAGATAATCGATGGCCTATAAGAGAAGAGATGTACCGCCGAAAGTTCGCCATCATCTTAGAGCGGTTGCGTCAGGTTGGAAAATCTGAAACGGGTTATCAATCCGCCGATCAATTGCTCATGGATCTTCAAATGGTCCAGACAAGTGTAAAGAACCATCAGCCTTCAAAGCGCGAATTGAAGATGCTACGCAAACTGGTACGTCAGGTGAAACTGTTCGGTTTCCACTTGGGTACACTGGACATCCGTAACCACAGCGGAGAGCATGAAGCAGCGATTGCTGAACTTTTACAAAAGGTGAACATCCAAAGCGATTATAGCAGTCTCTCGGAAACAGAAAAGATTGAACTGTTGGAGGCGGTGTTGAAAGACCCGCGGCCTATAACACTGCTGAATGAAGACTATAGTGAAGAGACACAGGAAATGTTGAAAGTCTTCCAATTGATCCGGGATGCCCATAAAGAATTCGGTGAAAACTCGATCGAAGTATATCTGGTCAGTATGACGGAATCAGCAAGTGATCTATTGGAAGTATTAGTCCTGGCGAAAGAAGCGGGAATTTACCGTCTTCATTCGAACGGAAAGGTCGAAAGCAATCTGAATGTAGCCCCACTGCTTGAAACCGTAGATGATTTGATAGCGGGACCAGAGATCCTGAAGACATTGTTCGAAATGGACGTCTATCGAAAACATCTGGACAACCGTAACAACCATCAAGAAGTCATGTTAGGCTACTCTGATGGAAGTAAGGACGGCGGAACGTTAACAGCCAACTGGAAGCTTTATAAAGCGCAGCAGGAAGTTCATAATATGGCAAAAGACTACGATGTCCGCTTGAAATTTTTCCATGGGCGTGGAGGCTCACTTGGCCGAGGCGGAGGTCCGTTGAACAGAAGTATTCTATCCCAGCCCGCTGAAACGTTAGGTGATGGTGTGAAAATCACGGAACAAGGCGAGGTTTTATCGTCCCGTTACCTGTTGAGTGATATTGCATACAGAAGTCTTGAGCAAGGCGTTTCTACATTAGTTGAAGGTGCGGCCCAAATATCGAAGGAGATAGAGAAGGTACACAATCGTAATGAGTGGGATCAAGCGATGGAAGATATTGCGGATGTATCTCTTGCAAAATATCAATCTCTTGTATTCGCAGATAATGATTTCCTGACCTATTTCAATGAAGCTACTCCGCTTCAAGAACTAGGTGAATTGAATATCGGCTCCCGTCCGATGAAACGAAAGGACAGTACCAAGTTTGAAAATTTGAGGGCGATCCCATGGGTATTCGCCTGGACACAAAACCGCCAGTTGATTCCAGCGTGGTACGCATCAGGTACAGGATTGGCAGATTATGCTTCGAGAAGTGAAGATCACCTGAAGCAATTGCAGCAAATGTATGAGAGCTGGCCATTCTTTAAGTCTACGATCGATAATCTGCAAATGGCATTGACGAAAGCGGATATCCATACTGCTAGAGAATATACAGCTCTCGTCGATGATCAGGATAATGGTAAGCGTATCTTTGAAAATATCGTTGATGAATACAACAAGACGAAACAGGTGCTTTTACAAATTACGGGTGGGAACGAGCTTCTCGACCAGCAGCCGACGATCCAAGAATCCGTCAAGCTGCGGAACCCATATGTGGATCCATTGAACTTCCTACAAGTGGAACTGATCAAGGAACTGCGTGAAAATAAGACAGAAGATGCCGATACACTCACAGAAGTGTTACTCACAATCAGTGGCATTGCAGCAGGATTGCGTAATACAGGCTGATTGCCGGTCAATAAAAATAGCAGGTGATTTCCGGAATTGAAATCACTCTGCTATTTTATTTTTTAAGATTAAAGTGAATTTCTTGAAAATCAACAAAAGAGATTATTCTTTTTTTAAGTTCTTCTTTCGAAAAAATCCGCCAACCGTTCTCTTCAAGGTTCTTTATATATGTATCTACTGTAATTTCCTCTAATTCCATCGCAAGGGGCGCCAATGAAACCCAGCATTCATCAGAAGCATAATCGATCGTTACTTTTACTACTTCATAACCGTTGTGAAATTGGCATGTAATTAGCTGAAATATAACTTGTTAGTATCATTCAAGCAATTTTCGGAGCCCCTCTCACATGTATAGTCAATGTTTCCAATCAAAATATATTTGACTAAATGGTTGAACATTAAAAAGAAATCGTTTATAGTTAACTACATGGTTAATCATAATAAAGATCATTTAGATGGAATTTTTCATGCTTTGGCTGATTCAACAAGAAGAGAACTGGTTGACATGATGGCGGAGAAGGAACGGACAGTATCGGAGCTGGCAGAACCATTTGATATGTCCTTGGCTGCGATCTCCAAGCATATCAAGGTATTGGAACGTGCAAATCTAGTCGATAGGAGTGTAAAGGGAAGGATTCATACATGCCGCTTGAACACCGATTCACTGTTTAAGGCAACGGAATGGCTCCGATTGTATGAGAAATATTGGAACAAACGTTTTGATCGTTTGGAAAATGAGCTGTTGAACGCTAAAAAGAAGGAACACTAAACGACATAAGGGAGTGTGAATATGAATAACGTTTCATCCACCACTTTGAAAATGACACGGAATTTTGATGTAGCACCTGAAAGGGTTTTTGATGCATGGCTGAACCCTGAAATGATGAGGAAATGGCTTTTTACACTAGAAGCGACGAATAAACTGGCACAAAACGATCCTCAAGTAGGAGGTACCTGGGAAATCATCGATCATCGGGATGGAATAGATTATCGTGCAATCGGGGAGTATCTTGAAATCGATCCTCCAAACAAAATAGTGTTCACTTTCAAGATGCCACAGTTCAGCGAATCAGAAGATAGGATCACAGTCGGGTTAAGAGAAGTTGCACAAGGCTGTGAAATGACGTTTACGCAAGTGATCAACGTTCCTCACGAAGAGAATTGGACAGAAGCCGAGCTCGAAAAGGCTCTTGGAGAGTATCATGATGGAAGTGAACATGGATGGAATCTCATGTTCATGGGGCTTAAGGAATTGGTTGAGACAGGAAAAATCAGCTATACAGGATGACTATTGTTTGTATGGATACAAATTCACAAGTGGTGGGTTGCGTTTGATATTCAGTATTACGGGATGGAAGAAAATGAATGCTGAAATGAGAAAGGAATTTGAAACATCAAATTCAAAGGATAAGCAAGTTAGAAAGAATTGAAGCCTTGATAGAACCTGCTAACCTATCATCCCAAAAACTAGTTGAAAAACAAGGATTTAAAAGAGAGGGTTTGCTGAGACATTACGAATATACTTGTGGCAAATTCGATAATTTATATATGTACTCCATCTTAAAGGGAGATCTCAAACTTACTTGATTTTCTCCATCTATTTATTGTGAGGGATGTTTATGTCAAAAATACAATACTCGATCGTAGATGTTTTTTCTCAAGGGAAATATACTGGTAACCAATTAGCTGTATTCAAGCTGACCGGATATGTTTCCGACCATGAAATGCAACAAATAGCCAAAGAAATAAATTTTTCGGAAACGACTTTCGTATTATCTGAAACGAATGAAAATCGTTATGATATCCGTATTTTTACACCTAATCAGGAGATCCCTTTTGCTGGACACCCCGCTTTAGGCACTGCATTTGTCATTCGAAATGAAATAGTAAAGGAACCCTTGGATAAGCTTAACTTGAAATTCAAAACTGGGAACGTTACGGTTTCGTTTGATAATGAAAAAGAAATTTTATGGATGGAACAAAATACGCCGGCATTTGGAAAAATCCTGCACCCTGGTCAAGTAGCTGAAGTACTGAGTATTGATAAGCAACATATAGAGAATAGATTTCCAATCCAGGAGGTTTCAACGGGACTTCCTGTCATTGTCGTCCCTTTAAAATCATTAGACGCTGTTAAAAAAGTAAAGGTAGATAAGGATAAATACTTCAAGTTAATTGAAGATCTAAATGCTAAAGGAGTAATGATTTTTTCTCCAGAAACCTATCATACGGAAAATGATTTGAATGTCCGGGATTTTGCAGAGTATTATGGTATTCCTGAAGATGCAGCTACAGGAAGTTCTAATGGCTGTTTGGCCTCTTATCTGGTTAAATATCGCTTTTTTGAAAGCGGTGAAATTAACCTTCGTGTAGAACAAGGATATGAAATCGATCGACCTTCACTGTTGTTTTTAAACGCATGGGGAGTTAATGGGGAAATCAATGTTCATGTAGGAGGAAGAGTGGAAAAAATCGCTCAGGGTGAATGGTTCATATAAAGCTTGAAGGTGAGCAAGCTAAAAGATCTATTGAATTAAACGAACCTTCCTCTGTTAATTAAATCATCCTCATTATTTGGCCAATTCATCTCGATCAAGTGCTCTTGGTGGTTCTTCCAACCAACCATGTTTGATCATGATGTTTGCTCCATCTTCCGAATATAATCCGATTTCATGATTAAGCCTTACGTATTGAGTTGCAATGTCCCTTCGCAGGCTTCCAGCTATACTTGCCCCATAATAGCCGATACTGAGGGAGGTTAGGGATGTAGTATAAAACATCATCAACTTATCAGAAAAGGTGTAAGTAGTGGAATCGGTAACTTCTGTATCCCAACTCATGGGAACTGGAAGATCATCTTCCCTAAGTATGGATCCAAAGATTTCACAATGCTTCTCTGCAATATCTTTACCTCTTAAGAAAAATTGCTTTACATCTTTTGACTTTGCAACCTGGCTGAATCCAATCAACGTTGCTGCTCCTATAGCATTCCTTTTAAAATTAGCAAAAAGATTGGAGATTTCCAATCCTGTCAAAGGTCTCCTTTCACCAAAATAACCTGTCAAAAAATTTTGTTTCTTTATGAAATCGACATTTCCAGGGGTCTCCAAATAAGGTGATTTGATATAGAGTCCTTTTGATAGTAAGACATTATTAGCAATTCTCAATAGGTCAATCGATTCCTTCAGACACTCAGCAAAATAACTGTAAATATCTGATCTTACAGCTAAAGAAACAGCTATACTATAACCTTGTAATCCGATTTTCCCCATTTGATTAAGATAGTTCAATACATATGTATCAGAGAACAATTTCGGGGCATTTTCATCTACATCCTCTTCTAAACTAAATCCATATGGGATCGGATAATTTTCCTTTTTAAAAAAATCAGCCAAAGTGGCAACATGAGCTTTGGATAACTCTAAAGCATGTTCAATTACTGGTCTTATCTCGTCGTCTTTAACCTTTGCTAGAAAATGGCTCAATTGGCATTTGGCTGCACTATCGTTCATATAGGCAGCCCAGAGCTGTGAAATTTCATCTGCAGTCAGCTTGATGATTTTTCCTTCTGTTTCCATAACGTAAAATCACTTCCATATCCCATTTATTTCATATTCATGTGTAATTAAAGGTTGAGTAAAGTGATTTACTTTTAAAATAACAACTGAATTAAAACCAGACAGTTTGTATTACGATAAAGAAAGATAGGAATTAATTAGGTTCATAAGGGGTGCTATAGTATGGGATACGTAGAAGGTCTGAGGGAATTAGTTGGTCATAGTCCCTTAATATTTGTAGGTTCTGTTATTGTTCTTATTGACGAGACGGGAAGGTTGTTGTTCCAACAAAGAAAGTTCCCGAACGGAACGTGGGTATACCAGGTGGACTAATGGAACTAGGTGAATCTACAGAAGATACAGCCAGACGAGAATTATTTGAAGAAACAGGACTGAAGGTGGATGAACTGAACCTGATCAACGTTTATTCAGGTCCTCAAAATTATATAAAAGCCGAAAATGGTGATGAATTTTATGTTGTTACGGTTGCCTACTACTCAAAAGGATTCCAGGGGCGATTAACAATTGACCGGTCAGAGTCACAAAATGATATTAGATGAGTTTTTATCAATTCATAGGTAATACAAACTCATTATTTTTAGCTTGATAAAGCATTTTTTTTAATAAAACGATATGTGTTGATAGTATGATTATTTTGTAACTGAAAAATGGAGGTTGGAGGGGCTGTTTATGGACATTAAATTAGATGACTTGACTGGAACTGAAGTAGGTGAATTGGTGATGGGACATCTTCAAGGCATGACACTCCATTCCCCGCCCGAAAGTATACATGCTCTTGATCTTGAGGCATTACGGAAACCAGAAATAACATTCTGGAGTGCATGGGAAGAGAGGGAATTAGCTGGATGTGGAGCCCTGAAGGAGCTTGATGCCCACCATGGAGAAATCAAGTCAATGCGAACTTCTTCATCACATCTAAGAAAGGGTGTTGCAAAGCGAATCCTTGAACACATAATTGAAGAAGCCAAAGCACGTGGTTATCGACGGTTAAGTTTGGAAACAGGGTCAATGGATGCATTCATCCCAGCAAGAAGACTTTATGAGAATTTTGGATTTCAATATTGCAAACCCTTTGCTGATTATATGGAGGACCCCAACAGCATGTTCATGACGAAGGAACTTTAAGTGTTTTCATCCAATGGGAGGCTTTTCCATCAAGATAAGCTTCTTTCTTTATATTCGCAGTTTTGAAATAATTGGTATCAAATATAGGTGCTGGATGTTCAAATGAAGGTGAATTCATTTGTGATGCATGTTTTACGTTAAAGTAATAGTGTTTGAATAAAATAGGGAGAGTGGAAACTGTGGGCATCAGCCAATTTGAGGATATAGGAGGAACAGAGTTATATTACGAGTATGTTGGGGAATCAAATGATGGTCCTACGATTGTGTTTGAGTCTGGATATGGATGGTCACTAGACAAATGGCATCCAATTAGTGGAGAGATTTCGAAATTTGCAAGGGTGTGTATGTATGACAGAGAAGGAGTGGGGAAAAGCGGTAATAGTGATCGACCTAAACATAGTCTGCAAATTATAGAAAATCTTAGAAATTTGCTTAAGAAAGCTGATATCAAACCACCATACATAATGGTAGGACACTCATTCGGTGGCCTCAATGTCAGATTATATGCTGGCAAATATCCGGACGATGTAAAAGGCATCGTCCTTCTGGATTCCGTTCACGAAGAGCAAAATCAGAAAATGGTTCCATTGTTAACGAAGGAATTTCAGCAAGTATATTTAGGACAATTCGTAGTTCTCTGGATGAATTTGAGGAGAGTCTGGAACAAGTACGCGGGGCTACTCTCAAAAACATTCCACTCATTGTCATGACAGGGGGTACACAACGGCATCATACACAGGAGTCTATGGCTGCTTGGATGGATTTTCAAAAAGAACTTGCAAATTTATCCACAAAAAGAAAACACATTATCGTGGAAGAGGCTGGACACGCTATCCACCATGACAGCCCCAACGTCGTAATAGATGCTATAAAAGAAATGTTAGGCTCTATAGATAGCAGAAACTAAAAGGAGCTTATCCCCGGGGGAAAAAAGCTCCTTCTAGTGTGCGCCCGGCATGTGCACATACTTTAGGGTCCAAGTCCCGAACGGTGAAGGTCGTTGTAGCCGTTAGCTGAA
>NZ_JAIBLJ010000040.1 GCF_020179385.1 Alkalihalobacillus sp. YIM B00296 | reverse complement strand
TTTTGATGGAAAAACATACAAGGTGAAAATGAAACGGACCTGTTTGATCGAATTCAGGACGACGAATCGAAAATGAATGAACCCGATCTCACTAGTCAATTGAAGCATAAGGATCCAATGTTCGTACAAATTAAAGGAGTCATACGATATGTGGGTTATTACGGGAGTCCTTCTCGTAGCAATTTTGATCATTATTATAGAAGTACCTGCACTTAGGAAGGAAAGACAAAAGAAGGAGTTATGGGTTTTTTCACTGTTGCTTCTCATTGGGGTCGGATTAAGTATTGCGGTAGGTCTGGATGCGAATATTCCCAATCCTTTCGATTGGATTGCATTACTATTCAAACCGTTAAGCGATTTTATGATGTGGTTATTGAAATAGAGATCCTTGAGAAAGAGAAAGGTGGATTACGTATGAAAAGAGCAATCCATTTATTCATCATTATGTTCCTTTTACTTAATCTTTTGACGGGTTGTTGGAACCGGCGGGAGTTGAATGAACTTGCTATCGTGGTCGCAATGGCCATCGATAAATCAGATGATGAGTATGTTGTCACTGCTCAGGTCGTCAATTCCGGACAGGTAGCAGCTGGCCAAGGAGGAGGTGAGAAAACACCGGTTACAATCTATCAAGAGAAAGGAAGCACGGTCTTTGAAGCGATAAGAAGAGCGACTACGGGTTCAGCTAGAAAACTTTTCTTTCCTCATCTACGAATTTTTGTAGTAAGTGAAGAGTTAGCTGAAGAAGGTCTTGGAGAAACATTGGATTTTATATCGAGGGATCACGAATTGCGAACAGACTTTTACATTGTAGTTGCGAAAGATACAAGGGCGGAGCAAGTATTGAAAGTGATGACAGGATTAGAAGATATTCCCGCAAACAAGCTGTTTTCATCTCTTGAAACGTCTGAGAGAGCATGGGCCCCTACAACGGCAGTGACAGTAGATGAACTGACCACGAACCTCGTAGGTGAGGGAATACATCCCCAATTAACAGGAATCCAAATTATGGGGGAGAATAGGGAAATAGGAGGAAGGTTGGAAAATGTCCAAGAAATTGATCCTGATATTAAATTGAAATATACCGGGTTGGCCGTGTTTAAAGAAGATAAACTAATCGGGTGGTTGGACGAAGATAGCAGTAAAGCGATTAATTATGTTCAAGAAAATGTAAGCAGTACACTTGGTGAAGTGTCTTGTCCAGAAGGAAAAGGGAAGGTTGGACTGGAGGTGATTCGCACAAAAGCTGATTTGAAAGGGAGGGTTGAAGATGGTTCACCAAAGGGAACGGTAAAAATTCAGCTGGAAGTGAATATTGGCGACGTTCAATGCAAAAAGCTTGATTTGACGAAAACGAAAACAATCGATGATTTGGAAAAAAGAGCGGAAAAAAAAGTCGAAGAGATCATTGAATCGACTATAACGATAGCACAGGAGGAATTTAAACTCGATCTTTTTGGCTTTGGGGAGGCGATTCATCGTTCGAATCCTGACTATTGGAAAAAGGCAAAGAAGGATTGGGATGAAAAATTTACGGACATGCCAATAGAGGTGGAAGCAGTTGTAGAGATTCGACGGCTTGGTACAATTGGAAATTCACCGCTTGAGAAAATAAAGAATTAGATTCCCTGGTTAAGTCTAAAGAGTAAACAAGGGAGGACGGTTGAAGTTATCACTTGAATGAGGAGGGGTGATTCGATGTTGGATAACCAAAAAATATCGGTTCGTCAATTCAGGATACTAGTCATTTTATTCACCATTGGCACGTCCATTTTGATTGTTCCAGCAACCCTGGCATTCGAGGCGAAACAAGATGCTTGGATTGCAGCGATCCTCGGTGTGGGTATGGGGTTGTTAGTCATACTTTTATACAATAAACTAGGCCTCATGTTACCAGACATGACCTTTGTCCAAATGAATCAAAAGATTTTAGGTAAATGGTTAGGTAAAATGGCTTCCCTCTTATTTTTTTCACTGTCATTTACGTATGCTTCTGCCCTTTTATTTTATACGGGTAACTTTTTTATTACAGAAATCATGCCAGAAACGCCACTTGGGTCCCTTGTAATCCTTATGGGTATCATAATGGTGATGGCAGTGCGATATGGTCTAGAAACCTTTGCACGATCCGCAGAGATTTTCTTCCTATTGTTCTTTTTCCTTTTTATCAGCTTAGTTTTTTCTGTCACCCCCGAAATTGAAGTTGAAAACATACAGCCTGTGTTTGAGGTAGAGTTCAAACCTTTACTTCGGGGAAGCATTTTTTTGGTCGTGACATCAACGGTAAATGCGGTTGTTTTATTGATGATTTTTCCAGCCAATGTTAATCAGCCGATGGAAGCTCAAAAATCTTTTTTGATCGGAAGTTTGATTGGCGGACTAGTAATGATCATCATTACTTTTTTGGGGATCTTTGTTCTTGGTCCTTATCATTCAGCAACACAAATATATCCAGGCTATGAGCTGACCAAAAAGATTAATCTCGGTGATTTTTTCACTAGAATTGATGCAATCATGGCCGGAATGTGGATGATCACCATCTATTTTAAGTTGATCCTTTATTTTTACGCCTCTGTATTAGGGTTTGCGCAAATTCTGGAGATAAAAGATTATCGGCCTTTCACTTTACCGTTAGGGATGATTGCCATCGTCCTTTCTGTTATCGTCTATCCCAATGTCGTTTATCAACAGGAGTGGGATACCAAAACGGCAAACGCTTATTCATTGTCTGTAGGGTTGTTTTTACCCCTATTGCTGTTAGGAGTGGCTGTGTTTCGAAAAAAAATGGACCAGAAAAAACACACTTGAGAAATTACTAGAGGTATCATCATTGGATAAAAAGTTGCATTCCATTAATGAATCTCTAAAACTGTCTTTATGCGTGAAACCCCTTCTTCTATCAAATCTTCGGTTAAACTACCGTATCCCATAACGATCTTATTTTTATGTTTCCCTTTTGAAAGGGCGTATGGTTCGATTGGGTAGACGATTACTCCTTGTTCTTTCAAACGATTGACCAGGCTTTTAGTGAAATCAACTCCATCCAATTCCAATACGAGATGCATTCCAGCTGCTTTGCCATGGATTTTGAAATGGCTGAAGTGTCTACTGATCGAACGGACCATTGCCTTCCTTCTCTGTTTATAAATACTTTTCATCCTTCTTACATGTCGATCGAGATAGCCTTCTTTGATGAAATGAGCTAAAACCATCTGATCGATCGTACCAGTATGTCTATCCAAATACCATTTCTTTTGACGGATTTGTTTCACAAGATTCCAGGGTAATACCATATACCCGATCCTCAGGGAAGGAGATAAGATCTTGCTGAATGTACCGACATATATGACATTTTCAGGATCCAACCCTTGCATAGAAGCTACAGGAATTCCCTCATAAGTGAACTCGCTGTCATAATCATCCTCTACAATATAAGCGTTATGTTCCCTTGCGTATTCAATCAATTGGATTCTTCTCTGGATAGGCAAGGTGCCACCCAATGGAAATTGATGGGATGGAACGACAAATATAAAACTGGGATCATGATGTGTTGGCAAACAGTCGGTTACGATGCCTTTTTCATCTACTGGTACTGGCAATACATCCGCTCCGGCGTTTTTAAAGATAGGAAGCATCTCATCAGCGATTGGATCCTCGATGATCACTTTTTTGTTTTGAGTCGTCAGAAACTTTGTGATCAAATAAAGACCTTGTGTGGCCCCCGATGTAATGATGATTTGTTCAGGATGGCAATCCACGCCTCTAACTCTTGAAAGATAACGTCTTAAAACATTTCTTAACTCGGTGATCCCTTGGGAAGGGTTATACCCGAATAATCGATCCTCTGACCGCATACAAACTTCCTTGGTAAGATTCCCCCAGATGCTTCTTGGGAAATAGTCCATGGCAGGGTTGCTTGCTTTAAAATCTATTGTATCAACCGATGGAAAGGGATCCGAAACATAATCTTGATTTTTTGATATTGATGGTTGCTCTGATTTTTTAACCAATAAGGAGGAACCTTGTGATACATAAGTTCCGGAACCAGGCCTGACTTCTATATAGCCTTCAATCATCAATTGGTCATATGCTTCCAAGACAACATTCCGTGACACACCGATATTCGTTGCAAGCTCCCTGGAAGAAGGAAGACGTTCTCCGGCTTGGAACTCATTGTTTAAAATCCTGTTGCTTATTTGATCGTAGACCTGTTGGGGGAGTGTCCTATCAGAAAGTCGATTGACAGAAAAGTTCAGCAAAGAAAGTCCTCCTTGTTAAAATTGGTACTATGGAAATGATGATTAATTGGTTCTATTACATACCAGTATATCATGTTATCCTTCTCATAAATTCAATTGGAGGTACAGTCGATGAAAACAATAGGGTTGATAGGCGGTTTAAGCTGGGAGTCTACTTCGGAATATTATCGGATCATCAATGAACAAGTTAGATCGGAATTGGGAGGGGTACACTCAGCGAAGTGTCTGCTCTATTCATTTGATTTTGAGGAGATTGTCCGACTGCAGAAATCCGGTGCATGGGATTTGGCTACGGCAAAAATGGTCGATGCAGCGGTTACGTTAGAAAGAGCAGGCGCTGACTTGGTTTTGATATGCACCAATACAATGCATAAGATGGCAGAAGAAGTACAGAGCAATCTATCTGTTCCTTTATTGCATATCGTAGATGCGACTGCTTCCAAAATCAAAGAAGCTGGTTTCGACTGTGTAGGGTTATTGGGAACAAGATATACAATGGATAAGAACTTTTATAAGGATCGTTTCCAAATGAAGCACGATATTAAAGTCATCACACCAGACGAAGAGGATAAAGAAATGGTTCACAACGTTATTTTTAATGAACTATGCCAAGGGAAAACGCTTCAGCACTCGAAGGAACGATATCTTGAGGTGATCGAACGGTTAAGAGAGAGGGGTGCCCAGGCTGTGATACTTGGTTGTACTGAGATTTCACTCCTGGTCCAACAGAGTGATACAAGCATGAAACTGTTTGATACTACAAGCATACATGCAAAAACTGCGGTTAAGTTGGTAATGGAAGAGGACAATAATAAGAAAAAAATGATATTCCAGTGATGAAGGTAATGTAACGATTACATTTTTATGATTTATGATAAATCAGGCCTTGAACCTTGTACGTAAACTTTCTTACTAATTGAGAAACTTGACATGATGGAAATGTTTTTTTATTCAATGAAGTTGGCTGACATTGGTCAATCTCTCCCTTGTAAAGAGTTAAAAGGACGAGATCCAGAACAAGACAATGGCATGGGATAAAAGAGGGACATAAAAAAAGCCGGATCCAAAAAGGATGGAACCGGCTTTTTATGTGGAAGTATCATCTTAATAAAGTGGTTACATCTAACTTCTCCACGCTGGTATATACCAGATCAGGTCCAAAGGGTCAAGAAACTTTAACGTGTTTCTCTCTCAGCCCAGATATATTGGACTCCCCTAGTTACTTCTATTAAATTGATTCAAGTTATAATGACTTTTCATTATAATAAAGGCTTTGTTAAATAGTAATGTTGATTTTTGCCGGAAATTTCTAAAGCGAAATTCCCGGCACTCCAGTCGGAAAAGCGAGCCAAGCGAGACCCCGCAGTGACCTGCAATTTAAGGATCTTCGACTAAAAACCACCACGTCCTATGGTGAGCGTCGTCTATACGGACATTCGAGCGTGAAAAACCGGGTGAAATATAAACGCTCCAAGCCAGCACATCCTGTGCAAGTGAGGAGGCTTGCGGAATTAGGCTAATTCAGAGAAGTGATGTCTAGTTCAGCGACCAGTCACTTGGATCACTTCAAACTTCCTGCGGCGGCGACAGCCTCCTCGTCAGTTTTCCAGTGACCTACGTGACTAAGCGGGTCGCTTCCACTTTTCTTGATGTCTAGTTCTACGACCAGTCACTTGGATCACTTCAAATTCCTGCGGCGGAGACAGCCTCCTCGTTAGTCTTCCAGTGACCTACGTGACTAGGCGGGTCGCTTCCACTTTTCTTTCGCCCGCGGAAAAGGAGTGAATTTGCATATTTCAACAATGAACTTTAACAGATCCAAAATAAAAGTATAGTTATCCAAATAAATAATAGAGTTGAAACATAGTTTGATCCTTCCAATCTATCAGTAAAACTTTTGTTTCAAGGAAGAAGTGGGCATCTATTTTAAGAATATTCTATTATTTTAGAGGATAGGAGGGATGATAGCGTTTTATCATAAGATGTTACCGTTTACATTAGATTTGATTTCATTTGTATATCAAATATAATTAATAGTCAGAAAAATCTTTCAAAATCTAATGGATGGAGTGATTAGTGATCAGCATAACCGCATTTGCTAACGAAAAAGAAGTTTATTCTGTTACTGGAGAAGAACAAATTGGAACCATTCGCTTAATGGAGCAGGAAGAAGTGGAAAACGTAATAAATGAAGCAAAAGAAGCTCAGCCTTATTGGTACAGCATTGATTTGTATAAAAGGGCTGAATTTCTCCATGAATGGGCAGATCAGCTGTTGAAAAATCAGGAGAAAATCGCCGCGACCATTTCCAAAGAAGTAGGGAAAGGGATCACTTCTGCTAATAAAGAGGTTGTTAGGACTGTAGACTTGATCCGGTATATAGCTGAAGAGGGTTGCCGAATGCATGGGGAACTGATGAAAGGGGATTCCTTCAAGGGAGGTAGTACTTCGAAAATTGCCATGATTGATCAGGAGCCATTGGGTGTCATACTTGCAATCTCACCGTTCAATTACCCGGTAAACCTCGCTGCTTCCAAGATTGCACCAGCCCTTATTAGTGGAAATGCTGTAGTGTTCAAACCTGCCTCTCAAGGCACTTTAAGCGGTTTACTTATGATCGAAGCCCTGCTCGAAACGGGTATCCCGCCAGAAATTGTTCAAACTGTGACCGGGAAAGGGTCTGAAATTGGAGATTTTTTGGTTACCCATCCAAAGATCGACATGATTACCTTTACTGGAAGTTCTGCAACAGGACAAGCCATCTCATTAAAATCCAAAATGATTCCGCTCGTTTTAGAATTAGGCGGTAAAGATCCAGCTATTGTTTTAGAAGATGCAGATTTAGACTTAGCTGCAAAACAAATAGTAAGCGGCGCTTTTTCTTATTCTGGGCAACGCTGTACAGCTATTAAACGTGTATTAGTTCACGATGAGGTAGCAGATGATCTGGTCAAGGTCATAAAAGAGAACATCGATCAGTTGTCAATTGGGCTCCCAGAAGAAGATGCAACGATTACTCCGTTAATCGATACCAAAGCAGCAAATTTTGTTGAGGGATTAATTGATGATGCGATTAAAAAAGGTGCTACTCTGATTGTTGGAAACAAACGGGAAGGGAACCTGATACATCCTACTCTACTGGATAATGTAACTTCTGATATGAGAATTGCCTGGGAGGAACCGTTTGGACCAGTATTACCGATCCTTCGTCTAAACAGTGAGGAAGAGATTATCAAGTGTACAAACGATTCAGAGTACGGCTTACAAGCAAGCATCTTTACGAAAAATGTTCAAAAAGCGATCTTATTGGGATCCAAGTTAAACGTAGGATCAGTACAATTGAATGCTAAAACAGAACGAGGCCCAGACCACTTTCCATTTATCGGTACCAAAAAATCCGGCCTCGGTGCACAAGGGGTACGGCGAAGCATCGAATCAATGACAAGGGATAAAATTTTTGTGCTCAATCTTTGATCGGCAATAGCGAATACATTCAAAAGGGCTGACACCTTCTCTAGGGTCAGCCCTGAATGTTAGAATAATCAAATTCCTTTCAAAGCATCTATATACCGTTGATAATAGGCATCAACATTATTCAATAGCAGTAATTCCGTATAGAGGTAGACTTTCATATTGAAGTCATTGAAATCGATCGAAGTGAGTTCTTGTATCTTCTTTATTCGATAATTCAGCGTGTTTGGATGGATGAACAATTCGTTAGCAGTCTGCTTACCCTTTCCGTCATTTGCCAGAAATACTTCAAGGGTCCGGAGTAGATCCGTCTGTTTTGCAGCATCATTCTTGATCAATGACAACAGGTCATCGCTATAATAATCCTTTGACGTATTTTTTTCATAGAGGGTAGGCAAGTAACGATAAATTCCCAATTGAGCAAATTCCCGCGGCATCGATTCGGGACGCGGACCGATGAAGTTTGCCGTCTCAATGACCTCCAACGCTTCTAAAAAGCTCTTTCTCATTTGATACAAAGAGGTGTATTCCTTTCCCATCCCGATCAAAAAGTTATAAAATTGTTCTTCGCCTGTTTGTTCTTTGACCTTTTCAGTCAGATTCCTGGCTAATTCAAGCGTAGTAAACGGTTTGTCTGCTTTCCCGTATAGAACGAGGATCATTTGGTATTCCGTTTTCAATGTATAGATGTTCGTATGGAGGCGGGAATCTTGCACCAGCCTCTCAAGATGATCGAGCATAGGCTTATAGTGCGGGGATGTTATCGAATAAACCGCGACTGTAAACCGTTCCGGCAATGTCAGTTTGACCAGGGATGCCTCATGGCGCAATTGACTTTCACTTCCATATTCATGTTGAAGCAGCCGCCATAATACTTCTTCTTTTTTGCCTTTTTTGACATTGACCCTTGCGTAAGCATCATTGATCAAATTGCCAAGGTGAGGGGAGATATCTTCAAGGAAAGCAAGCTCTTCATTTTGAAGAAGATGTCTGGATTCCTGGATCCAAATATATCCCATGGTATTCCCAAGGTACTTTGCTGCAATGACGACACGCTGGTGGAACCCCAACTCTTCCATAGCTTGGACCCGGATCGGATCAGGATCTTTTTCGAGGCGGTGTACAATGCCCTCCTTTTTGAGTCGATCGATGATGAAAATTGGACATTTTTTTGATAGGATCGTCTTTTGCTGTGTTTGATCGATTTTATCGAAAGTGGAACTATAGGAAATCAATTCAAAGTTTTTGTTTTCAATAATCACGGGGTTGCCTAATTTTGAACTGATCAATTCTGTTGCTTTATGGATATCTTCTGCCTGTAGGATCAATTCTTTTGCTTCCATAGGAATCCTTACCTTTCCGAGAGAGCTATATTATCCCTTATTATAGCGTTTTATTGCGAAAAGAAAAGGGAAAAGCTCCCCCTTGATGGGAGAGCTTTATTAAAAATAGCTTAAAATCACTATTTAATTAATATTTTTCGGAAATGGTCTTGGCAAGCATATGGAGCGTCAGGTAATCCGGACCTCCTGATTTGGAATCAGTCCAGACATTTTAAAATTTTTGCTGATCTCGATCCTCAATCCCGAATGCAGCAGGAAGAAATTTTCGGTCCTGTCGTCTGCTTCATAAAAGCGAAGGATTTCGATGAAGCGATTGATATTGCAAACGATACGGAATATGGATTGACTGGAGCGGTCATTTCAGATAACCGCGAGCACCTGGAAAAAGCGAAATACGATTTCCATAAGGTGTTACCATTGTGAATTTCCCCTTTCAGCTGTCAGAAAGGGATGGACAAATCTAGTAAAAAAAAAGAGGTTGAAACAAAACATTTCAACCTCTTTTTTACATTTTAAATTATTCCTCATCCATAAATGGATATGCAATTTCTGTAGTTGGAGCAAAGTTTTCTTTGATAATACGAGGACTTGTCCAACGAATCATGTTAAATACAGAACCTGCTTTATCGTTTGTACCAGAACCACGAGAACCGCCAAATGGTTGTTGATTAATCACCGCACCAGTCGGTTTATCATTGATATAGAAGTTTCCAGCTGCACCAGATAAGCGGCGTTCTAAGTGCATAATTGCTTGACGATCTTGTGCAAAGATCGCGCCAGTTAATGCATACATAGACGCTGTATCTACTGCAGTCAATGTTTCTTCTAATTGATCATTTTCATATACATAAATCGTTAATACTGGTCCAAAAATTTCTTCTACCATTGTTTTGAAGTTTGGATTCGTTGTTACAATGATTGTCGGTTGAACGAAATATCCAACAGAATCATCATAAGTACCACCAGCAATAATTTCTGCTTCTTCAGAAGCTGCAGCATAGTCAATGTAGCTTGTGATTGAATCAAAAGCTGCTTTATCAATTACCGCACCCATGAAGTTTGTAAAGTCTTGGATATCCCCTACTTTAAGCTTAGCAGTTTCTTCCACTACACCAGCCTTCACTTCTTCCCACATGCTTGCAGGGATGTAAGCACGAGAGGCTGCTGAACATTTTTGACCTTGGTATTCAAACGCACCACGAACAAGGCCAGCTGCTACTTTGTCTGCTTGTGCAGTTTCGTGAGCAAATACAAAGTCTTTTCCACCAGTTTCCCCAACCAAACGAGGATATGATTTATAGTTTGTAATGTTTTCTCCTACTGTTTTCCAAATTGTTTGGAACGTACTTGTTGATCCAGTAAAATGGAATCCAGACATACGAGGGTCTGTCAATACTACTTCCGATACTTGTGAACCACGAGAAGGCACGAAGTTGATTACGCCTTTTGGTAATCCTGCTTCTTCTAAAATACGCATAAAGTAGTAGTTTGATAGTAAAGCAGTAGTTGCTGGTTTCCAAACGACTACGTTCCCCATCATTGCAGGAGCTGATGGTAAGTTCCCACCAATTGCTGTGAAGTTAAATGGAGAAATTGCCAGTACAAAACCATCTAATGGACGGTATTCTAAGCGATTCCAAATATTCTTCACACTCTCGGGTTGAATTTGATAAATTTGATTAGCATAATCAACGCCAAAACGTAAGAAATCTGCTAATTCTTGTGCAGCATCAATTTCAGTTTGAAAAGCTGTTTTGGATTGCCCTAACATCGTAGCAGCATTCATTACGTCCCGGTATGGACCAGAGATTAGATCAGCAGCTTTTAAGAAAATGGATGCACGGTGTTCCCATGGCATATTTGCCCATGATTCTTTTGCAGCCATTGCCGCTTCTACAGCATCACGCAACTCTTTTTCTCCAGCTTGCGAAAAGTTTGCCAAAACATGTTGATGATCATGCGGCATAGCCACTTGCTTCACTGTATCTGTCTTAATATTTTCTCCATTAATAATCACAGGGATATCGACTACGGTATCAGATTGGCGTTTTAATTCTGCCTTTAATGTTTCCCTCTCTTTTGTACCTGGAGCATAGGTATTGCCAGGCTCATTTTTAGGTGTTGGGATTTTGAAAATTCCGTTACTCATTATTTCACATTCCTTTCTGTTTAAATATTATATAGATATAACTGCTTATATCGACAAATTATAACATAATTCTTCTATTCTTGCGCTTTCTTTTCCTTATACGAATAAGGATTCAAATCTTTACTTGTCATTAATATTTATTGATGATAAGACTTATAAAATTTACTTGCTAAAGATTCCTTTCAAAGCAAATGCAACATTTGCAGGCCTTTCCGCAAGACGTCTCATGAAGTACCCATACCAATCCTCCCCGTAAGGCAGATAAATACGGACAGTATACCCTTTTTCCATAAGATCAGACTGCAATTGGTTCCTCATTCCAAAAAGCATTTGAAACTCGAAACGGTCATTCGGGATTTTGTGTTCTTCAACTAATTTGATGGTGTAATCGATCATCGCATCATCATGGCTTGCTACAGCTGTATAATGACCGTTCAAGAGATTCTTTTTGATGAGATGTTTCAAATTCTCATCCACCATTTGTTTGTCCAGGAATGCGACTTTACCAGATTCCTTATATGCTCCCTTTACAAGCCTTAAATAGGGAGCAAATTGTTGAAGATCATCCAAATCCTTCTCAGATCGAAACAGGTAGGATTGGATCACCGTCCCCAAATTTTCGTACTTCCGCCGAAGTGTTTTATAAATCTCAAGTATGGCATGGCATCTAGAGGAGTCTTCCATATCGATGGTTACTGTGATTCCACTCTCCTTCGCCGTGGATAGAATCAATTCCATATGCTCCATCACAAGGTCATGATTGATATCCAATCCTAAGGATGTCAGTTTTACAGAGATTTCAGTGTCAAGTTGATGATAACCGATTGCTCGTATACGTTGGATGCATTCCTGAGCATGTTCTCGTGCAACCTCAACGGAATTGACGAATTCACCAAGATGGTCGACTGTAACCTGGAATCCATCCTGGTTCAATTGAGTAATTAACGGAATTGCCTGGGAGAAGTTTTCCCCCCCTATAATCTTGTCAGCCCCAAATCTTGATCCCCAACGTTTGGCCAGTCGATCCAGGACTTTGTTGTTGGAGAGATACAAGAAAAAGCGCCTGCTTATGGCTTCCAAGATCACCACACCTCCTTATATTGTTTTTCCCTGCAGCCCAGGGTGAGTAAACGAAGAATTTGTTTGACTATTTCATCTGTTAAGAAAATTATATCGAGGATGATCCACCTGAAACAACGTGCTAAGAACACAATAATTTCAATGTTGTTTTATGATTCCAACACAAAAGGAAAAATTTTGAGAATAAAAAAACAACGAGCTTGAATTCCAACCTCGTTGTTTTGCTTTTAAGTATAAAAATACATCCTTCAGTATAAGTGCAACCATGGCTCAGCCTACGCCTAAGGATTGACTTTGCCAGGTTTGCTTTACTGGATTTGTTTAAGGTAATCCTCAAACCGTTCATATTGGGAGGTGACACCTTGGACGACTCCCATGTCCATTACTTGCTTAAGGGCTTCTTCGGTAGCGAACTCAGTACGGCTGACCAGTTTCGTCTTTCCATCGTGATCCAAGAAAGTCATCGTGACCAGAAGCTCAGGCATCCCATCAGCCTTATTTCCTTCTGCATCCGAGAATGCATCTGTATAGACGATTTTTTCAGGCTCAACAATTTCTCGATAGGTTGATATGCCCCAGGATTCCTGGCCGTAAAAGTCTCCCTGGTTTTTGTCTTCACAAAGCATACAATAATGCCATATTCCACCAAGCTTGAACTCGAATTGTTGAACCGTAGTCTTCCAACCTTTAGGTCCCCACCAATTTTCCAAATGTTCTTTTTCTGAAAATGCTTTAAACACAAGCTCACGCGGTGCGTCGAAAATCCTTTCAATAATAAGGTTTCTTCCTTCTACGTTTGTCTTTATACTGTTTGATACTTTACTTTCTGACATTTAAACGCCTCCTAATTAAAATATATTCGAAAGTGCAGAAACTAACGGTCCTCCTCTCTTAAAGCATTACGTAGGATGATAATGCTTCTTATTCGCCACGGTCCTTCTTTTTCAGGTCCTCCAAATACTCATCCAACCGGTCAAAACGCTCATCCCAGACATTCAGGAATGATTCCAGCCAATCATCAAGTTGTGAAAAAGGCTGATGACGAAGCTTGTAAATTCGTTTGTTGGCGATTGGCTGCACCTCAACAAGCCCTGCTTCACTGAGAACTCGGAGATGTTTGGATACTTGAGGCTGGCGAAGCCGAAGTTGGTCTGCGATTTCCCCGACAGTATAAGGTTCATCACGTAGAAGTTCGACGATCTGTAAGCGGTTAGGTTCGGCAAGCGCACTCAATATTTTCTCCATGTCATAAATATACTTGATAGGGAATATTCTTGTCAAGGAATATTTGTGAAAATTACGGAACTTTTTTCAATTCTTCCCGTAAATAACATATCAACTGTTTATACAAGGGGTGGTCATGTGAAATGGTTGTTGGTTATCGCGACGATCTTGTTTAACACAGGTTTATCGTATGCGTTTTCAAAGATAGTTGGATGGAGCTTCATCGAATCGATCTTTTTATGCGGATTGCTTCTTTTCATCATCATTTGGATGACAATGCTTAATGGGAGTATATCCAACAATACTGTGAATGCTAGTTTGAAAGGAACCACAGGTGTGACAACTGGTGAAATCAAACCATTCACACTTACATTCAATCCTTTTAACCTCGGAACCATCATTTACCTCGTGATAAGTGGCATCGCGACAGTCGTTTATTACTTGCCTTATTTTACATAATGAAGAATTCATAGGTGATGACATGATGAATAAAAGAATAATCGGGTTTACAATTATATATGTATTATTGTTCATCGGGGCGATCCAAATGTATTTTGATGAAGACCCGTTCAACAACCACATTGGAGGATTGTTTCTTGGTGCATTTTGGTTGTTTCGGGGTATCCAGATGATGATTGATGATGTGCTGGATGAGAAAAGAAAGTCAGCTATCTTCAACTTGTTCTTTGTGATAGTTGCAGGAGGAGCGCTCGTCTGGGGAGTAGAAGATTCTACAGTCTACTTAAAAAATGGGAGTTTTTATAAATGGAAAGAAATATAGAAAAAGAAATATTAGATGAATTGAAAAGCATCAATCAATCTTTACAAAAACTTACTGAAGAAAAAAATGAAGTGAAGCAGCCATCGATCCCTATCGATATAGTCAAATCCCTGTTGGTAGGAATCTGTATCGTAGGTCCTGCCATTGCCGTTTTATATGGCCTATTTCAAATTTTGGGCAGTTGGGTGAATTGAGAGGTTTGCCAGTCAATTTGTTGATTTGACCTCAGTTGTGAACTTCTTAAGGATGAAGTTATGTTTGGGTTCGTGACGGGCCTATCACCTCAAATTGCCGAAGCAGAATTGATGGTTATGATGTCTTGTTAAACACCTGAAAAAATTTTTAAAAACACGGGTACATTTTGTTGACATTATGAATAAGATGTAATACAGTGATGTCAGTAACCACTGACATTTCTAGGTGAGGGTAATGCTATGAATGGTAATAAAAAAATGAATACTTCTGAAAAGATTATGATGGCAGCTATCGATCTAATGGCAGAACATGGCTACAATGGAGTGTCAACGCAAGAAATCGCGACCAGGGCCGGATTTAGTGAAAAAACACTGTTTCGTCACTTCCAAAGTAAACAGAACTTATTAGAATCTGCCTTTAATCGTTATCATTATGCTGAAGAAATGAAAGACCTGTTTCTCAAGAAAATCGTATGGGATCTTCAAAAGGACTTGTTGATGGTTTGCCGCAGCTACCACAGGATCATGTATCAGAATCGTAAATTGATCAAAATAAGTACCAAGGTAGGCGATAGCCTTCCAGGATTTCGTGAAAGGACACACCAACATCCTCAACAGTTAAAAGAATTCTTAACTGGGTACTTTGAAGAAATGTATAAAAAGGGAAAAATCATTGAAACAGATTTTGAAAGCAATGCCAAAGCTTTTTTGTACATGAATTTTGGTGCAGCGATGGGCAGGATGAACAATGATCCAATATTCGCTGGGACCCCTATCGATTCCTTCATTGAAGCGAGTGTTTCGATCTTTACTAGGGCTTTAAGACCCTAGTACATTTTTTGAACGAAGTGTCAGTAAGTGGTGACGGACATATTTAATGTGATCTAGGGGGTGATGGTGCAAATCGGATTTATAAAAGAAAGGAGAATGAATATGGAGATAGATGTCCAGCAACAAACTGGAGAGAAATTGATGAGGATCGTGATGTTCACTCTTGTCCTCTCGGCGATGAGCGTGTTGATGTTCAATTTCGTCCTCCCACAAATAAGTGAAGAGTTTGGTCTCACGAATGCCCAAGTAAGCTGGGTCACATCATCGTATGCCTTGATTTACGGTATAGGGACGATCATTTATGGGAAACTCGCAGACCATTACAAGCTTAAGGATCTTCTGACATTCGGATTGTTACTTTTTGCGGTAGGTTCACTGATTGGGCTCACTTCCCAGACCTTTTGGATGGTCCTTGTCGGGAGGTGTATGCAGGCAATGGGAGCAGCAGCAATTCCTGCAACAGCTATGCTTATTCCCATCCGCTATTTCCCGCCTGAACGGCGTGGATCCGCCATGGGGCTGGCATTCGTCGGGCTGGCCCTCGGTAGTGCACTTGGTCCGGTCATGTCCGCTTTGATATTAAGTGTTGTTCATTGGCGGTGGTTATTCTGCATACCGTTGTTCATCTTGATTACGTTGCCTTTCTACCGAAAATATTTGGGAGATGAGCGTGGGAATCATACAAAACTTGACTGGATGGGAGGAGGGCTGCTGGCTGCTTCAGTGACTCTACTGTTACTGGGCGTTACGGTTGGAGCATGGTTGTTCGTTATTGGAGGACTGTTGTCTTTGGTGCTGTTCATTGTACGAATACGTTCTGTCTCAGAGCCTTTCATACAACCTGATCTTTTCAGTATCAAGAGCTATACCATTGGGCTGATCATCACTTTTCTGATAAGCGGAATCGGTTTTTCCCTTTATTACCTTAGCCCATTGCTTTTGGCAGATATCCATCAGCTCCCACCCAGCTGGATTGGTTTTGCCCTTGTTCCAGGGGCAGCAGCCTCAGCCATCCTGGGGCGAAGTGGGGGAAGATTGGCAGACTTGAAAGGCAATTCGTATTTGTTTTTTATAGCCTCCATGTTACTTGTATCATGTTTTGTTTTACTATCCACATTTACAGGGGTATCACCCGTATTCATAGCGATCTTTCTGATACTTGGTAATGTTGGGCAAACGTTCATGATGATAGCGGTGTCCAATTCAGTATCGATGACCTTATCGAAAAAACAGGCTGGAGTGGGGATGGGACTTTTAACGATGTTGAATTTCATCGCAGGTGGAATGGCTACAGGGGTATACGGGAAGATGGTGGACCTAGGCTCTGCAGGCCATTGGAATCCGGTACATCACTACTCAAACGGTGCCGTATACAGCAATATATTTCTCATTCTCGCTGCTCTGCATGTAGGCATCCTGTCTCTTTACGTCATCCAGTTCAGCAGGGGAATATTCACTCGTTCTAAAATTGTCGGAAAAAATCAGACAGTCAATGAAAAGTGATCTTGATTGTAATGTAAAAGAACGATCACAAAATGACCTTTTAAAAAAATTTAAAATGATTTCAGGGAGGAATACATTATGCAAAAAATAGCAATCGTAATCGGAAGCACAAGACCAGGACGAAACGGTGAAGCAGTCGCCCGCTGGGTGTACAGTATTGCGGAGCAGCGTTCGGATGCTGAGTTTGAGATTGTCGATATTGCGGACTATGATCTTCCGCTGCTGGATGAACCAATGTCTCCGGCTTCAGGTCAATACACAAAGCCGCATACAAAGAAATGGTCCAGAAAAATCGCTTCCTTCGATGGCTATATCTTCGTTACGCCTGAGTATAACCATGCTACTTCCGCTGCACTTAAGAACGCAATCGATTTTCTATATAATGAATGGACCAATAAGGCTGCTGGTTTTGTTGGGTATGGGGCTGCAGGAGCAATCAGTGCCGTTGAGAATCTCAGGACGATCATGGGTGAACTTCAGGTTGCTGACGTAAGGGCTCAAGTTCGACTTTCGCTCTTTACCGATTTTGAAAACTTTAGTGACTTCAAACCTGCATCTCATCAGGCGACTTCAGTTGATGCGATGATCGACCAGGTAATTGCCTGGAGCGATGCATTAAGTGTGCTACGAAATAACTAAATAAACCTGATATTTGGGGCTTCTCAATTAAATGAAGCATCATTTCCTATGTTTCGGATGACTCGATGAACAAGAGGCTGCTCACCTTGTGCAAGTAAGGTAAGCAGCCGAATTTTATACCTGATATTCAAATTGCTTAGAGTAGAGCTGTGCATATGTTCCGCCACGTGCAATCAATTCATCGTGGGTGCCTTGTTCAGCGATCCCGTCTTTAGTCAGAACAATGATCCGCTGTGCATTACGAATCGTGGAAAGTCGGTGGGCGATAACAAGTGTCGTACGGCCTTTTGCCAATACTTCCAGTGATTCCTTCACAATGCTCTCACTCTCATTATCGAGTGCGCTTGTTGCTTCATCTAAAATGAGAACTGGCGGATTTTTCAAGAAGACGCGGGCAATACTGAGTCGTTGTTTCTGACCTCCAGAAAGTCTGACGCCTCTTTGGCCAATCTCTGAATGGTAACCGTTCAGCAAACTCATGATGAAATCATGGGCATTGGCGTGTTTTGCAGCCATGATGATTTCGTCGTCTTCCGCGTCTGGTTTCCCGTAACGGATGTTTTCCATCACTGTACCTGTGAATAGATACACATCCTGCTGGACGATGCCGATGTTTTTCCTTAAAGAAGACAACTCAATATCCTTCACATTCACTCCGTCAAGCAGCACTTCTCCATCAGTCACATCATAAAATCGCGGAACCAACGAGCATAACGTCGTTTTCCCAACACCCTATGGACCGACTAATGCCACATATTCTCCGGGGTGGACATGCAGCGAGAGGTTTTCCAAGACATTGTCCAAATGATCATCATATCGGTAGGTGGCTTGTTGGAACTTAATTTCGCCACTCGCCTCCTCAAGAATGATAGGACTTTCACTGTTCTCGATCGCTGGCTTCAGATTCATGATTTCCATAAACCGTTGGAAACCGGTGATCCCTTCTTGGAACTGTGTGCTCATATGTGTCAGACGTTGAATCGGCTCGACCATAAAACCAATATACAGCAGAAAGGTGATCAGATCAGCCAAATCCAGTTTTTGATTGATGATACTTGTACTGCCGATGATCACTACCGTGACAGTGATCAACTGGATGAGTGTCTCTGCAATATTGTAGAAAACAGCTTCTGTCCGATAGGTTTTTTTACGACTTTCAAGGAAACGATCATTTTCCCGATTGAACTTATCGATCTCGATTTCTTCATTGGTGAACGATTTTACGACACGGATCCCGCCAAGACTATCCTCAACCTGTGCGTTCACATCTGCGATCCGTTCTTTATTCCTTCTTAAAGCTGTATTCAACAGCTTATTGTAGTACATGGACGCTACAACAAGGACAAATAGGAAGCAAAAAACGGTAACCGTCAATGGCGCGTTGATGAAAAACAGGATGACGAATCCACCGATGAAACGGACCAAGTACTTGGTGTAGTCTTCAGGACCGTGATGATACAGTTCTGAAAGGAGCAGCAAGTCATTGGTGATCCGGGACATCAACTGACCGGTCTTTTCCTTGTCATAAAAGCTGAAGGAAAGTTTCTGCATATGCGTAAACAGCTCGCTTCTCAACTCCCTTTCCATCCGTGCTCCGATTTCGTGTCCTTTGTAATCGATGATGTAGTTTCCGATGTTCTGGATTGCAACCAGGATGAGCATGAGTGCACCGATCCAGTAGACATCATCCAAAACGATGGAGAGGTCGCCTACTAACAATTCCTTCGTCACGTATCGCACGAGCAAAGGAAACACGAGGACGAGAGTGGATGTAAAGAATGCACAGCCTAAAACGGTTAGGAACATTGCCTGGTATGGCTTATAATAAGAGAAAAATTTTTTGATTGGAAATTGCATGATTTACCCCTTTTAGTGTTCATTCGCAAAACACATATAAGGGGGTACACAAATTAAGTGAGTGTTCCTCCCTTATATAAATGGACTTTCCGACTTTTCATGTTTCTCATGTAAAAGACCTCCTTGTTTATTGGTACTTCTATTTTAATCGATTTAATCGGAAAATGAACCTTTTTATTTTGAAAAGCAACCATCACAAAAAGAAGGGTTAGTACGGAAAGTGGAGAACTTTTTAAAGCAGTCACATTAATGGTGGGGTGAATTCATGGCCGTAAAACAGAATGATAACACTACCCTCCGGACCGTCCGTGTAGAAGATGCAATGGAAGTTTTGTCAATCCAACGTGACGTGATAGGCGAAGGGGAATATTTCATCAACATTCCGGAAGAGTTTGATAAGACGAATGAGCAACAGCGGGAGTGGATTGAAAAGGTTTTAAAGAACGATAGGGATACCATGATCGTTGCAGAGGTAGACGGAAAAGTGGTTGGATGGGTTGTGTTCATCTCACAAGAACGAAAAAGGATGTCCCATACTGGCTCTTTCGGAATCATGATTGACGAACAATACAGAGACAGAGGGATTGGGAGATTGTTGTTACAAGAGATGATAACCTGGGCTGAGCACAATCCATTAATTGAAAAAGTCAGTTTAGGCGTTTTTTCGACGAATCATCGGGCAATCGCATTATACAAAAGTATGGGGTTTGTCGAAAAAGGGCGGAAAGTAAAAGAATTCAAGTTCAGTAAAAATGAATATGTAGATGATGTTTTGATGTACAAGTATATTTAGAAGGGGCAGAAACAACTGTAATTGTTGTTCCGCCCCGCTTTCTAATTCATAAAGGTATTTTGATCATGTACCAAATACCATGAGTCAGTCATTTTGCGAAATACTAATGTCAGATAATACTGTTTGTTGTAGGGTTCGCCGTTCTGGTCCCGGTCATCATAATTAACTTTCACTACGCTATACCCCATATCCCTGGATATTTCTTCTCTCACCATGGTGTATTGAAAGGTCCAGTCAGGATCTTGAAACCAATCTTTATGGAAATCGATCACTTTTTCATATCCCTCAACAAAATGTCCGTTTGGCATGACGACGCTGACATCTACGTCTTTGGATAATGTCCTTGAATAGGACGCTAGATCCTTCTGTTGTATAGCTTTTAAATGTTTTTTTACAACGGATTGATAATTCATTTTCATCCTCCTGGTATTGTGAGGATCAATGACACGATCAGGAAGAATGACCCTCACTCGTTATTTTATAATCAGCATTGATACAGATTTTTTTATAGAACATTAGTCATCACTCCTTCAATCGTTTTTCGGTGATTAAAGTCTATTCTCCAATATAGACGCGATTCCTTTTTTTACAAGAAAAAATATGGCTTGAGCCTTACGTGACGTAATGGTTTATAGTTGAATTACCGGTAAATCTACGTGCGCGAAATGAGGGGATGATCATTGGAGATAACGTAGTATGGAAAGTAGGGGAACTGGCAGAGTTGACAGGTGTAACAGTCCGGACCTTGCGATATTATGATCAGATCGGCTTGCTTTCACCATCCTGTTATTCAGATTCAGGATATAGGCTGTATGACGAAACCGACTTATCATATCTGCAGCAGATTTTATCTTTAAAAGATTTAGGACTGTCACTTGAGGAGATCAAAACGATTCTTTCTGATAAAAGTTATGACCCGGCAAAAGCCGTTTCCCTTCAAATCGATCGGCTTAAAGAAAATATCAGGATCCAACAGAAGTTGTTGAAGGAATTACAAAATGTGTCAGGCCTCATGAAAATGAAGGAACCGTTGACAGTCGGAAATTTTACGGAACTGTTCGGAATGATGAAAAAGAGTCATGAAAAATATTTCACTGGACGAAAAACAAATATGGAAAACCACTTGGATCGCTTGGAGGATTTCCTTGTTAAAGTTCCAAGTCCAAAGGAGGAATAATCATGAGTGAACGATTTGCAACCCATGACACCTTTGTCATTGAAAAAAATTATGATGCTTCACCTGCACAAGTATTTGCTGCATGGTCAGACCCTGCTTTCAAAGCAAAATGGTTTGCAGAGGCAGATGAATTCGATTTTCAGGTTGGTGGATTGGAGACGAACCATGGCGGGCCTCCAGGGGGACCGGTCTACATTTTTAAAGCCCAATATCAAGAGATCGTACAGGAAGAGCGTATTGTCTACTCCTACACGATGGATCAAGAAGAAACGAGGATTTCTGTATCAGTGTCAACTGTCGAGTTCAAGCCCGCGGGATCAGGGACAAAACTGATCTACACCGAGCAGGGGGCGTTTCTGGATGGCCATGATTCTGCAGCTTCTCGTGAACACGGAACAAGGATCATGCTGGACAATCTGGGTGAAGAGCTGCAACGTGCGGTGATTTCGGACCGGGAAATCGTGAATACACGAATTTTCGATGTATCACGCGAAAGGATGTTCCGAGCGTTCACTGACCCGGAACATCTTGCGCAATGGTGGGGGCCGAAGGGTTTTACGAACACGTTCCACGAATTCAATATACGTCCAGATGGTGTTTGGCGTTATACGATGCACGGTCCAAACGGGGTAGATTATGAAAATAAGAGTGTCTTTATCGAGGTTGTGGAACCTGAACGGATCGTTCTTCGCCATTTGGAGCCGAATCATGTATTCTTGCTTTCGGTTATCCTTGAGGAAAGCGAAGATAAAACCGAGGTGACCTGGCGAATGCTCTTCGAATCAGCCGAAGAATGTAAAAAGATCAGAGAATTTTGCTACAAGGCAAATGAAGAGAACTTGGATCGTCTTGAGGCACAGCTGGAAAAAATGGTTGGACAAACAAAATAGTGCTTCGCATGTATAGAAAAAGGTTTGCTGAAGATGTGTTCAGCAAACCTTTTATCAAATCACTATGAAACTATGTCAGATTTACACCATGTCGAAGGAACGCGGCTGCTTCAAGTTCCGATATACCGCTTCGTCTTGCAATCTCTGAAATTTCAGGGGACAATTTCGGTGCGAAATTTCTTGGGGGAGCGGCGTATCCCATTTGCCGTTGGCGTCCAGCGTTTCTGTAATCGAATGGTCCCCAAATGGCAAAGGTGAGGCCAGGAGACTGTATATTAAGGAAAAGGGTTTTTCCATCTGGTGAAAAGGTCGGTCCACAAAACTCGGAATTGCTTATCCGATTGTTGGCAAAAGCATATACTTCGCCTTCAGGTGTAATACCCATCATCCGGTTACCGTCAGGGCCATCCTCTGCAAACATGAGGTCGCCCCAAGGGGTGATGACGATATTATCAGGGCTTTCCATTTTATTTGCTTCAGTACCTTCGTAAAACAATTCCAGTGTTTCAGTAGCAGGGAAATAGCGGTAGATTTGACCGAGACGCTTTTCTCCTCCAGCCGTATCATCAAACCAGAAAACCCCACCCGCAAAATAAGCACCTTCCAAACGATTGAACCGTACACATTCGTTACTAAGCGCATCATCATGCGGCTCTTCTTTATTGACATCTTTCCAGATTACCCCGAATTTTTGCCCCGGGTTCATGAAGTCAGCATCTGGATTCGTTTTTTCTTCAATCGCGAGAGCCTGTAGTTTCCCGCCTTTTTGCAGGGCGCCTGGTTTTGGACTCCGATCATTCGGAATGTACCTGTATAGAAAACTGGATCGTTCATCATTAGCCGGATCGTCTGGATCGATCTTTCCACGGAAATCATCTTCTGTAAGATAAACGATTCCTGTTGCTGGATCGATCGCTGTCGCTTCATGTGAAAAGAAGCCCATCTCACGGATCGGGGTTTTTGATAGTTTGTTTTCCGGATCGTCAGGCATGACTTCAAATACATACCCATGGCCATCGGTACGTGTTTCTTCACATGTGAGCCATGTTCCCCAAGGAGTTGCTCCTCCAGCGCAGTTTTGCATCGTACCAGATGAGGTGACATACTCTTTATGTACTTTACGATCCGGTCCGATGATCAAGGCAGTCGTCCCACCTGGTGCTAGACGATTGTATGGGTTTTTACCTGGGACTGCAGACTCTGTTCCGCTCAATTCATGATTCCGTACAAGAATGGTAGAACTTTGAGGACCTTGAAAGGCAGCCATTCCGTCAAAATCACCTGGTATCGGTGCACCATTCGTCATTGATTTCCCTTCCTCAGAGAGGATCCGGTATTGAAATCCTTTCGGCAGGTCGATCACGCCACCCGGATCTTTGACTAGAGGACCGAAACCATTGAACGAGTATGGGGATTGTGATGTACCTTTCGTATTTGCGAGGACGTTAGTCGCGTTTCCAGTCATCATCCCTGTAGATCCAAGGGCCAGGGCAGCCATCCCCATCCCACTCATCTTAAGAAAGTCTTTCCTACCTATAAGCATTTGTTCCCTTTGTTTGCCCATTTGTAACTCCTCCTTCGTTATTTTCCCATTCATCTAATACATAACAAACGTAGCAAATGAGTTTGAAGGTAATGTTAGAAAATTGTAAAAATTTTGAGGAAGAGTGTAGAAGGACTAAAGAGAAAGATTACCAGTATTCAGTTGATGATGCCAAATATCTTTCGGACGTGCTCCAGGAAGGCCTTTTCTGATATTTTATCTTTGTGGGCCTTTCCATTGATCCAGCGGGTAAGGGTCTTATCTGTCAAAGACACCGTTCCATCGTCAGTGAACTTCATAAGGAGCGGTCCCTTGTTGAATGGTGAACGTTCGTTTTCGATGAGTACCTTTTGGATTTCATTGAATTCACTCAGACTCGTCACTGATCTTTTGGAGTCGATTACGTACCCGATGCGCCAGTCTTTGTCCTTATGAACGAGTTTTAGCATAAGAACATAGTCACCGTAATCACTCGTAGATGCTTCGACTTTGAATTGACCGTGGGATGAAGTCACGACCACGCCATTCATCGGAACAGGTTTTAATGGCAGATTGCCCCCAAACCCTGTATCGACAAGATAGTCTTGGCCTCCGTGACGGAGGATGATTGCAACGTGTGTCCTGCCGAGATTCGTCCATTTACCAGTTTCGCTATTGAATACGTCTCCGCGCACCAGTCTGACATCGAAACCATTTTCAAGCAGGAAAAGATAGAGCAGCCCATTCAACTCGTAGCACAATCCGCCTTCATTTCTGGCAAGTATTTTATCAATCAACGACTTATTCGTAATATCAAACGTTTCCTGATTGGTGATCCGTAGATTTTCAAAAGGGATGGTCCGTGCGGTTTTTTCGAGTATCTCATCCAACTTCTCAAATGTGATCGGTTCCTCTTCAGAAAACCCGATCCTTTTCCGGAACAATGCGTCCATCACGATTCCTCCTAACAAATTAGTTTAATTCCACTTTATAGAAAAATGGAAATAAAGAAAAGCGTTGTGCTAAACATGCCGAAGTCCGGATTGGCTAATGCACTAGGACATCAGCCGCTCAGGGAAGACACCGATACAGCAAGCATGCGGTGAGTATGTGAAATTGAAAAAGCAGCCAGTGAAAAAGTTTGCAGACGACACGTGATTTGATACGGGGCGTTTTCTTTTGGCCGGCAGGTATTTAAAGTTACGAAAAGAAATACAAATAGAAGCCTTTATTAGAAGTATTTGAAACATTCAACCATCCAAAAGGAGCTGCTAGAATGAACGTAACTGTATGGAACGAATACCGCCATGAAAAAGAGAACGAAAAAGTTGCAGAAATTTACCCCGATGGAATCCACGGTGCGATCGCTGGTTTTTTACAAGGGAAGGACTTTGTCGTCAGGACAGTCACTCTTGATGAAAAAGAGCACGGACTCACGGAGGACGTTCTTGATAGCACCGATGTCTTAATCTGGTGGGGGCATAAAGCGCATGACGAAGTAGATGATGAAATAGCTGAAAAAGTGAAACAACGGGTATTGGACGGGATGGGACTCATCGTTCTCCACTCTTCTCATTTTTCAAAAGTATTCAAGAAGTTGATGGGGACGACCTGTGATTTGAAATGGAGGAAAGCGGACGAGAAGGAACGGCTTTGGATTGTGGATCCGAGTCATCCGATCACAGAGGGATTAGGTGAGTATATCGAATTGGAAAAAGAAGAAATGTATGGTGAACATTTTGATATCCCGAAGCCGGAAGAGTTGATTTTCATCAGCTGGTTCGAAGGAGGAGAAGTTTTCCGCAGTGGAGCGACATTCCGTCGGGGGCGCGGTAAAATCTTTTATTTCCGACCAGGTCATGAAACGTATCCTACATACTATAATGAGGAAATCCAAAAAGTCATCCGGAATGGAGTCAAATGGGTTTACAATCAAGGGACATCCAAATTTGAATATGGGAATGCAAAACCTTTAGAAACCATATCTGTAAAATAAGAAAGGAGGCTTATCCGTAAGAAGATAAGCCTCCTTTTTCAATACGTTTCCTATAGAAATAGGTATTCACTCCGCTTGTTCCATGATGGACAGAAACTGGTGTTTGGAATGGATCCCTTTGACGAAACGGTAGATCGGAAGCTCTTCTCCTGTTTCGGATGGAATGAAGTTAAACGTCACATAGCTGTCATCGGATTCTGGTTCAAGGGCTACCGCTGCGAGATTAGCTGATGGTTGGGCAGTCGTCACGACATAGGTTCCTTTCTCAAAATGGACCTTCCGATCAGAAAGCTCAGTTTCAACATTGGTCAGCTCATGCCCTTCATACGTTCCGCCATCCTCTTTTTTAGTTACTGTATAGGCTTCAACCGGCAAAAGGACATCCCGTGGCAATTGGAACACTTTGACGCCGCTATGCTCAAGCTTGTCAATGATGTTTTCATGCTCTGCCGGAATCAGGTAAGCCGTCGGTCGTTCTCTGGTCAAAGTTGGAATAGAATCCGTTGCACTGTAATAAGTGACTGGGATATCCTTTGTTCCTCCTTTAGCGATATCCACGACTTCCAATGTCTGGTCTGGTATCTCCATTTGACGGTCTTCCACGACAATTTGATCATCATCATTGACTTTTAGACCTTTTTTAACCAAGTCTTGCCGTTCTGACGATACTAGTTTTTTAATGAATTTGGCATGATCAGCCGTTGTTTCGATCAATTCTATATGGGTCTCCACCTGGGCAGCGACACGTCGTTCAAAGTTTTCACGGCCGATACCGATGCCTCGGGTCTCGACCAGGAAAGAAAGTGAAGGTGTCAATCCAAGGGCGTTCCTTCCGATTCTCGGATCGGTTCCGCCTTCCCTGATGACAACCTCTTCACCATCCCGCCCAGTGGTATAATAGCTTCTGCTTGAAAATCCTACTTCAGTCAATTGCTCTTGTGCATTTTCCACGAACAGGTCATCTGAAACATTTCTGATTTTCTCGGGGATATTCAGATTTTTTCCAGATAGGATCAAGAGGTCATGATATTTCAAGTACCCATTTTCTCCTAAGTCATCGAAAACGCCATTTCCAATACTATATTCGTGCGCATCGATAGCCACTTCTGGTTGGTATTGGTTATACAAGTCATGGATCGCTTTGACTTCAGGGAGGTCGAATTTGATATGGTCACGGTTTCCATCAAGACCATTAGCCGTCTTCCGCTCGAAGGCATAGGATCCATCAGGATTGATACGAGGGACGATGATGACGTTGACATTGTCGAGGACTCTGTCACCGAATTCTTCAGTCAGTTTCTTGGCCATCACGAGGACCCCTTCGCCAGCAGCAGGCTCATTTCCATGGATTTGACCTTGTAGCCAGACTATCGGCTTTTTACGGTCTTGCTGATCGCCCTTGAAATAGAACAATGTTGGGATTTCACGCCCTTCAATAGTCTGACCGATCGTCCGGACGTCCAGCACATCACTTTCTTCATCAAGATCATGGATGAAAGCAAGCATCTCTTCTTGGGTGGTGAACTGATTTCCTTCCTTTTCAAATGCCGGCGTGTCAAATTCAGCATCTGGGGCAGGGAAAAGTTCCAGCACCTGCTCAGGTTGGGAGTATTCTTTCCCGTAATACGGCAGTTCTTCCGCTGAAACAGGTTTGAAGGATAACAATGGTGCAAAGAGTATCAGAGCTGTTGCAAATGAGACCAACTTCTTGTTTAACATGACATTTCTCCTCTCCTTTATAGATGAATCTACCGCATTATATCACATTAGACAGAATATTTTGAATTATATGATATATATTGCGGATAATTCATACTATTGATAGAGAGGCTAGGAAACGTGTCCTGTGAAAAAGGAATCGGTTAAGCAAACAATGCTTTTGTCCAAATGTTGAATCTTCGCGAAAACCCATCATTAAAGTGTAAAAGGGACTGTCCCATAAGTGATTGACTCTCACCGTTCCTGACACCCTTTTGAGAAAAAGCGTGGTTCTGATATGGAGTCTGACACGATTGTTTTTGGGACAGCTCTTTGAATAAGCACCTCAAGGATTAGTCGGACAGCTTATCATTGTAACGGGAAGCTTTTTTGATGGAGTGTCAGTTCATCGATTTTCCGGCGGTCCGGCTCATAACCGATGCCAAGGCCATCCGGGACATGGATGAAGCCATTCTCCATCGTCACTTCCGGCTCGATGATATCCTGCTTCCAGTAGTGGGATGACGGTACGGTGTCTCCTGGAAGGGTGAAGTTTGGAAGTGTCGTGATTGCAATGTTGTGCGCTCTGCCGACACCTGCTTCAAGCATACCGCCGCACCAGACCGGGACATCATGTCGTTCGCACAAATCATGGATCTTCTTCGTCTCGGACAGTCCGCCGACACGGCCGATTTTAAGATTGATGATCCTACAGCTCCCGAGTTCAATGGCTTTACGGGCATCCTCGACCGTATGGATGCTTTCATCCAGGCAGATCGGCGTCTTCAGTTTTGCCTGTAGTTTAGAGTGATCATAAATGTCATCATGGTCGAGAGGCTGTTCGATCATCATCAAATCGTATTCATCAAGCGCTTGAAGGTATCCGATATCTTTGAGCGTGTATGCGCAATTGGCATCCGCCATCAGCTGGATGTCGGGGAATTCGCCCCGGATCGCCCTGATGACTTCGATATCCCATTCCGGCTTGATTTTCACTTTTATACGTTTGTACCCTTCACGTACATACTTTTCAATCTGGACGAGCATGTCCCGTACTGATTTCTGGATTCCCACACTGATTCCGACTTCGATTTTATCCTTATTTCCGCCTAAAGCACTTGAGAGAGGCAGGCTTTGTTCCCGAGCATAAAGATCCCAGATGGCTCCTTCAAGTGCAGATTTTGCATTGAAATTTCCCCGTATAGATCGGAAGCGTTCTGATACTTCGTCAGGATGCCCGATAGGTTTATAAAGCTTCGGGATCAGATGGTCGCTCATCATGTGCCAGTTCGTTTGTACGGTTTCTTCATTATAGATCGGGTGCAGGATTGAAACAGACTCTCCCCATCCGGACAAACCGCTTTTCGACTGGGCTTCCACGAGGATGAAATCTTTGTCATATTCAGTCCCGATACTTGTTGTAAAAGGATTCAAAAGTTCGATTTTCAGATGTCTCAGTATGATCTGCTTAATTTCCATATGTGCTGACTCCTTGTGATTGTTTTTCCATGAGATAATGATACAAATCTTGCTGTTGCGGATTTTTTAAAAGGTCAGTGACAACCCATCCTTGAGAGAGGTAGTGGCTGAACACTTTCCGTGTAGCCTCCCGCCAAGCCAACGCAAGTGAAATTTCCTCCTGTTTCAAGGATTGGAAGTTCCCAGGGACCGGAACGATTATAGCGGGACTTGAACAATCCAAATCAATTTGTTCAGGAACCAGGAAATCATTCTGGAAGCCTGTTTGAATCGCTGTGTCCGTTTCTTCGGTATGAACCTCTATACGGGAGCGTTTCGGCTTTTTAATCCGCCACTCCACCAAAAAGCGGTCAGAAGGAATTCCTGCATTCAATTCGTCAGGGATGTCACCATAAGCATCTTCCATATACGTCTAACAAGTTCCACCGAGCTTATGGAGGTTCAGATTACCGTTGACCGTTTCCAGAGGATCGTATGTCCATTTGATGAGGTCGTACCCCATTTGAAGGTCGTAGCTTTCTGTTCGTTTTTCAACATTTCGCCGATCCCCATCCGGCGATATTCCGGATGGATGCCGAGCGTGTGGGAATAGAGGTATAGCTTTTGTCCATCAAGGCCTGGGAAGCTGTACTGGAAACCGACGAAGACATCCTCCCAAAAAGCTCCCAGTATGAATCCGCCATTTTTGACGGCGGCCATCGTTTGTGTGACAGGAATTGATTCTTCTTCACTCCAGACGATTGCTTCAAGTTTCCGGACCATTTCCAATTCATCGGCTGTCTGAAGGATGCGGATGTTGATCGATGATCGTAACTGGCTGTCCAAGTTCATGCCTCCATTCTGTTACCATTGTTTTGAGTCAGCTTCCAACAACATACGGGTTAAAATCTTCGTGCCATAGATAAGCGCTTCCTGAGAAAAGGTCATTTTCGGATGATGCAAGCCTGGCTTCAAGTCACAGCCAAGACCGATCATCGTCCCTGCGATATCAGGATTCTTCCATGTATAAAAATGAAAATCTTCAGCACCGGGAGAATGACAAATCGGGATAAACCTCTTATCGCCGAGTATGGATAAGATCGCAGTTTTTGCAGTATCGATTGCAGCTTGATTTTCGACCGCGGCAGGCGAGTGTTCTTCTATTGCCGTCTCAATATCGGTTCCAGTCGTTGTGGCGATCTTTTGACATGCATCTTCCGCGCGTTCAATCAGCTTCGTCATCATGTCATTCGAATCAGACCTTAGATCGAATGTGAAACGGGCTTTTACCGGAATCAAATTTGTCGCTTCACCACTATGGAGTTAGGTGATTTTTATCGAATAAGTTCCTGATTCGGCCAACTTGATTTTCTTGATTTCTTCAATTAAAAGTGCAGCAGCTTCAATCGGATTGTTGCCGTTCTCAGGGCGGGATGCGTGAGCTGGCATTCCTGTGATGACGCCCTTCAGGCTTGCCGTCGAACCATGTGTGATCACCGGGGCAGCATGGCCGAACGGAATTTCAAATGCAGGACGTAAGTGGATCCCACCAAGGAATACCACATCCTCTAAAGCCCCATCCTTTATCATCTGCATAGCACCTTCTGCTTTCTCTTCAGCAGGCTGGAAGATGAAACGCATCGTTTGCTTCGGTTTGTGGCCGGCTAAGTTAAGGGCTGTGTGGAGGACCATGGTACTATGTGCGTCATGTCCACACGAATGATTCGCTCGGACAACGCCATCCACTTCCTGCATGAGGGCATCCATGTCTGCACGGAGGGCGGTGACTTTCCTGCTTTCGCCTGGAATTTCAGCCATTAAACCGTAGTGCCCTTCATAGGTTGTGACGTTTAGCCCAGCCTGTACAAGCTTCTGTCGAATATAGGCCGATGTCTTTTCTTCCTTCCAGCTGGGCTCGGCTAGCTGGTGGAGCTCTTCATAGGTTTGTAAAATCCGTTCCTTATTCTCTTCAATGGCGTTCACCGGATTGAACATCAATGTTCCAACTCTCCTTTTTCATTAAAAGATGATATGAGCAGTGACGACGACTATCGGCAATGTGATGATCGTCCGTAATAAGAAGATGAGGACAAGATCCTTGATGCTGATCGGCAGCTTCGATCCGAGGAGCAATCCGCCCATTTCAGACATATATACGAGCTGGGTGACAGAAACACACGCAATGATGAATCGTGTCATTTCACTCTCGATCCCGCTTCCGATTACGGCAGGAAGAAACATATCCGCAAAACCAACAACCATCGTCTGTGCCGCTTCAGCTGCTTCCGGTACCTGCATCAAGGTCAGGATCGGCTCGAAAGGTTTTCCGAGGATTGTGAAGAAAGGTGTATATTCAGCGATCACCAAAGCGACGGTCCCAATGGCCATCACGATCGGCAGGACACCGAGCCACATATCCAAGACGTTCTGGATTCCTTCTTTGAAAATGTTCGATACCCGGTCATTTTTCTTCGCTTTTTCCAACGCTTGATTTATACCTGTTTTTACAATCGAAACATCACGGGGCAAATTGCTTTCAGCTTTTAGTTCCGTTCCCTCGTAACCGGAGTTGGCTTTACGGGATAACGGTGGGATCCGCGGTATGAAGGGCGTAGCCCGCCTTTAGGCATGGGATGAGAGTGAGGTC
>NZ_JAIBLJ010000004.1 GCF_020179385.1 Alkalihalobacillus sp. YIM B00296 | reverse complement strand
TTATTCCGGCTATATTGGGGATTTTAACATCGGCTTTAACAGAGGGATTAAACCTGTCAAATATTTTGTAATTCCGTATGTAAATATATGGCAATATCACGAAATTAAAACGACTGCCGTTTTTCATTTTTAATTTTCTAAAGCTTTTTCTTTTTTTCAATATTTTCAATGGTTTCTCCGCGGGGGATATTATATAACCTACTCTTAGGTTCATATACTTTTTGAGAAGGCCATAGACCATGATGTCCAGAAAACAGATAACTAACGATACAAGCAACAAAAAAGTACTCTAGTCCTTTACCATCAAACATCTCCATTGCCAATAGGAAAGCTGCTATAGGAGTATTAGCACCGCCACAAAAAGCTGCGATTAATCCTAATGCAGCGAGAAATGACATAGGTAAATCCATGAATGTGTGTAAGGTATTCCCTAATGTTGCCCCCATAAAAAATAAAGGTATAGCCTCTCCACCTACAAAGCCAGTTCCAAGAGTGATCGACGTAAATACTAGTTTAGCCAGGAAAGCAAAGGGAGGAACGTCTTCTTTAAAAGATTGTTCTAACATATCTAAGCCTCTGCCATTGTAATCTTGTGAACCAACTATTAACGTTAATGCCACAATGAACATTCCTCCAACAAAGGCTCTTTTCATATGGTTTTTCTTGAAAAGCTTCTCTGATAATTTTTGTATCCCATGTCTCAACTGACAGTATAAAACACTTAATAGACTGAAAATAACAGAAGTAAGAATAACTTTTATAAACGTAATAACAGATAATTCTGGTACACTTTGTATAATAAATTCTGCGTGTTCATGCCCCCAAGCCGCTGTCGTTATAAAGTGACCAACAAAGCTAGCCACAAGACAAGGGACAAGTGCTTCAAATTTCAGCTTTCCTAAAGCAGCCATTTCCATCCCGAAAACTGTACCTGTTATGGGAGCTCCAAAGGCAGCACCAAAACCAGCACTTATACCGCACATAATAAAAATTTTAGTGTCGAATCTGTTTACTTTAAAGAATTTGTTTACTGCTGCAGCTACACTTCCTCCCATTTGGACAGCAGCTCCTTCTCTTCCGGTTGAACCACCAAAAAGAACGGTTAAAAAGGTTCCAAAATAGACGATAGGCCCCATTCTCCGTGGCACCTCTTTTTTTCCATGAACTGCATCTATCACTAGATTATTTAATTCAGCAGTGTCATTTAAGGTGTTATTCAAAAATACCTTTCCATAGTTCATATATATGTATCCTAAGATTAGTCCTCCAAAGGGTAGAAGGAAGATGAGCCAACCACTTTTTTCTCGTACATCACCTAGATAATCGTTAGTCTCTAAAAGGAAAGTTGTTGTGGAACCCACAATTACACCAATTATGCTTCCAAGAATAATCCATTTACCAAGAATTAAAAAAAGGTTTTTATACTTTAATTTTATATCCATACAGCAATTACCTCATTTCAAACCATCCAGGAGTTATTCTAGTTTATTTATTACTTCCGCAAAAATGTTATATGACACACTTGTTTGACTGTTGTTTCGATTAGACTGACCCAGTTTAATCAGTGTTCCAGCAAAATGGACCGTTCGATTCTATTATTGTCCTTATAAAAATTGATTATCAGTATCGAATAGCTGATCTATATAATAAAAGAAACAAAAGGGACTACTCCTACATTATTCAGATAAAATTTTAAAAACCTCATATTTGGTGAACCTTGCAACTCTTATCGAATAGTATATGGGCAGAGAAGTGTACCCATTTAATACTTCAACTTTACTAGTGGAAATTTACCTTATGGGAAGTGGATACCATGCAGACTTTTTACACAGTACGTTCAGGTGATACGGTGTACGAGATTTCTAGGAGATGGGGAATTTCGGAAGATTCCATTATTGCTGCAAACAATTTGAGAGCTCCTTACACGATTTATATTGGTCAACAGCTGTCCATTCCGCCTGGGGTTGACATAGTAAGGGTTAGACAAGGAGATTCAGTGTATCGAATTTCACAATTATATAAAGTTCCATCTTCAGTGATAGTGGAAGCGAATCAACTTCAACCACCTTATGCCATTCAGATCGGTCAATTATTAAAGGTTCCTCCAGGTGTTCCTTATTATATCGTCCAACCAGGGGATACACTTTATCAGCTTGCAGGGCGCTTTAATGTAATAACGAACGGGGAGCCAAATCATGAGCTTATCCGGATTGTAAACCAACTTCCATCCTCTCAACTATTTCCTGGTATAAAGTTAATGATTCCATACGCCCCTCCTGGTGGCCAAGGAAGGATTGCCTATATCTCTAATCGGGGTGGGAATTATGATGTTTGGTTATATAATCCCCGGACAGGAGAGAACGTTCAGCTCACCAGTGGATTAGGTGACTCCTTTTCAAGACCTGAATGGTCACCAAACAGCAGAAGAATTGCGTTTGTAGGAAAGAACAGAATCATCTATGCAATTGAGGTTGCAACAGGTTCCATTGCTCAAATCGATCAGATAGGAGAAGAGGTTGAGTTCAAATTGGATTGGTCGCCTGACAGCACCCAAATTGCATATACAAAGCAAGGTCACATTATCTTGTACAACGTACTGTCTCATCAGGCGCAAAGCATCCAACAACCCAATTCAACAGATGTTCAATGGTTTTCCAGTGGTATGGAACTGCTTTTTCAGGCACCAGATGAATCAGGATTCAGTCAGCTTTACCGAATTCAAGCCGATGGGACAGGGAAACAGCAAATTACAAGCAACACAGAAGGGCGGCTTAATAATGCCCAGCTATCACCCGACGGAAGCTTTGTACTTTATACAACACCAGGTGTCAGTATCTCCATTATTCACACCGTTGAGCTTTCAACAGGGAATGTGGTCGAAGTAAAAGGCGGGCCCCTTGCAAAGAATTATTTTCCGGAATGGTCTCCTGATTCTTTAAAAATTGCTTATAGTGCCACCGCCTTAGAAGATAGAGGATATTTTTCGCAAGTTCGGACGGTGGGGAGGCGAGGAGAAGAGGATCGAATTTGGGCTATATCTAATTGTTTTGCATCACCTGTCACATGGTCTACAGACGGAACAAAAATAGCATATCTTAGTGGGTGCAGGGAACAGGAATTTGCCCGTGAAATGTGGGCTATCGACCTCCATCGCCCCGTTCCAATTCGACTAATTGAAGGAGTTAACATCCAGTCTCTTCAATGGTCTCCAACACCCATCATGGATGTATCCCAAAGCACATATACGAACACTACCTACAAGGTTCGGTTCCAATATCCATCGAACTGGCGAAAAGTGAACGAAGAAAGATACGAAGGTGCTGACGGTTTCTTTCAAATATCAGCTATTTCGGCTGGTGAAAATTTGGATGAGGTATGTCATGGGGAAGCTTTCCATCAATTAATGCCCTATGGATCCGTGCCAAGAATCTTGAAGGCACGAATTCAAAACCAAGAAGCTTGCTACATTTTTCCCTCTGCGGACCAACCAGCAGAAATGTTGAATCAATCCGCTTTAATCGTAAGGTATCCAACCCCGATTAATATCCAAGGTGAAACTTACAATTACTTTATCTTATGGACAGATCAACCGCATATGAAGGAGATCGCTTCAACTTTAACCTTTTTATAGAACATGGGCACCTGTTTCCAGGGTTTCACTAAAATGTTAGTATACTGAAGGCGAACCCTACACACTTTCGATGTATCAAAATATCAAATACAAAAGTAATATTTAAACCCCAATAAAGGCAACTATTTCTTCGGTTGCCTTTATTGGGATTATTTAAAGGATAAGAAAGTATAAAAATTTTGTTTCGATGAAGTGATGTCTAGCTCCACCGCCCAACCACTTGGATCACTTCAGTCCTCCTGCGGCGGTCGACACATTGATTTAGGTCGAAGTGTTTGCCCACGCAGGAACCGAACTTTGTTTGGTTCGAGCCTCCTCGTCGGACTTCCAGTGACCTTCGTGGCTGAACAGGGCGCTTTCGCTTTTCTTGATCCTAGCTGACTTTTTATCCGTACAGCTCAATCGTATAAGTCCCTCGTTCAGTTACGAGGGAAAATCGGATGTCATCAAACTGGTACTGAGTTGTATCCTCCAGTGGTATTTCGTAAGAAGAAGCTGGTAGAGGCTCTCCGCCTTGTGCATCTGTTTCTGTTGTTCCTTCACCAATTAAATGGATCGAATGCATGGGCTCATAATCATCGATTCTTCTTGTATCTTTATGATAAGAAATATCATCCAATTTCATAATGGTGCTATCCTGATCACCGAGTTCCTGCTTAGTGATCTTAATGGTCTTTCCGCTCCATTGCTGTATAAATTGATTGAATTGTTCCACCGTCAAGTAATGGTCATTCATATGTATCCCTCCTGCCTTTTATATTTTCCCAGAAATCAGGAATCATACTTTCCAAAGTATTAAGGTATACTTGATTATCGAAAAATCAATATAATTAGAATATACGGCTAAATTGACTAAACACATTCTCATGGATTTGTTCTGTTATAGTAAAGAGAAATGATACTTGGAGTGTTCTTATGAAACGAGAAAAAATTATCAGGAAAATGATAGACCATACTCCCTCCATTATCGGAAATAATATGTTGAACCATTATTCTGTTCTTCTTCCCTTAATCGAAAAGGAAGATGGTCTTCATATTTTATTTGAAGTCCGTTCATTCCACATGAGACGTCAACCAGGAGAAATCTGCTTTCCAGGAGGAAAAGTAGATAAACAAGACCGGATCCCACAGGATGCTGCAATCAGAGAAGCGAAGGAAGAGCTGGGGATAACAGACAAGGAGATCACAGATGTATTTCCTTTTGACTATATGCTCTCCCCATTTGGCATGATGGTGAACACATATGTTGGCTTTTTGGACTGCACCTTAAATCGCATTGTGCCGAATCCTTCTGAAGTAGAAGAGGTATTTACTGTTCCGCTTTCTTTTTTCAAAAACAATCCACCAAAAATCCATCATGTTAATTTTGAAATAAAGCCAGAAGAAGGATTCCCGTTTGATCTGATTGCAAACGGCGAGGACTATCAATGGCAGATGCGGAAAATCGAAGAATACTTCTATAAGTACGAAGGAAGGGTGATATGGGGGCTTACTGCAAAAATCCTGTATGCATTTATTGAATTTATCGAGTAGGCTCTGTTAAAGTACATTGCTGATATGCCATATTCACTCCAATTCGGTAGGCGATCGACAAGCCTTTTTAGGGTCTTGCAAGGCTGGTGAATTGCCTTGATGTTATACTAATGAAATAAAGAAGGGATATATGGAGGAGGTTATGATTTTGAAGGAATCCATCTCATTACATAAAGATCGATATGTTGAGCAATTAAAGGAATTTTTGAGAATACCAAGTATTTCGACTTTACCTGAATATAAAGAAGACGTCCTAAAAGCGGCGAAATGGCTTGCTTCCTCACTTGGACAGATTGGCATGGAAAACATTGAAATCATTAAAACGGAAGGTCATCCGATCGTCTATGCAGACTGGCTGCACGCAGAAGGTAAACCGACTGTGCTTGTCTATGGCCACTATGATGTCCAGCCTACAGATCCCATCGACCTATGGGAGTCACCGCCATTTGAGCCGGAAGTAAGAGAGGACAAGCTCTATGCCAGAGGTGCTACAGATGATAAAGGACAGCTTTTCATACATGTAAAAGCGCTTGAAACCTTGATGAATGAAGATGGAAAGCTTCCGGTCAATATCAAACTTTGTATTGAGGGTGAAGAGGAACAGGCAAGCCCTAATCTTCCTTCTTTTATACAGCAGAATCCTGAAAAATTATCTTGTGACGCTGTGCTTATCTCGGATACCTCATTCATTGAAAAAGGCCAGCCTGCAATATGCACGTCACTTAGGGGTGCGCTTGCCCTGGAACTTAGTTTGAAAACAGCGAATTCTGACCTCCATTCAGGGGTGTATGGAGGAGGAGTTCCCAATGCTGCCCATAATCTAGTAAGATTATTGGATTCTTTTCACGATCAAAATGGAAAGGTTGCAGTGGAAGGGTTTTATAAAGGAGTCCCTGCATTGACAGAGGAACTGAAGCAGGAAGTGGCGGCAGTTCCATTTGACGAAGAGAAAACAAAGAAAGAGCTAGGATTGGAATCCTTATCTGGTGAAGAAGGATTTTCATTTTTAGAGCAAACTGGCATCAGGCCAACCCTTGAGATCAATGGAATCACAGCAGGTTTTCAGGGAGAAGGCATTAAAACGATCGTTCCATGCGAAGCAAGTGCAAAAATAAGCTGCCGTCTTGTCGGGGAACAGGATCCGCAGACGGTTTATGAAATGATTGAAAAACATGTGAAATCGAATAAATCTGTTGGGACGAAAGTTACTTTAAGGCAGACCATCAAAGCTAAACCTGTTTCACTGGATTCCCAAAATCTGATGATACAAAAGGCGGCAGATGCTTATGAGGCTGTATATAGTGTCCGACCATTGTTCCCAAAAGAAGGCGGTTCCATCCCGATTGTAGAGGTATTTTCAAGAGTGTTGGATGTTCCGGTTGTGTTGATGGGCTTTGGCCTCCCATCTGAAAATCTCCATGCACCGAATGAGCATTTCCATTTAGACAATTTCACACAAGGGATCGAAACAGTCTGTCATTATCTGAAGTCAATTTCATAAAATCTACGAATAAGAATGAAGGAGCCAGTTTTGAATATGACATGGCTCCTTTTTCTTATCATCAGCTTTTTATAATTTCAGCAAGGATTTCATAAGATCGGAGGCGGGCTTTGTGATCGTAGATTTGAGAAGCCACAATCATTTCATCAGCTTCTGTCTCTTTAAGAAAACGATCAAGCTTTTCCCTGACGGTTTCAGGGCTTCCGATAATAGAGCCGCCTAATTGTTGTTCTAAAGCGGCTTTTTCATATTCTGTCCATCTTCCTTCCATACTTTCCACAGGTGGCTGCAGCGGTCCCAACTGGTTACGGATCAGATTTAAAAATTGCTGCTGCAGGGATGTGGCCAACCACTGTGCTTCTTCATCGGTATCTGCTGCTATAACATTCACACCAACCATTGCATAAGGTTCTTCAAGGACCTCAGAGGGCTCGAAAAATCGGTGATAGACTTGTAGAGCTGGTAATGTATTGTTAGGGGAAAAGTGGCTTGCAAAGGCGAATGGCAGGCCTTCTTTGGCAGCCAGTTCAGCACTGAACCCGCTTGATCCCAATAGCCATATAGGAATATCCAATCCTTCCCCAGGAAACGCGCGTACCCGTATTTTACCCTCCGTTATTGACGGATCGAAATAGGTCCGTAACTCTGCCAATTGTTCAGGGAAGTCCTGAGCATTCTGTTTATGATTCTTTCTCAAGGCATATGAGGTAGTCTGGTCAGTACCAGGAGCCCGGCCTAGTCCGAGATCAATCCGACCAGGAAACATTGATTCCAGGGTACCGAACTGCTCAGCAATCACGAGTGGCACATGATTCGGAAGCATAATCCCTCCTGATCCTACACGTATCTTAGATGTGTACGCTGCAACATGTCCAATGACTACCGAAGTTGCAGAACTGGCGATCGCAGGCATATTGTGATGTTCTGCCAGCCAGTAGCGATTATAGCCCCATTTTTCTGCATGCTGAGCTAGATCTACTGTATTCCGAAAAGATTCAGATGGTGTCCCTCCAGCAAGGATAGGGGCAAGATCAAGAACTGAAAAAGGAATATCTTTTATCGTTTTATGTGAGGGCATGCTATCATCTTCTTTCGTTTGTTTAGTTACTTGTTATTAGTGTTAGTGTATCAACATTCTATTTAATTTCAAAAAATCAGCTTGGTCAGTTGGTGACAAGAATTTGTGCTAATTGGAAGATTTTTTCAAACGAATCATTTAAAATAAAAATAAAAGCGATTTAGGAGGGGTTATTATCATGTCAGTGGAACAAAAGAATTCAGTAACATTAGCCACTGAGGGATCATTTCAAGCCGTTGGATTGAAGTGGGAAGGGACTTTTGAAGCAGCGTTTGCTGGGGAGATCAGAGACGTTCACAATAAAATACATGATCGACTGAACGAAATTCAATTTGTCGAGAACCCTGATGTTTTACTTGGTCTCTCTTACCATGCTACCCAAAGCGGTTCAAGCTTTACCTACTACTCTGTCGTAAAAGCATCACAGGTAGAAGATGTCCCTTCTGGTATGATAAAGATATCCGTCCCTGAATTAACCTATGCTAAATGTGAACACGCTAAAGGACAAAGCATCGAACAATCTTTTAACAACATATATGATTGGATTAAGGCCGAGGGATACAAGGAAAATCATGTTGGCGATCTTACCCATTTTGAAAAGTATCCGATGGCTCAAAACCCTTATGATCAGAATCCGGAATTTACTATCATGATTCCAATAACCAAATAAACCTAATATAGGTGATTAACATTCAAAAAGGAACCTCCTTTCCTTAAAAAAGCTTCTCAAATGGAAGCTTTTTTGTTATGTCCAACATACTGTAGTATAACAGAAATTAAATTGTCAATAAAAAATAGCCACCATTAACCCTTTGTTAGAAGGGTTATAGGCCAATATTTGTGTTAACATTTCAAAAAAATCAAAAAATGGGTACACAAATCCAATCAACTTATGTATACTGTACTATAACAGAAAAACAAAAACTAATTTTAAGGAGGAATCAACAAATGGCGATGGAGAATCCGGTTCAATTTTTTAAAAACTTGCCAAAGAAAAAATGCCCTGAGTGTGGACAGACGATCCAGGAACAGGCTGAGTCGTATTTCATGGAATGCGAACACTGCCTGTCAAAAAAAGCAGAATAGAAGGATGGGGTTTCCCTCGTCCTTTCTATTGTCTTTACTACTTAGAAGATTAAAGTCAAGATCAGACAGGTTACGCTTGTAATGTTCAAAGCGTTGATATTGAAATGGTGTTTTTGATGAATTCTTGAAAACCTGGCTTAGCAAAAATATAACTGATGTGTTTAGGGAGGGTTCCATATTGAGCAAAAAAAAGATTGAGGAGTTACAGGATCATTGGAACAATGATGAACGATGGGAAGGCGTTACAAGGCCTTATACAGCAGAAGATGTAATCCGGTTGAGAGGCTCGATTGAGATTGAACACAGTTTGGCTAGACATGGAGCAGAGAAGCTTTGGAAACTACTTAAAACAGAGGAATATGTCAATGCACTTGGTGCTTTGACAGGGAACCAGGCGATGCAACAGGTAAAAGCTGGCTTGAAAGCGATCTATTTGAGTGGATGGCAAGTTGCTGCAGATGCCAATCTTTCAGGAAATATGTATCCAGATCAAAGTCTGTACCCAGCTAATAGTGTTCCACAAGTAGTTAAACGAATCAATCAAACCCTCCAGCGGGCTGATCAGATTCAATGTATGGAAGGGACCGGTGATATCGATTGGTTCGCTCCGATTGTCGCTGATGCGGAAGCTGGGTTTGGCGGACAGTTGAACGTTTTTGAACTTATGAAAAGTATGATTGAAGCAGGGGCTGCTGGTGTCCACTTCGAGGATCAGTTATCTTCAGAGAAGAAATGCGGACATTTAGGCGGGAAGGTATTGCTCCCAACTCAGACTTCTGTCCGTAATTTGATTTCAGCCCGGTTTGCGGCTGATGTGATGGGTGTTCCGACGATTATTGTAGCCCGTACGGATGCTAACGCTGCCGATCTAATCACAAGTGATATCGATCCGGTGGATGCTGATTTCATCACCGGTGAGCGTACAGCAGAAGGATTTTACCGCACGAATGCTGGAATCGACCAGGCCATTGCGAGAGGGTTAGCGTATGCACCTTATGCAGACTTGGTGTGGTGTGAAACAGCCCAACCAAATCTTGAGGAAGCTCAGCAATTTGCGGAAGCCATCCATAAAAAATATCCTGGTAAACTCCTTGCATATAACTGTTCCCCATCCTTCAACTGGAAAGCAAAACTTGACGATTTAACGATTGCTAAATTCCAGAAGGAGCTCGGAAAAATGGGGTATAAGTTCCAATTTGTCACCCTGGCAGGATTCCATGCATTGAACCATAGTATGTTTGAGCTGGCAAGACAATACAAGGATCGAGGAATGGCTGCATATTCTGAGCTTCAACAAGCCGAGTTCAACAGTGAAAAATACGGTTATACAGCCACTAGACACCAACGTGAAGTTGGAACGGGTTATTTTGATGAAGTAGCAAAAGTCATATCGGGTGGGACTTCCTCCACCACTGCTCTTAAAGGCTCGACAGAAACTGAACAGTTTCGATCCGCTCATTAGTGGATGATCCTTCCATAAATCGAGTTTTTCCTCCCCCTTCTGATTATTCAGGAGGGGATTCCTATTGGTCACTCATAAGAAATTACCCTGCTTTCAAGCTAAGATGCGCTTTTTTTTGACATGATCCGCTTTGTTTCTGCATCGTGTTTTAGATCTAGAGTCGTTTCGTTCATCCCTCCCACTACTTCATCCTGACTTTATAAACAAATCTTTAAATGTTTTCTTCCTCTTTCACCTAATATCCTAATCCCGATCAGGTCAGTTTCCCACCTCATTATCCTTTACCTGCATCCTCTCCAATTATTTTATTTATCCTATTATCTTTTTTTAGCTCTTTCATTTCGATCGACTTTACTTTTTACCTCTGTAAAACTAACAATATATGACAGATCGAAAATCCAATCATTGACAAATGCGACTTGGTTTTCATCTGATAAGAGAGTAGGGGAGTGGCACAATTTTCAAAATACTGGAATGTACACAAATATGTGTACAAGTATACAAAATGCAAACAAAATGTATTCGAAAATGTGTGCATGTATACAGAACCGTGTACAAGGCTGTGCATCAACTGTTTGCAAATTGTGTACAAGTATACAAAAAAGAACACGAAAAAAGACGCATTGACTATTCTTCCATTGTCTACTAAGTTTAATCTATTAAATAATTTCTCTGAGAGGGGTAATGTTTTTATGTCCAAATCAAGAATCGCTGCGGTTGACGTAGGTAATGATGCTGTAAAAGCCAATTTTGGAAAACTAGACAATTCATTGTACATTCCTAATGTGATTGCGAGAGATATGGAAGATCGTCCTGTCATCGGGATTGAGGAATTGGATGAAAAAGACCCAATCGACAACATACATATACGCGTCCATTCCCCAGCGTTAAAAGAAAATAATGCGGTTTACCGTGTCGGAAATCTGGCAACGAAAACTAGTAACTCTACGGAATTGGATCCAGGAAGCAGTAAATCAGAAGAGGACCAGACGCTGATCATGCTATTTGCTTCTCTAGCATTAGATGCAGTCGGTTATGGGAGAAAGCAATCCAAAGATACTAAGAAAGTGATTGAAGCGGATTATACCCTTGGAACAGGATTACCATTAAGAGAAGTAAAAGAAGGAAAAGATGTTGGTTATCGTTCTCAACTTTTGGGTTCAGTCCACCAGGTTGAATTTTTAGTTACACCTCGTTATCAAGGAATAAAGGTAAATATCAAGTTTGATGAAGTCAAAGTATATCCAGAAGGATTTGCAGCGTTTGTAAATCTTGTGATGGATAATGACTTGAATATCATTAACAAAGAATTGATCGATAAACAAATCCTCATTCAAGACATTGGAGGTCTTTCAACAGATATTGCGGTTATTCGAAACCGTAATGTCGATGATGACAAAGCTCAAGGTTTCAACCTAGGTGTGGCTGAATCCCTTGAAGCGATCCGTGATGAAATCTTGACGAAACATGGCGTTGAACTAGACAGTCGCAGGGATGTTGTCGACATCATCACCAGAAAGAACAATCGTCACCACATCATGGTAAAAGGAAGCCGCACAAATGTACATGACATAACAGATCGGATCCTTTTAGAACTTGCTAAGAAGCAATACCGTTATTTAAGAAATGTATGGCAAAGGAACTCCCAGACAGAGATCTGCTACTTTGTAGGTGGTGGTTCAGCAGTTCTGAAAGATTATCTGAAGACTTTGAATAACAACTTGGACGGATTCAACATTGAATTCTTTGAGGATGAAAATGAAAGCGTCTGGATGATGGCAAATGCTTATTACAAGCTAATTTCTGATTTCATCCGTAAAAATGCGAAGGATACGAAAGAAGAGAAGAAAGAGACTGCATCTGCTAAGTAGGTGATTGTATGAGTGGTTCTAAAAAAGGTGTAGAACGAGGTCAAACGATAACATTTCGTGTGCCATCTGATACACCGGATCATCTTTTAAAACAACTGCAAAGGTTGAAAGAAACTGAGAGAAGAAACTTTTCCAGTAAAATAGCTCAATTTGTTCTGCAGGGCGTAAATGAATCCTTTGCGAAAGAAAGAGAAACGATTACAATCCCCCTTCCGAAGCAGCTGACGAAAGAACAGCGGAATTGGCTTAAGCACGAACATTCCGAAGCACTTATTGGCAGTATCATGTTCCATTTGCTGAATGACCCAATGCGAGCAACTACGCTGCTTGCTTCCTTGAATAGCAATGCGGTTAATATTGATGAAGCGCTTTATTTACAAGAAGATGAGGCAGCGGCCGCACTACCGGAATGGCATCAAGAAAAGGTTGACACCGCCGAACCCGCAAGTAAAAAGCAAAAATGGGTAGAAGACGACGATGATTTAAGTGAATTCAACCTGGATAATCTGCAGGCTGAACTTCACGGACAACAAGAGGACGGTACTGAAGAGGACGATGATCCACTAGGTGACTTTCTATCCAGTATGAATAAGTAATAAAACAAGAAGTGGTAAAAATAACCAAACAGGTTTTGTTTAAGAGTACACCCAATATTAATTAACGTATAAAATCGCAGGTGGTTTCATATTGGAAATCACCTGCGTTTTTTTCTTGTTATATAAGGATATAGTAGAGGGTTTAATATTGTTATGATTTCCATTGCGATTCTAAAAATCTAAGTGGTCATCCTACTTGATTCATTCTCTATTTAGTTTCATATATTTCACGATCATTTAAAGATTGAACAGGACGATGGTTGTCGGGGAAGATTTGCTGGAATGCCTGAATTTGTTCTTTCGACATTTCAATCGGCTCCTCAAATATGACCCATTTCACTTCTTCTGTACAAGGAGGAGTTGTTAACGATCCATTATAATGAAAAGACGTTTGATCTTGGGGAAGTATACCCTGTAAATCGATCGGTTCTTTTACGGAAATATCTTCTCTTGTTTCTTCCTTGGGTAATACATCCCAAATAGATGCAAATTTTTCACTTTTTTCCCCCTCTTGTATCATTACTCCAAGGACGGCAATCTTTCCATTCTCGTCTTTATGTACAAGGTGTAGCTCCATATCATAATGTTGACCATTAAATTGATGCTCACTCGGAGTATGGAAATGAAATTGAGCGAGCTTGTACTTATTTCCTTCAACTAATATACTGTTGCTTTCCGTTTTAGCATTAGCCTGCACGGTATGACCGTTGTTTACAAGTGTAAAAGGTGTGGGCTCATAATGGATCTGAATGTTTTCCGTTTTTTTCTCAGTTCTTACCTGTGAGAATTCAATATTAAGTGGAGATTGTTCACTTCCGTCAACACATGTTGAGTTCGCTTGATCCAATTCTCCCCAGTGTTCTGGTCCTGTTTCCCCTTCATAGGACCAATGATCAGTCTGTTTACTGTGAGTCTCTTTACTTCCACTTTCATTTGTATCAGGTGTTTCTTTAGTTTTTTCCGAGCAAGCTCCTAATGAAAAGCTTAAAAAAACAGCTAAAAATGGATACACGAATTTTTTCCTCATACTTTATAAATCTCCCTTTCCTAACTTTTCTAGTATTCATATAAAATACTAAAAAATAAAATAATAACAAAATATTATTATCAAGGAAAGCGCTTACATCATGTAATTAGGAAAGACAGACTACCGGTTTAGGAGTAAAAAGAACCAGTATGTTATATATTTGTAGCAAAGCTTATTAAATAATATTTATGTCGATTGTGACATGAAATCTTCATGCGGCTGTACTTTTATTATATACTTATAAATGTTCTTATTATTTTCTTCCACAAAAAAGGAGATATACGAAATCATGGAGCAAATGAAAAGCCCTAGTATAAAATTAAAAGGGCAACTAGATCAACAGGAATATGAAGAAATAAATGGTCTCCAGAAGTATTGTGTTATGGAAGATAACGTAACACTAAAGCTAGAACTGGATTATAAATGGAGCAAAGCACTAGATAAAAGTGTAGATATTAATAAGATCAATGAGTTTATGTTCTATGATGAAGGTACACTTATCGGATATATTGGTATATGTCAATTTGGTAGAGAAACGTTAGAGGTTAATGGCATGGTTCATCCTGAATATAGGAGGATGGGAGTCTTCAACAGGTTATTCTCATTGGTGAAAGATGAGTGGTACAAAAGAAAATCGACGGATATTCTTTTACTTAGTGATAATAACTCTCTATCTGGTCTTGAATTTATCAAGCGTACAGGTGCTCTTTATGATAACTCAGAATATGAAATGTTTTTAAAAGGTGAACCGAATCTAGGTTCAGCTTTAAATAATTTGATCCTTAGGAAAGCAATCAATAAAGACGCAAAAGAAATCGCAAAGCAAAATGCCATATATTTTCAAGTTGAATCCGTGGATCAGGATTTGATACTCCCGGAGGAAGAAGCAAAGCGCGGGGTAGATATTTTTATTGTTGAAATTGACAATACAATCATAGGAAAGATACATTTGGCTGTAAATGATGGTATAGGTGGTATTTACGGGTTAGGAGTCCTTCCGGAATATCGGAGAAAAGGTTATGGTAGAGAGATATTAATTAAAGCGATAGATTACCTGAAAGAAATGCAAGTAAATGAAATAATGCTGCAAGTAGCTGTGAAAAACAAGCATGCCTTAGACCTCTATAAATCCTGTGGTTTTGTAGAGACTTCTAAGATGGATTATTATAAACTAAGCAAAAAATAACAAATAGCGGATCGGCTGATTGGACAGAAAAATAAGATGAGCCAGTCTACCCCGGGGTAGTATGCACTTCTTCATTCACAAATTTTACAAAAGCCCTCTCTCCATAAAGTCATAGGAGAGAGGGCTTTTGTACACCCGCTATAGAGAAACACTTGTCCAGATCTCAAAGCGTAATAGTCAATGGATTACCTCTACACGATGATATATATTGTCTTTTAAGATACCACTCTCTCTGCATTTTTTTCTTCATCTTTTTCTAAGGATTGTTCTACAATTGCCTCCAAATCTGGCTCCTTCAAGTATAATGTGCACAAGAAGCAAACAATCGCTGAACATCCAATTGTGATAAAGAAAGCCTTTGGGCTAACAAAACTAAAAATTGTTAAAAATGTCGTTGCACCAATATTTCCATATGCTCCTACCATTCCAGAAACCTGTCCTGTTATTCTCTTTTTAACGAGTGGAACCATTGCATAAACTGCACCTTCACCTGCTTGAACGAAGAATGAGCAGCACATTGTAATTAGGACTGCAAGCCATATAGGCCAGCTAGAACCAATTTGTGCCATGGCGAAATATCCTAGTGCCAAACCTAACATTAAAATGGTTAACGTCTTCTTTCGACCAAATTTATCACTTAACCATCCACCACCTGGACGTGACATTAAGTTCATAAATGCGAAACTACTTGCAATTAAACCAGCTTGAGCAATGCTTAATGTGAATGTTTGTTCGAAAAATAATGGTAGCATTGAAACAACAGCCAGCTCAGAACCAAATGTACAAAAATAAGAGAAGTCTAAAATTGCTACCTGCTTAAACGAATACTTCTCTTTTTCAGGAATTCCATTTTTTAATGCTTCTTTGTTAACATCAAAAATTTTATAAATATTTAAAACGAAAAGTCCGAGCAATGCCGCAAAAACGGTATAAGCAACTCCATTACTAATGAAATTCAATTGCCATCCTAATCTATACGTTAAAAAACCAAGGATACCGTAAACAGGTAACGTCATTATGACTAATCCTATCATATCTTTATAGCTCGTTACCTCTAATGCTCCACTTTTCTTAGGACGCTTATATTCAATTCCTTCAGGTGTGTCCCTTACTATACGGCTAAAGATAATCCCGTATACAAGTGCGATAAGACCTGTTAAACCAATTGCATATCTCCAGCCATTTTCACCGCCCAATATGATTGCTAGCGTCGGCAAGATCATCGCGGCAGCTGCAGACCCGAAGTTACCCCAACCTCCATAAATGCCTTCAGCGAAACCAACATGTTTAGGTGGGAACCATTCCGATACAAGACGAATCCCAACTACGAATCCGGCACCTATAATAGCAAGAAACATTCTTGAAATCATCAATTGGATAAATGAATTTGATAAGGCAAAGGCAAAACACGGAATACTTAAAATCATCAATAATCCAGAATACACTTTTCTTGGACCAAATTTGTCAACAAGCATTCCAATTAATACACGAGCCGGTATTGTTAAAGCAACGTTTGCTACAGCCAAAATAGCTACCTCATCATTCGTGAGACCGAAAGTGCTTTTCAAGGTTGACATTAATGGAGCCATGTTAAACCAAACGACAAAAGTAATAAAAAAGGCTAGCGTTGTTAACATTAGAATCTTTTTGTTTCCCTTGTAATAGTTCGTTTCCATATTCTAACCACCTCTAATGCATTGATAATGTTATTTTTACATGAACAACATATGTATTCACTAACCATGTAAGTTTATCTAACATCATAAAAGGAGGAAGAATTAGTAAATAGAAATTCTAACATAAATTAAAGCGTTTACAATAGGGGCATTGCTAGTTAGGGGTCCCACCACCGTTTTGCCTGAAACCATAATAAGGAAATATGTGTTAACGTACTCTAGGGATTTTGAATAAGGGAGGGACTAAAAACACTTATTTCAAGGCTGTTTTCGTATTTGCGGCAATCTGCCTTAGTTCGTTCCTCGTTTACGGGGTCTCGCTTAGCTTGCTTTCCCACAGGAGTCTCGCATAATTCCCCTTCTACTAAAGTGAAAAAAGAGCCCGAATCTGAGCCCTTTTTCTTGTGGTATCCATTTCAGTTTGCGAAATATGGGTGATATGTCTTGCAATCAAGGCTGAAAATTCCGTTTTTTTTGTACCTCAAAACAGAACGTGTTGAAAATGACCGCATAGAGTCTTAATTATTAAGTAGTGCTCAAAAAACGTTTAAGGAAGGATTGAAGCCTGGAACTTTGTGGGTTTTCCAATATTTCTTTAGGGCTTCCTTGTTCTTCAATCAGCCCACCATGTAGGAATACGATGCGATCGGCCACATCCCGTGCAAAATCCATTTCATGTGTAACGAGAATCATGGCCATATCAGATTCTTTTGCAATTTCTTTAATAACCTCCAGGACTTCCCCAACGAGTTCAGGATCTAATGCAGAGGTCACTTCATCGAATAGCATGATTTTCGGCTGCATAACCACAGCTCTGGCTATGGCAACCCGTTGTTGCTGGCCGCCAGACAGTTGAAGAGGATAAGCATCGACTTTTTCCCCCAGACCGACCTTTTCAAGCATAGTTATTGCCCGTTTTTCAGCTTCATCCTTAGGAATACCTTTAACATGAACCTGAGCTTCAGTTACATTTCTTAGAATCGTCATATGGGGGAATAGATTGAATTGTTGAAAGACCATGCCGATATCGCCACGGATCTTACGTAAATGGTTTTCATCTGCAGGAGCCAACTTACCGTTTACTTCTTTATGCCATAATGGAGTGCCGTCCACCTTTATGATACCGGAAGTAGGCTCCTCCAATGTCATCAACATTCTGATGATAGTGGTTTTCCCTGAACCACTTGGCCCAATTAAAGCTACTCTTTCCCCTTGGTTGATATCAAGATCTAATCCTTTTAAAACCTCTAAATCATCAAATTTCTTTGAAACCTTTTCATATTTAACAAGTGGTTGGTTTTGAACCGGATTTTTTGTCATTGTTCCGTCCTTTCTCCTATGATCTTCATTGGCTTGGATTAGTTAACGACTGCCCTTTCCATAAGCTTGGTTTGACCATTTTTCAAGTCTGTTGATAAGCAGGGCAGCTGGATAACTGAGCAGAAGAAATAGTAAGCCCACGATGGTCAATGGCTCGAGATATTTGAAATGATCCGCTCCAATCAAGAATGCTTTTTGAAGAAATTCAACTACACCAATTGCCATTAAGAGGGGTGTTTCCTTAAATAAAACAATCAGATAATTTCCAAGCATTGGGATGACAGGGGGGATCGCTTGAGGAAGAATGACTTTAGACCATGTTTGTGATTTGGTAAAGTTCAATGCTCTTGCAGCTTCCCATTGCCCTTTTTCGATCGAGTCGATCCCAGAACGATATACTTCTGATACATAGGTGCTGTAATGAATCCCTAAGGTAAGGATTCCTGCTACATATTTATTAAGAGATATGCCGATCAACGGTAACGCAAAATATACAAAAAATAGTTGGACCAATGGCGGTGTACTGCGAATAAATTCAATAAAACCGTATACAGTCCAAGATAGAGGCTTGAAGCTTGATCGTCTGGCGAAGGTTAATATCAGGCCAAATACCAGAGCAACTGCGTAGGCACCGAATGTTATTCCAATCACAAGCCAAATGACATTGAATATTTCCGGGAAAACTTTTATGGCAAACTCCCAATCCCAACTCATACCTTCGCCACTCCTTTCGATGCACTAGCCTCTAACCGCCGGACAAGGATAATAAGTGGTAGGGCGATGATGAAGTATAGTATCAATAACAATATAAATACAGGGACCGTGTAACTAAGATTCGTATTTTGGATGATCAATCCACGGTAGGTCAGATCCCCTAAAGTAATGAGTGATACAAGGGAAGTCCCCTTGAGAAGTTCAATCGAGTTGTTCCCCAGGCCCGGAAGCATGATCCGGAATGCTTGAGGTAAGATGACCAATTTCAAACGTTGCCATCGGGTCATATTCAAAGCGATCGAAGCTTCAGTCTGTGTTTTGGGAATCGCGAGGATTGATCCTCTTACAACTTCAGAAGCATAAGCCCCATAATTTAAACTTAATGCCAATACCCCTGCCCAGAAGGCTGAAAATTCTACACCAAATGCAGGTAAGGCGAAGAAGATCCAGAACATTTGTACGAGCAATGATGTGCCACGGAATAATTCTACGTAGATCATGGTCAAGGTCCGAATGATTGAAAATTGTGATACTCTCCCTAAACCGGCTATAAAAGCGATCAAATATGTTAATAATGCCGATGTTACCAGGATTTTGATCGTCATCCATCCTGCCGGCAATAATTTATGTAAGATGTCGAAATAAACGTTAATGTTGTCCCACACCCTTCAATTTTGGATTATAAAAAAGATCTGTGGAAAGATGTGTGAAAAGACCTTTCACAGATAATGAACGGATGAAGCCTTCAAGAAAAGGACAGGCCCTCCTCTTTATAGAGCGCCTGTCCTAAGTATTCATGAGTTGTCCTATAAAAAAGGAGTGGATCTATTCAGAACATAAAGATTCTTTTGTCATATCTCCTGGCAGATCCTCTTCAGTGAATCCGAATGGTTTTATAATTTCTAATAGTTCCCCAGATTCCTTTAATTTTTCAAGTTCTTCGTTATAGGCTTTGATAAGTTCTTCATCTGATGGGTTGAATGCTGCAGCACCGTAACCTCGTACACTCTCTCCATCTACTGTCGGTTGTTTGAAATCTTCTACACGATCGATATTCTTAGCATTTGCCGTTTTGAGTGCGGCTTCAAGAGTTGGGCCAGTCATAGTAATTGCATCAACTCTTCCTGATTCAAGGGAGGAAATATTTGCTGGAATATCAGAAACGATTTCCATTTGGCTATCTTTGACACCAGCAGCCTTCAAGTAATCAATTTCGATGGCACCATTCATCACAGACACCTTTACATCAGGATTATTCGCGATATCTTCATAACTGTGAAGGTCCAACGGGTTTCCTTTCTGTACAGCGAGTGCTTCTCCGATGCTGTACTCCGGCTCACCGAATGCAACCTCTTTGCATCTGTCTGGTGTTATGTACATTCCGGCTGTGATGACATCAAACTTTCCAGCCTTCAATCCTGGAATCAAAGAACTGAATTTTACTAATTCACCATCCATTTCTTCAATACCCAACTCTTTGAAAATTGTCCTGGCAATTTCGACAGCTTCCCCAGTTAGTTTTCCATTTTCGTCCTCATAGGCATAAGGATTTTCCCCGGCAAATCCAACGGTGATTTTTCCTTCTTCCTTAGCCCGTTCAAGAGTTGAACCATCACTGTCGGCCTCAGAATTAGCTCCACAAGCTGCTAATAAGAACATCATTGTGGTGACCACGATAAATAAAGATAGTCGTTTCAATTTTTGAACCTCCTTAAAAGTTTTAAATATAATATTTTCGGTAAATTTAATGTTGATTTCTAATAAAAATGCTTTAAGTGAAATTCGGGGCATTCCTGCGGATAACGTGCCAGATGAGATCCTGAGTGAGGGATGAGCGAAGAGGCATACGAATCGTCCGCGAAAGGGAATGAATTTCGTGGAAATCAACATTCAAGTTTAACAGAGCTATAACTAAAGAAGGTTTAGAGTATCAGTGACAGGAAATAACCTATCTTATTAGTATAGGGGGGGTTAAGACAGGGGACAAAGTCCATATTCGCTTATATATTGGAATATTCTTCTATATGGAGTATAGAAGTTGGATAAGTTCGAATATTCTTACTAATGCTTGGTTATTCTTACTAATTGTCGTATTTTGAACAATCTTATAGCCAAATCATCTTGTTTTTGGGTTTATATTTTTTGTAACCTAATTGTTACGTTTGTTTTATTCAGAAACCATGACCGTAAAAAATCCTACTAATATAGGATTCTAATATTACATAAAAATGTTATTCGACAATATTATATAAAAAAACTGGTACCCAATATCCATCTTTATACAACAGTGGTTTTAAGGCCAAATCAAAGGGGGTATAGTCCCACTAAATTCAAATATTCAGTTTGGTTAGATCCTTTATCACTCTACTAACGACTGAAAGGAGAATGTGGACCATGAGCATCCAAAAAAGTACGGATAGTTCAAGCTTGGCCGAAGTGATCGATCGGATTTTAGATAAGGGAATTGTCATTGACGCATTCGTCAGAGTTTCACTTGTTGGCATTGAAATTTTAACGGTTGAAGCGAGAGTGGTCATCGCCAGCGTAGATACCTGGTTAAGATATGCCAATGCTGTTGGATTGCTTCGGGACGATGTACAGGAAGAAGGGCTAGTGGAAGGCAGACAAGGACAATTAAGTTTTTAAAATGTATGAACCTGACAAACGCTAAATACTGGAGATTACTAGAGAAGGGATTCGAATTGGGATGACAGATAAACAAAGGAACAATCAACCAACAAATGACCAACAAAACTCTATGAATCTTGCCATAATTGGAGGAATTGTTGGTGCTAGCATAGGTCTTCTATCAAGCCCTGGTACCGGAAAAAAGGTTATCAACAGTCTTGGTCGATCAGAAGTGGCAAGGGCTGCGGGAACCGAACTAAGAAGATCTGCTCAACAGATGATCACTGAACAGGCTATGATGGCATTACGGCAAACCGCGGCAGGTTATTGGAATAAATACCAAGGAAGTTTATTGAATCCAAGCGGAGCATTTCCAAAACAACGCAATGAAGGGCAGAAAAGTGGAGATTCCGGATCAGATGCTGATGAAAAGTACAATGAACTGAAAGAAGAGAATAAAAATTTGAACGAACAACTACAACGGATTGAGGATAAATTGAGTGCTTTGTTTGAGGAGAAAAAGTAACGTTAAGGCAACCTTAAAGGGGGAATTCCCATGAGTGATAAACCTATGAAAAAGGTTGTTCGTAAAGCAGTCATCAAAGCCATTGAAAAGGCTCCAGACTCTGTAAAAGAGAAGGTGAGGGAGAAAGCGAAGGAAAAAGCAAAAGAAAAGATAACAAGTGAGCTCCAATCAAAGGTAAATAAAGCTTCCGGAAAGTTAGAGGATGCTAAGGAGCGGAATGCGGATAAAGTTCATGGAAAAGCAGAGGAAGCCCAAGACAAAGTACAAGACGTCCTATTGTCTGTTAGGGATAAGCTGGCAAAAATCAAAGAAGCTGGGGAAGAATTCCAAGAAAAACTATCTTCCTCTGATCATAAAAATAAAAAGAAATTGAAAGGCGTCAACAATATCAAGAGCTATAAAGATGTAAAAGGTTCAACGGAAATAAAAAGCTCTATGGATATCAAGTCCTCAAAGGATATTAAGACATTTGGATCTTAAATCATTAAACCATTTGGAAAGGAGAATGATAGAATGGCTGTTCAAAAAAGTACAGATAGTTCTAGTCTTGCAGAAGTAATCGATCGGATTCTGGATAAGGGGATTGTCATCGATGCATTCGTCAGAGTATCTGTTGTAGGCATAGAAATCTTAACAGTTGAAGCACGGGTAGTCATCGCTAGTGTCGACACATGGTTACGTTATGCCGAAGCAGTCGGCTTGTTGCGGGATGAAGTAGAGGAGGAAGGATTACCTGCCCAATCAAATGAAAGAGGAAATGCACAATTCAGCATATAGGGGTCTAGGGGTGTCCTAAAAGTCAGACACCCCCTTCTCTCCTAATTCAAATGGTTAGTGGAGGCGGCTATGGAAATCAAAGAAATCATGCGAAATGTGACTGATTTTTTCAAGGAGCATATCGCCCCGCCGCATAAAATTACATCGGTGGAGGCAATGGAGGAAAAAGAAGGCTGGAAGGTCACAATCGAAGTAATCGAGGAAAAAGAATATATGAAAAAGTACGCAAAAGACGAAATGATTGGAACCTATGAAGTCTTAATCAATCAAGATAAAGAGGTCACCTCGTTCAGGAGACTGGATGTCCGCTTCAGAAGCTCAGTGGACATGGAGTCAAGGAGGTAACCAGAGGGAGGCTTCGATGGCTGTATTAAAGGAACAAACAAAGATAGATAAGCGGGCATTCATAAAAGATCCGAAAACCGAACGGTTGCTTTCCCGATCTTTACAATACCTGAACGCTGGATACCCGCTCCATTTCATAGGACCTACCGGGGCAGGCAAAACTTCGCTTGCACTAGCCGTTGCAAAGAAACGGAAGAGACCTGTCATGGTGATGCATGGTAACCACGAACTGAACAATAAGGATTTGATTGGTGATTTCACAGGTTATACAAGTAAAAAAGTCATCGATCAGTATATACGGTCGGTATACAAAAAAGATGAAAGTGTTACAGAAACTTGGAGAGATGGGCGTTTGCTCGAAGCAGTCAAAAATGGATATACGCTTGTTTATGATGAGTTTACACGGTCCCGACCAACGACGAACAATCTCTTTTTATCAATATTAGAAGAGGGTGTCCTCCCGTTATACGGATCAAAACTTACAGAACCCTTCTACCAGGTACACCCTGAATTTTCACTGATCTTCACTAGTAATCCAGCAGAATATGCTGGTGTCTATAAAACCCAGGATGCCTTGATGGATCGACTGATCACCATCTATGTAGATTATAAAGATATAGATGGGGAAACAGAAATTATTTCAGAAAAAGTTGGGATTGATAAGAGTGATGCAAGAGCGATCACGACCCTCGTATCAAATTTACGAGGCCGATGCCCGAAGGAGACGGGTAGTGTTCCAAGCATACGAACATCCATCATGATTGCAACGATAGCTTTAGAAGAAGATATTCCAATCGATGGTGAGGATGAAGGATTCCAGCAACTCTGTCTCGATATCCTTTCTTATCCGATGAGCCGTTGTCTAGAATCCGATGATCCTCGCACAGCAGCAGAAGAACTGATACGAAAAGAATGCAACAATATTTAAACATGTAACCATGAAAAAGGAGAGTAATAGAATGGGCGATCAGGAAGAAAAGGGCATTTATCTATTTTGTGGGATACAGACCGAACAGGATGGGGATTCTTTTGGAACAGTCGAAATAGAAGGGACTGAACGGGAAATCTTCATAATCGGATACAAGGATGCGGCTATGGTTGTAGCTGAAGTGCCGATGAAAATCTATCACCCGAATAGAGATAATTTGATGTTTCACCAGAACACCGTATCAAAGGTGATGGAACAAAACAATACAGTCATTCCGATCAGCTTTGGCAATGTATTCAAGACACGGGATGATGTAAAGGTCTTGTTGGAAAACTTGTATCCACAATTCGAGAAACTGTTCCCTGAAATAAAAGGAAAAATTGAAGTAGGTTTAAAGGTAATCGGCAAAAAGGCATGGCTAGAAAACAAAGTCAACGAAAATCCTGAAGCGGTCAAGAAAGCGGCGGCGGTTAAAGGTAAATCAGAGGCTGCAAGCTATTATGAACGTATCCAGTTAGGTGGAATGGCTCAAAAGATGGTCCAAGAAATCCAAGGTGATATAAAAACGGAGATTTTTGCACCTCTGGAGAAAACGGCTGAAGCAGCGAAAGCGAATGAGAGTCTCAGTGAAACCATGCTCTTGAACGCCTCTTTCCTAGTTGATCGCGATAAAGAGGAACTGTTCGATGAAAAGGTAAATGAAGCACATGAAAAATGGAAGGATAGAGTTGATTTCAAATACACAGGTCCTTGGCCAGCTTACAATTTCATCAATATCCGTTTGACCGTAGAGGAAAACTGATGTTACACAAAATCGTCACTGCACCAATGAATTTGGTCATTAAAGTAGGCGAAAAGGTAAAAGAGGAAGTCGACAAGGAACTGTATGACCTTCCAACAATCCAACAGAAGCTCATCCAGCTGCAAATGATGTATGAACTCGAAGAAATACCGGAGGATGTATACAAGATGAAAGAGGAAGAGTTATTAAATCGATATGAAATTGCAAAACAGAAAGAAATCGAACAATGGGAAGAACTGACCAAGAAGAAGGAATGAGGTAATGGGGATGGATCAACTAATCTATTTATATGGTTTAATTCCAACATCAGCTGGAGCGCAAAAATCATTTCCATCATTTCAAGGGTTCGACGGTGAGTCAGAGCTTTATACGATTCCAGTCAATAATGTCACGGCTGTTGTTTGCAGGCTTGACCCAGATAAGTATTCAGAAGAAACCATCAAGGAGAAAATCGACAATAACATGGAATGGCTGCAGGAAAAAGCATTCCATCATCACGAAACATTGGTGAAGTTGTATAAGGGGTATACCGTTATACCTTTGAAGTTCTGTACCATTTATAAAAATGAACAAAGCATGTATGACAAGATTCAAGCGAGTGAAGAAAAAATCGAACAGACCTTTGAATCGCTTGAAGGCAATGAAGAATGGAACCTTAAAATCTATTGCGATGATGAAAAGCTGAAACACGATGTAAGCAAAAATAATTTTGAAATCGAAACGAAGAAAAAAGAAATCAGTACACTGACACCTGGACGACGATTTTTTGAAATGAAAAAGATTGATGAATTGCTTGAAGAGGAACTCGAAAAGGAAAAAAACCGTGTATGTGAAAAGTTGCATGAAAAGCTGAAAGAGTTTTCCGTTAAAGCTGAAATCAAAAGAAATTGGAGCAGGGATATAACAGGTATGAAGGAAAATATGGCCTGGAACAGCGTGTTTCTTCTGCCAGTCGACAAAGTTGATTCTTTTTTGGATGAAGTCAAAAGACTAGAAAAGGAACGAGGACAAAATGGTTGGAGGTTTGAAGCTTCAGGACCATGGCCGGCTTACCATTTTTCCAGCTTTTCATGAAGTGAGGGGTCTGATGGATGGCACAAAGAGAATCGATTGAAAACAAGGAAATTGCACTTATAGATATTTTAGATGTCATTCTCGATAAAGGAGTGGCAATAAGGGGAGATATCATTATTTCAATCGCGGGTGTTGATCTAGTGTATCTGGATTTACGAGTATTGATTTCCTCTGTTGAAACCCTCGTGCAAACACACAGCAATAAAAATGTATCGTCTGAGAACTTTGAAAGACAAAGGGGTGTACTGACTGATGCAATCGCAGAATCAAACAAATAATGCACGGATAGACATCGACCCGGAAAATGCGGAACAAGGACTAGCTCAATTAGTCATGACTGTTATCGAATTATTACGGCAAATTGTCGAACGACATGCAATCAGACGAGTAGAAGGTGGGAACCTTACCGATGAACAGATTGAAGATCTCGGTGTCGCCCTGATGAATTTAGAGGAAAAAATGGAAGAACTAAAGAACATCTTCGGCCTTGAAGCTGAGGATTTGAATATAGATTTGGGTCCTTTAGGAAACCTTCTTCGATAGTCTATTTCCACAGAATCAAAGGCTCATGTATCATCGTCAGCAAGTGGACCTGGGAAATCACCTCGGTATGAATCTAATGAAACATTTAAGATCTATTGTTAAACGGCGAATTTGATTCGTAACTCGTTTTAATCGGTCCTGCAAAAGGACCAAGGAGGGATATACAATGTCTGTGCAACATCCTGTAGAATCACATTCGGTCGTCGATGTCTTAGAAAAGATTCTAGATAAAGGTGTCGTTATTGCAGGGGATATCCGAGTTGGACTTGCGGATGTCGAACTGTTGACAATCAAGATTCGCCTGATCATCGCATCAGTTGATAAAGCGAAGGAAATCGGAATGGATTGGTGGGAAAATGATCCTTACTTGAGTTCGAAAGCATCAGAAGAGCAAAACAAAGCATTAGAGGATGAAAATAAGCAATTGAAAGAACGCCTTGACCAACTTGAAAACAATTCAACTCACACCGATCAAACAAATCGTATGAATATTAAAGATATAAAGTGATTGGAGGAGAAATTTATGGTAAACAAGGAAAAACAGGCTGAAAACATGGTGACAGGTGGACCGATCAAACGTACTATGGCAGGCGGTATTCTAGGTGCGACAATTGGGTACCTTGCCACCCCTGAAAATGGCAAGAAGCTTTGGGCACGGGTCGATAAAGAAGCGTTAAAGAACAAAAGCATGGATCTGAGTCGATCTGCGAAGGAAAAATCCAAGCAGGCTGCTCAGGGTCTTAAAACCTCCACTACGAATTTCTTGAATAACAGAAAGCACAAAGATTCTGAAGAAAATGATAGTGCTGGAACAGAAGTCAGCGCTACGACAGAAACAGCAGATGAGAAGGATACGGAAGAAATAGAAAATCTGCGGGAAGAAAACCAAAAGCTACAGGATCGATTGAATGCATTAGAAGAGAAAATGAACAAATTGCTTGATGACAAAGATGATGAGGAAGAAGACGAGACCGAAGACGAGGAAGAAGAATCGACAAACCGGCAAAAAAAATCCAGCTCAGCTTCTACAAAGAAAAAGCAATCAAAAAGCACGAAAACAGAAGAAAACAAAGACGACAGTGATGACCAAGAGGACGAAGAAGACGAAGAAGAAAAAAAGAATAACAATGCTAAGAAATCGAACAAAACAAATGGAAAAAAGAAAACAACATCAAAAAAAGATGAAAAAGACGATGATGAAGATACATCACTAACCAGTGAGGATGACACTTCCTCATAACTGAATAGTAAAGGAGCGATCAAAATGAGTTCAGTTGTGCCAAAAGATAGTATACTTGAATACTTCGCGAAAGCAGCGAATACAGGTGATTTCACGTTGGATATTACATTGAACGTGAACGGTTCTGTTATCTCCGGTACGATGATTTCAGCGAAAAAATACTTCGAAGAGCTTAGTGGTAAACTTGAAGATGGCAGCGAGATTGCTCAAAAGTTAAGTGAAGACCTTTCGGAAGCAAGTGAAGCAGCAGATTCACATGATGGTGGAGAAGCAAACTTCATTCATATGAAAAACACCCGTGTATACTGCGGCGACAATAAACCAACACCTTCTAAAGGTAAGATCCTTTGGAGAGGAAAAATAGATCAAATAGATGGATTTTTCCTAGGAAGGATTTCAGAATCGAAAAACAGTAATGACAACAGTAAAAAATCCTAGATAAGGAACAAGAAGAAATGACGGGGAAAGAGGATTGTTTTAGCGAAAAACAGAATAAGAATAGGGGAGCGGCCATTCCGGTACGCTCTTTTTCTATATGCTGTATAATTATTACCACATCAAGAAACACCGGGGGTTCAATCAATGAAAAAGGTCTTTTCCTATTTGCGTTCATATAAATTATCGGTTTCCATTGCTCTATCTCTGATGGTTCTTGAACTGATCGTCGAATTGGTCCAGCCTCTGCTGATGGCGAAAATCATCGACGATGGCATCTTACAGGATGATTTATCGATTATCGCTGTGTGGGGTAGCGTGCTACTCGGGCTATCACTGATAGCATTTGCGGCAGGCATCACGAACTCATTCTTTGCAGCTCACGCGAGTCAAGGTGTCGGCCATGACTTGCGAAGAGACCTTTTTCATAAGGTACAAGAATTTACGGTTAAACACTTTCAGACATTCTCAACTCCAGGGCTTGTGACACGCATGACAAACGATGTGACCCAAGTTCAAGGTTTATTATTCATGTTGATGAGAATTGCCCTGAGAGCACCTTTATTCATCGTTGGTGGGATCATCATGGCTTTCCTCGTCCACCCGGGGCTTGCAACCTACCTTTTATTATCTGTTCCTGTCTTACTTCTATTTTTATTTTGGATTTTGACAAGGGGTGTCGTCCTGTTTCGAAACGTTCAAGAAAGACATGATCGCGTAAATACAGTCATACGTGAAAATTTATCAGGCATCCGCCTGATAAAAGGTTTTAATCGTGGCGAATATGAAGAGCGACGTTTCAAAAAGGAGAACCAATCTTTGGCCGACCAGAATAAAAAAGCGTTATGGATGATGGAAGTGGCGATGCCTGTCGTGATGCTTGGGATGAACATAGTCATCATCCTCATCCTTTGGATAGGAGCTGTCCAGCTTAATTTGCAAGAGGCTCAGGCAGGGGAGCTTGTTGCAATCATCAATTACGCTACCCGTATCCTTTTTACCTTTTCGGTCTTTACATTCCTTATCATGAACTTTTCGAGAGGCAGCGCTTCAGCTGCAAGGATTGCTTCAGTTCTATATGAAAAAACGGGTCCACAGCATTTCGAAAACCTTTCCTTGCAACCTATAAAAGGAGGTGTACGTTTTGAAAATGTTTCGTACCGGTATGGTGACCAATCTGGGGAAATTTTAAAAAACCTTTCTTTTTCAACTGAGGAAAATAAGACCGTGGGAATATTGGGGGAAACTGGATCAGGTAAGACAACTCTATTGAATTTGATAACGAAACTGTTGGAGAAATCGTCAGGGCATATTTTCATAGATGGAACAGAAATTGATGAAATCGATGATAAGTATTTGAGAAAGCAGATGAGCGTTGTACCGCAAGAAGCCCATCTGTTCTCAGGAAGTGTAAAAGAAAATATCGAGTGGGGAAAGGATGAGGCAACTACAGAGGAGGTCATCCGTGCAGCTAAGGATGCACAGATCCATGATTTCATTATAAGTTTACCAGATGGATATGATACGAGATTAGGTCAAAAAGGAATCACCTTCTCAGGCGGACAGAAACAGCGGCTTTCGATTGCCCGTGCTCTTGTACGCAAGCCGAAAATCCTGATTTTAGATGATAGCACAAGTGCCCTTGATGCCCACACGGAAGCCAGGTTGCTTCAGACATTGAAAGAACAGGCGTGTACGGTTTTCATTGTTGCACAAAAGATCAGTTCATTCCGTGAGGCAGACCAGATCCTCCTGTTGCATCAAGGTCAATTGATCGGAAGCGGCAGTCATGAAAGCTTGCTGCAAACAAGCCGATACTACCAGAGTGTTTACAAGTCACAAATGGAAGAGGATGTGATCTAAGATGGCAAAATCAAGTCCACGCAGAGAGCTTACCTCTCAACATCCTCATCGCCGTCATCAAGGCATCGGTACGAAACCGCCAAAAGTCGAAAACGTGTGGTCGACGCTAGCAAGAATTTGGACCTACATCAGAACGGAGAAGAAATTATTCTTGTTTGTCCTGATCATCGTCGTCATCAGCTCGGTTTTGTCACTACTAGGTCCTTATTTGTTAGGAGTCGCTGTCGACAAGATCATTGCCGACCCTATAACGGAAACGCTTTTGCAAATGGTAGGGCTGTTATTGGCTGTATACTTCCTTCATTCGGTAACATCCTGGCTGCAGAACTATTGGATGATCGGCATTTCTCAAAACACAGTTTTTTCGATGCGTAATCATTTGTTTTCCCATATCCAACGGCTACCGTTATTATTTTTCCAAAAACGTCAGCATGGCGAGCTTATGAGCCGTCTGACCAATGATATGGATAATGTGAGCCGGACCCTGAATTCTGCTGTCATCCAATTTACTACAAGTATACTGACGATCATGGGTACGATTGCAATAATGATCTGGTTAAGCCCATTACTAACACTGTTGACAATGACGACTGTTCCAGTCATGTATTTTGGTATGAAGTGGATTACGAAGCGGACAGGACGATATTTTAAAGACCAGCAAAAGCATTTAGGTGAAATGAACGGCTATGTGGAAGAAATCTTTTCAGGCCATCAGATTATCAAGATGTATTCACAGGAAAAGCGTGTGATTGATGACTTTTCCAAAAAAAATGAATCGTTGAGGAATGCGAGCTACTGGGCTCAGACTTATTCGGGATTTATTCCAAAACTTATGAATATGCTGAATAACGCAAGCTTCGCCATCATTGTCGGTGCAGGTGGGATCTTGGCCCTGAACGGGTTAATATCGATTGGGGTGATTGTTACATTCACGACCTATTCGAGGCAATTCACCCGTCCGTTGAACGACTTGGCTAACCAATACAATATGATTCTCTCAGCAGTTGCCGGCGCGGAACGTGTTTTCCAAATCATTGATGAAGCCGAAGAAAACGAGAATGATAAGGATACGGAGGATATTGAACAGATCAAGGGGGATATCGTATTCGACTCCGTCTATTTCTCATATGAAGATGATCAGCCGATTTTAAAAAATATCAATTTCCATGCAGCTAAAGGGGAGACGATTGCGCTCGTAGGTCCAACAGGTGCAGGAAAAACAACGATCATTTCCCTTCTGTCTAGATTCTATGAGAATGATGAAGGACACATCTACATTGATGGAAAGGATATCAAAACGATCACACGTGAAAGCTTACGCCGACAGATGGGGGTCGTCTTACAGGATTCGATGCTCTTCCATACGACAATTCGTGAGAACATCCGTTATGGGAGACTTGATGCGACTGATGAAGAGGTTGAAAAAGTGGCGAGGGCGGCACATGCCGATGACTTCATCAAACGTCTGCCAGATGGATATGATACAATTCTGGATTCTGATGGAAAAGGGATCAGTCATGGACAGAGGCAGTTGCTATCGATAGCAAGAGCGATGTTGGCAGATCCTGCCTTACTCATTCTGGACGAGGCGACAAGCAGCATCGACACCGTGACTGAAATGAAAATTTCTGCTGCCCTACAAACATTGATGCAAGGATGCACTAGTTTCGTCATCGCGCATCGATTGAATACCATCCGAAACGCTGATCAGATCCTGGTTGTTAGTGAGGGAGACATCATCGAACAAGGAAACCATCGGGAACTGTTAAAAAAGAAAGGGTTCTATGCGGACCTTGTGTATACCCAGACAAGCGAGCAGTATATTCTGAAGAAGTGTTAAGCTTATTTTGTAAAGAAGATTGAAAGTCAAAATATACAGGAGTATCCACTAATGGAAAAGGAGGCTGCTGTATAAAAAAACAACTGTTAAAATACAAGTAGCAGGTGATTGTAATGAAAATAATCGTCGCCCCGGATTCTTACAAAGGGTCAATGACGAGCATGGAAGCTTCTGAAGCGATACGGAAAGGTTTGTTGGAAGTTGATGAAGATCTTGACGTTGTACTGATCCCGATGGCAGATGGAGGCGAGGGAACGGTTGAAGCTCTTACAGCCATTTTAGGTGGAGAAAAACAATCAGAAGAAGTGGAAGACCCGCTTGGACGTCAGGTTCGTGCAGATTTCGGATGGATTGAGAAAACGAAGACGGCTGTGATCGAAACAGCAGCGGCATCTGGTCTTCCGCTCTTAGAAGAGGGAGAGCTCGATCCTTATCATGCCTCTACCTATGGGACGGGCCAGTTAGTATCCCGGGCACTGGATCTTGGGGCGGATAAAGTGATCCTTGGTCTTGGGGGTAGTGCAACAGTCGATGCCGGAACAGGTTTTTTCGAGGCATTGGGCATCCGGTTTTTAGATGAGGGCGGGAATAGGGTCCAAGCCTCCGGCGGTAAACTCGGAGAAATTAAATCCATTGATACGACCCATTTGGATTCCCGTTTAGCCGATGTTGAATTCACGATTGCTTCTGATGTGACTAATCCTTTACTTGGAAGAGAGGGTGCTGTAGCGGTATTTGGGCCTCAAAAAGGGGTTACAGAAGATGAACTCGTTTTCTTTGAAAATGGGATGGGGCGGTATGCAGAAACCGTCACTTCTCATATAGGAAAAGATTATCGATCCGATGAGGGTAGTGGTGCAGCTGGTGGGTTCGGTTTCTCCCTCCTTGCCTTTTTACAACCGAAGTTCGAAAACGGTTTTGCCTTGATTTCGAAATTAAGCGAGTTGGAATCCCATATCAGCCAGTCCCGCCTTGTCATCACAGGGGAAGGAAAAGTCGATGGCCAGTCCTTGTACGGGAAAGTCCCTGTCGGTATTGCACGGATTGCAGCCAAACATCACGTGCCCGCGATTGCGTTTGCCGGTAAGATTGAAGGAGATTTGCAAGCTGCTAAACGACAAGGCCTTTCCTTAGTACTACCGATCGTCGATGAACCGATGACATTGTCAGATGCAATGGAGAAAGGGCCGATCCTTTTACAAAGAGCGGCATCACGCTTCATGACAAGCGTTCTATTGCTAGGTTGAAAAGACAAGCCATCTGATTTTACTAGTTAAAGTGCATATATAGAAAAGTGGGTATGTTCCTTAAGGGTTCAATCTGATTTAAAAGAAGGAAAATCGGGCTTATTGCAATGTAGTTTTAGCAATAGGTCCTTTTTTATAAGGCTCAGTTATACCTCATATGAAATTAAAAATCACTCCCTTCAGCTGGCGATCCGCAAGCCTCCTCGTCGGACTTCCAGTAACCTTCGTGGCTGCAGGGCGATTCCGCTTTTCTTATTGTCTAGCTCCATCGCCAACCCACATGAATCACTTCAGACCTCCTGCGGCGGCGACAGCCTCCTCGTCGGGCTTCCAGTGACCTTCGTGGCTGAACAGGGCGATTCCGCTTTTCCGTTTTGTTCATGATTTAAAAAGTGATAGTATGGATTCAGAAGGTTACAGCGAAAAAATAATGAAATGAAGGATTGACAAATCATGCCTATAGAAATTGTGATGACGATTAAATCGAAGTACTTCAATAAGTTCAAAAGCGGTTATCCCCTTCTATTCAAGGAAGCGATCGTCAATTTGAACGATTTGAAGGTAGAAGGTACTCTTCTCAAGCTCATCGATGAACAAAAGCGTTTCATCGGAAAAGGGTATTATGGAAAACAGAATAAAGGGTACGGTTGGATTCTGACGAGAAAAGAACATGAGGAAATTGATTACGAATTTTTCGAGTGTAAGATCAAAGAGGCAATTGAGCATAGGAAATCTTTCTTCGCGGATTCGGAAACGAACACTTTCCGTATTTTTAATGGAGAAGGAGATGGTGTAGGCGGTTTTACTGTCGATTACTTTGATGGATATCTTCTAGTCAATTGGTACAGCGAAGGCATCTATCAGTTCAAGAACTTGATAGTAGAGTCGTTCCAGAATTCAGTGGATTACAAAGGAATCTATGAAAAGAAACGCTTTGATCAAAAAGGTCAATACATAGATGACGACGATTTCCTTACTGGAGAACGGGCTCAATTTCCAATCATCGTCAAAGAAAACGGGGTTCACTTTGCTGTTTATTTGAACGATGGCGCAATGGTTGGTGTTTTCCTTGATCAAAGGAATGTACGTAAGTCGATCCGTGACTATCATACCGATGGGAAGACGGTCTTGAATACTTTTTCTTATACGGGAGCGTTTTCTGTTTTTGCTGCGCTTGGAGGAGCGGCTAAAACGACGAGTGTCGATCTTGCCAACCGCAGCTTTAATAAGACGATTGAACAATTCAGCTTGAACGGGCTGGATTATGAAGCTCACGATATCCGTGTCATGGATGTTTTCAATTATTTCAACTACGCTGTCCGGAACAATTTGAAGTTCGACATGGTCATCCTTGATCCGCCTAGTTTTGCAAGGTCAAAGAAACATCGCTTCAGCGTAGCGAAAGATTATAAGGATTTGATTAAAGAGGCGATTTCCATTACCGAAGATAACGGGTTGATCATAGCCTCGACGAATTTTGCAGGTATCGATATGAAAAAGTTCAAATCATTCGTAGAAAAGGCATTCAGTGAAATGAGTGGAAAATATAAGCTCATCGAAGAACATTCACTACCAAATGATTTCAAGACGATTAAGGAATTTCCGGAGGGCGATTACTTGAAGGTTCTTTTTATTAGTAAAATCAAAGCTTGAAAAAATATATGGCAACTTCAGAGTGTTTTCCATAAGGTAAACACTTTTTTTTACACCCTTCTACAATATAAGTTAATATTTTACAAAATTCAGATAATCCTGTATGTTTGATTCATGAAAGAGTTCTTAGACTTCCACGATCCTGAACAAACTAAATTTGCTTTTGAAAAAAGTAAATCATGTGAGGGGGAATGGCTGGTAACTGGTTCAGTCAGGTACCAGCTTATAGCTATGGATATTAAAGAAAAAACAAATACAGGAATAATCGACAAAGAATTGATCAGGAGAACGTTCAAATGTCTCCAGGATGACATATGCAGTGAGATTGAAGTTTGTGATGGAAAGGAAAATTTCAAGGAAGAAATTTGGACACGTGACGAGGGTGGGGGTGGCAGTACAAGGATCATCCAGAACGGAAAGATCATCGAAAAGGGAGGCGTCAATTTTTCGGAAGTTTATGGTCCTCTCTCAGACAAGATGGCGGATGTCCTCCAAGTCAATCGGGGTGGAACTTTCTATGCGACTGGGGTATCAGTCATCATGCATCCAGTCAGTCCAATGGTTCCTATCATACATATGAACGTCCGTTATTTTGAAGTATCTAATGGCGAGAAGTGGTTCGGAGGTGGAATTGACCTTACACCGATTTACATTGATGGCCGTCAAGCAAAAATGTTCCACCGAACGCTAAAATCTTTATGTGACCGACATCATCCCACCTATTATCCAGGTTTTAAGAAATGGGCCGACGACTATTTTTATATCAAACATCGTAATGAAACACGTGGAGTGGGCGGGATTTTTTTTGACCGTCTCGGTATAACAGAGGAATTCACTCTCGAAGATCGCTTTTCCTTTGTCAATGGAGTAGGTGAGGCCTTTCCACGTATTTATACTACACTGATTAATCAGAACAGACACGTTCCTTATGGAGAAGCCGAACTGAAATGGCAACGCGTCCGAAGGGGCCGGTATGTCGAGTTTAATCTTGTATATGATCGAGGCACGAAATTCGGTTTGGACTCAGGGGGTCGTATCGAATCGATTTTCATGAGCTTGCCACCTGAAGTCAGCTGGACATATAACTTCCAACCCCGACCAAATAGTAAAGAAGCTGAAACGATGGCTATGTTGAAAAAGGACATCGATTGGATCAACTATTAAGGGTTACAAGCAATGAAGGGCTGACTGTTTAGGTCAACCCTTTTTTTGAGAAGATATGAAAGTATAATATATTGGTTTGCGGTGAGCGCCAAGCTCCATCGACCAACCACTTGGACACTTCAGTCCTCCTGCGGCAGCAACACATTGATTTAGATCGAGGGATTTACCCACGCAGAACCGAACTTTGTTTGGTTCGAGCCTCCTTGTCGGACTTCCAATGACCTTCGTGGTTGATCAGATTCTCGTTATAAAGTCATTTTTTTGTTCGGAGGATCCTTCCTTTTCATCGGCTGCAGTTGTTTATACGTAAGGGAACGCCATAGCCATTCAAAAGGCCCGAAGTGAAAATATTTCAACCAATAGTGACTGTAGACTAGCTGAATGGAGAAAAGAACCAGAACCATCAAAAGCCCGAAAGTCAAACTGATCTCATTGTAAAAGCCTAGGCCCACAAAAAAGATGACGGGAAGGGAGGTTTGGATGAGATAATTTGTCAACGCCATTTTCCCAGCTGCTTGAAATGATTGCAAGATTCGATTCATTCTTACCTTCTTTAAAAACAAAACAGCGGAAAAGATGTAAAACGAAGCTAGGAACATTCCGCTTAAATTCATAAGCAAGTAAGAAAAACTTTTTTCGTAGACCCCGTAATCTAGCCAGTCCAATTCGATAGCTGTCAACCAGATCATCAGCGGCAAGGCAATGATGATGCTTATCCCCCAAATCTTCCTGATTAACATTCGATGAGACCCTGGCTCTGCTATGATACCTTTTTTACCAACATATAACCCTAATAAAAAGAGTGCTAGGATCTGGGGGATGTTGAATATAAAATACTCGAGGACAGGCAGGACTTCATTTTGGAATCGGTAGGCTGTCAATTCAAGATATCCTGCCTCCCGATACATGCGCACAGACTCTTCCACTTTATTATTACCCACCGTCTCGCCTGTATAGTTTAAAGGTTCATAATGGGACGGTGGAGCTAGTAGAGGCAACGCTAATAATGCATAAAAGAGGAAGAGTAAGGACGCTGCCCATATCAATAACGTTTTTGGTCTGAGAGGATAAAAGAATAATAACAGAAACCCTATCAATGCATACGTGTGGAGGATGTCCCCATACCAGACAAAAATCAAGTGCAATAGACCAAAGGTAAGCAGAATGACCAATCGGCGGATAAAAAGCTTATGAGGTTGATCGGTTTTGAGTTCAGCTCTGGAAAGGAATATGTAAAAACCAAATCCAAAAAGAAAGGAGAACATCGGGTAAAACTTAGCTTGGACGAACAAGTCAAAAATGAGGCGAACCCATCGGTCCATCCCTTCATATGCAGGTTGAATCGAATATAGATCATAAATCAGGGCTGGAGCGGATAATGCTGGCATATTCACGAGGAATATCCCTAGAAGTGCAAATCCCCGAATGATATCAATCGTTGCGATACGTTGGTGAGTCGAAATCGGTGTTGGCTGCTGCATAATAAACTACTTTTCCTCCTTTCACCACTACCCTTTATCATTATCATACCATCAAAAAATTGGGAATTGATAATTTATTTGTAGCCTTAATCGTATAGGGTTAAACAAGGTCAGTGTTCCATGTGAAACAATTTTTTGGAATCCTTTGGATTTTTACAGCGGGATGGTTTACAATAAACATACAAATAAGAGGAGGTATCGATACTAAAGTCATGAAGTCCCTTTACATTTTTCGCGTAGCTTAATACGAAAAATGGCTCTGCCTGTAAACAGAGTATAGGGATAAGTGTGTCTACATTTAGATATCGTTTTCTTCATGATCGGATTTTGCTGATGTTTTTTCAGCATCATGATTCCATTTATCTGGTTCACAGGCAGCGGCCTGTGTTTTTTTTATGGAAAGACTTTGTTATTTGGTAAAGGTTAATGTTGACTTCTTTGAAAAATTGCAGGAAATTCACGACACTCCTGTGGGAAAAGCGAGCCAGGCGAGACCCCGCAGTTTGGATGTAGAAGTGATGTCCAGCTCAGCGACCAGTCACTTGGATCACTTCAAACTTCCTGCGGCGGCGACAGCCTCCTCGTCAGTTTTCCAGTGACCTACGTGACTAAGCGGGCCGCTTCCGCCTTTCTTCAGCCCACAGAAAGGGAGTGAATTTTGCAAAGATCAACTATGTATTATAACAAAGCCAATGGAAAAAAGTGCTGGAGGGATCGGAATGTTAGTTTTGAAGGCAGAGAATATTGCGGTTGAACGTGATGGAAAGCAAATATTCGAAGGTGCATCCATCGAAATCAATGATGGTGACCATATTGCGTTGATTGGACGGAATGGAGTAGGGAAAACGACTCTCATTAACTGTCTGTTAGGGAAAGAAAAAGTGACCAGTGGAACGATCAACTATTCGATGAAAATCGAAGAATGGGGAATCGTAACTCAAGACTCTTTACAGGATAATTTATTGTCGACTAGAGAATTTGTGGAAAGTGAAACTTTGGATTTGTTCAACGTAAAACGACGACTGGAAAGGTATGAACGGTTGATACAAGATACCCATAAGGATATGGATGTACTCTCTAAGTATAATGAAGCGCTCGACACTTTCATGGAATTAGGAGGATATGAATGGGAGGTTTCGGTCGAAAAGTCTTTACTCAAGCTAGGTCTTAAAAAGGAAACCTGGAATCAGTCCATTACGAGCTTGAGTGGTGGTCAAAAAACACGTGCCAAACTTGCAAAGGCCTTGCAACGGAATCCAAAGGCTCTTGTACTGGATGAACCGACCAATCATCTGGATGCAGAGACGATGCAGTGGCTTGCACGATGGCTTCAATCGTTTAAAGGAGCTATATTATTCATATCCCATGAACGTGCTTTTATTGATCAAGTAGCGACAATCACCTATGAACTTACTCCCGAGGGAACGAAAAAGTATCATGGAGGTTATTCACAATACCTTAAACAGGTTGAACATGAACGAAAGACTTTCGAGACCCAATATCACAAACAACAGGCAGAAAAAAGAAAGCTATTGGAAGCTGTTACGCAATACAAGCAGTGGTTTCAGAAATCACATAGTGCTGCAAGTGAACGGGACCCTTTTGCAAAGAAGAAAGCAAACAAGAATATGACACGGTTCAAGGCAAAGGAAGCAGCATTGGAAAGACTAGAAAATAACCAGGTAGAGAAACCGAAAGATGCGCCGAAAATCAATGTTGAATTGGAAGGTGGCAGGTTCGACAGTAAAATACTGCTTAGATTTGAAAATGCAGCTTTTCAATATGATCAAGATGAAAAGCTTTTCAGCTCGTTATCCTTTACGATCGACCGGGGAGACAGAATCGCCGTGATCGGTCAAAATGGAACTGGGAAATCGACCTTGCTCAAGCTGATCACCGGACATCTTCTGCCTGTATCAGGGGATGTCATCCATCACCCTCAATTGAAAATAGGATACTTTATGCAGGAGTTGGAAGGGCTTGACCTGCAACAGTCGATTCTTGAACAAATATTAGAGTTGCCGCAAATGACTCAAGAAGATGCACGAACCATCCTAGCATGCTTTTTATTTAAAGGTGATCAAGTATTTAAAAAAGTGAAGGGTCTAAGTATGGGGGAGAAATGCAGGGTAGCTTTTGTGAAATTGTATTTTTCTGCAGCGAATCTACTTGTTCTTGACGAGCCTACCAATTATCTCGATATAGAGACAAGAGAAAGGATCGAGGATGCATTGACTGTTTATCCTGGATCTGTCGTTACTGTCTCACACGATCCTTATATGCTTAAGAAAGTCGCAAACCGTGTCTTTTCATTGGACAATGGGTTCTACGAATACAAAGGTACTTATATGGAATGGAAAAACCATGTACATTTATCAAAAGACGAACAAAGGATCAATAATGAAATAGAGCGGTTGGAGTTTCAATTATCGAATTTGATTGCCCAGGAGCTCGAGCCAGGTGATGAGATAGGTACTCTCGAGCTACAAAAACAAATAAAAGATTTGAAAAAACAGATTTATCAATTGGAAGCTGAAAAAAAGAGCTAAAAAGGGGCTGTCCCATTAGTGTCTGACTCTCACCGTCCCTAGCAACATTTTGAGAAAAAGTGTGTTTTTAAAACAAAATGTTGTGGGGTGGTGTCTGACACTATTGTTTTGGGACTGTCCCTTTTTGAAATAAGCTAAGAACTATGAAAATTTTATTTGGGGTGGAGAAATGTCCAGTTCCATCGCCCAACCAGTTGGATCACTTCAGACCTCCTGCGGCGGTCGACACAGTATTTAGATCGAAGGGTTTTTTTCCCGCGCAGAACCGAGCTTTGTTTGGTTCGAGCCTCCTCGTCAGGCTTCCAGTGACCTTCGTGGCTTAACAGGGCGATTCCACTTTTATTAATTAGATTACATTTTTCTCTTGCACAGCTGGCAAACGAATTTTAAAGGTCGTTCCTTGACCGATTTGGCTTTGCACATCGATCAACCCATTCATACGTTTGATGATCTCAAAACTGACTGTGAGGCCCAGACCGGTACCTTTTTCCTTAGTAGAAAAATAAGGGGTGCCTAAGCGTTTGATTTGTTCTTTCGATATTCCTGAGCCATTATCTTGAATGAGGATTTCCACCCACTGGCCTTTTTTTACGGCTGACACATGCATTTTACCAGAATTATCCATTGCCTCGATTCCGTTTTTCATGATATTGATTAAAACTTGTTGGATTTCATGCTTGAAACACCTAATCTTCAAGGAATCCTCCACAGACTTTGAGATTTCCACATTATTGATGATGGCGTAAGTGGAAATGATCTTGATCGAGTCATTGATCAGCTTGGTGAAATCGATGATCTCTAAAGTGTTTTTTTGAGGCTTAGATAAAGAGAGATACTCATTGATGATTGTTTGGGCACGATCAAGTTCTGATATGGAAATTGTAATGAAAGAACGGTCCGTTTCTGGAATTTCTTTACTTTTGCTTAAAATCTGAAGAAAGCCACGGACTGTCGTCATCGGATTTCGGATTTCGTGCGTAACTGAAGCTGCCAACTGACTGATTGCGTTCATTTTTTCAATGTGTTCCAATTCCCTTTGAAGCATGATTTGCCTATTCAAGGCTTCGATCAGTGCAATTACGCATATTAAAGTAAACAGCGTAATGGCGGACAGATAGATTGTAATCTCAATTTGATTGAAGTATCCATTAGCAATGAAATAAGCAGCTCGTAAGCTAGCAATTACAAAATAAAACACTGTTAAAGTAAGCAATTTCCCTTTATTGGATTGTGTATAATAAAACTTTCTTAAAATGATTAAAACGACGGAAGCTATTATGTAATTACCCAGGGCTATGAAAAATTCCGCTGGGTATAGGACGTACGTAAACCCAAGCATCAAAGCAGTCAAGCAAAGCCCAGGCATCAGTCCCCCGTAAATGAAACCGAGGATGATGGGGATGATTCTAAGATCATATTTAAATTCTTCAGAATAGACAGCCGGTAAGATCATCGTCAGTATAATAGAAAGTAATAATACGAAAAAGAATTTCGAAATAACTTTTTCCCGTACACGACTATCTTCGCGAAGAAAAACAAAATAGAAAAGCATAGGGAATAGGATGAATAAAACGTTTACTAATATATCCTTAATAGTAATCCACATAGATCGACTCCGTAATTAGAGATTTTCTTACTGAAAGGTTCTTGCTACTAACGAATCTTGTTCAAGAATCTTAAATTGCAGTATTGATGTTTGAATCCTGGTCACTGTGATCTCAAAAGCGTGTCGAAATTTCGGTTATTTCTCTAATTCAATATTCTTTTTTGCATTGGGAAATCCTTTTTTAAAAGTATTTTAAATACAACTTTAGCTGCCTAACCGAAATTTATCTCCCCCTTACCGTCAGGCTTTCTTCTTTTACATGCTTGAAGAGGGGGACTTCTTTTGGAAAGACGTTAAAAGTCAACTTTCACTTTTACTTACCTTTTTTCGTTGCAGCTTTCCTCTAAGGATGACAGGTGGTTTTTTACTTTTGGTTTGCTTAAGTTCCTTCATTTCTGCCCGAAAAGCCTTCAATAACGCATAACAGCTGAAGAGAAGGACGATCCCTAAAGGAAACGCACTGATGATGATGGCTGATTGGAATCCTTGTAGCCCCCCTGTAGCCATCAGGACGACCGCAGAAGCAGATAACAACAGGCCTAAGACAATCTTTACAATGTTAGGTGGGTTGATGCTTCCATATGTCGTTTGCATACCTAAAACAAAGGTTGCAGAATCTGCTGACGTTATAAAGAACGTCAAAATCAATAACAGTGTCACTATTACAAGGACAATTGTAAAGGGAAGTTGCTGGAACACATAGAATAATGCTGCTTCTAATGCTTGACCGGATACATTCAGTCCAAGATTATACTCCATGTAGATCCCTGTCCCCCCGAACACCGCAAACCAGAAGGCACATACCAGTGTAGGGATGATCAAAACAGCGGTAATGAATTCACGGACTGTTCTTCCCCTGGATACACGGGCAATGAACGTTCCGACAAATGGTGCCCAAGCGATCCACCATGCCCAATAGAAGATCGTCCAAGATTGCAGCCAGGCTGCATTTTTTTCATTAAACGGGGCCAGTCTCAAACCTAATGCTGCTAAATTTTGAATATACCCACCGAAAGTAGTCGTGAATAAGTCGAGAACAAAAACGGTAGGAGCTACGAACAAAAAGAAGACAAACAAAATGAATGCGAGACCCATGTTTGCATTGCTTAAATATTTGATTCCACGCTTGATTCCTGTAGCTGCAGATATGAGAAACATAACGGTGACGACTGCAACGATGATGAACTGTATTAAAACGTTATTCGGAATGCCGGTCAGATAATTCAATCCGCCATTGATTTGTGCAGCACCGAGCCCTAAAGAGGCTGCAACACCGAATAAAGTTGCAATCACAGCCACAATATCGATAAGCTTACCGATCGGTCCATTTGTCCTTTCTCCTAAAATCGGATAAAGGGTAGCGCTTATCAGACCAGGGAGCCCTTTCCTGAACTTATAATAGGCAAGGGTCAGTGCAACGACGGCATAGATCGACCACGCATGGAATCCCCAATGAAGATAAGTATATTGAAGTGCGGTTGTCGCTGCTTGGCTTGTCCCGCCTTCACCAAATGGGGGACTGGAAAAGTGGGAAATAGGTTCGGATACCCCAAAGAATAATAAGCCGATACCCATACCCGCACTGAAAAGCATCGCAAACCAGGTCGGCCGGTTGAATTCAGGTTGATCCTCGTCTTTGCCAAGTTTGATTCTTCCATATTTACTAAAAATCAGAAAAAGGGCAAAGACCAAGAAAAAGGTAGCGGACATCTGGTAAAACCAGCCGAAATTCTTCATAAAAAAAGCTTGAGTATCACTCATGACATCAGTAAGAAGTTGTGGTAAAAACGCTCCCCAAATGACGAATATGACCGCAATAACAATCGATATCCAAAATACGCTTGAAACCTGTTTCATCATAAAAGCCTCCGATCTTCTTTGCTATGGATGGAGCCTAAGTTCACGTTCAGTATCTGTGTCAGTCTTCCAGTTGAACGTCCCCCAAGGGCTTTTCTGCGGGCCCTTCAACGACAGTCCCATCAATTGCAAAGCGTGATCCGTGGCAAGGACAATCCCAAGTGTGATCACCGCTGTTCCATTCAGTTTCACAGCCCATGTGGGTACAAGTTGTATCGACCAGGTGTAAACAGTCATTCTCATCTCTATAAGCCCCTGTACGTTTTCCGTTCACCTTAACGACAGCACCCTCATCTTTTGCCAAATCTTTAAGCTTTTTATGGGCAAGACCGACTTTTCCAGTAACAAAATGACCTGCCACGTCCGCATTTTGGACCACCAGGTTCTTCAGGCCTGGATCTGTGTAAAAGCGGGACGGTGTATAAAGGTCTGTGTATGGGCTCAGTCCTTTAGTGATCAGATCGGTAATCAGTTGTGCCGCGACAGCACTTGAGGTCATACCCCATTTTTTGAAACCGGTAGCCACATAAATGTTATCGTATTTTGAACTGATTTTCCCGATATAAGGTATCTTGTCTATAGTCGTGAGATCCTGTGTAGACCAGCGGAAAGGATATTCACGTACTCCTAAAGTCGTCTGTGCCCAATCTTTCAGCGCTTCATAATGCTTGATCGTGTTTATTCCATGGCCGGTCTTATGATTTTCCCCTCCCACTAGAATATATTCCTCATCATTGAAGGTGGTTGTACGAAGTGAACGTTTCGGTTGATCGACACTTAAATACATTCCGCCTGGATATTGCTTTTCGGATTTGATGGCAATCGCATAGGATCTGTCAGCATACATCCTTGCGAAATAAAAACCTCGCCCTTCAAAAAACGGGAAGTGGGAGGCAACGACAACATGATTACAGTTGATTTTAAACCCGTTTCTAGTAACCACCTTTGGCTTTGACCCGGTTTCCACATCGACCGCAGTGGTGTTCTCGAACATTTTCCCTCCGTTTGCCTTGATTTTTTTAATAAGTGGCAGTAAATAGCGAAGTGGATGGAATTGAGCTTGGTTCTTCATGATTAGAGCAGCTTCAATGGGAATATCAAACGGTATTTGGTCGACCAGGTCCCCGTCTATTCCTAATTTCCGATAGGCGTCATATTCTTTCTGCAGCTTTTGCTTGGATGCCTTAGTGGTTGCATAGAGATAAGCATCCTCGTTTTTAAAATTACAATCGATGTTGTTTTCATTGATGATCTTTTTAATAAATTGTATCGCTTCTGTGTGGGATTGATAGTATTGCTTGGCTCTCACTTCGCCGATATGCTGGATCAGTTCATCATAGATGAGGTCATGCTGAGCTGTTATCTTAGCGGTTGTATGACCGGTCGTTCCATTGATGATACTTCCCGCATCTATCAAAGCGACGTTTTGACCTGATTGGGTTAGAAGATAGGCAGTCGTGATTCCTGTTATACCACCACCGATTATCGCTACGTCCACATCCTGATCCTCAGTCATTGTTTCAAAAGACGGAAGCCCGACTCCTGCTCTCCATATCGGTTCGGGGAATTGAGGGATTAAAGGATTATTAGGCATGGGAATTCCTCCTCATTCTTTTTCATTGTTACATAATTTTTCCTAACTTACTGTTTTCATGTATGTAAAGGGAATAATCGAACAAAAAAAAGAGAAGAGTACATTCTGTTCATCTCAAAAGGACTTGTGGACACTTAAGCTCCGTATTGGTGATCATCGTTCCGCTCGTTTATGAAACATTATTTAATCCATAAGAAAAGGACAAACTAAATTCATTATTGGGAAGGCCAATCTTTTTAAAATTTGGTGGACATCTGTTCCTTTATTTGTTTTATAAGCAACCTGACTTCAGATGATTTTAAGCAAGCAAGGTCTCTGGTATCCTCTATTTTGTAAAAGATGGCAGTCTCCTGTAATTAAGGTCTTCTGTGGCCAAGAAAGGTCGATCGGTTGTGTGATATATCATCTCGTATTAAGACTTGGTAATAATTTTCATTGACAGGTACCCTATCAACCTGTTAGCGTTAAGTTTAAGTTTCGGAAAGTTTGCGAAAATTCAAATTCTACTAAATTTCGTTTAATGCTGGATAGGAGGAGCATAAATAACAGAAAATAATACAGGGAACAAATAAAAGGAGCGGTAAAAATGAAAGATTATCATACATTCGGCTGGTATGCTGCACGGATAGCTCCACACCTGCCTAAAAAAGCCTTCAAACCTATCCCGTCAAGACTTCTGGGTGGTTTAGCATATTTACTGATTTCGATTGCTTGTCTTGCCACAATCATTTTCTTTGATTTAAACATTTGGGTAAGTATACTAATAAGTTTCATCCTTGGTGCAAGTTTCGCCGGTATGGGCTTTTTAGGGCATGAAATCCTACACGGTACAGTTGTGCGTAAACCGTGGCTACGGGATTTTCTAGGTGCGGTAGCCTTCTGGCCATTGACAACCGGCCCTAAGCTTTGGAGAAAATGGCATAACATTACCCATCATGTCCATACCCAGGATGAAGAAAAAGACCCTGATGCATGGCCGAGTATGAAGAAGTTTACGAAGAGTAGAGTCATGCAGTGGATTTACAGGGTTCCATTCACTATAAGAGCAATTGCCAGCTTTGCATCTTTGGCAGTTACATTCACACTGCATTCTATGAAGATGTTTACTGTCTATATTAAAGAATTCAATCCAAAGAAACAGCCGAGTGTCTGGCTTGAAGCCATTTTACCGTGGGCAACCTGGATCGGATTGCTGGTATGGATCGGATTTGAAAAATGGTTTTTCGCGTTTTTATTGCCATTGTTGATTGCTAACTTTATCGTAATGGCTTATATTTCGACGAATCATCGTTTAAACCCGCTTGTACCAGTGAATGATCCATTAGCGAACAGTTTGACAGTCGTAACCCCAAAATGGGTGGATGTGTTACACTTCAACTTTTCCTACCATACTGAACATCATCTTTTCCCGGGGATGAATCCGAAGTATTATCCGATGGTCAAGGAACATATTAAAAAAATGTGGCCTGATCGCTATCATGAGATGCCCTTTGGACAAGCGCTATTGGCACTTTTTAAAACACCGAGGCTCTATTACAACGATAAAGAGTTGATTGATCCTCATAGAGGTACTTTATTCGGTTCTTTAGGGAATGGACTTAAACTGAAAACAAGAACGATCAAACGAGTGAGACAATTGAGAAAAACGTAATCTAAAGGTCCTCATGCTAATCGCATTTGAGGGCCTCTTTTTTATGTTAAAAAAGTATAACTTTTCAGTGATGTAGCTAACCGGCGTAGCAGAAAAGTTTACGAACGAAGTATAAGTGCAACTAAGGCTCAGCCTTCGCCAAGGCTTGGCTTTGCCAAGTTTTCTTTATTTTATCAGGGAGGGATTATTGCTAAACTAAAATACATGACATGAGGTTTAAAACCTGTATAATGAATAAAATATCAATAAATTCACAAAGGTTTTGCATACTAATATAGATTGAAGAACTGATTTCTACTTTATTAAAATACTTCAGGGGCAAAGGAGAACATAATGATTGACTCTTTATTATTTACAATCATGCTGATCATCGTATTAGGTATCGGCTCCCAATGGTTAGCTTGGCGTTTTGGTTTTCCTGCGATCGTAATCATGACATTTGCTGGCCTTCTTGCTGGTCCATTCTTGGGGATCATCAATCCACAAGAAGATTTCGGCCAGATCTATAATCCAATCATATCGGCTGCTGTTGCTATCATCCTTTTCGAAGGAAGCCTAAGCTTAGATTACAGGGAAATAAGAGGTGTAGGCAGACCGATTTTACGGATTATCAGTTTCGGGGCATTCATTGCTTGGATCTTAGGTTCCGTAGCGGCCCATTATTTTGCTGGTCTTTCCTGGGCGGTAGCATTTGTTATCGGCGGTCTTTTTACTGTTACAGGACCTACTGTCATACTTCCGCTTCTAAGACAGGCAAAACTTAAATCACGACCTGCAGCAATTCTGAAATGGGAAGGTGTTATCGTTGATCCTTTAGGTGCTCTCCTTGCTGTATTTGCATTTGAAATCATTCAATTCCTTACTGAAGAAGCGGTCACCGCCCAAACTTTATTGCTCTTTTTCGTTGCTTCTGCGGTGGCTGGGATTCTCGGATGGCTATTTGGAAGGGTTTCTGGCTGGATGATTGAAAAGGGTCATGTTCCCGAGTTCCTAAAGTCGCCTTTTGTATTTGCATTCGTCCTTGCTTGCTTTTCAATTTCTGATGAAATCATGCATGAAACAGGCCTTCTTGCAGTAACGGCGATGGGGATCACGATGGCAAATATGAATATTACCTCAATAGATGACATGAGGCATTTCAAAGAAACGATGTCTGTCATGCTCATTTCAGCAGTGTTCATCATGATAACGGCTTCTTTGCCAATCGAAACGTTATTGGAGATTTTCAGTTGGAATATTCTTTCCTTTGTCATTCTGATGATGTTTGCGGTTCGGCCGTTGTCTATCTTTTTATCAACGATAGGAACAGATTTATCGTTGAAAGAAAAGACGTTGGTAGGATGGATCGCACCACGGGGAATCGTCGCACTTACGGTTTCAGGATATTTTGCGGGGGCATTAAGGAAACAAGGTTTTGAAGATGCACGGTTATTGATTCCCTTGACACTGGGACTTGTATTTGCAACGGTTTCTGCCCATGGGTTCTCAATCCGATGGCTAGCCAGTAAGCTTGGACTTGCAATCGATGACCAACCAGGTGTTCTTTTAGTAGGTGGTAGCAGTTTCAGTGCAAAATTTGGGGAAGTTCTGAAGGGGTTGGAGATCCCGGTTTTGATTACGGATTCTTCATACGAGCGTCTGATTACTGCTCGAAACTTGGGTGTCCCAATCTACCGTGGAGAAATTTTGTCTGAACAAACGGATTATCAAATCGACTTGACTCCATATGAATATATGGTTGCTTCAACGGATATCGATTCTTACAATGCTCTAGTATGTAACACGTTTGTCCCTACTTTCGGCAGAACAGATGTCTATCAATTAAGTCTCCATAATACTACAGGGGATGACATTAGAGGGCTTAATCCAACGGTAGGAGGCACCATCATTTTTCACGATGGGGCAACCTGGGAAGTTCTTAACAAAAAGGTGGAAAGCGGTTACGTTTTCAGAAAGACGAGAATTACCGACCAATATACATTTGAACAATATGTAAATGAACGTGCTGATGATGCAGAGTTACTATGCATACTTAAACCTTCAGGAAGAATCGTATTCTTCACAGAAGAAAATTCGATCAAAGGTGAAGAAGGTGATCTCGTCATCAGCTTAGGACCTCCGAATAAAGGGTCAGATAAGATTAGAGAAAAATACGAAGAAAATTCAAATCCGACGATAACTAGATCATAAAGAAGAATCATGAATGGGGTTTCCAGTTTTATGGAAACTCCATTTTTTATGTTGATTTCTTATAGAAAATTAAGCGAAATTCGCGATACTCCTGTGGGAAATGAAGGAATGAAACCGCGTGAAAGAGAATAGTTGAACGAGGCTTGAGTGATAATGACGTGTTTCAGTGTCAAAAACATTCTCGAAATGGTAAAAAGGCGGCAAATAAAACTAGCGATGGTGGACAACATCTATGCTTACGGATAGCATAATGAAATGGTTACCGAATCGAATGAAAAGCAGCCTTATACAAAAAAAGGGAAGATACGATTAGAACTTGAGGGAATTGCCCGAGAATCAGGGGTTCCAGTGTTGATTGCCCACTTTCCTGAATTACGGACCTAATGCAGAATCATCATTCATCCATTTCGTATTGAAAGACGTGATCCAAGATAAAAAGGCGAGTTTCGTAGGGACGTAAACAATATCAAGAGAATACATTTTCAACCTGATGGAGCAAAAGCAATTGTAGAATTGGCCATGCATGACGAAGCCTATGGACAGAATTGGAACATTCCTGCCACAGGGACGATTTCTGGTGAAGAAATCATACAACATATAAGGACATTGACGGGTTATCAGAAGCGGGTATCGACTGTCACGACGAACATGATCCGGTTCTTCGGTTTTATCAACCCCCAGATGAGGGAACTGACCGAAATGATGTATTTGACGGAAGAACCTGTCGTACTTAGAGGTGAAAAGTATGAAAAAGAAATCGGGATTTTACCGAAACCCCCTTATTCTGAAGGTTTGAAACAAACAATTGAATTCATGAAAACTGCTAAATGAAGATAAGATTCATGAAGGGCTGGCAAAATTATCAATGAAAATTGATAGTGGATCAGCCTCTTTTTTGGTATGAGCACTCAAACTGATGAAAGAATATCCAATTATTTGAACGGAATTTGACTATCTTGTATCAGATTTTTGAGCTTTTACAATCTGATAACACTTTGTGAATAAAGGAATTCGAATGGTTTTATGTTTACCTTTAGTGGGGTAAACTTAACCCATACCCTGTACAATATGATCCTGTTTTTAAGTCAAGAAGGGAGCGTCGGGTGATCCGCATACTTAATCCTTATGTCCAACATTCACTCAAAATCGTGGTCCAAATGACTGTACACCCATAGATTCTACTAACAACATTCGGAAGGAAGGTGAATATTTTGAAAAAACAGTCCAAATTCATACTCGGACTCATATCACTGATTATTATTACCTTTATTAGTGGCTGTAACGATCTGGCTGTTTTGGATCCAAAGGGACCTGTTGCTCTGCAACAGAAGGATCTGATCATGTTGTCGATCGGTTTCATGCTCTTCATCGTTCTTGTTGTCTTTGTTCTTTTCACATTCATGATCGTACGTTATCGTGAGCGCCCAGAGAATGCAGATTATGAACCCCCGCAAGATGAGGGGAGTAAGGTACTGGAACTCATATGGACAGCGATACCGGTCCTTATCGTAATCGCGCTTGCTGTTCCAACTGTAAAAACGATTTATGCGCTTGAAGAACCTCCTAAGGCACCATCACACAAAAATCCTGTCGTCGTACATGCAACATCTGTTGATTGGAAGTGGATCTTTACGTACCCGGAAGAGAACATCGAAACGGTCAATTATTTGAACATACCGGAAGACAGGCCGATCCTTTTCAAGCTGACATCGGCAGATTCCATGGCCGCATTGTGGATTCCGCAATTGGGAGGCCAAGAGTATAACATGGCAGGAATGGAAACGGAGCTTTACCTCCAAGCGGACGAACCTGGTACTTACAACGGAAGAAACGCAAACTTTACTGGTGAAGGATTCGCCAAGCAAAAGTTTACCGTAACAGCCCAGACAGAAGAAGACTATGAGCAATGGGTAGAAGAAGCACAATCTGCACGAAAGCTTACACAAGAAAAATACAACGAACTGATGAAGAAGGAGATCTATACAGATGAACTGACCTTCTCATCAACGCATCTTGAATGGGTCGATCATGCGAAACAAGCTGACTATGCGGTCAAAGTCCGTAAAGGCATAGATCCTGAAAAAGATAAACAGGAAGAAAATGATTCACATCACGGATCACATCATTAGGGAAGGGGGAAGAGACTATGAAATGGGATGAATTCTTTGTTACAGGAGATCCATTCATCTACGCAGCGGATGCTTCAATTGTCTTTACGTCGATCGGGATTGTATTCGTACTGACTTATTATAAAAAGTGGAAGTGGTTGTGGAGTGAATGGCTCACAACGGTCGATCATAAAAAAATCGGCATCATGTATATCATTGCAGCCGTCTTGATGCTGTTCAGAGGCGGGGTCGATGCATTGCTCATGCGTGCGCAGATCACGGCTCCAGGTTCTGAAATCCTCAAATCGCAGCATTATAATGAGATTTTCACGACACACGGTACGATTATGATCATCTTCATGGCCATGCCGTTCTTGATCGGGTTGATCAACTTCGCGGTACCGCTGCAAATTGGAGCCAGGGACGTAGCATATCCGTATTTGAACGCAGTGAGCTTTTGGACGTTCTTTTTCGGCGCTATGCTCTTCAATATTTCTTTCGTAATAGGAGGTTCCCCTTCAGCAGGTTGGACAAGTTATGTGCCGCTCGCAGGAGAAGAGCTGAGTCCAGGGCCTGGTCAGAATTATTACCTGCTTGGTTTACAGATCGCTGGGATAGGGACATTGCTTACCGGAATCAACTTCCTGGTCACGATTTTGAAAATGCGTGCTCCAGGTATGTCGATTATAAGAATGCCGATGTTCACCTGGTCCACCTTGATCACGATGATTTTGATAATCTTTGCGTTTCCGGTACTGACTGTTGCACTTGCATTGATGACCTTTGACCGTTTGTTCGGAAGTCATTTCTTAACGTTAGCGGATGGCGGTCTCCCGATGCTCTGGTTGAATCTGTTCTGGATCTGGGGTCACCCTGAAGTGTATATCGTCATTTTACCGGCATTCGGTATATTCTCAGAAATTATCAGTACGTTTGCACGGAAAACGTTATTCGGATATAAAGCGATGGTCTGGTCGATGGTATCTATTGCAGGTTTAAGTTTCATCGTTTGGGTACACCATTTCTTTACAATGGGGGCAAATGCAGTTGTCAACTCGTTCTTCTCGATTACGACAATGGCGATCGCAATCCCGACCGGGGTGAAGATCTTCAACTGGCTGTTCACCCTTTATAAAGGCCGGATAAAAATAACGTCAGCGATGCTTTGGTCACTGGCTTTCATCCCGAACTTCACAATCGGTGGGGTGACAGGGGTCATGCTGGCAATGGCGGCAGCTGACTATCAGTATCACAACACATATTTCTTAGTTTCCCATTTCCACTACGTACTAATATCCGGTACTGTGTTCGCTTGCTTTGCGGGCCTATATTTCTGGTATCCCAAAATGTTTGGACACAGGCTGAATGAACGGATTGGAAAATGGAGCTTCTGGTTATTCATGATCGGATTCAATGTCTGCTTCTTCCCGATGTACTTCTTAGGTCTAGATGGAATGCCGAGAAGGATCTACACTTACGAGTGGGCAGACGGATGGTTCGACTTGAATGTTGTGGCGACGATCGGTGCGATTGGAATGGCGATCGGATTTGTCCTGCTCATCTACAATATCTATTGGAGTTTCCGTTATGCAGAACGAGAAACAACAGGAGATCCATGGGATGGCAGGACGCTGGAGTGGTCGACGCATACGCCTGTTCCGTTTTATAACTTTGCGATAATCCCTGAGGTAAGTGGACTTGATGCTTATTCTAGAATGAAGAGGGATCCCGCCCAAGAGAAGAAGAAAGAGTATAAACCGATCCATATGCCAAATTACTCTGGGAAACCGATCTTCATGTCTGTGGCCTTTTTCATAAGCGGTTTTGGGCTTGTGTTCGAGTGGTGGTGGATGGCAATCTTGGGACTGATCGGTGTCCTTGCGATGCTTCTTCTCCGCTCGTTCGATTATGATGATGGTTATTACGTTCCAGTAGATGAAGTTGAAAGAATTGAAAAATCCTATGAGTAGAGGAGGCGTGAAAAATGGAATATGTGCATTCTGATAACGGCAAGCACGACGCTCCTGACACGCCCTTAGAATATCAATCGGAGACAGGACGTTTAAATATACTAGGGTTCTGGGTCTTTCTTGGAGCAGAAATTGCCTTGTTCGCGACACTTTTTGCATCATACCTCGTTTTGGTGGGCCGCTATGCGGATGGTCCCACCCCCGGTGAATTATTCGAGGTAAAAGGCGTTTTGATTGAAACATTCCTGCTGTTGACGTCAAGCTTCACATGCGGTCTGGCTATCCATGAAATGCGGCGTAACAGTTTAAAGGGCTTGATTGTCTGGCTGGGCATCACATTATTATTGGGATTAGGATTCCTGGGTTTTGAAATCTATGAGTTCGTCCATTACATCCATGAAGGAGCCAGCTTGACGACAAGTGCTTATTGGTCCGGGTTCTTCGTTCTAGTTGGAACACATGGCGCTCACGTTACAATGGGGATTGCCTGGATGATTTTGATCATTATTCAACTGGTCCAAAGAGGATTGACGAAACAAACTACTCGAAAAGTATTTGTTGCCAGCTTGTATTGGCACTTCCTGGACGTCGTATGGATCTTTATTTTTACAGCAGTTTATCTGTATGGGATGGTGATGCACCATGGCTAAAAAATGTTCACACTTTCCATGGCAGCATCTGATCGGCTTCCTATTATCGATCGTCTTGACCCTGGTTGCGTTATGGGCAGGTCTATATTCCGGATTCTCCATGACCATCATCATCGTTATCATCGTCACATTGGCGAGTGTCCAAGCGATCATCCAGCTCTTCATGTTCATGCACATGACGGAGAGCAGCAACGGAAAGCATCAGACCCATGTGATGATCCACTCAGCATTCATTGCCGTCATCCTCGTTGCCGGTACGATCTGGGTATTGTCATACGGGTTCCATTAGAATCAATAAAAAGAGGTGACCCAACATCGATAACGTCGATGTTGGGTCACCTCTCTATTTTATACTTTACTTCCTTTTTTACATAATCATATTTTCTTTGCTTTATTGAACGCGTGCCCAGTGAAAATCATAAATGCAGCTACATGTGCAAAAATGACATTCGCCACGAAAATGGATCCTAAGATGATATGTGTCAGCATGCTGAGTTCAAATGATAAATACAACACAACATAGAGCCACATACATAAGATGAATGGTATTTGTAAGATCGCAAGTTTTTTCCGGTCCTGCCACAAAAAGAGCGGCGTCGCACTTGCTACCAGTAAATAAACTAAGAATACGTCCATGATTGAACGCCTCCCTCCTTCAAACGAGTGTTAACGCTTACAAAGAAATCATCCTGATACTATGTTACGTATTTTGTGACAAATTTACAACCAATTTGTGAACGATTTGTTACAGATAGTATAACACGATAATAATTATTTGTGAAAAATTTTTGAACAATTGGACGTTTTCTAGGCGAGATAGTCCTTAAGTACGATAGCGTGATTGTGTTCCTCGTCTTTTGCTGAGTACAGAAGGGACACTTTACCTTGATCCATGTAAGATTTCAGCTTTTCCACTGCTTCTTGCTTTTCTTCATCATGATCCAATTCTTTTTTGTATTGTTCCTTGAACTTTTCAAATCGCTCAGGATCATGGCCGAACCATTTGCGTAAATTGGTGCTGGGAGCAATCTCTTTCAGCCATACATCCAAATCTGCTTTTTCTTTCGATATTCACCTTGGCCAAACTCGATCTATAAGTATTCTTTGTCCATCTTTTTCAGATTTTGATTCAAAAATTCTTTTCAGTCGGATTTCCTTCATAATCCCTCCGTACGATGAATTTCTATTACAAGTTCCCAGTCAGACCCGTTTTCTAAACAGACATTTATAGGCTATCACCTAAAAAAGACCATCTGCATACAATAAAAGAGGTTACACAATGATAAATGGGAGGGAGTGCTCTTTTTGTCAGGTAAAATCACCAACTATTTCGCAAGCGGCAATACGGCTAGAGGTTTTCACAGTTTATATAAATCTTGTCTTGATAGCCTGGACCGGTTGTTCATCTTGAAAGGCGGACCCGGTACTGGAAAATCCTCGCTTATGAAAGCAATCGGGTATGAATGGAACGATAAAGGCTATGATATTGAGTTTCTCCATTGTTCATCCGATAATGATTCGATCGATGGGGTGATCATACCTTGTCTAAAGGTAGGAATAGTTGATGGAACGGCTCCACATGTAATCGAACCAAAATATCCTGGGGCGATTGAGGAATATGTGAACTTAGGGACAGCCTGGGATTCGACTGTATTGGAAGCTAACCGTAAAGAAATCAAGAAACTCAACGATAACATTGCTAATGCTTATGATGAAGCTTATTCCTATTTTGCTAAAGCATTGGTGATCCATGATGAATGGGAAAAAATCTATATCGAAAATATGGACTTTACAAAAGCCGACCAACTGACAAATGAATTAATCGAAGAATTTTTTGGAGGAAAATCATTGAACAAAGGCGCAAAGGTTGTTCACCGCTTCCTGGGAGCTGCAACGCCAAAAGGAGCAGTAGATTTCGTCCCGAATCTGACGGAAGATATCTACAAACGCTATTTTATAAAAGGAAGACCTGGTTCAGGGAAATCGACATTGCTGAAAAAAGTCGCTGCTACAGCAGAGGATAAAGGTTTTGATGTAGAAGTCTATCATTGCGGATTCGATCCGAACAGTCTTGACATGGTCATCATTCGTGAGCTGGGGATTGCAATCTTTGATAGTACAGCGCCTCATGAGTATTTTCCAGATCGAGAAAATGATGAAATCGTAGATATGTATAAAAGGACGATCACACCAGGAACCGATGAAAAATATGCAACAGAATTATTGGATATAACTGAACGGTATGCCTCGAATATGAAAAGTGCCATCCAATGTCTGGCCGAAGCTAAGGAATATCATGACGAATTGGAGAGCTACTATATTAAAGCAATGGATTATGGAATTGTCGAAAATCTGAAAGATGAAATCGAACAAGAAATCAAACGATTGTCGATGATTGGACAGACGACATGATCCACAATTGATAGGGTAGATGCTTAAGAAAGCATCTGTCCTTTTTTAAGGCGTTGTTCATGTTGATTCTTTATAGAACTTGGTCGTCGGACTTCCAGTGCCCTGCGTGGCTAACCGGGGCGTTTGAGCTTTTCTAACCAGGATATATGCTTTTTTCTCTATTAAATGGGCGGACACCGTAACGTTTTTACTAGATTCACATAATCTAGTAAAAACTTGACAAAATGATAGAGGTGAAAAGATGTTTGGTTATTCTATGGTCCAGACCATACGGACCTATGCTAATAAAATCGACCAACCCCTTCGCGAACAAATGCTTTACATTTATAGGCCTTTCACGTGGATTCCTTGTTTCATGCATAACACTGTTGAACGTTTCATCAAGAAAATGAAGAAAGTTTCAGTGATCATCGAGTTTTCACAGGATACATTCGAAAATGATTGTCAAGAATTGCATCAATTTATCGAAAGCCATACACGATGCTGTATAAGAAAAACATTCTCTTTCGTTTCATGTTGCAGTATCGATGCCACTCCAGCCATGTTAGAAGATATCCTTAGCAAATGTCCACAGATCAAAAGAATTTATTTAAATAGAGAAGTACAAGCATTGCTCGATGTTGCCACCCCGGCAATCGGTGCAGAAGATATCGTTCGTAACAATACAACTTTATCGGGGAAAGGTGTCACCATCGCCGTGATTGATACGGGGATCCATCCACACCAGGATATTGATGGAAGAATCATAGACTTTGTGGATTTAGTCAATCAGAAGGAAGAGCCCTATGATGACAATGGCCACGGGACCCACTGTGCCGGTGATGCAGCAGGAAACGGAGCAGCTTCCAATGGTAAATATAAAGGACCTGCTTATGAGGCCGATCTTATTGGGGTGAAAGTATTAGACAAAATGGGGTCCGGAACCCTTGAATCAATCATGAATGGTATCGATTGGTGCCTCCAGTATAATGTGAACAATCCGGATAAAAAAATTGATGTGATCAGTATGTCTCTTGGAGCAACCGCTCAAAAATATGAAAAAGAAGATAAAGATCCGATGGTCCAAAGCGTCGAAAAAGCCTGGGAAAATGGCATAGTCGTATGTGTAGCAGCTGGAAACAGCGGTCCGGATGCACAAACGATAGCGAGTCCCGGAGTAAGTGACCGTGTCATCACAGTAGGTGCATATGATGATAATGATACAGTGGACAACTCAGACGATGATGTTGCCAGTTTTTCAAGCAGAGGACCTACAGTGTATGGGATACAAAAACCCGACATCCTGGCCCCAGGTGTCAATATTATTTCCCTGCGTTCCCCGAATTCTTATATCGATAAACTACAAAAATCCAGTAGAGTAGACGGTGACTATTTCGTCATGTCAGGTACATCGATGGCTACACCGATCTGTGCAGGTGTCGTTGCATTAATGCTTCAACACAATCCAGCCGCTGAACCAGACAATATCAAGCAGATGCTGATTGATGGTGCAGAAAAAAGGAACGATCTTGATCCGAACATTTATGGACATGGATTTATCAATACAAAAAATTCAATACCTGAATAATCGAAATTCCATATATAATAGACTGTGAGTGGTTTTTTTATCCATTCATAGTTTTTTTAGTAAATAAGAATTTATTAAATTTTAGTTGAAGTGAAGTAATGCCTGCGGCGACAGCCTTCTCGTCGGATTTCCAGTGACCGTAGTAGCTGCCGGGGCTATTATGCTTTTAAATGATCGGGGAAGAGGATATGCAGATAGAACGCCTGTTGACATCACAAGTGGAACCATTTATTCATTTTCCTATAGGCTATGAATTGAAGACCTTCGAATTTGAAAGAGATGAGGAGGCATGGTGCGAAGTCCGGAACGATGCCTTTGCCTCACTTGCAGGTTCAGAGACCCCGGTACTGCCCGGAGAAGTAAAAAAGATGAAACACGAGGAAGGTTATCTTGCAGGTGGAATGAAACTGTTATTTCATCACAATGTTCCAGTAGGCCTTGTGCGAGTTCCATGAAGGTGAAGATCACATTTTCATTCATTTACTTGCCAAAAGACCTCCTACCATAAAAGTGGCTTAGGGCCTTGCTGCGGGCAGGGTTGAAATATGGAGAAAACATCGGTTTAAAGAAGGCGTTGATTACAGTGAATGCTGAAAATGAAAAGGCTGTCCATCTTTCTTTATCGGAAGGCTTCAATCAATACGAAACAATGGTTTGTTACTACTATCTCCAACCATGTTCCATACTTTTGTGATGACCTTGTGTTATGAACCCTTTATGTGGACGTTCATCCCTTTTTTGGTGAGTTGTCTATGAACCCTTCATACGGACACTTCATCCTGTTTTTCGAGTATACAGCTAATGTTGTTATCGATCAGCTTTTCCTTTTCCCCTTTTTCTCCTCATAAATTTCATCGTCTACTCCTTCCTCTTTATAGGGGGGCAAATGTACCGACCTATAATCCGGGCGAAACTCCCTGATTCCCGGTTTATGTGTGATTCATTCGTATGAAAATACTCTAAATAGTCCTAAATTTTTGGTAAATGGAAGGATCTTGAACAATGGAAACAGCAATCAGCAATATTCGATTTACGAGAACTACTCAGGTACTGGAAAATGGAGACAAAGTAAGCTATCACCTTTTCCACTAAAGAACCACAATTGACTGACTGATCTTTTGAAACAGGCACCTCTCAAGGGGGTGCCTGTTCTATTGAATTTTGGGTGCGATTCTGTCATCTTAGAATGAGATACACAGGTGACGGAGGAATAAGAATGCAATCATCACATTTTTGGTTGACGATCAACAACATCACTGTTGTATTCGATCAACACGCGATACTTTATCAATTTATAAAAGACACTTCCCTTTACTTACAAGGGGTCAGAATGGAGCCGGATGAAGTAACGGTAGAAGTGCAGTGGGACCTGATGGAATCGGTTCATGAGCTTTTCATGGCATATGACCCAACCCCTATTGAAACGACGAGGGACAAAGGAAGCTTTCATTTTAAAATGGAGGGGACCTCGGTTCAGGTGCAATGTATGTATAACAAAGCAATACGGACTGACCCTTTTCGAATTCAACTGCAAAGGGAAGGCTTACATTTCTGGTGTCAGTCTCTTTATGCAAACAGGAAAGACTCTGGTTATAAAAAGGTGGTCGAACAACATCTTCATGATTTACAAATGCAGATGACTGAGCAGAATCAAACAGCCTGGAATCAAAACAATTATGAAGCATTAATCAATCGTTACGGCGCACCAGATGAAGTTGCCGCAAAAATCAAACACCATCCTGAGGGACGATTGGGATCTTTTTATCGATATATGGAGCCTGTTGAAGGGAAAAGGATTGCACACTTGATGGGATCGAATGGTATCAAAGGAATTGCCTTATCTTTATTAGGTGCCGATGTGACGGTGGTTGATTTTTCTCAAGAGAATGTCGCTTTCGCAGCAGAAGTTGCCGGAGCAGCTGGAGTAAACATCCAGTATGAAGTGTCAGATGTTCTTTCTTTCAGGGGCGATGGATCGTATGATATTGTCCTGATGGAGCTGGGTGTCCTCCATTATTTCGTCAACCTGGAATCGCTCGTTCATGTGATTCATCATTTATTGAAGCCGGGAGGGCAACTGGTACTGCATGAGTTTCACCCGATTTCGACTAAATTGATCACATCGAAAGGGAAAAAGCATAAGGTAAGCGGAAATTATTTTGATCCGACGATTGAAAACAGGCAGGTTGCCTTCTCTAAGTATTCATCAGACAGAGAAGAAAAAACAGAAGTGTTACAAAGGAAATGGACACTGGGGGAACTCATTACCGCCGTGGCCGATACAGGACTGGTAGTCAAAGCACTTGAGGAAGAGCCAAATCAAAAAGTCCACGATATCGGAATACCTAAACTATTCACCCTTGTTGCGCAAAAGCCGTCCTGAGTATGGACGGTTTTTTTATCGAAAACGGTGCAATTATCAATGAGCCGGTGCAATAAACTTTAAAGCAATGCGATTCATAAGAGGTTCGTGCATTTATTTTTATTTTGATGCAATTATTCCGACATGGGGAGGGAGCCATTTTGACCCCGGACCTTAATCAAAAATCGCTTTAAATGGACTGATCTAGGTGTAAACTACCCAAAAACGCGGTCAAAGCTGCTGAAGTTGTAGTCTTCATTCATATCACACTACCCGATCCTTTTGTCGACCCTTCGTACCTGGACCGATTTCTCTTTTATGAAGGGCCATCAAGAAAAACGATCGTAGGATAGCAGTAAGGATCTCTGGCCGTTCTTCAGTCAATTTTCCCTGCTCTCGCCACTTCTCCAAGAAGGGGGTCAGATCCATCACCTCATTCTCAGCATGCTGCATCAATTTTTCCGGCGAAAGTTTTTTTCTTTTCAATAACTGTTGGATCAGCGGGTTTTCATGGAGAAAACGGAATCAACGGATCAAAAAGGCTTTGAAGACCTCCTTCTTTAAAGGCTGATCCAGGAATTCATTTTGCAGGCTTTGTTTGATTTTCACTTCTTCTTCTTCAAGCACTTCAAAATACAGATCTTCCTTTGATGTGAAGAACAAATAGAAAGACCCCTGGGCAATCCCTACAGCCCTTGTCAGACCTGCTATATTCCTCTTACGCAAACCATCACGGGCAAAAGCTTTTCGCCCCTCCTGCAATAAAGTTATCCTTGCTTTTTCCTCTATATCGAATCCCTTGGCCATTGTATCGAACCCTTTTGTATGTGTGTGAAATAAAAATAATTTTTGTTCATGGACATTTTATAAGAATATTCACAAAGTAGAAAGTCCATTTTCATTTTGCCATTCCGAAATTCTTTTCATGATTTGGTACATGAAAAAAACGAATGGAGTTACCTTATTTTTATAAAACGTTTTACTTGCTAATCTTATGCAAATCACTATGATTAGGTATAAGAATTTTTTTAGGAAAAATAATTCAGAAGGTACAGCCTATATAGCTGGGGGTGTTAACATGACTGATAATAATTTACAACTTGCGACATTTGCAGGCGGTTGTTTCTGGTGTATGGTCAAACCGTTCGATGAAATGCCGGGCATCGAAAAAGTCGTATCGGGTTATACAGGTGGGGATACGGAGAATCCCACGTATCAGAAAGTGGTCACGAATACGACTGGGCATCGAGAAGCTGTCCAAATCACCTTTGATCCAGACATTTTTCCGTATGAAAAACTCCTTACACTTTATTGGCAGCAAATCGATCCGACAGATCCCGGCGGACAATTCCATGATCGCGGGGAATCCTATAAAACGGCTATCTATTACCATAATGAGGAGCAAAAAGAGATGGCTGAAGCATCCAAGAAGATTTTGGAGGAAAGTGGTCGGTTTTCTAAGCCGATTGTGACGGACATCTTACCTGCAAAGACATTCTATCCTGCAGAAAGCTATCACCAAAAGTATTATGAGAAGAACCCAGACCACTATAATCGCTATTATAAAGGCTCTGGCCGCAAAGGTTTCATAGAGGAAAACTGGGTAATGGAAAAGGACGAGAAAACGCTTCGTCAAGGTTTGAATGACATGCAGTACAACGTAACCCAGGAGAATGGTACAGAACCACCCTTCCAAAATGAATTTTGGAACAATGAACGGGATGGAATCTATGTTGACATCGTTTCCGGAGAACCTTTATTCAGTTCAAAGGATCAGTATGATGCGGGTTGTGGATGGCCTAGTTTTACAAAACCCCTTCATTCCACAAGGATCAAGGAAAAGAAAGATCTCAGCCATTTTATGGTCCGGACAGAAGTGAGAAGCAAGTTCGGTGATTCCCATTTAGGCCATGTCTTCAACGATGGACCTGGCGAAAACGGGCTAAGGTATTGTATCAATTCGGCCTCACTACGGTTCATCCCGAAAGAAAACCTTGAGGAAGAAGGATACGGTGAATACAAACAATTATTCGATTGAATACAAGAAGGAGGTTGACCGAGTCAGCCTCCTTTTCATAATATGCGTTATAGTAGAAAAAGCCTATTCGGCGCGAAAATCATGATTTTGGCGTGAATTTCAAAAAAACGGCGTGATTTTCTAGGTTTTCAGCTCTGAACAGGGAGGGTCTCTGCGTCAAGATCGATTGCAGGTCCGAAGAATTCATAATGGATCTGTTCTTCAGGCACATTCAACTGTTTCAAGCTATGGATGACCATTTTCATGAAGCCGTCAGGTCCGCAAACGTAATAATCAGCGTCGCCCGGTATGATTGATTTTAACCAAGGTAAGTCAATATACCCTTCTTTATCAAAACAGCGATTTCGACGATCCTTCTCAGTCGGTTTTTCAAAACAGAAATAGGCTTTCAATTGCTCGACTTCGGATAATTCCATGATCCGGTCCCCCATCGCCTGATATTCTCCGTTAATCGAAGCATGGATGTAATGGACGTTGCGTTCAGGAGATTGGATCACCGTTGTTTCCAGCATACTTACTAGAGGAGTAAGGCCGATACCCGCACCGATCAGAACAAGTGGACGTTTTGATTTAACATCGATTGTGAAGTCTCCAGCCGGCGCACTCAAGAGTATAAGGTCTCCTTCCTTCACATTGTCATGAAGGTGCATGGAAATACGGCCTTCACGTTTGATAGAAAGACGGTAATGATTTTTTTCAGGTGTATCTGACAAGCTGTATTGGCGAATATGCGTATGTGGATCATTCGGGATCTCTACTTTTACACTTACATATTGACCAGGAATGAAGCCTGCCAGTCCCTTTCCATCAACTGGCTTTAGATAAAAGGAAGTGATGACCTTGCTTTCGACTTCCTTTTCCACCAACTCGAATTCCCGGAAGCCTTCCCAGCCTCCAGGTTGCTCTGCCACGTCCTTATACATGTCAAGCTCGACTTGGATGAATACATCGGCGATGACTTGGTAAGCTTTTGCCCACGCATCCAGAATCTCATCAGTGGCTGCATCCCCTAACACATCTTTAATCGCTTTCAAAAGGTTCTCACCGACTACACGATATTGTTCAGGCTTTACACCTAGACTACGGTGTTTATGGGCAATCTGCTTAACGGCAGGAAGGATGGCTTCAAGTCGATCAATATGCACAGCTGCTGCATACACCGCGTTTGCCAAGGCGCCTTGCTGGCGTCCTTTATGCTGATTGGAATGATTGAATAGGTTTAATAATTCGGGATGGTTTGTGAAAAGAAGTTCATAGAAACGTGATGTGATCGTTGTCCCGTGTTTTTTAAGTACAGGAACAGTCGATTGGATTGTTTGAATGGTCTTCCGATCTAGCATCTGAACCAGCTCCTAATTTTTAAAGATATATGTTATTTACATCTTTATTATAAAAAAAGGTCCCTTAAAGATACATACGAAATACATCATTCAAACTAATGACACATTTGTGTTCATAGAAAAGACACATCATAAGTGTGGTTCTTTCACTTTATACACCGTAATGGTAGGATGAAAGAATAAAGACTCCTTTACGAAAGGGGAGGGCTTACAATGCGGTTAACCCGGTATACGGATTATTCATTGAGGGTGCTAATATACCTGACAGCTCTAGAAGACGGCCAATTAGTCAATATTAAAGAGATTGCGGAAATCTATAAAATTTCCAAGAACCATCTCATGAAAGTGATCCATGAACTTGGAAAGCTGGGTGTCATCAAAACGGTACGAGGTAGAAATGGCGGGTTCAAGCTTGCTAAGAACCCTGAGGATATCAATATCGGTGAATTGATCCGGAAGACAGAGGAAGACTTTTATCTGGTCGAGTGTTTTGATTCCTCAAATAACGCTTGTATAATCAGCCCCGTATGTAAACTGAAAGGGGTATTGAATGAAGCGATGCAAGCCTATTTCAACGTGTTGGATCAATATACGTTAGCTGACTTGACGACGAATACCGACCAATTACAAAAGTTGTTTTCAATACAGCACGCCCCGGAAAAGAAGGCTTAATGTTGACTGAATGTCAGCATTAAGCTTTTTTCAAAAGATAAGAAAGTATAAATATTTGGTTTCGATGATGGAATGTCTAGGTCCAACGCCCAACCCCTTGGATCACTTCAGTCCTCCTGTGGCGGTGACAACCTCCTCGTCGGACTTCCAGTAACCTTCGTGGTTGATCGGGGCGTTTGCGCTTTTCTTAGTTTTGAAGTTTGTTTTTATTGAACGCCCTTTTATATAATTGCGATATAGGCAGGGAGGACGGAAATGGAATTCAGTGTTGAAAATATAATTCTCGTTGTTTCGATATTATTGATCATTGGTGTGATAACCGCGAAGTTCTCATCCAGGCTCGGGTTGCCGTCCTTGGTGTTTTTCATTGTGGTCGGTATGGTTCTCAGCCAATATATCTATTATGATAACGCCATACTTACACAATTGATCGGTACGTTTGCGTTGATCGTCATCCTATTTGAGGGTGGCCTTCAAACAGAGTGGCATCACATCAAAAAGGTTTATAAGCCATCCCTGTCATTAGCGACGATTGGTGTTTTAGTCACAACATCCGTCACAGGTATCGCAGCTAAATACATATTGGGTGTAACCTGGTTTGAAGGGTTTCTATTCGGGGCAATTGTAGGCTCGACGGATGCAGCTGCTGTCTTTGCCGCCCTTGGGAATAAGGATATCAAAAGAAAATTGACCTCTACTTTGGAGGCGGAATCCGGTACCAATGATCCGATGGCGATCTTTCTAACCGTTGCATTCTTAGAGCTGATCCAGGATCCGGAGACTAATCCCTTCCTATTAATGTTCAACTTTTTCTGGCAGATGGGTATCGGTCTTCTGTTTGGCCTCATACTTGGAAAAACGGCTGTATGGCTGATCAACAACATCAACTTGGATTCTTCTGGACTTTATCCTGTCCTTTCGATTGCAATAGCGGTATTTACTTTCGGTATCACTACCTTATTTGAAGCAAGCGGTTTCCTTGCTGTGTATACGATGGCTGTCTTCTTGGGGAATCGTGATATAACCTATCGCCATTCCATTGTTCGTTTTAATGAGGGGTTTGCATGGATGATGCAGATTCTCATGTTTATCCTTTTGGGAATGCTTGTCTTCCCTGATCAATTGCTTGAGGTGGTTTGGCAGGGGATTTTGTTATCGTCCATCCTCATGGTTGTAGCAAGACCAGTCGGTGTATTCATCAGCCTGGTGTTTACGAAATTTAATCTGAAAGAAAAACTTTTCATTTCCTGGGCTGGATTGAGAGGGGCCGTTCCGATTGTATTGGCAACATATCCATTGGTTGTCGATATTGAGAACAGCGGACTGATATTCAATGTTGTTTTCTTTGTCGTGTTTACATCAGCCTTGATCCAAGGGGCGACCATATCACCGCTATCAAAATACTTCAAGTTTTCGAAAGGCGCGAAAGCTGAGATTGCCCATAGTTTAGAGTTGGTTTCGATCGGTAAAACGAAGAACGAAATGATGGAGATTGAAATTGAGGAAGGGGCATTGATATTGAATTATGAGATAAAAGACTTGCCTCTTCCTGAAAATACGTTGATCACCGCTGTCATCCGTGGAGAATCATTGATCACTCCGACGGGTAATACGACCCTGCAACCAAGAGATACGCTGTTTATCTTGGTACACAAGGCTAAACGCGGAGAGGTTAAAAACATCATCCGTAAAAAAGAAGAGAGTGAAGATGAAAAGGATGAGGGCTGAAGAATCGCCTGTTTGGACAGAACGGTGCAATTTGGCTTTTCTGTGTACAATTAACCGATCGATGATGCAATTAGTCAACGTCCGGTTCAATAATTTTTGAATTGGTGCAATCCATTGAAGAAATCGTGCAACAAATTTTAAAACGGTGCAATTCTGTTTGAAAACGGCGCAATTAAGTTATGTTTGAGGTGTTAGGCACGATTAAATACATGGATTATGAGCCTGCTGATATAAAAGAATGCCCGAGGACATTGAATTAATCAAAAAATGAGGGGACTGACTCAAAAGAAAAGGGTCAGACACCTCCAATAGATCATTTCTCAAAATGTTGTTAAGTATGGAGAGACACAGACACTCAGGGTCAGCCCCTCTTCATGATTGTCAATCGAATTTATATGTCCAGAATCGTTCATATTTAATCCAGTTCATCAATTCCTCTTCATTTGCTTGAAGACGTTTCTTCATACCGGCCATCAGTCCTGCTGTTTGACTTTTATGTGCTTCGATTGTTGCAATTTTTTTATCTTGAACGTTGCTTACATCTCGGATGACATCCGGTTCTCCCAGCTTTTCGACACAGTCATTGGAAAATGCCACGCATTCAACTTTCGGTCTTTTAGATGCCGGCATCTGTTTGACAGCTTGAATGACCGCTTCTCCACATGCTTCATGGTCAGGATGCACGCTGTAACCTGGATAGAAGGTGATGATGAGTGAGGGGTTAAGTTCGTCGATCGCTTTCGTGATTTCATTTGCAAGCCATTCTGGATCCTCAAATTCGATGGTCTTATCCCGAAGCCCCATCATACGTAAATCCTCAAGCCCGAGTGCTTTACAAGCTTCCTGGAGTTCCATTTTCCGAACTTCGGGTAAGGATTCACGGTTTGCGAAGGGAGGGTTTCCCATATTTCTACCCATTTCACCTAGTGTCAAACACATATACGTGACAGGGGTTCCATTCTCTATATGCAATGCAATCGACCCTGAGACTCCAAATGCTTCATCGTCCGGGTGAGGGAAGACCACAAGTACTTGTTTTTCCATAAGCCCGACTCCTTTCTATTCAAACGGCGTTTCGCTGATCTGAAGTGCTACAGCGAGTTTCCCTTCCGTATCATGTCCCGCCATCAGCAAGCGGTTTTTCGCATCAAGCTCCCAATGGGTGAGTCCTTCAGCATAAATCCAACCAAGTTCCATTTTCAAACCGGCGCGATATGGACCATCACCAGTGATTTTTCCGCGTGTATAGTTGATTTTTCCGTTCCGGATATAAGCCCCAGCTGAAAACACCTTCTCATTAAAGTGGGATGCGTATGCTCCGTTTGTCGTTTCAAGGTGAATGTATACGTCTTTACCGACAAAACGATCAATGATTGGCTGTACCTTTGAAATATCAATTGGATCCAAAGAAAAACCCTCCTACGATTCACTACCTTTTCTATGCATTTACCAATCGGATTACTTTTTTTCGATTATAACAACTTAACGTCAAGAAACGAAGAAGAAACGCCTGTAGGAGACGTTCCAAATTAAAATATTCATTGAAGTTTGTGCTTATCGGCCCATTCGCGACTCAATATCCCATACATACACATGTCGAACCTTTTTCCATCACGCTGGAGAAATTCACGCTGGGCACCTTCAAACTTAAATCCCAGGCGTTCGTACAACTTGATGGCGCGCTTGTTGTAACTGAAAACAGTCAATTGGACACGATGCAGATTCAATTCATAAAAGGCGAAATTCATTATGAGCTCCATCGTTTCATATCCAAGTCCCTGGGCCCAAAGCTCCTTCTCACCGATCCCGATCGCAAGCCACGCATTGCGGTGAGGCCAAAGGATGCTGTCCAGATCAACCCAGCCGACGACCCTGTCATCTTCATTCATGCGGATTGCGAATAGGAACGATTTTTGGTCGCGAGGTTTCTGTTCCACCCAGTCCTTGAAATCCCGATTCAACAACGGAAAACTTGGCGAGGCGTCCATACAACGCATATATTCATCATCATGGTACCACTCCGATACCTTGTCTAGGTCCTCCTCTGTAAATCGTCCTAAATAGACGCGTTTTCTTTCCCGGATTTTTCTGGCAATCATAGTTTACCCCCTGAGCATAAAAACATTAATTCTTCTTGATCCAGGAGCCGTTTTGGAAAAGCGGTTCACGTCGGCCATCCGGTTGAATTCCGTCAATGTTCATATCTGGTGAGCCGATCATGAAATCGACATGTGTAATACTCGTATTTAATCCAGCCTCGTTTAATTCCTCACAGGTCATATTTGTCCCACCTTCTACACAGAGAGGATAAGCTGAACCGATTGCCAGGTGACATGAGGCGTTTTCATCAAACAACGTATTGTAGAATATCGTATTTTCTTTTGCGATCGGTGAATCCTCCGGTACAAGGGCGACTTCACCGAGAAAATGGGAGCCGTCATCACTATCGATGAGATGCTTCAATGTTTCAAGGCCATTTGAAGCATTCACTTCTGTTATCTTTCCAGCTTTGAACGTCAGCTCGATGTCTTCAATGGCAGTACCGCCATAAATCAACGGCATCGTACTTTTCACCGTTCCATTGACACCATCCCGCTTCGGGGCAGTGAACACTTCTTCCGTCGGCAAGTTTGGTGTGAAGAAGAGACCCTCTTGTGTTGAGGCGCCTCCTCCAATCCATAAATGCTGATCCGGCAGATCGAGGATCAGATCTGTGCCAGGAGCCTCGATATGGAGCTGTTTGAACCGTTTCCCATTCAGTTCAGCTACCTTTGAGAGTAAAGATCCAATATGGGATTTCCATTCATCGACGGGTTCATCACAATTCACCCTTGTCACCTTGAAAATCGATTCCCATAACTTGTGCAGTGCTTCTTCAGGTGGTAGGCGTGGATAGACTTTCTGTGCCCATTTTCCATTCGGGACACAAACGATGCAAAACGCGATTCTTGCCGTTTTTTTTGCCAAAGAGATGTGCTGCGATTCCAGAGCGGAAGCTTTCATGGACGTTCCCACACGCTCTGGGTCAAGTCCTGAAAAAGCTTCAGGAAGAGTGCTGCGGATCGAGAGGAATGCAGCTTTCTGTTGGATCAACTCTTCTGAACGGTGTTTGATCCAATCTGGGAATTCAGACAGGCTTTTTTCAGGTGCATGCATGATTTTCAGCTTCGAAATTTCTTGATCCATCCAATTGACATATACATGGCGAGCCCCTTTTTTATAAGCGATTTCTGTAACTTTCCGAACGAAAGAGGCTGCGTCCAAGTCAGCATTTATGTTGAGCGTTTGATTTTTTTGAAGGTTGAGTCCGATGGTCAGTGTGACTTCTGCAAGGTTTGTAAGCTTTCGTTCGTGAGACTTTTCATTCATTGAGATTCCCTCCTAAAAACGATTCAAGCAAATCGGTTTTCTACGTGCATGGAATAGATCAGTGACAGTATGAAGATATGCTGTATCAGAATGGCCGCTCTTCCATAAGTGTACAGCGTTTCAAAAGGACAGTCCCCATCAACATTGATGAAAAATCAGAGATATCCAGCTTGATTTCTAACATCGGCTTTTGTATTCTCGCCAATCGTAAGGCTTCCATTTCCAAGCAGTTGAATCGTTCGGCTGTTAAACAGGTACAAATGAATCTCGGATGGTCATATCCAATGTAATCGTCACATCATTGAAGTGAGGGATGATACGGACCGCAGGAATCCTTTTGTGTCCAGAACCCTGTACATCAAGCCGACACCTTGCGTATTGCTTTCATGTAAATGTAGGGAATAAGGTGCCAGACCGTTACTCGATTCAGACAATAGGTAATGAAATGTTCATCCTGGGTGTCAAAATAGATTGATCGGATCTGATCATGCTGTGCATGGAAAAAGGTAAGCATTTCTGAAAGGACTTCTTGATTCTCATAGAGATTTCATGAATGATGATGTCGTTTTCCAGGGAAGTATCTTCTAAATAACGAAAACCCGGGATACCCTTTCACTTCCCCATTTTCAACATATCCGATCGTATAGTTTCCCGGTTGTTTTAACGAACGTGAAAACCCTTTGAGATTACGGATCATGAGGCCGTGGGTAAGAGCAGCTGTCTTATTATAAAAATCGACAATCTTATTGATGTCTTCTAGTGTAAGAAAGGTGATGTGTCCTTTTGATGGGCCTTTCGGCGATTGAGCAGGACGTACCCGGTCCCGGTTCATTTTGGTTCCATAGCCATAACCCATTTGTTTGTAAAAGTCCGGTCGGAAAGGATAGAGTGCAATGAAATAGGTTCCTTGCTCATGATAATGATTATGGAAATATTCCAGGAGCGACTTTGCAACACCTTCTTTTTTATGTAAAAGATCAACAGCTACCATTCCGATCCCGCCTACAGGGACTCTTTGTCCATGAAACATCATTTCGAAGTCGTGGAATTGCATGCCGCCTACAAGTTCACCAGCTTGGTGAGCGCCGTATAGGGAAAGTTTTTCTTGTATGTTTATGAATCTTTCTACAGCTTTTTGTAAATCTCTCTTCCGAAACCAGCTTCATTCCAGGGTAGGAACGGCCAACTATGGAGATGAATTCGCTGATATTTTCGATGAACAATTTTTTGATTTCCATGGTTCATCCTCCTGATTCTTCCAAAGCGACTGTCTCAATTATAGCGTATATGACAGAGGATTCGGATCAATATGATAAAAACGTAAAATTTTGTCTAATATTTTCGGGGAAATAAAAAAGAATATGTCAGATAATAACGAAACCGGTACGTATTCTGTTCGGAATGACAGATTGTCCTATGTTATACTATCCTGTAAATCTAGCAATCTTAAAAAAACGGGTGATTAATAGAATGGGAATTTTACAAAATGATTGGTCTGATGTTCTGGAGGAAGAATTTCAAAAGGACTATTATCTAGAGCTCCGCGAGCAATTGAAGCAGGAATACGGAGAGCAGAAAGTCTACCCGCACATGAATGATATTTTCAATGCGCTTCATTTCACCTCATATGAGGAGGCAAGGGTTGTTTTGTTAGGGCAGGATCCTTATCACGGTCCAGGTCAAGCTCATGGATTGAGTTTCTCCGTACAGCCAGGTGTCCGGAAACCACCATCATTGCAAAACATCTTCAAAGAGCTTGAAGATGACCTCGGCTGTGAACCACCGAATCATGGCTCCCTTATCCATTGGGCTAAACAAGGTGTCTTGATGCTGAACACAGTCCTTACCGTCCGGCACAAAGAGCCGAATTCGCATAAAGGTCTTGGCTGGGAGAATTTTACGAACTCTGTTATCCGCACTTTGAATAAACGTGAAAAGCCTTTAGTTTTCGTATTATGGGGAAAACACGCCCAGCAAAAGGAAGAGCTCATTACAAATGATCATCACCTGATCATCAAGTCTCCACATCCGAGTCCATTTTCAGCAAATCGAGGATTTTTCGGCAGTCGTCCGTTTTCGAGGATCAACCGTTTTCTTCGCGAAAATGGAATCGAAGAAATCGATTGGCAGGTCCCTGATATAAATGAAATGAACTGACTCTGGTCATACTAAAGGCCAAAGAGGAGGTTGAGGAATGGGAGCCATCCAACGCGGAGACTATACATTTGAGATCGAATACAGTGTTTCTCATCAAAATGGGGCAGTACATGTGTATGAGAATGGGACGTTCAAACAAGAACTGCCATTTGATTTTATCGGTGACAAACCTGATGAAAATGAAATTGAAAAGATGATCGATCAGTACAATGACAACTCTACACAATGAAACAGGGAAAGGAGGCGACATGAATCGTCTCCTTTTTATATTGGGAATGTCCCAAAGTGCCTGATTCTCACTGTATCCCGAAAGTATTTTTAGGGAAAACAGTGGTTTTGATGAAAAATGTTGTATTGACGGTGTCTGACACGATTGTTTTTACCAGGTTATCTTTTTGTTTTCTTTCTTGCCGAATCGACAGATAGCCCTTTTTCATACCCTGTTCCTTGGCCCTCTGGCTGGGACGATGGCAGTCCGATCGTTGTAGGGTCCTTTTTCTTCTTCTTCATGATCATCACCTCCGTATGTATACTTTTTCCGGAAAAAGGAGATTAATGTGTGAATATTTTGTAGGCGGGTATGTATCCTGTACAACGATATTGAAGGAGAGATAAGTGATGGAGGAAACGATTTATCACATTGTACCGAATGACAAAAAGCGGTGGGAAATAAAAATTGAGGGGCGCGATAAGCCCGAAAAGACATTTGAAAGGAAAGAAGACGCTTATCAAGAGGCTCAGGACCTTGCTGACCAATCTCGTCCGAGTCAGTTGATCATTCACCGCATGGATGGGAAAGTGGAAGATGTAAGCCAATATTCTACAAATGGATAAAGAACATAGATAAAAGAGGCTGCCGTATATGGGTCAGCCTCTTTTAATTGAATGATAAGCAGAACCGAACTTTGTTTGGTTAGAGCCTCCTCGTCGGGCTTCCAGTGACCTTCATGGTTGATCAGGGCGTATCCTGCAATACTGATCGTCGTTCATTCCCCGTCTTCATTTCCGTAGCCTCGAGTCTTTTCATCCCTGTTATCGATGTTTCTTCCAGGGTTTGTACGGTTGTTATGATCCTTTACAGGATGCATCGAATGGTCTGGATTTTCCATATAAATGCTTCTGCTAGGAAAGGCGATAGAGACACCCTCTTGATCAAGGATTTCCATGATTCGCAGGTTGATATCTTGCTTCACATCCAGGTAATTGATCCAGGCAGTTGTTTTCGTAAAGAAATAGATCATGATATCGAGACTACTGGTGTTATAATTATCAAAATTGACGATAATCAATTCTGGGTGTACTTCTTTATGTTCTTTCAGCATCGTTCTGATCTGGTCGACCACATTTTCAAGCTTTTCTTTTGGAGTTGTATATTCCACACCAAGATTGAAGCTGATTCTGCGTTTTCTCATACGAGTCCAGTTGGTGATCGGCTCATTTGCGATGTTCGCATTCGGTACCGTTACATGGGCATCCGAAAAAGTCCTGACCTGCGTACTGCGGAAACCGATATCTTCTACGATACCCTCAACAGAAGGGGTTTGTATCCAGTCACCGATTGAAAAAGGACGCTCCATGATGATGACGACACCGCCAAAAAGATTACCTAATGCCTCTTTTGCTGCAAATGCAAAGGCCAATCCGCCGATTCCTAAACCTGCCACGAAACCATTGACATTGTATCCCCATTCTTGGGCTAACACACTGACTGCAATCGCCCCGATAACGACCTTCAACACTCTAGAGAGGAACGGTATCAGAATTTGGTCCATTTGCAAATCCAATCGTCGATGTATACTTCTGAAAAGAATCGAAGAAGACGAAGATAGGTTGATCAATCCCCAGGTCACCAGAATGATTACAGACGAACGGAACAATCGTAAAGGCAAGTGGATATCCTCAATACGGAACTCTAAGGACCGATAGGCAAGATAAAGACCCAGAAAGATGAAGAAGGCATTCAAAGGTTTTTCAAAAGCCAGTAATATTTTATGAAGAAATTGAGTTGACGATTTATCAGTCAATCTTGAAATTAAATTGAATATATATTTAGTGAACACTTTTCTGAAAATGACAAAACCGATGAAGATGGCTATTGCAATCCCGATATCAATCCAAAGCGATAAATCGGTAGCATAGTCCACCGTTGTATTATACCAATCCAACATGGCTTCAATTGCACTCCTTATATGTAGGCTATAAAGTAAATCTATCAAAAATAGGTATAAAGGTAAAATATTGAATAGGATGTACATATTGTTCTTTCCTTTTTGCCCGGAAATGGGGGTGCACATCCGTTATTCAATTTTCGTCCCCATACACTCTTTTTTCTTCCCGAAAAATTAAACCCTAATTTCTCTAGATATTTTGATATAATTGGAATTGATTACCATGATTGGGGAGAAGCTACATGAATTTACTTGAACAAGCCAGAAAGATGGCAGAGCTATATAAGTCGAATCCGAAACTCGACGTGATTTTTGTAGGGGGTTCAGTCTCAAGGGGCTGGGATGACCACTTCTCTGACATTGAACTTTTCTTGTTATGGGATGAGCCTCCTGAGGATGAAGACCGTATGGACCCGATTAAAGCTGTCGATGGTACAATCCTTGATTTTCACCCTTATGAGGAGCAGGAATGGTCTGAGACCTATCTGGTAGAGGGTACGAAATTCGAAATCAGCAGTTTTCTCACTTCTACAATCGAGGCGTACATCCAATCGGTGAAGAAAGGAGACATTTCCCTTGATAAGCAATGCCTGATCGGAGCGCTTGCTGATGGCATACCTCTTAAGGGAGAAAGACAGTTCGGAAACCATGCTACCTCTCTTTTTCCTTACCCAAAAAACCTTAAAGAAAACCTCATTTTGCGTTTTTTTAATTTTGATGGGAGATGGCAAAACCGTGAAGCACTCATCCATAGGAGAGATTCTCTTTTTCTTCATTCACTGCTTGTCGAAGTCTCTCAGAAGCTCATCATCACCTTGAGCGCAGTGAATGACATGTATATCCACCACCCGGGACTGAAATGGTTGAGAGAGACATGTGAAAGGATGGAAGCTAGACCTGATCACCTAACTGAAAGGATTCATCGTTTGCTTACATATACTGACCCAGCCAGAAGTGTAGAGGAATTGGAAGGGTTGATAGCAGAAACGGGCCAACTCTTACAGGACAGGCTTCCGCATTTAGATCTGACAGATCAGTTTGAAAGAGCAAAAGCTGTACGGCCTGGGGTGAAAGGCGACTAATTTTGTTACATGGAGTTTAGGGGGAGAACGATGGAGAAGGGTTTAGAAAGAGAGTATGAAATAAACCGAGGGAGAAAATGGAAAAGGATGATCATCGGGTTATCCGTGATCCTGATCCTATTACTCATCGCCTCTTCTGTTGCTATCTATATTCTCCAGAGGAGCCTGCCGGATATTCAAGGTGAAAAGGTCGTTTCCGGGATAAATGCACCTGTATCTGTTTACCGAGACAAAGCTGGAGTTCCGCATTTAGAAGCTGCTAATCTGGAGGACTTGTATTTTGCACAAGGTTATGTAACAGCCCAGGACCGCTTATTTCAAATGGATTTAAGCAGACGGGTCGTATCAGGACGATTAAGTGAGGTAGTTGGTGAAGCGACGGTTGATCGCGATCGCTTTTTCCGGACACTCGGGTTGAGAAGAGCAGCTGAGGCTTCGTTAGATGCATACTCTTCAGAAGCGAGAAATGTACTGGATTGGTATGCTGCCGGGGTGAATGCTTTTATTACTGAAGCGACAAAGAAAAATACACTTCCCCCTGAATTCATTTTGCTAGGTTATAAACCGGAAAAATGGGACCCGATCGATTCATTAGCCATTGCCAAATATATGGCTTTCGACCTGGGCGGCCATTGGAATGGGCAAGCATTCCGGCAATATTTATTGCAGAAATTCCCTGAGGAAAAAGCATTGGAGCTATTTCCTGCCTATCCGGAAAATGGAGGGGAAATCTTATCAGCAATCAAACAGCATCCGGTCGATATTGAGAAAAATTTAGCGGATGCTGTGGTGCCGCCTCCTTTTAATGGGAGTAATAACTGGGTGGTTTCGGGCAAAAAAACGGAATCCGGCTTACCGCTTCTTGCCAACGATCCTCATTTGGGGCTTGGTACACCATCCATTTGGTATGAGACCCACTTGAAGGCCAGGGAAATGGACGTAAGTGGTGTCATCTTTGCTGGAATTCCGGGTATCATCGTCGGTCATAATGAAAAGATCGCATGGGGTGTCACGAATGTCGGTCCAGATGTCCAGGACCTATATATTGAAAGGCGAAATCCAACGGATCCATCCTCATTTTTATATAAAGGTAAATGGGAGAAAGCAGAAGTCATCAGTGAAACGATCAAAGTGAAAGACGAAGCGGATATCAACCATGAAGTGATGGTCACGAGGCATGGACCGATCATTTCCGAATTTGCGCATTACGAACAAGAAGGCACAGCATTAGCATTGAAATGGACTGCACTGGAACCGTCCACCGAACTGGAAGCCGTAATCAGGATGAACCGTGCGGAAAATTGGCCTGAATTTAAAGTAGCACTGACATATTTCCATACGCCTGCACAAAATTTTGTCTTTGCTTCCGTAGATGGGGATATTGCATACAGGGCAAATGGTCTAATACCGATCAGAAAAAAAGGGTACAGCATGGTACCGGTACCGGGTTGGACGGGTGAATATGAATGGGAAGGTTACATACCATGGAACGAATTGCCAACTGTTGTCAACCCGGATAAAGGCTTTATTGCGACCGCAAATAATAGGATCATCGATGACGAGTATCCTTATCATATTACACATACATGGGCACAGCCTTATCGTCATGAACGAATCGATCAGCGTCTCTCTAGAGCCCAGGAATTTTCAGCAGATGATATGAAAGACCTTCAGATGGATCAGTACAACCTTCAAGCGGAAGAGATGATTCCATTGCTACTTAAGAGGTTAGCTAGAGCAAAATTCAATGAAGTAGAAAATGATGCTTTCACATTACTTGCGAAATGGAACTACGAAGATCATAAAGATCAAGGTGCACCTCTCCTATTCCATTTATGGATGGCAGAGATCAGCAATGGTTTATTTAAAGGCCAGATCAATTCCAAAATGATGAATCTCTTTGATGGAAAAGCGCAGGTCGTTGACGAGCTGATCCGTAAAGCCAGCCGTGGTGAGCAGAGTATATGGATAAATGAAGCGGGTGGACTGAATGAAGTGGCTACTGAAGCTTTCAGCCGTGCTGTAAAAGAATCATCCTCCTTGCAAGGTAATGATGTCAATGATTGGCGCTGGGGAAAATATCATTCTCTGTTATTGGAACACCCACTTGGTTCAGTCAAGCCGCTCAATCTTCTGTTCAACCCTAAGCAGGCTGAAGTAGGAGGGAGCCGCGTGACTGTGATGGCAGCCGGCTGGAATCACAAAACCGGAAAAGTGAACCACGGTGCAGCTTGGCGGACTATTGTCGATATGGCAAAACCGACTGAGTCATATAACGTCGTAGGACCTGGTCAATCAGGGCACGTCTTAAGCGATTGGTATGATGACCAAATTGATGATTGGGTAGAAGGCGGATACCATAAGACGAGCTTAAAGAAAGAAGCTTACCAGAGCAGCGATGAATTGATTCTGGTCCCCAGTGAATAAAATGAGAGAGTGACTCTGTAGAACCTGAGTCACTCCCTTACTTTTATGACTTTACACCAATACATTAAATTCTTTTTTCTGATCCATACTTTCAACACAATTTTAGAGAAAGATGCTTTGATGCAATCATCCCTTGAGCTGTTGCATTGGAAATGCTCGAAAATAAAGGGTGTGTACAAACATCGCCGATTGCATAGATATAGGGATCGCTTGTTAGTTGGCATGAATCTACTTGTACATATTTCTCTTCATCCAGGGTGACGAATTCTTTTACATGGCGGATGTTCGGCTGTACACCGATCCGGATGAACACGCCCTCTACAGGCAAATGGGTAGTTCCGTTGGTCAAACGATTTCGTAAATCGACTCCCTTGATGCCATTTTCATCATGTTTGATATTTTGGACGACAGTGTCACACAGGATGGTTATTTTTGAATGGTCCATGACAGGTTTCCTGAATTCCTCACGTGCCCGGAACTCTTTGGAGCGATGGATCAAATAGACGTTTGCGCCACATTCAGCTAATAATAGAGCACCTTCGAATGCCCGATCTCCCCCACCGACTACCACGACTTTTTTTCCTTCGAAACGATGCCTGTCTTTTGTGGCAGAATAAATTTCCCCCCGATCGATCATTTCTTGTTCCCCAGGTATGTCAAGCCGTCTTACCGATGTTCCTGTTGCCAAGATCAAATAGTTATAATCGATTTTCTTTTCATGTTCATTCTGAACGAGAACAGCGGTCTTATTAGCATGATCCAGGTGTTCGATCCTCATTTGTAAATGGAATTGAACGTTCAATTCTCCAATATGAGCATCTAAGTGTTCTTTTAGTGCCCTTCCATTTTCGAAGATGTTCCCAGGGTAGTCTATGATACGGTTATGGACGTCTTTCAATTGACCGCCTAATTCCGCTTGTTCCTCAACTAGGAGATAGTCCAGGCCAAGACGCTGACACCAGATTGCTGCAGATAACCCTGCAGGCCCTCCGCCAATAATGAGAATATCCGTTGTCATCACGATTGTTCACCCATTTCATAGTTTTCAACCCATTGCTCAAATTCCAGCCAATTATGTACTCGATCAACATCTACATTCCGATTGTATCGATAATCCATTGCCACTGCCTTTCGACCTGACTCTTCGAAAGCGATCAGGTTATGTGGTGCATCGTCAAATAGTACATCTCCATAGACCATATCCTTCCGATGGGTAAAAATCAGATTTTTCGCCCCTATGAATGGGAGGTTCTTCTCGACCCATTTCTCCTTTTCGGTATATGCATAGGTCCTGCTGCTTGTCACAATCAAAATTTCATGTTTCTCTGTAAGCCGTTCCAAGACGTCTATCGCATGTGGCAATGGCTTCAGTCGGATGAATAAACCTGGTTCATCCAAATAATCATAGATCTTGGTGCCGCATTCCTGTTTGACATAATTTTCGCTTTGCCAACATTCAAGATCCTCTGCACTAAGGTTATCACCGTAATCCTTGTTATATCGGCGGTGCCATTCGCCCATCAAATCACAGATCACTGAATCCATATCGATCAATAACGTACTCATTTTCCTTCTCCTTCTCCTTTAAATCCCCTTTATGGTTAAGAGTATAGCAATACTTAAGGAAAAGTAAAAATGGCGCAGGAACGGGAAAAAGTCAATTACCAGGCCACAAAAGAAAAATGATGCACATCAACTAGGGTTGTCTGCATCATCCCTTTATAAGCTCTCCTATTCGATTTCTTCCGCTTTTCCACTTAATAGCTTAAGCTGGTTATTTTCAAATCCGACTTCGTAATAGCATTTATACAGTACAGTCTCTGTATTTTTATTTTTATTATGTTCGAGTGCTTCAATAATGACCGTTACAATGATTTTATTTTCTTCCTCAACCGGTTCGCTGCTGATTTTATTGATGGTAATGTCTATTGTATGGAGATAGCCTTCCCGGAACTTTTTATAAGGAGTACTCGTCTGCCAATTACTCCCGAGCAAGGAATAGGCTGTTACATAATCTCCAATAGTTAAATTCCCGAAAAAATAGCCGACCAGATATTCACTCTCTTTAGCATCCAATGTCAAGTCAGAGGGGTGACTGGAGCTGTCCTCCGGTCCCATTGTATGTTCATCAGGATTTTCAGACCACGATATAATCCTTTTATAAACGTCTGAGAGAGGGATGCTGAATCCAATCGAGCCCTCTTCAGTCCCGGCGGAGTTGATCGCAAGTACCTGTCCAGTCTGTTTATCGATCAAAGGACCGCCGCTGTTCCCTTTAGCGATTGGCGCGGAAATTTGATAAACGCCTGAATAGGTATAGTCATCAATAGTGAATTCTCGATTCAAACCACTGATGATACCGGTTGTCACCGTGTTCTGTAACCCAAGGGGACTTCCCAATGCTACCACTTCATCCCCGATTTCAGCCTCATGGGTTTCAGCAATTTCAAGGGGCTGTTCCCCAGCTAGTTCAGGGACGCGGATAACAGCGATATCTGTGGATTCACCAATACCGATTAGGTGTCCCTCATATTGCTGGGCATTTGCCGTAAGGACCAAGATGCTCTTGCCTCCTTTTACGACATGGGCATTTGTGACCACATCCCCGTTTTCATTATAGATGAAGCCAGAACCGATACTTTCACCACCGTCCTGGGCGACTTCTAACTGGACGACACTTTTTTGACTTTCATGAATGATGGTTTTTAGATCTTTCTCTTTTGGGCTCTCTATCTTTTCTGTTTCTGCATTTACTTCTCCGATCGATGAAGTAGCGGATACTTTCATACTGCTAAAATGATTATGTAAGGAATAACCTCCAAAAATGCCTGCAATTATGATCAAGGAGGTTATGATAATGGAGAGAATAGCACGGCGTTTCACTCTAATCCTCCCTTTCCATTATTGAAGGTACCAATTTGCTTCGTTGAATTCCACATTAAGCTCTTTATCTATTAAATAATGGGTGTATTCAAAAGTTCCTATTTCATCAGGATAGAGAACATCTGGGGAGATATACACCTCATTTTCATCATATACCCGCTTTTTATCATCCATTAAGGAATATGAAATACTTACAGATGTTATAGGAACCGTGGCTTTACTTATTACAGACCCTTTGACGATCAAGTCGCCCAAATCATTGAACTTTGCCTTTATGGAAGTAACCTCGAGTGCGTCATTCAAATTATGCTCTTTTTCCTTTGAAGCTGCAATGAGAGCTTGTTCATACCGTTTTTCTTCCGCTTTTTCGAAAGCGGCTTGTTCATTCTGGATAGTAGATTTCAAGTTGATCAGCTTTTCATTTTTTGGTTTGTGGTATAGGCCTTTTTTTACAGAGGCGAGTGCTGCGGTGAACTGGTGGTCGGTCAGTAAGTCGTTCGCTTGTGCAAAAGCTATTTCCGCGATCCGATCCCGGATTTCCTCTGCAATTTCCTCTGCTTCTTTTAAATCAAGTTTCTCTGCTTTTACCAGGATCGGTTCGAGCTCTTCAAGCTTAGATTTACCTTTCATTTCGTGACTGATCTCTGTTACTTTGACATTCATCCGGGTATTCCTGATATCAGTTCCAATCGAATCGGCTACTTTCCCCGAGTATGTTGAAAGGATGCCTTCTGCTTTTTCGAGCTGTTCATAAGACTTGTTGAATTCTTGATCATTTTGATGTTTCGCAGCAATATGTAAGCGTTCCTTTATTTCAATCGCTGAATTGACAAGTTCCATGTTTTCTTTAGCAGCAGGAAATTTTGAACGTAGAGCAAGGGCTTCCTTGAAATATTTACGAGCTTCTTTATATTCGCCTTCTAGAGCTGCAGTTTCTCCCTTTTTGAAAGCTTCCATCGCTGAGTGGGTCTTTTTATGTTCTGTGAATAAGTAACCTGATAGGCAGATTACTGCAAGAAGGAAAGCGATCATCGGAATCAGCCAATGCCATTGTTTCATGTTACTTTTAGTAGACTCTACGGTTGACAGGCGTTTTGCTCCACATGTTTCACAATATTGATCATTCATTTGCAGTTTGTTGCCACAATTTGAACAAAACATCCATCTTCCCTCACTTTTAGTAGACTACTGTCTATATTTTGTCATATATTAGCAGTCTTTGGAACGCTTAATCCGAAAATTTTTTAAGGATTTTCATGATTTAAAAACGCCGACAGATTAAATCATGATCGATTTTTATATACGAAAAAGGCTATAAAGAATAAGGGGGGATGGATGAGCAGTAGAAATACGGAATTTCACTTGATACAATAAGAGGAAATCTGATTTTTCAGGATGATGGACAGTGAAGAAAATCACCTTAAATAAATGGATTGGCGGACGGGTGATCAAGACAGGTCTTGCTGCATTTGTTACGGCATTGATTTGCAATATTTTCAATCTGCCAGCTCTTTTTGCTGTCATTACAGCAATCGTCACCATTGAGCCGACTGCTTCCGATTCGATTAAAAAAGGAATGATCCGTTTTCCGGCAGCTATGATAGGTGCTGGCTTTGCCATGCTGTTCGAATCTTTTCTCGGCCAATCACCACTTGCTTATGCGCTGGCAGCAACATTCACACTCGCGGTCTGCCATAAACTGCGGCTTGATGCAGGAATGTTGGTTGCGACTTTGACTGCTGTAGCTATGATTGCAGAAACCGAGGATCAGTTTTTGAACTCTTTCTTCGTGAGATTAAGCACGACTCTGATCGGGCTGGTCGTCTCTACTGTCATCAATTTCATAATCCTCCCACCTCATTATAATGACATGATCATCAAGAAGGTTGACCAGTTATATTCAGGGTCCGGGGAACTGTTGAAAAAGTTTGTCGAAGGAAAAAATCCAAAAGGGTTACGGACTGAATATCAACGTTTGAGCAAAGATTTGGAACGTACATTTGCCCTTGCCCAGTATCAACGTGAGGAATGGAAATATAGGAGACACAACTTGAAGGACATCCAACAATTTGGGATTGTTGTTAAAAAATTGGAATATTTCCAAAAGATTCTTTATCATTTTGGGAATTTGTTATATCTTAGTATAGAGAAGACGAATCTACCTCCAGAACAGTCAAGAACGATTATCGACTCCGCTACTTCGATTGCCGCTGTCTTACAAGATCCCCGTCATAAAGTGAATGAACAGCATGAAAAGCTGATTGAACAGCTTGAATCAATATTCATCTCTGAGAGGGACCGTCGTGATGGTACCGAAACTTCCAGGGCTAGACGATATATTTCCAAGCGAATAACGGTTATTTATGAATTATTAGCATTAGAAGATGTATTGGAAGATTTGGAAAGAATAAACCACAAAAACCAAAGGGATGAAATCGGTTGATTTTCATTGGACATATTTGAACGTTATGTGGATTCATGGACAAAAAGTTGCCTACAGGTAACACATCTTTTATCCTTGAAGGAGAATCATTGCTGAATAGGAGAGAAACCATGGATCATAACCCGACTTCCAATAAAAAAAGCTACACAGGAATTGTCGTATTCCTATCGATTTTGATAAATGCTTTAGTCGTTGTCCTGTTCTTTTTACCAGAATATGAGGGGGAAACAGGCTTCGATATCACCGTATTGCCATTATTGAACGCTATTTTTAACAGTTTTACGTTTGTTTTTTTACTTGCAGCACTTTGGTTCATCCTGCATAAAAATATCAAATTGCATCGTCGTTTCATATTTGCGGCATTCACATCGACAACGTTGTTTCTCATTTCTTACGTTTCTTATCACTATCTTGCTGAATCAACGTCTTACGGTGGAGAAGGAACATTAAAATACATTTACTATTTCATTTTAATCACTCATATCATTTTGGCAGCAGTCATTGTTCCATTAGCGCTATTGTCTTTAGTACGTGGTTTGACCATGCAAGTTGAAAAGCACCGTAAAATTGCAAGGTGGACAATGCCTCTTTGGCTTTATGTCAGCCTGACAGGAGTATTGGTCTATATCCTGATAGCTCCTTATTACTAGGACTTGCTATATTCTTATGTTGAACGCAAGCTTGTTACGGATTGCCAGCATAAATATCAACAAAGAAGGATAACAGAATCACTAGACCGCGGGGTGGCCCATGAGCCGGATGGAACTTGAAACCCGAAAATTGAATCGCAGAATTCTGAATGTGTACTGGTTGATCATCGTATTGGCAATCATCATAAAGCTTATCAACTATAACTTCAGCAATATCCCATTAGGGGAGTATCTTATCTACTATGTTGTTGTACCAGGCATTATCGGAGCTTTGATTGTTGCAGGAGCCGATGTCGCAGTTCGCTTGGACCATTCGTTGAAGGATTTTATCGTCATTACAGCAGGCCTTTTGATCGCGCTTAATTTTATTTACAGCCGGCCAGATTTGCTTATTGTAAAGCTGCCCTTTTTCTATCGGTCCTAGCTTCAGGCGCTTATTTCAAGAAAAGGATCATCTTATATACGACCGGTCATTACCCCTCCTAAGACAGTGTATATAGCATCTTAGGCTGATTGACTTTTACTATCAACCACAGTTCGTATAAGTGTTTTAGCGTCTTGTTCTTGACGACACATATAATTTTCCGCATGAAATGAATTAGTTCATGCAACCTTTTTTAGGCTTGTTAAATTTCATGTTAAAAATCCAAGCAAAATTGCAACACTCCTGCTGGAAAAGCGAGCCAGACGAGACCCCGTAGTTTGGAGCAGAGAAGTGATGTCCAGCTCCATCGCCCAACCACTTGGAACACTTCAGCCCTCCTGCGGCGGTCGACACATTGATTAACATCTTATGAGCCCATGCAGAACCAAGTCTTTGTTTGGTTCGAGCTTCCTCGTCAGTTTTCCAGTGACCTGCGTGACTATGCGGGTCGCTTTCGCTTTTCTCCAGGGTGTGAATTTCGCGAAAATCAATTATTAAGTATGTAGAGTTTTTTCAAAAAGCAGGAAGGTTTCTTTCGTTTGTTAGCGAATATTACGAGTCTGCTATTTATACAGGGAGGGGTCAGTATGACAACAATTGCATTCATCAGACACGGGGTTACGGATTGGAATCTAGAAGCAAGAGCTCAAGGGCAATCAGATATTCCCCTTAATGAAGAAGGGTTGCTTCAAGCGAAAACATTAGGACGGAGGTTTGCAGGCGAGGAATGGGATACGGTTTACTCGAGTGATCTAAGCCGTGCTAAAGTGACGGCTGAAGTAATAGGGAATGTCCTAAACCTGCCTGTCCAAACAGATGAACGGCTTCGTGAACTCCATTGGGGTGATATGGAAGGAACGAATGAAGAGGAACGTATCGAACGATGGGGAGAACATTGGCGGGATCTTGACCTTCATTTTGAAAAGGAAGAAAACATCCTTACGCGCATCAAATCATTCACGGATCAAATCACACATAGACATCCTGATGGACGTGTCATCGTTGTTAGTCATGGTGCTTTACTCAACGATATGTTCACATATCTTCTGGAAGATTATGAAAGATGCCGTTTCGGGAATACGTCGGTCTCCATTTTCAAATTTGTAAATAATAAGTGGGAAGTCAAGCTATTGAACTGTTCCGCACACCTCGAGACAATGGAGGGTCGAAAAATTTGATCCAATACTATCACTTTAGCGAAGACGGGATGATCGAGGAATTTCATCCAAGAAAACCAGCATCGTTTCCGGATGAACCTCCTCTAGTTTGGGCGATCGATGAAACCCATCGGCCGCTATACCTTTTTCCTAGGGACTGCCCACGGGTTGTCTTTTGGAAAGGGTACCAGACTTCGGAAAGTGATCTTGAAAAATACAACGTGCATGCAAGGATGGTCATTGCAATTGAAAGTCGTTGGTTGGAACGATTGAAGGAAGCGACGATCTATCAATACACATTCGAAGGGAGTTTGTTCAGCTGCTTCGATCAAAATGCAGGATATTACACCTCCCATTCAACGGTTGTCCCGATTTCTGTCCAAAAACTCGAAGGATTACCACTTCTTCTTACAGAGGAAAGAGTCGAATTAAGGTACTTACCCTCATTAAGAATGCTAAGGGAGGAAATCCCCAAATCTTCCTTGAATTTTTCAATGATCAGAATGCGCAATGCGATAATCTGATTCCTTCTTCAAAATAAACGTGGTATGATGGATAGATGAATTTTTGGTTGGGGGAGACAACATGAAATCGTTCATCATACGTTTGATCAGTTTTTTAACAGGATTAATTTTGATATCACTTGGTGTCAGTTTTACAATAAAAGCAGGATTAGGAACAGGGGCCTGGGATGCGCTCAATGTCGGGTTATCAGAAACAGTCGGTTTGACGGTCGGCAGCTGGGTTTTTATTGTCGGTATCATCCTGATTATTTTGAACGCATTTCTTTTGCGTTCTCGCCCGGATTTGCTTGCGGTAATTACGATTTTTCTAGCAGGCCTTTTTATTGACAGCTGGCTGCTCCTGGTGTTGGACCAATTCACAGTAAGTGGTTTGCTGCAACAAATCATACTCTTCATCGTTGGAATGTTGATATTAGCATTTGGGATTGCGGTTTATCTGCAAGCAAACTTCCCGCTTATCCCGATCGATAAGCTTATGCTAGCGATACAGGAGCGACTGGGTGTAAGTATGGGTGTGGCGAAAACGATCGGTGAGCTGTCTGCACTTGTGATTGCATTTCTCTTTAGCGGCCCTATTGGACTGGGGACCCTGATTGTCACGTTTACGATTGGTCCACTTGTACAGTTGTTTGCACCACGAGTCCATAAGTTTCAACAAAGATTACAATCATGATGATCCGGATCAACTTCTTAAAGGTTGGTCCTTTTTCAATAAAGCTGTTTTCTAAAAGATTGTTGTTTTTCACAAAATATTGTCTGTTGTTATAAAAACTGAATATAGTAGGAGTGGAGAAGTATGAAAGTAGAGTATTTTATTGGACTTGTCCCGCCTGAAGAATATTTAAAACGAATTAAGCATTTTTAAAGAAGATGGGTAAACAATTTAGGTGTAGAACCACATATAACTTTGAAAGCCCAAGGGGGATTAACCCCAGATAAAAAGTGGATCGACAAAGTACAAAAAGTATGTCAGAATTTCCAACCTTTTCAAGTTTCGTTAGATAAACCAATGTATTTTGGAGATAACATTTTATATTTAAATACGATTTACACAAAAAAATAGTGCTAGTAATTTCACCCTCAGAGGGCTTAATCAAGCAATATTTTGAGCTTGATGCCTTTGTACCCGACATAACATTGGGGAAAGAACATTACGGGGGAAACATTTCTACTGGACTATCAAAACAAGAACTAATAGATATGGAAGGGTTAGCAGAAAAAGAATTGACACCTTATCCCAATTTTGAAGTGAATTTCATTAGAATTTATGAATTAAATGTTGAAAAGCAAAGATATGATAAATATTTAGATATCTCTTTAAGCAATTGACCTCACAAAACTGAGGTTTTTCTTTTGCACTTCTCAACATTTCAACTGATGTATAATGAGACTTTAGCGTTGACGCTGCGTATGTTCCATTACGTTTAACGGATGTACTTCCACAAATAGAATACAAACCATACCGGAAGCAAATCGTACCTCAACCTTATCCAAGAGAGCAATTATATATACGAAAACAGCCATCGATAAGGAAGGGAATGGCTAGGTTGTTCCGAATATTTATCAAAAGGAAAAGAATCGGAGGTTATGAAATATGAATGTAGGTAAAGTTACAGAAGTGATCCGATATCCGGTGAAATCCATGCAAGGTGAGTATTTATCAGCTGCTACAGTCCATGATTATGGTGTTGAAGGAGATCGGGTTTTTGCATGGGAAAGAAGTGAAAAGCCTGGGAAGCATCTAACTATCCCTGAATCACCTTTTCTATTGGATTATGATGTGAAACTAGAGGAGGAAGGTTCTCTTGTTTTTATAAAAGAAGGGAAGCGTTATGAACAGGGGGATAAAGAGGTCTATATGGATCTTGAGAGAAAGGCTGGTGCGGACATCAATCTTGTCCATTCAGATCCCGCTGGAACAGGACCAGCTTACTGGGATTCTCCATTATTGCTGACTAGCAAAGCCTCGTTAAAAGAACTCACGCGCTTATGTGGCCGCGAACAAATGGATATGCTCAGATTCAGGCCGAACATCGTCATGACCCTAGGGAATGCCGGACCTTTCATAGAAGAGGCCTGGATCGGTAAGAACCTCAAAATCAATGATGTTATTCTGCATATAGAAAAAGGTTGTGAACGTTGTGCTTATGTCAATTTTGATTCCAAGACACAAGAAGTGGATTCCAATGTCTTGAAAACTGTAGTCAAGGAAAATAAACAGATTTTTGGCATTTATGCATCTGTTAAAAAGCCTGGGACGATCAATGTCGACGATTCGATTGAGGTATTAGGTTAGAGGCGATGATCTACAAAACCCATTTAAAAGAGACTTCAAAATGAAGTCTCAATTCAATTCTGGAAGCCTACGGTGTTTCGTCGCTTGCTCATAAGCGTAAGCCAATCCGACCAATGAAGGTTCGCTATAGGCAAGGCCTGAGAATACTACTCCTACTGGCTGCCCTTCTTTTGTAAACCCGCCCGGCACTGCGATGGATGGGTAGCCTGCTTTGGCTGCTACTCCGGCACCGTTTGAATTAGGAAAGAGCAGCGCATCCAACTGATGCTCCGCCATGACGACATCGATTCCTCTCGTTCTAGACAGCTGAAGGTCACGTAAGCGGCTCTCAAGGTAGGCAGGTTCAGTCATCGTTCCGGATGTCTTATCTGATTCGATCAGGATGTCTTGTCCATATTGCAATGTCTGCTCTGGATGATCTTCATTGAACCGGATCACATCCGCCAATGAACGCACTGGAGAAGTGGATGGCAGTTTATCCAAGTATGCATTCAGATCAGATTTGAATTCATACAACAAGACATTGTAGTCCCATGTAGAATCTGACTCCATCGGTGAGATCGATTCAAGTTCAACTATGGTTGCACCGGCTTTCTTGATATCCTCGATCGCTTTTTCCATCACCTGTCGTTTGTCTTCGGGTAAAATATCGATATACAAAGAGCGCGCTACACCGATCCTCGCACCGTAAAGCGCATTTGCATTCAGGTGGGATGTGTAATCCCGATAACTTCTTTCAATGCTCGTTTGCGTGATGAAGTCCTTTTCATCCTGCCCTGTCAAAGCCCCCAGTAAAATTGCTGCATCGGTTACAGATCGAGCAATCGGCCCTGCCGTATCTTGACTGTGGGAAAGCGGGATGATCCCTGCACGGCTGATGAGGCCGACCGTCGGTTTGATTCCCACTACATTATTCTGACTAGCAGGGCTTAGAATCGACCCAGATGTTTCTGTTCCGATTGCAAGTGTAGAGAAGTGTGCAGCAACAGCAACTGCTGAGCCTGAACTGGAACCTCCAACATCAAAATGCCTGCCATAAGGGTTTAAGACTTGGCCGCCTCTGGAACTGTAGCCGTTTTTCATCGACATGCTCATGAAATTCGCCCACTCTGTCATGTTTGCTTTTCCTAAAATGACTGCACCCGCTTTCCGCAATTTCCGAGTGATCGTGGCATCTTCCTTGGCATAATTGTTTTTTAATGCGAGAGAACCGGCACTTGTATGCATCAAGTCTGCAGTCTCGATATTATCTTTCAAAACAATCGGGATACCGTGAAGCGGCCCTCTCATCCCTTTCAGCTTTCGTTCTGCGTCAAGTGACTCTGCAATCTGCAATGCCTCTGGATTCACTTCGATTACGGCGTTCAAGCTGGCTCCGGAATGGTTGTTCCTAGCAATATATTCTAAATAACGGCTTACAAGCTGTAGTGAAGACAGCTCCCCATTATTCATCGTTTTCTGGATTTCAAGGATGGTTGCATGTTCCAGCCAATCCTCATTTCGCAGTTTATAACTTTCTCTCATTCTCCAGGCTCCTTCTATCCTTCTATGTTTGCTAAGAACATTATTTCAACAACAAGAACAAAACTCCTTTAACAATTCGATCCATACTGACAATTTTCTCCGAGATTCTGTTAAGATAAACAAGCATAAAAATTGGCGGACAGGGAGGATGTTGAACTGAATCCGCTTTCATAATACTATTAGATTATAAAAATCAGTCACCTTTGGCTGATCAGGGAAGGTGAATTGAAATGGGGAAGACGAAACATTCTGGCCCGATGAAACTGAATAAGAATCCTGATCCGTCCTTGTGGGTGAGCAAGGTTCCCTTTGGATTAGGCAAAATAAAGCCGCATCATATTCGAGATACAGTAAAAGTAGCGTGGGAAAATAAAGACAATCTGCCATATGCAACACGGATTTTGACTCAAGGTGTGTGTGACGGCTGTGCCCTTGGAGTTGCTGGTTTACAAGACCAGACATTACAAGGACCGCATCTATGTACGACCCGATTGAATGTTCTTCGCTTGAACACAATGCCTGAAATGAAGCCTGAAGTCATTCATGCCGATATTGATGAACTCCGTAGAAAGGGCAGTACAGAATTAAGAAAGCTGGGAAGGATTCCATATCCACTGATCCGTAAACTTGGGGAAAGGAAATTCAGTCGACTTTCTTGGGACGATGCACTTGATCTGATTGCTGGGAAAATGAAAAGGCTGGACCCTAAACAATACGGGTTTTATTTGACATCGCGCGGAATTACAAATGAATCGTATTACACTGCAGCAAAGGTTGCACGGTTTTTAGGGACGAACAACATCGACAATGCGTCACGCATCTGTCATTCACCTTCAAAAACCGCATTGAGCAGGTCACTTGGGATCGGTGCTTCCAGCTGTAATTATAAAGATTGGATCGGCACAGATGTCCTCGTGTTCTGGGGGTCGGTTGCAGCAAACAATCAGCCTGTATCAACCAAGTACATGTATGCCGCAAAACGTAAAGGCACGAAAATCATCATCATCAACCCATATTACGAACCGTCAATGGAAAAATATTGGATCCCTTCAATTGCTGAATCAGCTTTATTCGGGACGAAGATTGCCGATGATGTGTATCAAGTGAACATCGGAGGTGACATTGCCTTCATGCATGGGATCATGAAACACTGGTTCGAAATGGAGGAGAAGGTGCCAGGATCGGCAATCAATCATGAATTCATCCAAGATCATGTCAAAGGGTTAGCCGCTTTGAAAGAGAAGGTCCAGTCCTATGAATGGGAAACGCTTGAAAAATCATCTGGATTATCGAAGGAAAGGATGGAAGAGCTTGCGGTTGTACTCGCAAAATCAAAATCTGCCGTGTTCGTCTGGTCAATGGGCTTGACACAGCATCGATTCGGCACGGACAATGTCTCCCAAGTAGCGAACCTTGCGCTTTTACAAGGGTTTATAGGAAGGGAACACTGTGGCGTCATGCCAATTCGCGGCCACTCTGGTGTCCAAGGTTCGGGTGAGATGGGTGCAGATCCTTTCGTCCTTCCAGGTGGCGGATTTGATGATAAGAACGTTGAACGCGTTGAAAAAGTTTGGGGATTTGAGATTCCTAGATGGCAGGGTGATATCGTCGGGGTTTCCCTTGAAAATGCGCTGCTCCCAGAGGAACATGAGCGTAAGCTGAAGCTTTACTATATGTCAGGCGGTAATTTCCTCGAAACGATGCCTGACCCTCAATTTGTGAAAAGGTGCCTTGAAAGTGTGGACATCAGAGTTCATCAAGATATCATCTTCAATACGTCCACTTTTGTCGATGCAAAGGAAGCGGTAGTCGTGCTGCCAGCAATGACACGTTATGAACAGCCTCGCGGAGGTACTTCCACTTCAACGGAACGGATGGTGTATTTTTCACCCGAAATCAAAGGGCCAAGAATTGCAGAAGCACGTTCGGAATGGGAAATTTACATCGATCTGGCGAAACGTGTGAAGTCAGAACAGGCAAACCTTATTGATTTTAAAGATGCCCAGTCGATTCGAGAGGAAATCGCAAAAGCTGCTCCGAATTATGATGGCATCCAGTATTTGAAGAAAAAAGGGGATGTATTCCAGTGGGGAGGGGCATGGCTTTGTGAGGATGGCGTATGCCCGACTCCAAATGGAAAAGGGAATCTGATCGTAATGGATATTCCGGAGTTGCGTAAAGCCGAGGGCCTTTTTTATGTGACGACACGACGCGGAAAACAATTCAATTCGATGATCTATTCGGACCACGATCCGTTCAACCAGGCAGAACGGTATGATGTATTGATGAATGAGGAGGACGGCAAGAAATATGGCATCGGGCAAGGGGAAGCGATCGTCGTTTATAACAAGCATGGCTTGTTCCATGGGAAAGCACGTTTTGTAGAGATTAAGCCTGGGAACATCCAGGTACATTGGCCTGAAGGCAATGTCCTCATTCCGAAAGGGGTCTATGAACAATACGCAGGGATACCTGAATATAATACAGCCGTCATTGTCGAGAAAGCTGAAACCTTCCATGCTCAAAAAGACACGAAATATCTTGAAAAACGGATTGAAGAGCTTGAAATGGAAGTAGGATAAGATCAGTATAAGAAAAGGGGATTTCTTTTTCTCCCCTTTCTTTTCTAATTATTGCTTTGTTAAAGAGTAATGTTGATTCTTGCAGGGAAATTTCTAAAGTGAAATTCGCGATACTCCTGCGGGAGAAGCGAGACCCCGCGACCTACAATTAAGGATTTTCGACTAACAGCCTCCTCGACAGTCTTCCAGTGACCTTCGTGACTAGGCGGGTCGCTTCCGCTTTTCTTCGCCCGCGGAAAGGGAGTGAATTTCGCAAATTTCAACAATGGACTTTTAGAAAACGGGAAGGATATATACTTACATGACGGACAGATTGATATTTGAACCATCTTGGGATAAAGCGATCGCAAACCAGGATCGTAAGGCAATCGAGCAATTACATAAAGCGTCTCCGATCCAACAAGGTGAACTGACATGGACCCCGATCCGCGCCGCAATGAACCATCAAGGCTCACTCCTCGCGATGGTGCTCATCCAAAACGGCAAGGAAGAAACCTTCCGAGCAAAAGGGATATTCCTCGACTATTATGAAAACAAGAGAGGAAAGGTAGCCTCATTCCGATTCGATTCGCCCCAGGTTGTTGTTCCACCGAATAGCTCGATGCCCTGGACCTTCGTTTTTCCGAAAATCAGCCTTCACCAACGTCCCTCATTAGTACAATGGGAAATCCAACTATCAAAATATTCATATGATTGATAAAAATTAAATTTTTCCTATTCTTGTACTATCTGCTATGGTAAAATAAGTATGATTATATTCGAAAAGGGGGATGTTACATATGAAGTCTAAAAAACTCTCACTTGCGTTTGTCAGTTTGCTAGTTGTAGCAATGGTATTGACAGGGTGTGGTTCACTTGGCGGTGGAGCAGACGCTGATCCAGAAGAAATCAGCATGCTGACAGGTGGTACGGGTGGAACTTATTACCCACTTGGTGGGGAAATCGCAACGATCATGTCCGATAACACAGAGAAAACCGTTTCTGCTCAAGCCTCAGGAGCTTCTGTCGAAAATATGCAGACCCTTCAAGATGGGGAGGCAGATCTAGCATTCACTCAGACTGACATTGCCAGTTATGCAGTGGAAGGAAAATTGATGTTCGAGGATGCCGCAACTGATAATGTACAAGCTATTGGTACTTTGTATCCTGAAACGATTCAGATTGTTGTATTGAAAGACAGTGATATTCAATCTGTAGAAGATTTAAAGGGTAAAAAGGTATCAATCGGTGATGTCGGAAGTGGGACTTCTGAAAATGCAAAACAGATTTTGGAGATCCATGGACTTACATTAGATGATATCGAAGTAGAAAACCTTGCGTTTGATGAATCAACTGAACTTATGCAGGATGGCGATATCGATGCTGCATTCATTACGTCTGGTGCACCGACTGGGGCAGTTGAAGCGTTATCCGCCCAAAAACCTGTCCGAATCGTACCAGTAGCAGCTGACAAAGCAAAAGAGCTTAGCGAAAAGTACCCGTACTATGCTGAGGACACGATTCCAGCTGGAACTTACGGTCTTGAAGAAGACGTTGAAACAGTTGCAGTGTTGGCAATGCTTGTAGCCCGCGCGGACTTGAGCGAAGACGTTGTCTACAATTTGACAAAAGCGTTCTTTGATAACGTTGACAATGTCAAGCATGCAAAAGGCGAATTGATCAACCCAGAGAAAGCACTTGATGGTGTGGGAACCGATCTTCACCCAGGTGCGGAGAAATATTTTAAAGAAAAAGGCTTGAAATAAATTTAATGAGTAAATGAGGCTGGCTCAAAACTTAAGTGACAGACTTTCCCTGTCTAACGGAGGAAGTCAGTTGCTTATGAGTCAGCCTTCCTTATATAACCGGCTCGTATGGATGTGTGTGTATGAAAAAATATACGAAGGTCTTGGCCACCCTGATTATTTTGATCGGACTTATTTTAATAGTGTTCATTCCCTTTGGAAAGGTATTAGCGATCACATTCGAAAATAGCGGAAATATCATTGCATATGTGAGTGTGGATAAGGATACCGAGTTTCATATTCAATATACCCATTCCGTTCATAGGACGCCTGTAAAGGAAACTTATGAAATTAGCGATAATGACGAAATCGTCCAAACGGAGTTAGCCTATAAAAACTTCGCTATCGGCATGCCTTCCAATGCAACCGGTGAGGAAAAATTCATTGAAAAGGACGGAACCTATTACATTACGAATATGAACCGGGTCTTTCCATACATCGACATTCGAGTTGGACAAGTAATCGCAAATCATACATTAATCATGGATCAGAAAGAATTCCCTTTGGATCAAGCTGTGGCACCAGGAAGCTGGGTCCGGTTGGATGTACAACCTATCAATCTATGGCAGCGGCTGAAAGGAGATGAGATTTTTGGATGAAAAAGGTTTGAAACAAAATCAGCAGATAACGGATGAAGAAATGGAACATATGATGGCGAAATATGATCCTGAAGCGGGATTTCGTAGATTAACGGGAATTTTAGGCTGGATTGTCACGATCCTGCTGTTGAGTTTTTCTTTATATCAATTATATACGTCAACGTTGGATCGATTTTCACCACAGGTCCATCGTTCCATCCATCTTGGATTTGCTTTGTCTTTAGCCTTTTTACTCTTTCCAGCATCAAAAAAGAGAAGGGCGAAAGATACGAAACGAAAGTTCCAGATTACATGGCTTGATGGCTTGTTGGCATCGTTAAGTGTTGTGGTCGGACTTTACTGGCCATTCAACATCAGTGACCTTGTACAACGGGTCGGACGTCTTGAAACAATGGATCTTCTAGTCGGTGTACTTGCGATAGTTCTTGTACTTGAAGCAACACGAAGGGTAGTAGGGATACCAATTACAATCATTGCAACAGTGTTTTTGCTTTATGCCTATTTAGGGCCGATCATGCCAGGGTTCCTGCAGCATCGCGGGATTGGAATCGAACGGATCATCCGTACGATGTTCTTTACGACAGAAGGGATTCTCGGAACCCCATTAAAAGTATCGTCCACCTTTATCTTCCTGTTCTTATTATTTGGTGCATTTCTAGTGAAGACCGGGGTCGGCCAATACTTCAATGATTTGGCGGTAGCCTTGACCGGAAGACGTACCGGCGGACCAGCGAAGGTAGCAATTTTCTCAAGTGCTCTTCAAGGGACAATTTCTGGAAGTTCTGTCGCAAACGTTGTTACTTCAGGTTCTTTCACGATCCCGATGATGAAAAAACTCGGCTATCGTAAGGAGTTTGCCGGTGCTGTGGAAGCAGCTGCATCTACAGGAGGCCAATTGATGCCGCCGATCATGGGGGCTGCAGCATTCCTGATGGTTGAATTCATCGGCGGAGGTATTACCTACTGGGAAATTGCAAAGGCTGCTGCGATACCAGCTTTGCTCTATTTTACAGGAATTTGGATCATGACTCATTTCCAAGCAAAGAAAATTGGCTTAAAAGGGCTCAGCAAAGAGGAAATGCCAGATAGGAAAGAAGTTTTAAAAAAGATTTATTTACTGGCACCTATTTTCGTGGTTGTCATTCTGCTGATGTCAGGAATGAGTGTTACGCGTGCAGCCCTCTGGTCGATCGTATCTTGTATCGTAGTGGGAGCTATTAACAAAGATACAAGGATGGGACCAAAGGATTTTGCGGAAGCGTTGATTAATGGAGCCCGGACAGCAATCGGTGTTGCAACCGCTACCGCTTGTGCTGGGATCATTGTCGGTGTCGTAACGTTGACAGGTCTCGGTCTTAAAATGGCTGGGGGCTTGATTGACTTATCAAATGATATCCTTTTCTTTACGCTGTTCTTTACGATGGTAGCTTCCATCATATTAGGAATGGGGTCACCAACGACAGCGAACTATGTCATTACAGCGACGATCGCTGCACCAGCTTTATTAGCATTGGACATACCTGATTTGTCTGCGCACATGTTCGTATTTTACTTTGGGATCATTGCTGATATAACACCGCCTGTAGCCCTTGCAGCATTTGCAGCCGCAGGGGTTTCGGGAGGAGAACCGTTCAAGACCGGGGTGAATTCAGCCAAGCTGGCGATAGCCGCCTTCATCATCCCGTATATATTCGTGTATTCTCCTGAACTGATGATGATTGATACGACATGGGATCAAACCCTCTGGATCGTCTTTACCTCTGTTACAGGCATGGTTGCGATCGGAGCGGCAATGATCGGATATTGGATGAGAAAAACGCATTGGGTAGAACGTATCATTTGCCTTGCTGCGGGTATCATGTTGATTTATCCAGAAGGTTCGACTGATTTATTTGGTCTTGCGGTATTTATCGGACTTTTCGCATTACAGTTTTTCATCAAGCGTAATGAATCCGACGAACAAAGACCTCACTCAGTAGGTGCATAAGAATGAAAGGGAGAGGGCTTTTTTGTAGCTCTCTCTTTATTGTGGATCAGAAGTTTATTTGAGCGAAATGCGACACTCCTGCAGGAAAGCGAGCCAGGCCGGTCGGCACATTGATTTAGATCAAATTGTTTATCCACGCAGAGCCGAACTTTGTTTGGTTCGAGCCTCCTCGCCAGTCTTCCAGTGACCTACATGGTGTTCGCTTTTCGCTACCCTATGGAAAGGGGATGAATTTCACATTTCCTATGTTTTGACACAGGCAAACCGAGAAAGATATAATTATCTCGAATTCGAGATAATAATTTCCAAAGGAGATCTACTAGCATGAAGGACTCATCATTAGAATTATTCGTAGTGCTTTCCCGTGCCTATCAATCCATTATGGAGGTGGCGAAAAAAGATACCCAGAGGTTTGGCCTGAACTTGACAGAGTTTGGGGTTCTTGAACTTCTTTACCATAAAGGGCCACATGCTTTGCAAAAAATAGGCGGGAAGATTTTATTGGCAAGCGGAAGTATTACGTATGTTGTCGATAGATTAGAGGGAAAAGGGTTTTTGGAAAGAAAAGCGTGTGAAAGGGACCGTCGCATCACTTACGCTTTTTTAACAGAAAAAGGCAAAACGTTGATGGAGGACATTTTCCCATCCCATGAAGAAGTGTTACAGCAGGCATTAAGTGGTATTACCGAATCGGAAAAGACTGAAGCGATACAGATGCTTAAAAAGCTCGGGAAGTACGCAGCGGCGAGGAAGTAATTTTTCCATAAAACTTGGCAAAAGCCAAGTTTCCTTAAGACCTAATATCTCGAATTCAATATATATGAAACTAGGATATTTTTAAGAGAAAAGGGATTTAAAAAATTCAGGTATGGGAACTTATAAAAACAGATTATATTTTAGAGGAGTGATTTAGAAAATGGCAACAAAAATATTGATTCCTTATTACAGTGCATATGGACATATTTATCAAATGGCACAGGCGGTTGCGGAAGGAGCAGGACGCGTTGAAGATACGGAAGTGAAACTTGTTCGTGTAAAGGAATTTGCAGAAGTGAAAGGTGCGATGTCTTCCCAGGAGTATTATGTAAAAGCGCAAGAAATGCAGTCTGATATTCCAGAAGCAACACATGATGATTTACGTTGGGCGGATGGAATTATCTGGGGGATTCCAACCCGTTATGGTTCAATGCCAGCCCAAATGAAACAATATCTCGATTCTGCAGGCTCATTATGGCTGAACGGTGAGCTTGAAGGTAAAGCGACGGCTGTATTTACTAGCACAGGGTCGGTCCACGGGGGGCAAGAAGCCACAGCCCTTACGTCCTTCGTGCCATTCATGCACTTTGGTTTGATCTATGTTGGTCTTCCATACGGTGAAAACCCTGAACAACTGACTGCAGAGTCAAATGGAGGATCACCATATTCGGCGTCTACGATTGCTGGGCCACAAGGCGGAGAACAGCCGAAGGAAGTTGATTTTGTTATGGCTGGAAGACTCGGAGAACGTGTAGCAAAAGTCTCCAAAGCGTTGAAACCGTTGCGATAGACGGGAAGGGGGATGCGGGACGGGTTAGCCCTTTTTATCTTTATGTTCAACGCTTTCACTCTGCTGACCAACATGTAAGGAGGATCATTTTGTGACATTAAAAATTAAAACCTACTCAGATTACGTGTGACCATTCTGTTATTTAGCGGAGGTTCCGCTAGGAGAGGCAATGGAAGGAAAAGATGTCGAAGTTGAATGGATACCGTTCGAACTGAGGCCTGAACCAGTTCCTACCCTTGATCCAAACTCTGATTATATACGGCATGCCTGGCACGAGTCTGTCAAGCCGATTTCCCAAAAACTAGGGGTCGAAATGAACCTGCCCCCGGTTCAGCCGAGAACACACCTGGCTTTTGAAGGATTTCAATATGCGAAAGAACATGGCAAAGCTAACGATTATAACCACCGAATTTCTCAAGCCTTTTTTGTAGAGGGAAGAGATATCGGTCAACTTGATGTTCTTGTCGATCTTGCTGAAGAAATTGGCTTGAATGGGACGGAATATCGTGCAGCGCTTGAATCGAGAAAGTATAAGGAGCGTCATCAAGAAGCGTTACGAAACTCTACAGAACAAGGTATCAGAGCGGTTCCGACCTTCATGATCGGAGAGAGGAAACTGCAAGGTTTATACCCGGCTGACCGTCTTTCGGAAATCATTGATGAAGAACTGAATAAACAACCCGGCAAGATCGATGTCATTGAAGGACCATCAAGCGACATCGAAGGCTGTTAAAAACTACTGAAACCCTCAGTAGTTTTTTCCGTCTGTACCGATGCAATTACACCTCGAAGTGAAGAACATTGCAGGCACTCTCCATTTCGATAATAAAAAGAACCAGCTGATAAGGACAATTGAGGACAAGGTAGAAGGTCTCCCTGATCCATTTTTACAGGTATTCAATCAAAAGATTCAGCTTGAGAAATGGCTGCTTCAAAATAAATTTCCCCGGATGCCCCTTGAACACCTCGTTGTAATCAGTAATCCCTCCACAATCATCAAAACGACACAATACATCCCAGAACTCATCCATAATGGGAACATCCCGTTAAAAGTTCAACAGCTTACCCAGAGATATAAATTTGAACACCTTCCGACAAAAGAACTTAAGAAACGGTCCTCTCGATTATTAAAAAAACACACGCCCGCTGATCCGGATATACTTAAACTCTTTTCCATCAATCAAAGTGAACTGCTTAGAGGAGTATTTTGTTATCAATGTTCAACTGTGGGAATGAAAAGGCTGTCTGCAAAATGGGAATGCCCTTCTTGTCATTTTTCTTCGAAAGATGCTCATCTGGAAACTCTGCAAGATTATGCCCTCCTCATCGATCGTTTCATAACGAATCAAAAGTTGAGAAACTTCTTACACATCTCCTCCAGATCGACCTCTACAAGACTATTAAAATCCATGCAAATGAAGCATTCAGGTTCTACAAAAGGCCGGGTTTATGAGCTACCTTTAAAGGAGGTTCAATAGTATTTCTTTAACTTTAAGGAAAAAAGCCGATATAAAAGGAAATCATCAGCTTGTGGAGGTTCAGTCAATGGCAATTGCTACAGCAGAACATATTACAAATTTATTGAATGGGACAATCAATGTCATAAAAACAGTCATACCGATAGAATTCCAAATGGGGAAGCCCTAAAGCGAAGTCAATCTTCACCCGAAGGAAGAGGAACAAGTCGGTGTCATTATAGGTCTTGAAAAAGAAATCAATGGATCTCTTCTTTTCCTGGCGTCCAGGACGTTTTTTGGAGAATGCGGGAATAAGATGTACGGCATGCCCTTTGAAGGTGAAATGCTTGAATCCTTTGTTGGAGAGTTAGGCAATATTGCGACCCAGTTATCAAACGGGGGTATTACAGTCGATATCACAACGCCACGAATTGTAAGCGAAGTATCCATAACAGATGCTGAGAAACAATTATCTGTACCATTGAAATTTGGGTCAGAAGAAATGACGATCGTGTTTGCTATCTATTAAATGAAAAAGGAACTGCCACCCATTGGTGCAGCCCCTTTTATGAAATGTTCATACCCAGTCTTGCACTTTATCGTGATCAGTAACCAACATGAGGATTCTTCCTTCATCCAATCTTTCCTCATATTGATTAGCCTCTTGTTGTGATAAGCCCATTTCTTTAAATTTAGCTCTTAATTCGTCACCTTTTTTATTAAAGATGTTTCCGACTGCTGTGTCGAGTCCCATTTCTTTGACACCGACCGTGTTGGCGTCTGCATTTCCAGCTACTCTGTTCGTCCGATCTTCATCATGGGAGATCACATACACATCGTCTTTATCAAGCCCTCGGTTTTGCAACTCTTTCACATCGTTTTTCAATTCTTCATCATTAACATACTCTCTTACGATAGGTTTTGCCATTTTAAAAAAACCTCCTTTTGTTAATGTATTACTGTAATATCACATTTAAAGGGCGAATAAACTTATTTCCCCCTAAAAACCTATTAAATGTTCTTTACGCCGAAATAACAATTGTTGCGAAGATTAAATTTACAGCTTAGAAGGTTAAGTGTAAAGGAGATGGGAAAGGGGTAAGATGAATACAACCTGAAGGAGGAGCTAGAATTGCCAAATAAAAACAGCTTAGAAAATTGTACATCCTCTGCAAATTGTGTGTCATCTGTAAGTGATAATCAAAAACATAACATTGCACCGATTTCATATAACGGTTCCAGCGAACACGCTTACGAGACATTGCTCAAGGTGCTAAACAGTATGAAAAACACAGATATTACGGAAAAGGAAGAGAATTATATCCGTGCTGAATGTAAATCGAATTGGTTGAAGTTAACCGCTGATCTTGAGTTTTTAATTGATGAACGGACGAAAATCATTGACGTACGTTCAGCGTCCAGGACAGGGGTTCCAGACTTCGGTGCCAATCGAAACAGGGTTGAACGAATCAGGCAAAAGTTCATCCAGAAAGTCTAAAAGGGTCATAGGAATGGGAATGGCAAAAGCGATTGAAAGCCTTTGTCAATCCCATTCTTTTTGGTTTTTTATCGTAACTATCAGCAAGGAAAAGTTTCATAACCTATATTACGTCTTAACTTGTGCTAATCCGATTGAATTTTAAAAGCAGAAGGTAAGATTGATAGAAGACTTTGGCTTGCCATAGCAAATCCCAAAGTTTTTTGTAGATAATTTCTTTGCTCTGGTATTCAGATTGTGACAAACATTGAGTCAACCCTTTAGGTATACTTGGACACATAACCGAATAAGATGATAAGTTCCGAGTATGAGGAGGTGTATTACAGCTTCGGAACAAATGATGAAAGAGAAAGGGGCTTAGGTTTCATTATGAGCGAATTCGTTACGTATATTTTGGTGATATGGCTTTCTATGATGAGTATTGTCCGGATTAAACACCAAGACTTGAACGATAAGCAAAATGGATATCTTCCCGATCGTGTTCCGTTCGTCGGAGTCAGAGAGTTTGAAGCGACCATCCTGAATCGAAGTGTGTATGTCTTTTACCGACTGAAGAGGCATGTGGTTTGGGATACCTCATAAAATGGAACGATTCTACCGAAAGTTGTACTGTACAGGAGAAGCCCTTTATAATGAGGAAAGAATGATGTGAAGAAAGAGGGATTCTCTTGAGTATACAATCCAGTTTAGTCGTACAGAAAATGATTGACCGCCTTGAATCTATAAAAGGAGAGGTTGATGAAAACTCATCTTCGCGCCAGGTTCGCAATGAACTGAGTGCAATAAAGGCTTATTGTGACTTGTTGATGGAGGCGACCGACCATAAGCCGTCAACGCCTAGTACGGTAGAAGTCAAAAAAACGAGTCCTGCGCCTGTCCGAGACGAGTCCGCTAAGCGTTTGAAAGAAGAAGATGATTTGAACGGGGATTCAATATTTGATTTTTAGACCTGCGTATATAAGCGAAATTCGCGACAGTCCTGTGGGGAAAGCGAGCAGGCGATACCCAACAGATAGCGAGGGAGAAGGGTTTTCGGGTTGCCCTCTGAAAGGGAGTGGATTTTGCAAAAATCAACAATACAAGCGTATTTGTAATAGATTAAAATGTTTCAAAGGACACTCATTTGTAGCTTTTGGAACATCCCTCATAAGGAAAAAGGGAGTACTCCTCCATGCCAACATCACCGCAAAAAAACCTGTGATCAGCATTGTCATTTGCTGATTATATTGAAGTGCGGAAGAATGACATGGTTTGCGAGTCGCTCCCTTATTGAAGTTGTATTATTTGATGTACGAGTAGATTCATGCCTCATGGGGACGTAGTGTCATGTGCCGGTTCGATACCGTTTCCGGTACGTCTTGGTAGTTCGAAATCTTTAATTCGGCATTGATGCTTTCTTCAGGTAAAGTCAGTTCGTAATTTTCATTCGAATGGTTCAGGACAATTAGCCAAATATGAGCCTCCAAGTTCCTTGTATACATATAAAGCCGTTCGTCCCCTTCGGACAAATCAGCATAATCACCATAGACCATTACTTCATTTTCGTTTCGAAGGGTAATCAACTTTTGATAGTAGTAAAAAATCGAATGGGGATCTTCTAATGCTTTTTCTACATTGATTTCTTTATAATTCGGATTTACCGCTATCCAAGGTTCTCCGTCTGAGAAACCTGCATTTTCAGAAGAGTCCCACTGAACAGGTGTCCGGGAGTTATCACGACTTAAAGGTTTCAGTTCTTTAAGCACCTCTTGTGGCTCCCGTCCTTTATCAACTTCTTCTTCATATTTATTTTTCATGGCGATATCTTGATAATCTTTAATTGAATCGAAATCCACACCTGTCATGCCGATTTCTTCACCTTGAAAAATATAGGGTGTCCCTGGGAGTGTATGCACCATTGTGGCGAGTAGTTTGGCAGATTCTTCCATATGCGTTCCGTCGTTTCCGTAGCTTGTCACTTGTCTCGTGTGGTCATGATTATTAAGGAATTGCGAGTTCCACCCTTTACCGGACATGCCTTCAAACCATTTCCTTTGTATGTCCTTGAATTGAAGCATATTCCATTCCGGCATATCATCTGCTACCTGGAAATGAAAGAGGGTATCAAGCTCACCTCTGTCTTCACCAACGTATTTCAATCCATCTTCAGGGGTGACAAAAGGGATTTCCCCGACTGTCATAATATCGTAATGACGAAGTACTTTCTCATTCATTTCCTGTAGATATTGATGGATCCCCGGATTATTTCCCAGATAATTGATTTTTTCTGGCTTTTCAGCATCAGGGAAGCCTTCCAATTTTTCAAGGAGGTTGATGACATCCATCCGGAACCCATCAATCCCTTTATCAAGCCAAAACTTCATCATATCAAAAATCGATTCCCTCACTTTTGGGTTTCGCCAATTTAGATCAGGCTGCTCGACAGCGAAGGAATGGAAGTAATACTGTTCCGTTTTCTCATCATATTCCCATGTGGACGGTGTGAAATAAGAACGCCAATTGTTTGGAGGTCCTCCATCCGGTTTGGGATCTCTCCAGATATACCAGTCTCTTTTAGGATTATCTATAGATGAACGGGACTCTTGGAACCAATGGTGTTGATCAGATGTATGGTTGACGACAAGGTCCATGATCAGTTTCATATCCCGCTTATGGACCTCTTCTAAAAGCCTCTCCCAATCTTCAATTGTCCCAGCCTTAGCCATGATACCTTGATAATCAGAAATGTCGTATCCATTGTCTTTATCGGGAGACTCATAGACAGGATTCAACCAGATGACATCCACACCAAGGTTTTTGATGTAGTCCAATTTCTGTATGACACCGTTTATATCTCCGTATCCGTCCCCGTCTGTATCATAGAAACTCCTCCAGTACACTTGATAGACGACTGCTTCTTTCCACCATTTTCGTTTCAACGAACAGGACCTCCTTATTGGAATCACATGTATATGCAAGATGCTTTACTATCATTATCCAATGGATGAAAGGAAGTGTAAAGTAGGAGGAGAAGTTGAAGAAGGTAGGATTAGAGAGGTTTTTCATGTTTAGGATAAAAAGTTTTTCAGCACTCGTCATTACGTCATTCATGTTCTTATCAGTGGTTTAGCGTCCTGAAGTACTGAAACCGCGAAAAATGGATTGTGAGGGTCTCAGGATGAAACCATCCTTGTGGTTGATCGAGTATGGAAGGGATCGTTCTTGCTGAAGCGGAAAAAGATATCGGACTCGATTCAGTGAAACCAATCTAGTCGTTTTCATATTCCAGTGGAGAAATAAATGGGTCGATAGGCATGAACATAGAATACCCGAAAAGCCTCATGGTCAAAGGGTATTCCCTTTTTTATACTATAAATAAGAACAAACGTTCGTGTTTTGTTTGTTTTTTTAAGAGTTTATTTTGCTTTACTTATAAAGGGAGGGATGCAGAATGAGAGATGCGCAGCGTATATTACACCAGTTAGAAAGACAAGGAAATCTCTTATCAGCATTTATAAGTCACCAAGATAATCGGAGTGAGATGCTGCAATTCATCATGTCACCATCGGCAGATCAATATAGGGAATTAAATCATCGCTTCCAACAATTTTGTTTTGAATGTCGATTCATCCACTACATGTCCAAATTCATTTATTATCAATCGATTAATTATATACGCAAGATTCGTAAAATCCAGTCTCGTAACCTATCTGAACGGTATGACGAGAAGTATATGACAGAGGATGAGCCATCAAAAAAGTTTATCCAGACTGAATTCGAATGCCCAATATTGGACCAGGCCATCACGAAGCTGACGGTCCACCAAAGGAAAGTCATCCATCTTCATTACCAGAAAGATTGGAAGTTAAGGGAGATTGCAGATTCGATGAATGTAAGTCCACAATCCATATCGAAGACACATAGGCGTGCACTTGATCATCTGAAAAAATGGATGGAGGGTGAAAAATATGCTTGAAGGTACCAATGTCGTAGGCTGGTTCAATCTGATTTCAAATATCGGCTTTCCCACAGTCGTAGCCCTTTATCTTTTGTTTCAATTCGAAAAAAGGCTCGCCAATTTGGAGAGCTCCATTCATAAAATCGGAGAGTATTTGGAAGAGAGGAATGAAAAACATGGATTTATACGGAAGCGTTCAAAAGGCAAAGAAAAACAATGACGAATCATCCATACAATATATACTGGGGCGTCTTGAGCCGAAAATCAAACAGACGATCATTTCGATGGAAAAACAGTATCAGGAAGATATTGAGCAAGAGGTGAAACTTCGGATCATCGAAGCGGTCCAGATTTATGATACGGATCATTTACCAAGTTTAAAAGAAGTATTGGGAAAATCGGAACATGGACGGGCTATTCTTAAAAGAATAAAAGATGACAATTTTTAGACCTCTGTTGGCAAGTGAATCGATTTTCATTACACTTGAAGAAGCAATATATCGATAATCTATGATACCAAAGGAGTAGGATCATGTTTAAATTATTTATTCTTTTAGGTGCATTGAATGCAGGGATTTCGGTTGTCCTGGGAGCTTTCGGAGCTCATGGTCTTGAATCCAAGTTATCTGCCAAGATGATGGATGTGTATAAAACAGGGGTTCAGTATCATATTTTTCACGCACTTGGGCTTTTCGTCGTCGCATTTTTAGCTGATAAATTCCCGAATTCCTCATTGATTGGGGCTGCAGGCTGGATCATGTTCTTAGGGATCATCTTATTCTCAGGTAGTCTTTATGTATTGAGTGTTACCGGTATTTCGAAGTTAGGGATCATAACACCATTTGGTGGACTAGCTTTCATCATCAGCTGGGTTCTGATCATCATTGCAATATTGAAAGTTTAGCTGTCTAAGGTGGCTCGTATTCTTCCGGGCCACTTTTCAAGTTCTCGAATACATGAAAAAAGGGCTTCCCAGCACCTTTCGATGCGTAGTCCGCCCCTTCAAAAACCTACCTTGGAGAGTAAGTAGCCATTTGTCCTGCTGTTTGATTGTTGAACGGGTACGTATACTCGATTTCTTCATCAAAGGTTACATAATCTAAATAAACCATCAACAATAAATAGCGTTTGCCTGTCTCTGGATCACTGATGATGATGTGATCTCGCCCGGCTGCTTCTATAACGCCTTTGAAAATCTTAGCGGGCCATTTCGGGTTGCCCTCGAATGTCATATAAAACGTTCCAACCTTTCCCCGGTTCAATCGAAGAATATTTTCGATATACGACTGTTCAACCGGGAGTTGGCCGTTCATTTGTGCTGCACCAGGAAATCCGGAAGGGAAACCGCCAGGCATTCCCTGAGTTCCCGGGATACCCTGAGTTCCCGGCATGCCCTGCCCCTGCATCCCCTGCATGTTGTTTTGGTTTTGACGATAATTCGGATAGTTCATAACAAACCTCCCCATCTTCAATGTTACTCCCTATTAAACAGGTATACTCGATGCTCGGATAAGTTATGACTATTAAAACGTTGAATAGACCTCAGAACAGTCTGCCTCACTTGGATGATAGAAACAATGGGATTTGAAACGGCCTGCATTCGCCTGGTTGAACCACTGGGCTGGACAGGCTCCTGGTGGTTTGAAGAACCATAAGGAAAATTCAGCTGGATTGAATCTTTGTCCTGCAATCACTTTTTTCGCCAATTTGATTTCGCTTTGCCTGGCTCCCTGATAAAAATATCCTTTCTGAGTCGCTTCGAATCCACCCGGAGATTGGAAAACCATTCTTGGGATGGTATTGATGTCTTTAAAGTCCAGACAGCGGACTCTTACACGGTTAACGCCAACATTCCCAACCATGAGCATCCCTAGCTTCCCTTCGCCTTCTGCTTCAGCTCTCATCAATCTGGCAAGCATCTCGATATCTTTTTGAACGGCCCTTACTACTGCCATCATGTCACCCCCATGAAGTAGGCTTTCACTTACTATAGATATGACAGGTAAGCTGGAAAATGTTGATGGACAAAGAGAAAATTACGAAGGACCAGCCTCAATCTTTTCAAAACGAATAAAAAGACAGCCCTCGTATCAAGGGCTGTCCTCTATATAGTTCTGTTATACAGCTAAGAATGAGCTGACTTTTTCTTTTGGAAGGATATTTCCTACGTAGAATGAACCGAATTCACCGAAACGTGCACTTACTTCATCAAAACGCATTTCATAAACAAGCTTTTTGAACTGAAGGACATCGTTGGCGAATAAGGTAACACCCCACTCCCAATCGTCGAAACCGACAGAACCGGTAATGATTTGTTTCACTTTTCCTGCATAACCACGACCGATCATACCGTGGCTCCGCATCATATCACGACGCTCATCCATGGAAAGCATATACCAGTTGTCATTGCCTTCACGACGCTTGTCCATCGGATAGAAGCATACATGCTCCCACTTCGGAAGAGTTGGCTTCAAACGTCCTTGAATCATTGGATCTGTTTCAGGGTCCACATCTTTTGAAGCCATATAGTTACTCAATTCTACGACTGAAACATACGAATAAACAGGAACCGTATATTCTGCAAATGTCGTTTTGTTGAATGCTGTTTCAATTTCATTAAGCTCTTGCATCGTCGGACGGAGAAGCATCATCATGAAGTCTGCTTTTTGTCCAACGATGGAGTAAAATGCGTGACTTCCTTTTTGTTGTGCTTCTGTCACTTCCCACTTTTCAAGAAATGTAAGTAGTTCTTGGATTGCATGCTCTCGTTCGTCACTTGAGATGGACTTCCATGCTGCCCAGTTCATCGAACGAAAATCATGTAAGCAATACCAGCCATCCAAGGTTTTAGCCGCTTCATTCATTGAAGACACTCCTTTATCACATTACTATCAGGTTTTTTTCCGTTTCCATCATATCACAAATCCTTTCAAACCAAAAAAGAGAGGTTTAACTTTAACAAAAAAGTCAAACCTCCCTTGGAATAATTACATGAAGCTGCGGATATGGTTTTCGACCATTCGTTTCAACTTTCCAGCATCTTCCGTTTCTTTTCGGGATATGTCCAGCATTGATTTCCGTTCATCCATATCGAGTGCTTCTTCCAAGAAACCAAGTAAACCTTTACCGCGTTTATCCACCTCGATTAAAAGTTGTACACGGTCCTTTTCTGGATAAAGGACGAGTTCGATTTCGTCGAGCTCTCCCCGGAATGGTCCTGAAGAGGGAACAAATTCGAATTCCTGTACAAACGGATGGTTCCTTTGCATATGCGTTTTTACATGAATACATTCAGACTTTCGAAGACGAAACCCTAGCTCTTCAATCGCATTAAAAATACGATCGACCATATCACTCGGTTCAACTCTAATGAAATCATTGTCTGTAGGGTCGACAGCTTGCTTGATGTCTAAAGCCGTCTTCAACCAAATCGGCGTTTTCCCCATCGATAAAGGTGTATCGGAGGGTAGAGGGAATGTAAAAGGAATTTCCTTTCTTTCACTGGCGGCAACCGTAAAGCTTTCAGCCACTTTGTATTTTCCGAGGACATGTGTTTCCTTCACTTTTCGATCCTCCACTTTCCGATGGTACTCTGTCATCAGATAGATGAAAATATCATCAATATGCTGGTCGACCCTCCCTCCTGTGATGTCAATGACACCTTCAATCGTTCCTCCAGCCTTGAACCAACTCTCTGTAAGCTTCGTATCCACCACTGCAGCGCCGATCCCAACACTTGCGAGCATACGATTTACCATAGACATGTCCATACCCCTTTTCAGATCGCATATTTCAAATCTTTTCTTTTTACGGATATCGAGGAATATAGTTTCAATGAATGATAAAAGGTTATGAGAATTATGAAATGAAAAACTACTTCGGGTAAGCGATTACATAAAGGTTTTTGGTTTCGACAGGGGATAAAAAGGAGTATTGTAGGAAATGAAAAAGATAGAGTCATTTAATGTAATGCAAAAAATTTTAAATGAACGAATGTGATACAGTGAAAAAAGGAGGAGTTAATATGAGCAACATGTTTACGGTGATGGAGCAGAAGCTGAGGGCGACTTATCCTTCCATCGTTTTTCCAGAAGGGGAGGATTCCAGGATCATTGATGCAGCTGTCCGGTTGGCTGAAGAGAAGATTCTGAGGCCAATTTTAATCGGTGACCAGGCCCTTATCAGAGCGATCCTTGAAAGGAAAGGCCTTGATCTTGACCTTGTCGATATCCTCTCTCCTGAAAACTATGAGGGTTTCGATGAAATGGTGAAACTGTTTGTGGAACGACGGAAATGGAAAGTCAATGAGCCTGAAGCGAGGGAAATATTACAAGATGTCAATTATTTCGGGACCATGCTCGTCTACATGGATAAAGCTGCAGGGCTCGTCAGCGGTGCAGCCCATTCTACTGCGGATACAGTACGTCCGGCGCTTCAGATCATCAAGACGAAAGAAGGCATCAAACGTACTTCAGGCGCTTTCTTGATGGTGAAGGAAGATGAGCGCTACATTTTTGCCGATTGTGCCATCAACATCAATCCCACAGCAACGGATTTAGCGGAAATCGCGGCGACAAGTGCAGAGACTGCGCGGGTTTTCGGCCTCAATCCAAGAGTTGCGATGCTAAGCTTCTCAACAAAAGGTTCTGCAAAATCAGATGAAACACAGAAAGTGATCGATGCAGTCGCACTATTGGATGAAGTCGGCACGGATTTCCCTGTAGACGGTGAACTGCAATTTGATGCCGCATTCGTGCCAGAGGTGGCAGCTAAGAAAGCCCCTGATTCACCGCTTGAAGGAAGATCGAATGTCTTCGTCTTCCCAGGGTTGGAATCAGGAAACATCGGCTATAAAATGGTGCAGCGCCTAGGCGGCTATGAAGCGATCGGTCCAGTTCTTCAAGGGTTGAACAAGCCTGTAAACGATCTATCTAGAGGTTGTACCAGTGAGGACGTATATAAATTATCCTTGATCACAGCCATGCAAGCACGGCAAGGATAGCAATAATGTAAAAATGAAAAATCGAGTGGATTCACACTCGATTTTTTATTGTTAAGAAAGTATAACTTTTCAGCGATGTAGCTAACCGTCGTAGCAGAAAAGTTTACGAACGAAGTATAAGTGCAACTAAGGCTCGCCTTCGCCAAGTTTTCTTTATTTCCTAATGGAAAGAAAATAGAGGACCTGTGTTCCGTTATTTAACAGGTGAAGGGTGTTTTTTCATGATGTTTAAACCAATAAGGCCTCTGATGTCCGCTAAAACCGCTGATATGGTGCCTTTTGAGCAAGTAAGGTCCCAAATGTCCTATCTTTTAGTCATCGTTCCAGTGCTTTCCTGTTTCGTTCAACCACACGTTTCAAATAAAAATCATATTGATTGATCTCCGAAATGGATAAGTACGAGGAGAGCAGATCTGAGCCTTGCTTCTTCAGAAAAAGTAATAAAACTTCCATGAGGTCAGTTACGTTAATTGAAGTATCTGCAAGCTCAGATAAAGAAGCCATTACTTTCGGATCGACTGATGGGTAGGTGAATTTCGTCTCAGCACCGCCCTTTGCCCGTTCGTAAAATTGCCGGATAAGCTTTGCACGCTCTGAGCCGGATTCATTTACACACAAATAGATTTGGACTGCAATACCGCCGCGCAATCGGCGTTGCGATATTCCAGCAAACTTTTTCCCGCCAATACTTAAATCATACTTTCCTGGACAGTAAGACGTGGGGATTTCTTTTCTTTCAAACATTAGTCCATAAGGCTTCAACAACGCCTTGGTAAGGTGTACCATTGCCTCGTATCCTAAGTCGATATCGATTTTCTGTTCTTTTTCAGAAAGGATGAGTGAAAGATTCAGGATCCCTTCATCCAACACGACGGCTAATCCCCCTGAATTTCGGACGATGACTTCATATCCTTGTTCTTCAAGGTATTGGACGCCATCCATAAGGTTCGGTAACCGGCTGTCTTGGATCCCTAATACGATTGTTTTCGGATGTACCCATGCGCGGACGGTAGGAGTGGCGTCCTCACTGCCGATTGAGCTGCATAGGGTATCGTCCATGGCGAATGATTGAAGTGCGTGGAAGGATTCGCCCAATGTGGTTTGGTCTATGATACGCCATTCAGGCTGTGCCAATATACGTTTCATCATTTCTTCCATTCTTAAAGCTCCTTTAATACGATCAACCTTTTTATTATAGCATGTCCTGTAAAATTCGTTCGCCTACGAATACTTTTTTGTCGGAATTTCTTCGGTTAACATATGCCCGAATAGGGAATAGAGGGTTGAAATGCATGGCGACTGGGGATTTTATTCATTGACAGTATGGAGGAGGGATAAAGGAATATTACTATTTTTCCAGCAAGGAATAATATTACAAACGCTTACATATCAATGGTCATGATTAGAAGGGCTTTGCATAAACATGCGAAATGTTTTATATTACCATTTGACAACATTCATCGAGCATTAGAAAATAGCCAATAGCGTATTACATTAGATAGGAGGAAAAAATATGAAATTAAGCGTCCAAATCATAATCGGTCTGATCCTAGGTATTGTCGTCGGAATTGTACTTAATTTATTTGCAGCCGATTTATTTATTGTACTCGATAAATATGTTTTCGGTCCTGTCGGAACAATCTTCTTGAATCTCATTAAAATGCTGGTCGTACCAATTGTCTTTTTCTCGATTGCACTTGGTGCAGCAGGAATTGGAGATCCGAAAAAGCTCGGTCGTATCGGCGGGAAAACGATTGGGTACTTTCTCATAACTACAACAATCGCACTTGTCATCGGACTTGGGTTGGCGTATTTGATCCAGCCAGGTACAGGTGGAGGTTTTGATACAGAAGGCCAGGCTAATTTCAAAGCCGAAGAATCACCACCAGTGGTTGATACATTATTGAACATCATTCCGACAAACCCAATTGATGCCATGGCGAAAGGAGATATGCTCCAGATCATCGCCTTCTCCATCTTTGTCGGTTTTGCAGTTGCAATGTTAGGTGAAAAAACAAAAGGTGTACGCAAGTTACTTGAAGAAGGTAATGAAATATTGATGTACCTTGTCAACATCGTTATGATCCTGGCTCCTTATGGTGCGTTTGCATTGATCGCATCTGCTGTCGGGAGCTTCGGCTTGGATGCGCTGCAAGCGATGGGACTTTATTTCGGAACGGTGTTGCTTGCATTGCTCTTGCATGCACTCATCACCTATGGAACAGCCGTTTCTACACTCGGAAAGATGAATCCGGTCAAATTTTTCAAGAGTTTCGCGCCAGCGATGTCTGTTGCCTTCAGTACATCGAGCAGTAGCGGTACACTTCCTGTATCAATGAAGACAGCACAGGAAAACTTGAATGTGCCGAAACAGGTCAGCAGCTTCGTGCAGCCACTCGGTGCGACGATCAATATGGACGGTACAGCGATCATGCAGGGGGTCGCAACGGTATTTATCGCCCAAGTTTACGCGGTTGATCTTTCAATAACGGAGCTTATCACTGTTGTGCTTACAGCGGTGCTTGCAAGTATTGGTACAGCAGGTGTCCCTGGAGTAGGTTTGATCATGCTAGCGATGGTCTTGAAACAGGTTGGCCTTCCGGTCCATGCGATTGGTCTCGTCCTTGGTGTAGACCGCCTATTGGATATGACCCGTACTGCTGTCAACATTACAGGTGACGCATCTTGTGCCGTGATCGTTGCAAAGTCCGAAGAAAAGCATGGCGGTGCACCGCAAAAGACACCTGATCTAGATATATAATATAAAGGTTTTATGAAGCGCACTCCTGTGGGAGAAGCGAGCCAGGCGAGACCCACGGCGAGGAACGTGAAACACAGATGAAGAACTGACTTGAGGATTAACTCAGGTCAGTTTTTTTATTTAAGGATAAGAAAGATAAAAAATTTTGGTTGCGGTGAAGAAATGTTTAGCTCCACCGTCCAACCACTTGGATCACTTCAGTCCTCCTGTGGCGGCGATAGCCTCCTCGTCAGACTTCCAGTGATCTTCGTGGTTAATCAGGGCGCTTGCGCTTTTCTTTACGTTTGCAAAAGAGGTGGTGCAATTGGGGTTGTAACGGTGCAAATAAACAGTAGAGCAGCACAATTGAATGATGACCAATGCAATCATTTTTAAAGTCGCTTAACCCGAAAAAAAAATTTCTATGACTGTACGTCAAGTCATGTAATGGAACCCGGCTTTTCACATTTTCGGAGAGGTTTTCATTTCATTTTGAAGGATATATAATTAAAATAATGGTCAAAAAAAACATGAACATGAAGTTTAACTCACTAATATAGACGCAGCTTCTTCAGGTGTAAGAAGAAAGGGGTATCAAGTCAGGCGATGAGCTATATGCTGCAACAATTAAACGAAGAAAAAGTATTTAAAGATCCTGTACACAGATATATCCACGTGCGTGACAGCATTATTTGGGATTTGATCGGAACGAAGGAATTCCAGAGATTGAGAAGGATCCGGCAGCTCGGAACGACGTTTTTAACCTTCCATGGGGCAGAACACAGCCGTTTCAGCCATTCATTAGGGGTGTATGAAATCGTCCGACGGATCATTGAAATCTTTCAGGGCAGACCGCATTGGAACAATGAAGAGCGCATCCTTTGTTTAGCAGCCGCACTTTTACACGACATCGGACATGGTCCCTATTCACATTCCTTTGAAAAAGTATTCAATCTGGACCACGAGGATTTCACGCAATCGATCATTCTTGGTGATACTGAAGTGAACAGCGTCTTAAAAAAGGTAGATGGTGACTTTCCACGTAAAGTTTCGGAAGTTATTGCAAAAACCTATGAAAACAAGCTTGTCGTCAGTATGATCTCAAGTCAGATAGATGCAGACCGGATGGATTACTTGCTCCGTGATGCTTATTTCACAGGAGTAAGTTACGGCCAGTTCGATATTGAGAGGATTTTGAGAGTCATGCGCCCGAAGGAAGATCAAGTCGTCATCAAACATAGCGGGATGCATGCTGTAGAGGACTATATAATGAGCCGATATCAAATGTATTGGCAAGTATATTTTCATCCAGTGACTCGCAGTGCAGAGGTCATTCTATCAAAGATTCTCCATCGGGCGAAAGCTCTCCATGAAGAAGGCTATACCTTTAAATTGGAGCCGATCCATTTCGTTTCATTATTCAACGATGATGTCGATCTGGATGATTATATCAAGCTTGACGAAGGGATCATCCAGTTTTATTTCCAGGCATGGCAGGAAGAGAAGGATGAGATACTAAGTGATCTTTGTGAGCGGTTTTTGAATCGTCGTCTTTTCAAGTACATGGAATTTAATCCAAACGACCATATGGAGCATTGGCATAGACTGTACACTTATTTTGTCAAAGCGAAGATCGATCCGGATTACTATTTGATCGTCGATTCATCGTCAGACTTGCCTTATGATTTTTATCGCCCGGGTGAGGAAGAAGAACGTCTGCCGATCCACTTGTTGATGAAGAGCGGAGAATATCGGGAGTTATCCAGGGAATCTACGGTTGTTGAAGCGATTTCCGGTAAAAAACGGACCGATCATAAGTTGTATTATCCATCTGACCTGGTAGAGAGAATAGAAGATCAGGACTTAAAAAGAAAAATCAGTGAAATATTAGAATTATAGGAGGGGATCCTAATGCTTGAGCATCATGCGCGGTTGGTGGCATTGTTCGATTATGCCAGGGAGGTCGTAGGAAGAAAGAAGCTTCAGAAAATGGTTTATATCGCAAAAAAGTTGAACTTTCCTTTCGGGGAAAAATATCAATTTCATTTTTACGGACCTTATTCTGAGGAACTGACGCTTCGTGTCGAAGAACTTTGTAACCTAGGATTTATTGAAGAGACAAAAGAAAAGGTATCAGGTTACTATCAGTACCGTTACACACTAACAGGTGAGGGAGAGCAATTCTTGAAGCATTATGATCTGGATCTGGAACCACTCAAGGACTGTGTAACGTCTATGAATGAAAAGCCTTCACGCATGCTGGAGCTTATTTCGACCATCCTTTACTTCGATCATCTTTCAAATGGGGAGATAGTAGAAAAGATTCAAGTCGTCAAGCAAAAACAGAAATACACTGAAGAAGAGATAGAAGAAGCATTCCGATATATCGAGGATCTCAAAAGCCAACAGTAGTATTGTAAAGAAAAATCAGCTTTCAAACGACTAAGGCACTTTTGTGAAGGATTACGTTCTTCGCTGGGTGCCTTTAATACGGGGGTCTTTTGTACTATTTTCTAGGAATATGATCAAAATTTCTAGGATTATCAGTCACTTTTCTAGGATTAATAGAAAAATTTCAAGGATTAATACTTCACCTATGTAACTATTCTAAAAACATATTGACAAACACTATATTTAGTGAGATTGTAAGGTTAATAATACAATATATTGATTTTATCGAGCGACAGGTGTCTTTTTAGGAGACTTAATAGGGAATCTGGTGAGAAACCAGAACTGTCCCCGCAACTGTAATTGTGGACGAACAGAATGATCCACTGTATAAGAGAGTCTAGCAATAGGTGCTTATATGGGAAGGGTTCCTAGTAGGGAGAAGCAAAAGTCAGTAGACCTGCCTGAGTTTGGTTTTTCAATTCTTCGGGGATTGAGGGTTGAAGCGTGGACGTTCTTTTCAGTTCAGTCTGGGTCTTTTATATGGGTCCGTTCTGATTTCAAGCCGTCTTCGTTTCAACCACTCGAGATACGGGTGGTTTTTTTATGGTTGTAAAGATGATCTATGTCCAGCTGCCACACCTCTCGGATCACTTCAGACCTCCTGCAGCGGCGAATGCCTAAACGTTGGTCTTCCCGGTGACTTGTATAGGTTAACTTTCTTAATTAGAAATGGAGGACTAAAAATGACTACCGTACTGAATAAAAAGCATTTTCCGATAAAACTGATTAAACTTACTGAAAAACTGGAAAAGAAATTTCCTCGCCTGGATGTATCAGACTTGATCGAGAAAGCAACGACTCAATCGGACCATGCCGATGAGGAAGCGATCATCAATTTGATGCTGTTGGAAGGTTTGGCAAGAATTACACAGGAAGAGCCGGATTGGACGTATGTCTGTGCCCAAATCCATCTTTATTCTCTTTACCGTGAAACCGCTCAAAATCGTGAGCAGGTAAACTTCCATGGGCTTCTCCAATTACTCAACAAAAAAGGTCTCTTTGACAAAGAGCTGCTTACGCATTACACGAAAGAAGAGGTGGACGAGCTTGAAGCAGAATTGGTGCCGGAGCGGGATGAACTGTTCACATATGCAGGTATCCGGATGCTGGCGGACCGTTATCTAGCGCGGGATCATGATCGCCAATTATACGAGCTGCCTCAAGAGAGATGGATGGTCATTGCGATGACGTTGATGATTCCTGAACCGAAGGAAAAACGTCTCCAACTTGTAAAAGAGGCCTATTGGGTCCTTTCAAACCTCTATATGACGGTGGCTACGCCGACCCTTGCCAATGCAGGGAAAGCGCATGGCCAGCTAAGTTCATGCTTCATCGATACAGTAGATGACAGCTTACGGGGAATCTATGATTCGAACACGGATATCGCGATGCTCAGTAAAGCAGGAGGAGGAATCGGTGTCTATCTCGGTAAGATCCGCAGTAAAGGTTCTGACATCAAAGGGTACAAAAATACATCTTCAGGTGTAATCGCCTGGATGAAACAGCTCAACACGACCGCAGTCAATGTCGATCAACTCGGACAGCGCAATGGTGCTGTCGCGGTCTATTACCCGGTATTCGGAAAAGACATTTTCGCCTTCCTCGATGCGAAACTGAACAATGGGGACGAGCGGCAGAGGACACATGATCTGTTCACAGGAGTCGTCATCCCTGATCTGTTCATGGAAAAAGTCGAAAAGCGCGAAGAGTGGCATCTGTTCGACCCGCACGAGGTGAAAAAGCTGATGGGATTCGAGCTTGATGATTTTTACGATGAAGAGAAGGGTAGCGGAAGCTTCCGGGAGAAATACGAACAATGCGTCGATCATCCCTTCCTTTCCCGCGAGACCGTGTCTGCGATCGAAATCATGAAACGAATCATGATCAGTCAGCTTGAGACCGGCGGCCCGTTCATGTTTTATAAGGATACCGTCAATCGGTTGAATAACAACCGTCACGAAGGTATCATCTATTGTACCAACCTATGTACGGAAATCACACAAAACCAGTCAGCCACAACGGTTGAAGAGGAAACGACCAAGGACGGGAAAATCATTATCACAAAAACTCCTGGTGACTTTGTCGTTTGTAATTTATCAAGCCTCTCTCTTGCAAAAGTGATGAAGGATGATGTGTTGGAGCGTGTCATTCCGACTCAAGTACGGATGCTCGATAACGTCATTGAACTTAATAAAGATAAAATTGAAGTGAAACAAGCAATCCTGACGAATGAAAAGTACCGGGCGATCGGACTGGGTACGTTCGGATGGCATCATCTGCTCGCTCAGAAAGGGATCCGCTGGGAGTCGGAGGAAGCGGTCACCTTTGCAGATCAGCTCTATGAAAAAATCAATTTCCTGACGATTCAAGCAAGTAATGCCCTGGCAAAAGAAAAAGGAACTTATCCAACATTTGAAGGCAGCGAATGGAGTACAGGTGCTTATTTTGAAAAAAGAGGCTACGAAAGTCCGGAGTGGCGTGAATTAGCGGACAATGTCCAAAACGAAGGGATCCGGAACGGTTGGCTGCTTGCGGTTGCACCGAATGCGTCAACGAGTATCATTGCCGGCTCTACAGCGAGCATCGATCCGATTTTCAAAAAGCAATATGCTGAAGAGAAGAAAAACTCAAAAATACCTGTGACCGCCCCTGACTTGTCGCCTGAAACAACATGGTTTTATAAGAGTGCATATGATATCGACCAAAAATGGAGCATCCGCCAAAATGCAGCGAGGCAGCGCCATGTCGATCAATCGATTTCCTTCAACCTATACGTACGGAACACAGTGAAAGCGAAGGAACTTCTCGACTTGCACTTGAGCGCCTGGAACGCTGGTTTGAAGACGACCTATTATGTCCGTTCCACCTCTCACGAAGATATAGAAGGATGTGATTCTTGTGAAAGCTGATACAACACTTCATGTGAGGGAATTGTATGTCCCTGAAGCCCCGAACGCCTCTACAGGTATTCTCAATGGGCAAAGCTCGAACGTCTTGAACTGGGATGATGTCCGCCACACATGGGCATACCCGTTATATAAACAGATGCTCTCGAACTTTTGGACACCGTTCGAAATCAACATGTCTGGTGACCGGAGGCAATATGCGGAGTTATCAGCTGAGGAACAAGAAGCGTTCAACAAAATCATCGGACTGCTTGCGTTCCTAGATAGCATTCAGACCGATTATGCGAACCGGGTTGCCGGTTATCTGACAGATTCGAGCTTGACAGCGCTGATGACTGTGCTTGCCTTTCAGGAAGTTGTTCATAACCAGTCCTATTCTTATGTCCTTTCGAGTCTTGTCGATAAAGGGAAGCAGGATGAGATTTTTGAGTACTGGAAGCACGATGCTGTATTACAGGAGCGGAATGAATTCATCATAGAGGGATACGAATCATTTGTGAAAAACCCAACGCCTGAGACGTTTTTGGAGTCGATCGTCTATGACGTCGTTTTGGAAGGATTGAACTTTTACTCAGGGTTCAGTTTCTTCTATAACCTGGCAAGGAATCAAAAGATGGTTTCAACCTCGACGATGATCAATTACATCAACCGTGATGAACAGCTGCATGTCCACCTTTTCACGAAAATCTATCATGCAGTCATTGAGGAATTTTCTCTGGATAAGAAAGAAGCGCAACAATTTGTCAGTGAAACGTTCAAAAAAGCAGCCGACCTTGAAATCAAGTGGGGGAATTACATCCTAGGGGACCGCTTCCCTGGGATCACTTCCTCCGAGCTGGATGCATATATCAAATTCATTGCAAATAAGAGGGTGAATCAGCTTGGAGCTGACCGGCCTTATCCTGAACATCGCAAAAATCCGATGCCTTGGATTAAAGCATATGAATCAGTGAATGAAGGGAAAAGTGACTTTTTCGAACAAAAATCCAGACAATATACGAAGGTTTCCGATGACAATGGCTTTGATGAGCTGTAAATTCACGGAATCGCCAAAAATAGCATGAGGATTTTCACAGTCCATTCCGTATTACTAATATAAAGAGTTTCATTGATTATTTGCAGGGAGGGATGGACGTGAATTAGGGGCAATGAAGGCAAGAAGAAGCCGGAAGTGGTTGAAATCCAGTATTCTGACCTCATAGGAGACATTATCAAACGGGCTGAACAAGAAGGTGCATTCGACAACCTGAAAGGCAAGGGGAAACCTCTCAAGCTGGATGGGGATCATACGTACAATCCTGATCGTTTATTGAATAAGGTGATGAAAGATAATAATATCCTTCCACCTTGGATCCAGATGGATAAAGAGATCGAACGGCTGAAAGAAGAACTTTCGAATTATTCAAGTGAATACAACATCCGTAAGTCAGTTGAAAAAATCAACAAAAAAATCTTCAATTATAACTTAAGCTGCCCCCCAGCTGCACAGAAACGAAAATTAAAATTGGAAGATTATTTGCCTTCGGAATGAGAAGAAGGGTGCGAACCCAAAACGTGGGTCAGCTCCCTCTTTTTTTGTTTTTTGAGATAAGTTAATAGTTGTAGAGATAAATTTGAAGTTGTAGAGATAATTTTAAATTTGTTGTGTTTTGGTCCTTAGTTCTAGGGATAAATAGCTATGGAATGATTTGAAGAGCCTTTTTCAGGTCCATATAACATTACAACGTGACCTTTATTATTGCTTCCCGTAATTTCTCGGCACATAGTCTGGGTAATCAGTGATGATTCCGTCCACGCCTGCATCAAGCAGTGGCTGGACATCCTCTTTTGCTCGGACTGTCCATGGCATGATGCCCATATCGAGAGCATGGATGCGGTCGACAAGTGCGCGATCGACTTGGTTTTTGTACGGGTTCACGTAATTTGCATAGGTCTTGAATTCATTCAGGGATTCATCAGTAAGGTCCAGATAGTTGGAGGTAAGGACACCGACTGGAACATCAGGTAAAAGGTTATGGAATGTTTTCATCGAATTGAAATCGAAGGATTGGACAATGACCGAATTGTTTTTCGGCTTATCCATACCCCGTTCTCTTAATGCCTCAACCACTTTTTCCTCAATTCCAGGATAAAGAGATGGGGCTTTCAGCTCGATCAAAAGCTTTGTTTTTCCGCGCATGCCGTCCAACACATCTTCAAATTTTGGGATCGGCTCACCTTCGAATTCGGATGCAAACCAGCTCCCTGCATCAAGGGAACGGAGCTCCGCGTATGTAAGATCAGCTACTTTTCCTGTCCCATCCGTTGTACGATCGACTGTTGTATCATGAATAACCACAAGTTCACCATCCTTGCTCATCTGTACATCCAATTCCACATAATCAGCTTTCATCTCGAATGCTTTTCGAAAAGCGGCCATCGTATTTTCAGGTGCATATCCAGCGGCACCACGGTGAGCTACATTTTCAACTTGATCATGAATGGCTGCCTCTGCACGAGCGAGAGGGAGTATCATCAGAACGGCAATAACTGAAAATGCGAACAATACCATAGTAGATTTTTTCCCGACAAAAGTGAACACTTTCTCATCCCCAATCAATTCAATTAATTTGATAACAATACATATCTTAAAGGGAGTCTTTTAAATGGATATGAATGGCAGATGAACTTTTATAAAGGAAAAAGGGTAAAAAGTATCGAGGTTTGTTAAGAGGGTATTGATGGTAGGCACAAAGGGGGAAAACCATCAGAACAAGGTCCGGCTAAATAGGAAAAAAGAAAGGAATCGCACAAAAGCGACCCCTTTCACACGATATCAATGTGGTACATAAGCCAATTGGATAAAGAATAGGACAGCGAACAGTATGACCAGTGGATGGACTTCCCGCCATTTTCCGCGTACGATTTTCAACAGCGGATAAGAGATGAACCCAAGGGCGATCCCTGTGGCGATGCTCGAAGTAAGCGGCATCGTCAAAATGATCAGAAATGCTGGGAAAGCCTCATCAAACGTGTTCCAATCGATTTTGGAAAGGCTTGAAAGCATGAAGCTTCCGACAATGATCAAGGTTGGTGCAGTAATGGCGGCGAGCCCTGAAATTGCACCGACAAGTGGTGCAAAGAACATCGCCACTATGAACATGAATGCGACGACCATATTCGTCATCCCTGTACGACCGCCTGCTGCAACCCCTGAAGACGATTCGATGTATGCGCTTGTCGGGCTTGTTCCGAAAATTGCCCCGACAGAAGTGGCGACAGAATCTGCAAGCAGTGCCTGGCGAGCGCGTGGCATCTTGTTCCCTTTCATTAGCCCCGCTTGTTCTGCGACACCGATCATAGTACCAGTCGTATCGAAAATCGTAACGAGCAGGAATGAGAAAACTGCTGCATAAAGACCGTACGTAAACATATCTGTGAATGCGGTGATCGGACTGCCGAAAATGAACGCATCGGGCATCGAGGGCAATCCGACTACACCATTTTCAAATTTAAGTTGACCAGTGAAATACGCGATCGTCCCGGTGATGGCCATTCCCAAAAACAACGCGCCATTCACATTCAATGCCATCAAAATCAATGTCACCGCTAATCCTGTCAAGGTTAATAGGACTTGTGGCGAGTGAAGATCCCCTAATCCGACAAGATTTTGTGGATGGGATACGACAAGCCCGGTCAATCGCAATCCGATGAAGGCGATGAATAATCCGATACCTGCAGTGATGCCATGCTTCAAATTAGCGGGAATCGCTTCAATCAGCTTCTTACGGAAAGGCGTCAAGGATAGGATGACGAATAAAATACCGGATACAAAAACAGCACCGAATGCGACTTCATATGAAATTCCCATTCCACCGACGACGGAATAAGCAAAATAAGCGTTCAACCCCATTCCAGGAGCGATGGCGATCGGATAATTGGCGAACAATCCCATCCAAAGTGTTCCTATGACTGTCGCAATGATCGTCGCCATGAAAACAGCATCGAATGGTACACCAGCCTCACTTAAAATACCTGGATTCACTACCACGATATAGACCATTGTCAAAAATGTCGTCAAACCAGCAATCAATTCGGTTTTGACATTTGTTTGATTTTCTTTCAGCTTAAAAAAGTTGGCAAACATAAAAAATACCTCCAAAATGCGAACATTTGTAAAGAACATTCATTATAATATTCGTTTTTATTGTTGAATGCAAGGGAACGATGTAATCTTTCATAAGAATTGAATAGTATGATAAGATTAAATCATACATTAACTCTAGGATGTTCGAATGTTTTGAAGAATATCAAATCCGGATTTATAGGCGATAGTAGGAGGTTTTGGACGTGAAAGATCTCTTTAATAACAATAACAGCAACAATGATAAAGGCGATGATAAGCCGAAGAAAAAGCAAGGGTTTACGATTTTAAGTGGAGATTCTACTGATGGCCATGGAGGTTATGGAGTGGGGACAATCAATCTCAATAACCTGACCCCTGTCTTTGTGGATCCTGCTGATGAAGAAGTGTTCATCGATCTGGGTGCTCTACACGCAAGAAGCTCAGTGGAAAAGCGGATCAAATTTACAGCCAACCGGGATGATGCCCCGAATTCTAAATTGTATTGGCTTGTCTGGGTAATGGTCGCTGCTTCAAGTTCCGGTCCATTTTATGCTGGTCTAGGAGCATGTGAACTCCAGGTTGATACAGAAGCGAGACGTGGCTATAAGAGTATGCCGGAACATGTGAACAATATGGATAAGGCACTTAAGAAAAAAGTCGTCGTGGACAATATGGATGATAAATCAAAAGCATTGTTAAAAAAGTTCTTGATCGAACATAATGAAGAGTTTTGGGAGCGGGCGAGTGACGAAGTGAAGAACGCTCTTTAAGGGATCAAAGAATGATGAACAACGGATTTCGGCGTTACTTGGTTTCTCCGGTCCTCATGTATTATTTCCATACAATCCGGTCCTCAAAACCATCGTGCCTTGAACGCCTTGTTCCTAATTCTTTGCTCATGAATGATAAACGGCGAGATTTCTTTGAACAGTTTTTGAACAAAATGTGAAAAACCTGTGCGTTGAACCTGAAATGAAGTAAAATAAACATTATCTTTACACACATATTTACTAGGACAGAAAAAGGGATTGGCTCATTTGGGCCAGTCCCTTTTTNCTGAAATGAAGTAAAATAAACATTATCTTTACACACATATTTACTAGGACAGAAAAAGGGATTGGCTCATTTGGGCCAGTCCCTTTTTCAACCACTTGGATCACTTCAGTCCTCCTGCGGCGGTCGACACATTGATTTAGTTCGAAGTATTTGCCCACGCAGAACCGAACTTTGTTTGGTTCGAGCCTCCTCGTCGGACTTCCAGTGACCTTCGTGGTTAACCAGGGCGCTTGCGCTTTTCTTCACCGCTGGTGTAATTCTTCCGACGGTGATGCAATCCTTGATAATTCAGTGCAATACTTCTAGCGTCAGTGCAATCCATATTGTTTTCGAGCAATGGTTCTGCGAAACCGTGCAACTAATTGATGAAACCGTGCAATAATTTTTATTTTCGAGCAATGACGTTGCAAAACCGTGCAACTAATTGATGAAACCGTGCAATAATTTTTATTTTCGAGCAATGACGTTGCAAAACCGTGCAAATAACTCTCCGCTGCCCTATACCAAACACATTAGAACGAAAAAAGCGGACGTCTCCGCTTTTACCTTTTTATCCAGTTCCAAATCCGTTTGAAGAAGCCTTTTTCTCCGGTCTGATTAGGCGAAACAGGTGCTTTTTCCTTATCAGCGGCATCACCTTTACAGTACTTCGTCGGTTGCGTGCCTTCGATGTAATAAGAAAGCCTCTTTTTTGGACAGCTGTCACTTGCCAGCAAGCCCGTATCTGGATTCACATTTACGCCAATGACGCCTTCAGGTTGAGTGAATTGAGCGACAGGACGACCGGACATCGCATCCTTCATGAAGTGCCCCCAAATATTTTTGGAATAAAGCACATCATTGAACGGATGAAGGGATTTTCCTTTGTCGTAACCGGTCCAGACTCCAGTCACGAGCTGTGGCGTGTAACCGATGATCCAGTTATCATTATTGGTCGAACCGGTTTTTCCAGCAGTTGGCCGATCGATCAAACTGCTGATGGAAGCGCCAGTAACTCTTGTATAGTCATTCAACCGTTCATCAAATACACCTTTCATCAGATCGGTCATGACGTAGGCATATTCTTGATCGATCACGGGCTTTTTCTCGACATCTTGTTCATATATGACGTCTCCTTTATAATCGACGACCTTCGTGATGAATCTTGGTTTACTTTTCACACCATTGTTGGCAAATACACTATAGGCTGATGTCATTTCCAGTACCCCGACAGGCTTTGTTCCAAGAGCGAGTGAAGGGATGGCAGAAAGGTCACTTTTTATTCCGAAATCCCTTGCAGTTTTGACAAGCTGTTCAGGTCCGATGAAGATATTGGTCTTCACGGCGTACACGTTATCAGAAACCGCTATTGCCTGCGCTAATGTGATCTCGTCGTTCGCATAATGATGGCCGAAATTTTCAGGTATATACTCGTTCTCCTCACCCTCGAAAAAGGTTGTCGGCTCACTCTTCAATAGAGTGGAAGGCGTGAATCCGTTTTTCAATGCCGCAGCGTATAAGAACGGTTTGAAGGTCGAGCCTGGTGCGCGTCTTGCCTGGGTAGCACGGTTATAGGCACTCTTTTGATAATCCCGGCCTCCTACCATCGCTTTTACGTCTCCCGTTCTAGGATCGAGTGCAACCATACCAACTTGGATGCCTGAGGTCTTCGGAATCGACTTTTCAACCCAGTGCTCTGCTTTTTCCTGGAGTTTTGGATCCAACGTTGTGTAGACATGGTAACCGCCCAGCTTCACCTCTTCCGCATCCAGTCCAAGTTTATTTTTTAAAAGGTATTCAACTTCATCCTGGAAGTAAGCTGCTTTTTCTATAGGCAGATTCGTTTTCCCGACGATTTCAAGAGGAGCTTTGTATGCATCGGCGGCTTCTTTTGCACTTGCTGCTCCAGTTGCGACCATTGCATTTAACACGATCTTCTGCCGTTTTTTTGCATTATCCATATTGACGATCGGACTGTAATAGGATGGCCCTTTCGGAATTCCCGCTAACATGCTCGCCTCGGCAAGGTTCAATTTTTTGGCAGGCTTCCCGAAATAAAACTGGGAGGCAGCTTCGATCCCATAATTTCCATGACCATAATAAATCGTGTTCAAATAACCCTGGATGATTTCGTCTTTCGTGTAATTCGCTTCGATCCGTGCTGCATAAACCGCTTCCTTCAGCTTCCGCTCCCACGTTTTATCAGGTGCAAGAAATAAGTTCCGGGAGTACTGCTGAGTGATCGTACTAGCGCCCTGGACTTTCGAACCTGCCCGGATATCGGCTAAAAGGGCGGCACCGATCCGTTTCAGATCAAATCCGTGATGGTGATAAAATTTACGGTCCTCTATAGCTACGGTAGCTTTCGTCATATAAGGCGATATATCCTCAAGTTTTACCCAGAACCGATTTTGACCAAGTGGCTCGTGTTCGCCGATGATCGATTCATCTGACCCATAAAAGACCGTCGTCTGCGGAACCTTTAGCGGAGGAGGGCCCATTACATTGATCACAACGACAAAAATAAGCCCTATCAAAAATAAAGGCAATGAAAATATCAATAAAGTCCTGAGATAGAGCCATACTACTTTCCAAGTCCTCAACAAACGATCAGCGGTTATGACTTCCATGAGGCGTCCCCCCTTACGAGCCGTTTTCAGCTTCTTAGTCACTTCTATTTTTACTAGTATGGGAGGGTTCCACCGATTCTAAACGTTGACTTGGACGCTTTTACATTCGATGTGGTCGCCGTTCCGATTCTTGTTTGGCAATTGGATATAAATTTCTCTTGCAAAAATAGGGCAATCGAGTATACTTTTCTTGCACATTATCAATTGTAAGTTTCAAATCAATGACTGAGGGAAACGGACAAATAGGTAATAGAGTATCAATTGTGGGCCAGAGTAAATTCGATACACGTCGAATACTTATGATAGAATGCCAAATAGGATTTTCAGGATAATAATCAATGAGGTGAATGAAATGGAATTATGGTACACGGAAAAACAAACGGAAAGGTTCGGCATCACTGCAAAGATCAAACAGACCTTACATACCGAGCGAACAGATTTTCAACGGCTGGATATGATTGAAACAGAAGAGTTCGGCAACATGCTCGTCTTGGATGGCATGGTCATGACGACACAAAAGGATGAGTTCGTCTATCACGAAATGGTTGCTCACGTCCCGCTTTTCACACATCCGAATCCAAAGCATATCCTTGTCGTCGGTGGAGGAGACGGTGGTGTCATTCGCGAAGTATTGAAGCACCCTTCAGTTGAAAAAGCGGTCCTTGTCGAGATTGATGGGAAAGTCATCGAGTATTCAAAAAAATACTTGCCGGAGATTGCCGGAGATCTGGAAGACCCGCGTGTCGACGTACAGGTGGATGATGGATTCATGCACATTGCGAAAAGTGAAAACGAATATGATGTGATCATGGTCGATTCAACTGAGCCGGTCGGTCCAGCTGCGAAGTTGTTTGAAAAGGGTTTTTATGAAGGGATATCAAAGGCATTGAAAGAAGACGGCGTATTTGTTGCCCAGACGGACAACCCATGGTTCAAAGCAGATCTCATCTCCCAAGTGCATAGGGATGTAAGAGAGATCTTCCCTGTGACACGCCTTTACACAGCAAACATTCCAACGTACCCAAGCGGATTGTGGACGTTTACGATCGGATCGAAGAATTATGATCCATTGAAAGTGGAGGAAGACCGTTTCCACGACATCGATACGAAGTACTATACGAAAGAACTGCATACAGCAGCTTTCGCTTTGCCTAAATTCGTCCGGGATCTTGTCGAGTAGGAGAGTATCATGCGATTTGAAGAAGCTTATTCAGGAAATGTATTCATAAAAAGTCATCCTCGTTTTGAAGATAGTGAAGCAGTCATTTACGGAATGCCAATGGACTGGACGGTCAGCTTCCGCCCGGGGTCACGTTTCGGACCAGCTAAAATTCGTGAAGTATCACTCGGGTTAGAAGAGTACAGCCCATATATGGACCGGGAACTTGAGCAAGTGCGATTTTACGATGCAGGGGATATCCCGCTTCCGTTCGGAAACCCGCAGCGAAGCATCGATATGATCGAGGAGTATGTCGGGAAAATTTTGGATGCAGGGAAATTTCCGCTCGGGATCGGAGGGGAGCATCTCGTTTCATGGCCGATTTTCAAAGCTTTTCATAAAAAGTACGAAGATTTTGCTGTCATCCATATCGATGCCCATGCGGATCTCCGGAAAGAATATGAAGGGGAACCTTTATCCCACTCGACACCGATCCGTAAAGCGTGTGAGTTGATCGGACCGGAAAACGTCTATTCTTTCGGCATCCGCTCAGGTATGAAAGAGGAATTTCAATTTGCAAAAGAGTCAGGTATGTACATGGCGAAGTTCGATGTTGTCGAGCCAATGAAAGAAGTCCTTCCAAAGCTTTCAGGGTGGAATATATATGTGACGATCGATATTGATGTCCTTGATCCTGCACACGCCCCAGGGACAGGAACAGCGGAAGCGGGAGGCATCACTTCAAAAGAGCTTTTGGAAGCGATCGTGCTGATTGCGAATTCGGACGTGAAGGTCATCGGCGCAGACCTTGTCGAAGTCGCTCCGATTTATGATCATTCTGAACAAACCCCGATCGCCGCAAGTAAATTCATCCGAGAAATGCTGCTCGGCTGGGTGAAATAAGTCGAGACCCTTTTAGAAAGAAACACGATCCTTTCTGAAAGGGTTTTTTTCAAGTGGAAAAAATGTCACCGGTTGGGTTTATTGGTTAGTGAAGCTTGCAACACTCCTGGGGAAAGTGCGATCCAGGGGCATCCATCATTCGACAAATATTATTGTTTTATGACAATAGAGATTCGGAGAAGGAAATTCTTCAAAAAGATCTAATTAATTTAGGTAGCGATCAATTCGCTCATGTCAAAATGGGCAAATAGCAAGTACGCACAACCATATAAAGGAGCAGGTACCGTGCAAAGAACAACTTCTGCTTTGATGGAAATCAACCAAACTTTCATTGATCAATTGTCAGATGGCTTTTTACAAATAAATAAGGATGGTTCGATCATATATGCCAACCAAATGATCAAAGACTGGATAGGCGTAGAAACCGAGCAATTGATCGGAAAAAAACTGATCCGCTTCTTTCCGGAAGTCGAAACTGATAAAAGTCAAGAAGGAGCCTGGTACAGGACTGTACTGGTCAGTGTCGACAGACAAGCGGAAATTGTTGAACTTTCCTGTTTTCCAAAAAAGGATGGACGCACCGACCTGCTTGTCCGTTACATAGAAAATGGGGATGAGATGAAGGGTTCAGGTAACGTACCTATATCAATGAATCATTCAGCCTTGCAAAAAGCTCAGCAAGCGTTGCTTGAATCTGAATATCGGTACAGACAGCTTGTCGAGCATTCCCCTGACCCGGTTTGTTTACATGACTCGGAAAAAATCCTGTATGTAAACGATGTTGCAGTTGAGATGCTCGGAATCAAAGACAAATCCGATATCATCGGGAAATCGACGGTAGATTTTATTCACCCGGACTATCGCGAAGAGTCAGGAAAACGAGTTGAAAAGGTCATGAAAGGACACCGGTTCACTAGATTGTTCCCTATAAAACTCATTCGTCCGGACGGGGCCATTTTAGAAATGGAAGGAAAATCGATTCCGATCAAAGAGAACGGAAATACATACGTACTTGCGGTGTTCAGGGATGTCACCGAGAAAAATTATACGAAAAAGTCCTTGCTGCATAGTGAGCGGCGATACCGATCCCTATTCCAACACAATCCTGACGGCATCTATTCGCTCAACCTTAAAGGGGAATTGACGAGCGTCAATCCGGCAATCGTCACCATTACTGGTTTCTCGGAGGAAGAGCAGATTGGAAGGCAATACACCGATTTCCTGCTGGCGGATGAGAAAGAGGAAGTCGTAGTAAATTACGAGAAGATTTTCACCGGAAAAACGGTCAAATTCGAAAAGCATATGATACGGAAAGATCGCGAAACCATCACTGTCAGGGTCGTCGGTTTCCCGATGATCGTCGATGAGGAAATCATAGGTATGTATGGGATTCTACGTGACATCACCGACGAGAAAAAATCGCAGGAAATGCTTAGAAGGTCGGAGAAACTAACTGTTGTCGGCGAGCTTGCGGCAGCAATTGCACATGAAATCCGAAATCCATTGACCTCGATCAAGGGATTCATACAGATGATGGAGGACGGTCTCGAAGATAAGGAGCTATATTATCAAATCGTACTTTCTGAGCTGGATCGCATCGAACAGATCATCAGTGAATTGCTTTTACTGGCAAAACCGCAAAGCATTTGTTTTGAGAAGAAGAAAGCCGGAAACCTCATCCGGCATGTGTTAAAGCTTCTGGAGGGACAAGCGAACCTGCATAATATCCAGTTCATCACGGATTTGGAAGCGGATTCCGAATTGATCGACTGTGAAGAAAATCAATTGAAGCAAGTCTTCATCAATCTGATCAAAAATGCAATCGAAGTCATGCCGGATGGAGGGAAAATCTTCATCTCTTCCAGGAAAAGGAAAGATGGTAAGCTTCTCATCAAGATCAAAGACCAGGGACCAGGCATTCCGAAAGATAAGATGTCAAGGCTGGGCGAACCTTTTTACACAACAAAAGAAAAAGGTACGGGCTTAGGATTGATGGTCAGTTTTAAAATCATCAAAGATCATAAGGGGACGATTCAGTTTTCAAGCAGTGAACATGATGGAACAACGGTGGATGTACTATTACCACTGCCTTGAAATATAGAAAATGTTTCCGGAGTATCGTCTCGGCGCTGAACCTTGAAAGAGGTGGCGTTTTTTTATTATAATGGGTAAGTTAACGAAGAGAAGGGTGTGAGCAGTGTGGATCTTACAATTCCTGTCGAAGTGGATTTACATACGAAAATCATTGGTTCCGGTGGAGCCGAGGATACCAAGTTGTCATCGAATGGAACGTTACACAGGAAGAACGACGCTGTCTACCTTCGCTATGAAGAAGTAATCAACGAAACGGAGAAAGTGGGTACGACGATAAAAATTTTGGCCGATGAAATCACGATCATCCGCAAGGGAGCCGTTTCGATGCGGCAACGATTCAGCCCTGGGACCGAGAAGGAAGGGACCTATGAAAGCCCTTATGGTCCGATCCCAATCTCAACGAAAACGGATAAGATCGATTTCGATTGGAATGAAAAAGTACAAACCGGTTATTTATCAATGGATTATCAGGTGCTTTTCCAAGGTGAAGAAGCCGGTTACCATCATATGCTTATAAAGCTGAGAGGGGAAGAAAGATGACGATTGTAGAACAGGTAAAGGAACAATTGAAAAAGGAAATTTCCGATTCAGTTGTAAAAGCAGGTTTGGCTACAGAAGAACAGCTTCCGGAAGTCGTTCTTGAGATTCCGAAAAATAAGGACCATGGTGATTTCGCGACGAACATGGCCATGCAGCTCGCACGTATTGCAAAAAAGGCGCCGCGCCAGATTGCTGAAGAAATGATCGAGAACTTCGACCAAACGAAGGCGTCGATTGAAAAGATTGAAATCGCAGGACCGGGATTCATCAATTTTTACTTTGACAACCATTATTTGACCGATCTGATCCCTGCAATCATCAAAGCAGGTGATCAATATGGACAGACGGATACAGGACAAAACAAAAAGGTGCAGATTGAGTTTGTTTCGGCCAATCCGACAGGCAGTCTCCACCTTGGCCATGCACGTGGAGCGGCAGTAGGGGATACGTTATGCAATATGCTGGATAAAGCCGGCTATGATGTATCACGGGAATATTATATCAACGATGCTGGAAATCAGATCCACAATCTTGCCCTCTCCCTTGAAGCGCGCTACCTGGAGGCATTGGGTCACGAGGCATCCATGCCTGAAGATGGGTATTTCGGAAAAGACATCATCCGCTTTGCAGAAGAGGTCGCTAAAAAGGAAGGCGACAAATTTGTCCACCTGAACCAGGAGGAACGCATACGCTACTTCAGAGAATTTGGTCTGAAGAAACAGCTTGAGAAAATCAAGGAGGACTTGGCGGAGTTCCGAGTCCGTTTTGATGAGTGGTATTCTGAGACCTCCCTTTATACATCAGGGAAGATCGATGAAACACTTGCTTTATTGAAGGAAAAAGGCGTCACATATGAAAAGGATGGGGCGACCTGGTTCAGGACGACGGACTATGGGGATGACAAGGACCGTGTCTTGATCAAGAGCGACGGAACGTATACTTATTTGACACCGGACATGGCTTATCACTTTGATAAATTCAAGCGCGGGTTTGAAACAGTCATCAATATTTGGGGTGCGGACCACCATGGGTACATTCCGCGGATGAAGGCTGCTGTGGAAGCGCTCGGCTATGACCGCGAACAGCTTGAAGTGCAGATCATACAGCTCGTCAGTCTATTCCAAAACGGTGAAAAAGTGAAGATGAGTAAACGGACAGGGAAAGCAGTCACTTTACTCGAATTGATGGATGAAGTCGGTGTTGATGCAATGCGATATTTCTTTGCAATGCGCAGCCCAGATTCCCATCTTGATTTTGATATGGATCTTGCCGTATCCCGTTCGAACGAAAACCCTGTCTATTACATCCAATATGCACATGCCCGCGTCTGCAGCATGCTTCGCCAGGGGAAAGAAAAAGGTTATACATTCGAGGATCAAGTCGATTTCTCAGCGATTCGGTCGGAAAAAGAATATGACTTGTTGAAGAAGCTTGGAGAGTTTCCAGAAGCTGTTGCGGAGGCAGCACAGACATTGTCAACGCCTCGGATGACGAACTACTTGTTTGAGCTCGCTTCAGCCCTTCATAGCTTTTATAATGCTGAACGGGTCCTTGATGACGACAACCCTGAACAAAGTAAAGCAAGATATGCGTTGATGAAAGCTGTTCAGCAAACACTGAACAATGGTACAGAATTGATTGGTGTATCAGCACCAGAAAAAATGTAAAAGACATATTTCACAATGCTCTCTGTCATACTAACTAGCAGAGAGCATTATCTTTCGTTATAGTCATATATCGGCATGAACGACTGGAGGTTCCTTTTATGAAAATTGCCATATTATCTCTTTTATGCGGCTTCGTCGTCGGGCTGGTCTTTGCCGCATTCAAGCTTCCGATCCCCGCCCCTCCGGCATTTGCAGGGATTCTAGGGATAGTCGGAATCTATCTGGGCTATAAATTCGTCATTACGGTGATGCCTCTGTTATTAAGATAGGAAAGGGGCATTGGACATGTCTGCTCAATCTGTTTTTGGCAGGAAGTTAAGCGTGGAGGACAGAGGGGAAGGAATCCCGATCGTGTTCCTTCATCCGCCGGGACTTGGGAAAAGTGTCTTCATGCATCAACTTCATTTAAGCTCAACCTATCGGATCATCACCTATGATATGTGCGGACACGGATTCAGTGATCCAACCTCTGATCAAGTCACGATAGAAAGTCTGACAAAGGAATTACGCCAATTGCTTGATGTATTACAAGTAGAAAAGGTGGTTATTTGTGGATATTCAGCAGGAGGATCGATTGCGCAGCATTTTGCGATCACTTATCCGGAACGGTGTCTCGGCCTTATTTTAAGTGGTGGATTTCCGTACGTGTCTGCCCTCTTGGGAGCAGAGTTTCTAGCAGGTATGGCGTTTTTGCAGTATGCTCCCGATCTTCTTACGAAAATCATAGTGATAAGTCATGGGAAAAAGAAGGAAGAACGAGCGATCCTGTTGAAAACTGTTAGAAAGACAAATCATAGAAATTGGTATGACTTCTATCAAGCCTCTTACACCTATTCCTGCCTGGACCGATTGTCACAAATCACAGTTCCGACACTCGTCATATACGGGGATCGGGTCCTACACATCAAAATCTTTGAAAAAGTATATAAACACCGTTTACAGCAGCCATCCATCGCAATCGTTTCAAATTCCTTCCATGAAGTGCCGTTCCATAAGTGGAATGTATTTAATCGATTAGTCGATGAATTCATCAGTACGAAAATACAATTATGATCTATATCTGTTCAGTCTGTCGCATACAGTGGTCTTACAAGCTTTAGTTCGAGGAGGAGAAACGGATGGACGAAGTGAAAAAGCATCGGCGTCCCAGTGTTCAAGTTTACGCCGCTGTTTGGCAGCGTGCCCTTGCAATGATTGTAGATCTTGCGGTTGTGACGGCTCCTTTAAGCGTGATCAGTTACCTTGTATTCGGAAATTGGAGGGGAGACTGGATTACGCTTGTGATTGAAGCATTTTACTGGCTGGTCATCCCGGTGTTGACAGGAGGATATACCATTGGTAAATGGATGGCTGGAATTCGTATTGAAATGCGTAAAGGGACAGACCCTGGTATTTTATGTATGTTCCTCCGTTATGGGATCGTCCCTTTCATGTACCTGATTTCATTTGGTGTTCTCTTTCTTGTCAGTGTCGGAATGATGTTGATACGGCCTGACCGGAAAACACTTCACGATGTGATCGCGAATACAGTCGTGGTGAAGAACTCTGTTCCAAAATATGTACAGCAAAACACGAAAGTTTCCGCTTGAATCACTGTAGATGAATCAGGACGAGTGATAGGAGCAGGCCGAGGGATACGATGAAGCCGACAAGCGGACCTCCTTTCTTAAATGCTTCGGGGACCATCGTATCAACGATCATCGCAGTAATTCCTCCTGCTGCAAAAGCATTGATGATCGAAATGGTTTCAGGCTGCGTATCCTCAAGTAATGAATAGCCGGCAAGAGAACTTAATCCTGTCAAGACAAATACGGTTGCCCACATACTTAGAATCAACGTGTGTGAGTAACCGTTCTTTTTTAACCCGATCGTACTTGAAAGTCCTTCCGGAAAGTTGCTGATGAAGACGGCAATCAAAAATAACCAGCTGATCTTACCTTCTTGTAAAATATTGATCCCAATGATGATCGATTCTGGAATTGCGTCAAGCAACGTACCAAAGAAAATCGCCAATCCAGAATGATCCGGCGGGTTACGGTCCGAGCTTTTCCGCTTGTGTCCACCCTTTTTGTACAAATAGAGGTTGAAACTGGTGAACACGATACTCCCGAATAAAAACCCGATCGTCGTTGTGAAGATGCCACCTCTTTCTACTGACTCTCTCAAAAGTTCAAATGCGGCTGCGCCAAGCAGGATTCCGGCACCGAAAGCCATGATCATGGCAATATTCTTTTCATGAAGCTTGAATTTGGTACCGATTAAGGCACCAAGGAAAACAGAAGAACCAGCAATTGCCCCTACGGTTAATGCAAGCCACATTTCTCCTCATCCTTTGTACTTTCTTCTATGTTTTGTTAAAGGTTGATGTTGATAATTGGGTTTAGCGATATTCGCAAATAGCAACAATGAGGTATATCATAACCTTTTTATATAATCACTCCTGAATCGTTCAAAGGAAGCGGGAAATCGAAAGCGCAACAAGACCTTTGCCCCTTTCTAAAATCGATCGGTTACGCAGGTCAGGCAGCGTCAGCCGCTCCGATTGTTGAAGATCGAACTCCAATACTTTTTCAATCTCTTGTATGAGAGAGGTGGAAGTGAACAGACAATTTACCTCGTTATTCAAATAAAAGCTCCGTTTGTCAAAATTCGCCGTACCGATATCACAGAACTCACGATCAATCATGAATACTTTGGAATGATAGAACCCTGGATAGTAACGATATACCTCGACCCCTGCTGCAAGGAGGGGAAGAACATAAGGGATCGCTGCCTCTTTAACAAGGACATGATCGGACCTCATCGGAATCAGGATCGTCACCCGGATACCATTCTGACTTGCTTTTTTCAAAGCTTTCACGAGTCTTTTACCAGGTATGAAATAAGGTGAACCGACAAAAATGGATTTCTTCGCTTCCTCAATCTTTTTTAAAAAGAACTGCTCCATATGTTCACCATTTGTGGCAAACAGTGCAAAATTATCGTCCCCATGCTCTTCAGACGGAAGCGGTTTTAATTTCAGTTCTTCCTTTGTAGATTGCTTCCAATCCCATTTGACCAATTTGATAAATTGTTCGACCACTTTCCCTGTCAACCTCAAATGGTAGTCGCGCCAATGGCCTAATTTCGGGTCTTTTCCGATATATTCTTCTCCGACATTGAATCCCCCGACATATGCTACCTTTCCATCGATTACTGTGATTTTACGGTGGTTCCGCCGATTGAACGTGTAAAATAGGTAAGGGGGACGAGGGGGTTCAGTCTGCAAAACCCGTACCCCGCTAGCTCTCAGATTTTCAATTGACTTTTTAGGAAGATTAAAACTCCCGATTGCATCGAATGCCAGGTATACCTCAATCCCTTCGGATGCTTTCTTTTTTAATATCTGGAACAATTCCTGACCTAACGGATCGTTGCGTATGATATAAAACTGGACGTAAATGAATGATTTCGCATCCTTCAAGTCAGAAAACAAGGTCGAAAAGAAAGGGACTCCTTCAGAAATGAATTCGGCATTTCCGCGTTCAGGAGGGAGGTAGAGCTGATTCGCTTCTTTGGAATGTTTTTTCCACCCGAAATAAAAGTCGATAGAAGCCCAAAGGACAATCAAAAAGATGATGATAACGAGAGTCATGAACATGTTCAGCACACCTCAAGTAGCAAACGATTTGTACGCTTACTATTCCCAAATGATAGCTTCACTATAAAAAAACGCGGAAGTCTTCTGGTAAGGAAGAATTATTAATTTTGCTAAAAGAAAAGCGGAAGCGGCCCGCCTAGTCACGAAGGTCACTGGAAAACTGACGAGGAGGCTCGCATCAAACAAAGTTCGATTCTGTGTGGGTAAATCCCTTGACTTAAATCAATGTGTCGACCGCCGTAGGAGGACTGAAGTGATCCAAGTGGGTGGTCATTACATCCCCACATCCAAATACAGCTTAGCTTAATTCCGCAAGCCTCCTCGCTGCGCTACGGGGTCTAGCTTGGCTCGCTTTTCCCGCAGTTACGCTTTAAGCGGTTTCCAAACAAAAAACGTCGGAGATTTTTTTGGAAAAAATTTGTTGACTGAATGCTCATTCATTCAATTTTATGCTATAATGATGTCAGAAAATTAGTTTCATTCTGAATTGATGTCCAGATAAAACTTTTTTGCATTTTTGCTACACGAGAAACTGAAGGGGGCTGAGAAATAATGAATACATTATTGATCATCAACTGGCTCGCATTTCTTTTTGTAACCGCTTACGGAGTGTTCTTGTTCGCTTATGTCGTGAAAACTCGGTATGAGTACATCAAGCTGGGGAAGAAAGCCGAATTTGATCATACGATGAAAGAGCGGCTTCAATCAATTTTAGTGAATGTATTCGGCCAAAAGAAATTATTGAAGGATAAGAAGAGCGGCATCATCCATGTCATGATGTTCTATGGATTCATCATGGTGCAGTTCGGTGCCATCGATATGATCTGGAAAGGATTGAAACCAGAATCCCACTTACCGTTCGGTCCGGCTTACCCAGCGTTCACTCTGTTCCAAGAAATCGTCACGTTGATGATCCTTGTTGCTGTGATCTGGGCATTCTACCGCCGTTATATTGAAAAGCTTGTCCGGTTGAAACGAGGCTTTAAAGCTGGACTGGTCCTTTTGTTCATCGGTGGTTTGATGCTTTCCGTCCTGTTCGGGAATGGAATGGAAATCATCTGGCATGACCTCGAATTGAGTTGGACAGCACCTGTTGCAAGTGCCATCGCCTTTCTGTTTGGATGGGTTGGAGAAACGGGATCGATCGTCTTGTTCTATGTCGCATGGTGGGTCCACTTGTTGATCCTGCTGACATTCCTTGTCTACGTACCGCAATCGAAGCATGCCCACTTGATCGCAGGACCGATCAATGTATTCCTTGGACGCACACATAAAGTCGGAAGGTTGGCGGCCATTGATTTTGAGGATGAATCACAAGAGACGTTCGGTGTCGGTAAAGTAGAGGAATTCAATCAGAAGCAGCTCGTCGACTTGTATGCGTGTGTCGAATGTGGACGTTGTACGAATGTTTGTCCGGCGACTGGTACAGGAAAAATGCTCTCGCCGATGGATCTGATCATCAAAATCCGGGATCATTTGACGGAAAAAGGGGCAGCAATCACTTCACGTACCCCTTGGGTGCCTGCTTTCGCGTTCAACAATACGACAGCAAACCAGCTGGCGATTGCCGCACAAGGGAAAGGAAGCCAAGAAACAGCTGCAGGAGTAGAGGAAGGCAGCCGTGGATTCGAATATACCATCGATCTGATCGGGGACGTCATTACCGAAGAGGAGATTTGGGCTTGTACGACATGTCGTAACTGTGAAGACCAATGTCCAGTCATGAACGAACACGTCGATAAGATCATCGACATGAGACGTTACCTCGTTTTGACCGAAGGGAAGATGGATGCGGATGGCCAGCGTGCGATCCAGAACATCGAACGTCAAGGGAACCCTTGGGGACTCAGCCGCAAAGAACGTGAAGACTGGAGAGACGGCCATGATGATGTCCATATCCCGACTGTAAAAGAACTGGAAAAAGTAGGCGAAGAGTTCGAGTACCTCTTCTGGGTCAGCTCAATGGGCTCATATGACAACCGTAGCCAAAAGATCGCATTGTCACTCGCTCGCATGATGAACTCTGCTGGCATCAAGTTTGCAATCCTTGGTAATAAGGAGAAAAACTCAGGTGACACACCACGCCGTATTGGAAACGAGTTCTTGTTCCAGGAGATCGCGACGAAAAATATCGAGCTGTTCAATAAACATGATGTGAAGAAGATCATCACGATCGATCCGCACGCTTATAACACATTTAAGAATGAATATCCTGATTTCGGACTTGAAGGTGTCGAGGTCTATCACCATACGGAACTTTTAGCAGAATGGATTAGGGAAGGACGCTTGAAACCGACACATGAGGTGAAAGAAACGATTACGTATCACGATTCTTGCTACCTCGGCCGTTACAATGAAGTTTATGAACCACCGCGTGACATTTTAAAAGCGATTCCAGGTGTGAAGGTGGTCGAAATGAACCGTAACCGTCAAAACGGCATGTGCTGTGGTGCTGGCGGCGGATTGATGTGGATGGAAGAGGACGCTGGCCACCGAGTTAATGTCGCTCGTACAGAGCAAGCACTTGAAGTGAATCCGTCCATGATCGGAAGCGGCTGTCCATACTGTCTGACAATGTTGAGTGATGGAACGAAAGCGAAGGAAGTGGAAGATAATGTCCAGACACTCGACGTCGTAGAAATTTTAGAAAAATCCGTTCTTGGAGATGAAACGCAGCGTATTGCGTAATGACAGTAATAAAAGAAGATCAGAGATGTATAAGGCCTCCTAACATCTCCTGATCTCTTTCTATGCCAGTGCTCCGATTGAGCGTTCGCTCGAAGGTGATTGTCGTGATTTTTTCGATTGTTGTTGCGATAACTGATTTTTGTCATGATTAAATCAAGCAGTTCCATTCAAATTCACAGAGGAGGAGTTAAAAATGGGGAAGACAGTAATCGTAAGTGGAGTACGGACGCCGTTTGGGAAATTCGGAGGAGCGCTCAGTTCTTTGACTGCTTCACATCTTGGAGGGGTAGCGATCAAGGAAGCGCTCGTCCGCGCCGGCATCTTACCAGAAGATGTCAATGAAGTTATTATGGGATCCGTCCTGCAGGCAGGCCAGGGGCAAATCCCTTCCCGACAAGCGGCCAATTTCGCCGGCATTCCATGGGAAGTCCAAACTGAGACGATTAACAAAGTATGTGCTTCCGGCATGCGAAGTGTAACCTTGGCCGACCAGATCATCCGTGCAGGTGATGAAGAGGTGATCGTAGCAGGGGGCATGGAATCGATGAGCAATGCTCCATATATGATGCCAAAAGCTCGCTGGGGCTTGCGGATGGGCGATGCAAAGGTCGTCGATTCGATGGTATCGGATGGCCTGACATGTTCGTTTAAAGGTGTCCACATGGGAAATTACGGGAACTCGACTGCTAATGAATTTGGCCTTACGCGAAAAAAACAGGATGAGTGGGCATACCGCAGCCATCAACGCGCTGTTGTAGCGATTGAAGAAGGAAAATTATCAGAAGAAATCGTGTCAGTAGAAGTGCAGCAGCGTAAAGGTGATCCGATTGTAATCGAACATGACGAGGCTCCACGAAAAGATACGACAGTAGAAGCACTCGCAAAACTAAAGCCGGTTTTTGACCCACAAGGATCGATCACGGCCGGGAACGCGCCTGGCGTCAATGATGGCGCAGGAGCACTCGTCCTTATGTCTGAAGAACGTGCGAAAAAAGAAGGAAAACATGTGATGGCGACAATACTCGGGCATACGGCAATTGCGTTGGAACCTGAAAATTTCCCGCAAACGCCAGGTGTGGTCATCAATGAACTTTTAAAGAAGACAGGTAAATCACTAAGTGACATCGACCTGTTCGAAGTAAACGAAGCGTTTGCCGCAGTTGCCCTGGTCAGCTTACAGATTGCAGATCTTGATGAGGAGAAATTGAATGTCAATGGCGGCGCAGTGGCACTCGGACATCCGATCGGAGCAAGCGGTGCAAGAATCATCATCACATTGATCCACGAATTGAAACGCCGAGGCGGCGGGATCGGTATCGCAGCAATCTGCAGCGGCGGCGGTCAAGGAGATGCAGTGATGGTCGAAGTAGAGAAGCAATAAAACGAGGAGGATCCGTATGCAAATCAAAAATGTAATGGTAGTCGGAGCGGGCCAGATGGGGTCAGGAATCGCCCAGGTTTTCGCTCAAGCGGAATTCAACGTCATTTTACATGATCTTAAAGCAGAAATCGTTGACAAAGGAATGGGTTATATAACGAAGAACATGAACCGCCAAGTCGAAAAAGAGCGGATGACAAGGGAAGAAGCGGATGCCGTTTTAGCCCGATTAACACCCTCCACTGATTTGAACAACGCTTCAGATGTCGACCTTGTCGTCGAAGCGGTCGTGGAAAATATCGATATCAAAAGCAAACTCTTTTCACATCTTGATGAAATCACTCCTGAACATGCGATTTTAGCGACAAATACATCATCTTTACCCATTACAGAGATCGCAGCAGCAACCAACCGCGCAGGGAAAGTGATCGGTATGCATTTCATGAATCCAGTACCTGTCATGAAGCTTGTCGAAATCATCCGTGGTCTTGCGACGACGGGTGAAACATATGAAGCGATTGAACAAACGACAAAAGCACTTGACAAAGTACCGGTCGAAGTAAAAGACTTCCCTGGATTCGTATCGAACCGCGTACTGATGCCGATGATCAACGAAGCGATCTACACCGTGTTTGAAGGGGTTGCTGAGCCGGAAGCGATTGATGAAGTGATGAAGCTTGGCATGAACCATCCTATGGGACCATTGACCCTTGCTGACTTCATCGGTTTGGATACGTGTCTTTATATTATGGAAACGCTTCATGAAGGATTCGGAGACGACAAATATCGCCCATGTCCATTGCTGCGTAAATATGTAAAAGCAGGCTGGCTAGGAAAGAAAACCGGAAAAGGATTTTATGAGTACAACTAGCCGCCAAAACCAGAGAGGAGGAGGACGATGAATCTTCGTTTTATGGAAGAACAAGAAATGATGCGGAAGATGGTACGTGATTTTGCTGAAGCAGAAATCCGCCCGATAGTAGAAGAGATGGATGAGAAGGATGAATTTCCAAGAACGGTCATTGATAAAATGGGTGGACTTGGATTGATGGGCATACCGATACCTGAAGAATACGGCGGAGCAGGTATGGATTTCACATCCTATATCATCGCAATCAATGAGCTCTCACGAGTGAGCGCTACAGTCGGGGTCATTTTATCGGTGCACACTTCTGTCGCGACGAATCCGATCTACTATTTTGGAACCGAGGAACAAAAGAAAAAGTATGTGCCGAAGCTGGCGAGCGGGGAGTATCTCGGTGCATTCGGATTGACGGAACCGAGCGCTGGATCCGATGCAGGAGGATTGAAGACACGTGCAGTCAGGGACGGCGACCATTATATTTTGAATGGATCGAAGGTCTTCATTACAAACGCAGGTGAAGCGGATGTCTATATTGTTTTCGCTTCCACGGACCCTGGAGAAGGTAGCCGCGGTATCACTGCATTCATCGTTGAAAAAGATACACCTGGTTTGGAAGTCGGAAAAAAAGAGAAGAAAATGGGGCTGAACGGCTCGAACACAAGTCAGCTCATTTTTGAAGATTGCCGAGTACCTGCGGAAAACCGGCTTGGGGAGGAAGGCATGGGCTTTAAAATCGCGATGGCCAATCTTGATGTGGGGCGCATCGGTATTGCAGCTCAAGCATTAGGAATTGCAGAAGCTGCGCTTGAATACTCTACAGCTTACGCAAAAGAACGCAAGCAATTCGGAAAGCCGATCGGCATGCAGCAAGCCGTCGGATTCAAGCTTGCTGATATGGCGACCCAGGTCGAAGGGGCGAAGCTTTTGACCTTTAAAGCTGCAAACCTGAAATCGCTCGGGAAGTCTTGTGGAAAGGATGCTTCTATGGCCAAGCTCTTCGCATCGACCATTGCGACGAAAGCAGTAATCGAAGCAGTCCAGGTCCATGGTGGGTACGGATATACGAAAGAATACCCTGTCGAGCGGCTGTTCCGGGATGCGAAAGTATGTGAAATCTATGAAGGCACGAGTGAGATACAACGGTTGGTGATCAGCAAACATTTGATGAACGACTAGGTCACCGAATCATTTACTGCGAATTACCGACGCACAGGATGTGCTAGTACTGCCGTTGTCACAAGATTTCGGGCTTGCTCGACTTCGTAGCAAATTTGCGCCGGGTAACCGCAGGCACAGGACGTGACGTATTTAGGCAGTGATCGTTACTGAAATACAGTGAACAGAATAATTCCGGGAAGTAAACAGATTCTCCTGGAAAGTGAACAAATAACTCAAGAAAGTGAACAGATTGATCCAGAAGGTCAATTGGAAAAGGGAGAGGGAATCATGCAATTTCAACTTTCAGAAGAACATGAAATGCTTAGGAAAATGGTCCGTGATTTCGCGAAGAATGAAGTGGAACCGACAGCTGCAGAACGCGATGAGGAAGAACGCTTCGACCGTTCAATTTTCGATCAGATGGCTGAACTCGGCCTCACGGGAATCCCGTGGCCGGAAGAGTATGGCGGAATCGGTTCGGATTATCTGAGCTACGTTATCGCGGTAGAAGAACTATCACGTGTCTGTGCGTCTACGGGGGTAACATTGTCTGCACATACATCACTTGCTGGCTGGCCGGTATACAAATTCGGTACTGAAGAGCAAAAGCAGAAATTCCTTCGTCCGATGGCTGAAGGAAAGAAGCTTGGCGCATATGGATTGACTGAACCAGGCTCCGGCTCTGATGCGGCTAAAATGAAAACGACAGCTCGCCTTGATGGAAATGAGTACGTCTTGAACGGCTCGAAGATTTTCATCACAAACGGTGGAGACGCTGAAATCTATGTCGTGTTCGTAGTCACGAATGCTGAGAAAAAGCATAAAGGGATTTCTGCCTTCATTGTTGAAAAAGGAACGGATGGATTTTCATTCGGGAAAAAGGAAAAGAAACTCGGTATCCGTTCGTCCCCGACTCTGGAAATCATTTTCGAAGACTGCCGTGTACCCGTCGAAAACCGCCTAGGTGAAGAAGGCGAAGGGTTTAAAATCGCGATGCAGACACTGGACGGCGGCCGTAATGGAATCGCAGCCCAAGCGGTCGGGATCGCCCAGGGTGCATTGGATGCTGCTACAAGCTATGCAAAGGAACGCCAGCAGTTCGGGAAGCCGATCGGTTTACAGCAAGGGATCGGTTTTAAACTAGCGGATATGGCGACGAAGGTTGAAGCTGCAAGACTTTTAACCTATCAAGCAGCCTGGAGAGAAAGCGAGGGCCTTCCATATGGTAAAGAATCGGCCATGTCGAAACTGTTTGCAGGAGATACTGCGATGGAAGTGACGACAGAAGCAGTTCAGGTGTATGGCGGATATGGCTATACGAAGGACTATCCTGTCGAGCGTTACATGCGCGATGCGAAAATCACTCAAATCTATGAAGGAACGAACGAAATCCAACGTCTTGTCATTTCGAGAATGCTTTTAGCAGACTGATAGCAGTGATGGACAAGGAGGACCAACCATGCATGACCTCGCAAAAAAGATAATTGAAAAAGACGTGAGGGCGCTCGCGAGGGGGATCAGCTTCCTTGAAAACGATCATCCGGATAAACTCAGTATTTTAAAAGACCTGCATGCCGAGGGCAAAGGTGCACACATCATCGGGATCACCGGTTCTCCAGGTGCGGGGAAAAGCTCGCTCGTCAATCGTTTCATTAAATACCTACGCTCGAATGGATTGACTGTCGGGATTGTCGCTGTCGATCCGACAAGTCCCTTTAGTGGAGGAGCATTGCTCGGTGACCGGGTACGGATGGCTGAACATTTTACCGACCCCGGTGTATATATCCGCAGCATGGGGACACGTGGCAGTTTAGGGGGCCTGGCCCGGACAACGAAAGAGGCTGTGCGGATGATGGATGCGTATGGCTTTGACGTCATTCTCGTGGAGACGGTCGGTGTCGGACAATCAGAGCTCGATATCATGAAAGTGGCTGATACAACAGCGGTCGTCCTGAACCCTGGCAGCGGAGACGTCGTACAGGTGTTCAAGGCTGGGATCATGGAGATTGCGGACCTCTTCATCATCAATAAAGCCGATCTGCCGGGGGTTTCGAAATTGATGACAGAAATCGAAGGGATGCTCGACCTTGTCAAGCATGATGCTGACTACCGTCCGCCTATCGTACAGACGATCTCCACACAGAACAAGGGTATGGAAGACGTCTGGGACTTGGCCCGTAAACACCTGCAGTACCTCAAAGATACCGGGGAGGGCGATCGGAAAAAGACCCGCATTTTACAAGATGAGGTAATTGAGGTCGTGCACTACGAACTGATGAAGATGATCGAACGACAGCAACAGGATGGAGATTGGAGAGGACAAATAGAACGTAGGGAAATCGACCCTTACACTGCTGCTTCCAACATAATGTCGGAGCTTGATTTTGATAAAAAAGAACGCTAGATGACCCGCCATGTGTAAATCTAGTAGAAAAAATATGAGAGAGGGATGACGTTGGGGAAAAAGAAAGTACCTTCACTAGTCAAGGATGAGAAACTCATACAAAAACGTCGTGAGGAAATGGTTAAAGCAGCTGTAAGCCTTTTTAAAGATAAAGGATTCCACCGGACGACAACAAGGGAAATCGCAAAAGCAGCAGGGTTCAGCATCGGAACCCTTTACGAGTATATCCGGTCAAAAGAAGATGTCTTATATCTTGTCTGTGATTCGATTTATGACGAAGTCCGCTCGCGGTTGCAAAGTGAGATCGTCATGGATCAACCTGGCATAAACAGGCTCAAGGAAGCGATTGCTGCGTATTTTAAAGTAATGGATGAAATGCAGGATGAGGTGCTCGTCATGTACCAGGAAGCGAAGTCTTTATCAGATGAGGCGCTTCCGTACGTTTTGAGAAAAGAACTTGAGATGACAGCGATTTTTGAAAGGCTGATCCAGCGATCGGTGGATGCTGGGAACTTGTTTTTATCTGAAGAGGAAGTGAACCTGCTCGCCCATAACATCCTGATACAGGGACAGATGTGGACGTTCAGGCGCTGGGCCCTCCAAAAGAGCCACAGTTTAGAAACGTATACACAATTCCAGATCGAACTTTTATTGAATGGGATCGAGATGAACCGTAAGACAAGTAGCGTTTAGAGAGGACGGTTTGAGTGTTGAGGTAAATGACGAACGTTGTCGTTTCGTCGATAAACCATCAAGACTCGTCGATAAATCGTAAAAATGCGTTGATAAATCTAAAAGTGACCCATTAAAGGCTGGTCAATGAAAAACCACCATAGAAAGGAGCAAGCCTAATTGGAAACAGAAGTATACAAACCGAAGAACCATGTTCGTTTTGTTACAGCCGCAAGTCTTTTCGATGGCCATGATGCTTCGATCAACATCATGCGACGTATTATCCAGGCCAGCGGAGCTGAAGTCATTCATTTAGGACATAACCGTTCTGTTGATGAAGTCGTGCAAGCTGCCATACAAGAAGATGTCCAAGGCATAGCCATGTCCTCTTATCAAGGCGGGCACGTTGAATATTTCAAATACATGATTGATCTTTTGAAAGAAAAAGGGGCTTCCCATATCCGCGTTTACGGAGGAGGCGGAGGGGTTATCATCCCGAAGGAAATCAAAGAACTTCATGATTACGGCGTCGCCCGTATCTTCTCACCTGAAGATGGACGCTCACTCGGTTTGCAAGGCATGATCAACCAGATGGTGAAGGAATGTGATTTCCCGACATTCACTGACCTGACCGATGAAATGGAACACCTCCTGACCAGGGATCCAAGAGCGGTGGCGCGGTTGATCACAGTTGCTGAAAACTTCGGTAAAACACAGAAAGAGATGGCTGCTACGGCAGAAAAAGCAATCACCCAAATGAAGGAAATGGCACACAAAGTTCCGGTCCTCGGAATCACAGGAACAGGTGGTGCAGGTAAAAGTTCACTGACGGATGAGCTCGTCCGCCGTTGTTTGAATGAATTCGATGATAAAACTGTCGCGATCCTCTCTGTGGACCCGACGAAACAGAAAACTGGCGGCGCTCTTCTCGGAGACCGGATCCGTATGAACGCAATCCATTCACCACGCGTCTATATGCGCAGTCTCGCAACACGCGGTTCGAAAACGGAATTATCCGAAGCAATCACTGATGCGCTTTCGGTAGTAAAAGCTGCCGGATATGACCTGATCATCGTCGAGACGAGCGGAATCGGACAGGGGAATGCTGAAATCGTGGAAATCTCTGACGTCTCGATGTATGTAATGACGAGTGAATTTGGTGCGCCTTCCCAGCTTGAAAAAATCGATATGATCGACTATGCGGACTTGATTGCGATCAATAAATTCGATCGTAAAGGTTCTGAGGACGCATTGCGCGATGTAAAAAAACAGTACCAGCGCAGTCGGATGCTGTTCGATAAAAACCTTGACGATATGCCGGTTTTCGGTACGATCGCAAGCCAATTTAATGACCTTGGGACGAACATCCTATTCAGCGCCCTTGTGAACGTATTGAATGAGAAGTTCAACCTCGGATGGGAGACTTCTTTTGATATAAAAGGGAAGGTCGAAAAACAGAACATGATCATCCCACCGGACCGTGTCGGTTATCTCAATGAGATCGTGCAAACCGTCCGTGGCTATCATGAGTATGTGAAAGAGCAGTCTGAAGCGGCTCGAAAAATGTATCAGATCGAAGGGACGCTCGAAGCGATCGAGGAAACGAATGCAGACGGTAAAGTGACGATTCGTACGTTGACAGACGTAAAAAAAGACTACGAAAAGAAACTCCATCCTGAAGCCAAGGAAATTTTGGATGGGTGGGATACATTAAAAGAACATTACAGCAAGGACGAATTCGTGACGAAGATCCGTGATAAGGAAATCGTGACCGAGCTGAAGACACGAAGCCTTTCTGGCCTTGATATCCCTAAGGTCGCGCTTCCGAAGTATAAAGACTGGGGCGAAATCGTACGCTGGTCATTGCTTGAAAACGTGCCAGGACGTTACCCTTTCACAGCCGGCGTATTTCCTTTCAAGCGGAAAGGGGAAGATCCGAAGCGCCAATTTGCCGGAGAAGGGACACCAGAACGGACGAACCGCAGATTCCACTATCTTTCCAAGGATGACGAAGCGAAGCGTCTAAGTACCGCATTCGACTCTGTCACTTTGTACGGTGAGGATCCAGATTACCGGCCGGACATCTATGGGAAAGTCGGGGAAAGTGGCGTCAGTATTTGTACGCTTGAGGATATGAAAAAGCTTTATGCAGGCTTTGACCTCACTGCACCATCGACATCCGTTTCGATGACGATCAATGGACCGGCACCGATCATCCTCGCGATGTACATGAATACGGCCATAGATCAGCAGCTTGCTCGTTTTGAACAAGAAAACGGAAGGAAGCCGACAGGAGGAGAAGCAGAAGAAATCAAAGCGAAGACGTTATCGGTCGTGCGGGGAACGGTCCAGGCGGACATCCTGAAGGAAGACCAGGGACAGAATACCTGTATCTTCTCGACGGAATTTGCTCTCCGTCTGATGGGGGACATCCAGGAGTATTTCATCGAAAACAAAGTCCGTAACTATTATTCCGTTTCGATCTCCGGCTACCATATCGCTGAAGCAGGAGCGAATCCGATCACCCAGCTGGCGCTTACGCTCGCAAATGGATTCACTTATGTGGAGTACTATTTGAGCAGGGGGATGGATATCGATACGTTCGCTCCGAACCTGTCCTTCTTCTTCAGTAACGGCCTTGATCCGGAATACACAGTAATCGGCCGTGTCGCGAGAAGGATTTGGGCTACGATCATGAAAAACAAATATAAAGGGAATGAGCGCAGTCAGAAGCTGAAGTATCATATCCAGACTTCGGGTCGTTCCTTGCATGCACAGGAAATCGACTTCAACGATATCCGTACTACATTGCAGGCTTTGATGGCGATTTATGATAACTGTAATTCGCTCCATACCAATTCTTATGATGAAGCAATCACGACGCCGACAGAGGAATCTGTCCGAAGAGCGATGGCGATCCAAATGATCATCACGAAGGAACTCGGTCTTGCGAAAAATGAAAACTCCCTGCAAGGTTCATTCATCATTGAAGAGTTGACAGACCTTGTCGAAGAAGCGGTTCTCCAGGAATTCGAGCGTATCAATTCACGTGGAGGCGTACTCGGTGCAATGGAGACACAGTACCAGCGTGGTAAGATCCAGGAAGAATCCATGTATTATGAGATGAAGAAGCACGATGGTTCATTGCCAATCATCGGGGTGAACACTTACTTGAACCCGAATCCTCCTTCAGAAGAAGAATTCAATATTCAATTGGCACGGGCGACGAAAGAAGAGAAAGAGCAACAAATCGCTAACTTACGTGCCTTCCAGGAGAAGCATGAGGATAAGACGACTGAGGCGTTGCAACGTTTGAAGCAGACTGCACTTTCAGGCGGTAACCTGTTTGCAGAGCTTATGACAACTGTGCGTTATGCAAGTCTTGGGCAGATTACAAGGGCACTTTATGAAGTTGGTGGAAAATACCGACGAAATATGTAAGTGACTTACGAAAAAGTATTCAGTAAGGAACCATCTCGAACGAATCTTTTTCGAGGTGGTTTTTTTCTGATACGTTAAGAAAGTATAACTTTTCAGCGATGTAGCTAACCGGTGTAGCAGTAAAGTTTACAAACTAAGTAATAAGTGCAACAAAGGCTCAGCCTTCCAAGGCTTCGCTGAGCTAAGTTTTCTTTATATTGAAAAAAAGTATGAAATTTGGCCTGCACGAAAATCAAGGCAAACCTGTTTCATAGTTGATTTTCAACTAAAATTCGCGACACTCTTGCGGCCGCGAAAGCCTCCTCGTCAGACTTCCAGTGCCTTCTTGACTAGCGGATCGCTTCCGCTTTTCTTGATGTCCAGCTCAGCGTCCAGTCACTTGGATCACTTCAGACTTCCTGCGGCGGCGACAGCCTCCTCGTAGTCTTCCAGTGACCTTCGTGACTAGGCGGGTCGCTTCCACTTTTCTTTCGCCCGCGGAAAGGGAGTCAATTTCGTAAAAAATCAACATGAGATTAATTTGAAAAAATTGTGCAGAGCTATAGCATATCTTTAGAGAATTTGTTTATAATGGATGGTATGATTACGTTAGTTGTGACTAGGTCAGCTGTTTGATATTGGTGAGCAGATTTTGGCAATCGGCAGCCAACCCGAAAGCTAGCCTTGTTTATAGATTAGTCTAACCGACTGATTAACGAAAGAAAGGACGTGCCTGTAGATGCTGGATACGTATTCTAAGGAAGAACTGAAAGAAATTTCACTGATTGAAATCGCCTATCATATTTTAAAAGATAACAAGAAACCGACTCCTTTCACGGAATTGGTGGAGCAGGTTTCAAAAATGCGAGATTTGAGCCCTGAAGAGAAAAAACAGCGAGTTGCTCAATTCTACACGGACATCAATATTGATGGTCGTTTCGTTTGTGTTGGTGATAACCAGTGGGGGCTGAAGGTATGGTACCCGGTTGAAAGCAGTGACGAAGAGCTGGCAACAACAATCAAACCGAAGAAACGTAAAAAAGCGAAAGCACAATTGGACGATGACGAGGAAGATTTCGAAGACTTCGAAGAGGATTTAGACGAAGAATTCGGTGATCTTGAAGATGACTTAGATGACGAAGAAGATGCTGAAGAGGATGAATACGTCGACTTCGATGATGAAGATCTTTCTGATAATGACGAAGAAGAAACAGAGGATGGTTTGGTAGAAGAGGAAGACGAGGAAGAAAAATAATTCATCTTGACAATTTAGCAGAAAGTAGATAGAATCATTTTTGGGCTTTACTTATAGTCTTAAATAATGACGAAATTGAATAATTTATAACCACGTAACAAAAGCGCCCCCCATTACAGGGCAGGTGTCGCTTTTGTTTTTTTATTTTTACTACTCTGTTGGTTTTACCGTTAGGTGTGGTTAAAGCTCAATGTTGATTTCTTTTAGCGAAATTCACGACACTTCTGAGGGAAAAGCGAGCCTTGCGAGACCCCGTAGTGCGACCAGTCACTTGGATCACTTCAGACTTACTGCGGCAGCGACAGCCTCCTCGTCAGTCTTCCAGTAACTTACGTGACTAAGCGGGTCGCTTCCGCTTTTCCTTAGCCAGCGGAAAGGAAATGGATTTCACAGATCAACAATGGGGTAGAACAGAGCCTTTCGTTGAAATCACTGACTCCACAACATAAGCTTTTAAGTTTTACTTGGATGAGAATACTATCTAACAGAGTTGATCAGATAAAGCGCTCCTTGTTATCAATAACCCGTTTCAACAGCAAGTGGAAAAGACATATTAACATACTGATCTCAAAAGGGGGAACCAACGTGACAAAAAAATATATCTTTGTAACTGGTGGAGTAGTCTCGTCTTTAGGAAAAGGAATCACCGCAGCATCGCTCGGACGTCTTCTGAAGAACCGCGGAGTGAAAGTAACCATTCAAAAGTTCGATCCATATATCAACGTCGACCCTGGAACAATGAGTCCATATCAACATGGGGAAGTATTTGTTACAGATGATGGCGCCGAAACGGACTTGGATTTAGGGCACTATGAACGTTTCATCGATATCAATTTGAACAAGTACAGCAACGTTACGACAGGAAAAATATACTCGACTGTCTTGAAAAAGGAACGCCGCGGAGATTACTTAGGTGGGACGGTCCAAGTCATTCCCCACATCACGAACGAAATCAAAGAGCGTGTATTCCGCGCTGGACGTGAAACGAACGCTGATGTGGTCATTACAGAAATCGGCGGTACGGTCGGTGACATCGAGAGTCTTCCTTATCTAGAGGCAATCCGTCAAATCAAGAGCGACATCGGTGTGGAAAATGTGATGTACATCCACTGTACACTGGTTCCTTATATAAAAGCAGCCGGAGAAATGAAGACAAAACCGACTCAGCATAGCGTAAAAGAATTGCGCAGTCTCGGAATCCAGCCTAATGTCATCGTCGTACGGAACGAGATGCCGCTTCCGCAGGAGATGAAGGATAAGATTGCATTGTTCTGTGATATCAACCCTACGTCAGTCATCGAGGCAATGGATGCAGATACATTATATGAAGTGCCTCTCGCTCTTCAAGCGCAAAAACTGGACCAGATCACATGTGAACATTTGAAGCTGAACTGTAAAGAAGCAGACATGACCGATTGGAAAGAGCTTGTCAATCGTGTGGCGAACTTGAAAAACAAGACAAGGATCGCAATCGTCGGCAAATATGTCGCTTTACCAGATGCATATATATCAGTAGTGGAATCCCTCCGTCATGCAGGGTATAAGTTTGACACAGACATTGACATCAAATGGGTCAATTCTGAACAAGTGACTGATGAAAATGTCAATGATGTGTTAGAGGATGTTGATGGGATCCTTGTTCCTGGAGGGTTTGGAGACAGGGGAATCGAAGGAAAAATTTCAGCGATCCGCTATGCGCGTGAAAACAAGGTTCCTATGTTAGGGATCTGTCTTGGGATGCAACTAGCTTCCGTAGAATTTGCGCGAAACGTATTAGGATATGAGGATGCTCATTCAGCTGAAATCAATCCGGCATCGACACATCCGGTCATTGACCTGCTTCCAGAGCAGAAAGATGTGGAGGATCTTGGAGGAACATTACGCCTTGGCCTTTACCCTTGTAAGCTTAGAAAAGGCACAAACGCAAATGCAGCCTATGATCAAGAGGTCGTTTATGAGCGACATCGACATCGTTTCGAATTTAACAATGAGTATCGCGAGGAGATGGAGAAGTCTGGGTTCTTATTTTCAGGGACAAGCCCGGATGGCCGCCTTGTCGAAATCATTGAGCTGAAGGATCACCCGTGGTTCGTAGCTTCACAGTTCCATCCGGAATTCATTTCAAGACCGACAAAACCACAGCCCTTATTCAGAGAATTCATCAATGCAGCAACGAACTTGAAAAAATAATAGTATGAGCCAAGAGCTGATCTTAGTTAAACCACTTTGGTCAGCTTTTTTAATTCGACGAAGTAATGTCTAGCTCCAACGCCCAACCACTGATCACTTCAGTCCTCCTGCGGCGGCGACAGCCTCCTCGTCGGGACTTCCAGTGACCTTCGTGGCTGATCAGGGCGTTTATGCTTTTCTTGATGTCTAGCTCCAACGCCCAACCCCTTGGATTACTTCAGTCCTCCTGTGGCGGCGACAGCCTCCTCGTCGGGACTTCCAGTGGCCTTTATGGATGATCAGGGCGTTTACGGAGAAAGGTTCTTGTTTAGCGCGAAAATCTGAAGTTCGGAGTGTATTCCCTCTGTCCCAGCGTGTTAATTCAGGTTTCCCAAGGTTCCTCAGAAAACCAAAACAGGTCACGATCATTTCGTCGCTGGTTTCCGAAATGAACGCAACCTGATTGGTCCTTGCTATCCACGATTATGTATGTGGCCCAATCTACAGCCTTAGGGGTGTAGTATCAAAACGGGTCATTTTGTCTTTTTCATAGTTGGGGATTAGGGTGGGGACTATGAAAAGGGAAGAGATCAAAATTAGGCTGTAGGTAGGTGAAGGCTGTTAAGTGTGACTTTTGTCACGCTTTAACATATAATTCTCCACCTTTTTACATAATTTCTTCCAACATATTGAAAAAAATAAAAAATTTAATCTCATTAAAATTCTATCTCATATTCTTCGAGCATTTCCTTTGTATTGAAGTACAGAGCATAATAGACATATAAAGCCGTAATGAAGACGGGGTAGCCGTAACGTCCACCATCATCTCCAGGGACCAGACCGTTCAATAATTTTGTGTCGATATGAAAATTATCATTCAAGGATAGTTCTGCCTCTTTTTCCACTCCAGCAACACTGACGATGGGAATGTTTTCAGTTACTGCTTGATGAACCAGCTTTTCAAATCGTTTGTCGTTTGTTTTACCGGCAAAAACGAGGATACAGTCACCTGCTTCCATCTCCTTTCCGTCGTAAGGTGTACATGCAGGAAGGCTTTCATGGCCATTTAAAATCACAGAAGCAATCCCCTCTAGTTCGCCAAATCCTATTATATGAATAGTTCCATTCCCTGTGATCGTTTGTGCAAGCAATCGGGAACAATCCTCAATCTTTTCGTCTTCATGGTCTTGAATCTTTTGGAACACGCCTAACAGCTGTGTCGTGAAAATTTTCAACATTTTATTCACCTCAGGAAATTATTCTGGTTTCAGTATATCGAACTTTAGGACGGATAATAAATTCTTGCTATTGATTTTGGGGTATTTTGACGACGGAGGAGGAATTTGAAAATATTAATCGAAATATGTTAATAGATATGGATGAGGGGTAATAACAACAACATGGAAACTAGGGTGTGATTAGGTATGAAAGGCAAAATACTTATTGTGGATGACCAGTACGGAATCCGGATCCTATTAAATGAGATTTTCAAAAAAGAAGGATATCAAACTTATCAAGCAGCAAATGGTGTTCAAGCACTTTCGATTGTAGAAAATGAAAAACCTGATCTGTTGATCCTTGATATGAAGATCCCTGGTATGGATGGATTGGAAATCTTACGTCGTGTCAAGAAAGTGGACCAAAATGTAGGCGTTATCATTATGACAGCTTACGGGGAGCTTGATATGATTCATGAAGCTATGGATTTAGGTGCTATTACTCATTTCGCTAAACCTTTTGACATCGATGAAATTCGCGACGTTGTAAAGAAACATTTACCAATACGCTCATAGACGTTCTCACATTTCAAATGATATGGGTTGTCCTTAAATAGGATCAGAACCTCCAGCACAGCATTCTATACATTACGCCTCCACGGGAAATGTTTATTGTTCTGCAGGTAGGAGATGGACCTTCGGACAACCCTGTTTATATTATCAATTGCGGATTTTGCCTAAAATTGATATGCTATAGTTGTTTTGATCAAGCTGGAAATTATCCGGAGCGAATCCGGCTCTATTCAGGGATAATTCAAAAAGCGGAGCGATCTGTTTTTTGAACCAATACTTATAATGAATATATGGGTGACCAATACCCACAAGGAGGAAATCGTTTATGCCTTTAGTTTCGATGAAGGAAATGCTTGAAAAAGCGAAAGCGGAAGGATATGCAGTAGGACAATACAACCTGAACAACCTGGAGTTTACGCAAGCGATTCTGCAGGCTGCAGAAGAGGAAAAGTCTCCTCTGATTTGTGGGGTTTCAGAAGGTGCTGCCCGTTACATGGGTGGATTCAAGACGGTTGTCAACCTGGTTGAATCCTTAATGGAAGAATACAATGTAACAGTTCCTGTAGCGATTCACTTGGACCACGGTTCCAGCTTCGAGAAGTGTATTGAAGCGATCCATGCAGGATTCACCTCTGTCATGATCGATGGATCTCATCATCCACTTGAAGATAACATCGCCCTTACGAAAAAAGTGGTGGAAGTTGCTCATGCGGTAGGCGTTTCTGTTGAAGCCGAATTAGGACGTATCGGTGGACAAGAAGATGACTTGATCGTTGATGATGCAGAAGCAGCATACGCGATTCCAGCCGAATGTGACCAGCTTATCCGTGAAACTGGGGTGGATTGTTTTGCTCCAGCATTAGGATCTGTCCATGGTCCTTATAAAGGGGAGCCGAACCTAGGATTCGACCGTATGAAGGAAATCAGCGAATTGACAGGTGTACCACTTGTCCTTCACGGTGGAACAGGAATTCCGACAGCCGACGTCAAGAAGGCAATCTCTTTCGGACACGCAAAAATCAACGTGAATACGGAAAGCCAGCTCTCAGCTTCAAAAGCAGTACGTGAAGTATTAGCAGAAAAACCAGAATTATATGATCCTCGTAAATATTTAGGACCAGCACGCGATGCAATCAAAGAGACAGTCAAAGGTAAAATGCGTGAATTCGGTTCTTCAAACAAAGCATAAATGAATTGAAGATAGGCAGATGACTAAGGGGTTGACTCACATAACAAAATGCCAGGGCCTCCAACTCGCGGACTGGGAAATGATTTGAATCCTTCAAAAATAACATCTATACCTAATTTGATGTTAAGATGGGGGAAGCTGAATCATCACCAGCCGGTTTGGTGGAGGTCTGGCATTATGAGTCAACCTCTTAAAACATTGGTTGGACATTCCCTCACTAGAAATAAAAACCCACTAATTTTAAAAAGGTTTGACGAAAGTTTTATAAATATAAGGAGTGATACATCCTATGAAATTCTTTATTGATACGGCGAATATTGACGAAATACGCGAAGCCTATGAGCTTGGGATATTAGGTGGGGTGACGACGAACCCATCTCTGGTCGCTAAAGAAGGTGTTGATTTTCACGAGCGTTTGAAGGAAATCACCTCTATCGTTGTCTCAGAATCTGTCAGTGCTGAAGTGATCGGTCTGACTTACGATGAAATGATTGAAGAAGGGAAAGAGCTATCAGCAATCGCTCCTAACATCACAGTTAAAGTTCCTATGACGAAAGAAGGTTTGAAAGCGGTAAAAACGTTTACTGAACTGGGGATCAAAACAAACGTGACACTGATTTTCTCAGCGAATCAGGCACTGCTTGCTGCTCGGGCAGGTGCTACGTATGTATCTCCGTTTTTAGGGAGATTGGACGATATTGGACAGGACGGGTTGTCATTGATTTCGGAAATCGCCGAAATTTTCAATGTGCATAAGATCAAGGCTGAAATCATCGCAGCTTCCATCCGTAACCCGATTCATGTTACGGAAGCGGCACTTAGAGGAGCTCACATCTCTACACTCCCTCCGAAAGTATTGTCCCAATTGATGAACCATCCATTGACGGATCAAGGCATAGAGAAGTTCTTAGCAGATTGGAACGCTAGTCAGAATAAAGACTGATTTTTCAAAATTCAAACATTAATCCATAGAGGTAAATTTTGGATAAAAATAGATTTTTTGTTGACAATAAAGGTAACAGTTTTTGACTTTTTTATTTTACAGAAGGCGAAGAAGGGAGAAAGCAATGGAGAAATTAATGATCGAGGGATGCCATCCCTTAGAAGGTACAGTTCAGATCAGCGGTGCGAAGAATAGCGCAGTCGCGTTGATTCCTGCGGCCATTTTAGCTGATTCGACTGTAACGATCGACCATCTCCCAGGCATCTCGGACGTAGGCATCTTACGTGACTTACTAGAAGACATCGGTGGGGAAGTGCACCTAGAAAACAATACCCTGACCGTACATCCAGAAAATATGATATCCATGCCACTTCCGAATGGGAAAGTGAAAAAGCTGAGAGCATCCTATTATTTGATGGGTGCCATGCTTGGACGTTTTAAAAAAGCGGTCATCGGACTTCCGGGCGGTTGCAACTTAGGTCCTCGGCCAATTGATCAGCATATTAAAGGATTTCAAGCACTCGGCGCGAAAGTGACAAACGAACAGGGTGCGATTTATTTACGTGCGGATGAATTGGTCGGTGCTCGTATCTACCTTGACGTCGTAAGTGTAGGAGCGACGATCAACATCATGCTGGCAGCGGTCCGGGCGAAAGGTAGAACCATCATCGAGAATGCCGCAAAAGAACCGGAAATCATCGATGTGGCGACACTTCTTTCAAGTATGGGTGCAAAAATCAAAGGTGCGGGCACAGATGTAATCAGGATCGATGGTGTTGAATCATTGCATGGCTGTCGTCATTCGATCATTCCCGACAGGATCGAAGCAGGGACTTATATGATCATGGCAGCTGCAATGGGGAACGGAGTCACGATAGATAATGTCATCCCGCTTCACCTTGAGTCATTGATTGCGAAGCTACGCGAAATGGGTGTCCATATTGAACTTTCGGATGACTCCGTTTTTGTCCGGCGAGGCCAAGGTCTGAACAGTGTAGATATCAAGACACTTGTCTACCCGGGGTTTGCTACTGATCTACAGCAGCCGTTCACTGCTTTATTAACGAGTACGGAAGGAACAAGTATTGTAACTGATACGATATATAGCTCTCGTTTTAAACATATTGATGAGCTGAGACGGATGGGCGCTAATGTAAAAGTCGAAGGCCGGTCAGCGATCATCAACGGTCCAACCTTACTAGAAGGGGCAAAAGTCAAAGCATCCGACCTGCGTGCAGGGGCATCACTTATTGTAGCAGGACTAATGGCAAAAGGTATCACAGAAATCTCTAACCTTGAGCATGTCGATCGTGGTTATGAAAACCTTGTTGTAAAGCTGAAAGGTTTAGGGGCAAAAGTATGGCGAGAGAATTTTGATATTGAAGAGTTGGATGAGGTCAACCACTCTTAAGTCTCGACGGATGATAATCGTCGTATGTACGACGCACAGGACGATCTAGTACTGCCGTTTATTACGGGACGTGACGTTTTTAGGTAGTGATCGTTACTTGATTTTTCCGATACGTGACTAGGCGGGCCGCTTCCGCTTTTCTACAACCCACGGAAAGGGAATGTCGTAACATCAACAACAATGTATAACAGTCACTTTCAAATAGCTTTTTAATAGGGGGAGAAAGGTATGGAGAGAAGTTTATCCATGGAACTTGTCCGTGTGACGGAAGCAGCTGCTCTGGCATCTGCCCGTTGGATGGGGAGAGGCCGGAAGGAAGAAGCTGATGATGCTGCCACTTCGGCAATGCGTGATGTGTTCGATACGATTCCAATGAAAGGTACAGTCGTCATTGGAGAAGGAGAAATGGACGAAGCACCTATGCTTTATATCGGTGAAAAGCTTGGTATTGGCTACGGCCCACGTGTCGATGTTGCGGTTGATCCCCTGGAAGGAACGAATATTGTAGCGAACGGAACTTGGAATGCACTCGCGGTTCTTGCGATTGCCGACCACGGGAACCTACTGCATGCCCCAGATATGTATATGGACAAAATCGCTGTCGGTCCAGAAGCAGTCGGTATGGTCGATATCGATGCTTCCGTGACAGATAATCTTAAGGCGGTTGCCCGTGCAAAAAATAAAGACATCGAGGATATTGTCGCAGTTATTCTGAATCGTAAACGCCATCAGAAGCTGATTCAAGAAGTCCGTGATTCCGGTGCTCGAATCAAGCTCATCCAGGATGGGGATGTTGCAGCAGCGATCAATACTGCTTTCGACGATACAGGGGTTGATATCCTGCTCGGCAGCGGTGGTGCGCCAGAAGGTGTCATTGCAGCGGTGGCCCTCAAATGCCTGGGAGGGGAGCTTCAAGGGAAGCTGCTTCCGCAGACGGATGAAGAACTAGCCCGTTGCAAAAAGATGGGAATTGAAGACATCCACCGTGTTCTCCGAATGGGAGATATCGTAAAGGGCGATGATGCCATCTTTGCTGCCACTGGTGTGACGGACGGCGAATTGCTTAAGGGTGTCCGGTTCAAAGGAACAGTTGGTACGACGCAATCTGTCGTCATGAGAGCGAAGTCTGGCACAGTCCGTTTTATTGATGGAAAACATAGCTTGAAAAAGAAGCCGAATTTAGTAATCAAACCATGATATTTTCATTCCACAATGCTGTTTGATTTAAGCAGCATTGTGATTTTCTTGATTATTACCATCATTTTTGGGTAGAATATATGTATCTATTGATTTTTGCTTCATCAACTTACTTCTTTACAAACACACTTCTGTAAAACGTTTCTTTCCTTCCAAGCCCTAGCGTTCCAAAACATAACTTTTTATCTTTGGTGTTGTTGAAGGTTAATGTTGATTTCTTTCCTATAGGGATAACTGAGGCCCAGCCTTCATTTCGCAAATACCGACAATGATGTGAAAACATCTTCAATGGCCTATTCTGCATTAATATATACATTTTAAATAACGTAAAGAGTGGTGTACTATGTCATTAAATTTAGCACAATTAGAAAATATGAAACTCAAGGATTTGTATGAAAATGCCAAAGAGCTGAAAATTTCATACTACAGCAAGTTAACGAAAAGGGAATTGATTTTTGCGATTCTGAAAGCGCAAGCTGAAAAAGAAGATCTCTCGTTCATGGAAGGGATATTGGAAATCATCCCGACAGAAGGCTTCGGGTTTTTACGGCCGATCAATTACTCTCCAAGTTCAGAAGATATCTATATTTCAGCGTCTCAAATCCGTCGATTCGATTTAAGAAATGGAGATAAGGTTTCAGGTAAGGTTCGTCCTCCGAAAGAGAATGAACGTTACTATGGGCTTCTGCATGTAGCCGCAGTAAATGGTGAAGATCCAGATACAGCAAAGGAACGTGTACACTTTCCTGCGCTCACTCCGTTATACCCAGAAGACAAGATGACACTTGAAACATCCGCGCAGAACGTATCAACACGGATCATGGATATGATCTCTCCAGTCGGGTTTGGACAGCGTGGATTGATCGTTGCTCCTCCTAAAGCAGGTAAGACGACACTTTTAAAAGAGATTGCTCATAGCGTTACGACGAATCACCCTGATACCGAGATGATCGTCCTGTTGATTGACGAACGTCCAGAGGAAGTGACAGACATTGAGCGATCAGTTCAAGGTGACGTTGTTAGCTCCACTTTCGATGAAGTGCCAGAAAACCATATCAAGGTAGCTGAACTCGTTCTTGAGCGAGCGATGCGACTTGTCGAACATAAGAAGGATGTCGTCATTTTGATGGACAGCATTACACGGTTGGCACGTGCGTATAACTTGGTCATCCCTCCAAGTGGAAGAACGCTGTCCGGTGGTATCGACCCAGCTGCATTCCATAAGCCGAAGCGATTCTTCGGTGCAGCACGTAACATTGAAGATGGTGGAAGCTTGACGATTTTGGCGACAGCCCTTATTGAAACCGGTTCTCGTATGGACGATGTCATTTATGAGGAGTTCAAAGGGACAGGTAACATGGAACTTCATCTTGACCGTAAGCTTGCAGAACGTCGAATTTTCCCTGCGATCGATATCCGCCGCTCTGGTACGCGTAAAGAAGAAATGCTTATCGCAAAAGAGCATCTTGAGCATCTCTGGGCGATCCGCAAAACGATGGACGACTCCTATGACTTTGTTGAACATTTCATGAGACGCATCAAAAAGACAAAGACGAACGAAGAGTTTTTCCGAATGTTCGAGAAGGAAAGATCCGGACAAGGCAAGAAAATGACGGTTAAATAGATTGTTGAAATCTGTATGAAAAATTGATATACTACCTCATGTGTGCAAATAACTCTGTTCCTCAAGGGTTCAGGGCAGAAGGAGATGAATAGGATGAAACAAGCAATCCATCCAGGTTACAAAAAAGCGAAAGTTTCTTGCGCTTGTGGAAATGAATTTGAAACAGGTTCTGTTAAAGAAGATATTCGCGTAGAAATTTGTTCTGAATGTCATCCGTTCTACACAGGTCGTCAGAAGTTTGCTGACGCAGGTGGACGTGTTGATCGCTTTAAGAAAAAATATAACCTTAAATAAGGTCTTTTAAAACAGGCAGGGGATCGCCCTTCTGCCTGTTTTTTACATTAAAAATAGCCGATTCGCTGTGATGGAAATATGCTAGCTTCAGCACCACATCCCTGATTACTTCAGCTTTTCTGCGGTGTCGAAAACCTTTTCGACGGATTCCGGCATCGAGGGTGATCATGGTTCTTGTGCTTTTCTTGTATAAAGTCGAAAATTATTTCATCCATCACGCTTATGATTTGTTATCATTAGAAAAGAATACATAAGAGAAAGTCACAAAGCGTCATTTTTTTATAAAGGATTGAAGTGACGAAGGGAGAGACGGGCATGTACGTAATGAAAAAGGATGGTTGGGTCGAGCTGATCTGCGGCAGCATGTTTTCGGGAAAATCAGAGGAGTTGATTCGACGCGTTCGACGTGCCACGTTCGGTAAGCAGAAAGTACAGGTCTTCAAGCCTTTGCTTGATAACCGTTATAGCAAAGACGAGGTCGTTTCCCATAACGGTACCTCTGTCATTGCAGTACCCGTGAAGAAATCCGAGGATATTTCGAATCTTGTTTCGTATGACACAGAAGTCGTATCAATAGATGAAGTCCAATTTTTTGATAATGGGATTGTCGAAGTTATCCAACACCTTGCCAACAGCGGGAAACGAGTGATCGTAGCAGGGCTTGATCAGGATTTCAGAGGAGAGCCTTTCGGTAAGGTTCCTGAAATCATGGCATTGGCTGAAAGTGTCACAAAGCTCCATGCGGTCTGCTTAGTGTGCGGAAGTCCAGCAAGTCGGACACAACGCCTGATCAATGGAGAACCAGCATCTTACAACGATCCGATCATATTAGTCGGCGCCTCGGAATCGTACGAGCCTCGGTGCAGGCACTGTCATGAAGTACCAGGACATCCCAGACTGAAATCAAAACACCAACAACCGCAACCGACAAAAGCATGAAAAACGGAAATGAACCTGAGTGGAGATGGCAAATCTCACTCAGGTTTTTTTAAAAGGCAAAAGTATAAAACTTTTTTTCGATGAAGGAAATGTCTAGTCCAACGCCCAACCACTAGGATAACTTCAGTCCTCCTGTGGCGGTCGACACATTGATTCAGGTCGAAGTGTTTACCCACGCAGAACCGAACTTTGTTTGGTTCGAGCCTCCTCGTCGGACTTCCAGTGACCTTCGCGATTGACCAAGGGCGTTTACGCCTTTCTTTATGATTGGTGCCAGGTCTTTATCCTTTTCACATATTTTTCTAAAGGAAGGGTCAACCTAAATGAAATGTTGAATAGTAAGGAGGTGTAGGTATGAGTTGGAAAAGATACTTATTCGTTTCAATGTCCGTAATACTTTCAGCAGGATTGTTGTTTGGATGTGCTGCCGATGAAGAACCAGAAGAAGAACCGACAGAAGAAAACGGCGAAACGGGAGAAGAAAATGGAGAAGGCTGATCCTTACTTTGTACCAGGTACACTTTTAAAGCCGTTGTGGCAGAAGGGTTTTAAATCAGTGCCAGGCACCATTTAATTGACTTCTTTTTTGGTGCCTGGCACGGATTCCCACTTTATTCATTTGGGTTTTGGTTATGATAAGGTTACGGGGGTGTATATCTTGAAGAAAGCCATCTTTCTAAGTGCGACGGTGCTTTTAGGTGCTTGTTCACCCATGCAGCCTCCAACCACTGAGGAAATTGCCGAAAATGAACCGTCTGCATATGAAACGAAAGAGAACAATAATCCTCTCGTAAGTCACGGGATCATCAATTATCACGCGACCAATAGGAGACCGAACACTAACTATTTTTTCGAAACGAACCAGAATCCGAATAGCTATCGTAACCTGACAATGAAGCGTTTCACAATCAGTGATGATCAGGATAAGATCCGAGAAGCTGTAAAGGATGCTTATGGAAGGGAACCCCAGTTCGTTTCGATCAACGGAAATAATGCCTGGGTCCATGTTAATGTGCCCCGTGATTTATCTGCGAAAGAGCGTAGAGCCCTAAAGGAAAAACTCGAGGATGCCATTTGGACGTCAGTCCCAAGGTATCAACTTACTCTCCGTTTAGATTCGAAATAGTTTCGCTATTGAGGGCAAGAACTCCGGTTACATTCGGAGTTTTGCCTTTTTATAATTACCCGAAATTTTAGTGGCCATCTGTTCCTCTATTTGATAAAAAACAGCTAATCTTAAGAGGTTTTCAGTAAATAAGGCCTCCTGTGTCCACCAAATCAATCGTGCTGTGCTGTCTTTGAAAAGGTTTTTATTTCGCTCTTCTTGCTGCTTGTTGGATCGGGTCCCAAACTCCGTTGTATGGGGGGGCATAGCTTAGATCCAAATCTTCCAAGTCATGTAGTGACATTTTATGGAACAATGCCATCGCCAACACATCAACCCGCTTATCGACACCATGTTTTCCGATGAACTGACCACCGATGATCCGCTGATTTTCCATATTGTAAAGCAGTTTGACATGTAGTTTTTCAGCGCCTGGATAATACCCGGCGATATCTTTTGCTTCGGTTTTTACCGTTTTATAAGGAAGATTCAGAGCTTTGGCTTCCCGTTCAGAGACCCCCGTCCTGCCCAGGGTCAACTCCATGAATTTGATTACAGATGTGCCAAGGATCCCTGCGAAGGTTTTCGGTCTATCAATCATGTTCAAACCCGCAATCCTGCCCTGTTTGTTAGCAGTCGTACCGAGTGGGATGTGATCATTCAATTTTTTGATTCGATGAAAATGGGTCGCGCAATCCCCTGCAGAATAGACATCCTCTACGTTCGTTTTCATATACGCATCCACAATGACAGCGCCTTTTTCATTCAACCTGACTGGTGTATTCTCTAAAAAATCCGTATTTGGCTTCACACCGACTGCAACAAGCACTAAATCAGAACGATATTCATTTTTATCCGTTACCACAGACTTTACATGTCCTTCACCGTTGAAACCTTCAACCTGCTCACTGAAACAAAGTTCAACACCATGTTTTTCAGCTTCTTCATGAATATATCCAGCCATATCCTCGTCAAAGATTTTCGCTAATTGCTCATTCCGCTCGATCATACGGACTTTTTTCCCGAGGTGGACAAAACTTTCCGCCATTTCAAGCCCGATATAGCCGCCCCCGATGATGGTGACCTGTTCGACATCATGCTTAAGATTTTCCATGATTTCCTTGGCATCAGGAATGGTTTTGAGTGAATGGATGCCTTCTAATTCTTTTCCGTACCAATCTGGAATGATCGGCCGTACCCCCGTTGCAACAAGTAATCGATCATACGAATATGTAAAAGGTCCACCCGTTTCTGTATGACGCCCGCTGACGGTTTTTTGATTAGTGTCGACGCTTGTTACCTCGTGGTGGGTTTTCGCATCTATTCCGTATTTTTTCCGGAAGGTTTCCACATCTCTTGCGATCAAATCCTCAGCTTCCGGTATTTCACCACTTATTACATATGGGAGTCCGCATTGGCCATAAGAGTAGACGTTCCCTTTTTCGAGTGTAATGATTTCTGGATTTGAAGCGTTACGGACGATTTGCATCGCTGCACTCATTCCAGCAGCATCGCCCCCGATTATGACGTATTTCATGTCGAATGACTCCTTTTTTAAGATAGACTTTGTTTAAAGTATGTTGGTTTTTGTATGAAATTTACCTACGGGAAAAGCGAGCGAGGCGAGACCCCGCGGCAACCTACAATTTAAGGATCTTCGACTAAAAACCACCACGTCCTGTAGTGAACGTCGAAGCCAGAACATCCTGTGCAAGTGAGGAGGCTTACGGGATCGCCCGCGGAAAGGAAGTGAATTTTGCGTAAATCCACAATGGCCCATTAGCGAAGCCTTAAAATGGGATGCCGCTAAGTATATCGCACCTTTGCAGGGCACTGACGCTTTCTTTTTAAAATTTTTCCTAATTCTAGTATGTCTCATACCATCTTCTTTCACTATAACACTCATGAAAGTTGATAAGCTGTCGAATCTTACATGATGAAAGGGGTTTTTGTACATGCTATACATTGATTCGAATGGGCCAGAGTGGGGGAGCGGGAACCCGGAAAATTTACAGGTATTGCTTAAACGCTTAAATTCAGAACCGCTTGATCCCATCTATGAAAGTATGGGGAACTTCATCGTCCCTTATCAGCCAAGCAGGTGGACGAGTGAAAACAGACGCTTTGAGGGGTGTACCCACTTTTTTGGACACTTTGCAACTTCTCCCCACGTTTTCAGTATCATAACCGATGAACGGGTGGTTATCGAAACACTGACAGCAGCAATCCGGATGAACCAATGCCGTTCCGATTATGAACGGATCAAATACAACGCAAAAATATGACCTAATAACACAACCATTCCCTCTACATAAAAGATGAACCTTAAACAATAAAGTTCAATCCCTTCAAAACTGTTCTTTGACCTCCTATGAGACGTATACTATAATGTTAATGTTAACCAACTATTTGACTGAGAAGCCTTGTATAGCTCGAGCACCCAACCGTTTGGTCCACTTCAGCCCATCTGTGGCGGCGAAAGCTTCCCTGTCGGCTTCCTGTGGCCTCTTGGTTTATCAGGGCGCTTATGCTTTTCTTATTCATATAAGGTAAAAAAAGACGTTGATTTCGTTCATACGGGTTCGACCGTTCGGATTTTACCTACCTGATGCCAAATGGGGAACGTAATACGATAATTGGGATGGTGAGCAGTATGTTAGAACGATTGCAATCAATCGAAGATCGGTATGAAAAATTGAATGAGTTATTGAGTGATCCGGAAGTCATAAGCGATTCGAAAAAACTCCGCGAATACTCGAAAGAACAATCCGACCTTGAAGATACAGTAACAACTTACAGGGAATATAAAGAAGTGACGGAAGAGCTTGAAGGCGCTGAGCAGATACTGGAAGAAAAGCTCGATGCCGAAATGCGTGAGATGGTAAAAATGGAGCTTTCTGAATTGAAGGAACGCCATGAAGAACTTTCGCAACAATTGAAGGTCCTCTTACTCCCGAAAGACCCGAATGATGACAAAAACGTTATCATCGAAGTCCGTGGAGCCGCTGGGGGAGATGAAGCGGCGTTATTTGCTGCCGATTTATATCGTATGTACAGCCGTTACGCTGAAATCCAGGGATGGAAGACAGAAATCATTGATGCGAGCTATACAGAGTTAGGCGGATACAAAGAGGTCATTTTCATGGTGAACGGTAATGGTGCATTTTCCAAGCTTAAATACGAAAATGGAGCACACCGTGTCCAACGTGTGCCGTCGACAGAATCTGGTGGACGGATCCATACTTCCACAGCGACAGTGGCTGTTTTACCAGAAGCAGAAGAAGTCGAGGTCGATATCCATGAAAAGGATATTCGTGTCGATACTTTTGCATCAAGCGGGCCAGGAGGGCAGAGTGTCAATACGACCATGTCAGCGGTGCGTCTGACTCACGAACCGACTGGAATCGTCGTTTCATGCCAGGATGAAAAGTCCCAGATCAAAAACAAAGAAAAAGCGATGAAAGTATTACGCGCGCGTATTTATGATAAATTCCAACAAGAAGCGATGGATGAGTATGCGGCTAATCGTAAATCTGCAGTCGGTACAGGGGATCGTTCTGAACGGATCCGCACATACAACTTCCCGCAAAATCGTGTGACAGACCACCGGATCGGCTTGACCATCCAAAAGCTTGACCAGATTTTACAAGGGAAAGTCGACGAAATCATTGAGGCACTGATCCATGAGGAGCAAGCCAACATGATGAAGCAGGCGGGAGCATAATGAAAGAAATGAATGTCATCGAGGCCCTTAAATGGGCTTCTTGTTTTTTAAAAGAAAAGGGCAGGGAGCCGAATGCTGCGGAGTGGCTTCTGTGCCATGTACTTGAAGCCAGGCGGGGCGAGATGCTTTCTTCTTTGGAGCGTGTTTTGACAGAGGAGGAGGAGCATCAATTTTCCGATTATGTAAAAAAGCATGCGGAAGGTACACCGGTCCAATACCTTACCCAAACAGAAGAGTTTTATGGAAGGCGTTTTACTGTCAGTCCCGAGGTATTGATTCCAAGGCCTGAAACCGAAGAACTCGTGCTAGCCGTCCTTGAAGGTGCCCAGAACCACTTTTCGGATCAGGACGGGCTGAACGTGGCAGATATCGGGACAGGCAGCGGAATCATCGCGATCACGTTGAAGCTTGAACGCCCAGATTTATACGTAACAGGAGTGGATATTGCTGAGGAATCTTTGAAAGTAGCCCGTGAAAATGCAAGGAAGCTTCAAGCTGAGGTACGTTGGGTTCATGGAGACCTCTTCCAACCACTTTTAGATTCTGGTGAGCGTTTTGACATTATCGTTTCGAACCCTCCCTATATTCCGGAAGCTGATATCGAGACTCTTTCCCCTATCGTTAGAGATAATGAACCGATCCGAGCACTTGTCGGGGGGGCTGATGGGTATGAATTCTATAAAAAAATGATTGACTCTCTCCCAGAAGTCTTGGAAGACCGTGCACTCATCGCCTTTGAGGTTGGATATGACCAAGGGAAAACAGTAGCATACCTCTTGAAAGAAAAGCTTGGTGATTGCGTTCAAACCGAAGTCCTTACTGACATCAACGGGAAAGAACGGATCGTCATCGGGGTCGTAGAATAGAAGACAGGACTTTTTTACATTTGAAGAAAGTATAAAATACTTTCTTCAATATAAGAGCAACTAAGGCTCAGCCTTCGCATAAGGCTTGGCTTTGCCAAGTTTTCTTTACTGATTGGCGCGATTATTCATTAAATCGGCTTGATTATGCTTGGAACACGCTCCAAACCAGAGCGGACAGGCCAGACTAAAAATTAAATAGATTACTAGTATAAATCATCCGATTGTCGTCCACACTGTTTATCAGAAAGGGTGTGGGTGAGAGATGAAACGAAAATCGATGGTCATCATACTATTATCTTTAATCCTATTGGTTGTATTCTATGAAACTCAGATCAAGGTAGCAAATGCTTCTTTCAACAATGTATCAGAACAAGTGATCCCTGATGAGTCGATTCGGCTGCGGATTCTAGCAAACAGTGACTCGCAAGCAGATCAAGAGTTGAAGAGATCGATCCGTGACAAGGTGAACGAAGAAATCACGAAGTGGGTGTTCGGAATTGAATCGATTGATGAAGCAAGAAAGATCATCAAACGAGAACTCCCATCTATCAACAAAATCGTTCAGCAATCACTTTCAAATAAAGGTTTAAGTGAAACATTTTCCGTAACGTTCGGAAAGGTTCCGTTCCCGACAAAGTTATATGGGGATCTAGTCTATCCAGCTGGAGAATACGAAGCTGTTTTGATTTCTATCGGTGAAGCAGCAGGTGCAAACTGGTGGTGTGTCTTATTCCCGCCGTTATGTTTCCTGGATTTTGACAACGGTGATGCAGTCCAAACGGATGAAGAGCCTCAAGAAGAACCGGATGCAGCTTCTGCAACTGCTGAAGAAGAACCCGAAGTGAAATTCTTCGTATTTGAAATCGCAGAAAATCTATTTGATACAGTAGGGAATCTATTCACTTAGAATGATAGATTCCCTCTTTCTTTTTTACCAAAAGGACCTGAACATTTTATCCTTCCAAGATTTCTTTATGGTGAAATCTATATAAAATGGGATATTCTCTTCTCTCCGTTCATAGATTAGAGTAGAATTGCTAGAAAGGAGAGGATGAGATGTTATCGTTTCGCCCAGCTGAAACGAATGATACCCCATCTATAAAAAAGTTTGTTGCACAGGCGGGACTTTCTAATGAGGGAATTGAAGAATGTATCCAGACGTTCATCATCCTGGAAACAGACAAAAAGAAAATGGCAGGGACTGTTGGATTGGAACGATTCGGGGAAAGCGGACTGATCCGTTCGCTCGTTTTGGACAAAGAATATTCATCAGAAGAATTGCTGCTTCGTCTATTGACAGCAATCATCCGATTAGCTGACCAACAAGGGGTCAAAACGGTATATTTACTCACAAAAGTAACCTCCATTTTCTACACGCTGGGCTTTATGGAAATCCCGTATGATAAAATACCAGAAAGATTATTGAAAAGCGCACATCTGCAGCAATATGATAAAGATCAAATTGCAATTATGAAACGGAGCCTCGATTTCAATTAAAGACAGATACTTTCGATCAGTATAACGGTAACCAAGTTATTAGCTAAGTTTCACCGTTTTTCTTCACACACAATAGTTATACACAGTGATATCCACAGCATCGGAACACTTGTGGGTAGATCGTGGAAACCCAGATATAATCTACAGTTCAAAGGAGTACTTACCCACATGGAACAGTTGATAACTACAAAATGGAATGTGGAAAATGTGGATAACATTAAAGACCATCCATCAATCAAGGAAGCGGCAATGTGGATAAGAGAAGGAGAGGTCATCGCCTTCCCGACTGAAACCGTATATGGGCTCGGAGCAAATGCCTGGTCCAATGAGGCTATTGAAAAAATTTTTAAAGCCAAAGGCCGCCCGAGTGACAATCCCCTGATAGTCCACATAGCGAACAAACGCCAGTTGGAGCAAGCTGCATCCTCCTGGAACGAAACGGAAGAGCGTTTGATGGAGCGGTTCTGGCCAGGACCGCTCACGATCGTTTTGCCGAAAAATGACCTGATTGCTGAACGTACGACTGCCGGCTTAGAAAGTGTCGGCGTAAGGATGCCTGATCATCCAGTAGCACTCGGATTGATCGAAGCATGTGGTTTACCTTTGGCGGCTCCAAGCGCAAACCGATCCGGAAAGCCGAGTCCAACCATTGGCGAGCATGTGTATCAGGATCTGAACGGCAGGATTAAAGGGATCATTGATGGAGGTCCCACAGGTGTCGGTCTAGAATCGACCGTCGTAGAAGTGACAGGGGAAACTGTGACCATCCTTCGACCAGGTGGTATCACGAAAGCTCAGCTGGAAACGGTCGTAAGTGATGTAAAATGGGATCCAGCTTTGCTGGAAACCGAACAAATACCAAAATCTCCGGGTATGAAGTACACGCATTACGCGCCGGATGCCCCATTGTACTTGATTAAAGGAGATAGCGCATTTTTCCAATCCCAAATTGAAGGATATCAACGAGAAGGAAAAAAGGTCGGAGTCCTTGTCAGTGATGAATTAGCAAGACAGCTACGAGCGGATGAAGTGAAAAGCCTAGGCTCAGCATTACAGGTTGAAGGTGTGGCTCAAAAGTTGTATCATCAACTACGGGCATTCGATGAAACATCAGTGGATGTAATATTAGGAGAAATCTATCCGATTGATGGGATGGGAGAAGCCCTCATGAATCGCCTTCTAAAGGCCGCAGGCAATCGTGTGATTTCAGAGAACAAGAAACGGGACTGACCTGATATAATAGGCCAATCCCGTTTTTTTGATTGCGGATTTAAGTATGCCAGTTCCATGCCCGACCACTTGGATCACTCCAGTCCTCCTGCGGCGGCAGCACATTGATTTAAGTCAAGGGATTTACCCACGGCAGAACCGAACTTTGTTTCTTGGTTCGAGCCTCCTCGTCGGACTTCCAGTGACCTTCGTGTCTGATCAGGGCGATTCCGCTTTTAAGCTTAGCGGTAGTGTGATCGTCACTTTTGTCCCTTTACCCAATTCACTCTCAATCGAAATGGAACCGTGGTGGTTCTCGACGATTTTATTGCAAATCATCATGCCAAGTCCTGTGCCTTTTTCCTTTGTCGTATAAAACGGCTCCCCGATATTTGATAGTTTCTCTTCTGGTATTCCGCACCCTTCATCAATAAATGAAATCGTGACGGAGTCCATATGGCTGATTGCTCTGATCACAAGAAGGCCGCCGCTGGATTCCATCGATTCGATCGCATTTTTCATCAGGTTGATGAAGACTTGTTTCATCTGGTCTGCTTCACAGTTCACAATCAAGACTGAATCGAAATCCAAAAGGAATTGGATATTGTAGAGATTTGCCTGAGCTTCCAATAATGATGTCGCCTCTTTTAAAATCTTTGAAATATCATTCGGTTTGACATTGCGAGGCTGTGGTTTGGCAAGCATCATGAATTCCCCGACAATCGTATTGATCCTTTCGAGCTCGGACAACATGATGTCATAGTACTCAAGATTTTCATCAGTGGCATTAGCTTTAAGTAAATGAGTGAACCCTTTTAACGAGGTAAGCGGATTCCTGATTTCATGTGCGATACCTGCAGCAAGCTCTCCAAGGACTGCCAACTTTTCTGATTTCCGTAAAAAATCCTCTGTCTGCTTCCTTTCAGTGATATCACGTGAGATCGTAACGAAAGATTCGACTTCATTCTTTTGGTTGAGGACGACTGTACCGTAACATTCTAAAACAACCCAATTTCCATCCGCATTTTTTACACGGAATTCAATTTTAGATGAATCCTTTGTCTGCTTCATGTTGACAATCGCTTGTATGACAGACCGCAGATCCTCAGGATGAATGACTTTCGTCCACTCCATATCCTTGAACCCCCCAGCATTATAACCAAGAATCGTTTTATGAGAAGGAGAAGAATACAGGATTTGACCATTCGGACGGAAAACATTGATGAGATCCATCGTATGTTCCGTGATGATCCGGTAATGTTCATTTTGTTTTCTTAAAGCTTCCTGAGCGATTTTTTGCTTGTTGATATCCCTTGTGATGGCAGAATATCCGATAATATTGCCCTCTTCATCCTCAAGGGGAGAAAGTGTCACGCTTGCATAGAAATTAGACCCATCCTTTGTGATCCTTGTTGTTTCGATAGCAGTGAATTTCTTGCCTTTTTTGACCTCTTCTAAAATTTGGCCGTACTCGTTCTTATATTCCTCGGGTATATACGGAACTTTTTTACCGATCAGTTCCTCGGCGTTCCATCCATAAAAGCTTTCAAAAGTCGGGTTTGCGTCGACCAATTGATCGTCCATATCAAAAATCGCAATCGAATCGGCGGAATGATAGATCATCGAGGCCAATCGATCTTTCAATAGATGGAGCTCTTTTTCGCTTTTCTTCTGCTGAGTGATGTCACGAACGATTCCGTAGATACTATGGACTTCATCGTCAATGATGATCGGGATATTGGTCACTTGGACTTTCACAGGATGACCATCCTTATGGAAAACGGTTGTTTCGAAGTCGAGGATTTTACCGTCCCTTGCTTGATCGAAAAAGTCTTTAACGTTTTCTCTTTCTTCTGGAGTGGCCAACTGGATGAAACAGGAGTTGATCAGCTCATCTTCCGTATAGCCGCAAATAGAAAGCACAGCTGGATTGACAAAAAGAAATTTGCCTTCCTTATTCAAAGTGAAAATGCTATCAGGATGATATTTGAAGAGAGTACGAAAGTAATATTCCCTTTCCTTCAATTGGTTTTCCGTTTCCTTTTTCTTGCTGATGTCGACACAAAAACCTTGAAGTTGTTTAACTTCCCCTTCTTTGTCATGAATGGGTGTGACGGTGCCTAAATATGGGATGCCATTCAATTGCTCTTCGTATGTGAAGGTCTTTCCTTCCCACGCGCTGGCAGATGAAAGGATCTTTTTAAGTGTATGGTTGGTTGGTAGGCATTCTTCAAGCGTTTTTCCTTCTATGTCAGATGGCTGATAACCAAACTTTTTCAACAAATTTCCCTGGCAATTGACAAACCTGTATGTAGATTTTGATTTTTCGACGGTGAACGTCATGCTGTCTTGTATGTGATCCTCGATTTCCAATTCCTCCGCTCTCCTTAAGATATAATCCTCATTATTACCTTCGTTTTGTTGATAATTAGAGGTATTTGGATATAAAGGGTACATGATGATCCTCCGCTCATTATTTACTAAGAGAGTGATTACAACAATCTCCATCATCCAACAAATCAAAACAAATTTTGTGAAAATAGGTGTACCTCGTAATAAATTCATTATAAATAACAAATTTCCTCCGTCAAAACTCGATTTTCCCCTTTAATTGGAAGAAATGTCTAATCCGAAGTAGACATGCATACGTTGGAGTATGGCAAAGGGGGCGGACGACTTTGAGTACTGAACTCATTGGTGAATTGATCACACTTATCATCATGGCAACTGCCTTAGGTATGGATGCGTTTTCGATGGGGTTAGGGATGGGTATGATTCAACTTCGGCTTCGCCAGATTTATAAAATCGGCCTCTTAATTGGAATCTTCCATATGATCATGCCTCTTTTAGGAATGTCAATCGGTAAGCAGCTCAGTCTGCATTTTGGTAATCTTGCAACCTGGATTGGCGGTGGGCTGTTAATCGCCCTTGGTGTGCAGATGATCCTCTCATCTTTACGTTCAACGGATGGCCCATTCATTACGCCTAAAGGATTTGGTATATGGCTTTTCTCACTAAGTGTCAGCTTGGACAGTTTTTCGGTCGGGCTTAGTCTAGGTATTTTCGGAGCCAAAGTGATTGTAACAATTCTTTTGTTTGGTATCATCAGTATGGGATTGACTTGGATGGGCCTTTTGATCGGAAGAAAAACCCAAAAATGGTTCGGTTCATACAGCGAGGCGTTAGGAGGATGTATTCTGTTATCCTTCGGGTTGAAGTTGATTTTTTAATCCAGGTTCTGCTTTCGATCATGAAAATAGAGATGAATTGAGCAGGTCAACAGACAAAGAAAAAACGAGTTCCTTCCCGGGCTCGTTTTTTCATGGGAAGGTGCTGGTCAAATTCTGTTGTTATTTTGCAATAACGAAATTTGCGGCACTGCTGTGGGAAAGTCGAGCCAGCGAGTCAGCAGCGGGACACGAATTGTGAAAAATCTCTATGTCCTTGTTGCCCAAAACATTGAAACGTCTTTCTGCATTCTATAAAATAAATAGTAGTTATAGTAGTGGTGAAAAACTGCCAAGCTAGCAATAGGAGGCATTTGAAATGAATATATTATTCGTATGTACTGGAAACACCTGTCGAAGTCCGATGGCAGAAGCGTTGTTGCGCCATTACTCCACTGGGAAGATTATGGTACAATCAGCTGGGATATATGCATCTTACGGAAGCCCGGCAAGTGCACAATCAATCGAGGTCTTGAAAGATGAAGGCATCCCTTGTAATCATAAGTCACAGCCGCTTACTGAAGACTTGGTTGAATGGGCTGACCTGATCTTGACGATGACCGCCCAACATAAATATGTAATCATTTCCCAGTTCCCTGATAAAATGGGAAAAGTGCATACGATCAAGGAACACGTCTCCAATCATAAAGAAACGCTCGACAAATTGGAAAGGATATACGACAAAATCGAACAGCTGAGAGTGGAAATCTATGATGTGGACGAAGGCGATAAAAGCAGGAAACAAGCCCTTTCCGCTAAAATGAATGGACTGATCGAGGAAGCTGAAAAGCTGGAACAGTCCATGCCTGTTATGGATGTCTCCGATCCATTCGGTGGTCCGAAAGAAACATATTGTCAAACGTTTAAGGAATTGGACGAACTTGTACAAAAATTGACTGAAAAATACAGTTGAAAAAGCAGTGGAAACCTGCGATAAACAAGATAGGGGAAACACAGAAGTTGAAACCTTCTTGACATCGTCTTACAATGAACACAAACATTCTTACACTGGAGGATTTTAATACCATGAAAGTGGCAATCGGTAGTGACCATGCTGGGTACAAAATTAAGGAAGATATAAAAGAAGTCATGGATGAATTGAACATCCAATATGAAGATGTAGGGTGCCATTGCGAAGATTCGGTCGATTATCCGGATTTCGCAGTGCCAGTAGCCGAGAAGGTGGCGAATGGAGAAGTCGATAGAGGCATCTTGATCTGTGGTACGGGAATCGGTATGTCGATTACAGCCAATAAAGTGGATGGTGTACGTTGTGCACTTGTCCATGATTTGTTCAGCGCGAAGGTTACTAGGCTTCATAATGATTCAAACGTATTGGCAATGGGAGAGAGAATCATCGGACCTGGTTTAGCAAAGGAAATCGCTAAAGTTTGGCTTGAAACAGAATTCGAAGGTGGCCGTCACCAACGCCGCGTCAATAAAATGATGGAAGTAGAAGCATAGGCTTAACGTTTTTCCATAGAGGGGAAAAAGAAAGGAAGATTGGAATGGACGAATCACTGTATCAGATTCAACCCCGGCTCGTAGAAGCCCTGAATGAACTCGATAAAGCGATCCCGCTTTCTGCAAGTCATTTATTGGTCGTTGGGGCTAGTACGAGCGAAGTGGTTGGAGAAGCAATTGGAACGTCAGGCACGATGGATGTTGCGCATCAACTTTTTGAAGGAATCATCGAGTTTCAGAAAAGGACGAATGTCAATATTGCTTTCCAATGCTGTGAACATTTGAATCGAGCACTAGTGATGGAACGTCAGACAGCGTTAGATCGAGGGTACGAGCCTGTGACAGTTGTCCCGGTCCGTTCCGCAGGTGGGGCGTTACCGACTTACGCTTATCACCATTTGAAAGATCCCGTCATCATCGAGCATATTAAAGCTGACGTAGGGATTGATATCGGTGACACATTTATTGGAATGCACCTGAAGCATGTTGCAGTTCCAGTTCGATCTTCCATAAAATCTATCGGCCATGCCCATGTGACCCTAGCCAGAACCCGCCCGAAATTGATTGGCGGAGAGCGGGCAGTCTATCCGGCCAAAGAAGAAATTTCATATAAATAGGTACGACGACGGATTAGGTTGACTGCAACAAGTGCTGTGGTCGGCCTTTTTTAATTTAGGAGGAGAGAATTCAATATCTCAATAATTGAAAATGCTACAAAAATTGGGTATAATTTCCACAACTTGGTATCCCCCTAAACCCGAACGCCGAAAAGTAAGCCCTTTCATTTTACAATCCTATGAAATTTCAGAGAAATAAACCGTTTATCGTTACGAGACAATAGTAATAATGATAAAATGAAATCATTGTTTTTGAAAAAAGTATAGAGGTCAGTAAAGGAGTGGAACCATGGATCAACTAAAGAATCAAGATACGGTCGTATTCGATGCGATTCAAGATGAGTTAGGTCGGCAACGTAATAAAATCGAATTGATTGCATCTGAAAACTTTGTTAGCAAAGCAGTAATGGAAGCTCAAGGATCTGTTCTTACTAACAAATATGCAGAGGGTTATCCTGGTCGCCGTTATTATGGTGGCTGTGAGTATGTCGATGTCGTGGAAAACCTTGCGAGAGAACGGGCGATGCAGCTATTTGGTGCTGAACACGTCAATGTACAACCACATTCTGGTGCTCAAGCAAACATGGCAGTTTATTTCACCATTTTAGAGCAAGGTGACACAGTATTAGGGATGAATCTATCTCATGGTGGACATCTAACACATGGCAGTCCAGTAAACTTCAGTGGTGCCCAATACAATTTCGTCGAGTATGGTGTCGATGAAGAAACCCATACGATCCAGTATGATAAAGTTCTGGAATTAGCGAAAGAGCATAAACCGAAGTTGATCGTAGCTGGCGCGAGTGCTTACCCGCGTGAGATCGACTTTAAAAGATTCAGGGAGATTGCAGATGAAGTCGATGCATACTTGATGGTTGATATGGCTCATATTGCTGGCCTTGTTGCGACAGGTCATCACCCGAGCCCGGTTCCTCATGCACACTTCGTGACGACAACGACGCATAAAACGTTGCGCGGACCTCGTGGCGGGATGATCTTATGCAAAGAGGAATTCGGAAAGAAAATCGATAAATCGATTTTCCCTGGAATCCAGGGTGGGCCGCTCATGCATGTGATCGCTGCAAAAGCAGTCGCTTTAGGGGAAGCATTGAAAGACGACTTCAAGGCTTATTCGCAAAGAGTCATTGATAATGCACACGCATTAGGTGAGGCTTTGAAAGAAGAAGGGCTATCACTCGTGTCAGGCGGTACAGACAATCACCTGTTGCTCGTCGATGTCCGTAACATGAACGTGACAGGGAAGGTTGCAGAAAAGGCTCTTGATGACATCGGGATTACAACGAATAAAAATACGATTCCTTTCGATCCTGAAAGTCCATTTGTGACAAGCGGTCTTCGTATCGGTACAGCAGCAGTCACATCAAGAGGCTTTACAGCGGATGATATGAGGGAGATTGCTTCCATCATTTCATTAGTACTCAGCAACCCGGAAGATGAAGAGACGAAAACAGCGACTAAAGAACGTGTTAACAAACTCTCTTCTAATTATTCTTTGTACGAGTAAAACTTATCATTATAGGAGGGTGCCGGCAGCATGCTGGACACCCTCTTTTTTTATGGAGTCCGATGCCCCTTACTGGTTGGAGCAATCAGCCTGTGATCGGTGCAATAAACGGTGGAAGCGTACAATTATGCACCTGCTCGCGTGATTATTTTAAAAACAGTGCAATCACTACTAGAATTCGTGCAATTATTTTTAAAAACGGTGCATTTATTTTTAAAATCGTGCAATTCCATACTCAGAGATTGTTTTTCAGATGATCTAGGAGACGAAATCAATGTAATAAAAGCTTCCAGGGTGAAATCATAGCCAAAATGTTCGCAAAACGGCGACAGCTCAACAATCTCCCTGGTTTACCTCCGTCTTCTGATAAATTGGAACTGTTTTTCTTACCGGAACGATTTTCCTGATGAATCGTGTTGAACTCGTTCCCTTTTTTCTGTACAATTTGCGAGAGGCAAAAAACCTTTAAGAGAGTTGTGCCGACAAAGGATTGAGACAACTCTGATTTTACATAAACTATAAGGAGAGAAGATGAATGAGTAAAGTACACGTTCTTGAACACCCGCTGATTCAACACAAGATTACGTACATCCGTGATGAATCGACTGGAACGAAAGAATTCCGCGAGCTGGTCGATGAGGTTGCAGCACTTATGGCTTTCGAAATCACCAGAGAACTCCCGTTGCAAGAGGTAACTGTGAAAACACCTGTATCCGAAGCGAAGGCGTATACGATCGCAGGGAAAAAGCTCGGCTTGGTACCGATCCTCCGTGCAGGCTTAGGAATGGTTGACGGAATCCTGAAACTGATCCCTGCCGCAAAAGTAGGTCATGTGGGATTGTATCGCGATCCTGATACCCTGCAGCCTGTAGAGTATTATGTAAAGCTTCCAAGCGATATAGAAGAACGTGAACTCATCGTGATCGATCCGATGCTTGCTACAGGTGGTTCTGCTGTTGCCGCGATCACTTCATTAAAAAAACGCGGTGCACAAAACATCAAGCTGATGTGTCTGATTGCAGCCCCTGAAGGAGTGAAAATGGTTCAAGAAGCTCATCCAGATATCGATATATACCTAGGGGCGATGGATGAATATTTGAATGAAAAAGGATATATCGTCCCAGGTTTAGGAGATGCCGGAGACCGTTTGTTCGGAACAAAATAGCTGTATTCTCACTGAGTGAAAAAAGGTTCAAAAAGTTTTCAAATCTTACCATGATTTTCGCTAGTAACGCAATTGACATGTACTAGTGGCTATAGTATTCTTACAAAGGATGTATGATAAGGTTTTCATACCTAATATATCTATATTCTGGCAACTTTTAAATCTCGTTCATTACTCCAGTTTATACTTAAAATATATTAGTATAAGTTTTCATCTGAAACCTCAAAGCCAAGCCATTTACAAAGGAGTGCGATAAAGATGCGCACTGGAAAACGTTCACCTCTCCACTCGATGGCATTGATGTCCGGCATTCTCTCTCAATTGGTTGGGTCGATACTTGTCGGCATTTTCGGTGGAATGTGGTTGGATCGTAGTTTTGGTACAGCTCCGTTTTTGATGATCGTTGGACTGTTCATTGGTTTAGCAACAGGGGTATACGGGATGATCAAGTTAATTCAGCGCCATTTTGGAGAAGAGGAACAATGACAGAGAACCTCTCAACGTATGAGAACGCGTTTCGACGGTATATCAAATATTGCCTGTACCTGCTCTCAATCTGTGTATTAGGCTGGGCCGTTACAAGTTACAAACAGGTCTTCCTCGGGCTTGTCCTCGGGATTGCTGTAAGTATGTACAATGTATGGTCAATGCATCGTAGAATCGATCGTGTCGGACAAGCTGTGACCGAAGGGAAGAAGGTAAAGACGATGGGATCTCTTTCAAGGCTGATGACAGCTGGGCTGGCTGTACTGATCGCCACTCGTTTTCCTGAATACTTCAACTTGATCGCAGTAGTAGTAGGTTTACTCATGATATACCTTATCATGTTGATAGATTTTTATTTTGCTTCTAAATGAATTTTGAGGAAGAGAGGTGAAAGAATTGAATCATGAAGCGCCTACGTTTCACTTATTTGGATTGACCTTCAACACTTCCAACGTAATGATGATTACAATTGCATCCATAATTGTATTTATAATCGCAGTACTTGGTTCACGCAGTTTACAGATGCGGCCGACCGGAATGCAGAACTTCATGGAATGGCTCATCGATTTTGTAAAAGGGATCATCAACAGCACGATGGACTGGAAAACAGGTGAACGCTTCCTGACGCTCGGATTGACGATTATCATGTACATATTCGTCTCCAACATGCTCGGACTTCCATTTGCAATCGCAATCGACCATGAACTTTGGTGGAAATCACCAACAGCTGATCCAACGATCACGTTGACACTTGCTGTCATGGTGGTAGTACTGACACACTTCTACGCTATCAAAGTAAAAGGAGCAAAATCATACGGCAGTGATTTCTTCAAGCCGATGAAATTCATGTTCCCGCTAAAGATCATTGAAGAATTCGCAAACACGTTGACGCTGGGTCTTCGTCTTTACGGAAACATCTACGCTGGTGAAGTATTGCTGGCATTGTTGGCTGGAGCAGGAGCAGCAGGTATCTTCTCGGGAATCCTGACATTTGTCCCAATGCTCGTGTGGCAAGGATTCAGTGTCTTTGTCGGAACGATCCAGGCCTTCATCTTTACGATGTTGACGATGGTTTATATGGCTCACAAGGTCAGTGACGAACACTAGGAAGTTTAAACTGCAACGAATGATGTCGAACTGTATCATAGTATGGCGTCGTAAGTGATGTATTGAACAAACATGCAAGTCTATAACACTAGGAATAAGCCCATTTATGGGAAGAAATTATAAACTAATCTATATTTCTCAAGGAGGAAATTTAAATGAATCTAATAGCAGCTGCAATTGCAGTAGGTCTAGCGGCAATTGGTGCCGGTGTAGGTAACGGTCTTATCGTAGGACGTACAGTTGAAGGGATCGCTCGTCAACCACAATTACGCGGAACTCTTCAAACGACAATGTTTATCGGTATCGCATTAGTTGAGGCTCTTCCAATCATCGGTGTCGTTATCGCGTTCATCGTACTTGGTGGTTAATCGTCAATAACTTTTCTGTAGCGTTACCATGGAGTTTTCATAATGGCGAAGTTCTATGTGGACCTCGCCATTCCTTATGTATGACCTATGAAGGGAGGAACCGCTGTGCAATTCTTGAATCCAGACAGTCTAATTGTGGGTGCGGGTGGTTTTTTTGCCGGCGACATGTTATATCAGTTACTAGCGTTTATCGTTCTATTATTCTTGCTGCGTAAATATGCTTGGGGTCCATTGATGGGCATCATGAAAAAGCGTGAAGAGCATATTACAAATGAAATAAATGAAGCTGAAACAAGCCGTAAGGAAGCACAAGCTTACCTGGATGAGCAAACCGAGGCTTTGAAAGAAGCACGTAAAGAAGCACAAGCACTTATTGAATCAGCTAAAAAGCAAGGTGAACAGCAAGGTGAGGGCATCCTTCAAGCAGCACGTGAAGAAGCTGTTCGCATGAAGGAAGCCGCACTTTCTGAAATCGAACGCGAAAAAGAACAGGCTGTACAAACCTTGCGTAATGAAGTGGCAACATTGTCTGTCCAAATCGCGTCTAAGGTGATCGTCAAGGAACTGGATGAAAAATCCCAGGAGAAACTTGTAGACGATTATCTTAAAGAGGTAGGCGAAAGTCGATGAGTAAGGACAAAGAAGTCGTAGCGAAGCGTTATGCTGCTGCTCTATTCGAAGTAGTACGAGAGCGTAATGCACTCGACCAGGTCGAAAAAGAGCTTGTCAGCGTAAAAAGCGTCATCCAAGAGAATGATCAATTACTTACGATTTTGAACCATCCTAAGATTTCGATTGACGATAAGAAAGCCTTATTATCAAAACTATTTGGTAATCATGTTTCTGAAGCTGTTCACAACACACTTTTATTAATGGTCGATCGTAAACGTGAGACGATGATTCCGAATCTGGTCGAACAATATACCAAGTTGGCAAATGAAGAGCGCGGTGTTGCAGATGCTACTGTATACTCCGTGCGCATTTTGACTGAGGAAGAGCAACAATCGATTTCCAAAACGTTCGCTGAGCGTATTAGCGTTAAAGAGCTTCGTGTTGAAAATGTAATTGATCAGGACCTTGTCGGTGGAATCAAAGTCAAGATCGGCAATCGTATTTTCGACGGAAGCGTCAGTGGTAAGTTGAACCGAATTCAACGTCAATTAGTCTCCGAGTGAGACGAGTACGATAGGGGTGAAATTCATGAGCATAAAAGCGGAAGAAATTAGTTCGCTGATCAAACAACAAATTGAAAACTATTCTTCTGAAATAGAAGTAAGTGATGTAGGTACTGTCATCCAAGTCGGGGACGGTATCGCGCGTGTCCATGGGTTAGACAATGTCATGGCTGGTGAGCTCGTAGAATTCTCCAACGGTGTAATGGGTATGGCCCAAAACCTTGAGGAAAACAACGTCGGTATCATCATCCTTGGACCATATGTCGATATCCGTGAAGGAGATGAAGTCAAGCGTACAGGCCGTATCATGGAGGTTCCTGTAGGTGAAGAGCTTCTCGGACGTGTCGTCAATTCTCTTGGACAACCGGTTGACGGTAAAGGTGCCATCGAAACATCCAGAACCCGTCCAATCGAAAGTCCAGCACCTGGTGTCATGGATCGTAAATCGGTACACGAACCACTTCAAACAGGAATCAAAGCGATCGACTCATTAATACCGATCGGACGTGGACAGCGTGAATTGATCATCGGTGACCGCCAGACAGGTAAAACGGCAATCGCAATTGATACGATCATCAACCAAAAAGATGAAGATATGATTTGTATCTACGTTGCTATCGGACAAAAAGAATCTACAGTTGCAGGGGTAGTTGAAACACTACGTGAAAAAGGAGCACTTGATTACACGATCGTCGTAACAGCGAGTGCATCTCAACCAGCTCCGCTTCTTTACCTTGCTCCATATGCTGGGGTGACCATGGGTGAAGACTTCATGTACAACGGGAAGCACGTTCTAGTCATTTATGATGACCTTTCTAAACAAGCTGCGGCATATCGTGAACTTTCACTACTACTTCGCCGTCCTCCAGGTCGTGAAGCATTCCCAGGAGACGTATTCTACCTACACTCTCGTCTACTCGAGCGTGCAGCGAAGTTAAGTGATGCGAAGGGTGGCGGTTCATTGACTGCACTTCCATTTATCGAAACGCAAGCAGGTGACGTATCAGCTTATATTCCGACAAACGTTATCTCGATTACAGATGGACAGATCTTCTTGCAATCAGATCTATTCTTCTCAGGTGTCCGTCCAGCTGTAAACGCAGGTCTCTCTGTATCCCGTGTCGGTGGATCCGCGCAGATCAAAGCGATGAAGAAAGTGTCTGGTACACTTCGTCTCGACTTGGCATCTTATCGTGAGCTTGAGGCATTCGCTCAATTCGGATCGGATCTCGATAAAGCGACTCAGGCGAAATTGAACCGTGGTGCTCGTACTGTTGAGGTACTGAAGCAAGGTTTGCACAAGCCACTTGCTGTTGAAAAGCAGGTTGCCAGCCTTTATGCGCTTACAAAAGGTTTCTTGGATGATATTCCAGTAGAAGACGTACAACGCTTTGAGGAAGAATTCCATACATGGTTGGACCATAACCGTAAGGAATTGCTTGCTGGAGTCCGTGAAACTGGAAACCTTCCTGATGAAGATGAAATGAACAGCGCGATTAACGAATTCAAGAAAACATTTGTTGTATCTGAGTAATCTTAGTGACATCCCGTTTTCTTTCGGATCATAATGGGACGGAACCCAAGTCTTCGTCCCTTTAATAAAGGTGGTGAAACGAGTGGCATCGTTACGTGATATTCAAACGAGAATCAACTCTACGAAAAAGACGAAACAAATCACGAAGGCAATGGAGATGGTTTCAGCCGCGAAATTGAACCGTGCTGAAAACAATGCAAAATCCTTCGTAACTTATATGGATAAGATCCAGGAGGTCGTCTCAAGTATTGCGAGTGGCAGTTCGAATGCACGTCATCCAATGCTCCAAAGCCGACCTGTCAAAAAGACTGGCTACCTTGTAATCACAGCTGATAAAGGGCTTGCAGGTCCATATAACAGCAGTGTCCTACGACATGTCTACCGTACGATTCAGGAACGACATAATTCGAAGGACGAATATACAGTCATCGTTGTCGGAAAAGTCGGTTTGAGCTTCTTCAAGAACCGGAACATGCCAGTTGAAGACAGCATCGTAGGTCTTGCCGATCAACCAGAGTTTGCTGATATCAAAGAGATCGCGAGTCAAGCTGTACAGAAATTCGCAGACGAAGTGTATGATGAATTGTATATGTATTACAACCACTTTGTGAGTGCGATCCAGCAGGATCTCACAGAAAAGAAGTTGTTGCCACTTACGGATATCGGTGGAGAAGAGAAAGCGAAAAGCTCCTATGAATATGAGCCATCTGAAGAAGAAATCCTAGAGGATCTTCTTCCTCAGTACGCTGAAAGCTTGATTTATGGTGCTTTACTAGATGCAAAAGCTAGTGAACATGCTTCTCGTATGACTGCAATGAAGAGTGCAACTGATAATGCAGATGAAATTATCGGCAGCCTTTCCCTTTCATACAACCGAGCCCGTCAAGCCGCAATTACTCAGGAAATCACTGAGATTGTCGGTGGAGCAGCAGCACTTGAATAGACGAATAGACCCTAGGGTCAGAAACATATAGCATCCTCAAAAGGACGTTAGGAGGGAAAAACATGAACAAAGGACGTATCACTCAAGTCATGGGTCCAGTCGTCGACGTACAGTTCGATAGCGGGAACCTGCCTGAGATTTACAATGCACTTAAAGTTCAAAGCACTGAGGGAGAAAAGTCAATCGATTTAACGCTCGAAGTTTCACTTCACCTTGGTGATGATACTGTTCGGACCGTCGCGATGGCTTCCACCGACGGACTCGTCAGAGGAACGGAAGCGGTAGATACTGGGTCACCGATCGCGGTTCCAGTTGGTGACGTAACATTAGGTCGTGTTTTCAACGTACTAGGTGAAAAGATCGACTTGGATGAGGAACTACAATCGGGCATTCAACGTGACCCGATTCACCGTGAAGCACCGAAATTCGATGAGCTTACAACAAAAACGGAGATTCTTGAAACAGGAATCAAGGTTGTTGACCTTCTTGCACCATACGTAAAAGGTGGTAAGATCGGATTGTTCGGAGGCGCAGGTGTAGGAAAGACGGTATTGATCCAGGAGCTTATCAACAACATCGCACAAGAACACGGTGGTATCTCCGTTTTCGCAGGTGTTGGAGAGCGTACACGTGAAGGGAACGACCTTTACTACGAAATGAAAGAGTCCGGTGTTATCAACAAGACAGCGATGGTATTCGGTCAGATGAACGAACCACCAGGAGCTCGTCAACGTGTTGCACTGACTGGATTGACAATGGCGGAATATTTCCGTGACGAGCAAGGACAAGACGTATTGTTCTTCATCGATAATATCTTCCGTTTTACACAAGCAGGTTCTGAGGTATCTGCCCTGTTAGGACGTATGCCTTCAGCGGTTGGTTATCAGCCGACACTTGCTACTGAAATGGGACAATTGCAAGAGCGGATCACATCGACGAAGAAAGGTTCTGTAACGTCTATCCAGGCGATCTACGTACCTGCAGATGATTACACTGACCCGGCACCCGCGACAACATTCGCTCACTTGGATGCAACGACAAACCTTGAGCGTAAGCTTTCTGAAATGGGTATCTACCCTGCGGTGGACCCGCTTGCTTCAACTTCTCGTGCACTTGCACCTGAAATCGTTGGAGAAGAGCACTACAATGTTGCTCGTCAAGTACAGCAGACGCTTCAACGTTATAAAGAACTTCAAGACATCATCGCAATCCTTGGTATGGATGAGTTGAGTGATGACGACAAATTGACGGTATCACGTGCTCGTCGTATCCAGTTCTTCTTATCTCAAAACTTCCACGTAGCGGAACAGTTTACTGGCCAACCTGGATCTTATGTTCCAGTCAAGGAAACGATCGAAGGATTCAAGCAAATCCTTGAAGGTAAGCATGACGATATTCCTGAAGACGCATTCCGTCTCGTAGGAAGAATTGAAGAAGTTTTAGAAAAAGCCAAGCAAATGGCTTAAAGATATGAGTACAAAAAAGGGTGAAAAGGGACGTCACCGGTTAAGAGCGTCACGTCCTGTGACAACACCGGTACTAGTACGTCCTGTACGTTGAAAGTTCGAGGCACGATGGGCTTGAGGACCGGATCGTATATGAATGATACGTGTGGACCGGAAAGGCAAAGTAACGAAGAAATTCGACATCAATTTTCACCCGAATATTTGTACAACCTAACATGATTAAGGCCCGAGGAGGGGTTTCATGAAGACATTCACGGTAAGTGTCGTCACCCCTGATGGCCCTGTGTATGAAGAAACAGGCGCAGAAATGGTCAGCGCAAAAGCCACCAGCGGTGAGCTTGGAATCCTGCCAGGCCACGTTCCGCTTGTAGCTCCGTTGGAAATCAATGCTGTACGCGTTGAAAAAGACAACAATACACAGATTTTGGCTGTTAGTGGTGGTTTTATAGAAGTAAGACCAGAGCAGGTGACAATCCTTGCACAAGCAGCGGAGATGGCGTCCGACATTGATGTCGATCGTGCAAAAGCCGCTAAAGAACGTGCAGAAAAACGCTTGCAAGGTACGAAACAGGATGACATCGATTTCAAACGTGCGGAACTAGCATTAAACCGAGCAATGAATCGAATCAATATTACAAGCAGATAATATTGCGTATATAGACCTTTTCAAGTCATTTTTGACCTGAAAAGGTTCTTTTTGTATATCCTTAAATCACAAAGAAACAGACCTTTGAAATGGCCTGTTAATTTATAGATCATGTTATGTTTTTGGTATACCTGTTAAATCGGTAGAGTTTATACGTTAGTTGTGCCGGATATCTGTTATGATCGCATATAAAATCGAGAGAACAGTTAAGAGTAATAAAACCCCCGAAATTGGTCGTGTATGAAAAGGGTCGGGTTTTGTTGTGATCGCGATCCGCAGATTTTCCTCTGTAAGGGGTCCTAGGATGACGCCGAGTATAAAGGCAGGTAATGAGAAGCTGCCTAGTTTCATTAAGTAACCAACAATCCCGAACAGCAGTAATACCCAAATATCAAAGACCCGATTGTTGATTGCGAAGCTTCCTAAAGCGCATAAAATAATGACAACCGGGATGAGATAATGCATCGGGACATCATTGATCTTTAGGAAAAATTTGATACCAAACGATTGGATGATGAGTATGAATATAGCCGAGATAAAAAATGAAAGAAAAATCCCATAGGCTAGCACAGGTTCAGAGACAAAAAAGTACGGTCCAAGTTGAATCCCATGAACTAAAAGCGGCCCCCATCATCATTACTGTAACCGCGCTTTCTGGAATCCCTAACGCAAGGGTAGGTATCAATGCTCCTCCTTCTAAAGAGTTATTGGCAGATTCAGCCGCAATAATGCCATCCTGAGTCCCTTTTCCGAAATTACCTGGATTCTTCGACATTTTTTTAGCAATATCATAGCTTAAAATATTGGCGATACTTGAACCGGCTCCTGGCAATGCGCCGATAATTGTACATTTGGTAATGTAATTCGACATTTGAATTCCCTTTTGTTGCAAATAAGTATATATAAAATATTCCGACAAGTCTATAAGTTGATTAAATTTTCTAATTATTTTTTATTTGAAACTTTACTAAGCCCCGATTTTTTATAAAAAGAAAATACATATGTTCAAAAAATAGGATAATAGTATTATTTTGTAAATTCGATTTATTGTTTAGCAAATATATTATCGGTATAATAGTGATAGTAGACTTTACATTTGTGTGGTGATGGGATGAAAATTGATCAGATTGATAAGAAAATTTTAGAAATGCTTACCCAAAACGGAAGAATGTCCTACGTTGATATAGGAAAAGAACTGAATTTATCCAGAGTCTCCGTAAGAGAAAGAATCAACCAATTATGTAAAAACGGCGTGATCGAAAAGTTCAGTGTCATGATAAATTCGGAAAAAGTAGGAAAAAATGTATCCGCCTTTTTTGAAGTGGATTGTGAACCAAATGCTTTAGTAAAAGTGGCGGAAGCACTAGCAAGCAACCCTAATGTTGCAAGCTGTTATCAGATGACAGGACCAAGCACGTTGCATATGCATGTGTTAGTAAATGATTTTATTGCACTGGAATCTTTTATAAACAATGAATTGTATGCCCTTGAAGGGATTACGCGGGTTGAAAGTCACATACTCTTAAGAAGATTCAAGAGTAGAGCAGGACTGAAGTTATAGGTATCCCAGTAGATCTTACAAAACGGAAATTTAATAGGATTATTTGAACATGCCGGAGGAGAAAACGATCTTCCCGGCTTTTTTATTTACAAAAAGAAGTATTTTTTCGAAATACTTCAATTTTTTTGTATATTATATGGATTTTTGTCACAAGTATCTATATAATCATAAATAATTTAATCGACCATACATTAGTTAATGGAATATTGGTTATTATTTAACAAATGTATAAAAAACAAATAATTATATTTCGAAAAGTAACTATAATTTTACATTTTAAATATTCGGAATAATAATTATTCTCTATTTTTAATTTTTGATTATGACAGTTATTGTAGGTGAAGTTGACGTGATAGGACTTATCGTTAGACGGGGAGCAAGATGCAGAATCAGCAGAAACCTCTTTTTAAAATCAGCAACATGAAGAAATATTATCCGATAAAAGGCGGTATTCTTAAAAGAGTGCAAGGCCATGTCAAGGCGGTTGAAGATGTGACCATTGATGTCTATGAAGGAGAAACACTAGGAGTTGAGAGAATCTGGGTGTGGAAAATCAACATTCGGCCGTGCTGTGCTTAGGCTTGAACCACTGACAGAAGGGTCGGTCATCTTTAAGGGTGAAGAGATTGGGATGCTTTCAGAATCCAAGCTTAAAAAGTATAAAAGGCAAATGCAGATGATTTTCCAGGATCCGTATGCCTCATTGAATCCTAGACAGCAAATCGGTGATGCTCTTGAAGAAGCCTTTATCATCCATACGTCAATGTCTAAAAAAGAACGGAAAGAAAAGGTTAGCATCTTGCTTGAAGAAGTTGGTTTGAAGCCGGAGCATTATGAACGTTATCCCCATGAATTCAGTGGGGGGCAACGTCAGCGTATAGGAATTGCAAAAGCGATCGCATTGAATCCTTCTTTCATCGTTTGTGATGAGGCTGTTTCCGATGTATCGGTGCAGGCTCAAGTCATTAAACTTTTAAAGGACCTTCAGGAGAAACATCAGTTGACATATATGTTCATTTCACATGACTTGGGGCTAGTCCGCCATATCAGTGACCGTGTCCTTGTCATGTATCTTGGGAATACTGCAGAGCTCGCACCAGCAGATCGAATTTATGAGAATCCTCTTCACCCTTATACGAAAGCTTTATTATTTGCAATCCCTCGTCCAATTCCAGGAAGAAAACGCAAACGTGTTAAGTTAGAAGGAGATTTACCGAATCCGGCGAATCCACCTAAAGGGTGTCCTTTTCATACACGATGTCCACTGGCAACTGGACAATGTAAAGAAGAAAAACCGGTATGGAGGGAAGTAGAGGAAAATCATTTTGTTGCCTGTCATGAAGTATAAAAGGGGGAATTTTTTTGAGTTTTGATGCTTTGTATAATCCGTTTCCATCACAAAGAATGACGACGTTCGCTAAAAATGGAATGGTAGCGACCTCGCAGCCGCTTGCTGCACAAGCAGGGCTGGATATTATAAAAAAGGGCGGGAATGCAGTCGATGCAGCGATTGCAACAGCAGCTTGTTTGACCGTTGTGGAGCCGACCTCAAACGGAATCGGCGGGGATGCATTTGCGCTCGTCTGGACAAAAGGGAAGCTGCACGGCCTGAATGCAAGCGGACCATCACCACAATCCATTTCTATAGATACGCTTAAGGAAAGAGGGATCAACGAAATACCGAAACATGGATGGACCCCTGTCACTGTTCCAGGCGCACCAAGTGCATGGGCTGCCTTATGGGAACGTTTTGGGAAATTGTCATTTAAGGAAGTATTGGAACCAGCTATCGAATATGCTGCAAACGGTTATCCGATCTCTCCTACATTAGGGAGGTTTTGGAAAGCAGCGACTGATCATTTTAAGAAAGTGCTTACCGATGATGAATTCAAGCACTGGTTTGATACATTCGCTCCGGAAGGAAAAGCGCCGGAGGTTGGGGAAGTATGGCGATCAGAAGGCCATGCGGTTACTTTACGGGAAATTGCTGAAACCAATGCTGAATCATTTTATCGTGGAAAAATTGCTGATGAAATCGATGCCTTCTCGAAAAAATACGATGGGTTTTTACGTAAGGAGGATCTAGCAGCCTATGAACCTGAATGGGTGGACCCGATAGGCGTCGAGTATCGCGGACATAAGGTTTGGGAGATCCCTCCGAACGGCCAGGGAATCATTGCTTTGATGGCATTGAATCTTCTGAAAGACTCCGAGTATTCGAATAAGGAAGACGTTGACACGTATCACAAACAAATTGAAGCGATCAAACTCGCATTCACGGATGGTCTCAAGTTTGTGACAGAATCCAAATCAATGACGACAAGAGCTGAGGATCTTTTATTGGACTCTTATGCTGCTGAGCGCCGGAAATTGATTGGAGAGACTGCGATCGATCCGACACCAGGAACGCCTCCAAAGGGCGGAACCGTGTATCTTGCGACGGCTGATTCAGAAGGAAACATGGTTTCATTCATCCAAAGCAATTACATGGGATTCGGCTCAGGTTTAGTCGTACCAAATAGAGGGATCGCTTTACAAAACCGGGGTCATAATTTTTCAATGGATTCAGGTCATGATAATCGTCTGGAAGGCGGGAAGAAAACCTACCATACGATCATCCCGGGCTTTTTGACCAAGGATGATCAGCCAGTAGGCCCTTTCGGTGTAATGGGAGGATTCATGCAGCCTCAAGGACATTTACAGGTGATCATGAACACGCTCGATTTCCGCTTGAATCCACAAGCAGCCCTTGATGCACCAAGGTGGCAGTGGATGGAAGACCGAAAAGTACTGGTGGAACCTAACTTCCCGAACCATATTGCACAAGCTCTCGCGAGAAAAGGGCATCAGATCCAGGTTGCTCTGGATGGAGGACCATTTGGGCGAGGGCAAATCATATGGCGTGACCCTGAGACAGGGGTGTTATCTGGCGGAACTGAATCACGGACTGATGGCAGTGTTGCTGCTTGGTAGTGAGAAACGAGACTGAGGTTGTGAGTACTCCTAAGACGGTAAAAAAGAAAACCATTCACGTTGCTTTGTTTCTAGGTTTTTTCCGTGTCGGTATTTTCGGCTATGGAGGGGGTCCTTCCTCCATACCGCTCGTCCATAAAGAGGTTGTTGAGCATTACGGATGGTTTACGGATGATGAATTCGGGGATTTGCTTGCCCTTGGCAATACGCTGCCCGGACCGATTGCGACGAAACTTGCTGGCTATATCGGCTATCGGGTCGCTGGCCCGTTCGGAATGATCAATGCGGTATTAGCGACGATTTTGCCTTCGATCCTGGCCATGATTGCTCTATTGACGACACTCAGTATGTATAAAGATAAAGCTTGGGTGCAAGGAATGACAAAGGCAGTGGTCCCTGTCGTCGGTTTCATGCTTGCCCAACTAACCTGGCAGTTCACAAAAAAATCGAAGGCTGGCATGGGGTGGACGCAATCGATCGTAATCATTGTCCTTTCCTTGGTGTTGATGGAATTCCTTAATGTGCATCCAGGGATCATTATCGGACTTCTTCTATTATATGCATGGTTTGGAACATGGGGCTCATCTAAAAAGAAACAAGATGAGTATGTGAAGGCGAGTGGTGAATCATGATATTATACTGGAAAATCTTTTTAGCATTTTTCATACCAGGAATCCTTGGATATGGCGGAGGTCCCGCCTCGATTCCATTGGTCGAAAATGAAGTGGTTGACAGGTATGAATGGATGTCAACACAGGAATTCAGTGAGGTTTTAGCACTAGGGAATGCCCTACCTGGTCCAATCGCCACGAAAATGGGCGGATACATCGGTTATGCTCAAGCTGGGTGGATAGGTGCCTTGGTTGGTATTTTCGCAACTGTTGCTCCATCACTTATTTTGATGATCATACTTCTAAAGATATTAATGAAATACAAAGATTCAGACAAAGTAAAACGGATGACGATTACGGTTAGACCGGCGATCGCTGTCCTTCTAGGTGTAATGGCGTACCAGTTTTTTGTAAGTTCCTATGAAGGTGCAGGTTTATTGCAAACGATTCTGCTTATTGCAGCAAGCTTTCTATTTCTGGAACGATTTCGGATTCACCCCGCATTTGTCATTGCAGGAGCCCTCGTGTATGGCGGAATATTTTTATAGAGCCATTGCGTGTGGCTCTTTTTTTGCAGGTAACGGGTAACTGGTAGTTAGGAAATATTGATTTATTAAACGGATGTTTTAGAAAATTAATAGAGGAATTTACAGAAACATGGCCGCTTTTTGCGTAATAAAAGGGTAAGTGCTCCTGAAGACGGAGCACTTTTCTTTTTCTATATTATTATCACTGCCCATACTTTCTTTTGTGCATTTCCCTCAATTGCATCATCTTAAATTCTCTTTCAAGCTCATTCAGGGTCAGTTCATACAGTTGTCGATCGCTCGTTTTGTACTGACCGGCATTCAAGAGCTGGCTGATATAATATTCTTTTACGCGATTCAAACTTTTCCTAATGTAACCAGACATTATCATCACCCTCTTCAGATAAATAAAATGGATACAGGAATCAAAACGGATATGAAAATCGCGGTCGTTGTCATACCGACGCTTCCCATTGCGCCTTCTTCTTCTCCCCACTGCAGGCATTTGCTTGCACCGAGTGCTTGTGCAGCCGCCCCCATAGCCAGGCCTCTTGCTGCCTTACTCGTAATGTTGAAAAGCTCCAGCACTTTCGGTCCGAAGATGAATGAAAAGACTGCTGATGATAGTACGAACAAGACAGTCAACGAAGCTTCACCGCCGATTTTGTCTGAAACCGACAAAGCGATTGGTAACGTAGCGGCCTTCGGTGTAAGGGAAGCGATCATTTCGGCTTTGATTTTAAACAGTCCGGCAAGTGCGAGTGTTGTTGTCAAGCCAGCCAAACTTCCGAATACGATCGCTATTCCGATCTTCTTGATATTCCTTTTCAACACCGGCCACTGTTTGAATAAAGGTATTGCTAGTGATACGATCGCTGTTTGCATCAAAAATGAAAAGAGATCCACCCCCTCCTGATAGCTTTGATAATCGACATGTAACAATGGAAGAAAACAAACCAGAAAAAGTGAAACCGTATATAAAGGATTGAGCCAGCTTTTACGATTGTATTTTTTATAAATCTTCAATCCACCCAAATAGGCAATATAGGTGACCAAAGTCGTAAACAAAATTTTTCCGAAAATAACAGTCATTTTTTTTGCCTCCTTCTGAATTTTTCATACCATTCAACAGCTAAACCCGTCGCTAGAATGATGGAAATACTGCTTATTCCGAGAATTAAAAATAGCTTCCATAGTTCTTTTTCAATCAACTGGATGTATACGATCGCGCTGATTACAGGCGGTATGAACAAAAATGTCATATGTTGCAACTGGAAATTCGCAGCTTTTTCCACCCAATCAAGCTTGATCAGCCCTGTCAATAGAAGAATAAGAAGCAGAAACATTCCAGCGATGCTGCCTGGTAAAGGCAGGTGAAATATCGTAACGATGAGAGAACCAAGGAATAAGGCGGATGAAATTAGCGTGAACTGCCAAAGGAACTGAATTATCGTGGACACCACCTTACATCTTTAGGTCCATTTTATAGGGGGTAAAATAGGATTTCATCAATTCTGTAAGAAAATATAACAATAAATTTCGTTGGTGTGTAAGGAAATCTGACATATGTCTTGAATAGACCGTCAGAAAAGGTATAGTAAAGGTGAAAGGAGGTATTGCCAAATTGTCTGTTAATGAAGGTTCTTACAGGGATAGAAAGGTGATTGTGATTGGCGTAGTCAAGGAGCTGACGGGATTGAGTGAACGTCAGATCCGTTATTATGAAGAACGAAAGCTAATTTTTCCAGAAAGAACAGTGAAAGGGACGCGTAAATACTCATTTTCAGATGTAGAAACACTTATGGAGATTGCGAATAAACGAGAAGATGGTGTCCAAACGAATGAAATAAAAAAGGAAATGAAAGCCGAGAAAAAAAAGAGAAACGATTTATTGAGGGAAGAAATGATCCGCGGACAGCTGAATGCGCACTTTCGCAACACCAATAATAGATAATAGAAGGGCTGTTAAATGATATTGTTGATTAGTATTAAAGTTTTTTAAAGCGAAATACGGTGTTCCTTCAGGGAAAGCGAATCTGGCGAGACCCTGAAGAGAGGATCGAGCGAGGCTTGCGCCGAAAGGGAGTTGACTTCGCAGAAATCAGCAATGGTAAATAACAGAGCTTAATAGATATAAAAAGTTAGCAAGGCACTTTAAACAAACCTTTCAAGATAGTAAGATAAAAGTAATCAATCGAGCATAATATGAAGAAATGGGCTGTCCCATAAGTTTCTGACTCTCACCGTTCCCAACAACATTTTGAGAATTAACGTGGTTTTGATGCAAAATGTTATGTTAGCGGTGTCTGACACGTAAGCTTTGGGGGCAGCTCCTTGTATTTTGAAGAACAATCAGGTTATCAACTATCCGTCAGCGTGTCGACACAAAAATTGGTATTTGGTATAATTGATAACGATTACAATTTTAAAAAATTTCAAACATCGACCTTGAATAAATAGACAGATGGGGAGGTATATATGGAGCTCTATCACTTGTATCAAAACAATTACCTGGTCGTTTTGATGTTCCTGCTTTTAGGCATCCTTTTACCAGTTGTCGCTTTGACTGCAGGTAAGATTCTGCGGCCGGCAAAACCGACGGAAGAAAAACAAACAACTTATGAAAGTGGTATAGAGCCCTTTCATCAAAGCTGGGTCCAATACAACGTCCGCTACTACATATTCGCCTTGCTGTTCGTTATTTTCGATGTGGAAACAGTGTTCTTATACCCATGGGCTGTCGCTTATGATAAACTAGGGATCTTTGCGTTGATCGAAATGGCGATCTTCATTGTCATGTTGTTGATTGGCCTCCTCTATGCGTGGAAGAAGAAGGTGTTAAAATGGATGTAAAATTGGAGCAGATCACCCCAGAAGAACGACAAGAGCTCTCAAAAAATGTTTTTTTTGTCACACTCGAACAGGTAAAGGCATGGGCGAGAAGTAACTCCCTCTGGCCGCTCACGTTCGGGTTAGCTTGTTGTGCGATTGAAATGATGGGAGCCGGTGCCTCCCATTACGACTTGGACCGATTTGGATCCTTTTTCCGTACATCCCCAAGACAATCTGACGTCATGATCGTATCTGGTACAGTAACGAAAAAGATGGCTCCAGTTTTAAAGCGTCTCTACGATCAGATGCCAGAACCGAAATGGGTTATTGCCATGGGTTCATGCGCTACCGCTGGCGGTCCATACATTAAATCGTACGCGGTGGTTAAAGGTGTCGATCAGGTTGTCCCTGTTGATGTCTATATTCCAGGATGCCCACCGAACCCAGCAGCATTAATCTATGGAATTAATAAACTGCAAGAGAAAATCCGCTATGAAGCTAAGACCGGAAAGCGGGTGACAGATAAATGAGCGATCAAGAGAAACCATTCTCCGAAATGACCGAGGAGGAGAAGGCGGAAGCCAAGCGGAAAGCAGTCGAAGAAGCGAAACGCAAGGCTGCCGAGAAGAAAGCGGCGAAGGAAGCAGGAGAATCGGGAACAATCGAAAAGCCAGCTGAAAAGCCGTTCTCCGAAATGACCGAGGAGGAGAAGGTGGAAGCCAAGCGGAAAGCAGTTGAAGAAGCGAAACGCAAGGCTGCCGAGAAGAAAACGGCGAAGGAAGCCGAAGTTGCAGAACCAAAAGCTCCAGCATCCGCTGATGATAAAGCCAAAGCTGCAGCCGCTGCAAAGGCCAAAGCCGCCGCAGCTGCAAAGGCAAAAACTGCTGGTGGAGCGGGTGTATCTGATGATGAGAAAGCCAAGGCAATTGCTGCTGCCAAGGCCAAAGCCGCCGCTGCCGCTAAAGCCAAAGCAGCTAAATCTGCTGGTGGAGCGGGCGACGACGAAAAGGCGAAAGCGATCGCTGCCGCAAAAGCAAAAGCCGCCGCTGCTGCAAAAGCGAAATCTGCAGCTGAAGGAGCAGGAGCAAAACCGGCTAAACCAGCTGAGGAAACACCATCACCTAACCAACCCCTTCTGGATAAATACGTGAAGACGATCAAAGATAATCTTGGTGAAGAGGTCCTGGAAGACTCCTATATTAACAGACTTGCAAAGGATGTCCCTACCCTGGTCGCCAAACGGGAGAGCTTTTATAAACTGGCAGAATTCTTAAAACATAACGAACAGTTTAGTTTTGAATATGTAAGTGAATTGCATGGGACCGATTTTGAAACGCATATGGAAGTCTATGCCCATCTCTATTCGTATAAAAACAACCAGCCGGTTGCAGTTAAAGTGAAATTGGATCGTGACCATCCTGAGGTTGCTTCGGTGACACCGATCTGGCCTGGAGCAAATTGGCCTGAACGTGAAGCCTTTGATCTACTTGGTATCCGTTTTACCGGACATCCGAACTTAACGCGGATTTTGATGCCCGATGATTGGGTCGGATACCCGATGCGAAAAGACTATGAACCATACGATGTGGAGGTGTGACCCATGATTCGTACAGAAGAAATGCTGCTTAACGTTGGGCCTCAGCATCCAAGTACCCATGGCGTGTTCCGGATCGTTTTGAAAATCGATGGAGAAATCATCAAGGAAGCGACACCAGTAATCGGTTACCTCCACCGTGGAACTGAAAAACTCGCTGAAGACCTGCAATATACCCAAATTATTCCGTATACGGACCGGATGGACTATCTTTCGGCCATGACGAACAATTACATCCTCTGTCATGCGGTCGAGACGATGATGGATATGGAAATTCCTGAGCGTGCGGAGTATCTGCGTGTTCTTGTGATGGAGTTAGGCCGGATTGCGAGCCATCTCGTATGGTTTGGTACATATTTACTTGATATCGGTGCATTGAGCCCGTTCTTATATGCATTCAGGGAGCGGGAGATGATCATCAATTTACTTAACGAAATTTCTGGAGCACGTCTGACGTTCAATTATATGCGTGTCGGAGGGGTGAAATGGGACGCGCCGGAAGGATGGATCGAGAAAGTTGAAGAATTCATCCCTCATATGCGTAAAGAGCTTGCCGGCTACCACGACCTTGTCAGCGGGAACGAAATCTTCCTGAACCGTGTCCGTGGTGTCGGAAAGTATACGAAACAAGAAGCGTTGTCTTATTCGCTAAGTGGTGCAAACCTCCGCTGTACAGGGATGGATTGGGATCTGCGCAAAAGGGAGCCGTATTCCATCTATGACCGCTTCGACTTCGATGTTCCTGTATTTGAAGGCGGAGATGCCTGGTCCCGCTATAAGTGCCGTATGGCAGAAATCGAAGAGTCGCTCAAAATCGTTGAGCAGGCTGTGGAGCAATTCCCGAAAGAAGGGGAAATCATGGCCAAGGTTCCGAGGATCATCAAGCCGCCTGCAGGTGAGACCTATGTCCGCATCGAATCGCCGAGAGGGGAAATCGGCTGTTATATCGCCTCACAAGGGAAGAAGGAACCATATCGTCTGAAGTTCAGAAGACCGTCTTTCTACAACCTGCAGATCTTACCGAAGCTTTTACAAGGTGAAAACATCGCCAACTTGATTACCATCCTTGGCGGAATTGACATCGTACTCGGGGAGGTGGATGGCTGATGATGGATGAATTGCTCTATTCCTCTCCTTCACTGACGAACACGCTGATCTTTTTCGGACTCGGCGCAAGCTTACTTATGATGGTACTAGGGTTTGTAACATATGCTATCTTAGCCGAACGTAAAGTGATGGGGTTCATGCAGCTCCGTATAGGCCCGAACCGTGTTGGCGGTCCTTTCGGATTGCTCCAGACGGTAGCCGATGTCCTGAAACTTTTATTGAAAGAAGATACTATTCCGAAAGCGGCAGACAGACCGTTGTTCATGTTAGCACCGGTCATTGCTTTTGCACCAGCCTTCATGGTCCTTGCTGTCATACCGTTCTCAGAATCTCTCCGGTTTTCCGACATCGGGATCGGATTGCTTTATTATATTGCGATATCCGGTATCTCGACAATCGGGGTATTGATGGGCGGTTGGGCGTCAAATAACAAATACGCCCTGTTAGGCGGTATGCGTTCCGCGGCACAGATGATCTCCTATGAAGTACCTCTTGTCATGTCCGTGATCGGAGTCATCCTTCTTACTGGAAGTTTGAATTTGATCCAGATTGTCGAGGCACAAGAAAATATCGCCTTTTTATTCGTACAGCCGCTTGCGTTCGTGATCTTCATGATCACTTCAGTCGCAGAGTTGAACCGGACACCGTTTGACCTGCCGGAAGCGGAATCGGAGCTTGTTGCGGGTTATCACGTCGAATATTCAGGATTCAGATGGGCTTTCTTCATGCTCTCTGAATATGTCTATTTATTCGCAATGGCATCGATCACGACGATCGTTTTCCTCGGTGGTTGGAATCCGATCCCGTATCTTGAATTCATCCCAGGAGTCATCTGGTTCGCATTGAAATTCAGCTTGATCGTTTTCTTCCTGATATGGTTACGTGCAACATTGCCACGTTTGCGTGCCGATCAGCTCATGTCATTTGGATGGAAAGTACTTTTGCCGTTAGCACTGCTAAACATTTTTATCAGCGCGGTGATCAAGGAAATCTGGTTCTAACGGAGGGATTACAATGAAAGGACTCGTAAAAGGGTTAAAATACACACTGAAAAACATGACGAAACAGAATGTGACGTACTCGTATCCGGATGAACCGCTTGAGATGCCCGATCGTTTTCGGGGAATCCAGAAATTTTACCCGGAGAAATGCATCGTCTGTAACCAATGTGCGAACATCTGCCCGACAGACTGTATCGAATTGACAGGCAAGAAGCACCCTGATCCGAATAAAAAAGGGAAAATCATCGATACGTATGATATCAATTTTGAAATATGTATTCTGTGTGACCTTTGTACAGAAGTCTGTCCGACCGAAGCGATTGTCATGACGAACAATTTCGAACTGGCAGAATACAGCCGCGATGAGCTCTTCAAAAACCTTGAATGGCTCGATGAAAACGACACGAACGTAAGAAAGGAGAATAAGGTATGAATGGTGAATTGATCTTATTCTTTGTTCTTGCACTCGTTGCAATCGGAAGCGGCATCCTCATGCTGAACTTGACAAAGGTCGTCCATATGGTGATCGCCCTCGTCTTTACGTTCCTGTCGATCGCGGGATTATACGTGATGCTGTCAGCGGAATTCGTGGCCTTTGTACAGGTTCTCATCTATTCGGGTGCAATCACGATCATCATGCTCTTCGGAATCATGCTTACTCGTCACGATGATAAAACTGAAACGAAAATCGGTGCACCGAGAATGATTCTGGTTTTGACAGGAATTGTAGCCTTCTTCGTCGTCATGTTCTTCCAGATCAACGATTTAAGCTTTGGGGAACAGGCGGCCGATTTGCATGTTGATAATACGGAAAAAATCGGGATCGCCCTTTATTCCAAATATGTCATTCCATTTGAATTGACCTCTGTCTTGCTGCTCGTCGCACTCGTCGGGGCGATCATATTGGCAAAACGGGATGATAAGGATAAGGGGGCAGAGGACAATGAGTAGTGTGCCATTATCCGTTTATCTCGTGCTTGCTCTGATCCTCTTTTGTATTGGATTATTCGGAGCGTTGACAAAGCGGAACGCTGTCATCGTTTTGATTTCCATCGAATTGATGCTGAATGCGGTGAATATCAACCTCGTCGCCTTTGCAAAGTATGGCATCAATCCGAGTATTACAGGACAAATTTTCTCCTTGTTTACGATTACCGTCGCTGCTGCTGAAGCTGCGGTTGGGCTGGCAATCCTGATCGCCCTTTACCGTAACCGCAAAACGGTGAACGTAGATGAGATGGATATTATGAAACGATAAGGAGGAGGATCGACAATGAACCCAATCATCTGGCTCATACCTGTTTTACCACTTCTATCCTTCGTCCTTCTCTTATTGTTTGGTCGTAGGGTGAAAGAAGCATCCGCAGTCGTTGGCTCATTATTGACATTAGGCTCCCTCATCCTATCTGTCGTCGTTTTCATGGGGCAGTGGGGAGGAGCATCTGTAAAGCAAACGGTTGAATGGCTGGCAATCGGAGATACTGTATTGACGGTCGGTTATGAGATCAATCCGTTGAATGCACTCATGCTCGTCATCGTCTCTTTCGTCAGTTTTCTCATCCAAGTGTATTCAAAAGGCTATATGCATGATGACGATCGCTTTCCTGTCTTTTTTGCCTATCTTGGCTTATTCACCTTTGCCATGCTTGGTCTGGTCATCAGCCCGAACCTGTTGCAGCTCTATATCTTCTGGGAACTTGTCGGTGTCGGCTCCTTCCTGTTGATCGGGTATTACTTTTACAAAAGTGAAGCGCGTGAAGCAGCGAAGAAAGCCTTCATCATGACCCGTATCGGGGACGTAGGCTTATTCATCGGGATGATTTTGCTTTTCTGGCAGGTTGGAAGCTTTGAACTGGATGCCATCTTTGATGCTGTGACAACCGGTGATATCTCACAAGGCTGGATTACGCTCACTGCGATTTTGATTTTTGTCGGGGCGATCGGTAAATCGGGGCAATTCCCATTACATACGTGGTTACCGGATGCGATGGAAGGTCCTACACCGGTATCGGCTTTGATCCATGCAGCAACGATGGTTGCGGCAGGGGTGTACCTGGTCGCTGCTATGTTCCCGTTATTTGAAGCATCGGAAGCGGCGTTGACGACGGTTGCTGTCGTCGGCGGCTTCACAGCAATCTTTGCTGCAACCATCGGACTGGCGCAGGCTGATATCAAACGGGTACTCGCCTACTCTACAGTCAGCCAGCTCGGGTACATGATGCTGGCCTTAGGATCCTCCGGTTATGTCGCTGGGATCTTCCATTTGACGACACATGCCTTTTTCAAAGCGCTCTTGTTCCTTGCCGCCGGTAGTGTAATTCACGCCGTACATACACAAAACATCCATGAAATGGGCGGACTTTGGAAAAAGATGAAATGGACAGCGCCGTTGTTCTTGATCGGTGCGATGGCGATTTCAGGTGTACCTTTGTTATCCGGTTTCTTCAGCAAAGATGAAATTTTAGCTGCAACCTATGCGGATGGCCGGTTCGGGTTATTCTGGATCGCAGTCATCGCAACATTCCTCACAGCTTTTTATATGTTCAGACTGTTCTTCCTTGTCTTTACAGGAGAGTCCCAAGGAAAAGTGAAGAAGGTTCAAGAATCTCCAGGAGTCATGGTATTTCCGATGGTTGTACTAGGGATATTGGCGGTTATAGCTGGGTATATCAATACCCCAGTGGCACCGATACTCGATGATTACCTGGCGCAGAATTCTTATTTAGAAATTCATCACCATGAATCATATTGGTGGATTCCTATTGTTGCCACAGTTGTTTCCTTATTCGGAATCTTCATGGCGTGGCTTGTCTATGCGAAGAAAAAGGTGAAGAGGCTTTCAGAAGCTTCACCGGATTTCCACTTCATTTTATTGAACAAATATTTTATCGATGAAACATACGATTACAGCTTCGTAAAAGGAACGAGAGGATTCAGTTATTTCTGGTATTATATCGATCGCTTCGTAGTCGAAGGTGTCATCCAGCTGGTAACGGGTGCTGTCGGCTGGATCAGCAAAATCAGCTCAAAAGCCCATAACGGCCAGGTGCAGCTTTATGGATCGGTCGCCTTCGCTGGGATGGCTGTCTTGCTTCTTATCGTTGCTTGGTTAGGGGGGTACTTGACGTAATGGATTCTATTCTACTTTCAGCACTTGTTTTCTCCCCGATCGTTGGTATTTTGGTACTGCTGTTCGTTCCGAAAGCAGAAAAGGCAGCCATCAAGGGGGTTGGATTTTTAGCGACCCTTTTGCCGCTAGCTTTAGCTTTCATCGTCTATTTCGGGTTTGATAATACGAAAGAAACATTGCAATTCATCGAGCAACACAAATGGATCAATTTCAATCTTCAATCATTGCAGAATGGTGGAGATTTCACTGTCAGCTATGAACTTGGCGTCAATGGTTTGACCGTGTTGCTTCTATTATTGACTGCACTCGTCTCGACGTTGGCAGCAGCGGCCTCGGTTTGGATCAAGGATCAGACAAAGGGCTATTTCATGCTGTTCCTTCTATTGGAAATTGGAATGCTTGGTGTATTCGCTTCACAAAACTTATTGCTTTTCTTCATCTTTTTCGAGATTACCTTGATCCCGACATTCTTTCTGATCGGAAAGTGGGGTTATCTTGATAAAGAGAAAGCGGCTTATAGCTTTTTAATCTATAACGGTTTAGGTTCAGCGATTCTATTGATCGTCTTCATTATCCTTTATATGAAGACGGGAACAATGAACTACACTGGTCTATCAGCTTTTTTGAGCCAATCACCTGAGATGCTTGAACGAATGTATATCGGAGACAATTTCAGGCTCGGATTGTTGATCGCTTTATTGGTGGCATTAGGGGTAAAATTACCGATCGTACCGTTGCATTCCTGGATGTTGCAGGTCCACGTCCAAGCACCACCATCGATTGTCATGATCCACTCAGGTATCCTGTTGAAGATCGGAGCTTATGGCCTCTATCAGTTTGGACTCGGTTTCTTCCCTGGTGAGTTTGAGAAAATTGCATTCTGGATCGCATTGCTCGGTGTCATCAATCTCCTATACGGCGCGTTCATCGCATTCGTACAGATTGATTTCAAAAAAGTGCTGGCCTACTCCAGTGTGTCTCATATGGGGATCGTCTTGATCGGGCTCGGAAGCTTGACGGATGCGGGAGTTCAAGGGGCGATGTTTCAAATCATCTCCCACGGATTGATTTCAGCACTGTTGTTCTTCCTTATTGGTCTCATGTATCAACGTACAGGAACATCGTTGATCACCCACCTAGGTGGAATATCGAGAGTCATGCCGATTACCGCTGGATTTTTATTGGCAGGTGGCCTTGCTTCACTCGGCTTGCCTGGAATGTCCGGGTTTGTCAGTGAATTCATGACATTCCTAGGATTGTTCAAAGTTATGCCGGCTCTTGCAGCAATCGGAACATTAGGGATTATCCTGACTGCTGTCTATATGCTACGCGCTGTTTTAACCATCACATTCGGGGAAACGATAGAGCCACTCACAACGATAAAAGAAGCTCGTTTTGTTGAATGGATTCCAGCATTAGTATTGACCCTATTGATTGTTCTCATTGGAGTTTACCCAGCAGTCCTATCTGATATGCTGCAACTTACGATCAATGCCATGATGGCAGGCAGGGGGGCTGTTGTATGACATTAGAAAAATTGTTGAGTTATGACTGGGGAATCATGGCCCCTGAGTTTACGATTCTGATCGTTGCGACATTGTTGTCGTTGATGGATTTGTTCATACCGAATAAAGCTAGCCGTAAACCGCTTGCTCTTTTAGGGATTGCCGGTGTGATCATTGCAATCGTCTTCGCGGTCATGCAGGTCGGTACTGAACCGACAAGCATCCTGTTTGATACGTATCGCTTTGATTCATTCGCACTTGCGTTCAAGCTGCTCTTCCTTGTGGCGACAGGCCTGATTTTATTACTGGCCTTGGACTATGAAGGGGGGAGGGAATGGGAGTTCAGAGGAGAATTCTTCTATCTCTTACTGACAGCATTGCTCGGTGCGATGATGATGGCTTCCAGTGCCGATCTCATCACATTGTTCGTAGGTCTAGAATTGCTGTCGATTTCCTCCTATATATTAGCGGGAATCCGTAAAAACAACCTTCATTCGAACGAAGCTGCCTTCAAATATGTTGTTAATGGTGGTATTGCCACAGCCATTACGCTTTTTGGAATGAGCTATATCTATGGTCTCACAGGATCGACCAACCTGTATGAAATCAGTGAAGCGTTGACAAATCCGGCTGTGGAGCAGAATGCTTTCCTTCTGGTGATGGCATTCGTCATGCTGCTCGTCGGTCTCGCTTTTAAAATCGCAGCTGCTCCATTCCACATGTGGGCACCTGACGTCTATCAAGGCTCAGCAACACCAGTTACAGCCTTCTTAAGTGTCGTATCGAAGTCAGCTGGATTTGCATTGATTTTGAAGATGTTTCTGATCACGTTCTTGTCAGTCCAGGGCTGGCATAATTCCATCATCCTGGAGCTTCAACCATACATTGCAGTCATTGCTGGCGTTACGATGGTGATTGGAAACGTCGTTGCCTTGAGACAAAGGAACATCAAGCGCATGTTTGCTTACTCAAGTATAGCTCATGCCGGTTATGTGCTTGTGCCATTCGTATCCTTGTCATTGCTTGTTTTTAAAATGACCTGGTTCTATCTGCTCGCCTACTTATTGATGAATATTGGAGCGTTCGCTGTCATTCAATTCGTGACAGAAAAGGAAAGATCTGAGGATTTTACTGCATTTTCCGGACTTTATAAACGTGCACCATGGGTCGCGGTTATGATGGCTGTATTTATCTTGTCGCTTGCTGGGCTGCCTTTTACTGCAGGGTTCATCGGAAAGTTCGGAATTTTCATGAGTTCCCTTGGCACCGGTCATTTTGTTTTAGCATCAGTCATGATGGCAACAACTGTGATTTCATACGTTTATTATTTCAATGTCCTTGTTCAGATCTTTTTCCGCAAAGGTGAAGTTGATCGTCTCCGTCCATCTGTCGGACTTTTAATTGTGATGATCATCTGTGCGGTTGGCACTATCTTTTTCGGTATTTATCCTGGAGCAGCTTACGATTTCTTCCAAGGATTTGATATGAACGAGTTGTTTATTAAGTAAACGATAATTAAAGAAGAAGGGCGTACCTTTTGAGGTTCGCTCTTTTTTGTGTAGGATGGAAGTCTACAGTTGTGATATAATGCAATTATTATTCGACCGATGCAAATAAGCCTGATATCGTGCAATAATAAAGTTGCCGGCGCAATCCCTTTTGAAAATCACGCAATTCTTTTTCGAAACCGCGCAATTAACTTTCAAAACGTTACCATTTCTCTGTTAAGCAGCTTGAAAGATGAAAGTTCCCTCTTTAAAGCAACAGCGACTGGCTATCGAATGAAGGAAATGTCGAATATTGCGCGGGAAATAGGTGAATACCTAGGACTAAAGGTGTATTTTGTAATTAAAACAGGAAAACTGGAGGAAAAGAAAAAATCCTGTCGAAAGATTTATGAGGTAGTATTTATTGGAGGTTTAACGTCTATGCACCCATTTGGAACTCAAGCTTTGCTGAATATCATTGTTAATATCGTTTTCCTTGCGGTTTCCTGGTGGGCTTTACAGGCATTGAATTTTGAAAGATTCATAAAAAGCGGTCGAGTCGTGCAAGCCCAATTGTTGATGATCTTACTGACCATCGCACTTGCATCACTTCTTACTTCGTTCTTTATGAGTTATCTTTCGTGGTCGACCCAGCTGAAATATCTGTTTTAAGTCAAACAGAAATATCCTTACATATGAAGAATGTCGATTATAAGGCTACAGGCTTTTGTCGCATCTTGACTACATCTTCCATGTATGAGCCTCTCTCTCATGGCAACAATTGTAATGAGGAGAGGAGTGGGAAGTTATGAAAAGAAAATTCAAACTATTCGGAATGGCGTTGACGATTTTGCTAGCATGCTTTTCAGGTGCTGAGGCAAAACAATCCACATGGGCTGATCAAGAACTGATGGACATAACCCGCGTTATGGATCAGTCTGGCATATCGATCGAGAACTGGTCCTTTTATGGTAAAAATAAGATTGGTTTTGTATCAGATTTTAGTGGGTATGTATTGTTAGTAGAAAGCCTGCAGGCAAAATCGCCAAATTTCCGGTGGGAGAAGATTGCTGAAAAAAATGAACATTGGAGTGTTTCCGGGCATTATACAAATCAATATGGTATCGAAGAGAAGGTTTCCGTGTTTGCTTACCCCCACAAAAATCGGTATATGGCGTACGTTATATATGACGTCAAGGGGGAGGCTTGGAATCCCGGCATATGGAATGCTTTCAAGCCTGAATATAGGAATAAAGTCCGTCTGTTTCTAGGGGAGAATGTGCAAATATATACTTGTGTTGAAGGTGTAAAGTTTGATAAGATGAATATTGTTTTGCAAAAATTGGCGAAACAACTCGTTCAGTCATTTGACGCAACCATAATTGAGACATTAGAGGAAGAGACATTTCTGTCCCTATCAGCATATACTGACAAATGGAAGCCTTCAATCCTGACAGATCAACAGCGGATGAATCTGCAAATTGGACTCCGGAACAGCGGAATAGGCGGAAAGACAACCATTACAATTGGAACACCGATAATAACGACTGAATATTAATATATAAATTGGACGCGGAGGGGAATTATTTTGGAAAAAATCATCGTCCGTGGTGGTAGGCGGTTAGAAGGCTCCGTCAGAGTGGAAGGGGCAAAAAATGCCGTACTGCCTGTCATCGCAGCATCCATCCTAGCTAGTAAAGGAACAAGCACTATTTCGGAAGTGCCTGCACTTGCCGATGTTTATACGATAAATGAAGTTCTTCGCCACTTGAATATTGGCGCAGAATACTCAAATAATCAGATAAAAGTAGATGCTACACACCCATTGAAGACAGAAGCACCATTTGAATATGTTCGTAAGATGAGAGCATCATTCTTAGTGATGGGTCCGTTACTTGCAAGAGTTGGAATCGCAAGAATTGCTTTACCTGGAGGTTGTGCAATCGGATCACGCCCGATTGACCAGCATCTAAAAGGCTTTGAAGCTATGGGAGCCGAAGTGAAAATCGGTAATGGTTTTATCGAAGCGAAAAAAGAAGGGCGACTACAAGGAGCTAAAATCTATTTGGATTTTCCGAGTGTAGGCGCAACGGAAAACATCATGATGGCTGCAGCTTTGGCAGAAGGCACAAGCATTATCGAAAATGTAGCAAAAGAACCTGAAATCGTTTGTCTTGCGAATTATTTGAATGCAATGGGAGCGAAAGTTTATGGGGCTGGTACAGGCACACTTCGAATTGAAGGTGTAGATGAAATGCATGGTGCCGAACATCAGGTCATTGCAGATCGTATTGAAGCAGGTACATTTATGGTGGCTGCTGCTATAACTGGCGGTGATGTAACAATCGAAAACGCTCAAAATGATCACTTGACACCACTAGTGGCTAAGCTCCAGGAAATGGGTGTCACGATTTCTGACACAGAAAAAGGCGTTCGGATCATAGGACCTGATACGTTGAAGCCAATAGATATCAAAACGATGCCGCATCCAGGATTTCCAACGGATCTTCAGTCGCAGATGATGGCGCTTTTATTGGCAGCCAATGGTACTAGTGTCATTACAGAAACCGTTTTTGAAAATCGTTTCATGCACGTGGAAGAATTCCGCCGCATGAATGGAAATATTAAAATCGAAGGGCGTTCTGCCATAGTCAATGGCCCAGTCAAGCTGCAAGGGGCTGAGGTAGCAGCGACAGATCTACGTGCTGGTGCAGCGCTGATCTTAGCAGGACTGATTGCAGACGGATACACAAGAGTAACAGAACTACAACATTTAGATCGCGGATACGTTGATTTTGCCGGAAAATTAGCCTCACTTGGTGCTGACGTGGAGCGCGTGAAAGAAGAAACAGAAACGATTACGACCAAAAATACTGCTCAGAACTTAAAAGCAAAGGCATAATTTATTTACTTATAGGAAGGTCGTCTTCGAAACGGAGACGGCTTTTTTGGTCCCAAGACTGGGCTTGGTTCATTTAGGGAACGAAGTAAGCCAATATGGTGTTCCAAAGGCTTCGGAACTTAGGTTCGAGTTTTATTTCATTAAGGCTTTAGAGGTGTCTATTATACATATTCAGTGGTGATGTTCTTCGGTTCTAAAAGGTTGTCCAAGCCCATAAGCTATACTATAACTGTTGAAATTTGGGGGGCTGCCAATGAACCAAATCCGATTTGGGACACCATTTTATCTTTTTATAATTGGACTACTTACATTCATACTTCTACTCCCTAGTCTGATCGTCATTCCTTTTAAAAGTAATGAACAAAACGCTTCAACTGGCAAAATGGAAAAGGTTGAAAGCGATACGCCAATCGTTTTAAATTCAGAAGTCGATGTTTCCGTTTATAAAACGAATGCAAAAGAAATCGAAACATTACCACTAGAGGAATATGTAAAAGGAGTCGTCGCTGCTGAAATGCCAGCACATTTTGAAATTGAGGCATTGAAGGCGCAAGCATTGACAGCGAGAACTTATATCATCAAAATGCTCCTCAACCCAGCGGATATGAACCTTCCAGAGGGGGCTGATGTCACAGATGCTGTTATTCATCAAGTGTATAAAAATGATCAGGACCTAAAGAAGGTGTGGGGGAAGGATTATGATTGGAAAATCAAGAAAATCACACAGGCAGTCAAAGAAACAGAAGGTAAAATCATCATATATGATGGAAAACCGATCGATGCATTATTCTTTTCTACAAGCAATGGATTCACGCAAAATTCTGAAGATTATTGGTCAAGTTCCTTTCCATATTTACGAAGCGTCGAAAGTCCCTGGGATAAAGATTCACCGAAGTACTTTCACCAACAATCCTTCCCGGTCGATGTCGTGGAATCGAAGCTGAAAGTGAAATTGAGTGGTGAAGATGGAGAAGTCGGGAAAGTGTTGGGCAGGACAAAAGGAAACTACATTGATCAAATTGAAATCAACGGGAAAAAGCTGAGCGGAAAAGATATTCGAGTCGCCCTGAACCTGAAATCCTCTGATTTTACGATTCTAAGGAAGAATGATGAAGTAATCTTCCAGACTCGTGGGTACGGCCATGGTGTCGGTATGAGCCAATATGGCGCGAATGGGATGGCTCACGAAGGCAACAACTATAACGAAATCATCAAACACTATTACAACGGCGTGGAAATAACCGACACCAAAGCCTACACAAGTAAATTCACCGCCACCAACTAAGTCCGGTGCCAGGCACCGTTTTGAATCCCTTATGTAGCGAGGACTTTTAAAGTGTACCAGGCACCGTTTAAGAAGTCTTGCTGTGTAAGGGTTCCTATTCGGTGCCTGGTACATGCTGCTGTCCATAATGACAGTGGCCTTTTTTGTGTTTTTTTGCCCTATATTACCAAAGCAACTTGTTACTTTCTCCAGTTTGTCGAAATAATATTCAGAAAAAATTTATCGGAATGTATATATTTTGAAAAATGTGCCAACAATGTTGCTGAGGTGATGCAAAATGAGAGAAGAAGAAAAACAAAAAAATCCTCTTAAGGCAAAGTGGTACAAAAAGAAGCGTTGGGTTTATCCGGCAGTATATCTTGGGTTTGCAGCAGTGATTTTGGCCTCTGTTCTTTGGTATCAAAATAGTATTGGTGAAAAACTTAATGAAGAAGCAGATCCAATCGGTTTTGAAGACCAAGATTCGGTACCAGTAATGTCAGACTCAGAAGTACTTAAGTCACCAGTTTCTGATGAAGTTACTGTTCAAAGAAAATTCTATGACAGTGAAGCATCTGAAGCAGATCAAGAAGCAGCTCTCGTATTCTATAATAATACCTACTTCCAGAATAAAGGAATCAACTATGCGACTGAGAGCGGTGAACCTTTCGACGTAATGGCAAGCTTGGGTGGTAAAGTTGTAGATGCTGGTCAAGATCCACTAGTAGGATACTTCGTCCACATCGAACACGATAACGGTGTAGTGACTCACTACTCTAGCCTTGAAGACCTAAAAGTTGAAAAGGGGGACACTGTTAAGCAAGGTGATGTCCTAGGTACAGCAGGTATGAGCCTTCTTGACAAAGAAGCACAAGTTCACGCACACTTTGAAGTACGCAAGGATGGAGTAGCTGTCAACCCTGAAGAATTCTTCGGTAAAACAGTCACTGACATTCCTGCTCAAAAGCAAGAAGTGAACGAAACTCTTACTGATGAAGACACTGATGCTGATGCAAAAGAAGAAGCAGATGTTGAAGCTGAGGAAGAGAACGCAAACCCGTCAAGCGAAACCCAAAATGATGACGCTCAACCACAAGAAAACTCTATTGAGGATGAAGATCAATCTGACGCTTAAAACCACTTGAAGCGTCAAGACAAATACAAACTAGACAAGCTCTGGAGAAACTCCAGGGCTTTTTTCTTTTTTCATTCAAGGTATTTTGAAAGTGTATCCTGTATGTGTACCAGGCACCGAACGGGAACTCAAGCACGGCAAGGGTTCGTAATTGGTGCGTTTTTTCTGCGATGAAAAAGGGAATGGGGTGGACATCGAGAAATAACTGTCTAGAGGTTGAGAAGGGAGAGTGTTCGTTCATGTATACAGGTAAGATTCCAAATAATTTGGTAGCAACGTTTTCAATTGTCGGTTTTGATCCGGAAACAGAAGAGCTTGGCATCGCGGTCCAGTCCAAGTTCATAGGTGTGGGATCTGTTGTTCCATGGGCGAAAGCGGGTGTAGGGGCAGTTGCAACACAATCGTTTGCCAATACCTCTTATGGTCCGAAAGGTCTTGGATATATGGAGTCAGGAAAGTCTGCCGAAGAAACACTCAGGCTGCTGACGGAAGAGGATGAGGACCGGGAGCTCCGCCAGGTAGGAATAGTGGATGCAAAAGGGAATACAGCTACGTTTACCGGAAAAGACTGCTATGATTGGGCAGGCGGTTGTACGGGTAAACATTATGCTGCTCAGGGGAACATTCTCGTCAACAAGGAAACAGTCGACCAGATGGGAGTGACGTTCGAGGGTACAGAAGGAACTTTGGCCTATCGCCTTCTTACTGCCTTGAATGCAGGCCAGCATGCAGGTGGTGACAGTCGTGGGAAACAATCAGCCGCTCTTTTGATCGTAAAAGAAAAAGGCGGATATGGAGGGTTCAATGACAGAGCTATCGATCTCCGTGTAGATCATCACAAGGAGCCGATTAAAGAATTGATTAGAATCCATGATCTGCATCAGCTTTATTTTTCACGGTCAAAAGCAAAGAACATTGTTGAAATAAAAGGGGATGTTTTCCATCAGTTAGCATTTGAACTTGAACGCTTCGGCTATCTTGAAAGAAGCGACGAACATTCAGAGGATGCGGTACTAGATGCTTTACGTGTACTTATCCATCAGGAAAATTTTGAAGAGAGGGAGCAGAAACGAGGTCACATTGATCTTGAAATTCTGGAATTCATGAAAAGGGCACAATAGAACAATAAGCGGAGGGCTTCTACGCCTTCCGCTCTTTAACTTCTATCAAGCTGTTACATTTTCCTCTATTGCATGGACGCTGACCTTCACGTCCAGCTTCTGCAGCCCTCCGTGATAAACCCCTTTCAATGGGACGATGTCGGTATAATCCCGTCCGACCGCGATGCGGATATGCTGGTCTTTTACGAGTACGTTATTCGTCGGGTCGAAACCGATCCACCCGGCAGTCGGCAGCTTCACCTCGACCCAGGCATGCGTAGCAGCATCCCCGCGCATTGCTGAATTTTCACCGATATACAAATATCCGCTTACATACCGGGCTGGAATTCCGCGGGACCGACATAATGCTAGCATCAGATGGGTATAATCCTGGCAGACCCCGACCTTGTTTTTCAAAGCTTCGGAAGCGGTCGTATTCACAGTCGTTGAGCCGGGTGTATAAGTGAAGTTGTCATAAATGTATTTGCTTACCAGCTTTACAAATTCGAATGGGTCATTGCATTGCTTCCACAAAGGCTCTGTAATCTTCTTGCAAACCTCATCAGGAAGAGTCGTATAACCCGTTTTCATTAAAAATTCAGCATATTGTTCTTTAAAACCTTGAGAAAAGAGAGCATCCTTCATCTGAGGACTGAACGAATAAGCTTCCTTGAAAGCGTATGGATCGATCGTCACTTCGGACGTCGTTACAAGCAGTAGTTCCTTATGGTCCTCCCATGCATAGAATGTCTCCACGTGATTCCCCCAATAATCGTAATGAACATACGACGGAACGTTCGGGGTGATTTCTTTTTTAAAGGAGATGCATTCTTGTTTCACATCATCAGTCGGTTTTAAGCGAAACTGATTGATGCTCTGGCTGACTGGTAGCTCGTATGTGTAGTGTGTATGCTGGGTGACCCTGTATTTCATACGCCGACTTCTCCTAGGTAGTAGGTTTTATTGATCAAACGGCCAAGCTGAGAGCAATTGGATTGGAATCGTTGTAAAAATTGATGGATATCCTCTGTGAGGACATCAATGACCAACATCGTTTTAAAATCTAGGCGCATCTCAGCGATCAATTGATGCAGGTCCTCTGAATAATGCTCGATTTTACCGTTCTCAAGTTCTTGGAATACGTTGTAGACCTGCTCCAGGCAGTAATTGATCGAACGGGGAAACGCTTCGTCAAACAGCAGGAATTCGATAACACGTTCACCAGTGATGAATGGATGGTGCTTTTTTAAATAGGCCTCATGCCCGCTCACAGATTGGAGGACCGCAAACCAATGGCGGTAAAGTGAAGGATCGTTGTGTTCTGGGTCCTCCGAACGATAATAATAGATATTCAGGATTCGGGACGTTTTTTCAGCACGTTCGATGAACTTAGCCATTTTAATGAACAAATACGCTTCATCAAATGACAATGTCGCTTCAACCATCCCTTGGAAAAGGGCGGATTGGCGGATGATCATCTGGTAAAAATCATCAATCGAATCCACGGTCCAGTTTTCATACTTGTATTGTTTGACCTCCCAGTAGAAGGAATTCATCATCTCCCATAATTCTTGCGGAATGATTTCGCGAATTGCGCGTGCACCCTCCCGGGCTAGTTTTACACAATTTAAAATCGAGTTTGGGTTGTCGCTTGAGAATGACATGAAGTCCATGACGGACCGGGCATCATACGTATCGTAGCGTTTTTCGAAATCCTCATTTGCCCCGATGATGGAAGTCAGTTCATCCCAGTGATTTTCTTTATGTTCAATACTTCCGATCAATCGTACTGAAATGAGGCGGGCAGTGTTCTCTGCACGCTCAATATTGCGTGACATCCAATATAGTGAATTTGAAACTCTGCTTAGCATGCTTGTCCCTCCTTAATCGGTCATGACCCACGTATCTTTACATCCACCGCCTTGTGAAGAATTGACGACGAGCGATCCTTCTTTTAAAGCAACCCTTGTCAGGCCGCCAGGGAAAACATGCGGATGCTCCCCGTTGAATACGAATGCACGGACGTCAATGTGGCACCCAGAAAATTCCTCTCCTCTAAAAACAGGCATCCTTGAGAGGGTGACCATCGGTTGTGCAATGTAGTTCGATGGATTTTTCTCGATCTGAACCCTATAATCCTCGCGCTCTTGTTCAGTAGCATGGGGGCCGATCAAAAGGTTATATCCGCCGGATCCGTCTGTCTGCTTGACGACAAGTTGATCGAGGTTTTCTAATACGTATTTCCGTTGTTCCTCATCACGTAAAAAGTAAGTCTCGACATTCCGGATGATTGGATCTTCACCGAGGTAATAGCGGATCATGTTCGGCACGTAATGGTAGATGGCCTTGTCATCTGCCACACCGTTTCCAATGCCGTTGCTGATCGTCACATTGCCGGCACGATAAGCATCGAGAAGGCCTGCAACACCAAGCATGGAATCCGGACGGAACTCGAGTGGATCGAGGAATTCATCATCAATACGTCGGTAGATCACATCTACGCGTTTCAATCCCCTGGTCGTTTTCATATAGACGATTCTGTCCCGGACGAGCAAGTCACGGCCTTCGACAAGTTCAATGCCTAGCTGCTGGGCTATGAAACTATGGTCAAAATAAGCAGAGTTGTAAACGCCAGGAGTCAAGAGTACGATGTTCGGCATTGTGATATTGTTCGGTGCGATGGAAGATAAGGCGTCGTGTATGTGAGTGAATTGGTTTTCGAGTGAAACGACATTATAATCTTGGAAAAAGTCAGGGAAAACGTGACGCATGACGTAACGATTCTGGAATACATAAGATAGCCCGGATGGATTCCTAAGATTGTCCTCAAGGACGCGGAACTCTCCGTTTTCATCTTTAATCAAATCTATACCGGCCATAAAAATATGGTTTCTTCGTGGAACTTTGATTTTCGTAACTTGGGGATAAAAGTACTTACAGGTGACGACGAGTTCTCGAGGAATAAGACCATCTTTTAAAATCTGCTGGTCATTATATACGTCGTCTAAGAATAGGTTGAGCGCTTTGACACGCTGAATGAGGCCCTTTTCAAGCTGTAGCCATTCGTCCTTCGGGAAGATGTTCGGAACGAAATCAAAGGGGATTGTACGCTCGGCTCCTTGATCGTCGTTATAGACAGTGAAGGTGATGCCCTGTCGGAGGAAATTCTGCTGAGCAGCTTCATGTCGGGCTTGCAGTTCATCCTCGGGAAGGGTGGATAAACGATTATAGAGGGTTTGGTAATGAGCGCGCGGCTTTTCTCTTTCTTGGAGCATTTCATCAAAGAATGACTTGGTTTCGTATGTTTTGAACATTCAATGTCCCCTCCCATTATTTTTTTATTTTGGCTTAGATATTTATTCGAAAATTCTAATATTTAAAGAATACACTATAGAATACCCATTATCAAGGTAGTAAAACCACCAATACTGTCGAAAGATGATGAATCCTTAAAGCTTTTAACACGAGAACAAAAAACATGTATGAAAAACTCAAAAAATAAATGATTTGTGTACCAGGCACCTCACGAAGCCATGTCAGCGAAAGGATCCATATCGGTGCCTGGTACACTTTCAAAAGCCTTGCTCAGAGCGGGTTTGGAAATGGTACCTGGTACACTTCAAAAGCTTTGCTCTGAGCGGGATCAGAAAATGTACCTGGCACCTTATGAAAGAAAATTTTCAAACTTTTGGTACATTTTATGGGCTTGTCTGTGAGCGGTGGACATTGCACAGCAAGCGTTTCGAAAGGCTGTTTCAAGTAAAAGTAAACAAATTCCCTTGTCCCACTTGACTTTTAGGTATATAACCACACTCTTGATAATAAAATGTTACAAAACGAACTTTAGGGGACCGCGATGAGAAGTCTAAGTAAAGCTGCGTGCGAGCTTAGCAGTTATTTTGTTCATAGGGGGAAGATGACAATTTAACATTTCGCAGCCTAGATATTGAAGTCTCATTTCGCACCTCTTACATCCAATTTAGGGAGGCGAGTGGTGTGCACGATTACATCAAAGAACGAACCATCAAGATAGGCAGGTATATCGTGGAGACAAGAAAAACCGTTCGAATGATCGCGAAGGAATTCGGTGTTTCGAAAAGTACTGTCCACAAAGATTTAACGGAACGATTACCTGAAATCAACCCGGAGCTGGCCAACAGTGTCAAAGAGATATTGGAGTACCATAAATCGGTACGACATCTCCGTGGTGGTGAAGCTACTCGGGAAAAATACAAAAAATCGACCGAAAAGGTGGTCAATTAGTTTTTGGGTAGTGATTATGTACTATTTTTTGACAAATTTTGTCCCTATTCTACACAATCTATGCTAAACTAATATAATGGATGAACTACATAATTTTAACAAATCATACAACCAATAGAACTAGTCTGGATTAGGGAGGATTTACCGCATGTTTTCTAGAGATGTAGGCATTGATTTGGGTACCGCTAACGTACTCATTTATGTCAAAGAACGGGGGATTGTCCTCGACGAGCCATCAGTGGTCGCTATTGATACCCACCACAATCGGGTGCTAGAGGTAGGTGAAGCAGCGCGTAGAATGGTTGGGCGAACTCCTGGAAATATAGTTGCGATAAGACCGTTGAAAGATGGGGTGATCGCGGATTTCGAAATGACTGAAGTGATGCTGAAATATTTCTTGGATAAGATTAACGTGAGGGGGCTGATAGGCAAGCCAAGGATCTTAATCTGTACTCCAACGAATATTACGACCGTTGAACAAAAAGCAATCCGTGAAGCAGCTCAAAAGAGTGGAGCGAAACACGTATTCCTTGAAGAAGAGCCGAAGGTTGCCGCAATTGGTGCTGGTATGGATATTTTTCAACCATACGGGAACATGGTCGTTGACATAGGCGGTGGGACAACAGATGTTGCCGTTCTATCCATGGGCGATATCGTCACCGCCTCTTCGATTAAAATGGCGGGGGACAAGTTCGACCAGGATATTCTTCAATACATAAAACATAGGTATAAGCTTTTGATTGGCGAACGAACATCCGAAAATATCAAGATACAAGTCGCGACGATCTTTCCAGGTGCTCGTGATGAAGAAATGGAGATCCGAGGCCGTGACATGGTAAGTGGTTTGCCACGTAACATCATGATCCGATCCTCAGAAATTGAGGAAGTTTTGAAAGAATCTGTCCATTCGATTGTGATGGCTGCGAAAAGCGTTTTGGAAAAAACACCTCCTGAACTTTCAGCTGATATCATCGACCGCGGTATCATCCTCACTGGCGGGGGTGCTCTTTTACATGGAATCGAGCAACTTTTTGCCGAAGAATTTAAGGTTCCGGTCCACGTAGCAGATGATCCGATGACATGCGTAGCACGTGGAACTGGTTTGATGCTTGAACATATCGATAAGTTACCGAAGCAAAAAACGTCTTGAAAGTTCGATTGATCTATTAAACAGCTACTACCAATCATCTTTACCAGTTTTAAAATGGACAAGCCAGGACACCAGTTTACGATAGACAAAGAAATGAAGGAGGAGTGCATCATGTTCCGAGATTTTTACACAGCGGCTTCTGGAATGATTTCACAGCAAAGACGGCAAGATCTATTGACGAATAACCTATCAAATGCAAATACGCCAGGCTTTAAAGCGGATCAGGCGTCTTTACGGGCATTTCCGGAAATGCTGTTCTTGGAGAGGCGAATATCGGAGGAAATTCCATACCTACCAAAAAGCAGGTCGGTTCGCTTGCGACTGCTGTTTATATGCAAGAAACGATGCCGAATTTTCGCCAGGGTGACCTTCAGGAGACCGGAAACAACCTAGATATCGCTCTTCTTCAAGGCACTGTTCCTTTTAACGAAGAGACTGGATCCCAAGGAGCTTTGTTTTTTACTGTAGAAACGGAACAGGGTGCGACACAATTGACACGCAATGGGAATTATTCACTAGACGCGAATGGTAATCTCGTAACGAGTAATGGTGACTTTGTGTTGGATACGAACAGGAACCGGATCCAGATAGAGGGATCTGATTTTCGATTGATTCCGATGGGTTGATTCCAGAGCTTGGCGTACAAGTGAATGTTGCGCTGGAGCAGGGAACGGCCTTTTCATAGCAGAAAATGAGGATGTGATTATTCCTGTAGCTGGCAACCCCGAAGTTACCTATCAGTTGAAACAAGGATTCATTGAGCGATCGAATGTAGAAGTTGAACAGACGATGGTAGAGATGATGAATGCTTATCGACATTCGAAGCCAACCAGAAGGTTCTACAAGCTTACGATCGGACGATGGAAAAAGCTTCGAATGAAATTGATAGACTAGGTTGATCTAATAAATTTAAAAGACTTGCTTTAATAGGATAGATCTTCAGGAGGTAGAAAGATGAATCGATCGATGATTACGTCTTCTGTATCAATGGGACAACTGCAACATCAACTAGACACGATTTCCAATAATCTTTCGAATAGTAATACATATGGATTTAAGAGGCTCTGATTTACTAGTCCAAGAGATGAACAATCAGCCAAACCAGAGTGCTGAGATTGGGCGGCTGACACCAGAGGGCATTCGTCTTGGAAGTGGATCACGGGTTTCTGGGACCGTCCTTCGTCTAGAACAGGGCAGTGTTCTAGAAACGGGTAGGACACTGGATGTCGCTTTATTGAACCCGAACGTCATGTTTCAAATTTCGAAAACACTTGAAAATAATGTCGAAATCATTGAATATACAAGGGAAGGGTCTTTTTACTTGAATCCAGTAGAAGGAAATCCTGATCAATTACAACTTACTGCTGCGAATGGGGATCGTATAATGGGTGAAAACGGTCCAATTGAGATATCTGCAGGATTTGAATCGATTTCAATCAATGGAAATGGAACGATTTAAGTGACAACGCCTGATCAGACAGTTGTGAATGCTGGCCGATTGGCTTTGGCGGAAATTATACGACCGCAGTTATTGGAAGCGTCTGGAGATAATCGTTTTAGAGTTGGTGCTGGTACAGCGGTTGGCCAAGCTGTTGCACAAGTGGAGCAAGTGGAAGACTTGATCCAACAAGGTGCATTAGAGCAATCCAATGTCAATGTCGCTCATGAGATGACAGAACTTTTAACTACACAACGTTCTTATCAAATGAATGCCAGGGCCATAACGATGGCTGACCAGATGATGGGACTAGTGAATACCATTCGTTAAGCAGGGTTAATGGGGAGTTAACATGATTCAAAAAAATACAGAAGCCAAAAATGAGCGATCTTCATTAAGAGAAGCATTTAAGGCGAGTAAAAATAAACTAACAAGAAAAAAATCGAAGAACGAGGAAAGCTCGCCTTCTTCACGGGAAGAGCATAAACAGCAGAAGGTTCGGTCAGATAGGCTTCGGGAGCGCCTTGTACCGATCTGGCTGCGGTTGATCATCATTATTTTATTGTTCGGACTTTGTTTAGCAGGAGGTCTGGCAGTTGGGTATGGAGTAGTTGGGGACGGAGACATGATGGACGTCTTCAAAAAAGACACATGGCAGCACATCGTTGATATTGTCAAAAAAGATACATAAAAGCCTGTTGGAAGCGGTTATGGACCGCCTCCAACAGGCTTTTTATTTTGGCAAACCCAATGGCGCCACCCCGATGTCGGTGTAATGGTGCCGGTGCCTGGCACTTTCTGAGAATCCTTGGGAGAGAAGGAGTTCAGATTCGTACCTGGCACTTTCTAAGAAGCCTTGGGAGAGAAGGGCTTCAGATTCGTACCTGGCACTTTCTGAGAAGCCTTGGAAAAGAAGGAGTTCAAGTCGGTTCCTGGTACCGAAAAACGCGCGCCAAAATTAATCAATGAATACCATTTAGTAAAAAACGCTAAAAATAATTCCATATTTTTCTATATAACAGTATAATATTGGTATCTTCATCTTTATTCGACATCATAAGCAACTCCCCAAAATCTTCTCTGAAAGTCCCTGATCCAACCAATTACTTTTAAGGAGTGAAGTTATGCCTCGGAAGCCAAGGGTATGGTATCTCGGAGCGGAATATCATATCACCTTGCGTGGAAATCGCAAGACACCTCTTTTTTACGACAACCAAGACCGCCACAAATATATGAAAATCCTCGGTGAAGCTCGGTCAGAATTCACCTTTGACCTGTATTCCTACTGCCTGATGACCAATCACATCCACCTTCAATTGAAAACCCACTTTTCAGCAGCCCACCAAATCATGAGAAAAATCCATCATCGTTATGCACTCTATTTTAATAAGAAATATGAGTTCGTCGGCCATGTTTTCCAAGGACGTTATGGTGCTAAATTGATCGAATCGCCGAACTACCAAATGGATGTCAGCAAATATATCCACCTCAACCCAGTAAAAGCTGATCTAGCAGCAACACCAGGGGCTTATGAATGGAGCAGTTATCGGACATATGTTGATTTCCATAGACTCCCATACGTAAAGCCTTACCCCGTACTCTCGCATTTTCCATATCCTCAAAATATCGAATACAAAAAATTCGTAGAGAATGACCCGACCGCATCCATAACAGGTGATAACCTAGAAAAGACACTGTAATCCTCGCTTTAACCCGGATTTATTTTTCGAAGCTGTTTTGTGCTATGATAGGGAAAAAGAATGCAATACATAGGAGGATCTACATATGTTGAACATCGATGAAATCAAGGAAATCATTCCACACCGCCACCCGGTTTTGCTCGTGGACAAAATTCTTGAAGTCGAAGAAGGTAAGCATGCCACCGGGATCAAAAATGTGACCGCAAATGAAGACTTTTTTAATGGACATTTCCCTGAGTATCCTGTCATGCCAGGCGTCCTAATCGTAGAGGCACTGGCTCAGGTAGGTGCGGTCGCCCTTCTGAAAAAAGAAGAAAATCGTGGACGGTTAGCCTTTTTTGCAGGGATTGACAAATGCCGTTTTAAACGTCAAGTACGCCCGGGTGATCAATTACGCCTTGAAGTGGAATTGACGCGTGTCCGTGGTTCGATGGGAAAGGGCCAAGCTGTTGCAACCGTCGATGGAGAAGTTGCCTGTGAAGCTGAAATCATGTTTGCTTTAGGAGAAAAGAAAGAATAGAGAGCAATTATTAGGGGAGTTTTGCTTATGAAAATTTGGGACATTTCTCAACCGCTGAAGGAGGGAGTGCCAACATGGCCTGGCGATACTCCCTTTTCTTTTAAATTGAACTGGACGAAAGAAGAGACAGGATCCGTGAACGTCGGAAGCCTGTCGTTAAGCACCCATACCGGAACGCATGTTGATGCACCGTTTCATTTTGACGATCATGGTAAAAAGATGCTGGATCTTCAGCCGGATCTTTATATCGGCGATGCACTCGTCGTCCATTTAGAGGGGCGGGAATCAATCGAACCGAAAGATTTTCAGGGTTACGAGTTTAACGGGGTGGAACGATTGCTTATAAAAACAGGATCCTGGGCTGATCGAAACAAGTTTCCGGAATCCATCACCTACCTTTCAGAAGAACTTGCACCATTTTTAAAAGAAAAAGGCATCTGTCTGATTGGAGTGGACGTTCCTTCCGTTGACCAGGTAGATTCAAAGGATTTGGCCGCCCATCATAGTTTGCTGAACAATGACATCCATATCCTTGAAGGTGTGATTTTGGATGATGTAGAGGAAGGCGTCTATGAACTGATTGCCTTGCCATTACCGCTGGCTGAAACCGATGCAAGCCCAGTTAGAGCCATATTGCGCAGATGATTGTTAAGTCGATGTTAGGGCGATGTTAAAATCGTTAGGAAACCTTATGCATTCAGTAAAATTACCCAATTCTTACGGAAAATGCTCTATATTGTAAGTAGCTGGTACACAAACCAGCACAAAACTTGCGATACAAGGAGTGGTTACCGTGAAGAAAAGCTTTCTTGCAAAACTAGGCTCTGCATTATTCGCAATTATATTAATCACAGCATGTAACGGAACAGAAGAAGAACCAACTAATGAAGAACCAACTGAAGAAGAAACGAACACTGAAGAAAGTGGTGAAGGCGAAACTTCTGAAGACGGTTCTTGATTATAAACTGAAAAACGTAGGCACATGATCCTACCTCCCTACCCTTACTTAGGAGCTGCCCATAAGCAGCTCTATTTTTTTGCTTTGAATACTGTACCAGGCACCAATAAAAAACACAGTTATACAAAGGGATTGAAAACGGTACCAGGCACAGTGGGGTCTTTAATCCTGTGAAATATGTACCAAAAACAATTAAATTTTCAAATTGGCAAGTTAGGTAATATAAAGGAACTAGAAATTATCTGAAAAAATAGGTATTTTTTACTTGGAAAAATCTTGTCGAATTCTTGTATACTAAAAGTAATGAAAAGTAGATAAAGGCAAAGCTATCGAAAGGTAGTGACGCAAAGCTATAGGGACTAAAGGTTATACCTATGTCAGCCAGTTGCCTAAGGACCAGAAACACATACATATATGGGTATTATCAGGATCCTATGGCATATTCCTGGGTCGGCCGTTTCACACGCCTCGGTAATCTGCTTTTTTTTTATGAATGTGCAGAGGAGAATAAAAACATGTTCAAAAAATGGATCGCAACGGCCAGTGCAGCCTCACTTTTACTATTTGGAGCTTCACCTGCTACGTTTGCAAACACAGATGACGCTATCCCAACGGTAGACGTTTCAGACGAATTATCAACAGAGCAAGAAATCACAACTGAAGATGAGGCTACGACAGAAGAGGAAGTAACAGAAAATAAAGAGTCTTCTTCAGAAGAGGGTACTGAAGAAGAAGCAATAGAAGATGAAAATACTGGAGAAGTAGAGGAACCATCGCTATTACCAGGTTACTTTTTCTATTTTGTAAAAAAGATGGCCGAGAATGTACGCTTAGCTGTTACATTTGATGAATATGAAGAGGCAAAAATTCTGGCAGACATCGCAGCCACTCGTATTGCAGAGGCGAATGCACTATTTGCGGCTGGAGAAGATGAATTGGCTCAAAAGACGCTTGAGGAAGCCTTGAAGGCACAGGAAGCCGCCATGGATAAATCAGGGGAAGTAGAGTCTTCAGAAGAAACTGAAGAAGGTGCAGAGGGCGATGATTCAGCTGAAGAAACAATAGAAGTAGAGGGAGCTACTGAAGAAAAAGGAACTGAGAATGAAGAGAGTTCTGAAGAAGACGAGCTTCAGGTAAAATTATCACAAAACATCGATGCCCTGCTTGGTGCTCTTGTAAAAGTACCGAACCCTAATGCTCAAGCTGCCTTGATGAGAAATGTTCAAAAAGCATTTGAAAAGCTCGATCACAAAATCGCAAAGCTTGAAGTGAAAAATAGTGGAGACCATGGGCAAGAGGAAGAAGCTGGTGAAGAAACAGAGGTTCCTGTAAAAGAAGAATCTGAACAACCAGCTGACGAAAAAGCTGGAAAAGCTGAGGAACAAGCTGGGAATGCTCAAACAGAAAAGCGAGTTGCAAAAGCTGAAGAAAAGACCGATAAAGCTCAAGAAAAACGTGTAAAAGCCAACAAAAATGGTGAAAAAGCCAAGAAAAATCAAGGGAAAGCCACCGAAGATCATGTAAAACCCACCGAAGATCGTGGCAGTGTTAAAAATGATCAGAAGGATAAAGAACACGGAAATAAAGGCAACGATAAAGATAGTGGAAAAGACAAAGGTAACGGTAACGGCCGAAACTAATCCCGGCTACAAAAGGAGACCTCAACGCACACTACTGCATGGGTCTCCTTCTTTTTACGTACCAGGCACCAGACACAACCCCAACGCCCTCAAGGGTTCCCGAAATGTACCTGCACGTAAAAAGAACCCTTGCTGCATAAGGGTTCTTAAAATGTACCGGGTACAGTATTAGACGGAGATTCCGTTGCGGAGTACGGGTTGGTGGATGCTTGTCCCTTTTAGGAAGGTTGCTTTGACCCGTTTGGATTTCAAAAAATATGGGATCAAGATCAAGGCTGAAACCAGTGAACCGATCTGCTGTCTATAGGATTGGTTTTTAATATATACAAGCATTTCGTCAGAGATAGGAAGTGAGCTGAAAATCCAGTTGGTGATGAATCCATCAGCGATTGCATAAACTGTCACACCAGTCAGAAAGTAGATCATAAACTTCGGGAACGACGGGCTTTTTTTGAACAATAGCCACAGTGCAATCAATGATAAGAGGATGATGACATAATCGACCCCTGCACCGATAAAAAAAGTAGGGGCAAACCATGCGTGATACATCGGGTTACCTTGTTCAGTCAACAAACTCCATGCTGGCGTATCATAAACAGTCATGTAACTTTGGTATAGAGCGTAGAGGCGAAGGATCGGAACTAATAAAAGACCCGCGACAATCAAAATCAACCATCCAGCGATCCCTTCGTGTTTAGATCCCATAATGATCTCCTTTCCTAAATCTACTATTTAATACCCTGAACCGAACAAGCAGAAACTAGAGCATATGACCCGAATTTCAGCTTCTCTTATATACTTCATATTTCCCTGAATCTTCAAACGCAAGTTTTCGTAAAATCGGTTCTGAGGTGCCTTTCCGAGCTTGAGTGACCAGCCAGTTGCTTCCGTAAGAACTCGCAAGCTCTATACGTTTTGCTAAAAGAGCACGGTAAATCCCTTGCTTCCGGTACTCCGGTAAAACACCGGTCCCTGCTAGATACGCCGCTTCACCATCCCCACTGAATCGATATCCTGCATATGCAACTGGGTGCTCCTCGTCCATGACAATCAAAAATCCGCCTCTTCTTTTAGAATCCCTCAAGTATTCAAGCCTTTGCCTGATCAACGTTTCTTTTGTTCTGTCATCATATCCCCAAATTTTTGCAGCTACATCTACATAATGTCTTACATCCTGTTCATCAACTACACTCCGAACCGTATAAGGCAGATTAACTTTTTCCCATCGGCCAACGGCTTTCACGAGCCCATAATAAGTGTCCTCCTGTTCAAGCCCCAACGACTGAACTTTTAAAACTAAATCCTCAGGTGATGAATCAGGCCCGATCCACCAAGAGAAAGGCTTCTCCTGATAGAAGGCCTGTATCTCCCTAAATAATGCTAAGAACTCTTCCTCAGATTCCGAGGACACTTTTACAACTTTGTTCGATAAAATACTCGAAGAGCCTTCCGTTTTGTACATCAATATTTCCGGACGTTCCACAAACCCAACATTGACTGGGACTTCCTCATGATCCCACATCACTCCACGTACATATTCCCACAATTGTTCCATTGGTGTTAAAACCTCTTTTCTCTAACTAGAAGTCACTTCGTTTCAAGTCTTAAAATTCCTGCAACATAAACTTTACAACTAAGGAAGAATAGTGCCAATCCAACCATTTACATAAATTGTAAACGTGATGATGGTCACTTTACCTCCGTTTTCAGCGAACTGCTAAATGTAATGAAGTTGGGGGAGGTTTTATTAGTGGAGAAAACACTTGATAAACCTAAAGGGAAATTTTTTGAAGAGATTCATTTTCTACGGGCATTTGCTTGTATTGGTGTAGTTCTTGTACACCTTAGTGCAAGCTACTATAATCAGCATGGCCAGACCTACAATTGGCTGACATTTGCTTTGAATCAGCTGGGACGTTTCGGCACACCGACATTTGCCTTGATCAGTGGGTTTTTATTATTCCACCAGGTAAAAGCAAAAGGGTTTGATTTTCAAAGATTTTTAAAATCACGATTCACAAAAATCATAATGCCGTTTGTCGTTTGGAGTGTTTTTTACCTTCTGATCAAAGTAATAGTATTGAATGCAACCTTGCCATCTGGGCAAGATTTTATAGAATCTTTTTTGATGGGAGCATCTTTTTACCATTTGTATTTCATGGTGATCGTCATCCAATTTTATTTGGTTTTTCCAATGCTACAGACAATTAAAACAAAGTTTTCATGGATGATTGCTTTGGTAGCCTCATTTACAGTAAGTGCGTTTTTTATAAATCTATCGCATTTCATATCTGTTCAAGAAGGTTTAGGGGCTCTTTTGAATAATCGTGTATTCATTTTTACATGGATTTTCTACTTTATATTCGGTGGATTTTTAGCCTATTATTGGCGTTCAATAACAAAGCTTGTGACCAGCCAGGCTATACTACTATTGTTAGTAGCAATGGTATACGTACTAGCGATTTATGAATATCAGATAATGGGTTCGATCCCTTCAAACCGAATGACGAATCTGATGAATATTCCATTATTAAGCATAGCTGTGATTGGGCTGTTCCCGGTTATCCAGAGCAGACAATTGCTTTATGGTCCTTTGAAATTGATCGGAACACTATCAATGGGGATTTATCTCGTCCACCCTTTGGTATTGTTGTTTTTGAATCAAGTTTTACCACACAGCGCATGGGCGACCAGAGGATTTCCGATCATGTATATACTGGTGATGCTGCTCTCAATCGGAATCGTCCAGGCAATCCGAAAGTTGTCATTTGTACAGTATATCATTCCGGTACCCCGCATGCAGAACAAATGAATAGAAGGCCAAAAAGACTCTTTTTCCAGGGTCTTTTTTTATGCTTTCAATAGGTTTCATTATATAGGAAAAATAAAGAAGATAATGGTATTATAGAGAGGTGAGTCAAGGTTAAGGGGGGATAGACTTGCGCAAATCAATATTCATTCTAATTTGTCTCGTTTTTAGTCTTGTCGGTTGCTCTGATAAACCGAAGCCTGAAACAACGTTTGAAGGGTATATGAAGGCTTGGGAAAAACAGGACTATGCTAAAATGTACAGTCTTTTGTCTGAGGAATCGAAAAAACAGATTACAGAAGAGAAGTTTGTTGAGCGGTATACGAACATTTATGAAGGTATTAATATGAGTAATTTGAAAGCTACTTATAAATTACCGGAAGAAGAGAAGAAATACGACGAAGAGGATAAGCCGACGTTCGATTATACGGTGAAAATGGATACACTCGCTGGCCCGCTCGAGACTTCCTATCAAGCTGAACTTGTCCATGAAAAAAGTGAAAACAATGAAAAATGGGCAATCAATTGGAGTCCATCGATGATTTTCACTGGTATGGAAGAGGGAGATACCATTTCAGCCACAACGATTGAACCTGAACGTGGTGAGATTTTTGATGTGAATGGTGAGGGGCTTGCGATCAATGGTGTGGTTCAAGATGTCGGTCTTGTCCCATCCTGGCTGAAAGAAGATAAGGAAGAGGTAAAAGAAAAGCTTTCAAAATTGATCAATGTACCGGTTGAAGAGATCGACAAAGCATTGAATCAATCCTGGGTCCAACCAGATTCTTTTGTCCCGCTTGGTGTGGTGGCAGATGATGAACGGGAGAAAATCGAAGCGATACGCCCGCTTAACGGGACCAAATTCCAGGAAAAAAAAGCCCGGGTCTATCCGTTGAAAGCAGCCGCAGCACATTTGACAGGCTATGTCGGCGCTGTAAATGCTGATGAGTTGGAGAAAAAGAAAGACGAGGGATATACGGTTCAAGACATCATAGGAAAAACTGGTCTTGAAAGAGCACTTGAAAAAGAATTGAGGGGCCAACCTGGGGGCCAAATCGTCATCAAGGGTGCGGATGGCACAACAAAAGATATGCTTGCTAAAAACGAACCGGTTAACGGCAAAGATTTTACACTAACAATCGATTCAGCTGTCCAGTCATCGCTTTTTCAACAAATGTTGAAAGACGAAGGTTCAGCAGCTGCGCTTAACCCGACCACCGGGGAAGTCTTAGCGCTTGTCAGTACACCTTCCTATGACCCGAACCTAGGGGTGACTGGTGAAAAGTACAACAACCTTGTAAATGATCCTTCTGCACCGTTGAGGAATCGTTTCAGCAACACGTATGCACCAGGGTCCACATTCAAGCCGATTACTGCTGCAATTGGACTTGAAACAGGAGCAATCGACCCAACCGAAGAAAAGAAGATCCCGGCGAACAACCGCTGGCAAAGGGACTCCTGGGGTGGGAATCATTATATCACTCGTGTCCCTAGTCCGGACACGCAAGTCAATTTACAGGATGCGCTTGTCCGCTCGGATAATATCTATTTTGCGATGGCAATGCTGGATATTGGAGGGGATGCGTTTTTACAAGAATCCAAGAAGTTCGGCTTTGATGAAAAAATTCCATTCCCACTTGGCATCGAATCTTCCCAAATCACAAATGGGGGGTTTGCGAGTGAAGGCCAGCTGGCGGATAGTGGATACGGCCAGGGACAGGTGGAAATGAGCACCCTTCATCTGGGGCTGACATATACGCCTTTTATTACTAAAGGGACGATGGTCAAACCAATTCTTTTTACGGATGAAGAAAAATCACAAACGTGGAAAGAGAATGTGATCAGTGAGGAGACCGCGAACACGGTTGAAAAGGATCTCGTTCAAGTGGTTGAAAGCCCAAATGGAACAGCGAACGATGTGAAGCTTGCCAATGTGAAAATGGCAGGCAAAACAGGTACTGCAGAGTTGAAAAAATCGAAGGATGATAAAGAGGGGACGGAAAACGGCTGGTTCGTCGCCTGGAATACTGAAGACCCTTCGCTTCTCGTATCGGTGATGATCGAAGACGTTAAAAAACGCGGGGGCAGTCATTACGTCACGCCGAAAGTCAAGAAGGTGTTCGAAGATATCCTCGTAAGCGAATAAACACCTTACGATATGTCGGAAAATGAAAGCGGACTATAGTATGTCTCCGCCCGAATCATGTGAGTTTGTGGCTGGGGAAATTCAGGTTTTTTGGTCAAATGTTGTATAAAATGAAGGGAAGAGTCTGGCAGATGTCAGCGATCGGAGTAAAAAAGCAGCCTGCTAGTATTGTAAAGAGTCCCGTTTTTCGGGTGCACATATCTCATAAATGACATTAGAAATGTCCTGTGAATTGACACAGGACATTTTGGTTTAAAAGCAAGGGTATTTCAATCAATTATTAAGTAAAGGACAGTTCAAATGACAGGATAATTTCATTTAACAATAGTTATTGTGCAACCAAGGAACTTACCAAAACAAGTGCCGGATTGAAACAAAATCAAAAAATCTAGCAACTTACAGAGAATACGTTAATCATTGGTGTGGACATTGCTAAAACATGTTGCTCATGCACAAGACTTTCGAGGAATTCAGTTTTGGTAAAAGCTCTTACGTTTGAAAACTTAATCGAAGTATAAAAATTTTGGTTAGGTGAAGAAATGTCTAGCTCCAACGTCCAACCACTTTGGCTCACTTCAGTCCTCCTGCGGCGGTCGACACATTGATTTAGGTCGAAGTGTTTGTCCACGCAGAACCGAACTTTGTTTGGTTCGAGCCTCCTCGTCGGACTTCCAGTGACCTTCGTGAGCTGTGCAGGGCGTTTCCGCTTTTCTTTATCGAAATGGAGATCATCAATTCCCCCAATATAAACTAATCCGGGAAAGAATATAACGATAATTTTATATCAATAAGGAATAATTATTTATTGTAAATCGATAAATTTTGTTTTATAATCAAAATGACAAAAATCAAGCGGGGTGTGTTTTATGAATCGTGGTTCAACAAATTTCTTAAAGGTGGTTGTTTTTCTACTTGCAATTCCAATTCTCGGAATGTGCATTTATTTGTTGCCATGGATAGCCAGGGATGTATTAGAAAGTAATTGGGAGTTTGCGTATTTGGTATATCCAGTCTTGATCGGTATGTATGCATCGACGATTCCGTTTTTCATCGCATTGTATCAGGCGTTCCGATTGCTGAGCTATATTGACAAGAACAAAGCGTTCTCGGAATTGTCTGTAAGAGCTTTAAGAAATATTAAATTCTGTGCAATCACAATCAGTGTCTTGTATCTTGTCAGCATGCCATTTTTTTATCTCATAGGGGAGAAAGACGACGCCCCAGGAGTCATCGTAATCGGAATGGTTCTAACGTTTGCGCCAATGGTGATTGCTGTCTTTGCTGCTGTTCTCCAAAGGCTTTTACAAGAAGCCATAGATATAAAATCAGAAAATGATTTAACGGTCTGAGGTGAATAACATGGCGATTATTATCAATATTGATGTGATGCTGGCTAAAAGGAAAATGAGTGTGACAGAACTTTCGGAGAGGGTTGGAATAACCATGGCTAATCTTTCTATATTGAAAAATGGTAAGGCCAAAGCGGTGCGATTTTCAACCTTAGAGGCAATCTGTGAAGCATTAGAGTGCCAACCTGGTGATCTTTTAGAATATAGAAGTGAAAAAGAAGATCAAGCTTAGTAAGAAGATTGATGGAGGCTCAAATCATGACAGCGCTAAAACAACTCGTTCGTTTTGGTTGGGAGCAATCCCTATCCTGTATATTTCCTGTGGTAATTTTCACCTCTTTAGCAATTACACTAATCACGCCACTTCCCTTCCTGCCACGTTATGACTGGCTGCTCATCATCTGCCTTCTGATGCAGTGGTGGATGGTACGTTCTGGACTTGAAACGCGGGATGAACTAAAGGTTATCACATTGTTCCACCTTATTGGGCTTGCTCTTGAACTTTTCAAGGTGCATATGGGTTCCTGGTCTTATCCGGAGGAAGGATATTCTAAATTTTTCGGGGTGCCTTTGTATAGTGGTTTCATGTACGCAAGTGTAGCGAGTTATCTTTGTCAGGCGTGGAGAAGGTTAAAGGTTCAATTGGTTAGGTGGCCGCCATTTTGGATCGTTGTATCTCTAGCAGCTGCAATTTATTTGAATTTTTTCACTCACCATTATTGGATTGATGTTCGCTGGTGGTTATCTGGACTTATAATTATTGTCTTTTGGCAATCATGGGTCACATTTGCAGTTAATGGAAGTCGTTATCGAATGCCCCTCGCACTTTCTTTTGTGCTTATTGGATTTTTTATATGGATAGCTGAAAATATCGCAACATTCTTTGGAGCTTGGGAATACCCAAATCAAACCGAGGCATGGAGTCTTGTACATCTTGGGAAGGTGAGTTCATGGCTCTTATTAGTGATTGTCAGCTTTCTTATAGTGGCGACGTTAAAGCAAGTTAAGGGAAAAGGCTCCACCAGGATGGGTGCCAGTCATTTTCTTTAGACCTGTATTATTTAAAGCCAGATATCTCGATCAAGTCTTCCATATAAAGGTCTTTCATGGAAATACTCCAGTTAAGTTCTGTTTAAGCAAAAAGACTTGCCAATTCAATGGACCTTTTCTCCTCGGAATTAATTTTGAAATTACACCTCAAAACGGAACGGTTTTACCAGTGCTGAAGGATGCTTTTTTAAAAGTCCAACCCAATAATGGATTGGACTTTATTTAATATTCACTGATGATCCCTTTGAGTTTGTTCTGCCATTTTTCATCGTCCAAAATGATCTGGAACGAAATCCGGCGGTTCTTCTGAAGGGACTCCTCTGCGTTTCCTTCAGCAATCGGCTTATATTCCGAATATCCGGTTGCCGCAATGTATTGCGCGTATTTTTGCTCTTTGAATTTCGGATTGACCTCGGCCATGTACTTGACGACCGCAACCGCCCGCTCAGTAGAAAGCGTCCAGTTATCATAAGGAACTGAATCGGTGTGCCCCTCGATCAGAATAATATAAAGGTAGCGGCTCAGTTCCTGTTCATCAATGATTTGGACGAGGGCATCGGAAAGCTGTGCGAGCACTTTTTTCCCTTGTGCACTAATTTCAGCACTACCGGTATCGAATAAAATGTTACCTTCCACCGCAATTGTATTGTTCGGTCCACGGACGATCTTATCCTTCCCGACGTTCTCCTCTAGCCGTTTTTCAATCAGATCAGAAATGTGCTTCTTCACATCAGCGACTTTCGCCAGCTCATGCCTCACTTCGGTCTGCTCATAAGCATTATATATGCTTTGGATGTAAGCGATGATTGCGATAAACAGCATGACGAGGACCATCATCGCCATCATGTCAGTGAAGGACGGCCAGAAATAGCTTTTCGTTCCTTCCTCTTCGTTACGCCATCTTCTTTTTCGCATCGGCATCACCGGTGGGGTGTGTCGTGCACAGTAATCCGACGTGGCTCATAATCCCGTTCATAGCGGGCATTTGCTGACTGGACGGTCGCATCTAGTAAGCGCTGTAACACATGATACACATCACCAAAATATTGATGTGTCTGTTTGAATTCCCGTGATAAATTTTGATACACGGAATCAAGCGCCCTGATGAGTTCGCGCATTTCCTGATCGCGTCCAGGTTCATTTCTCGCTTGCCGTTCACGATCGAACATGTAGCCGAGCTGGTCGATAAAATCGCGCTTGAACGTTTCAATCGTGTCATACCAGGCTTTTTCAAGATGTTGGACTGAGCCTGCGAAGGAATCTGAGGCCCTGCCGTATTGCTCCGTTTTATCCTGATATCTGTAAAACCATTCGTCATTTTGTTGTGCCAATTTCCTTTCAAAGTCTTCCTGCTTCGTCTCATATCGTGAAAGGACGGATTCCACGCCAGCGACGAGGGAGCGTCCGAGTTCTTCGGTTTTCTTTTGGGATTCTTCAATCATGCGATCAGAGTGTTTCATCATATGTTCCATACGCTTTTGTCCTTGTTCAAGCTGTTCACTCGTCCGTTTGTATTGCTTTTCGAAGCCAGAAACATGGTCGCCGAGCTTGGCAAGACTTTTATCAACTGAATGTTGTACCGATTCAAGTTTCGTGATCGTTTCTGAAAACCGGTCACCGAACATGACGAGGATATCGGTACTTTGTTTGAACTGCTCTGTATGATCTCTCTGAGCAGTTAATATTCCCTTGACATCTTCCATCGCATCTTCAAGGCCAGAGGTGAAGTCGACCATTTTTTCACTGAAATCACCGATGCTTTGCTGGAAGCTTTCCTGGACCTTCGATACGAGACGGTCAAGGAGGCGCTCAAGGGAATCTTTCGGTTTTTCATTTTGCAGTTGTTCTTGCACAACGTGGTCGAGGACGCCTTCTGCCTCTGCTAGAACCCGGTCCTGCAGGTAGCTGAGGGATGTTCCGCCAGTCAGGAAGCCGGATTGTATGAAAGAGAGAAGAAGTGAGCTGCCGATACCCGCAATACTCGTGACAAAAGCGATGCTCATCCCTCTGAACGGTTCCGATATTGCAGCGACGATCGCTGAAACGGACAGATTGCCTTCACCAGGCTGGTTCCCGATGCTGACAAGCGTATCCTGCATCGCCATGATCGCGATCGTCAGGCCGACGAATGTTCCGAGAACCCCGACAATGATTGCAAGGGAGGGTAATCCATGCAACAAGCGGATGATGTTCCCTGTCGGCACACGGAAGATGCCGAGCACCCGGATCGGCTGTTGCATCAAATGCTTTTCAACGAGGACTGGACTGTTGACATTTGAAACACCGGAGAGATGAAAGTTCCGGTAGTCCTCGATTGCGTCGTTTATCCACCTTGACCCCCGGCCTGCTTGAACAGCAGCCGTATCAATCTGCCTGAGCTCCTTCAGCCAATCGGCCAATTTTATTCGTGATTGGATGTTACCGATAATTCCAAAAAGGGTGATGAACCCAATAATCCCGATGACAATGATCGTTACGCTTTCCAAGCTGCATTCCCCCTTGTCTACTCTCAGTCTATGAAAGTAACCAAGAGAACTTGCCCACTTTTATTGTGGTATGGAAAAAGAGATCAGTGCCAAGCACCAAAACAAAACCGTTGCGGCAGTTGAGGTTTGAAATGGTGCCTGAGACCGAACCGAAAGCCTTCTCCCACAAGGGGTTTGAAAGTGTACCAGGCACCGATCTGAAAGTCTTGGCACTGTTGACTTCTTTTTCGGTGCCTGGTACAGCCTGCCAAAAGAAAACCACCGTCCTAAAGGCGGTGGTTACAAAAAGTTATGTATTGTCATACAAAAACCAAAAATCAGTTCTGTGTTTTTGTCCTTTGTATGACATTGAGTTTTTCATCAAGCATTTTGACGATGGCGGGATCTGAGTAGTTTTTCAGCCTTCTACTATACTCGTACATTAACTTTTGCATAGAATAAACTTCTTCATTTTCTTTAGTCTGTAATGATTTAGTAGTTTCCATCAAAATCCTCCAAGGTCAGACATCATTCACTCAAGAGGGAAGTAATAATTTTACATTAATGTCGAAACGTTGTAAACAGGGAAATAGTTTAATAGGCCTATTCAGCTGTCCTTGTAAAAATAGTGCAATAATTGTTGTTGTCAGACTGCAGCATGGTAAGCTGGAACGATTTATTAATATTTTACAATAAATTCATTAAACATCAAACAAAACCTAGTAAAGTTAGAAATAAAGGGAATAAAATTCAACTTTAGGAGGTTTTTACATGTATCACCAGGTTACTCGGAAATGGACGATATTAATAGCTCTGATTGCTATGCTAGTCACGTTGTTTCCAATGGGCGTAGTCCAGGCAGAAACGACTATTCCGATATCAGAAGCGAAAACACAAAATGGGCAAACAGTCACAGTAGAAGGGGTTGTCACTGCGGACTTTACGGCTAGCAATCTATCAGCTTATATACAAGATGACTCCGCAGGCATCAATATTTTTAATTTTGAAACTGGTAATTTTCCAGATCTCGATCCAGGTCAACAGATACAAGTAAAAGGAGAAATCACTTCCTATAGAGGTTTGACTGAAATCAAGCCTACCGAGATTCAGGTTCTATCTGAAGGAAACGAACTTCCAGAGCCTCAACCGACAGACCTTGCAACTCTTTATAATAACGAAGCTGAACCCCTTGAAGGATCACTTGTAAATGTAACAGGATACATACAATCGATACCCTCTAATCAAGCTGGCGAGGGCTACAATATTTCATTCATAGATGACACGATGCAAGGCGTTGTTCTGCGAGTGGAAGGTGCGACTGACATTGATGCTTCTCAGCTTGAGGAAGGCAAGTGGTATAACGTTACTGCCGTTATAGGCCAATACAATGACTATCAACTTTTACCGACAAAAGCAGAAGATCTAAGATTACTAGAAGACCAGCCACCAGCACCACAACCAGAAGAAACGTATGAAGCTACCGTTGAGCGGGTGGTAGATGGTGACACAGTTCGCATAAATGACCCAGTGCTTGGCGCGACCAATGTCCGTATGCTTTCCATTGATACACCGGAAACGAATTACAACGGACAATCACAAGGTGAGCATGCAGAAGCAGCAACTGCAGAGCTTCAACGCTTGTTGCCCGCTGGAACCGAGATCACACTTGAAGTAGGTGAAGAACCGCTTGATAGCTACGGACGTCTGCTTGCACATGTTCACAAAGGAGATATGGACGTCAATAAGGAAATGGTCCGCTTAGGACGGGCAGTCCCGTATTTCATCTACCCGAACATGGAGCATTTCGAGTCTTACAGCAGTGCGGCTGAAGAAGCGATTGAAAACGGCCGTGGCATGTGGGACCCGGATAATCCGATCGAGGAGCTGCCGTACGAGTTCCGCTTTAACCTCCGTAATGGTCCAGATAAGTTTGTCGGGGATTATTTTACGAAAGAATATGTTACCCCTGAAAAATGGGAAGACATCCCTGTTCAAAACCGCGTGTTTTTCTTTGAAGAGCAAGATGCGACCGATGCAGGCTATACGGCAGCCGATGATGGAAGTTCCGAAGACAATATTCAAGTCCAGTTGCTCGGTGTGAACGATCTGCATGGAAAAGTCGATGTAACAGGGACATATGATGGTCTTCAATATGGACGCATGGATTACCTATCGGCTTATTTAAAAGAAAGGGAAGCAACGAACCCGAACACTTTGATTGTCCATTCAGGAGATATGGTCGGGGCAAGTTCTCCAGTTTCTGCACTGCTTCAAGACGAGCCGACCATTCATATGATGGAAGAGATGGGCTTTGACGTCGGAACAGTCGGAAACCATGAGTTCGACGAAGGTGTCGATGAAATGCTCCGTCTGATCGATGGCGGTAACCATTCTGATGGGACAGAAAACTATGATGGCATTGATTTTCCTATGGTGGCCGCTAACGTTGAGTACAAAGATTCTGGAGACCTGGTATTGGATCCATATACCGTCCTTGAAATCGGTGGGACGAAAATCGGATTCATCGGGATCGTAACGACTGAAACGCCGAGTATGGTGATTCCGGACGGGATTCAGAATGTCAATTTTACAGATGAAGCAGAAGCAGTCAACCGTTTTGTCCCAGAACTCCAGGAACAAGGTGTCGAGGCGATTGTTGTCCTTGCCCATGAACCGGGGAGCCAGAGCGGGGATACAGTAACAGGTGAAGTGTCCGAATTGGCAAAGAACATCAATGATGCAGTGGACGTCATTTTTGCTGCCCATAACCATGTAAAAGTGAATGCGGTTGTTGACGGAAAGCTGATCGTTCAAGCCTGGGAATACGGAAAAGCGTTTGCTGACGTCGATTTGGAAATCGATCCAGTGACGAACGACATAGTGCATAAGTCCGCTGAAATCGTGGACGTTGTACAAAATGGTATGGAACCAGACTCAGTAATCACAGGTCTGCTAGATTACTACGATGAACTTGTCGGACCGAAGCTGCGGGAAGTCGTTGGTGAAGCAGCAATTGATTTAGAAGGTGGATATGCAAGTAAAGGATTGATTGGTGATAATGCACTTGGCAACTTGATTGCAGAGGGTATGCGTGCTGAGATGGGCTCTGATTTTGCCTTGATGAATGGCGGTGGAATCCGTGATGACCTCGATGCAGGGGAAATCACCTGGGGCGAGCTTTACAACATCCAGCCGTTTGGGAACACGCTTGTCCAGATTGATCTGACAGGTGATGATCTCCGTCAAGTCCTTAACGCTCAGTTTTCAAGATACGGACCTGATGTAAGTATTGCAGGCTTCCGATATACCTGGAATGAGGAGACTTGGGAAGTCATGGGACTGTATTTACCGGATGGAACACTCGTCGATCCAGAAGAGACCTATAGTGTGGTTGTGAACAATTACATGTATCCACATGGGACAGATAACTATAGATTGGACGAGCTTGGTGAGAATCCAGTTCAAGGACCGAACGACTTGGATGCAACCATCAACTATATTCAAAGCTTTGAAGAACCGATCGAAATGTATCCGGATGCAAGGATCAGTAACGATTATTTTATACCGACAACGACAGTAACAGTCGATGGAAACGTTGGTGAAGATACAACGAACGAGGAAGATGTAACATTTACGGTTGAAGCTACAGATAACGATGGAATTGGAGTATTGAGGACAGAGTACCGTGTGAATGATGGAGAATGGGTAACGGTAGAGGATGGAAGCTTCACGATATCTGAAGAAGGTACCTATTTGGTAGAAATCGGTTCCATCGATAAAAACTTCAATAAAGAAGAAGCGCAGGCCTTTACGGTTGTGATTGGTGAAGAAGCGATCACACTTGATGAACTGGATGAAATGGTTGATGAAGGATATGAGGAAGGGCACTTCAGTAACTATGGTATTTACCGTTCTATTCAAGCCAAAATCAGCAGCGTGCAACGTACCGAAAGCGAAGAGGGACAAACTGACAAACTTGAAACCCTTCAAGATCATGTCGAACACAAAAGCGGTAAACATATCGACGAGGAATTTGCACAAGAATTGATCAACGCAATCGATGGGATATTAGAAACATACTAAATTCAAGGAAATCGCCAGGACAAGAAAGTCCCGGCGATTTTTTATTGTGCAAATTTTCTTGTACCAGGCACCATTTCAAACCTCAACAGCGACGGGGGTTTTGATTTTGTACCTGGCACTGTGATTCACTGGCGATTTGCCGGGATTCAACCAAACTTGTTTGGGGAATGTATACGTACGGTGTGGTTTTAAAAAGACCAGGATAGATGGCAGTATAAGACGGAGGAAGAATATTGAAAAAGTTGCGTTTTGGGAGGAAGTCCATGTTTTGGACCCTGATTAGTGCCCTTCTTTTGATTTACATAGCGACGATGATTTATCACACTTATAAACCGCTTCCTGAAGGTGTTGCCTATCAGAGTGATATATATGAGGTTGATGATATTAATTTTTATCATGATTTGACTTACAAAAAAGGGGATAAGACCGTTCATGAATTGAAGATTTTCGACCGGATCAATGAAATCATCATGGAGGCGGATGAGTTCATCGTCCTCGATATGTTTTTATTCAACGGTTATCATGAGCCTGAACAATCCTTCCCGCCGATCAGTAAAAACCTGGCGAACACAATCATCAAAAGAAGCAGCAGGACCCTGACATAAAAATAGTTTTTATATCTGATGAGGTCAATACAGGATACCGGTCTTATGAATCCAAACTACTCTCTAAACTCGAGGAAAACGGAGTGGAGGTGGTCTACACAGATTTAGAAAGACTTCGGGACTCGACACCTTTGTATTCAGGAATTTGGCGGATGTTTTTCCAATGGTTCGGGCAAAAAGGAGAGGGCTGGATCCGGAATCCTTTCGCAAGCACAGCCCCTGAAATGACTACCAGATCCTACTTAAAACTTTTAAATGTAAAAGCGAATCACCGCAAAGTGGTCGCAACGGATAAAACAGCGCTCATTACATCGGGTAATCCGCATGATGCATCCGCTTATCATGGGAATGTCGCTTTTGAATTTGGCGGTCCGATCATTCAAGAGGTTATCAATGCTGAGCAAGCGGTCATCAGCATGTCAGAACCAGGTATTGACCTTCCTGACTATCATTTTGAACATGTCAAAAACTCCGGGCAGTACCAAATCCAATATTATACCGAAGGAAAGACCCATGAACAAATCATTGAAGCAATCAATGAAACGAAAAAAGGAGACGAAATCCTCTTGGGGATGTTCTATATTGCCGATCGTTCTGTCATCAATCCGCTTGTAAAAGCTGCAGAACGGGGCGTCGATGTCAAAATGGTCCTTGATCCGAATAAAAATGCATTCGGGAATAAGAAAGCGGGTCTACCGAACATCCCTGTCGCAGAGGAACTGTTAGAGGATTCAAAGGGTAAAATTGAAGTCCGATGGTACAATACAAGAATGGAACAGTACCATACGAAAATGATGTATATTAAAGATGAAGAAGAAGCAACGATCATCGCTGGCTCTGCCAATTACACAAAAAGGAACCTGGAAGCATTCAATCTAGAGGCTGATATTCAAATCAAGGGGCGGCCTGATTCGGAACTTATGAGGAAAGTCGATCAGTACTTTCGGCGAATCTGGAACAACGAAGGTGGAACCTATACCGTTGATTATGAAAAGAATAAAACGAAGCTGACCCCGTTACAGCGTGGCGTTTATACAATCCAGAAGTTTTTGAGACTGACAACATATTAAAAAATATAGGTGGTGATATGAATGGAGAGTCTTACTGAAACGGTACTCGTTCATCCAGATGGAACAACAATTACTATGTTGGATCAGGGGACTGATAAACTGGGTGAATTCTTAATTGTAGAACATTTAGTAAGGAAACGGGGTGCTTTGAATGGCCCTCATTGGCATCCAATTCTGACGGAATCATTTACAGTGAAGGAAGGTAATATGCGCTTCATAGTAGATGGTAAGGAGAAGCTTCTTGGACCTGGTCAACATATAAAAGTACTTCCGAAACAAGTGCATCAATTCTGGAACGAAAGCAAAGATCGGTTGATAGTGACTCATGAAATACGACCACCGGGGAATCATTGGACCATGTTCAAGCTTATTCATAAATTAGCTAAACAGAACAGTTTAAATTCTAATGGTATACCTCGGAATCCATTATGGATAGGGACGGCATGGAAGTGTATAGACGGATATTTGGCAGGCCCACCTATCTTCTTACAAAAGGTTGTATTTGGGGGATTTGCAGGTCTAGCACGTACAATAGGATATAGAATTTAAGCTATAATCAAAACAACTTATTCTAAAGTGTACCAGGTACACGTCTCAATCCCTTGTGCCCCAAAGGGTTTAAAAGTGGACCTGGCACCATTTCAAACCTCAACAGCCGCAGGGGTTTGGCTTCGGTGCCTGGTACACCGAAGCAGAATAAAAAAACCACTGGGTGTGATCCAGTGGTTTCGATGGACATTTCCGGTCTATATATAGCTCTTACCTTATTCTCCTGGATAAAAGGGTGCTGTTAGGCTGCGTCTCGGTCTTCAGATGCAGACTGGGTTTTAATTTCCAGGTGTTCTTTCAGCTTTGTACTGATTTCATTGCGCTCCTCTTCAGAGACAAGGTAGTAGAAAATGTTATTGATATACGTTTCAGTAGCATTGATCTCAAATGTTTGAAGGTTTTTCCTGGCATCTTTATAATTCGCTTGAATATCTTTCATCTCATCGAACGTCATGTTTGTTTTTACGCTGCCACCGATGACATCCAGGATATTATCAAATTTCGTAATCGAAGAAACGCGAGCTCCCTTATCGATGACCCCCTGGATGATCTGGCGTTGTCGATCATTACGCCCACGATCACCTCTAGGATCCTTCTTTCTCATTTGGACAAATGCAAGAGCTTCCTTGCCGTTTTCCAATTCAATTTTCCCCTCAGGAAACTCGTACCTACTATAACTGAAAGCAAGTTCATTCTGTACAGTGACGCCATCCACAGCATTGACAATATCCTGGAACGATTCCATGTTCACTTTGAAATAATAATTAATCGGTATATCCAAAAAGTCCTCCACTGTTTCAACAGCCATTTTTGTACCACCGAAAGCATAGGCATGGTTGATTTTGTCGTCAACCCCTTTACCGACAATCTCCGTCCTTGTATCACGCGGAATATTGAACATGATCATCGAGTCATCATGAGGATTCACCGTGATGACGATCATCGTATCCGATCTGCCTTTATCATTTTCCCTTTCATCGACACCTAACATCAGAATCGAAATCGGTTCTCTATCATTTTTATCTACCTTAGGCTTAGGGACGTTCTTATCACGGTCTGGATCAATCGGCTCATGAATGGCATCTGCCGTATCTTTTACTGAGTCATACAAATAATAAGCATAGCCACCGATTCCTGCTAAAACGACTCCCAAGACAATGACAAAGCCCCAAATGATTTTTTTCAACATTTTGACCCCTCTTAACTCTGAATTTTCGCATCTATCTCATTATACAGCAACGGTAAATCTATCAAAACATAATTTTTACAATAGAGGAACGATTCGTAAATAACAGGTGAGAGTAAATAATAGTCGAGCCAAGGAAACCGTTCTGGTAAAATAGGGAGCAAAGGCTCAGTCTGAGAGATTAGAGGGATGGTAATGGGGGATGGACGTAATCATTACAAGGAAGATCTACGTTTTAAAATCGCTAACCGCGAAGCCTTGATGGGAGTCTTCCTGGCGATTTTCAATTTCATCTGGTGGTTCGCGTTTGCTTATGGTCTAGGCAAGAAACCCGTCGCAGAATATACATATATATTTGGTTTCCCAGCATGGTTTTTTTACAGCTGTATACTCGGATTCATTCTTTTTTCTCTGATCGTATTTGTCATGGTAAAACTATTTTTCTTCGAGGTGCCTTTTGAAGACAGAGAGGAGGATGTCGAATGAACTGGGATGTCATCATACCTCTCTTTGGTTTTCTTGCGATCGTGTTTTTAATTGGGACCTACTCATCCAAATACATACGAAAAGCTCCTGATTTTCTGCAGGAGTACTTTTTAGGAAGCCGTCAGTTGAATGGGTTCATTTTAGCGTTGACGATGGTGGCGACCTTTGGCAGTGCAAGCAGTTTTATCGGAGGTCCTGGCGTCGCATATAACCTTGGGCTTGGCTGGGTTCTGCTTGCGATGTCCCAGCTTGTGACCGGGTATTTTACTTTAGCGGTGTTAGGGAAAAAGTTTGCGATCGTCGCACGGAAAATCAACGCGGTCACGCTGATCGACTTTTTAAAAGAAAGATACCAAAGCAAGTGGGTCGTCCTGCTTTCAGCAGCCAGCATCGTCGTTTTCCTATTCAGCGCGATGGCAGCCCAGTGGGTAGGGGGAGGTCGTCTGATCGAGTCATTCACAGGGCTTTCCTACACGGCCTCGCTGTTCATTTTTGCAAGTTCGGTGCTTGTTTACGTCATAATCGGCGGTTTCCGTGCGGTTGCGATAACGGATAGTCTCCAGGGGATCGTCATGTTCATCGGGACCTTGCTTTTGTTGGTCGGAACGATTGTAGCAGGTGGTGGAGTCTCCAACATCATGACGGAACTGGCCGTTGAAAATCCGGACCTCGTTTCACCGTTCGGAGCGGATCGATCACTGACACCACTGTTCGTGTCATCTTTTTGGATTTTGGTTGGTGTAGGCGTCATCGGACTGCCGCAAGTTGCGGTTCGTGCGATGTCTTACCGGGATTCGAGAGCAATGCATAAAGCGATGATCGTCGGGACGCTCGTTGTCGGGTTCATCATGCTAGGGATGCACTTGATCGGGGTGTTTGCGAGAGTCGTCGTACCGGGGATCGAAATCGGGGATAAAGTCATGCCGCTCGTAGCGTTGGAAGTCCTGCCTGGCTGGCTTGCAGGGATTGTTCTTGCAGCACCGATGGCAGCGGTCATGTCAACGGTGGATTCGTTGCTGTTGCTTGTCAGTTCAGCTGTCATTAAGGACGTCTATGTTAACTATGTAAAACCATCAGCATCACAGCGCCAGGTAAAAACGCTCAGTATCAGCATTACGGCAATCATCGGGATCCTAGTGTTTCTGATGGCGATTGATCCGCCAGATTTCTTGATCTGGTTGAATTTATTCGCCTTCGGAGGGCTAGAAGCAGCATTCATCTGGCCGATCGTGCTCGGATTATATTGGAAAAAAGGCAATGCCTACGGTGCATTTGCTTCCATGCTTATTGGGGTCGGTTCCTATATGATCATCCATCTGTCTGTACCGAACCTTTTCGGTATGCACACAGTCGTATTGCCAGTGGTACTATCCTTTATAGGCTATGTACTCGTTAGCCTAATCACACAACACAAACAACAAATCGAAAACCAACAAATCATCCAACGCTTCTGGGGAGTTTGATCGCATCAACTGAACCGGTGTCAGGCACCGAATCAAAATCCTTGGCGCTGTAGAGGTCTAACATGGTGCCTGGCACCAGGCGCAACGGTTTTCAATTGGTGCTAGGTACACATCATGAACCCTTTTGTACCAAGGCTTCCATAACGGTGCCTGGTATAGCAATATACACATTTTAGGGTGGTTATTCACTATGTGTCTGTGGGTTTGATATACTTGGGGTAATTATTGTTTTTGGATTGGAAAGGTGAGTTTATTGGAAATACGATTAGGGGTCATTGGACCTGAAGATTCAGTCAGACATATTTTGAATTCAGCAGAACCGTTTGCAGATTTGACTTTATTGCCGTTCCCATATACGAGTATCGAGCAAGTGGATGAGATTATTCAAAAGAACAGGGATTCGATCGATCAATGGTTTTTCTCAGGCCAGGTACCTTATACATATGCCTTATCCAAAGGGCTTATCCAAGAAAAAGATGGGATCTATCCACCTTTATATGGAGCCAGCCTACTCGGAAAGGTCCTCGAGGCGTTCATGGATTTCGAAGGAGTAGTACAGAAGGTCAGCCTTGATACGATTCAAGAGCAGGAGCTCCATACGACAAAACAATATTTCTCTTTTCAGAAATTACAGATATTCCCATACTCCTACCCTGATTTCAGGCCAATGGACGAAATTGTTGACTTTCACCGTTCGCTCTTTGAGAAAGGGAAAACTGAAATCGCTTTCACTTGTATCCGGGCTGTTTATCTCAAGCTAAAAGAACTGGGTATCCCTTGTTATCGGATCTATCCTTCGCACCTTTCCATTTATTTTACATTAAGGCTCTTGAAAGAACGCGGCGTGTCCTCCTGGTACCAACGTTCCCAGCTTGCCTTATTGGGGGTAGAGCTTTTGCCGCCGGATGAAGAAGGGGATGAGTATCTCTTTTCATACGAGCTCAAACATAAAGAGCTCAGCTTAAAACGGTTGTTACTTGAATTAGCAGAGCGGATCAATGGATCGTTCGTCCAGATTGGTGATGGACTGTATTACATTTATACGACACGCGGAGAAATTGAGTTCAAACTCGAGAAAAGCGATCTGTTCTATCTCATCGAAACGGTCTATTCCCACAGCAGGTATCATGTCCGGATCGGCATCGGCTACGGCCTGAATGCATTGCAAGCAGAGGAAAATGTCCGGACTGCATTCCGATACGCACGGAAAACCTCCTCTAAGGTCGTGCTCGTCGACGAAAAGAAAAAGGTTACCGAGTACCTGACAGAAGGGAAGGCGCTCCAATACGATTACAAGAAATGGATTGAGGGTGAATGGTCTGAGGCGCTACGAAAAGCCAATATCTCACCTACCGCATTAGCGAAAATCGAATCTTTAGCCAATTTCTATAAAAAAGAAGAAGTAAATTCCCAGGAAGTGGCGAGCTGGTTGGGAAGCTCGGAAAGAAATGCCCGCCGAATCCTATCAGAACTTGAATCCCTCAACCTTGCTACAAGTAAAAGTGTACAGCTCAACGGATCGAAAGGAAGGCCACGAAAAGTGTACCGGTTGATATTGAACAGTCCCACAACCAAAAAAAATCGATAAAACGAAAAAGTGTCAGAGCCTCCCACATTGAGAATCTGACACTTTTATTCATATAGGCATCTCTTATTAAAGCTTCAAAAGCAAGTGGGCAAGCATCGCTGTCCGGTTAGGGATCTCCTCGATCACGATATGTTCATTTTCTGCATGTGGCCCTTCACCGACTCCACCAAGCCCGTCCAGGGTTGGAACACCGATACTAGCTGTAAAATTCCCGTCACTTCCACCACCGACCTGAGCTTCGGTAATCGAAAAACCGACCTCTGCAGCAGCAATCTCTGCTTTTTCAAATAATTCCTCAATATCCGGAGTCCGTTCCATAGGAGGTCTGTTCAGTTCGCCTTCCACCTCCAAGGTCGTCCCTTCAAGCTCTGGGGTTAAACTTTCCAGATGGGCGACGATCCGGTCCGCTTCCTCCTCGGTTTTTACACGAAAGTCAATCAAAGCTTCGGCTTCCTCTGGGACGACATTCCGCCTTGTGCCACCATTTATGACACCAACATTCACCGTCGTACCGAGCTCATAATTCGTAAGTTCTTCCAATTTTACAATCTGGTGGGCGAGTTCATGGATCGCACTTGCGCCAGCACTATGATGGTTACCTGCGTGGGAGCTTTTCCCTCTTACCTTGATTTCATAAATTCCGACGCCTTTTCTAGCGGTTTTCAAAGCACCTGTCTTCGCAACAGGTGGTTCCGTAATCAAAACGATATCGCTATTTTTCGCCTCTTCCTCAATAATCGGCCGAGAGGTTTGGCTGCCGATTTCCTCATCAGACGTACAGAGAAATTTGATCTGAAGGTCATCCAGAAGGTCAAAATGAACGAGCGCTTTCAACGCCCATATGGATTGGATGATCCCGCTTTTCATATCAAGGACACCAGGGCCATATAACTTCCCATCGACAATCTGTTTAGGTAACCGTCCTTCGTCCCAGACCGTATCAAAATGCCCAGCAATCAATACACGTTTGCTTCCATTGCCGACAGTGAAACTGAAATGGTCGCCGCGGTCCACCTGGGGGTAGATGGTGGGATCAACAACCCCTAGGCGTTCCGTAAAGATCCCTTTCAAACCATTGCCGCATCGATCGACCAGTTCCTTATCTTCAGAAGGGGATTCTGCATCTACAAAGGCAATGATGTCCGATAGAATCTCTTTCTCGTGTTCCTTTAAGTAAATTGCAATTTCCGACATGTAATCAACCACCTTATTTTATTTGTAAAAATATTTTTTTGGTTAAAAGTTAAATTTCGCGCAGACCTCCTGCGGAGGTCGAAACATTGATTTAGATCGAAGGGTTTACCCACGCAGAACCGAACTTTGTTTGGTTCGAGCCTCCTCGTCGGACTTCCAGTGACCTTCGTGGCTGCCCAGGGCGATTCCGCTTTTCTTATTTAGGAAAGATTTCAGAAAATAGCCGTTAACGTGTATTTCTAGTTATACCGTAAGTGAAAATAAAACGCAATATTAACAATTTTCATTAAAATAACAATTGACAAAATAAACTAACTATTTTATAGTCTTGTATAAGAATTTGGGAAAAATTTTGGAATATTGCCGAAAATTGAAAAATGAAAACAAAATTTGGAGGGTAGAGGGGAATGCAAGATGTCTATCAGTACATCGAAGATCACAAAGAGCAGTACATAGAATGGCTCCAGGACCTATGTCGAATTCCGAGTGTTGCAGCCCAGAACCGGGGGATGCAAGAAGCTGCAGATCACGTGTTGAATGATTTGGCCGAAAAAATAAATGGTGAAACACAGCTGGTCTCCACATCTGGATTTCCAGTCGTGTACGGGAAAGTCCCCGGTACAAAAGAGAAGACCCTTTCATTTTATAACCATTACGACGTCCAGCCTGAAGACCCGATTGAATTGTGGGAGCACCCTCCATTTGAAGCGGAAATACAAGACGGAACAATGTATTCCCGAGGGGCAGCTGATAATAAGGGAAACCTGATGGCTCGGATCGCTGCGGTCCATGCCTATCAGCAAGTAAGAGGTGGATTGCCCCTTAATATCAAGTTCATCGTGGAAGGTGAGGAGGAAATCGGAAGCATCAACCTTGATGAGTTCAGTGACAATCATGCTGATCTCATACAGGCGGACGGCTGTATTTGGGAGTTTGGTTACCGGAATGCTGACGGAAGGCAACAAGTCAGCTTAGGCGTAAAAGGAATGACCTATGTCGAGCTTGTCTGCAAAGGAGCGAACACGGACCTCCATTCCGCAAATGCTGCAGTCATTGAAAACCCGGCGTGGAGACTCGTTTGGGCCTTGAATACATTGAAAGACGAAAATGAGCACGTCAAAATCGAGGGCTTTTATGATCGTGTCCAATCTCTTTCTCCAGAGGATGAAAGAGCAGTCCGTGACTTGATTTACAGTGAAAAGGAAATGTTGAAGCAACTTGATTTGCCCTCCTTTTTACTGGACCTGGAAGGCAAATCCTTGAAAGAGCGTCTGATTTTCGCACCGACCTGTACGATATGTGGGATCGAGTCAGGCTATACAGGCAAAGGTGCAAAGACAGTCCTCCCATCTGAAGCAAGAGTGAAACTTGATTTTCGGCTTGTCCCAGATCAAGACCCGTATGAAATCCTTCAAGCTCTTAGAAAACATCTGGACAACCACGGGTTTGAAGATATTGAAATAAACGAAATGGCGATGGAAAAACCGGGAAAAACCCCTTACAACGACCCACTCTCAGAAACAGTCATCGCAGCCACAAAGAAAATTTCGAATTTGGAACCGACAGTCATGCCGATGTCACCAGGTACAGGACCGATGCATGTCCTTTGCCAAAAACACGGCATCCCATCCGTTTCAGTAGGAGTCGGGAATTTCCAATCAAACAATCATGCACCTAATGAAAATATCCAGATAGAGGATTACATTGATGGAATCAAACTGATCGCAACCGTGATTGAAGATTACGCCAAAATATAAGGGGAGGATCGTTTGGAAACGAGTATACGCCCGACCATTTTAAAAGAAGCCCAACAGTTACAAGAACAACTGTCTACATGGAGAAGGGATTTCCATGAACATCCAGAGCTTGGTTTTGAAGAAGAACGGACGTCAGCCATCGTTGCTGATCACTTAGAAAACCTTGGACTTGAGGTGACACGGAATATTGCCAAAACCGGCGTTGTCGCGCTCTTGAGAGGAAAAGAGGAGGGTCCTACATTTGCGCTTCGTGCTGATATGGACGCCTTGCCGATCCAGGATGAAAAAACGGTTCCCTACCATTCCAAACACCAGGGTTTAAGCCATGCGTGTGGACATGATGCCCATACGACGATGTTGATGGGGGCTGCAACTCTCCTTAGCAAAAGGGGACTGGAAAAAGGAAACATCAAATTCATTTTCCAGCCGGCTGAAGAAGGGAGGGGCGGTGCAAAAGCGATGATTGACCATGGTGTACTTTCTGATCCGAAAGTAGATGCGATTGGAGGACTGCATGTCAACACAGCCATCACAACCGGAAATATCACTTTATCAAGTGAAAAGATAGGCTGTGGGGCTGCAGATTTTTTTACATTGAAGGTGAACGGAAAAGGCGGACATGCTGCCCACCCACACCAAACAGTCGATTCTGTCGCCGTCACAGCTGAAGTCATTTCTGCCCTACAGCATATTTCAAGCAGACAGGTCGACCCGACAGACCCGATTGTCATTACAGTCGGGTCGATACACGGTGGTTCCGCGAGCAACGTCATCACACCGACTGTTGAAATGACCGGGACAGTCAGGACTTTGAACCCGGAACTGCGCATGAAAGTACCAGACATGATGGAAAAAGTGATCAAAGGAATCACGGACGGTTTCGGGGCAACATACGACTTCGACTTCATATTCAAATTTCCATCGATTTTAAATGACAGTGAAATGACAGAGCTAGCAGCATCGACTGCAGATGAAGTGCTTGGAGAAGGCCATTATGAAAGGGTGAAGCCTGGTATGGGGGGAGAAGATTTCGCCTTTTATACCGAACAGATCCCAGCTGTTTTTTTTCGCTTAGGAGTTGGAAACGACCAGATGGAACGGTATCCAGGACACCATCCGAAGTTTGATATTGATGAAAATGCTTTGCCTTACGGGTCATCGATGTTATCCCAATTAGCACTTAACTATTTGAAAAATTACAATGAGGGGGAGTAAAAGTGAAGAAATTTGCATTTACGTTGTTCATTTCAATGCTGGTGTTGAGTTTGACTGCATGTGCATTCAACAATAAGTCGAACTCTGATGAAGGTGAAGGATCGACTGAGCAAAAGCAGGATAAAAAGCTTGTCATTGCCAATGGCTCGGATATGGTGACATTTGATATTCATGATCATAACAACACATCCACAGAAGCGATCCATGTGAACATGTTCAATTACCTTGTAAAAAACCTTGGTAATGGAGAATTCGAATCTGATCTGGCCGAAAGCTGGGAGAATGTGGATGATACCACATGGAAATTCAAATTGAAAGAAGGGGTCAAATTCCATAACGGTGAGGACTTGACCGCAGAAGATGTGAAATTCACACTTGAGCGTGTCGCTAATGACAATAAATTGCTCGAGTACGGGAATTACAAGCAGATCAAAGAGGTTAAAGTCCTTAACGATTATGAGTTCGAAATCATCACCCATGAACCTGAACCAGCTTTATTGAACCGTGTTTCCCGTGTAGGTTCAGGTATCCTTCCGTCTAAGTACATTGAGGAAGAGGGATGGGAGCAGTTTTTAAAGGAACCAGTCGGGACAGGTCCTTACAAATTCGTCGAGTGGAAAAAGGATGATCGTGTCGTCTTAGAAGCGAATCCCGATTATTTCAGGGACGCGCCGAAATGGGAAGAACTCGTTTTCAGGTCAATTCCGGAAGACTCCACACGGGTTTCTGAGTTGTTGACCAGTGGTGTCGATATCGCCGTTAACGTACCCCCGACTGATTGGGATCGTATTAAAGAGAACGAAGGGACAGATATTGCAAAAAGTGCGACACAGCGCGTCATGATGCTTGTTTTAAGACATACGGAAGGTCACCCGACATCGGATCCCAAAGTACGGGAAGCGATCGACCTCGCGATTGATAAACAAGCCATTTTAGACAGCCTGATGGAAGGTGCAGGAACAGTTACACGTACTCGGGTGACCCCTGGCAACACGGGTGCTAACGAGGACCTTTACCAAAATACGTTATATGATCCGGAAAAAGCGAAAGAGCTTTTGAAAGAAGCTGGATACGAAGATGGACTCGAACTTGAGTTAAGTGCTCCGAATGGGCGCTATATGAAGGATAAAGAATCTGCAGAATTGATGCAGGCAATGTTGAAAGAAGTCGGGATCGATGTAAAACTCAATTTCCTTGAATGGAGTTCTTTTGCGGAAAAGTACTCATCTAAAAGTTTCGGGGATATGTTCCTTATTGGTTATGGAAACTCCATGTTCGATGCAGCACTTGCTATGGAAAGGCTAAGCAAGGAACAGGCTAAAGGTGAAACCGATTACGACAATCCTGAGGTTGAGAAATTGCTTCAAGATGCGATGAGCAATATGAACGCAGAGGAACGTGATGAACAATATAAAAAAGCTCAAGAAATCATTGCTGAAGATCGTCCGCAGATCTACCTTTACCAACTTGATTCAGTTTACGGGTTCAATGAAGGGTTGAAATTCGAACCTAGGTTGGATGAAATGCTCATTGCAGATGAGATTACGTTGAAATAGGACTGGAAGGGGCTGTTCCAAAAAATATATCAGATGCCTCCAACACAATGACGAGTATCGAGTCAGGCACCTTAACACAACATTTTTATAAATATGTTGTTGAAAAGCCGAGAGAGCCAGACGCATCCCAGTCATTGACAAAGAACGGAGAGACTCAGATATTGATGGAACAGCCCTTTGCACTAAGGTAAGAAAGTATAAAAATTTTGTTGCGATGAAGTAATGTCTAGCTCCAACGCCCAACCACTTGGCTCACTTCAGTTCTCCTGCGGCGGCGACACATTGATTTAGGTCGAAGTGTTTACCCACGCAGAACCGAACTTTGTTTGGTCCGAGCCTCCTCGTCGGGCTTCCAGTGACCTTCGTGGCTGATCAGGGCGTTTGCGCTTTTCTTATAAACGTTGGAGGGATGGATATGAAGTTCCTGCTGAGACAAATTCTCCGGATCATACCGGTTTTGTTTATCATTAGTCTGATCGTTTTCCTGTTAGTGCGTGTAACCGGTGATCCCGTATCACTCATGCTGCCGGAAACGGCAACAGAACAGGATAAAGCAGAACTCAGGCAATCATTAGGTTTGAATGAACCTTTATATGTTCAATATTTTACTTACCTTGGCGATTTGGTCACAGGTGATTTCGGTGAATCGTTCCGTTATAACCAACCTGCTTTGTCGATTGTGTTGGAAAGGCTGCCGGCCAGCCTGGAGTTGGCTTTTTTCTCGATGATCATTGCCATCATCATTTCAATTCCACTCGGGGTTCTATCGGCAATCAAACGTAACTCCTTTATCGATTTATTCATAACAGGAGGAGCGGTCCTAGGGAAAGCGATGCCGAACTTCTGGCTTGGAATTATGCTGATCCTCGTGTTTGCGGTACAGTTCAATGTTTTGCCAGTATCAGGGACAGGATCCATCTATCACCTTATTTTGCCTGCGATCACGTTAGGCACAGCGATTGCAGCTGAAATGACACGGCTGATCCGCTCGAGCATGCTGGAAATCCTGAGCCAGGAATACATCCGGACTGCAAGAAGCAAAGGGTTGATAGAGGCAATCGTGGTGAATAAGCACGCTTTGCGAAATGCGCTCATCCCTGTCGTCACGATCATGGCGCTTCAAACTGCGACATTGATCGGGGGCACCTTGATCACAGAGACAGTCTTTTCATGGCCAGGAATGGGACAATTGCTCATCCAGGCTGTCAACCTAAGAGATATGGCAGTGGTCCAGGCGGCCACCTTCGTGATCGCGATCCTGGTCATAGGCAGCAATCTGCTGGCTGATTTGACATACCGCTACCTGGATCCAAGGATCAAGTACGATTAAAAGGGGGCTTTAGTTCAATGTATACACAAACAGAAACGGAAAAAGACGTCTCCCTGAAAACGCCTAAAGCCCGAAAAGCAAGTGGCAGATTCAAATGGATCAAGCTCTTGTTAAGAAGCAAGACGGGGACATTAGGTTTGGTCATCGTATTGGCGATGGTCGGGATGGCTGTCTTCGCTGATATGATTGCACCGTTCAACCCAGCCGAGACGGATGTCGTCAATCGGCTATTGCCTCCTGCCTGGGTGGAGGGCGGGAATCCGGATTACCTGCTCGGGACCGATAACCTTGGGAGGGACATATTGAGCCGGGTCATCGTCGGTTCAAGGGTCTCCCTTCTGGTCGGGATCAGTGCTGTGGTGTTAGCTGGAGCGATTGGATTGTTTTTAGGACTGCTTGCCGGTTTTTATGGGAAGTGGATCGATACGGTCATCATGAGGACTGTTGATTCTTTTTTGGCCATTCCTAACATTTTGTTCATGTTGATCGTGCTAGCGGTCATCGGACCAAGCTTGATGACGATGATTTTTGCACTCGGAGGCACGACCTGGGTGGTATATGCACGGATGGTGCGCGGTGAAACACTGAGCGTGAAGGAGCGGGATTATGTACGGTCGGCAAGAGCGGTTGGGGCGAAGGATGTACGTATCATCTGGCAATACATTCTCCCGAACATCGTTTCATCCTTCATCGTCATTGCAACATTGAATGTGGCGACCACCATCATTCTGGAATCCTCCTTAAGCTTCTTAGGGCTGGGGATACAGTCGCCGGACGTTTCATGGGGCTTGATGCTCAGTGATGGAAGGGAATATCTTGCCACAAGCTGGTGGGTCGCTACATTCCCTGGTATCGCAATTACATTGACCGTACTGGGTATCATCTTCTTAGGAGATTGGTTGAGAGATGTACTCGATCCGAAAATGAAGATCAAATAGATGACAAGTAGAAAAGTGAGGGATGATCGTGTCGGCTTCATTGTTGAATGTTGAAGATTTGAAGGTACGTTTTAAAACAGAAGACGGAATTGTCCCTTCTGTAAATGGCGTCACATTTAATGTGGATAAAGGAGAGACGGTTGCGATTGTCGGGGAATCCGGATGCGGGAAAAGCGTCACCTCGCTGTCGATCCTCGGCTTGATCCCGTCTCCTGGCGAAATTCACCATGGGAGAATCGATTTTAACGGGACAGATTTGCGGACAATCAAGAAAAAACAGTTGAGAAAGCTGCGCGGGAATGAAATCTCGATGATTTTTCAGGAACCGATGACCTCTCTGAACCCGGTTTTTACAATTGGGAACCAGATCAGCGAATCGATCCGCCTCCACCAACGGCTTGATAAAAAGAAGGCATTGATGAAATCCATCGAGATGCTGGATCGAGTCGGGATTCCTGACGCGGAAGCGGTCGTACGGCGCTTTCCTCATCAGCTTTCTGGTGGAATGCGTCAGCGTGTCATGATCGCGATGGCCCTTGCCTGTAACCCGAAGCTGTTGATTGCGGATGAGCCTACGACGGCTCTTGATGTGACGATCCAAGCGCAGATATTGGAGTTAATCAAACAATTGAAAACAGACTTCGATACCGGTGTCATTTTAATCACCCATGATCTTGGTGTCGTAGCTGAGGTGGCTGATCGGGTCGTAGTGATGTATGCCGGTGAAGTGGTAGAGGAAGCACCGGTAGAGGAATTATTCGCTAACCCGAAGCACCCGTATACACTAGGACTGTTGAGCTCTGTTCCGAAGGCTGAACATGTCGTGGATGAATTAGGGACGATTGAAGGAAGTGTGCCGAATCCTGCCGATATGCCTGAGGGTTGTAAATTCCATCCCCGTTGTCCATTTGCGACGGATAAATGCAGGAACGAGCATCCAGGACTGGAACAATTCGACTCTAACCATAAAAAACGTTGCTTCTATGATGTGGAGAAGGGAGGGGTTGCATGATGAACACAACTGCTGCGGCAAATCGACGGCCATTGATCCAGGTCAAGGATTTGAAAAAACATTTTCCGATCACCAAAGGTCTGTTTAACCAGACGGTCGGTACAGTCAGGGCGGTAGACGGCATCAACCTTGAGGTTTACGAAGGCGAGACACTTGGAATCGTGGGTGAATCCGGATGCGGGAAATCAACGACAGGTCAAATGCTTTTAGGATTGTTGCCTCCTTCCGAAGGCTCCGTCATTTTTGAAGGAAAAGATTTGACGTCTCTCTCTAAAGAGGAGCTCCGTTTGAGGCGGAAAGATCTTCAGGTGATATTCCAAGATCCCTATTCCTCGTTAAACCCGAGGATGACGATTGAACAATTGGTCGGCGAACCATTGAAAATATACGGTTTGAAAAAAGGAAAAGAGCTGCGTGATGAGGTGGTCAGGTTTTTGCGAATCGTCGGGTTGGATGAACATCATCTTAAGCGGCATCCGCATGAATTCAGTGGGGGGCAACGGCAAAGGATCGGTATTGCCCGTGCCCTGGCTTTGAATCCGAAAGTGCTGATCTGTGATGAACCCGTGTCGGCACTTGACGTTTCCATCCAAGCGCAAATCTTGAATTTACTGAAGAAACTGCAAAGAGAATTCAACCTAACCTATGTATTCATTGCCCATGGGCTCCCAGCCGTCCGCCATATCAGCGACCGGATTGCCGTGATGTATTTAGGGAAGGTCGTGGAAATCACAGATCGGGACAGCTTGTTCGAAAGCCCGACACATCCTTATACGGAAGCGTTACTGTCCGCAATCCCAGTAGCGGATCCGACGAAGCGGAGGACCCACAAACCGTTGGAAGGCGACCTCCCGAACCCATCGAATCCGCCATCAGGCTGCCGTTTTCATACCCGATGCCCTTATGCCCAGGAACGCTGCGTCAAAGAAGAACCTAGTCTAGTAGAATACAAACCCGGCCACCACGCCGCCTGCCACTACCCACTAGGCATGTAGAAATACTGTACCAGGCACCAATGGAATCCGTTGCGCCGCAAGGGATCCGTTTTGGTGTCTGGTACAGGTTCCCATCAGAATGCACTAGCTATTTATCATTTTATGCGCTATCCTCTTTTTAACGGAAATAATTAGGATATTATCCAAAAAACACTTGATCACATCCATTCATGCTCTTTGTCTATTTGGCTCTAGGAATGATCATCCTTTCAGCGGTCGTAAGCATATTCAACGTCACACTCGCCTGGTACAGGGGATCAGGTTGCGATCAAGAGTTTGCTTTCAGGTGAAGACCTTGTTTTCATCCTCACTTCGATGCTTACGAATTTCACTGAATTCAAACCACTCGGATTAGTCCTTGGTATGATGCTTGGTATTGGGCTTGCCCAAAAAGTCGGTCTGATCCAAACGTTCATGAAAAAAACGATCATCAATGCTCCACCTAAACTGGTCACGTATGCCGTCATTTTCACAGATGTACTAGGAAACCTTGCTTCAGATGCTGCTTTCATCATTGTACCGCCGATCGCGGCGATGGTTTTCCTTACACTCGGGAGACACCCGATTGCAGGTCTTGCGGCAGGGTTTGCCGGTGTCGGGGCAGGATTTACAGCCAACGTCCTGATCACTGGTACAGACGCACTCCTCTCAGGGATCTCAACTGAAGTGGCGAAGAATGTTGGAGGCGGATTGACTGTAACCCCGGTTGACAACTGGTTTTTCATGAGCTTCTCAGTCATCATGCTCATGGTTGTCGGTGTTCTGATCACTGTCGTAGAACCGAAACTGTGTAAATACGAAGGTTCTACAAGTAACAAAAAATTAGAGGAAATCAAAACGATCGAATCCCGTGGACTACGCAACGCAGGACTCGCTGCGCTCATCTATCTTGGTCTGGTTGCACTGGCGATTTTCCTGCCAGGTTCACAGCTGCGTAATGAAGAAGGAGGACTCATCCCTTCACCCTTTCTAGATGGAATCATCCCGATCATTTTATTCTTCTTCATTGCCATTGCATTTGCATACGATGTAACGGTTGGAAAGATCAAGAAGACAGGAGACGTTCCTGGGTACATGGGTGAAGCGATGAAAGACATGTCTGGATTCATAATCCTGATCTTTGCAGCAGCTCAGTTCATCGCTTACTTCGAATGGACCAATATCGGTGTCTGGATCGTCGTTTCCGGTGCGGAATTCTTGCAGAACATCAATCTGACAGGCTTACCAGTCATCATCGGTTTCATTTTCCTGGCAGCGATCTTGAATCTGTTCATTTTTAGCGGATCAGCTCAATGGGCATTGATGGCGCCAGTGTTTATCCCGATGTTCGCCTTGCTTGATTACAACCCGGCATTCACTCAGCTCGCCTTCCGTATCGCAGACTCGTCCACGAACCATGCCATTGAACCCATACGTACCGATGATTCTGGCGTTCATGGGGGATTATGACAAAAAAGCAGGTTTCGGTACACTGTTTTCTGTCATGCTGCCATATACGGTCATCTTCCTGGCTATCTGGACACTCATCTTCGTCGTCTGGAATCTATTAGGATTACCGATCGGCCCTGGCATCCATATGAAATTTTAGTAAGAAAAGAATAGGAGTTTTTTACATGGAACGGACCATACTGAATTTCGAAGGGCAAGGCGAACGTATAAAAAATGAAATCATAGAAATGAGGCGCCACCTTCATAGAAATCCAGAATTGAGCACGAAGGAATTTGAAACATCTCAATTCATACAAGATAAATTGAAAGAATACGAGACTCCTTTTAAAAAAGGATACGCGAAAACAGGAGTACTTGCCGTGATAAAAGGAGTACGGCCAGGTGGGGTGGTCGCCCTCCGCGCTGATATCGACGCACTACCGATCAATGAAAAGACGAACGCCTCTTTTGCTTCTGAAAAAGAAGGGATCATGCATGCTTGCGGACACGATGCCCATACGTCCATGCTGTTAGGCGCAGGAAAACTATTGAATGAGAAGAAGAATGAGATTCCAGGTACGATTTTACTCGTTTTCCAACCTGCTGAAGAAAATGCCCCGGCTGGAGGATCCCAGCCGATGATGGATAACGGGGTTTTCGATGAATACACACCCGATGTCGTTTACGGACAACACGTCTGGCCTGACCTTCCCGCAGGTAAAATCGGGGTAAGGGAGGGCGCGATGATGGGTGCATCCGACCGGTTTAAAATTACATTCAATGGAACCGGGGGACATGCGAGTATGCCCCATCAGACATGTGATGCGATCACGATGGCCATGAGTGTCATCAACCAGCTTCAAACGGTCGTCAGCCGAAACGTCGATCCATTAGAAGCGGGGGTCCTGACAATCGGTAAAATCGAAGGCGGCTACCGTTATAACGTCATTGCAGATACGGTCACCATAGAAGGAACAGTCCGGACGCTTAATAAGCAAACATGTGAAACGATAAAACAACGCTTATACAAAATCGTGCAGAGTGGAACAGAGGCTATGGGAGGCACGGCAGACATCGACTATATCGAAGGTTACCCGGCGACAGTCAATACGCCAGAATGGGCGAAGCAAGTCCGTTCTTCCGCTCAAAAGATACTCGGTCATGAAGCAACCCCAGACATAAGCCCTTCTTTAGGAGGAGAGGATTTCAGCCGTTTCCTTTTAAAATACCCAGGAGCATTTTTCTGGCTCGGGACAATGTCGGAACATGGAAACCTGAACCAGCTTCATGATCCGCATTTTGAACTAGCCGAAGAAGCACTTGCCAACGGGACAGAGGTTATGGCACAGGTTGCTGTGGATACGCTATTGAGATTGGAGAGCGGCTTATGAATATAAAAGGTTTCATCGAATGTAAAAAGGAACAACTGGTTACATGGCGTCGCCAATTTCACCAATATCCTGAAGTTGGATGGACCGAATATGTGACGACCCACAGAATTTATCAAACCTTGACCAGCCTTGGATTTAAAGATATCCATGTCGGAAAAGAAGCACTCTCAAGTGATATCAGAATGGGAGTACCACCTGCTCATGTGTTAAAGGAAGAAGAAGAAAGGGCCCTTTCAGAAGGTGTACCATCTTCGTTTATAGAACGGATGGAAGGCGGTCATACCGGCCTGGTCGCAACCCTTGATTCGGGTAAAAAAGGACCGCATATCGCTCTGCGTTTTGACATTGATGCTTTACCGATATCAGAATCGGAATCTCATGAACACTATCCTTCGAGGACCGGTTTTGCATCAACGAGAACCGGACAGATGCACGCATGTGCTCATGACGGCCATACGACGATCGGCCTTGGGGTCGCTTCGTTTTTAGCTAAACATATCGAGGAGCTTCAAGGCCGTTACACGCTGCTTTTCCAACCGGCAGAAGAAGGTTCACGTGGGGCAAAGTCCATGGTCCAAAAAGGTTGGCTGGACGATGTCGATTTCTTTTTATCCGGCCATATCGGAGTCCATTTTGACTATTCGGTTGGCGACGTATCAGCGACCTCAGGCGGATTTTTAGCCACTACCAAATGTGACGTCAGCTTCAAAGGGGTCTCTGCTCATGCTGGAAAAGAGCCGGAAAAAGGCAAGAATGCCCTGCTTGCAGCAGCCACAGCATCTATCCATCTGCACGGAATATCCCGTCATGGAGATGGCAAGACACGGGTCAATGTAGGGACACTACATGCTGGGAGTGGGCGCAACATCATTCCTGAAAAAGCGGAAATACAGCTTGAGACAAGAGGGGCGACCGTCGAACTGAATCAATATATGATTTCAGAGGCTGAACGGATCATCCAAGCGAGTGCCGCACTCCATGACGTAGAAGCGACCATCGAAATCGTAGGTGATGGTGTCGATGCAACGAGCGATGAATGGTTCATTCCGCTTATCGAACAGGTAGCTGAGAAGAGTCACCTGATCAAAAACGTCATCCCGAAAGATGTGATTGGCGTTTCTGAAGACGCAGCCTATATGATCAACCGTGTCCAGGAGCGTGGCGGGAAAGCGACCTACCTAGTTTTCGGCACACCTCTCGCAAGTGGCCATCATCATTCGGAATTCGACTATCAGGAAGATGTCCTTTCTGTTGGGGTCGAAATATTTGTAAGGGCTATTTCGGAATTGCAAGGGAAAGAGGTGTAAAAGTTGGGAAACGAAAAATGGTTGGAAAAGACGCTTAAAGCATTCAATCTAACGGATAAATTGGAACAAAAAAATGGCTTTACACGGCTTGGCTATAGTGAAGATGAGTGGCAATCGATCGGCGTTTTTGCAGAAAAAGCGGAATCGGCCGGACTTAATGTTCGACGTGATGAAGCTGGTAACTGTATCGCTCGATGGGAGACCGATCAAGACGACAAACCAGCCTTTGCGATGGGGTCACATCTGGACACTGTACAAAATGGCGGTGGATATGATGGTGTCGCTGGGGTTTTATGCAGTTTAGCGGCTGTAAAAGAACTGAAGGAAGAAGGCTTTCAACCGGATGTTCCCATCGAGGTCATCTGTTTCGCCTCAGAAGAATCTTCGCGTTTCGGTATTTCCACCATCGGAAGTAAGGCGATGACAGGGAAACTGAACACTGATCAGGTTAAAGATATGAAAGATGAATCAGGGATTACTGTCAAGGAAGCAGTAGAAGGACGAGGTTTAGAGTGGAATAAAATCACGGGAGCACAACGTCCTCAAAATGAAATCAGCCAGTTCATCGAGCTGCATATCGAGCAAGGTGTACAAATTGAAGAAGCGGGCAAGAAGTTCGGTATTGCGACGGCTATTGCTTGTCCAACAAGGCTTAACATCAAGATCGAAGGGAAATCGAGCCACACCGGAACCACGCCGATGGGGAAACGCCAAGATACGCTCGTGGCAATCGCTCCCCTCATCACGTTTGTATCTGAACGGGCCAAAGAGCTTTCTGATGAAAATGAGGTACCTGTAGTCGCGACGACCAGCACGATGGATCTCCACCCGAATAAAATGACAAGCATTCCAGGTAAAGTTGAACTGGGCATCGACATCCGAAGTGTAGACGATCAGCTGAAGCGAGGCCTAGCAGAAGAAATCGAAAAAGAACTTCAAAAGCTTGTTGACCATTACCAGGTCGATGGATCGGTCCGTAAATTAGTTGATGAAGATTCAGTTCTTTTGGATAAAGAAGTGGCAAGTAAACTTCAAGAGGCCGGTGACAAGCTTGGATACGATTGTCTTGTCATGGAGAGCGGGGCAGGTCACGATGTCATGAATATGGCATCACACTGGCCGACCGGACTGATTTTCATCCCTTGTCGTGATGGATTGAGCCACCACCCAGACGAATACGCATCCATCGAAGATTTACAGATCGGCATCCAGATCATCAAGGAATATGTAAAAATGGAAACGACGTCTGGCTTAGTATGATGAGAGATTCGTATACGATTGTGAAAAGCAAACCGGGCTTTACTTGAAAATGAAAACTGGCCACCATTAAAGGTGAAGAACAAGTCGGCCGAGGCAGCCCCCGCAAAGTCTACCAGCTGAAGATTTTAAACAGTATCCTCCTAGTGGCAGCGCCTCTGGAGGGTCTATTTATGTTTATAAATTGATTTAACGAAAGATAACCGTAATAATTTCGAAAATATTTTGACAAATGTTGACTATGTTGCTAATTTTAAAACAATCACAAAGGAAGGATGAAAAGGGTGGAAAGATGAGAGAAATAGATGCACTTATAAGGGAATATGAAGGTTATCGTCCTGAATTGACACGGAGGGAAGACTTCAATAGCTTTTGGGATAACGCACTATCGGAGTGTAAGAATATTCCATTAAGACCACGGATAGAGGAAATCAAATATCCAATCAAGCAAGTTAGGGTAGAGCGAGTAATTTATCAAGGAGCTTATGAAACACCTATAAAAGCTTATTATATCAAACCAGTTGGTACCAAAGAAAAATTAAAATGTATAATTTTTTACCATGGTTATGGAGGTAGTAAAGGGTCAATCTCCCAATATATGACCTGGTTGATCCAGGGTTATGCGGTATTTGCAGTCGATTGCCGCGGGATGGGGGAAACAGGTGATGACAGTAAATACTCTCATGGAAATACGGGTAGCTGGGCAACTCAAGGCTTGTTGGTAAAAGAAGAATACTATTACTATAAAGTTTGGCTGGATTGTAAACGTGCTGTTGATTTTATCATGGAGCAAAGTGAGATTGATCCAAACGCTGTATGTTTAATGGGTTCAAGCTTAGGAGGTGGAATAGCGATGGCGGTGGCAGCATTGGATTCGCGACTAGCTCTTGTTGTAGCAGATGTACCAAATATGTGTGATATTGAACTGACAATAAAGCAAAAAATGGAAGGATCAGTTGTTGAGATAGAAAACTTCATGAAACTTCATCCAGAATATATGGAGAGAGTCCTTACCAATCTGAGCTACTTCGATATTCTTAATCATGCTTCAAACATCAAGAGTAAAATCCGTGTTTCAGTTGCCTTTAAAGATCTTATTTGTCCCCCAAAGCCGATTTTTGGTGTATATAATCACATTACATCAGAAAAAAGTATGGAAATATACCCCTTTTCAGGACATGATGCCCCGGGAACACCTTCACATATTGAAAAGACAATCTATTATGTGAATACAAATCTTTAGGGAGTTCGACAAATTTAGAAAATGAATCCCCTCTGATTGAACAGAAGGGATTCATCGTTTGGTTCATTCATAAAGTGTTTCAAGGTCATGAATCATGGCTGTCCATTTGTTGGCCAGCTCAACAGGAATTTTCTTTCCTTTCTGTGATTCTATTTGCATTTCTAAACTGTTCAGTCCCTGCCTTGCTTTTTCAATTTGTTCACTGAAGTAATCTGCCATGATTTTTTCTGCTTTTGAAAGTAGCATCTGTTTGATTTCTTCATCAATGTCTGCATTATGAATGGATACAAAGAGTTTATAGGTTGTATAAGATACTTTTGTATGATGATAAGCCATCAAGCTTCTTTGTTCATCATAGTGGAGTATTTCTCCGATAATGGCACCTGTGTTTGATGAAAATTCCCAACTGGAACTGTCTGCAAAATTATGATTCTCTATTGTGAAACCTGTTGGTTCTAACGCATCGAATCCAACATAGGTCCAGTAGTTATTTACTCCTTTATTCTCATAGAAACGGAAAGTCAAATCTACCTTAGATTTACCAGACATGTACGGAGTAAGATCGACATGTTTAGAATCCCAGGCCAAGTCAGAGACCATTTCAGCAGTATCTTGTTCCCATACCACTTCTCCATCAACGAGGAGTTGTTTTTTGTGGTAGCCAAAGACATTCGGGCCATGGTCCATCGTTTGAAAGGTCAAAGAATAATTCTCTGACTTTTTATCAATTCTGACTTCCTGTGTTGCTTCTGTATAATTACCAGAAGAACTAGGTGCACCCAGACCGATGAAAAAGTTCAGATATCCCTCATCATTGTATGCCTTATCATCTGTTGGTTCCGGAGCGAAATTCTTTTTTAGTACATAGGTGATGATCCCATTTATCTTCCCCTTCTGCATGTTTTCTAAAGCAATTTGAACCACTTCTCTTACATAATGAGATGATGGATTCGCTGGAGTTCTTGATAGCTGAGACGCATAAATCATCCAGTAGAGTGGAAGATCGTATTCACTAAGCAGTGCATAGGATTCATCAATCTGTTGTTGTGCTGTTTCATAAACCTGGGTGTTGCGATAAATCCCATCTCTAAAGGCTAGCACAACCCCATCTATATAATCTCCACGTGTTTCAAGAAAAGATTCTGAAAGAGAATTGGTATACATCTGAGGTGTGAAAAACAAGTCGGGGTTAATCGCTTCTGAAGTTTCTTTCATTTGGGCCATATATTCCGGAGTATATGTATTGAGGTTATGGTTAAAATCATCAATGGCCCAACCAATTAAATTCGAATATTCCAGAGAAAGGTTGGCGATGGCTTCTGACCAAGCGATATAATCGGTCGTATAGGGATAAGATTTCCTTTCTCCTGTCGATTCAGAAGGAGGGACTAGATAAACGACAACATCGATCCCAGCTTCTTTCGCAGCAGGAAGAAATTCAACCCTTAAATCATCCCAGTCCGTCTCTTCATGCCAGATCAAATAATAATACGTATTAACATTCAGTTCTTTTAATTTTTCAATCATTGCTGGCGTATCAACATGGTGGATTCCATCGGCTCTGGGCTCTGCTTCTCGAATTGTACCAGCATAATCTGCAAGCATTTTCCCAGGTTCGATAGATTCAGTCGAAGCATCCACTTGTTTGGATGGTATTGAAGAAAACACCCCTAGAGCCAACATACATATCAACGATGTTAATCCAAACTTTTTCAATTCAATATCCTCCTTTTATCGTATTAAAAATACTAGATCCACCCTCCTTTGTATGAAAATTCCAAAATCTATATTCAGGAATATAATAGCTAACTAGTTTTATAAAAGACAAGTCTTTTATATGTCTTTATATTATTTACAATAAAATTAGGGCTTAGGTCTTAGTACAAGAGATTTGATTAAGTTTTCGGTCCTATTAAAGACCTTGTCTTTTATTTTCAGAATTTTTATACTGTTCTTTAAAATAATGTTTTCTTCGGAGGGAAAAAAATGAAAAGATGGTTTATAGTAGCCATGATTGTACTGATGCTTGTTTTTTCTTCTACTTTTTCAAATTCTGCAATAGGAGAGGATACCGATTGGTTAAAAAGGTTTAATGATTATGACGCTGATCAAAGTCAGGCATATGATGGAGCTGGGCATGTCGGGCCCATACCTAGGCTGGGATATACTCCGTCAAATGTATATGGGTGGGATGAATCCTATGTATTGAAAGGGTACCTGGGTGTTTATAGGGCAACGAAAAATGAAGAGTATTTAGACAGATTTGTGGAAGACGTTGATGGTATGTTTGCTCAATTAGAGGATTTTCAAGGTGATGGTTTTGAGAGTTGGTGGACTTCCGGTTATAGTATCGATCAAATTATGAATGGAAATATGGAAAAGGATAGTATTTATTATAAAGACAGCAATGGTGCATACATGACTGACGGTTGGTATCCTTATCCCTGGTATGGCGGAAAAGGGTCTGTGTATAGAACGGATGAAGATAAAGCAAGTGGAACATACAGCACTTTAGTTCAAAATTCAGAAGGGGAAAACTTTGTATCAGCCTATACAATCATTCCGAACTATACACCAGGTAAACAATATAACTTTAAGTTTAGAGCAAAAAATAAGCATCCTGATGATCTTGGGAAAATTATGATTGTACGCCAGGATACAGGTAAACCTATTAAGGAATTTTCTTTTTCAAACAATGAGTGGCAATCTTACTCTGTAGACTTTAAAACCCCTGATACAGCAGGACTACAAATACGTATTTACTTAACGAATGATGATGCTAATGACTCGGATGCGGCAACATATTACGACGATGTTTCCTTGCAGCAGTACGGTGAATATATCGTTCATGAAGGGATGGCATTAACTTCTATTTCCGAATTTATAGATATTGTTTATCAAGATGAGACCCTAAGTAAAGAATACACCAAAAAGGCAAAGGACTATCTAAAAATATTAGAAAAAAATTTCGTCCCGAAATGGGAACAACATTGGGCAGAATGGGAGCATAATGGAATTAAAATGGGAGTTTACAAGTTTCCCTTTGATGATACTGCGAGAATGACCCAAATTAATGAGTATTTTCCATTTAATGAACCGTCAAAAGGGATTACAATTCCTCACAATCAATATGCTGCAGCAGGCAGAACACTTGTAAATCTTTATCGAGTAACTAAAAAGGAAGCTTATTTAGATAAGATTCAAAGAATGGGAAACTTCTTAAAAAGTAGTTTACACATAAAAGAAACTGATAACGGTGATGCTTTTGTTTGGAATTATTGGGATGATTCAGGGCAACAATGGGATTTTGGATACTTTAGATACAAAAGTGAAGATATTAGTCACGCAAATATTGAGCTTGGTCTAGCAGTAGATTTATATCAGATAGGGACAGTTTTTACTGAAGAAGATATGATGAAATTCACTTCAACTTTTAAAGAACTTATTTGGCAGGGTGATTATTCCGACCCACGAGTTAGTATGTTCGTTGATGGAAGTGGCAGCAAAAATTATTCTGTGTTAATTTCTGAGTGGGTAACTCTTAGCCAGGTCGATAAAGAGATCAGGGATATATCAGTCCAGTTGTTAAACCGTCCACAAGATACATTTAGTTCTACCTACGGAATGGTTCTGATTGGAAATCTATTGCGGTACAATCCTGAACTGCTAACACAATAAAACTTTACTTTTAAAGAACACACTTCCTTAAGTTGGAATGGAGGTTGAAATGAAAATTATAGAAATAGATGTATATCCTTTGAATTTACCGATGAAGCAGAACTTTAGGATTTCTGGTGGTTCTGTAGGAGATACCGAAAAAGGTGCTCCGCATGTATTTGTAAAAATCACAGCGGATGACGGGACTGAAGGATGGGGGGAGGCCAGGCCGAGCAACAGATGGAGTTATGAAACAAAGGAATCTGTTGTATCGACAATTGAAAATTATTTTAAACCGGTGCTCATTGGAGAAAATATAGGTGATTTACAAAAGGCACATAAATTGATGAAGAATGAAATTAAAAATGGATTGACTATTGGTCAACCGATCGCTAAAGCTGCAATCGACATAGCGCTTCATGATTTGATAGGAAAACAAAGAAAACAATCGATAGCATCACTTTGGTTCACCAAACCAAAACCCTCAGTTCAATTGTCCTATCTAATAAGCACTGATAACATCAAGGATGCTATCGAAAAAGCCAATTTTGCCTTAGAAAATGGTTATCAGGGAATTGATTTGAAGATTGGGTTCAATGCAGATGAGGATCTGAGACTTGTTGAAGCAGTGAAGGAAGCGATACCTGATTTATTCCTTCGTGTCGATGCAAATCAGGGCTATACACTTTCTGAAGCAATAACGGTTTCAAAGGGTCTTGAAAAGTTAGGGGTAGATGTCTTCGAGCAGCCTTTAAAAGCAAATGATCTTTTGGGACATGCAGAATTGAGAAGAAAGACGTATGTACCGATCGCCCTGGACGAAAGTATTTGGACCGCTGGAGATCTAATCCAGGCGATACGCCTTGAGGCTTGTGATACAGCTGTCATCAAAATTACAAAAATGGGAGGTCTTTTAGGTGCCAAATTATGTGGGGAGATAGCTAGGGAAGCAAATTTAGATTTACTTGGCGGTGGCTTAACAGAGTCTACCTTAGGTCTTACTGCAAGTGCACATTTATTTAATTATCTAGGAATCGATCGACCTGTTGATTTGAATGGTCCAATGTTCTTGGAAGATGACCCTGTTAGTGAGGGCCCTGCCATTAATGAAGGAAATGTTTTGTTGAATAATGATTTACATGGTGTTGGCTGTTCGATCGATACTCAAAAAATAAACAAATTCAGAGTGGGATAAAAGAATTTTATTCCACTCTTTCTTGTATTTTATCAAGTTGTGCAGCAACGAAAGTAAGTTTATAAATTTGTCTCGGTCTCCCGCGTGAAGTGATTTTTTCCTCACCGACGACGTCCACCAATCCTGCATCGATCCATTGGGCAAGGATTCGGTGGGTACTTCTGATGGTGATCCCAAGAATAGATGACAGCTCCTGCGCAGTATAGTTCGTTTTTTTGTAACGAGTGACCTGAGCCATCAGTTTACTCATGTAAGCAGCTGACATACCAGCCTGCTCAGCTTCCTTAAGAAGCTTGTGATCTGTAATTGAAAGGTCATAGATCATCGGGTTCGCCATTTCAACAGGGCCTATCACACTTCTATCCTCTCTTACGATAAAACACGTTTTACCTCCGAAATCTTTTGATTGCCTTAAAGCTATTCGGGCATGATTTCCGGCGTCCGTTGCCGTCCTTCCGAAACCGATACCCAAGCTTAATGAAACACCAAGTGATTTATGAGCATCATTTAGAATCGGTAAAAATTTATATCCTCTAGTCTCCCTTTCAAATATTCCTCTGGTAGTGAAGAAAAGGTATTCTCCACCTCCCAAACTAGTTAAATGTCCGTCTAAAAGTTTTACATAATCCAACAATAGCCGGTGGAGGTCAAGTTTCAGTTTCTGTACTTCATGTTCGGTCGGAAAATTATCTGCGACCTTTCTGAAATCATCTATATTGATTAATCCCACTACGATCTGAGCTTCCTTGTTACGTCTTGTTTTAGTGGCAAGTAATGCTCGTTCAAGGGATACAATCAAATCCTGATGGGTTGGAGTCACCCATTCATTCGGAATACCTAGTTCATCAAGCTTTTCAGAAACTGCTTGTATACCAGTCATTGCAGAGGAGCCTGGCCGATTATCGAAATATCGGGAATGGAAATCAACTATGCCGTTTACAGTATCAAGAGCCGAACCTTCATAGAAAATCTTATTCGTATTTTTTTCTTCTAATTCGTCGAGGATTTGATTGACATATTGCTCTGGTACAGAATCCACTGTCAGTGTTTTCAGGCCATATAAGGTTTTAGTACGGAAAAGTGAACGGTATAAACCTGTCCCCATCAATGGCACATAATGGACAGGTATGATGAAATCCTTCTCTTTTGCTTTTCTGAATAATTGATATTCGAGGAAAAGAAGGACTTCAACCTTGTTCATCAAACCTTTCGGGATCGAGGAGATGTCACTTTCATCATCACATTTGTGAAAGTAGGGGACAAAGGATGGAAAACCTTTCAGTGCTTCTTCAGTCCTTTCAATAAGGAATTGAGGGCCGATCACACCGATTGCAATCCCTTTTTCAAACTCGAATTCTGGTCTGTTATTATCCAAAAAACTCACTCCTCACGTGCGTTTACTAATAATTGTAATAATTATAACCAATAGCTGAAGTTAATAAAAGACTTTTTTTAGACTTGTCTTTATTTAAGTACTAGTTTTATAATGAGAATGAATATTCGGAAAATTATGTTAGGAGGGAATCATGAGTAACCAATTAAAAATTGGTATGGTCGGATTAGATACTTCTCATTGCGCTGCATTCACGGAATTGCTGAATGATCCAGAGCACCCTTATCATGTGCCCGGAGGAAAAGTGGTTATCGCATTTCCAGGGGGCTCACCGGATTTTGATTTAAGTTATTCAAGAATAGAAGGGATCACTGAAAAGTTAAAAGGCGAATTTCGGATCAAAATTACGGATTCCATAGAAGAAGTTTGTGAAATATCTGATGCCATCTTATTGACTTCGGTCGATGGGAGAGTCCATTTAGAGCAATTTAAGCGGATAGCGGAATTTAAAAAACCAGTATTCATTGATAAACCATTTACAGTTGATTATGAAGAGGCAGTGAGAATACAGGAAATCGCACATGATATGGAAATCCCTATCATGAGCACATCCTCTCTTCGATATGCAGAAGGGCTCCAAAACAATCTGAAATTAAGCAAAAATATCATAGGAGCAGACTCGTATGGACCGATGAACATTGTTGAGAAGCAGCCTGGTTTATTCTGGTATGGAATTCATTCAGTCGAAATGCTATTCACGATTCTCGGCAAAGGCTGTATAAGTGTTGAAACGGCAACGAACGAAGACTATGACCTTCTTGTTGGGGAATGGGAAGATGGAAGAATCGGCACCGTCAGGGGAAACAGAAAAGGTAATAATCAATTCGGGGCACTGATTCATATGGAGTCATCAACTGTATTTGCAGATGGGCAATCGGGAACGAAACCACATTATGCAAGCTTGTTGGAACAGGTGATGATCATGTTCAAAACAGGTGAGCCAAGAATCGATATCGAAGAAACGACCGAGATCATCCGATTTATTGAAGCTGCAAATGAAAGCAGAAGAACTGGAAAAAAAGTGAAATTATGATGATGTAAAAGGGGTTTTTACATGAATTTGGCGAAAGTAGCAGTTTACTTTGATAGAACCACCGCGTTGAAGAGATGGGCTGCAGGGGAAAATGTATTTGAAATATATCTGAAACATATTTTAGAATATGCGGGTATCCCGTTTACATGGATTGAAAATGATGTCGAAATTTCAAATGAATACGATATTTTAATCCTTCCAGTTGACCCTATTGAACAAAGTTCGAATGACAGGATCCTTGAATTCATCCTTCAGGGTGGAGCATTGATTTCATATGGTGGTTTGAAAGAAATTGGCGAAATATTAGGGTGTCGACCGAAAGAAATCAAAAAGGGATATGCTGAAGGATTAAATGAAGATAATCGAGTTTCTCTACGATTTTTGAAAGCGATCACCTTGGAAGGACTGTCGGATAAGGTGGAAATCATTGAAGAAAGGGGGATTCTTCGTTCAAATACGCCGATAGGTGAAAAAGCCGGTGCCGTGTACCAAAGATTTACATACGGAAAAGGGGAAGTCCATCGGTGGGCAGTTGATATTATCGGATCTGTGGTAGGGTTTCAGCAAGGTACGAAGCCCGTAACGGAAGATGGTGTACCGGCACCTGATGGCACAGCGAATTTAGATGATCAGTTGCTGAAAGCGGAGGATGGGTTTGAATTGGACTGGGAGTGGGATCGGAGTATCACCGAAACGGGTGAAAAATATTTTACGTATCCTTATGCAGATCTATGGAAGGAAATTTTAATAGCACAATTGCTTCGGACTGCACTGCAAAAAGAAAAAACTTTACCGATTATAGATTATTGGCCAGAAGGAATAGATCAAGTGGCTATGATCTCACACGATAGTGATATCAATCAGGATGAATCCGCAGAAATGACACTTGAAGTCTTGACAGAATGTGGTCTTAAAACGACCTGGTGCATGATGGAACCAGGTTATTCCGAGAAAATTTATCAAAAAATCGAAGACGAAGGTCATGAGCTGGCATTCCATTATAATGCATTGGAAGCTGATGATGGCGATTGGAGCGAAGCTGAATTTTCACGCCAATTAAGCTGGTTGAAACAGGTCACTGGAAAGTCAGAAGTTTTCTCAAATAAAAACCATTATACAAGGTTCGAAAAATGGGGCGAGCTGTTTGATTGGTGTGAAAAGCATGGCATACAATCCGACCAGACAAGAGGACCAAGTAAAAAGGGCAATATAGGATTCCTTTTCGGTACATGTCACCCTTATTTTCCAGTTTCATGGACTGATCAGAATAACCGTTTTTATGATGTCGTTGAAATCAGTTTTTTGACACAGGATGTCGATCTGGATCGCTTAGCAGATAACAGCATTGTCAAACCATTTCTCCAGAATGTCAAAATGGTCCGGGGGGTAGCGCATTTTTTATTTCATCAAATTCATATTTATAGACAGCAATCTGTACGACAAGCAGTAAAATTTGTCACACAGGAAGCTAGAAAGATGGGATTCATATTTTGGACAGGAGAACAAATCAACAGATGGGTGAGAGAAAGGCTTGAAATGAAGATTGTCGGATTGAATCCTGACGGGTCCATCAAAGTGGCGAATGCCATTGAAAACGCAGTCATCCTAATCCCGGTTTCTAATAAAGAAAAAGTCAATGGAAATAAATTGGTCAATCGTTATGGTCTGACTTGTGAAAAGCATGTGATAAATGGAAAGTACTTGATCGAACTTGGGGACAAATTGTAAAAAGGAGCGATTTTAATGAGTAAGCTGGCTTTGCACGGTGGTAAAAAAGTAAAAGAAACTCCTTTTGGAACTGGCAAACGATTTGGTCTGGAAGAAAGTAGAGAGTTACTCGAAGCACTGGAACAGAACACACTGTTTTACCATAGTGGAAATAAAGTGAAGAAGTTTTTGAGTGATTTCAATGATCTCTATGGTGTAAAGTATAGCGTTGCTGCTTCTTCAGGTACAGCTGCCATACATGTTGCATTAGGAGCAGCTGGTATCACAGTCGGCGATGAGGTGATCACTAGCCCGATCACAGATCAGGGAACATTGATCGGGATCCTCTACCAAAATGCTATCCCTGTATTTGCGGACCTTGATCCTCATTCTTACAATATGGATCCAGAATCAATTGAACAAAGAATCACACATCGTACAAAAGCGATTCTTGTTGTACATTTAGCTGGTAATCCAGCTGACATGGATCCAATCATGAAAATCGCAAAACAATATAATTTGAAAGTGATCGAAGATTGTGCGCAAAGTTACCTTGCCCGTTATAAAGGTAGGCTTGTTGGTACCATTGGTGATTATGGATGCTTCAGCACCAATGATTTCAAACATATATCTACAGGCGATGGAGGTATTGTCGTCATTAATTCAGGTGATGAAGAAGATTTTAAAATCACTCACGCTTTTGCAGATAAAAACTATCAACGATTCGGAAAGAATGTCCAAAAAGATTTAACCTATCTTGCACCTAACTATCGGATGACAGAACTGCAAGGAGCTGTCGGAATTGCACAGTTGAAAAAACTCCAACACATATGTGCGAAAAGAACGGAATATGGAGATGAAATCACAAATGGGATCAAAGGGTTGAATGGCCTCCATCCTCATAAAGTGGAAGAAGATGATACATGTACCTATTGGTTCTATATGTTCCAGATTGATAAGGAGAGCTTCTCTTGTTCAAGGGATGAATTCGCTGAAGCATTAAGGGCTGAGGGGATACCGGCGGCATCCGGCTATATCCCTGAAGTCGTTTATTTAAATGGTTTGTTCCAAAAGAAACAAGCCTATTTGAATAGTCATTTTCCTTTTGAACTATCCAATGTGACATATGAAAAAGGATCTTGCCCTATTGCGGAAAAAATCCTCACCACTTCAATAAGGATTCCTGTCAGTGAATTTTATACTGATGACGACATACAGGATATTATTAAAGGTATACAAAAGGTAGCTAATCATTATCAGTTGGCGAAGATCAAAGCAAATTGAACTGAAAGGAAAGCATATGAAAAGATTCGATGAAAAGGGAAGAAATGTCGGAAATCCACGTTATCCTACCTGGCCGTTAAGTGGAGCATTGGAATCGACCTATTTGAATGAAGTGTTGAATTCGGGCAAGTGGGGAGGTTCTGGTGGATCGAACCTCAAAGACTACCAACACAAAATACCTGAATTTGAGGATAAGTTTGCTAGGTTTCAAGATGCTGATCATGGTGTCACAGTAGTAAACGGAACACTAGCCATCACAGTTGCTCTTCAAGCAGCTGGTGTTAAACCCTTCGACGAAGTCATCATGCCTCCATATACCTTCATTGCAACTGCCACATCTGCACTCCTTTTTGGTGCGATTCCAGTATTTGTGGATGTGGAAGAGGAATCTTTATTGATTGACCCGGAAAAAGTTGAACAAGCCATCACTTCAAAAACCAAGGCTATTGTTGCTGTGCACATAGGCGGAACACCAGCAAATCTAGACCGTTTAATGGGAATAGCTGAACAATATAATCTCGTTTTGATTGAAGATGCAGCCCAAGCGGTGGGAGCCCAATGGAAAGGACAAGGTGTAGGAGCGATTGGTGATTTAGGGACGTTCAGCTTTCAATCTAGTAAAAACCTGACTTCTGGAGAAGGGGGGATTATCCTTACCAACAATAAAAGATTAGCAGATAAAGCATGGTCGCTAGCCAATGTGGGGCGTGTGCGTGATGGATCATGGTATCAGCACGATGAAATAGGGTGGAATTTAAGAATCACCGAGTTTCAAGCCGCAATTTTGTTAGGGCAGATGAGCCGGTTGGAAGATCAAATCGAATTACGGAACCGAAATGCAAAACTTTTAACTGAACTTCTCAGTCCCGTAGAAGGGATCCAGCTATTTAAAACGGATCCTCGAGTTACGCGTAACGGTTACCATTTATTCATGTTTTATTTAGAAAAGGCACTATCAGAACGTGTAAACAAATCCCAATTTGTAAAGATGCTCAGTGAACAGGGAATACCATCTTCAACAGGTTATACTGCAATCAATAAGTATGATTCTATCACCCGGTCCATCCAAGAATGGACCGGAAAAGAACCGGAGTTTCATTGTCCAATTGCAGAGCAAATGGGCGATCGTCAGGCTATATGGATTACCCAGACCGTTCTATTGGGTGATGAAAAAGGGATTGTTTATGCGGCAGAAGCAATTAAAAATGTTGTGCAATCCCATCTTTGAAGGTAAGGAGGATAAAATGATTTTGAATCTGCATGGTTTGCCCGATGAACTGAAAGATGGTTTGTCAGAACTGGAATCTCAACGCCATTTTAAAGTAGATGGAAAGGGTATACCTGTAAAAGTCGAAAAGACGTCTGAAAACCTCATTGAAGTATACCTAGGAAACAATCAAGGTACGATCAAATACCATGACAAGGTCCACTTTTTCAGGGCACTGGGGCTGTTTCTACAATCCGCTGAAAAACAGAGCTCCTTTAAAATTAAAGAAGAACCACAATTCACTACAATCGGTGCTATGTTTGATTGTTCAAGAAATGCTGTTCTAAAGCCTGATACAGTAAAGTCATTCATGAGGCATATGGCGTTGATGGGTTTCAACATGATGATGTTGTATACGGAAGACACATATACGATTGAATCGGATCCTTACTTCGGTTTTATGAGAGGAAGATATACAGAATCCGAGTTAAAGGAAATAGATGATTACGGGTATAGTTTCGGGATTGAAGTCATTCCATGTATACAGACACTTGCACATTTGTCCTCTTATTTAAGATGGTCTCATACATCAAGTATTCAAGATACTTCAGACGTTTTATTGGTGAGAAACAAGGCAACATACGATTTTATCGAAAAAATGATTGCTGCATCGACACATCCATTCAGGACGGATAGGATTCATATTGGAATGGATGAAGCACATGGTTTGGGCAGAGGGAACTTTTTAGACCAGTTTGGAAAAGAAGACCGGTTCACTTTGATGACAGAGCACCTTGAAAAAGTAAAAGAGATAACCGATAAACTTAAGTTGAAGCCGATGGTTTGGAGTGATATGTATTTCCGTGTATGGTCAGAATCCAATGCCTATTACGATCTGAATATCCAAGTTCCGAAAGAGGTTTTGCAGAACATCCCTGAAGGTGTTCAACTTGTATATTGGGATTACTATAACGAATCAGAGGATTTTTATAGAAATTTTATTAGGATGCATGCGGATTTTGGATCAAAACCTGTTTTTGCAGGTGGGATATGGACGTGGCATGGGCCGACGATTCATCATGAGAAAACATTTATTACGACAAATGCCGCTCTGAATGCTTGCAAAAAAGAAGGGGTTAAGGAAGTTTTCGCAACACTCTGGGGAGATGATGGAGCAGAAAGCAATTATTATTATGGTCTTTTAGGATTACAGCTTTTCGCAGAACATGGATATTCAAATAAAGTCGATCAACAGAAATTGAAAAATCGGTTTGAATTTTGTACAGGAGGCCGTTATGAAGCGTTTTTGACAATCGGGAAAATGGACATGCATCCTGCTGCAGATTGGCATAAACTGATCCCTGATAGCCCGACGAAATATTTATTATGGCAAGATCCGCTCTTAGGTTTATTTGATAAACAAATACAAAATCTGGACTTCAATAAGCACTATCAAACCATACATCAGGAGTTAGAACCTTATTTGGAAAAAGAGTCAACATGGGGCACACTATATGAATTCGCTGCAACCCTGTGTTCCGTACTTAGTGTAAAGAGTGAAATAGGATTAAAACTAGTAGAACGATATAGTAATACTATGAAAGATGAGCTGCAGGAAACGTCTGAAAAAGAATTACAGCTTTTACACGATGCAGTAAATAAATTGAGGAATCTTCACAGATCACAGTGGATGGATTATAACAAACCATTCGGGTGGGAAATTTTAGACATCCGGTATGGTGGTCTCCTCGCCAGGATTGATACGACTCGACAAAGGATCAGAGATTATTTAAGTGGTCGTATCGAAAGAATTGATGAACTTGAAGTAGAAAGGCTTTATTATGAACCTGGCTTAAAGAAAGGAGTTGGGAAAGAAGTAAAGTATACAAGGATTGCTTCGCCGAATGTTTTCTAGTATATTATCAGGCTATTTAAAGACATTAAAAAGACTTGTCTTTAAATAGCCAGGACCATATAATGTAACTTAATAAAAGTATTTACATATTTAGTTTTCGGAATATTTTAAAAATAGGGAGGTATTTAAATGGGTCGTACAAAAATCATGAGTTTGTCATTAGTCATTTTACTCTGTTTCCTACCGCTACTCGCTTGTTCACCACAGGAAGATTCATCTGCAGAAAAGGATGAAAACATTGAGCTGGAATTTTGGACAATCAATCTCAAGAAAAATTTTGGAGATTATATCCAAGGAATTGTGGACAACTATGAAAAAGAAAATCCTAACGTAAAGATCAAATGGGTGGATGTCCCTGGTGCTGATGCTTCGAAAAAGTTCATTACTGCACTACAAAGTAAAGAAGTCCCTGATGTCGTCAACCTTGCCAGTATGGATATCTCCTTGATAAGAAGTTATGACGTACTGAATCCAATCAATTCCCTCGTCGATGAAAAAGAATTGGATCCATATATCGATGGATTGATTGAAGGGCTGACTTTCAACGATGAACTACTGGGAATCCCATGGTATCATGGTGGACCTGCAGTCGGAATGTTGAATACAGAGGTATACGAACAAGCAGGGCTTGATCCTGACAACCCGCCACAAACATGGGAAGAAATATTGGAGAATGGGAAAAAGATCCACGCAAAACTGCCGAAGGTTTACGGTTCAAATGACTTGCCGACTATGGAAGTGCTAGTTGGACAAGGGCTTCCGATATTAAATGATGAAGGTACGGAGGCGGTTTTCAACTCAAAAGAACATGTTGAATTTGTTGAAATGTTTGTAGAGGGATACAAAAACGGTGCCGTTGCGTCAGGGGCGGTTTCAGAAGATGATCGCCAGCTTCAGCAAACATTTGAAAATGGACAGCAAGCCCATGTTGGACAAAAGCTTGCGTCTACATTGGTAGGGATTGAAAAGAACGCTCCAAGTGTCCTTCCTAAATTGAAAGTTTTTAAACCTGTTTCAGGTAGTGAAGGTAAAGTAGCTTTAGCTGGTATCCAGACATTCGTCGTCCCTAAGAAATCAAAACATCCTGAAGAGGCAGCGAAATTCGCTCTTTACGTGACGAACGCCAAAAATCAGTTGGAGTTCACTAAGTTGGTTGCAATCTTTCCTTCAACAGAAGAAACCTTAGAAGATCCATTCTTTACTGATTTTGAGGTGAAAAACATCCATGACGAAGCAAGGAAAATAATGGTTGAGATATCTCCGAATCTTACAATCAATTCACTGGGCATTGAAAAAGAACAAGAACTGAAAGATTTCTACCTTGAACAAATCCGAGCAGCCCTTTTAGGTGAAAAAACTGCAAAAGAAGCACTTGATACAGCTGTAGAACACTGGAACCAAGAACTTTCTAAATAGAAGCAAGGATCAACGCAGCGGATCTATAAAAATCCAATCCGCTGCACTTCTTTTTTTCCAGGTTCTTAGAAAGGAGTTGATAGATTGGCTTTAAACCAAGTAGAAACATCCATCCGTCAAAGTGTAGTCGTGGCAAAAAAGAGGAGAAAAAAGAAATTCAATTTTATTCCATATATTTTTTTACTCCCTGCAATAGTGCTTCTCTTTACCTTTGAGTATCTTCCGACTTTGAATGCTTTCTATTATTCCTTTACTGAATACCACATTCTTGCACCAGCCGAATGGGTAGGAATGGAAAACTATAAAACGATGATGCAAGATGATAAATTTTGGAAGTCATTAGGGAATTCAATGAAGTATTTTCTCATTACTGTTCCTATGGTAGTCATTCTTCCATTATTTTTAGCTATTCTCGTTAATAGAAAGATCAAAGGGATCAATTTTTTTAGACTGATTTATTACCTGCCAGTAGTTACGGCTATGGTAGCTGTCGCGATCATGTGGAAATATTTATACCATCCGTCTGGATTGGTGAATGCCTTCTTGAATGGCATCGGAATTAATGCGGAAACAAATTGGTTATTGAATACAAAAACGGCTATACCAGCTGTATCAATCCTTGAAGCCTGGAAAGCGATGGGGTTCTACATGCTGATTTACCTTGCTGGCCTTCAGGCAGTTTCGAAGGAGTTGATTGAAGCGGCAAGGATAGATGGAGCATCTCCGCTCAGGATTTTGTGGCATGTCTATTTACCTCAATTACGACCTGTGTTTGCCGTAACACTTGTAATGGCCACACTCGGGACAGTTCAAATGTTCACAAGTATTTATATCATGACAGGTGGAGGACCGTTGGATAGTACAATGTCACTTCCTCTGTATATCTATCAAAAAGCTTTTGTGCAGCTTGATATGGGATATGCAACTGCAATGGGCATAGTTCTATGGGTGATCTTGATGATTCTTACGATCATAAATTACAAAATCTCGAGAGGGGGGCACTCGGTGCAATGAACGACAAGCAATTGTACAAATGGAGAAAAATCGGCAAAAACGTTTTTTTATATGTACTGTTGATTGCGGTATCACTTATTTTCATCGGCCCCTTTTTATGGTTATTATCTACAGCTTTCAAGTCCAATGCTCAGGACGTTTTCGGTTTTCCGCCAAGTTTTATTCCGAAGCCGGCTGTATTCGACCATTTTATTGAAGCGTGGACAGCTATTCCATTTCCGCGGTACCTGTTGAATTCTTTTTTACTATTGCTCATTATGGTCCCTTCTCATATTTTTTTGACGGCTCTTACAGCCTATCCACTAGCCAGAATGAATTTTCCGGGTAGGACATTTATCTTCTATGCGATTATCGCAACAATGTTTCTTCCTGAAGAGGGTAAACTCGTTCCATTGTTCATCATCGTTGAAAAGCTTGGAATGGTGGATTCGTGGTGGGGATTGATCATACCTGGATTGATAGGTGGATTTTCCATATTCCTGATGCGTCAAGCCTATCTGACCATCCCGAAGGAAATAGAGGAGGCTGCGATAATTGACGGTTGTGGTCCATTCAGGGTTTGGTGGAGTGTAATTCTGCCACTGACTAAACCGACGCTAGCTGCCCTAAGCGTTTTTTCATTCATCTCTGTGTGGAATTCGTTTATGTGGCCATTGATCATCTTAAAAGATGAAAACCTGTTTCCTATAGCTCTTGGATTAGCTTATCTGTCTGGTACATTTGGAACCGATGTGAAGACCATGGCTGCTGGCGTCGTCATTTCACTTGTACCGATCATAATTTTTTATATATTGATGCAACGCCATTTTGTCAGCGGCTTGCAAGGATCAATCAAAGGTTAGGAGATGTAAGATGAATAAGATTGCCCTATGGAAAGATAAACCCCTTAGGATCGTTGACTTCATACCTCCTGAACCGGATAAATATGAAGCATTGGATTTGGAGGAGCAGTTCAATATCAGGAAAGAATTAGGCTTTAATGCCGAGCATGTTGAAGTACATGATATTACAGAAGGAGAATCCGGTATAACGTACTATCATTCTGATTGTGCTGTCCAGGAACGGAAAGATATTCTGGGGAAAATATCTGAATCGTATGAATCACTCGGAATTTATCCGGTCGTTTATTTCAATGTGCACTGGCTTGCCGAGTCATTGACAAAATTGTACCCGGATTGGCAACAACAGGATCGAAATGGAGACAGGATCCAAAGTGCCTACGGATCAGGTGGATATTCATGCATCAATTCCTCATTCAGGGAATATGCATTTTCGACAATCCGCAATCTCGCAAAATATTCAATAAAAGGAATTTTTCTTGATGGACCATTCTTCAGGGTAGAAGGATGTTATTGCAAGGCGTGTAAGATGTCGTTCCTTTCTAATTATGGATATGACCTTCCCGATTGGGAGAAAGCGAATAAAACACAAAGGAGGGATCTGTTTGCATTTAAACGCGAGTCGATTGCATTCTTTATGAAAGAGGCAAACAAAACGTTAAAGGATATTTCTCCTGACACAATGATTTATATGAATAGCCCACAGCTTGTACCGACTAAATTCTGTAGTCGTGACAACCGACTTACGGTCCACCATCAAGATATGTTGCTGGCAGAAGGGGGGTTTTTAGGGGATGACCTTCGCAGAACCCCTGTTTGGAAACCTGCAGCAACTGCTCAATTGCTCGAAACACAAACAAATGGCAAGCCCTATTGTGTAGCTATTGCTGGACGATTGGCGCCATGGTCTCGTTATTTGCTTTCTCCTGCCGAAACGTGGCTTGCTCATGCAATGGCGGTTTCACATGGTGCAAATACATGGTATGGCATCTATAACGATAATAATCAAGACAAGCGGATGAGCACTGTAAAAGAGATCAATCAATTTCTATCAGAAAATGAGAAATACTATATGAATACAAAATCAATGGCTTCAATCGCATTGGTTTGGTCCTTTGCGACTGCGAATGAGTATCAATCATCTGCAGAGGAGACAGATTTTACAGCAGGACAGGATAAATTATCCAATCCAGAAAAAGGTGATGCACGCGGTTCTTTTATGGGGTGGTACGATGCGTTATCAAGAAGCAGGATCCTATTCGATGTCATTGATGATGAATCGATCGAAAGCGGTGCCTTCCAACGTTATGAGTTGATCATCCTGCCAAATATCAGTGTCATGAGTAAGAGGCAGGCGGAACTTATTAAAAAGTATATCGCTCAAGGGGGAAAGGTCATCTCTACTTTCGACACCTCCCTATATGATGTTGATGGAGAAAAAAGGGATCAGCCTTTACTAGGGGAGATTTTTGGTATAGAACAAGCAGTCAGCATACGGCATTGTAAATATGACCACATTGAAATAAATGGGGATAAGGACCTGTCAGATGGAATCGACCAATCACATATTCCAGCTTCATCATTAGGGATGAATGTCATACCGGATGGGAAATCGGCATCGATCATGAACTATAGGGAGCATCAACAGTCAAGGTACTGTGAACTGCCCGAACGAACAGACTATCCTTTTATCTTAAATAATAGGTTTGGAAAAGGCGAAAGCCTCTATTTTACAGGAAACATAGGGAAGTTTTATGAATCCTATGCGCTTCCGGAATATCGTAAGCTCATTGATAATGCAGTACGATCCCTCGTGGATGTCCCATTGAATATAAAGACTCCTTATACATTGGAATCAATACATACAGCCATGAGAAAACAGGATAGACATATCATTCTCCATCTGGTCAATTATACGGGATCAATGACTAGGCCGATAACAGAAGTCATCCCCATTTCTGATATCCAGATCGAATTGGAGCTTGTGGAAAAAATCGAGTCGGTAAAAGCATTGAGAATAAACGAACAACTTACATTCCACCAAAATGAGGAGCGGATCTATTTGAATCTACCATACCTTCGAGAATATGAAGTGGTCATACTGAACTTCAGGAATTGAAAAATAGAATGATTATTGAGGGAGCAGGTGTTTAATATGCAGACGATCCAAGAATTAGAAGATAAATTGACTAATCCTTCTAAACGCTTGATAAATGATTTGAATCACATTGATGGAGATATCATGATACTTGGAGTAGGAGGGAAAATGGGTCCTACACTTGCAAAAATGGCTAAAAGGGCAATCGAAGTAAGTGGATTGGATAAGAGAGTCATTGGCGTTTCTCGTTTTTCTTCCAAAAATGTCCGTACAGACTTGGAATCTTCCGGAGTCGAAACCATATCTATGGATCTACTGGACAAAGAACAATTACTGACTTTACCGGAAACGAAAAATATCATTTTTATGGCGGGATATAAATTTGGAACGAATGGAAATGAATCATTCGCCTGGGCAATGAATACTTTTCTCCCAGGATTGGTAGCAGAGAAATTCAGAAACTCCAGGATCGTTTCATTTTCATCTGGGAATGTCTATCCATTTACGGAAGTATCCAAAAGTGGAGTTGACGAATCGACCTCACCTGCACCAATTGGTGAATATGCACAGTCGTGCTTAGGAAGAGAGCGTATTTTTGAATATTTTGCCCGTTTGTATGAGATCAAAATGTTGCATTTTCGTTTAAATTATGCAATCGACTTAAGGTACGGGGTGCTGCTAGAGGTTGCCCGGAATGTTTTTGAAGAAAAACCGATCGATCTCACGACAGGGCATGTAAACGTGATCTGGCAGGGAGATGCTAATGAAATGGCTATTCGAAGTTTGAATTTGGTTGATTTGCCGCCTGTCGTCTTGAATGTGACAGGACCAGAAACAATTTCAGTAAGGTGGCTTGCTGAGCAGTTTGGACGAAGGTTCGGGAAAGAACCGATCTTTATCAACGAAGAAAACGATAAGGCGCTATTAAGTAACGCCTCTAAAGCCCACAAGCTTCTTGGGTATCCAAAAGTCACATTAAGCCAAATGATAGAGTGGGTGTCGAATTGGGTTGAAATCGGGGGCTTGACCATTGATAAACCAACTAATTTCCAGGAACGAGAAGGAGCGTTTTAGAATGCCTAATGAACTGGAACCAATGATCCATAAGGCTTTGCATGAAGGGGTGGTGATCCCAGCACATCCACTTGCGTTGGATGAGAACCGTCAACTTGATGAAAACCGCCAAAGAGGACTCACCCGATACTATATCGCTTCCGGAGCTGGAGGAATAGCTGTAGGCGTTCATACCACCCAATTTGAAATTCATGAAAATACACACGGTCTGTATAAAAAGGTCCTTGAATTGGCAGCGGATGAAGTTTACAAAGCGAACTTAACGAAGCCTTTTATCAAAATTGCCGGTATATGTGGCACGACTCCTCAAGCATTGGAAGAAGCCGCCCTCGCTGTATCACTCGGATATGATTTAGGTCTTGTAAGCCTGGGAAGTCTGGATGACTGGAGTGAAAACGATCTTCTTGAACATTTAGAAACAATCGTTCAAGTGATTCCTGTTTTTGGTTTTTACCTCCAACCTTCCGTTGGTGGGAGGAGTTTGAGCTTTCAATTTTGGAAATCTGTAGCAGAAATCCCTGGAGTAATGGGTATCAAAATTGCGCCTTTCAACCGCTATCAAACGCTTGATGTTGTCAGGGCTGTCTGTGGTTCGAGCAGGAGGGAAGAAATTGCTCTTTACACTGGAAATGATGATAATATTATCGTTGATTTGCTTACCACTTATAGATTCAAGATAGACCATAAGGTCGTAGAGAAGGAAATTGTAGGAGGATTGCTCGGACAATGGGCGGTATGGACCAAAAAAGCTGTAGAATTGCTCGATGATATCAAAAAATGTAAAAGGAGCGAGGATATTTCCATTTCTTATGATGAGCTCCTCAAACGCAACGTGGAATTGACAGATGTAAACAGTGCGATTTTTGATCCTGCCAACCATTTTGCTGGCTGCTTATCAGGGATACATGAAATTCTTAAAAAGCAAGGATTGCTGCAAGGAACATGGTGTATGAATCCAAACGAGTCACTTTCACATAGGCAGATTGAAGAAATTGACCGAGTTTATGAAAGTTATCCTCATCTCAATGATGATGAATTTGTAAAGAAAAATTTGTCCTCATGGATAAAGGGTAATGCGGTCTATTGAATCCTTCAAACGGAGGGGTAGATGTTGGAAACAAAATTGGTGATAAATAAATTTTATAACATTTGTGAATGGTGTATGAAAATGATTCTGTTGAATCTTCTCTGGTTGGCTTTCAGTTTAGGCGGCCTGATCATATTCGGGTTCTTCCCTGCCACAGTAGCAATGTTTGCCGTAACCAGGAAGTGGGTGCAGAAAACGGAGCAAATCAATTTCTTAAAAGCATTCATATCTACCTTCAAAAAAGAATTCTGGAAGGCGAATCTGATCGGTCTCATCCTGTTTTTGATCGCTACAGCACTGTACCTGGATCTTTTGTTCATTCAATCTTTTGAAGGGGGATTGGCTTTTTACTCATTTTGTCTGATCATCATGGTTTGTCTATTTTGTTTTGTCATCGCCCTGTTTCTTCTCGCCCTTTATGTACATATGGAACTGCCTTTTCTTCAGTACTTCAAACAATCGATTTTGATATTTCTTTCCTATCCTTTAGACACGATGATCATGATCGGGAGTGTTTTGCTCATAACATTCTTCTTTTTCATTTTTCCTGGTCTTATCTTGTTCTTGGCTGGAAGTTTGATAACTTTGATCGTAACGATTAATGCTCATAGGACTTTCAGGAAACTTTCAATCCGAACAATCGAATATTAAGCAGGAGGTGGGCATATGCCACTGGTCAGCAGTAAAGAAATTTTACAGGATGCCTATGATCATCATTATGCAATAGGGGCTTTTGCAGGTCATAATTTAGAAATGATAAAAGCAATCGTTTCCGCGGCAGAAGAGTTGGACTCACCAGTAATCATCCAAACGACCCCAGGTACAATCAACTATTTAGGGATCGGTTTTGCGGTCAATATGGTAAAAGAAGCTGCAGAACAAGTCCGGATTCCTGTAAGTCTTCACCTCGACCACGGAGATAGCTTCCGGTGTGTCAATCAATGTCTTAGGAACGGGTATACTTCAATTATGGTTGATGGGTCTAGTCTCGGTTATGAAGAAAATATAACGCTTACCAAGAAAGTTGTGGAAGTATGCCACGATGTGGGTGTTCCAGTGGAAGCGGAACTTGGGACGATTGGTGGGGTGGAAGATGGACTTGATGTTGATAGGGCAGATGTACAATTCACAGATCCAGATATTGCGGAAGAATTCGTCATCAGGACAGGTATAGATTTTTTGGCTCCAGCATTCGGCACAGCACACGGAATTTATAAATTGGAGCCAAAGTTGGATTTTTCAAGATTAAAAGCAATATCAGATCTTGTAAGATTACCGTTGGTGATGCACGGAGCTTCTGGTCTTTCGAAGGAACATTTACAAAAAGCGGTTCAACTCGGTGTAAGTAAAGTGAATTTTTCAACCGAACTAAAAAAATCATTTGTACAAGAATTAAGAAACTATCTTTCTTACCATTCAGGTGAGGAAGATCCAAGAAAATATTTCGTATCTGCAAGAGAGTCAGTAAAACGAATTGTTAAAAATAAAATTTCTACGCTTCAGAGTTCACCGCAATCGGTTGTTTAAGAGGGTCATAATTCATGATTACAACAGTTACACTAAATCCGGCGATTGACATCACTTATTACATTCCAGCATTTCAATCAAACCAAATACATCGTGTAGATTCCATGTACAAAGAGCCGGGAGGAAAAGGGATCAATGTCGCAAAAGTCATTAAAACATTAAAAGCCCCAGTCATGGTAACGGGTATGATTGGTGGTAATAACGGAAGAACGATTTGCCATCTCCTGGATTCCTATTCGATATCTCATGATTTTCAACCTATTTCTGGGGAATCCCGTCTTTGCCTTAATATAATCGATCAACACTCACATCAAACTGAAATACTTGAACAAGGTCCTGTAGTCTCGGAAAAAGAGCTTGGGATTTTCAAAGGGCACTTAGAAGAACTATCGAAAAAAAGCAGTTTTGTCATCTTTTCCGGCAGCCTACCAGCAGGCGCTCCCCAGTATGCATATGGAGAGTTGATTGATTTAGTACAGCATCATGGCGCTAAGGCCATTGTGGATACGAGTGGAAAGGCTCTGGAATTTGCGCTGGCTGCCAAGCCATTCATGGTAAAACCTAATATTAATGAAGTACAAGAGATATACAACCAAAAAAAATTGACCAAAGAGGAAATATGGAAAATCATAGAGAGTTGGCATGCTTCAGGTATTACGGCATCGATCGTGTCATACGGAGCAGAAGGGATGATGGTTCGGATCGATGAACAACAATGGACGATAAACCCTCCTGTTGTAAAGGCGGTGAATACAGTTGGATGTGGAGATGCATTAGTGGGAGCTTTGGCAGTCGGTTTCTATAATCACCTACCCTATGAAGAATACCTGATCAATGCTACCGCGGCTGCTGTTTCAAATGCAATGGAGAAGCAAGCAGGTAAGGTCAATATTGAAAGGATTGATCAGTACAAACAAGGAATCATTTTAAAAAAGGAGTGAACGAGATTGAATTCCTCTTACACCTATAGTGAAATAATGAGCCAGGGCGAAAGTATGGAGAAAACCAGGGAAAGGGTCTTTTCCTCACAAAAGCTTGAGAAAGACTCATCAATTGAACATGCGATATTCACAGGCTGCGGTACTTCGTATTATCTTGCCATTTCAGCAGCCCGGTTTTTTCAAGAAACTACGGGTATCCCGTCCCAGGCAGTACCAGCGTCTGAATTATTCATTCATCCTCTACAAATAATGTCAGACAAAATCAACTATAAAATCATTGCCTTTTCTCGATCGGGCACCACTTCAGAAATTATCAAAGCATTAAAAGTGCTTGATCGGTACACCAATGTGTCAACACTGGCAATTACGTGTAATGAAAAGACTGAAATGCTCAATGTTGCCCAAGAAAGTATAGTACTTGATCATATCAATGAAAAAAGTATCGTCATGACACAGTCATTCACGAATATGCTTTATGCAATCCAATTGTACGCTGGGTACATGTGTAATGAAGCGGAAGTACAAAAAGAATTGGACAATCTTCCGACCTCACTTAAGGAAGCATGCAAGGATTCAAACAAAGTGAAAGAGATCGGGAACAACCTCTCATTCACTAGATTCATTTATTTAGGAACTGGTGTATCATATGGACTTGCTGAGGAAGCATGTCTGAAGATGAAGGAAATGACACAAACGGATTGCGAAGCGTATTCAAGCCTGGAATTCCGTCACGGTCCAATATCAATTGTTGACGAGAAGACAATTGCCATCGTCCTTTCCTCACAAAAAACCAAAGAGCTTGATACAGGGATCCTCAGGGATATTCAATCATTCGGGGGATATACGCTGACGATCGGAAATACGCCGGTTGATGAAAGTGACGAAAATATCATTTTACGATCAGATGGAATGGATCATATTTCAGCGATCTCTGTTATGCCATATCTCCAAATGTTGGCCTTCTATCGAGCTGTAGCTTTAGACCTAAATCCCGATAAGCCACGTAATTTGAATCAGGTTGTGAAAATAACTTTACCGAACTAGGAGCGGATCTTATGTATGCGATTGGTTTGGATATCGGTGGAACAAAAATCGCAGCCTCCCTGGTAGATGAAAATGGGAATTGTTCATTCAAGAAAGTGTACCCTAGTATTGCAAATGATAGTGAGGCTATGTTCCTTCAAGTGGTCAATTGTATTAAAGACGTCATAAAGGAGTCAGGGTATGGAAATGATCGTATAGTCGGGATTGGAGTGGGTGTTCCGGGAAAAATCGATGCACAAAAAGGGATTGCTATCTTCCAAAATAACCTTCCATGGAGAAAGTTCCCTTTGCTCGAAAGACTCCAAGCCATCTTTCCTTACAACATGATAATGGGTAACGATGTTGCCATGGCTGCTTATGGAGAATGGGTGATGGAAGGAAAGAACATGGATGATACATTCGTTTTTTTCACATGGAGTACAGGTGTTTCAAGCAGTATTATACATGAAGGGAAACTTTTCAAGGGGAGGGGTTTTGCTGGAGAAATCGGCTTGATTTTTCAAGAAAGTGATAACCAGCGCTTGGAGGCCCAGGTCAGCGGTCCTTCAATCAGTTCGATTTACAGTCAAAAGTTGAACCGAAAACTGACTACTAGAGAAATAATCTCAGAATATAAAAGGGGAAATGAAACGGTAGTAAACATAATGGAACCTATAATGATAAAAATGGCAAAAGGTATTTACACGATCATTTGCTTAATGGATCCCCATAAAATTGTATTCGGAGGAAGTGTCATTACCAACAATCCATTCCTCCTCGAAATTTTGAAAGAAAAATTATCAAGCATGGTAATTCCGGAACAAAACCTCAGCTTGGAAAAAATGTTTGTAAGTACATTGGCTGACAACGGGATGATTGGAGCTGGGCTAAAAGTTATACATGAAAACTAATTGAATGCGGACTATTCAGAAAATTATTGACTTTCAAACATTTGAATGTTATTTTTTGAATTAATTAGTCATAGACTATGACTAATTAATGATCATTAGGAGGAGGAGTATGCATTCACTTGATTGGATTGTATTAATTGCGTTCTTCTTGATTATGGTTGTGATCGGTTTTTGGTCTTTTGGAAAAGTCAAAGGTTCTAAAGATTTTTTTGTAGCGGGAGGAAAGATGCCTTGGTGGCTTTCAGGGATTTCCCATCATGTCTCAGGCTATAGTGGTGCAGTGTTTGTTGCTTATGCAGGTCTTGCATATACGCATGGTTTCAGCCTTTATGTGTGGTGGGCGATTCCCGTTTTTTTAGCATGTTTTACCGGTGCATTCCTTATGGCACCCCGTTGGTCCAGGCTCAGGATAAAACTTGATATCGAATCACCTACCGAATACCTGGCTATGAGATATAATGTACCGACTCAGCAGGTCATGGCGTGGAGTGGTGTACTGTTGAAATTGTTTGATGTAGGTGCAAAATGGGCTGCAATTGCAATCCTTCTGAATGTATTCACAGGCACTCCCTTAGTGACAGGTATCTTGCTTTCAGGCGGGATTTCACTTATTTATATCACAATAGGAGGATTATGGGCAGATGTATGGACTGATTTTGCCCAATTTATTGTACAGATCGTCGCAGGTCTGGCAATGTTCTTCATTGTCATGACAAAACTAGGAGGGGCAAGTTCGATAAGCGGGATTTGGGATAGCCTTCCTCCAGCCAACAGCCAACCATTCAATGAACCATACACCGCAGGTTTTGTTGCGGCATTCATCTTGATTGTTTTTCTAAGTTATAACGGTGGGACATGGAATTTGGCAACCCGTTATATCTCATCTCCATCGGGATCTGAAGCCAAAAAATCAGCATTGCTTTCAGCCGGTCTTTATCTATTTTGGCCACTCATACTATTCTTTCCGATGTGGGCTGCTCCGATTTTCATACCGGATATCGGAGATCCGAACCAATCCTACGCTTTACTGACCCAAGAATTGTTGCCTAAAGGATTAGTAGGATTAGTATTGGCTTCATTATTTGCAGCAACCATGTCTATGACTTCTTCTGACTCAAATACAATTTCATCGGTCATTACCCGTGATATATTACCGGTCCTCTCTAGAAAGTTCCATGATATGAATCAAAAACAAGCGCTTAAAATCGCTCGTATATCAACTTTCATATTTACTGCACTGACCCTGTTGGTAGCGATCTATTCTGATGTTTTTGGTGGAGTGATCGGTTTATTATTGACATGGTTCGCTGCTCTTGTCGGACCAATTTCCATTCCTATGCTGTTCGGGTTGCTTCCTGCCTTTAAACATTGTGATTCGAAGGCGGCGATCATTTCGATAATTGGTGGACTGATTGGTTTCATAATAGTGAATTATGGTTTAGAAGTTTCTCTTGCTGGACAGATGGCGACACCGGTAATAACCTCTGCCTTGATTTTTACAGCTATCGGCTGGTTGAACAGGAACAAACCAGTAGCCCCTGAATTGGATGATCTGTTTACTGCTCTCCAAAAAGATTCTGGAGCAAAAATGAACAATAAAAATGTTTCCATGTAAGCATACTTTGGCAGCAAGGAAGGAGTCATAGCCATGCTAGTTGAAAAAGAAATTTCTGAACAAATGGCGCAACATATGGAGAATCAGCTTCTTCCATTTTGGAAAAAGTCCATGGATTTTCATTACGGTGGTGTTTTACTTGCTATACAAATGACGGCAAAACGGATAAGCAATGATAAATACATCTGGTCAGCGTTTCTTATGGATCGAATCAAGGATATGCAAAATGATGCAAAGTGGTATCCTTAAAGATGATTTGCAAGTTTTTATGCTAAGGAAACGTATTAATTCATAAAAAGAAATGCCCTTTTGAACAATGGGAACTATGTATACTTGGTTACTGAATCTGGTGAAAGGAAAGTGGATGTAAAAGGAAGAGATTATGATTCAAGTATCTATACGGATTGTTTCGTCTGCTTGGGATATAAGGAATATGCTTCACTTACTGAAAGGGAGTGAATTTCGCATATATCAACAATGAACTTTAACAGATCCATTAAAAAAAGAAAGGTAGATTGGCGTGACACTAAAGCTAGGAACGTCAAAAATCGATATAACTCCTTTGGTCCCTATTGAATTGGCGGGCTTTGCCCATCGAAAAGGGCCCTTTTCTGGAATAAAGAAACCGTTATATTTAAGAGCGTTTTATTTTGAAAAAGAAAGGGCTCGTTTCAAAAAGGATATCATCATCATGATAACTGCTGATTTAATTTGGTGGGACGATGAACATTGTAAACAAATTGAGAAACAAATCAAAAAGGAATTAACTTCAGATCTTACAATTATTTTTCATGCTACCCATAATCATTCTGGTCCACAGACCAGCAATACTTTCACACGTTTTTTGGGAGTTACGGATCCTCGTTATCTTGAAAACTTGAATACTCAGGTTCTGATGGCTATTAAATCAGCGGTTCAAAACCTCGAACCTGTAACCTTATTAAGGGGCTTCACTACTTGCAATATTGGGATCAATCGTCGTTTAAAATCAGGGACAATGGTTAGAATGGCACCGAATGAAGATGGACCACTCGATCCTGATGTAACAATATTAGTAGCGGAAAATTCGAATGGCAACATTAAAGGGGTAATGGTCCACTACACCTGCCATCCTACAATTACTGGAGACAACTATATATCATCAGAATTTCCGGGAGTCGCTACGGAAGAAATAGAGAGAGTATCCGGTGAGAAAGTGGTAGCAGGTTACTTTCAAGGCTGTTGTGGTGATATAAGACCTGCGATGATTGATAAAGAAAAGAATGAATTTTATAGAGGAAACCAGACTGATGTTCAGCGATTAGGACAACAGCTAGCTGACCAAGTCATAAAGGCTATAAGTGAAAAAAAGTTGGAACCATTAAATGTAGAATATATGCAAATACAAAAGAGATCGGTCCCATTAAAATATGAGAAAGTCCCGTCCATAAATGAATTACGGAGTTTGGAAGATTCCTTGACCAAGGATGAACATGTCGTGTGGAAAACCTTCCTATTAGAAAACCGAAACAGGTTGAGTTCCGAGGCTACTCTTGAATTAATGCTGATAGAGTTCGGTGAAGACCTATCCTTTTTGGCAATGAATGCAGAAATGGTAGTCGAATATAGCCGATTCGTAAAAAAAGAGTTTCCAAATAAGGTACTCCCATTACCGTACAGTAATGGAATGATCGGTTATATTCCAACATCACAACAAATTATTGAGGGAGGTTACGAGTCAAAAGAATGGATTTACTTTTTTGGTGTGCCTTCCCACTTTTCGATATCAATTGAAGAAAATATCCAACAGGGTATTCGTGAACTGATAATGAAAGGAGATTGTTAGAATGTCAGTTTCTCCAGTGGAAATCGATAAAGTCGATCATTTGGCAGTAAAAACGTTTAATGATAGAAAATCGCTTGGTGATTATGCAGGGCAACAAATTACTCGAAAAATCAAAGATCTATTACAAGAGAAAGATGAAATAAGAATGGTATTTGCAGCTGCACCTTCCCAAACTGAGGTGTTGCGGTACCTGGTGCAAGATAAGGGCATTGATTGGTCGAGGATCGTAGCATTCCACATGGACGAATATATCGGATTAGCGGAAAATGCTCCCCAAACCTTCAGAAATTTCTTGTCAAAGAAATTATTTGATCTGGTAACACCAAAAGAAATCCATTTGATAAATGGAAATAATGAAAGCGAACATGAATGTAGACGATACGCATCTCTATTTAAGGAAAAGCCGATTGATATCGTTTGTTTGGGAATCGGGGAAAATGGTCATCTCGCTTTTAATGATCCCCCGGTGGCAGATTTTGAAGATGAAGAGACAGTCAAGACAGTCACCCTGGACAAAGCTTGCAGGCAGCAACAAGTAAATGACGGTTGTTTTAGTAGTATTGAAGAGGTTCCCGAAAAAGCGATCACACTTACCATACCGGCCTTACTCTCAGGAGAATTCTTGTATTGTGTCGTTCCAGGTAAAACGAAAGCGAATGCAGTCCGACATGTATTGGATGGACCTATTACGACAAATTGGCCAGCTACCATATTGAGAAATCATCCTAACTGTACATTATATTTAGATAAGGAGTCCCGCGGAGGAAATCACTAGGAATGAGTAAATTAAAAGCCATCCATTATAGTACAGGTGAACGACTGGAAATTGACTGTAGAGACGGAAAGTTTACTAAATTGACCACAATCCAAAGAACCGACAACAATGAAACTTTACCATATATCGCCCCTGGACTGATTGATTTACAAATCAACGGTTATAAAGGAGTAGATTTCAACACTCTCCCACTCAAAGAATCTGATATTTTGAAAATAACCAGGGAGTTATGGAAAGAAGGGGTCACCTCCTACTTTCCAACAATTATCACAAATAGTCCTGAGAAAATTGAAGAAGCGATGGAAACGATAAAACAGGTGTGTTCACGTTTCCCATACGTGGATGACTCCATTGCAGGAGTTCATTTGGAAGGACCCTTCATTTCACCAGAAGATGGGCCAAGAGGAGCACATGATGCAAAGTTTGTCAGTCCTCCGGATTGGTCACTAGTAAGTAAATGGCAAAAAGCTTCAGGCGGCAGGTTGAAACTTTTGACTATTTCACCAGAGTGGGATGATTCCGAGGTTTTCATCAAAACATGTACCGAAAACGGAATCATCGTCTCGATAGGTCATACTTCAGCAACGCCAGCACAAATTAGGGCTGCCATTTCAGCTGGTGCTAAATTATCAACCCATCTTGGAAATGGTGCTCATTTGATGCTACCCCGCCATCCCAATTATATTTGGGAACAACTTGCGAATGATGGATTAGCGGCGACTTTTATAGCGGATGGGTTTCATTTGCCCGATTCTGTTCTGAAAACGATTATAAGGATGAAAGGGAAACGCGCAATCGTAGTAAGTGACAGTGTTTCGCTAGGGGGAATGGAGCCTGGAGAGTACAACATGCACATCGGTGGAAAAGTTGTTTTGACTAAAAAAGGGAAACTTCATATGGCCAGTAATCCAGACCTCTTGGCAGGATCAGCCCAGTCTCAGATATGGGGAATCAACCATCTTTTGAAACAGAGCTTGTGTGAGCTTACTCATGCGATTGACATTGCAACGGTAAATCCTGCTGAATGGCTCAGATTATCTGGTTATAAACTCGAAGTCGGTTCATACGCTGATTTTATTTTATTTAACTATACTAAAAGTTCTGGACTTGAATTACTTGAAACTTATAAGAGGGGAAAGTGTGTTTCAATAAAAAACCAATCAGGAGTGGAAAAATGACATCTACATTAACAGGACAATATTTATCTAAAATCACGGAACATCTGAATCGGTTACATGACGAAGAGTTGGCCAATATTCATAAAGCTGCAGAATTGATCGCTTTTCAAATAAAAAAAGATAAATTGGTATTTGCCTATGGCCCGGGTGGCCATTCGAATCTAGGATCACAAGAATTGTTTTTCCGGGCAGGAGGATTGATGCACATCAGTGCAATATTGGACGAAGGTACACTATTGAGCAGCGGTGCGTTACGATCCATGTCAATAGAAAGGACACCCGGTTATAGTAAGATTGTAATCAATGATTATAACTTAAAAAAAGATGATTTATTAATTATCATCAATGCCTATGGCATCAATTCCGCTGTCATTGATGCCGCTCTGGAGGCTGACAAGTTAGGAGTGAGAACGATTGGAGTGACATCTGTGGAGCACGCTATCAATACACCGGGTGATCATCCTGCTCGCCATCCTTCTAAGAAAAACCTACATGACTTAGTCGATGTCGTATTGGACAGTAAGGTCGGTGTGGGAGATGCCATCATCGATATAGAGGGGTTAGAACAAAAAGTTGCAGCTGTATCTACATTCGCAAACTCATTTCTTTTGAATGCAATGGCTACGGAAGCAATAAATATGCTGGTTGAAGAAGGGATAAAGCCGCCTATCTGGATGAGTGGAAACGCAACTGGTGGAGATGAATGGAACGCCCGATTCATTGATCAGTTCAAAGGGAAGATCAAAAAGTTGTAAGTAGGAGTTATTGAGATGTCAATCAAAGGAACAGCAATATTAAGAGAGAGAAACCAGAAAAAAGTCCTCGAATATTTAAGAAAAAATAAGATGTGTTCAAGATTAGAAATTTCAAAAGGATTGAATGTCAGTAAAAACACGGTTTCCCTTATCATCGATCAACTTATCAAACAGGGGATCGTAGTGGAACGTGGATCAAAAGAAAGGAAGGGAGCTGGAAGACCAAGTGTAGAATTGTCGATCGTGCCAGGCTCCTTTCATTCAATAGGCATTTATGTTCAGAGCGACAGGATAGAAATAATGGTAGTCGATTATTCGATTACGATTATTGAACATGATGAGGTATTCATAGATCAAGAGGATAGCCTGCTTGAAACCGTCATTGACTGTTGTATAAAGACAGTCAATCGATATAAAAATGTGATAGGTATTGGAATTGGTGTTCCTGGGCTGGTCAACCCGAGTAAGGGGATTGTACATCATTCTACAAACCTTAATTGGAAAGATGTCTCACTAAAAGAAAAGATCGAACAAAAGGTTGATGAAGAGGTCTCTGTATTCAACAGTGTGAAAGTGGCAGCATTGCCTGCCATTGAAGATAACGATGAAGACCTGCATAGCATCTTTTATATAAGGATCAGTGAAGGTATTGGCGGGGCTTTCATCATTAACAATAAAATTTATCTAGGCGCGAGCAGGACAGCAGGGGAGATTGGCCATATAAGTGTAGAGGCTGACGGTCCGAAATGTAAATGTGGACAAAATGGATGTTTAGAAAGATTGATCAGCTTGAATGCTTTTAAGGAAGCTGTTTCAGCTAGTGAATCAAAAGCCGTAAATTCTAATATAGGCGAATTACTACATGATGACAGTTCGGAATATGTAAAGAAGCTCGTCAAAAACTATGGCTGTTATCTGGGGAAAGCAATTTCTCAAGTGATCCATTTGATGAATCCACAATTGGTCATTGTCGATAGCCCATATAATAACGTACCTATATTTGAAGCAACAACAATGGAAGTAGTGAAGGAGAACTCATTGGAACTTCCACTAGAACAAACCATAATCAATTTCGTCGATGAAGTTTATTCACCAGCAAAAGGCGCAGCCATCTCAATCATTCTAAACTTCGAAAACTAGCGGTACCAGGCACCAAATAGAAAGCCAAGCAGCGCAAGGGATTTGAATCGGTGCCAGGTACACTTTCAAACCCGTTGATACGTCTGTATTCATAAAAAGTGCCAGACACCGATACCTGGCATTTTTTACCCAGAAAATTCTTATAAAAGAAATAATAAAACCTCATGAAAAGGAAACGGTTTTAACAAAAAAGGTGAATAGCACCTTTATAGGCACAATACTGGAACGTCATTTAAATAATCTTGAGGAAACACCCCCTGATATTTGACAGAGTAAGAGAACAGGTACTACACCACCTTAGAAAACAACGAATTGTTCCCCCGACTAATGACCATCTAGAGCGAAACATCAAGTCAGCCATCTATCAATATGAAGAGCGGATTGCCCAATCTATTTTCTCTCAACTTTCTGATCACTCACAATCTAAGTTAGATATGTTTATACGTACTTGGTCTCACGCAGAACAGATAGAAGAAGATCAAACCATTCTCAGTTTCCGAGAGCTTGTATCTGATCCTGGAAAGATCGGGATAGACAGTTTGTTCCAAGAGATAGAAAAACTGAGAACAGTACGAGATATACAGCTTCCGCCTGATTTATTCTACGGTGTTTCTCCCAAGCTAATCCGAACGTACAGGCAGCGAGCTGTTTCTGAGGATATTAGAGAATTACGCAGACACCCTGACCCAATCCGTTACACTTTATTGGCATCTTTCTTTTGGTGTAGAGGCAGAGAAATTACGGATAACTTAGTTGAGCTCATTATCCAAATTGTTCATCGAATCGGTGCTCGGGCAGAACGAAAAGTAGAAAAAGAGTTTTTACGAGATTTCCGTAAAGTAAGTGGTAAGACGAACGTATTGTTCCGAATGGCTGAAAAGGCAGTGGAACAACCAGATGGGATTGTGCGAGACGTTTTATTTCCTGTCGTAGGCGAAGATACATTAAAAGATATTGTGAAGGAAATGAAACATACAGGTCCCTCCTATAAACAAAAAGTACATACTGTTATGAGATCTTCCTACGGTACCCATTACAGAAGAATGGTTCCAGCTTTACTTGATATTCTAGAATTTCGGTCCAACAATGATGTACATCGCCCTGTAATTGATGCAATTGCTTTGCTAACACAATACAAGTGTACAAATCAATATACGTATAATGAAACAGACTATATTCCAATAGAAGGAATCGTTAAGCAAGGTTGGATTGATACGGTCATTGATAAAGAAACAAACCGTGTAAACCGAATGAATTATGAAATATGTGTACTCCAAGCCCTGCGAGATCGATTACGTTGCAAAGAAGTGTGGGTAGTAGGAGCTGATCGGTATAGAAACCCGGAGGAAGACCTACCAACAGATTTTGAACAAAACAGAGAAAACCATTATGAAGCGCTTCGTAAACCCCTTGATGCACAAACAATCATTCAAGAACTAAAACAGAGTATGAATACGGCTCTTGAGAAATTAGATAAGAGTGTGAAAAGTAACTCCCAGGTACGTATTTTGAGTAAGGGAAATGGCAAGATTTCTGTGTCACCATTACAGGCACAGACTGAACCGGTTAACCTCAATCTCATAAAGGCAGAAGTCATGAAACGTTGGCCAATGACTAATCTCTTGGATATTTTAAAAGAAGCAGATTTACGTGTACATCTGACAGAAGTGTTCCATACGCTAGGAAATCGTGAGATCCTTGATAAGGAAACACTGCAACGAAGACTCATTCTTTGCTTATATGGATTGGGAACAAATACAGGATTAAAGCGAATTGCAGCTGGCGATCACGGAGAAAATTACAAGGATTTACTCTATGTACGGCGTAAATTCATCCATAAAGAGAACTTACGGCAAGCCATTTCAAAGGTAACCAATGCCATTCTAGATGCTCGTGTATCAGAAGTATGGGGTGAAGGAACAACCGCATGTGCATCTGATAGCAAAAAGTTTGGGGCCTGGGATCAGAATTTGTTGACTGAATGGCATATTCGGTACAGAGGACGTGGAGTAATGATTTATTGGCACGTGGAAAAGAACTCTACGTGCATTTATTCGCAACTAAAATCCTGTTCCTCTTCAGAAGTAGCTTCTATGATTGAAGGATTACTTCGGCATTGCACAAATATGGAAGTAGAAAAAAACTACGTGGATACACACGGTCAAAGTGAAGTTGCCTTCGCCTTTTGTCACTTGCTTGGCTTTCAACTGATGCCGAGATTTAAAGCCATACATGCACAAAAACTGTATCGTCCCTTATGTAGGCATGCAAGACTCTTATCCAAACTTGCAGCCTGTTTTAACAAGGGCGATTAATTGGAGTTTAATTGAACAACAGTATGACCAAATGATCAAGTATGCAACGGCTTTGCGATTGGGTACAGCTGAAACAGAGGCAGTTCTCAAGCGTTTTACTCGCAATAGTGGGCATCCAACGTATCGAGCACTCAGTGAATTAGGAAAAGTGTTAAAAACGATCTTCCTTTGTGAGTATTTATCATCCGAAGAAGTCCGAAGAGAAATCCATGAAGGGTTAAATGTCGTTGAAAACTGGAACTCAGCTAATAGCTTCATTTTCTACGGCAAAGGAGGAGAAATTCAAACAAACCGGATGGAAGATCAAGAAGTCGCTGTACTTGCTCTCCATCTTCTTCAAAATAGTTTGGTGTTAATCAATACACTGATGATTCAGGAGGTGCTTTTAGAACAAAATAAACTCCTTTTACAAAAGTTAGTTCCGGAGGATTTCAGAGTATTAACACCGTTGATCTACGCACATGTAAACCCATATGGGACATTTAAGCTAAACATGCAAGAACGTTTGTCTATTCAAAAATCTTCCTAAGAATTACGATACTTCGTTTATATTGTGTAAAGAGAAACTTCCTAAGACGAGAAGTTTCTAGTCTGAAATTCATCTGTTTCTCGGTAAAAAAATACAACGGTTTCTACAGAAGAACCTCCTACGGTTACAACGTGAAAGTATTAACTTTAAAAAGGAATCCGTCGTAAGTTTTTTCGTATAATGATCTAATTTCATCATTTTCACGTTCTCTTCAAATAATTGAAGATTTATCGGTGAAAACCATTGCCCAAATGAAGTTTTTCGTGTAATCTTTTGATTTTGGTCCTTTTTTAATGGATTTGGACGGGATACCACCTGACTTATCCATTATAAAGGACTTTTTCTTTGCAAAAAAATTAAATTATTGAAGATTTTGAGTATTTTTATAATTGAGTTCGGTTTAATGCAACACTTTCGGATTTCGAATCCTCATGCTTATGGCGGTTAATCCCATCAGAGTTATTACACCGCCCATCCTATCTCTATTCTATAACCTTCCTTTGTTCTCCTCATTATAATTATTTGCTCATTACTGGGTAAAGGATCTGCGTAGTCGAACGGCCACATCCAAAACCAAGTCGGCTAAGCCAGCGTAAAAATGCTTGTGAACGCTGGCTAAGTCATTGGGTTTTGCGTATGTCCGTAACGTCCCACTTGATGCTTACGCATATTTTCGTATCCTTTTACACTTGTTTTCGCAAAAATTCCTTTCTTCTCAAACAAAGAAAGGACAATAAGAACTAAAATAGCTGGGGACTAAATATTAGATTCAGCATGGTCCGCATAGGAGGCTCCCCAATCAGATAGAGTGGTTAAAATCGGTAAAAGACTTTTACCAACGTCAGAAAGAGAGTATTCTACTTTAGGTGGTACCTGATTATAAACAAACCGATTGACTATACCGTCCTGTTCTAATTCCCTAAGCTGCTTTGTTAACATTTTTTGTGTAATCTGTGGTAACTCTCTTTTTAATTCACCGAAACGCATATTTTTTTCACCCAAGTAGCATAAAATTAGTACTTTCCATTTACCTCCAATAAGATGCAATGTTAATTCTATTGAACATCTATATTCGTTATCCTTGTATTTCACCAACATGTTTTTCCCTCCCACTTATAAACTATAGTTTAGTATCCAAATAGATACTACGTGTCATGAAAGTGCCTACTTGTTATTTTTATACCATGGCCATTACCATTATAGTATCAAAGTTATTTTGAAGGCAAAAATCAAAATAACAAAACAAATAATGGAGGGATAAGCTATGTATGTAGTAACAGGAGCAACTGGGAGAACGGGCAGCGCAGTAGCAAATTATTTACTAGACAACGGACAGCCAGTTAGAGTGATTGGCAGAAACTTAGAACGCTTAACGTCTTTTGTGCGCAAAGGAGCAGAACCGTTTATCTCTGAACCTACAGATGAAGCAAGATTAAGTGAGGCCTTTTCGGGGGCTGAAGCAGTTTATGTGATGCTCCAACCTAATTATATTATAACTAGCAATGACTTTCGCACTTATCAAAAGAGTGTAATAAACGCAATAACATCCGCTCTAGAACAGGCAGAAGTTAAAAATGTTGTTTCTCTTAGTAGTTGGGGAGCCGATAAAGAAAAGGATACTGGACCTGTTACAGGATTACATCTGCTTGAACAGCGCTTAAACCAAATTGAACAGTTGAATGTTTTACATTTACGATCTGGATATTTCATGGAAAATTTACTTTCACAAATTAAAAACATTTTATTTCATGATGTTGCAAGAGGACCTTTTCTACCCGATGTTCAATTCCCTATGATTGCCACACGTGACATTGGACGAATTGCAGGAGAAGCTATGCTAAAAGGTAATTATCAAGGCCGACAAATAAGAGAGTTACACGGAAGCTGTGATTTGAGCATGAGTGAAGCGGTGGTGCTCATAGGAAAAGCTATCGATAAACCGAACCTCAGCTATATACAACAAACCGAAGAAGAAGCTCGAGAAGAAATGAGAATGGATGGGTTTTCAGAACATATTATAGGTCTTATTTTAGAAACAACAAGGGCCTTAAATACAAAGCACATTCGAATGTTGGAACAGCGCTCGTTCGAAAATACAACCCCAACTTCGTTTGAAACTTTTATAAATGAAGTATTTATACCTCAATATGAGAAGGAAGCACAAATATAAAATAATTTAATAGGGGTAGCATCACATGCCCATCAAGCTAAGTTAAAAAGATACCTTCAATAATGAAAAAACGCTATGCTTATCGTAAGAAGTTTACGAGAAAGGATGGTGTTTTTTTATGAATCCTATCATCTTCAGTGAACTGAAACTTTTTGCACAAGAATTACAAAGATCTTTATCTCCAATAGTCCTAAAAGAAATCGCCAAAAAAGTGGGCTTTGTGCAGCGATCTAGTAAGTATCAAGCCGATGAACTCATTGCCCTTTGCGTATGGCTCAGTCAGGAAATCGCTAGCACATCCCTTACACAATTGTGCAGTAGGTTAGAAGCTTCCACTGGGGTACTAATAAGCCCAGAAGGGCTGAATCAACGCTTTAATCCAGCAGCTGTCGCATTCCTCCGAGAAGTCTTTACCTCGCTCCTAAAACAAAAACTCTGTTTAAATCATTCACTTTCTTCAGACATGATTTCTGCTTTCAAACGTATTCGGATTTTAGATGCGACTGTATTTCAGCTACCTGATGCCTTTGCTACAAATTATCAAGGATCTGGAGGGAGTAGTAATACTGCAGGGGTGAAAATCCAATTGGAATACGATTTATTAAGTGGCCAATTTTTAAACATACAGCTAGGACCAGGAAAGAACAATGATAAAACATACGGTACTACCTGCCTTGAAACTGTAGAGACGGGTGATTTATGTTTGCGCGATCTTGGTTACTTTGATTTAGGAGACTTAAAAGCCATTCATGATAAAGATTCTTACTATATTGTTTAATTCAGGAAGTGTTTTTCCTTGTCTCATTGTACTGGGTCTCACTTTACATCTTAGATTGACGTTTTTTTCGAAATGAAGCTACTCCCAACAACAATAAAGGCAGAAAAAAACCAACTATTAAACCATGAGGTACCATTACTTTTGGAGTTACTGTAATGTTATAGACTATATTTGGACTCACTACAAGAGAATAGACAATCAGGATCATTCCTAGTGGCAAAGTGAGTGATCGATAATCTTTTAGCTTGAATGTTTGACCAAGGGCTAAAACTGATGTATAAAAACAAATCGTCAGCTTAAAATAGATTGAAATAAACCACATTACAGCTACAATGGCTTCAATTCGTTGTAAAAAGTCACCAAGATTTATTTTTTTGGCTATTTCATAGGTTGGATACATATCCATCGAAGTTATATCTGTACCTAGCACCAAAGTAACCAATCCCGTTAATATGATTAAAATGATTCCTCCAATCGTAGTTCCCACTAAAAAAGCTTTGCCAGCTTCTTTTGTCCGATTAACATAGGGAAAAATCATTAAAAAAATAACAAGTTCTAAAAAAGGAAACTCAATAAACGGAATCGCTGATCCCAGTACGGGTTTTATTCCTTCCTCCAGTATAGGTTGAATGTTTTCGAACTTGATTTGGGGAAAAAGAAAAAAAACAAGCAAAAGAAAAAGGAGGATAAACCATGGGAATAAAATTTCTGCAGAACGTGCTAAGACTTCAAGTCCCAAACGAGTTCCCATAATAACAATGAATAAAAAAATAATATGAAGGGATTCGATCGGTGTTTCCGGCAAAATTTTAATTGTCATGAAATCCCCTATATTGCGAAGAACGAGAGCAGTAAGGGTAAAAGTAAAACTAAAAAATAAAAGAGAGATCGCTTTCCCTATCCACTTTCCAAGAATTCCCTCACTATATTCAACCAAGGTCTTATTAGGAAAGAGGTTCCCTAAAGTATTGTATAACCATACCGATAATAAACCTACTCCCACTCCAAGGATACCAGCTATCCAAGCATCTTGTTTCGCTTCAGTAACAAGTAATGATGGTGCAAGTAAGATAGAGGTACCAACAGTAAATAAAATCACAAGAATCATAAATTGTCGTGCCCCAATTTTTCCATTTTCCAACATCTTTTTTCCCCTCCTTTGGAAGGTACCATTTCCCTCTCTATTATTAACAAGTCATTTTTGAATGAAACATCATATTCAACAATAGGGCGAAATAATTGAACAATACCAGACTGTTTTAGTCCATTTTTCTTGGCCTTAATCACAATTAAAGGGAAGGTTAGCCCAATAAGAATGGAGAATGTTCAGCATCATTTTTATCTGTGTTCATCATAAACAATAAAATTTATCTAGGCGCAAGCAGGACAGCGGGGGAGATTGGCCATATAAGTGTAGAAGCTGACGGTCCGAAATGTAAATGTAGACAAAATGGATGTTTAGAGAAACTGATCAGCTTGCATGCTTTTAAGGAAGCTGTTTCCGCTAGTGGTTCAAAAGACGTAAATTCTAATATAGGCGAATTACTATACAATGACAGTCCAGGATATGTAAAGAAGCTCATCAAAAATTATGGCTATTATTTGGGGAAAGCACTTTCTCAAGTGATCCATTTGATGAATCCACAATTGATCAATTGTGGATAGCCCGTATAATAACGTACTTATATTTGAAGCAACAACAATGGAAGTAGTGAAGGAGAACTCATTGGAACTTCCACTAGTCACCAGCAAAAGGCGCAGCCATCTCAATCATCCTAAACTTTGAAAACTAACGGTGCTAGGTACACTTTCAACCCCCTTGATACATCTCTATTCATAAAAAGTGCCAGGCACCGATTACAATTCGGAGCCTGGCACATTATATATTTTCATTAAACTTGCTTTTTGATTTAAGGTTTTATTTACGCTATTCCTGCTTTCAAGAGCATGCCGTCGAGGGCGCGGCCCATGTTCTGTTCCATCCATTTGGCGGTTTCGACGAGCTGTTCTAGATCTGTGCCGGTCACAGCTCCCATGCCATGGAACATGTTGACCATATCTTCTGTACATACATTGCCGACAGCTTTTGGCGCAAATGGGCATCCGCCAAGTCCAGCGATCGAGGAATCGAATCGCTTCACACCTGCATTATACCCTGCAAGGACATTGGCAAGTCCGAGTCCGCGTGTATTATGGAAATGCAAACCGAGATCCAGATCTTCACCGAACGCCTTCTTGAAAGAACCGACCACCTCCGATACCTGGTTCGGGTTGGCCATCCCTGTCGTATCTGCAAGGGTAATCCCCCTGCTTCCAGCCTTCAAAAAGCTTTCTGCAACCTTCAATACACGCTCGACAGGTACTTCACCTTCAAAAGGGCAGCCGAAAGCGGTACCTAGTACACCGATTACTTTTCTGCCATCCGATACGCCATCTGCCACAACTTTGCTCAATTCCTCGGTTGCATCAACCACAGTCCTCTTTACATTTTTCAGGTTAAATGAGTCACTTGTCGTCGTGGCGACATGTAAATGACCTACATCCGTCTTCAGAGCCCTCTCCAAACCAGACCGGCTTAAAATGAGACCGGCATATTTGATATCATCCCGAACTGACAACTTCGCCAACAACTTTTCTGCATCTGCCATTTGCGGGACGACTTTCGGATTGACGAACGAGACTGCCTCGATATACCGAATGCCTGAGTCAATCAGCTTTTCGATCAACGCCACCTTCGCTTCTGTGGGGACAAACTTCGCTTCATTCTGGATACCATCTCTTGGGCCGACTTCACAGATCTCGATCAATGTACATCCTCCTTTATCAAATGGTGGTTCTTTATGTCTTCCAAATGGGTCAAAACATGGTCACGGCCTTCGTAAATATGTTCATGCATCGCGATACGTGCCCGTTCCGATTCTTGATTCTCAATCGCTTTTAAAATGATCCGATGAACTTCAAGAGACCGTTCCAACATACCACGGTCATACCAATAGAAAGACCGGAAGATCAAGGGCACGACAACGACCTTTGAAATATGGAAGTGGATATGCTGGTTTCCCGACGCCATGACGACTGCCTCATGAAATTGTTGGTTCACTTCAACGACTTTTTTGACGCTATGGATATCTGCTTGTACACATTCATTGATAGCTTGCTCATATAATTTGTTCGCTTCCGCCATTTTTTCAAGATCTTCATCCGTCCGGTGGATAGCTGCCTGTGACGCAGCGTATCCTTCAAGCAAGGTCCTGAGGTCATAGATTTGACGGATGTCCTCTTTTGTAAAACTCCGGACACTCACACCGCGCTTTAGTGGGACGATCAACCCGTCTGCTTGTAATTTTTTGATCGCTTCGCGGATCGGTGTACGGCTCATCTTCAGCTCATTGGCAAGATGCTCTTCCGTCAACCTCATCCCTGGTTCGTATTTTCCCAGCACGATCGCATCTTTTATATAGTTGTATACATTCATAACAACACCTCGATTTCATTGTATACAAAGGGGATTAAATTTTCAATAAATTCAAAAAACAGACCAAAAATCGTTATAACAATACCGATAATTGCCACTTTTTTAGTTAAAAACACCCAAATTTAAAGCGTTTACAAAATAACATTGATTTTTTGTATACAAATTGCTAGTATTGTATGCAACATTCAGAATCTTTAGATAACCGCGCTATTTAAGGAGGATTCATAAATGAGCGAAAACCATGAACGTTTACCTCTCGAGGGGGTACGCGTGCTTGAATTAGGCACCCTTTTAGCAGGACCTTTTTCCGGCAGATTGTTCGCGGACTTCGGTGCAGAAGTCATTAAAGTCGAACCCCCGGATAAAGAAGATCCGATGAGAAATTGGGGCAAAGAGAAAGATGGAGTCGGGCTTTGGTGGCCGATCCAGTCCAGAAACAAAAAATCGATCACCTTGAACCTGCGGGAGGAAAAAGGACAACAACTTTTAAAAGAAATGGTGAAGGACTCAGATATCATTATCGAAAACTTCCGTCCGGGAACGATGGAAAAATGGAACTTATCCTATGAAACCCTTTCTGAAATCAATCCGAAACTGATCATGATGCGGACCTCTGGATTTGGTCAAACAGGACCTTATAAGCATCGGGCAGGCTTCGGTAGTGTAGGCGAAGCGATGGGCGGATTGCGTAACATCACTGGTTTTCCGGATCGCGCCCCGACAAGGATTGGCATCTCGATCGGTGATACGCTTGCCGCATTATTTGCGACGATCGGCTGTCTCGTCGCCCTTCATGAAAGGGAGCAATCAGGAAAAGGGCAAGTCGTCGACACAGCCCTATATGAATCCGTCTTTTCCGTCATGGAGAGCTTGATTCCGGATTACCTGCTTGCGGGTTATGTTCGAGAGCGGATGGGGAATATCCTTCCCGGCGTAGCGCCATCCAACATCTATTTTACAAAAGACGAGACGTATATCGTGATCGGGGCGAACGCAGACGGTGTGTTCAGAAGGCTTTGTGAAGCGATGGACCGACCAGAACTTGCGGACGATGAACGATTTGCGACCCATCACGCGAGGGGCAGGAACATGAAGGAGCTTGACCTGTTAATCGAGGAATGGACGAAATCCCTGCCAGCTAAAGATGCACTTCAAAAGCTCGAGGAAAAAGGCGTGCCGTCGGGAATGATCTATACCGCAAAAGAAATTGTTGAAGACCCGCACTATCAAGAACGTGAAATGATCTTGAAAGTCGATCACCCCCAGCTTGGCGAATTTCCGATGCCAGGGATCGTACCGAAATTAAGCCGGACACCCGGTAAAGTCAATCACCCTGGACCTGAAAAACAAGGAAAACACAACGAGGAAGTCTATAGCAAACTTTTAGGATTCACCGAAAAAGATTTCGAAGAATTGAAGGCAGCCAACATCATCTAAAAAGGAGGGGATGAATGGGGAAGACCTTGTACAAGAAAATATGGGACCGTCGTTTTACCAGAAGAAGAGATTGAGACGCTCTTCAACAAAACAAAGCAAAATCCTGGCTACCGCCTCACTGTCGATTTAGAGGGGCAGATGGTGACGGACGACCTTGAATTCAAAACGTCCTTCGAAATTAGGCCTTATCAGAAATCACAACTTTTACAAGGTCTTGATGAAGTAGGCGACACATTGATTTATCAGGCAAAAATCAGTTCCTTTGAGAAAGCCTATAAGATTTACTATTTTCATAAAATTCTATCATGTCAAGGAGGTCGTAACATATGGAAAAGATGAAAGAGCCGATCAAGAAAAAATGGATTTGGATTGGACTTGTCCTGATTGTTCTAGCTATCGTGCCCTGGTACCATTCCGTTAAAGCCGTTGAGCCGATCATTTTAGGCTTTCCATTTTGGGCATTTCTATCGGGGATTTTTTCACTGGTCCTGTGCGGGTATCTAAGCTGGTTGTGTACACATGAATGGAATATCGTGGAGGACATAGAAGAAGCAGAGAAAAGAAAGGTGGATGAACAATGAATCTAGCATTCTCAGGTATGGACGGCGTCATCATCCTGGTCTTTTACGCATTGGTGATGCTCCTGATCGGTTATTTATCAGGTCGAGGGGATAAAAAGATTCATCACTCGATGTCAGGCTACTTTCTCGCTGGCAAAAACCTGGGCTTCATCGCCTTGTTCTTCACCTTGTATGCGACCCAATACAGCGGGAATACGATCGTAGGTTATGCCCCGACAGCATATCGAAGCGGATTTTCCTGGATCCAATCCGTCTCGTTCATGACCATCATCATCGGTGTCTATTTATTGTTTGCACCGAGGTTATACGTCATTTCGAAACGCAATAAATTTATCACCCCGACAGACTGGCTCAAGTATCGCTTCAACTCGAAAGCCGTGACGTTGCTGGGTGTGTTCCTCATGTTATGGGGGCTCGGAAACTACCTGTTGGAACAACTCGTTGCGATTGGACAAGCTGTCGCAGGAATGACTGGCGGAACCATCCCTTACCAGGTAGCTGTCATCGCTTTTATCCTCGTCATGCTTGCTTATGAGTGGATGGGTGGAATGAAGGCCGTCGCTTTTACAGACGTGATGCAAGGTCTCGTACTGATGGTCGGAATCCTCGTGTTCCTTGGCGGCGCACTCTACCTTGTCGGTGGAAACCTGACGAATGTGACGACCTTCATCATGGATTCAGAACCGGCTAAGGTTGGTGTACCGGCGATGGAAACCTCGATCAACTGGTTTAGCATCTTGATCCTTGTAGGTTGTGGTGCGGCGATCTATCCGCATGCGGTGCAACGGATTTACTCAGCTGAGAGTGAAAAGACGTTGAAAAAGTCCTTTGCGCGTATGGCGTGGATGCCTCCGGTAACAACTGGGCTGGTCTTCGTCATCGGGATCATCGGAATTTCCATGTTTCCTGGTTTGAATGAAGCAAATTCGGAACAATTGGTCGGGATGATGGCGAACGAAATCGCTTCGATCAATTCATTCTATTACTGGGTAATGATCCTGTTCTTCGGTGGGATCGTGGCGGCGATTGTTTCTACAGCCGACTCGGTATTACTCAGTTTTTCGTCGATGATTTCGAACGATATATACGGTAACTTCATCAATCCGAAAGCCTCTGAATATCGCAAAGTCCTGGTCGGGAAAATCGTCGGAGTGATTGCAGTCATCCTGTTGATCTGGATTGCTTGGAATCCTCCAGGAACACTTTATCAGATTTTCGTGTTAAAATTCGAACTACTCGTACAAGTTTTCCCAGCCTTCATTTTAGGGCTGTATTGGAAGAAGCTTTCCGCAAAGCCTGTATTCTGGGGAATGCTGTTAGGTGCCGTGATTGCTGGGGTGATGACCCTCACTGGATTGAAAACCATTTATGGAATCCATGGCGGAGTTATCGGGCTGTTAGTGAACTTCGGCGTTGTAGTCATCGGATCGGTTCTTATGCCTGTCTCCGCTAAGCAGGAAGGTCAAGCGGATGAGATGACTTCTTTGAAAATAGAAGCTTAGTTGTATAAACAGCGAATTTCTCTGTTACTCGGTTTCTCCGGTCCTCCGACGTACAGGACGTGCTAGTACCGGCGTTATCATAGGACATGATGCTTTTAGTCGGTGTTGTTTCTAATTTCGTTAATTTTTTGATCTTTATTTAAAAAGTATTCACGTTAATAAACTAGAAAAAAGAGATGATTGATGTGAACACAGTTGAGCTTAAAACGGAACAGAGAGGTTTTTTTGTAGAGCCATGGCGGATGTTGCTGTGGCTCCTCATTGCTCAGTTGATGGTCGCGTTCGTTGGCAGAAGCCTTGGTCCATTAGGGATATTGATTGGAGAGGACCTATCGCTTTCAAAAGCAGAAATCGGTTTGTTGCCCTCAGCACTTTTTATCGGCCAAGCGATTGCATCCATTCCAGTGGGTTTCATGGCAGACTTCATTGGTTCGAGAAGGCTGCTTTTGATGCTTTCGCTCTGCTTAGGCGTCAGTTTCCTGATCATGACGATGCTGACGAACTTTGTTTTTGTCCTGCTTTTAGTATTAATCGGCGGACTCGGCTATGGGGCAATGCATCCTACTTCGAACAGAGGGATCATTTACTGGTTTTCACAAACCCAAAGAGGAACTGCAATGGGGATCAAGCAGATGGGTATTACCTTCGGCTCCGCCATGGCGGGTTTTTTATTGCTGCCTCTTTCTGCGACATTTGGATGGCGGCCTGTCCTTCTGACCGCCTGCATAGGGTTGATCATCACCGGGTTTGTCGCTTTCGCTTTTTACAGAGACCCATTGGGAAGTTTACAGCCACGGGAAAAAGAAGGAATCTCTTACTTTCGGAACTCCCTGGTTAAAATGGCGAAAAACAAACCGCTGCTGCTGGTCAGTTTGAGCGCCATGGGGTTGAACGGATCGCAAATGTGCTTGAATACGTACATCGTCTTATTCGCCTATGAAAAAATGGGAATCAGCCTGTTTTTATCCGGCATCCTGCTTGTCATTTCTGAAGTGAGCGGTTCGTTAGGGAGGATCGGCTGGGGCATCATCAGTGACAAGTTGTTCAATGGGAGAAGATTGATCATCCTTATGATCATCGCCGTTTTAGCAGCTATAGCAAGTACAATTGTTGCCTTTCTTCCAGAAGGTACGCCGTTCTTAGTATTGGTTCCGGTCATCATTTTGTTCGGGTTTTGTGTTTCGGGATTCAACGGGATTTGGATGAATATCGCGTCTGAATTGGTGCCGAAAGAACAAACAGGTTTATCGAGTGGGTATAGCATAACGCTAGGCTCGATGGGTGTTATTTTTGTCCCACCGATCTTTGGTTTGATGGTCGACCAGAACGGACATTACACAGCAGGATGGCTTTCGATTACGGCAATCATGGGTATTGTTATAGTGTTACTTTCTATATTGTCCTATCAAGTCCGGAAAAGTAGATTAAGAGGATCATGATAGATGGATAGAGGAGGGAATATACGAATGGAATTTGATCCTTCGAAACTAAGGACAAAAGAGGTTTATAAATTACTGTCAGGGTCAGTTGTACCGAGGCCGATTGCGTGGGTTTCGACTATTTCAGAGGAAGGGAAATTGAATTTAGCTCCGTTTAGCTTCTTTACCGTTGCATCAAGGCAGCCGCCGACCTTGGCTATTTCAATCGGCCCTGGTGTTGGTGAACGAGCGGGTACGGAAAAAGATACGTTAGTGAATATCCGCTCTCAGCAAGAGTATGTCATCAATGTGGTCCCTGCCTCATTAGGGAATCAAATGCAGAAAAGCTCAGAGAACCTGCCAAGAGAGGCAGACGAATTCGAGGAGGCTGGGCTTACACCGGTAGACAGTGCAGTCGTCAAACCGAAACGAGTAGCGGAAGCCCCGATCCAAATGGAATGCAAGCTGCATAAAATCATACCACTTGGATCAGACCACCTGATCCTTGGTGAAATGATCCACTATCACATCAAGGATGAATACTATCTGGAACCATACAAAGTCAACCTGGAAAAACTCCAACCACTCGGAAGACTAGCCGGAAACTATAGCGAAAACACCGAATTCTTCAAACTCCCACGATGACTGTACCAGGCACTATATTTTAACCCTTGTACCCCAACGGTTCTCAAAAGGTGTCAGGCACCATAAAGGAACCCAAGTGGCACAAGGGTTTTCATTTGGTGCCTGGCACCCATGCCCTTCAATCAAACATTTGATTGAAACTGAAAATCCTTTCACATCAACAATTTCCTCCCTTTAAACAAACGTTTGATTGACTAAACGCTTAATTTGTCGAACCCCTTTTTTGATTGCTGCATCTACCAAAATAAAAACGGGAGAAGTTTCCCTCTCCCGGCTCCTGAATGATTTTACTAATTGCCGGAATTGGCGATACACTTGCCAAATGGTATGAGGCAGATGTTTAAATGGCAGGAATCAAAAATAAACCTATGCCTTTGCAAATTTCCCATTATACGGCGAGATTGTGCAAGGATGTCCTGCTTCAGCATTCAGAAGGAGCGATAAACACTGCGAAGACTGTCGTACTGAACAAGGATTTTATAAAAGTAAGTGAAACGATTATCATGCTTGGCGGCATGGTCGGAGGATTTGATGATCATTATGGCAGGGTTACAGCAGCTCACTCGATTCATAATGGGCTGACTGCTCTAGAGGAAACACACCAAGCATTGCATGGTGAAAAAGTCGCTTATGGCATTCTTGTACAGCTTATGCTGGAGGGAAAGGTGTCAGAAGTTGAACAACTCCTACCGTTTTATCACAAGCTTGGATTACAGATTTCCCGAATGGGAAAGCCCATACAGGGCGTAGCCCGCGTTTAGGCATGGGATGAGAGTGAGGTCGGATACGGAGCGCCG
>NZ_JAIBLJ010000039.1 GCF_020179385.1 Alkalihalobacillus sp. YIM B00296 | reverse complement strand
TAGTCATTCAAGAATCCCACCCGTCACACCGTAAGGTGTAGAGCTTGCGGCTTTAGCCGTGGGAGTCTCAAACCCTTACTCATTGCAAGTTATTAGGAGGGACTTAAGTGAGTCGATATAGCCTGATAAACATGTTTTTCATAGTGGTTTTACCGTTCGGTATGTCGAGGACAGATAAGGAACTAGGATTCACGATCATTGCAGTGACCGCAGTATCCTTTTCCATCATATCGATTATCAATCATGTCATGAACAGGAGAAAAAACGAAAATGTATGACCTATCTGATGGAAAGGGGAAGGATAAATTTTATGATCTCCCCTTGTTTGCTTAAAAATTTCTTTAAGAAAGGGGAAAATGTAGTTACTTTTCTTAAATAAAAAGTAACATATCATTGTTCCCCTAAGCTCCTTAAAACAACCTTTAGTTAATTTCTTACATTTTGCTTATTCCTGTTTAAAAGGAGTGGACACGTGGCTGTTGCTAATTTTGATTTTTCCATCTACTGCAAATATTGAAATGTATTCACATGGTTTATCTGGGTAGATTAAACTTGTTAATGCATATTCCCCTTCATTTACAAATAGTTCTATGGAAGAAGAATCAATAACCATATGTAGTTGTATGTCGTTAACATTGCCTATTTTTACTGCTTGTCTATATGAAAAGCTTTCCGAAAAATCAATTACTCCAGAGCTTTTACGATCTAAGACCACTGTGTTCTCAGTTGAATCAAAGGTAATTTTTGTAAAATATTCTTCTGTATGGTGAAGGATGATGCCAAATTGTGTTGCATCAAGTCTTTCTATATTTAAGACCAACTCCAAATAGGATTTATTTATCTTATATTCTTTCAATCCATCTCCAATCCCGATTACATTTTGAATGTTTTCTTTATTAGAAAAATAGGAATCTAGTTCCTTTACTGGTTTTTGAATGACTTTATATATTTCTCCATTTTTCCGGAGTGATAGTTCCCTTGGTAGTGTCATTTGACTTCTCCAGCCCTCAGTTGGAACTTGATTAGCATATCGCCAGTTACTCATCCATCCTAAATAAATGCGTCTGCCATCTTCTTTAGGAATATCAGAAAAACTGACGCCTGCATAATTATCTTTTCCAAAGTCCAACCAGTTATATGATTCATCATCGGCCGTAAATTTAGAACCATCAAAGCTTCCAATAAAGTATTGCGTCCGTGAACCTGCTTCAAATTGAGGGTTATCTCCAACGCTTACAAATAAAACCCATTTTGTTTCTTCACTGTTTTCTACCTTTAATTGAAATAAATCTGGGCATTCCCACACGCCGTCATGAACACCTATATTATCTCCAAATTCACTCTCAAACTTCCAATCTATTAAATTTTGTGAAGAATAAATAGATATTGTTTGACCTGTTGCTAATACCATAACCCATTTATCTGTTTCCTTGTGCCAAAAAACCTTAGGGTCTCTAAAGTCACTTTTGTTCTCATGTTCGAGTACGGGATTTCCTTGATACTTAGTCCAAGTTCTGCCATTGTCATGACTAAAAGCTAAACTCTGTGATTGTTTCGGTGGTATTTCCTCACTGCCATCTAAGTGATGCGTAAAGATTAACACTAAACCTGGCTTATTGGGGAAGAAACCGGTAGTATTATTCCAATCGACTACTGCACTTCCGGAAAAAATGTGCCCAAGTTCATCTGGGTATAACGCGATACCCAGTTCCGTCCATTTAATCATGTCTTTACTGACGGCATGTCCCCAATGCATAGGTCCCCATATACTATCTTCAGGGTTATATTGAAAAAAAAGGTGATATTCACCTTCAAAATACACTAAGCCATTTGGATCATTCATCCAATTTTTTTTAGGTGCAAAGTGTAAATGCGGTCTATATTTTTGTGAATAATTTATTGTCATTTTAGTATTCCTCCATTTGTATATCAAACATATCTAAATGATTCGTTACTTTTAATCTCCTTATCCCAGATGTTCTAGGGGATACATAAAATACTTTAAAAACTGTAACTAGAATATCCAGCAAAATGCGAATTTACCGCGCAAGTCTTAGTAATTGAAATGACTTATACTTCGTTTAGGATCAATAAAATTATGTGAATCTAAATTCAATACATTTCTCAACATTGTTTTTATTCGTTTTGCTGACTGTCCCTATAACATTTTTGATACTTCTAATCTCAAAGAAACTTTTATTTAATCCCCGTTCCAGATCCGCCAAGTCCCTGAAGTAAATACTTCTGCGCCACGATATAGACTATAATTAATGGTATCGTTGATATGGTAAGAATCGCCATTACCTGATTCGTAAAAACAGGGGGGGTTGAATTTATGTTGGTAATAGCTACTTGAAGAGGAAACTTTTCTGTATCTGTTAAAACCATTAAAGGCCACAAGTAGTCATTCCAACTTAAAATAAATGATAATGTTCCAACCGTCGCAATAGCAGGTTTGGACATTGGTAATAAGATTTTCCAAAAAATAGTCCAGTAGTTAGCCCCATCTAATTTGACAGATTCTATGATTTCATCTGGTATAGCATTAAAGAAGTTTCTAAAAAGATAAATGAAAAATATATTTGCAATCATCGGTAATATCACCGCTAACCTCGTGTTCAATATTCCTAAATCATGCGCCACCGTAAACTGAGTAATAATTAATGTTTCTCCAGGTACAATTAACAGTGCAATCAATAGTCCAAACAGCACTTTTTTGCCTATAAAATTAAATTTAGAAAAGGCATATCCTGCCATGGCATTAACAACAATAGAACCTAATGTGACCACTATTGCATAGGTGAGACTATTGAATATATATTGGAAGACATTGAACCTGGAAAATAGTTCTTGATAGGTTTGAAACCATTCAGAAGGATCCAAGGATGGAAGCAGGGATTGGATACTGCCCATATCGACATAGATACTTGATTCAGGTTTCATTGAGGAAGCTATCATCCATATCATAGGGAAGATAAAAATACATGCTAATAAAATCAAAAATGTATATTCTATTACCTTTTTCGATTTTCTCTTCACTTAGAATCATCCTCCCTTGATACTTTACTTTGTATAATTGTTACAATCCCAATCAGTATTCCAAAAACAACTGTCATCGTACTTGCGTAACCAATAAGTCGATCTGTAAATCCAGTTTGATAAATATAGTAAACCGGAGTTATTGTAGAATTCATCGGTCCACCTTGGGTCATAACCATTGGTTGAATAATCAATTTAAACGCAGCAATCAGTGTTGTAATCATAATTAAAATGGACGTAGGTTTTAACAATGGTAATGTAATATGAATAAAATTCTGCCATTTATTTGCGCCATCAATTTTACTAGCTTCATACACACTGGAAGGTATGTTTTGAAGTCCAGCCAGGAAAATTAACATCTGATAACCTGCACCTTGCCAAGCGGACACAAAAACAATGGTATACATCGCTTGATCGGGACTAGTCAAGAACGGCTGCGGGTTTATTCCAACTCGCTCTAAGATAACGTTGATTAATCCCTCTGATGGGTTTAATAGGTATAACCAAAGAACAGAAATAACGACTAAAGATAGCACTACTGGAGCGAAAAATGCTACTTTAAAAAACATATTTCCTCTTCTTTGTTTATTAATTAATAAAGCTAACCCAAGAGCCGAACCTATTTGTACAGGTATTACACATACAACAAATAGTCCAACATTCTTTAAGCTTTGTATAAAGATGGGATCTTTAAAAATGGCAATGAAATTGTCCAAGCCGACAAATTGTCTATTATCTGGCGTTAATAAATAATAGTCTGTGAATGCATAATAAATGGCTATTAAGGCAGGTACAAGCAAAAAAAGTCCTAATAGTATTAAAGCTGGTAATAAAAACGAGTACGCTGCTATATTCTCCCTTGCATTTATATTCTTCATCTGTATTAACTCCTTTTAAAAGAATCCGACTTGGAAATGCTCCAAGCCGGATTGCACCATCTTTTATTTTAAAGCTTTATCAATTAGTGCAGCTTTTTGATCCAGTAATTTTTGTATATTATTATTCTTTTCGTAAGTTAAATCGCTAATGGTTTGTTGAAATACCCTGCTAACTTGCGGGTATTTAGGTAATGCTGGTCTGGCATGTGCTGTTTTAGAGTTTTGCTCGATTAGAACATTCATTTGAGGAGAAACCTTATCTTTCACTTCTTCTACTACTGAATGAGCTGCTGGAAGTACAGAGTTTGCTAAACTGATTTCCGTAAGCGATTCTGTGGATGTCATAAAATCGATTAATGCACCGGCTGCTTCTTTCTTTTCCGTTGTAGCTGACATCGCATATTGCCATGATCCGGACGGTGAAACTAACTTATTTGTATCAGGGGAGGTAGGGTACGGCATAATTCCATATTCTACATCTGGATAGCTACTCTCCATTTCCGCAATAGTCCAAGAACCAGTAAATTTCATTGGATATTTCCCAGTTTGAAATGCCTTTTCAACGGGCGTCTTCGTGGTGTACCCTTTTTCGACCATATCTTGAATGAAACTCATTGTTTTTACGCTGTCTTCATCATTGAAAATGCCCGTTGCTTTTGTTCCATCTTCATTGACTATGCTTCCTCCCTGTGACCATAAAAATGGGGAGAATGCATACATTAACCATTCGCTTTTATCATTCAAGCCCATGTCTATAGCAGGAACATCATAAGTATTAACTACAGTTTCACATAACTCCATGAATTGGTTCCAATCCCATGGATCATCAACTGTTGGTAAAGTAGATAAGTCAATACCAGCATCTTTCAACATTTGTTTGTTATAAAAAATACCGACACCAGATTCTGAATATCCAACCGCATACAATTTCCCATCATATGTTCCTTGTTGCATAATACTTGGCAATAAATCATCTTTATTGCTTATATAATCATCAATTGGTGCTATCATTCCTGATTCTGCGTACGCCGCAGTATTAGGTCCATCCAAAGTAAATACATCTGGTAACGTATCAGTTGTCAATGCCGCATTAATCTTATCCTCATATCCACCGCCACTACCACTTCTTGGGATAAACTCAATGGTTGCTGAGTACTTTCCTTGATATTCTTGATTAAATCGATCAATAATTTTTTGCATAGCTTTACCTTCTGTAGTTTCTTTAGAAGTATGAACCCAAATTGACACTTCATTTTTGTTATCACTGGATGCTTTGTCCCCGCTACAGGCTGCAATTATCATGACTAAGAATGAACAAACAATTAAAATCATAAACTTTTTCATCTTACCATTCTCCTCCCTTTATAAAAAGATACCAATACAACCAGCAATGAATACTACTTCTCAATGCAGGATACTTCTTATTGGTTATGTAACCGCCTACAAAAAATAGTATATCAACCGGTTTCATATGTCAACCGGTTGACATGTTTTTTCAAAAAATTTTGATTTTTTGTTTGGGTAAAATTTTAGAAAATAATACTATCCTCCTGTGGTTTCACCTTCAATTAATTTACCAGGTATAATGGTTTCTAGTTGAATAGCATCATCTTTATCATCCATTTGTTTAACTAAGAGTTCAATTGCTTTTTCTGCAATTTCTTTTATGGGTTGTTGTACTGTACTTAACCCAGGTAGTAATAACCTAGTGGTCTCTGTACCATCATATCCTATTACTTTTAGATCTGTCGGAATGTCGATGTTCCTTTCTTTAGCTTCTCTTATTACCTGTGAAGCTATTAAATCATCACTGGCAAAAATACCGTCGACTCGTGGGTTTTCTTCGAATAGTTGTTTTATTATTGTAAAATGATCATCTATTTCATAGGTAAGGGGAGTTAATTGATTTGCCCTCATTATATCCTCATAAGCTTTTCTTCTTAAATTTGCTGGAGTCTCTAAAGAGATCGGGCCATTAATGTGAATGATATTTTTACAACCTTTATTAACTAGCAATTGTGTAGCTAGCTTTCCTCCATGGTAATTGTCACTAGAAACCACAGGAATTTTACTCGATAAATAACGATCAACCCCTACAACTGGTAAATTAGGCATCTCATATTCTTCAATCCCTTTATTATGGGCGCCCGCTATTATTCCATCTACTTGATTTCTTTGGAGCATATTCAAATAATTTTTCTCTTTATCCTCTCGCCCTTGACTATTACATAACAACACCTTGTACCCTAAAGTTGCAGCAATATTTTCTAAATGAAAAATTAGTTGTCCATAAAAAGGATTACTTGTCGTTGGAAAAATAAGACCAATTAAAAACGTCTTTTTTATGAAAAGCGATCGGGCAACTTCATTGGGATAGTAATTTAATTGCTCCATAGCTTTATGCACTTTTATTCTTGTGCTTTCACCTATATAACCACGATTGTTTAGAACCCTCGAAACAGTTGTTGGTGAAACACCAGCAACTTTGGCAACGTCTTCAATTTTCGGTTTCATAAAACATTTCCTCCCACAGTTTATTAACTACAATCATATATAAACCGATAATAATCTTACCATATTTGATAATTGAAGTGGGAAGCATTAGCATTCTTTAATTTTTAGATCGAGGTGTAGCTGTTGGGAAGGAACAAATATGTAGGCAATTGGACAGAATCAACCTTTATTGAAATTGAATGGGTGATAAGTAAAGAAAATTTAGTTGAATTGTTGAAAGGTGTAGTAAATAAAAGTAATAAATTTTTTTGCTGAGCCATACTCTTCATGGCAGCGGGGAACCAACGAGAATGCCAATGGTTTCTTACGTGAATTTTTCCCTAAGAAGACTGATCTATCTCAAATTACAGAAGAAGATTTAGAATTAGCGTTACATTTAATTAATCATCGACCAAGAAAATGTCTTGGATGGAAAACTTCATACGAAGCATTTTGGGAAGAAGTGTCGCAGTTAGATTGACAAAACGTCATATTAAATAGAATAAAGGATTGAGTTAAATGCTTAGTTTTGAAATAATTGGAATTAAGCAAACGGGCAGGATTGTTGAAGAAACATTGACGGAAAGAATTGGATTAATTTGAGAATAATCATTATTAACTGTCAGCTGATCGAAAAATTGAAGAGAGGTGTTCCTTAATGACAAATAGTAGAATGAATCCTAAGGTTGATGAATTTTTAAGTAAAGCCAAAAAGTGGAAGGAAGAATTTGAGAAGTTGAGAAATATCGTACTTGACTGTGAGCTGACCGAAGAATTTAAGTGGATGCATCCTTGTTACACGTTTGAGAAAAAAAACATAGTTTTAATACATGGATTTAAAGAATATTGTGCGCTTCTGTTTCACAAAGGTGCCTTGTTACAGGATGCCCATGGGATTCTAATCCAACAAACGGAAAATGTACAGGCAGCGCGCCAGATTCGGTTCACCAATGTTCAAGAAATAGTTGAAATGGAAACCATCTTGAAAGCCTATATTTATGAAGCCATTGAAGTTGAAAAAGCCGGTTTGGAAGTGAATTTTAAAAAGAATACAGAATTCATAATTCCTGAAGAACTTCAAAATAAATTTGATGAAATCCCTACCTTGAAAACTGCTTTTGAAGCATTGACGCCGGGACGGCAAAGAGCATACATTCTTTATTTTTCTAAAGCCAAACAATCCAAAACTCGAGAGTCAAGGGTTGAAAAATATGTGCAGCAAATTCTCAATGGAAAGGGATTAAATGATTAGTATATTCGATAAGAAAATAAATTAATCAAACTTTAAGATATTACCTCACCGAACGTTATAATTCCGTTTTAAGTAAGTTATCCTATAATTTAGGGAAAAATAACCAATGATCTTGAGGTGAGTATATAAAAAAGATAATACGTCTTAACTTAACTTCTTTTTTACCGGTTTTCACCTTATTAGTTTTTTGGGATTATTATAACTATCATTCTTTTAAATGGGGAGAAAACATAATTCAACCTTGGTTTTTAATGTGATTTTTACATTTAAAATGAATTATGGGATATTTTAAAAAGATAATAAAAAAGTAATAAATCCTCCTTAAAATAACAGATTACTTAATGTCAAGCATTATAAAAGGATCTTCGACTAGAAGATCCTTTTTCATGTGCCTGTAATCTCTTATTATCTAAACTAGAAATATACAGAGTATTCATCGTAGAATCCTTCTAAGGTTTTATTTTCTTAATCACTTTTTCCACATACCAGCAAAAGGAAAAGTATTTATCCAATTGTAACTAATAATGACTGACTATCACACTCATTAAATAGCCTCTATTTGGACTTCTTACACTATTGATAGTCTGGGGGGGTGTTTATTATATTTACATCTTCATTTGTAATCCTGTAATCTGTTCTTCCAGGAATATAGTTGTTAATTTTTCTATATGAGTAGAAGGAAGGTCATGTAAATTGAATAACACACCTAATTTCATGATCTTGTACATCTTTTAGGGAAATACCAACATCCATTTGGTTGGTTATACTATAGAAACGAGTGATAGATTTACTAACTAATTTCCAGATGAATGAGTGAGAACTTTTTGACGTACATAATCAAGGTGTTTATACATTTGAGTAAATGCTTCTTGCGGATTATGTGACTCAAGAGCTGAGTAAATTGCTTGATGATATTCCACTGTTAAATCACGTTCCCGATATTTAATTAGACTATTAATTTTATTGTGAGTAACAAGTAATGAATCAATCATACCTTCGACAATCGGGTTATTTGCACTCAAAGCGATAATACGATGAAATTCTTTGTCTGCTTCTCCATAATTATTGTCTTTGCTGTTAGAAATTGAATCGATGGTTTCTTTCAGCTTAGCAAGTTGCTCTGTGGTTATTTTTTCAGCAGCCATGGTAACAAGTCCAAGTTCAAGAGCCATACGAGCCTCGATAATAGCTGGTAAATTATCCACTGCTAGTGCAAGCATGACAGAGAATGGGTGGGTTCCAACTTTATAATTAAAAAACGTACCTTCGCGCGTTTTCCGTGTTATAACACCAAGGGTTTCAAGGGAGCTAAGCGCTTCACGTATTACAGGGCGGCTAACTTCAAGCTCTTCCATGAGCTCCATTTCAGGAGGCAGTTTATCTCCAGCTTTCATTTTACCGCTTATGAGTAGCTGTACAATCTGTTCTACAACTTGTTTTGAAAGTGTGCTTCGATGCACCGATTGTACCCCTATTTTCTTTGGTGATACTTCCATCATGTAACCCCTTTTCTGTGGAAATTCTAATTCATATTGTAAGACTAATTATATAATATCATACGACTATTTTCATTTTTTTGGAAGGGAATAGCTTTCCCCTTTCGATCTAAAGAGCAACACCCTTATTCTTAAATTGAATGATCTAATAAAGCAAGGTCGTTTAGGAACAAACAGCCAGATAGTGGCTAAGCATTGAGCATCGATTAAGGCACCTATTCATTATGTTTAAAGCCGTATCGAATTTAATTCCAAGATCCTGGTTGGAAGAAGCTTCTACAAAGTCTAATAGGTAGCCAAGTATATGTCCTTCATCAAGATGAACCATCTGGAAATAAAAATAATTTTCGCTTATGAATCTATTGGGACTTGTTCTTAAATGAAGAGAGGTAAAGAGGAAGAATGGTTTTTTCAGAAAATTAAAAAATATAGTTGACCAATTAATTCATTTGTCTTACAATTGAACAATAATACATAATAAGGAGGAGAAAATGAATACAAAGCGTAAGCACCAGTAGGGATTTTAGGATTTCCAATAGCACCCTTCACTTCAAATAATAAGCTTGATGAACAAATACTCGAGATCAATTTTTATTAAACGAGGGATTAGAATCTATATTCGTAGGATGTCTGCCAGAGAATACATATCATTAAGTAAAGAGGAATATGAAATAATGGTAGATTTAGCTGTATCCGTCACAGGAGGAAAGGTGCCAGTATATACAGGTGTTGGAGGGTACACGGCTTGTCGCTGTACATTTCTGTCCCGTTGAACGGAAAGAACCAGCAAGTACAAAATGAAATCTATAACGATTTTAGGCAGAAACTTGTGGAAAAAACTAAAAAGATAACTATTGGTAATGGAATGGATAGTACACATGGATGGGGCCTTGTGCGAGTGAAAGTCAGTTTAAAACGGTTCTTTCTTATATTGATAAAGGATTGGAAGAAGGAGCAACCATTTTAACTGGGGGTAAACGAGTAGAAAAAGGCAATCAAGTGAATGGCCACTTTGTGGAACCAACCATTTTTGACAACTGTACACCGGAGATGACCATTGTGCAGTAGTAAATTTTCGGTCCAGTGATTGCTTTACTTAGAGTCGGTTCAATAGAAGAAGCCCTTCAGGTCGCAAATAATCGTTACTTTATAGTTTTTAAAAAAACGAGATTTGAATATAGGTGTGTAGAAGTGCTTGAAATGAATAATAACTCAGCCTAAATTCTAACGGAAATTAGGTTAGAAATAAACAACAAATTAAGTTGTATGATTATGTAGAAAAGTCCAAATTCAATTTTTTAAAAAATATTTTGATGCATTTATATCAGGTATATAATTGGTATTTTATTCTAATAGAAAAATGAAAGCGGATACATCATTCTTTGGATGGAGGGGAACCCCATGGGAAATCGAACAAATCTAGCTGAATTAAATGAAACATCTCCTGAGATAATAGTAAAGAAACAGAACATTTTAACGAAGTTTAAAACATCTTATGGACCAGGAATCCTTGCTGTCTTAACATGGCTTGGCGCTGGAGACTTAGTAACTTCTTCAGTGGCTGGTTCAGACTATGGATATAGTCTCATGTGGATTTTAGCAGTATCATTATTACTCCGATATCTTGTCGTAAATATTATTGCTAGATTCCAGCTTTGTAACAACGAGGGAATAACTATTTTTGAAGGTTATGGACGACTACATCCATTTTTTGCTTACTTTTTGTTTATATATGCTTTAATCATGGGGCATCTTTTTAATGCGTATATGATTAAAGGCGCAGGGGCAGTGCTATCCACAATATTGAATATTAATCAACCATTTATAGGTTCACTTATTGTAGTGGCATTAGTTTTGTTACTTATTGGCAGAAACATTTATAATACCATTGAAGGTGTGATGAAATTACTTCTAGCTTTAATGACACTTGCATTTCTGTTTTTAGCAGTACAAACATCACCGGATGTAAGTCAAATTATCAAGGGCACTATTGGGTTCAGCATTCCTAAAGATCAGGGTGTTTATGGAGCAATGTTGGTAGCAATTTCAATAATTGGTGCCGTTGCTGGTTCTATTTCAAACTTTGTCCATCCATATTTTATGAAAGAAAAAGGATGGACAAAACCGAGTCATTTAAAGGTTCAAAGAAAAGATTTATTATTTGCCATTGTTGTATGTATTATTATTAATTTAGCCATTTGGATTGTAGGTGCCGAAATATTAAAGCCGAATGGAATCCATGTAGAAACAATTGATGATTTAGCACAAGCGCTGCAAATATCATTAGGGAATATTGGATGGTTAATATTTTATTTTGGTGTGTTTGCAGTGTTATTTGCAAGTATTGTTGGAAAGTCAACTGGTTTTCCAAGATTAATTCTTGATGCCTTTTACGTTATAAATAAGGAACGAAGAGATAAATACGAAGGTCAATATAATAATGATCCAATGTTTAAATGGACCATGCTGTTTGTTTTAGTTACCCCGCTTATCTGGTCTATTCCAGGTCTGCCAGGTTTTATAGCATTGACGCTTGGGGTAAATGCATTAAACATAATTGGTTTTCCAATAATCGCGATAGGTATTTTAATACTTACGAACAAAAAAAGTTTAATGGGTCAATATAAAAATAACTGGTTTGAAAATATTACTCTATCTTTGGCGGCAGTCTTAGCGATTTGGTCAGCTATTCAATTGGGTATCAGTTATTTTTAAATCTTGTAGACTTATAGAGAAGGTATCTTAGTAATGATAAAATCCAACTAATAAGGTAGTATCTCGCTAGTAAAATTATACTCTGAACGAACTTCCATTAAAAGGCGCAATTCTGTAGAAAGGATTGCGCTTTTTTTATGTAATGTGCCAAGCACTGATAAATTATCAAGTTGATTGGAAATCACAAAGTGAAATTGAAGAATTGAGTCTTCCATATAAAGAAGATAAAGATTTTCTTATTGATATACTTAGGGAAATAAGTTAATTTTTATCATTCAAAAAAATCCTTTAACCAAATTATTGAACAACATAATCCCAAACAGAACATTTTAGTTATTGTATGTTTATACAAGATGATGTATAATATTTCGGTAATAATCTGGAGGGATAAAATGAATTATAAAATTATTGAAGAACTGTCTTTAAACAATTGGCAGCCTTTATCTACATTACTTTATGATGGGTGGGTCCTACGATTTTCAAATGGCTATACGAAACGGGCTAATTCAATTAATCCTATCCATTATTCCACTTATGATTTAAATAAAAAAATTAAAGAATGCGAGAAAATCTATTCGAATAATAGTTTACGCACTACATTTAAAATCACACCCTTTGTTAAACCAGGAAATTTAGATGATATTTTAGAGGAGAATGCTTATTCTTTGATTGATTGTACAAGTGTCCAAACTATGGAACTAGAAGGCATCATAGAACCAACCTTCCATTCCGTAAGAATAGATGGAAATATTTATGTTGAGTGGCTAGATAATTTTTGTAGACTGAATAATGTTGAAGAAAAAAACAAAGCTACGATGGTACAAATGTTGTCCAATATTGCAACCAAAAAGTGCTTTATATCACTATATTATAAGGAAGATATAATTGGCTGTGGTCTTGGGGTTATAGAAAGGGAGTACATAGGGCTTTATGATATTGTCACTGATATTAAATTTAGGAATCAAGGGTTCGGGGAACAGTTGATATTGAACTTGCTAAAATGGGGGAAAGAAAATGGAGCTAAATACAGTTACCTAGCTGTTCTATTGAATAACGAACCTGCATTAAGACTATATTCTAAAATTGGTTATTCTGAAATTTATAAATATTGGTACAGGGTTAAAGAAAATGTTTGACCCGCGGATAATTGTATGAAAAAGGATGCGTATTATGCCGATTAATTCTTTTGAAAACTATCCGATGAGCTGGAAACCATCGATTGATAAAACTAAAAAGCCAATTTATCAAGCACTCGCAGGGAAATTGGAACAGGATATTTTAAACGGAGTTTTATTACCTGGAACAAAACTTCCCCCACAGCGAGAACTGGCCGATTATTTAGATTTAAATCTGAGTACCATTTCAAAAGCGTTTAAATTGTGTGAGTTAAAGGGATTGTTAAGTGCATCGGTGGGAAGTGGGACATTTGTATCATATGATACGTTATCGAATGCGTATTTACTTGAAGATACAAAGCCGAAGCAATTAATTGAAATAGGAGCAACACTTCCAGATAATGCTTCTTACGAGCCACTGCTACTACAACTAAAAAGTATGCTGCAAGAGACAGATTATGAAAGATGGTTTGGTTATGGTCGAGCAGGCGAAAGCCTTTGGCAAAAGGATGCGGCTATAAAGCTAATCCGAAGAGGTGGATTTGAAACAACAGTTGATCACATTTTATTTGCTAATGGGGGTCAAAATGCGATTGCTGCTACACTGGCAAGTCTTTGTAAGCCTGGAGATCGCATTGGTGCTGACCATCATACGTACCCTGGCTTAAAAACTGTTGCAGCGATGCTTAGTGTGCAAATAGTACCGATAAAATCAGAGAACAATGAAATGAGTCCAAATGCCTTTGAATATGCGTGTAAAAATGACAATATTAAAGGCATTTATTTGATCCCAGATTATCATAATCCAACAGCTTCCTGTTTGTCTGTCGAGAATCGAAAAACGATTGCAGCAATTGCCAAAAAGTATAATCAGTTCATTATTGAAGATGCGACGTATCATCTCCTCAACGAAAAACCACTTCCAGCAGTCGCATCATTTGCACCAGAACAGGTTATCTATATTGCGAGTTTATCGAAATCAATAGCACCGGGGTTACGACTAGCCTATGTAGCAGTTCCGAGTCGATTCAAGGAGCCAATTTCAAAGGCACTTTATAATCTAAATATATCAGTTTCCCCATTATTAGCAGAACTGGCGGCACGTACTATTGTATCGAATCAATTTGAAATCATAATTGATGTTTATCGGGAACAAACCATTCGTAGAAACCAAGTCGTAAATCGATATTTGGCAGACTATACCTGTTTAGGTAGTAAAACAGGTATCTTTCGTTGGTTACTATTACCAGGCAAAATCACAGGTGCTGAATTTGAAAGATTAGCTGCACATCATGGGGTACAAGTGTATGCGGCGGAACGTTTTGCAGTTGGAAATAGTTGTCCAGAGCGTGCTGTAAGGGTATCTGTCTGTGCACCAGAAACGCTCGAAGAGCTTGAGCAAGGATTGATGATCCTTAAACGTTTACTAAACGATCTTACCTAATATTGTTTGCCATACAATTATAATATTGTATGGCTTTTTTGTTAGTGTTAAGATGTTTGAAATCTAGTTGGAGGATTATATGAAATAGAATTAGCTTTCTAGAAAGGTAGGTTAGATTGTGTTACAAGATAGCGTAAAAAAGTCAGACGTTCAATCAGCTTGGTTACAAGTCTACATTAGTTCTTCGGAAAAACAAAAACAACTATATAAAAGAACATTAATAGTTGTTATCATATCCCAAATTTTTGGAGGAGCAGGACTTGCAGCAGGAATAACAGTGGGGGCACTTATAGCCCAAGACATGGTAGGTACAGATAGTGTAACGGGAATTCCTACGGCGTTATTTACTTTAGGGTCAGCAGGGGCTGCACTTCTTGTGGGAATAAACAGAGTAAGGTCTAATAAAACAAAAATGACTGAAAATTCAAGATGCTATTAGAGTAAAGGTAGCTATTAAACTTTTAAAATAATTGTTAAACGTAATCAATTACAAAAAATAAAAAAAAGGAATGTTTATAAATGGAAAATAAATTTGCTGAGAGAACTCATTTAGTAAAATCTTCTGAGACACGTGAAATATTGAAAGTAACAGAAAGACCAGAAGTCATCTCTTTTGCGGGAGGACTGCCAGCTCCAGAGTTGTTTCCTGTAAAAGCTCTTAAGGATGTATGCAATGCTGTATTGAATGAAGAAGGTGCGGCTTCTCTTCAATATAGTACGACAGAAGGATATATTCCTTTAAGAGAAGCTATTTGTCAAAGGATGAAAGTTATTGGAATCAACTCTACTATTGAAAATGTTCTTATCACATCAGGATCCCAGCAAGCAATCGACCTTACTGGAAGATTATTTATCAATGAGGGAGATACTATTATTTGTGAAAGCCCAACCTATCTTGCAGCAATTAATGCATTCAAGTCATATAATGCCAAATTTGTTGAAGTAGCTATGGATGATGATGGAATGGTTATGGAAGAGCTAGAGAAAAAGCTGCAAGAGCATCCTAACACAAAATTTATCTATACTATTCCAGATTTCCAAAACCCTACAGGTCGCACATTAAAACTCGAGAGACGAATAAGAATGATTGAGCTTGCTAATCAATATGATGTGCTGATTGTAGAGGATAATCCCTATGGAGCTGTAAGATTTGCTGGGGAGGAACTCCCGCCTGTGAAAGATTTTGACACAGAGAGTAGAGTAATTTATATAAGCACTTTCTCTAAGATTTTTACTCCCGGTCTTCGACTTGGATGGATTTGTGCAGACGAATCTTTCATTGATAAGTACGTTACTTTTAAGCAAACAGCTGACTTACATACTGACAGCTTTACTCAAAGAATTACAGCAAAGTATATGGAACTTTACGATATCGAAGAGCACATTAATAAAATTAAAGCTGTTTATAAAGAAAGATGCACAGCTATGTTATCTTGTATTGAAGAATTTTTCCCAAAGAATTTGTCTTACAGTAAGCCAGAAGGTGGATTATTTATTTGGGTTGAGCTTCCTGAGGGTGTTGATTCAACGCATATATTTACAGAGTGCTTGAAAAATAATGTTGCTTGTGTTTCTGGTGTGCCATTTTTTCCAAATGGTACACAAAAAAATACATTACGTTTAAATTACTCAACTATGCCTAAAGAGAAAATCATTGAAGGTATGAAGCGTATGGGAGAAGTATTACATCGTGAAATAGAAAAAGAAACAACCCTTTTATGACTCAGAGTTGAAAGTCTGACCGAGGAAGACACCCAAAGAAACAAGGTCTTGTGCCCCAAGGGCGCGATTCTGAATAGTGAATTGCGCTCTTTCTTCATGTATAGGGCCAGATTGTTGAGTAATCACAAAAAAGTAATGGGAGCATCTAAAATACCTGAATGGACGGTAAATCTATTTTGAAGAAGAAAAACATAAATAAAAAAGATGTTTGTTATAATTATGCTCAAGTAATCAAGAAAGGGGCCTTTTTATGAATCCAGCCAGAAAAATTCTGATCACCGGTGCAGGAGGTAGAATTGGATTAGCTCTCATTCCTTATCTTAATGATAAGTACAGTCTAACATTAGGTGATATAAACACATCTAAACTGCAAAAATGGGTAAATGATGGACATGAATTGGTTGATTTAGATATTAGGGATATAGAATCATGTAGACAGGCTTGTAAAGGTATAGATACTGTTATTCACTTAGCAGGGGATCCTTCTCCTCATGCAAGTTTTGAATCTGTGCTGAAAGTTAATATTGAAGGAAAATTGTGCCCATTGTTCCGTTAATACAAGCTTTCATGGACTATTACAAATCCTATGGAAATAAAGGGGAACCAAAAAGATGACCCCGGAACAATTCCGAGGGCACCTCATAGCTGCATAGGACTTTTTATTAAACTGTCTATTTTCAAGGGTCCAGTTTAGCCATACGGAGAATTGGGGGTGTTTTATTCTTGTCTCAATTTACTGGGTCACTTTTATGTGCGCGTTCTTATCTATAAATATGAAGTGAAATTGGCATCAATGTTTTTAAGTATTTCTTCAAACGACTTTGTATCCCATGCAGCTCGTCCGATAAACAATCCATTTACATTTTTGTTTTCTAAATAACTACTAAAGTTTCTGGTGTTTACACTACCGCCATATAATAGTGGAACGTTGAGTGCGGAGGTTCCATACATGTTTTCCAGTACACTACGAATATGATCATGTATATGAGAAACATAGCTTGCTTCAGCTGGTGTGCCTTTTTCTCCAATCGCCCAAATAGGCTCATAAGCAATTACAATATTAGGGAGTTGAGTCTTTTTAACTCCATATAAGCATATTTTTAATTGCTGAGCCAATATTTCTAAAGATATTCGATAGTCTTTTTGTTCTTTGTTTTCTCCAACACAAATCAATGGTCTAAATTGATGACGGAGAGCAGCATGTACCTTTTTATTAATATCTTGATCATTCTCATTAAAGTATTGTCTTCTTTCAGAATGTCCTAATTCTATCAAGTCGATTCCAATTTCTTTTAGCATTAAAGGACTTATTTCACCTGTGTATGCCCCCCTATCCTCCCAATGCATGTTTTGTGATCCTAGTAATATATCACCATTGGAAAGTTCTTCTTTGATTTTGTATAGAGATGTAAAAGGAGGGATTATGAATAACTTTATAGGGTTTTTAAAACTTTGAGTAAATTCTTGTATTTTCTTATTATAACTTAGTCCCTCTGAAAGAGTTTTTGTCATTTTCCAGTTGGTGCCGATCCAGATTTGTTCAATAGCCATTAAAGATTCCTTTCTATCCATTGAGTCATTGAATCGAAAATGATCCAAACAGAGGTAGCACCTGGGTCTTGGTGTCCTATTACTCGTTCACCCAATGCTTTGGCACGGCCAAATTTTGCAGTATATGCTTTTGTTTTTTCTACTCCTGTTCTTGCACGGTCAGCAGCTTCTTTTATTCCCGCTATTAATTCATTTGAATTTTTTAAAGCTTCCACTGCTGGTTGAAAGGAGTCGATCATTGTTTTATCACCTAGATCAGCTTTTCCTCTAGTTTTAATTGACTTTAAAGAATTTTCAAAAATAGTTGTTAGCGTTTTCAAATCAAGGGTAGTTTTGGCTTCTAAATCTTTTACCCCACCCACGAACATGGTTCCAAATATAATTCCTGAGGCGCCACCCATCGAACTGATCATAGACATTCCTATAATTTTAAACACGTCGTTTATCGTGGAGATTTCTTTTTGCTCCATGTTCTCAATCGCCTTTTTGAACCCAATTGACATTCCGATTCCATGGTCTCCATCTCCAATTGCGCTATCAATTTCAGTTAAGTAAGGTTTACTTTCGATTACTTTTTGAGCAACGTATATAAACATTGCTTTCGTTTGGCTAACGTTTAATTCTGTAATTTTTCTCACTCCGCTAGTATCTGTTTTTTCACTACCATCGTTTACGATTCGGTTAACGTTTAATTTTGTCATCCTTTCCAACTCCATTTTATTATTTTTTAACATAATAAGGGGAATAAGCCGGTGCCTCGTAATATTTTCTTAATTCCTTATCAAGTTTCATTAACGTAATTGAAAATCCTCCCATTTCCTGTGTTGTGCAATAGCTATTAACATCTGTATCAAAAATTTCTATTCCCTTTTGGTTTAAAATTTCGGAAACCCTTCTGTTTACTATAAATAGTTCTAGTAGAGTCGTAGAGCCTAATCCATTTATTAATACACATACTTCATCCTTTTCAGTTAATTCCATGTCATTAATTAATAAATCTAGCATTTCATCGGTCAATTCATCAGCAGACATCATTTGTGTACGCTTTACACCTGGCTCTCCATGGATTCCCATCCCAAATTCTATTTCGTCCTCGCCTAGTGTAAATGTTGGTTTTTCCTCCCCAGGAATGGATCCTGGTGATAACGCCACTCCAATTGATCCCGTATGGTCGTTTGCTTTACTCGCGATTCTAGCAACTTCTTCTAAAGAAAGTCCCTCATCTGAAGCAGCGCCTACAATTTTGAAAACGAATACATTACCAGCAATGCCTCTTCGTTCATGTTTCGATTTCTTTGGAGCGGATGCAACATCATCAGTGATTAATACCGTTTTTGTTTTGATGCCTTCCATTTCCGTTAGTTCTGCAGCCATATCAAAATTTAATACGTCACCTGCATAGTTTCCGTAAAGATATAATACGCCTTTTCCAGAATCTATAGCTTTAGTAACTTCCAGAACAGTATCGGGGGTAGGGGCTGCGAACACATTTCCGATTGCTACACCATCTGCAAGTCCTTCGCCAACAAAACCAAAAAATAAAGGTTCATGTCCACTTCCGCCGCCAATCAAAATACCAACTTTGTCTTTTTTCTGTTTTAGAACTAATCCATTATTGGTTTCAGTTTTTTTGTAAAAATCACCATATGCATCGATAACACCCTCCACCATTTCTGAGATAACGCTTTCAATACTATTCACGACTTTTTTCATTAGAACCCTACTTTCTTTTATATATTTTCATTTGGTTTTGAATTTTATTGTTATTATAGTGAGACGTTTGTATTCTGTCAAATTATTAAAAAAATTAAGAAAAATAAAAGCGGTTTATTAAAAACCGCGCAGATTAATGAGATAACAAACTTCGTTAACAAGTAAAAACGTTTATATTTATTTCCTCCAGTTGTTCTAAGTACACCTCTGCAGTTTCGGAATCAGTTATCACAGTATTAATCTCTTGAGTATTTGCAAATTGAGAGATGGAAACTCTCCCCATCTTTGAATGATCCAGTAACGCTATAACCTTTTGTGATACATCTTTCATTATCCTTTTCAATTCTACTTCATAAACATTAAAATCGGTTAGACCAGTTTCTGTTGTAAAACCATTCGCAGAGGTAAACATTGTATCCACATTAAATTGCTTTAGGATCGATGCTCCCATTAGACCTTCCACACCCACGGATCCTACTTTAAGTACTCCTCCTAAAAGGATTACAGTAATATTTGGATTCTCTTTTAGTTCCATTGCGGAAGCTATCCCATTTGTAATAACTGTAAGACGAATCTTGGTATTTCTTAATATACGAGCTAGTTCCAAAGCGGTAGAGCTTGCATCTAAAATAATACATTGTCCATCTACTATTAACTCAGATGCTTTCTTTCCGATTTTCCTCTTTTCTTCTTGTTGTTTCTTTTCACGTTCTGAAAACGTGTTTTCTGTTTTAATTCTATTATTAAGGATTGCTCCACCATGTGTTCTAAGTAATAAATTTTCTTTTTCCATGGCATTTAGATCGGAGCGTAAAGTTGCTTCTGAAACTACAAGTTTCTCTGACAGTCCTTTCACTGTTACTCGTTTCTTTTCATGTAAAAGTTCTAAAATTTTATTTCTTCTTTCATTCGCAAACATTTTTGACAAAAAAATCACCCTTTTATTAAAAATATCAAATTTCTACTAGTTTAAACGCTTTCGTTTTATTTCAATCCTTATTAATTATTGAAGCCATCACAAAAGATAATTACTTTTAGCAAACGCAAGAAAAGTGGAACATATTATAACAATAATATAACACTACTTTACATGATTTAAAATATTAAAGGCCATTAGATTCATAAAACGAAAATAAAAGAAAATAAAAAATAATAAACTTGACTATATGAAAGTAACATATATAATTAAACACAACAAATAGATAAAAGGTGGTATTATATGAAAATTGGAATCGGCTGTGACCATAATGGTTACAACTTTAAAGAGATAATTAAAGAACATTTGAAAGAAAGTGAATTTGAGATCATTGATTATGGATGTCATTCCTGTAATGCCGTTGATTATCCGGATGTCGCTTTTGAAGTTTCCAAAGATATTGGTGAAAAAAGAATTGACCGTGGAATCTTAATATGTGGGACTGGGCTTGGTGTTGCTATAGCTGCTTGTAAATACCCTGGAATTAGAGCAGCTACATGTCATGATGTTTATTCTGCAGAACGTGCTCAAAAAAGTAACAATGCACAAATTATTACAATGGGAGCTCAAGTGATCGGTCCTGAGTTAGGAAAAAAATTGGTAGAAGCATTTTTAAATTCTTCCTTTAATGAAGGAAGGTCAGGAAAAAAAGTACAAAAAATTATTGATAAGGAAAATGAGTTTATTAGACAAGGTAGTAATTAATTAAACCTATTAAATTGAAATGCGAGGGGTTTTCATGAAAAATTTGCTGTTTGATTTTCTGAAAGTAACAGAACAAGCTGCAATATCTACTTTACCCTGGATTGGAAGCGGTAACAAAAATAAGGCTGATGAAGCAGCAACTTCTTCTATGAGAAATAAATTGAACGCCCTGGATATTGAAGCTGAGGTTGTAATAGGTGAAGGAGAAATGGATAATGCGCCAATGTTATTTATCGGGGAGTTACTGGGTAAAAAGGGTGGGCCAAAGTTAGATGTTGCAGTAGATCCTCTAGATGGGACAAGACTTATTGCAAACGGAGAAAGAAATGGACTTGCAGTTATAGCTGTGGCTCCAAAAGGATCTCTACTTCATGCGCCTGATATGTATATGAAAAAAATAATTGTAGGACCTAAGGTTGGAAATAAAGTTCATATAGATGATTCTATCCACAAGACCCTTAAAACCATTCAAGAAGTAACTGGGAAAGATATGTCTGAAATAACAGTCGCAATTCAGAACCGAGATAGACACAATGAAATTATTAAAGAAGTAAGAGCTACAGGGGCAAAAGTTCAATTATTCGAAGATGGGGATATACTTTTTTCGATTGCACCTGCCATTAAAGAAAGTAACATTGATTTATTTGTCGGTATAGGCGGTGCTCCTGAAGGAGTAACTTCTGCAGTAGCTATCAAATCTCTCGGTGGATTTATGCAGGCACAGCTGATCCCATATTCACACGAAGAATTTAGTCGATGTCAACAGATGGGAATTGTGGATCCTGAACAAGTGATGGAGTTAAAGGAATTAGTTAACTCGAAAGAATGCTTTTTTATTGCTACTGGTGTCACGGATGGATTGTTTATCGACGGCGTAAAAAAAGTTGAAAAAAATACTTTTATTACAAGTTCAATTGTCACAAATGGGATCGATAAAAGCTTCCAGATTATTAAAACCTATCATGAAATATCGGATAAGGATGAAACGATCTATATAAGTGGAAATGATAATAATGAAGTTTTTTCTTGATACTGCAAATTTAGTGAAAATCAGGATCATGATAAGTTCATTTTATAGATCGGAAATCACTTGAGCACTATAAAGAACAAGAAAACGAAACTAAAAGAAACTAAATAAAAGAAATAAAGAATAAATATTGACAATTTTCGAAAAATTACTACAATTAATAATAAGGGTGCAAGAAGTACACATCTTTTTCTTTTATTATTTGTAAGCGCATTCTTAATAATAAAAAGGCAGGGGATATACTCATGAAAAGGTTTTTTAAATTTTCAGTGGTAGCTGTGTTGGTATTAGGTATGCTGGCAGCATGTAATAGTGGTAAAGAAAGTTCTGCAGATGCTGGTGGTGTTACAGAAATTAATGTTGGTACAACACAAACTAAAGACTCGGTTTTTGCTGCTGCACTTAACAAGTTTAAGGATGAAATAGAATCTAATACTGATAATGTAACAGTCAAATTGCATTTTAATAGTGAACTCGGTGGCGAAAGAGAGATGGTTGAGGCAGTCAACATTGGAACACTTGAGGGAGTATGGACATCTACCGGTGTAATCTCAAACTTTGTTCCGGAAATGGGAGTAGTAGACTTACCGTTTATTTTTGAAGATAAAGAACATGCTAGAAGTGTTATGAACGGTCCAGTAGGTAAACAGTTAGCAGAGAAAATAAATGACCAAAACTTCGAACTACTTACTTGGGGAGAAAATGGCTTTAGACATGTTACCAATAATGAAAAACCTATTGAGAAACCAGACGATTTAAAAGGATTGAAAATAAGAACAATGGAAGTAAAATCTCACCAGGAAGCATTCGAAGCATTAGGGGCTACTACAACTCCGATGGCATGGGGTGAAGTATTTACATCTCTACAACAAGGTGTAATCGATGGGCAGGAAAACCCTATTCCAATCCTTCAATCTTCTAAATTATATGAAGTTCAAAAATATGTTTCTTTGACTGGCCACGTATACTCCCCAACTGCATTGATGATCGGTGACCAAATTTGGAGTCAATTATCAAAAAAAGATCAGCAAATTGTATTGGATGCAGCTAAAAAAGCACAAGAAGAGAACTACAGAGTTGGAGATGAAAAAGAAGAAGAGTTTAAAGCTGAATTAGAAGAAAATGGTATGGAGATTAATGAAGTTGATAAACAACCATTTAAAGAAGCTGTACAACCAGTAGTGGATGAATATAAAAAAGACTTTGAAGATCTTTACAATCAGATTATAGAAAGTAAATGATTTTACTTTAAGAATAGATAAAGGGAGGGAATTTCCCTCCTCTTTTAAGAAGGTGATATTATTCTAACAGTAGTTAAGTTAATCGACCAACTAAATAAGGTGATTAAAGTACTTATTGGAATATTCATAGGAATTATGGCAATTGTTATTATCTCACAAGTTTTCTCGAGATTTGTATTAAATTTTTCGTTGTCTTGGTCTGAAGAAGTAGCAAGATATTTTTCAATCTATGCTGTATTTTTCGGTGCAGCTATAGCTTTGAGGTATCAGAACTTAATCGCTGTTGAAGTTTTACACGAGTTTATTCCAATTAAACTAGCAAAAGGCTTAAAGTTGGTAGTTTATATTATCTGTATATTTTTCTTTACGCTTTTATATTTCAAAGGGATTGAAATGTTAGGACAAGTACATCTGCAAAAATCACCAGCTCTGCAAATCCCAATGTCAATTCCATATGCTGCTATACCGATAGGAGCTGTACTATTGATATTAAATTCATTTGTAGTAATCATTGAATTATTTAAAGGGGTGGAGGATAATGAGTAGTTTATTATTTGGCTCACTCCTAATCTTTTTTATCATTGGTGTTCCTATTGCTGTTGCGCTTGGTCTAGCATCTGCAGTAGCGCTTTGGTGGAACGGAGATATTCCTTTATTAATATTGGTCCAAAGAGCATTTACATCCATTGATTCGTTTCCATTAATGGCAGTTCCTTTTTTTATTTTAGCCGGTAAACTAATGGAAGTAGGCGGTATTTCTGAGCGATTGATAAAATTTGCTAATACGCTGACTAGGCACTTTAAAGGTGGACTAGGGATGGTAGCTGTGGTCACTTCAATGTTCTTTTCGGCTATATCTGGCTCTAGTGCAGCTACAACAGCTGCAATAGGAGGTATTTTAATACCTGCTATGATTAAAAAGGGTTATGATCGAAACTTTGCTGGTTCTATATCTGCAGTTTCTGGGGAATTAGGAGTAATCATACCTCCGAGTGTTCCATTGATTTTATTTGGTGTTGCTACTGGTACTTCGATTGGTCAATTATTCATTGCAGGTATTTTACCAGGTATTTTTATAGGATTAAGTTTATTGGTACTGGTTTATTTTATTTCTGTACGACGTGGTTATCCAAGTGACGATAAAGCAACAATGAAAGAACGTTTAGACGGCTTTAAAAATGCATTTTTAGCATTGCTTATGCCAATTATTATTCTGGGTGGAATTTATGGTGGAATATTTACTCCGACTGAGGCAGCAGCCGTAGCGGTCGTTTATGCATTTATTATTGGAGCATTCGTATACCGCCAAATTACACCAAGGGTAATTCTTAAGGCTTTAAGTGAGTCAGCAGTAACTACTGCAATTGTCATGTTTATTATTGCGAATGCTGGACTGTTCGGGCTTATATTAAGTAGAGAAGGTGTTCCGAATCAAGTTGCAGATTTCTTTGTAAATTTAAGTCCAAATGCGATAGTGTTTTTACTATTAATCAACATGTTACTTATCATTGTTGGAATGTTTATGGAAACCAGTGCTTCCATAATAATTCTAGCTCCTATTTTAACGCCGGTTGCTATTGAAATGGGTATAAATCCTGTTCATTTTGGGGTAATAATGGTCGTAAACTTGGCATTAGGAATGTGTACACCACCTGTAGGAGTGAATCTATTTATTGCCAGTCAAATTGCAAATGTAAAGCTGGAAAAATTGGCAAAAGCGCTAGTGCTATTTTTTATTGTATTGATTGCAGATTTATTGATCATAAGCTTCTTTCCTCCATTATCGTTACTATTATTACCTTAATAATGCATTTTGATTGTAAGGGAGATTACTATGAAATTTGGAATTAGCACATATGCTTTCTTATGGCAATGGTCTGATTTAGTAGAAAAAAAGCTATCGTTAAAGGAAATGATTAAGCAGACAAAAGAATATGGCGGTGAAGTATTTCAAATTTGTGATTATCCCCCAATAGAAAAAATGGGGGATCAAGAATTACAAGAAATTTCACTTCATGCCAAGTCTCTGGGTATTGAACTGGAATTAGGGACTAGAGGTGTCCATCCATCTATATTAAATAAGTATCTCAATTTGGCAAAGAAATTGGATGTAAAACTGGTAAGATCGATGATGTATAGCAAGGAATACACTCCTGATGTACATCAAGCAATAGAATGGATCCAAGAAATTTTACCGCTGTATGAGCAAGAAGGTGTAACGATTGCCTTAGAAACATATGAACAAATAAAAACCGAAGTGTTGGTTGATTTGGTAGAAATAATTAACAGCCCTAATCTAGGCATATGCTTAGACCCAGCAAATAGTATTGCTTCTTTAGAGACACCAAATGACGTGGTTCAAAAAACTTCTTCTTATGTTGTAAATCTTCATATAAAAGATTTTAAGTTTACTCGAAATAGTGGATGGGTTGGTTTTTATTTAGGAGGGGCTCCTCTTGGTGAAGGGCAACTTGACTTTAGATATATGATGGAAAAGGTCCTTTCTAATCAACTACAAGTTAACGCCATTTTAGAATTATGGCTGAACTTTCAAGAAAATATTGAAAAAACGATCATGCTGGAAAAAGAATGGATAGCTCAAAGCATGGAATATCTTAGGAGGATTGCTGATGAGGTTAACGGTTAGTGTCATCGGAGCAGGTGGAAAAATGGGAACTAGAATTACAAATAATTTGGCTAAGCATGAAAATTATAACTTATTGTTTTGTGAAAAATCCGAACAAGGAATTATAGGGATAGAAGAAAGAGGTTTTGAAGTTACACCGACTGAAAAAGCAGTTAAACAAAGTGATGTTGTGATTTTAGCGGTACCTGACACTTTGTTGGGCACCATTTCAAAACAAATAGTACCTTTACTTAGAACTGGATCGGTCCTTCTAACGTTGGATCCGGCGGCAGCCTATGCAGATGAGTTAGCATTAAGGGATGAATGTACCTTTGTAGTAGCGCATCCTTGTCATCCATCCGTTTTCGCAGAAAAGTTTACTCCGGAAGAGCACGCAGATGCATTTGGAGGGGTTGCTGCGAAACAAGATATTGTGGCTGCTTTATACAAGGGAGAAGAAGAGAAATATAATATTGGGGAACAGGTTGCGATCCATATGTATGCTCCAGTGGAAACTTGCCATCGAATCACTGTAGAACAAATGGCAATCTTAGAACCAACTGCTGCAGAAGTTGTGACCGGTTCCGTAGCTGTGGTTTTAAAAGAAACATTGGATCAAGTTGTGAAAATGGGGGTTCCAGAACCTGCAGCAAAAGCATTCATTTTGGGGCATGTCCAGATATGTTTGTCAGTAGTATTCCGTGGTACTAACCCCTTCTCAGATGCATGTCAGGTTGCAATAGATTATGGGTTGGAAGAAATCTATAAATCTGATTGGAAAAATATTTTTGAGAAAGAGGCTTTAGATAAAGTAATAACGAGAATGCTCAACTAAATAGATTAATAAGAGTTTGATAATGTATAGTTTTTACTTTCGCTGTACATTGATCTTTTTCTGTTAGTTAACCGATATTCGCAATAGGAAAGCAGAGCTATCGCTAAAACATGATATCTCTTATAGTTTCTCTATTATTTGTCTATTCTGCTACTTTTCGAGCAATTTCGTGATAGGGTTCCTGATTTTGAAGCATGTGATAGACAATTGTAAGCATTTGATGTCCTGTGGCAACGAGTGCTTTTTTCTTTCCTCTTCTTTATTTAATTTTTATAAGTAAAGGTATATATTGATAACCAAGTGTATGGAAAACGTATAAAAAAGACACAAATTTAAAAATTCCTTGGTCACTCAACAATCATCATATTAATAATTTACATTTGTGCCTATTTACTGTCAGACTCGGGGTGAAAACAGCGGGTTTTCCAATGTACGTGGCGAAGATGTGGAAGAGTTTGTACTTACCCTCGACTAAAGCCGATTTGAATGACGAAGATAAACGTGGCTTTAAACTACAGGTGGGAATTATATTGATTCTTTTCGAAAACAAAATAATCATAAAAAAGGTCGCATCCTACCCGGTTAGCTTCTCTAGGTGGTTTGCGATCTTTTTCATGTTCTGACTGGCTGCTGTCATCAGTCCTTGTGCATAAACTTTTTCTCGACCTTCTGATCCAATTTACAAGATTAAGATCCAGAATGGTTCATTGATAGGGAGGGAGAACATTAGTTTTCAATAGCCTGTTGTAGGTGCAACATGGACCTGTTGTTCCAGGGCTGCCTCAAAATCCTGTATGAGATCATCTGGATTTTCTAGACCGACTGATAATCGCAACAACGAATTCGTGATTCCTCTCCGTCTCCGCTCCACTTCGGGCATCGCAGCATGTGACATTTTCGCGGGGTAGGAAAGGATAGATTCGACGGCACCAAGACTAACTGCAAATACAGGCAATTGCACCTTTGCGACGAGTGATCGTAAGACACTCTCATTTTCAAGTTCAAACGAAAGGACTGCCCCTGGACCAGTTGCCTGGCTCTTTTGCAATTGATACCCATTGTGATCTGGGAGTCCAGGATAATAGACGTGCTTTACCAATGGATGTCCTTGGAGATGGCGGGCGATTTTTCCGGCAGATTCCATCGATTTTTCAAGTCTTACATGAAGTGTTTTCAATCCGCGGAGTACCAGCCATGAATCTTGAGCTCCGAGGACTGCGCCGAATGAGTTTTGCAAAAATGCCAATCTTTCTCCGATTGCCTCATCTTTAACGACGGCAAGACCAGCTACGACATCACTATGGCCTGACAAAAATTTAGTTGCGCTGTGCAATACGATATCGGCTCCAAGTGACAAAGGCTTTTGTATGGCAGGGGTCAAGAACGTATTATCGACAAAGGTAAGTGCGCCTGCTTGTTTCGCCAGCTTTGCAATCGATTCGATATTTGTAACTTTCAGCAACGGATTCGAAGGCGTCTCTACATAAACCACTTTCGTATTTGGACGGATCTGCTTTTCAACTTTTGTAAGGTCGGTCATATCCACAAATGTATGGTCAATTCCGTATCTTGATAGTACCTCTGTTACCATACGGTAGGTACCGCCGTATACGTCCTCTGAGATGAGAACGTGATCACCTTGCGACAAAAGGAGGAAAGCGGTTGAGATCGCAGACATTCCAGATGCAAAAGCGAAACCTCTCGTCCCTTCTTCCAGTGAGGCGATTGTATCTTCCAATGCCTCCCTTGTCGGATTTAATGAACGGCTGTAATCGTATTTTCCGAACTGGTCGATATCGAACTGGTGATAAGTAGAAGAAGGATGGATCGGTACACTGACCGATCCTGTCGTCCGATCGATCTTATGATCATTGTGAAGCAGCTTCGTTTCAAATGAAAGTTGATTTTGATGGCTCATGTTAATACCTCCGTACATGCTTTAGTTAATGATTGCTCTAAATCGTTGATCAGGTCCTCTGTATCTTCTATCCCAACAGAAAACCGGAGCAGTCTGTTACAGACACCGTTTTTTGTTCGAATTTCTTCTGGTATATCTGCATGTGTCTGGGTAGCAGGATAGGTGATGAAGCTTTCTACCCCTCCTAAGCTTTCTGCAAAGGTTATTAGCGATAGGGCTTGTAAAAGCGGATCGACACAGGATTCGTCGATAATCCGGAAAGAGAGCATCCCGCCTCGACCGGGGTACAGCACATCGGTGACAGCTTTGTGTTTTGACAAGTAGTCAGCGATCCGCTGCGCGTTTATCTGATGTTTTTCCATGCGCAATGATAATGTTTTCATACCTCTCATCAACAACCAGGAGTCGAAGGGACTCAAAACAGCACCTACGGCATTATGGTGGTCTGCCAATGAGTCGCACAGTTCTTTTCCTTTCGCGACGATCAGCCCTGCCAGCACGTCATTATGACCTCCCAAATATTTGGTGGCACTATGGATGACGATATCCGCCCCAAGCTCGATCGGTCGTTGCAATAGAGGTGTGTAGAATGTGTTGTCGACAATGAGTAACAATCCATGTTCCCTGGCGATCGCAGCAACGGTTGGTATATCTGTTTCTTCCATAAGTGGATTGGTCGGTGTCTCGATGAAAATCGCTTTCGTTTGGTTTGTGACGGCTTTTTCAATCGATGTTGTGTCTAGCGTATCGACATACCTACAGTTAAGCCCCCATTTGCGGAAACCTTTTTCAAACAACCGGTAAGTTCCACCATATAAATCTTTACAAACGATAAATTCGTCTCCTGACTGGAATAACGAGAGTAAGGTCATGATTGCAGCCATCCCAGAACTGCATGCAAATCCTTGTTCTCCGCCTTCAAGGTCGGCGATGGTCTCTTCAAGAACCTTTCGTGTTGGATTTCCTGTCCGGATATAATCATAATCGGTCGGTTGGCCGATTCCATCGTGTCGATAGGCAGTTGAAAAGTATACTGGTGGATTGACCGTTCCTGTGACGCTCTCACTGCGGTTTCCAATCTGTGCTAGTTTCGTCTCGAATTTGTACATCAATAATCCTCCTTAGTTGATAAAACACCTTTAAAAAAAGAAAAAAGTCTTCCTAAGAAGAAGACTTTTGTATGTATCTGTCATTCTTCTTATCTTTACAAGTTCAAGGAACCTGCTGGAATTAGCACCTTTTCAACGTTGAGCACGTTGATGGTTGCTGAGGTGTCATCGGGCCATTCCCTCTACCTCTCTAGATAAGAAATTCAATTATTCAATTTTGAAACTAAACATACATCAAATCAGAGGGAAGTTCAAGCCTTTTTCTAAAGTTTTATCAGAATATTTAAACTTATATATCTCATCGGAAAACTAAGGAATATGCTTTATAACTTTAAATGGGGGAGGAGGGGGAATGCTCAGTGGCGTGGAGAAACAGGAGTCATCATAACTGCCGAATCGGGCCATTTTCTTGAACAACAGCTTTAAAGGAAATTGAATTTAAATGTTAAAGTTTAGAAGAGATTGTGAAGAATTGTACTTAATTTAAACGAGGCAGTTTAGTTGAAGTAATAATTGTCAGAAAAACCAATATGCGATATATTGGTTTTATGGAAAAAGACATAATAAAACCAATTAAACGTTTGTCATTTAGAGATGAAGTATATCAAACTTTAAAAAAGTCGATTATCACCTTGGAATTACATCCAGAAGAACGCTTAAATGACAAAGAATTAGCAGAGAAGTTTGGAATTAGTCGCACCCCTGTTAGGGAAGCCCTTAAACGACTTGAAGATGAAGGACTTGTTGAGTCACTTCCAGGGTCATCTACTCGTGTAGCACCATTAAAATTAGAGGAGGCGAAACATGCTTTTACTGTTGTAGCAGTTTTACATGCTTTAGCTGCTCGACTTGCATGTCCTTTATTAAAGGAAACGGATATTGAAGAATTAGAGTTTAGTAATAAGAATTTGCGACTTTCAATTGAAAAAGGTGATGTTATTAAGGCGATTGAGGCAGATGGAACTTTTCACAAGGTTTTCTTAGACGTGTCTGGCAACCCTGAAATAGTATTCGCATTAGAACGTAGTCTACCTAAAATTCAACGATTAGAGATTTCACAATTTACTACGCGAAAAGGGTTGAATTCGGTTGAGCAGCATAATCAAATTATATCAGCTTGTAAAAATCGGGAATACGAAACAGTTGTCCGTCTTGTAGAGGAAAACTGGCTAAGTCTTGGCGAACTGCTTACACAACAAACGGAGCCGAGGTGAGCTCTGTTTGCAACCAATTTTAATAGGTATTTATGCAGCCTTCTTTTTTGCTTTTACATTTGTTCTCAATGCATCTATGGAGTTGTCGGGTGGTAGTTGGATTTGGAGTGCTTCGCTCCGATATATATTTATGGTTCCATTTCTCTTGTGTATTGTAATAATTAGAAAAAATTTACGACCACTCTTAAACGAAATGAGAAAACAACCAGGAACATGGGTTTCATGGAGTTTTGTTGGTTTTGGATTATTCTATGCTCCTTTATGTTTTGCATCTGCTTATTCTCCTGGTTGGCTTATCGCTGGAACATGGCAAATTACTATTATTTCAGGTACTTTACTTACACCGTTGTTTTTTGAAACGATATACACAAAGAATGGGCCTTTACAGATAAGACAGAAAATTCCCTTTAAAGGTCTTACAATGTCCCTTATCATCCTGTTAGGTATTGTTCTAATGCAAATTGAACATGCTAAACACCTTTCTTTAGAAAGTCTATTCCTCGGAGTTGTCCCCGTTCTAATAGCATCATTTGCATATCCTTTTGGGAATCGTAAAATGATGGATGTGTGTGAAGGGCGTCTAGATGCGTATCAACGAGTGTTAGGAATGACACTGGCAAGTCTTCCATTCTGGTTTTTACTTTCCTTGTATGGCTTTTATACCGTAGGATTACCAAGTCAGGGGCAAAGTCTTCAATCTTTATTGGTGGCAATTTGTTCTGGAGTCATTGCTACTGTCTTATTTTTCAAAGCAACAGAAATGGTGAGAGGGAATATGCAAAAGTTAGCTTCTATTGAAGCAACGCAATCAATGGAAGTACTTTTTGCATTAGCTGGGGAACTAATATTTTTATCGATACCAATTCCTTCTCCATTATCTTGGTGCGGTATTTTTATCGTCATTCTTGGCATGATTTTGCATAGTTATGTTTCAAATAGAAAAGAGGAAAGTCATTTTAAACAATCAGTAAAACTAAACGAAAGTGTGCGATACTGAAATAAGGCATCGCTTTTTCACTAACGGGTAGCTTTTCTTAAATAGGAGTGGATTAATGATCTTCAACAATCTGGCGCTTGTGCGGCCGAGCCCGAAGATAAAACCAAAATTATTCCCTTCGGGCGGTTTGCTGAAAAAGATGCAAAACAAAAGGGAAATAGTAAACCAGCAACCTTTGATTTCCTAGGCTTCACTCATTATTGCGGGAAAAGTAAACAAGGGAAGTTTAGGGTGAAACGGAAATCGAGCAGGAAGAAACTCCAAGGTAAATTAAAAGAGTCTAAAGAATGGCTGAAAAAGAATAGAAATAAAAATATCCATATGATCATGGACAGATTTAGACGCTCGCTTATAGGTTATTACAACTATTACTGCATTACCGATAATATCCAAAATGTTAGCAACTTCAAAGTCAAAATCGAGAACTTACTGTTCAAATGGCTCAATAGAAGAAGTCAAAGGAAATCTTTTACATGGGATAAATTCAAACTATTTCTTAATAAATATCCACTACCTTCACCATGAATTAAAGTGAATATATATGAATTAAGAAAAGAGATTAGCTACATTTTGTAAATGATGACTAGGAGGAGCCGTGTGCATTGGAGCAGCCGTCAAGGCTGAAAATCTAATGGAGTGAAAG
>NZ_JAIBLJ010000038.1 GCF_020179385.1 Alkalihalobacillus sp. YIM B00296 | reverse complement strand
GACTTTTTATTAAACTGTCTATTTTCAAGGGTACAGTTCACTCTAAGATTTGTCTCTTTTCGTATTGTGCTCCAGCTTTATCATCTTTTTCCCATATCCTTCACTGTTTAAATAATGCCCTGTATTCTAAGGATTACTTCAGCAATGATAGCAGAACCAATGAATGTTCCAAAAAGGACAAAACAAGCAACAACAATGCTTCTCCAACCTAGTTTCACAAAATCTGTCCACGATCGCCCGATTGCGATACCTGCATATGCCAATATGGGTGTGGCTAATGCTAGAAGATTAACTTCATTTGTCCACTGAACTACTTTTTCAGAACCGGGCATCCACGGCATCGATAGAAGAACACCAATAAGAGCGATATAAGCAACACTCGGTATATTGACAGGTAAAAGTTTTTGAATAATCAAGCCAATAAGACAGATTAAAATCAGAACGACCATTCCCGGTATAGCATCTACCGGTAAAACATCAAATCCAACCCAATTTCCTATGAGTGCTACAATACCAAAGATAAGTAATAATAAAGCCCATTCTTGAATGTTTTTCAGCATAATTACGCCCCCATCTTTGTATTCGGATTTATCTTTTCATTTTTCCGTTTACTTAAGACTTCATATAATTTTTCAGTTAATGGTAGACCAATAAAGATACTCATGTATAAACCGGTTGATAAGGATAATAGATTGCTTGCACCAGCAAATGCTAGTATATCGTTTTCCATTGCAGGAAATGCCGCAACGAGTGATCCACTTGCTGCTGCCATCATACTTCCACTTCCAATTCCTGATGCCATGGCGAAAGAATACGGATGCAGAGGGGTCAAAGTTGCTAAGAAACCTGAAATAAGTCCCATGAACACAGCACCAAACACTGTTCCAAAAATATAAATGGCCATTACGCCCCGACCTTCTGGTGAATTAAAACCGAATTTATCCATGATCAACCCGACGTTTGGTTCACGTGCAACCGAATGCGTCATCCCGATGCTTTCCCTTTTGATACCAAAGGCAACCGCGAGAGGAAGAGCCAAAATGATCGTCCCTAAATTTCCGAATTCTTGAAGCAGTAGAGCAGGTCCTGCTTCTATGATTTGAGGGAGTGACGGACCGATGATAACCCCGATCTTCGCAATCAATAAAGTTACCCCGAGAACAATCAATGGTTCTGCGTTTTTTGATTGTCTTTCCTTAACGATGGGAGTGAAATACAAAGCTAGTCCAATAAGAATGGCGTATAGCATCGGCAATAATAAAATGACTCCTGGTCCAACAGAAAATTGATGAATTCCAATCCATTCAGTCAACAAAACAATGGCAAAGACGATAGCATGAAGACGCCAATCTTTCCAAATGTTTTTTTGTGCATCAGTCATTAAACTCTCCCCCTAATTTCCAACAGATTTCGAAGCGATTTCCAGGTTTGATAATTCTTCTAAAACTTGACAAACAGCAGAAGTATCCAGGTGTCCTTTTCCTTTATGATCCGCTATTTCATATAACTGGTTAATCGTAGAACCTAAAAAGGTCGGGATTTTCCCATCAGAGGCAAGGTCCATATATAAATGAATGTCTTTGAGCATATGGCTTAGCAAAAACTTGACATTTTCATGGGTTCCACCGATCAAATTAGCGCCAAATACGGAGATAACCCGATTTTGAGCTGACCCTTCCTGCATCACTTCTGCTATTTTACTGGCTGGTACACCCGCTTTGACACCTGTTAAGAAAGCTTCACTCAACAAGACAACGAGTCCTGAAACAACAATATTATGACATAATTTAACAACCTGACCTGAGCCTGTTTTCCCAATATATTTAACTTCCTTCCCAATGGCATGTAAAACTGGTTCAACCTGATGAAATTCCCCCTGATTACCGCCCACCATCACTGTCAATACCCCATTTTCAGCTCCTGCTGGTCCGCCACTCACGGGACAATCAAAAAAGGAAACACCTTTTTCATAAGCCTTTTCATGGATTTTTCTAGTACTATTCACATCCGTGGTACTCATGTCCAAAATAAAGGACCCTTCTTTCATGACCTTGATCGCTCCAGCCTCACCAATAGTCGCATCCTCTACTAACATTGTGGTTGGGAGAGACAACAATAGATAGGTTGATTCCTCTGCAACAGCCTGCACAGAAGACATCGGAATCGCACCAAGCCTTTCGACTGAAGTAACTGCTTCAGGGTTAATATCGAAGACCAATACTTCATGACCATCCAAGATTAAATTCTTAATCATACCTCGTCCCATCGCACCACATCCAATTACGCCCACAACAGTCATTCTATCCACCTCCTTATATTTTATGGATTCATATAAACCGTTTTTATATCAGTCCAAAATTCAAGTGATGTACTCCCTTGTTCACGGGGGCCAATACTTGATGTTTTCTTCCCGCCAAATGGATACTGGTTTTCAAAATAAGTTGATGGAAGGTTTACATGTGTGACACCTGATTGGATATTCCTGACAAAGTGAAATGCTTTCTTCAGGTCATTCGTGTAAATGGTTGAGGATAAACCGAACTCTATATTGTTTGCGATTTCAATGGCTTCCTCATACGATTCCACCTCCATGATCCCGATGACAGGCGCGAATATTTCTTCCTGTGCAATCGACATGTCTGATGTAATGTTGCTGAATACGGTTGGTGATACAAAATAACCTTTCGCTTTGTCCCCTTCTGTGAGCCGCTTACCTCCAAATTCCAAGAGAGCCCCTTCTTCGATCGCCTTCTGACAAGAATCCAAATACAAGTTTAATTGAGCTTCATCAATTACCGGACCATTATCCACACCATGATGAAAACCATCTCCGATAACAAATTTCTCAGCACGTTCTACGAGTTTTTCTTTTACTTGATTTGCAATCGACTTCGGAACAATGACTCGACTTGTCCCTGTACACCGTTGACCATTATCTAGAAAACCGCTTACAACAATACTGTCTACCGCCTTATCAATATCTGCATCCTCTAGAATGATGGCAGGGTTTTTACCTCCCATTTCAGCCTGCATTCGTCCTCCTCTTGCTGTAACGAGGTTGCCTAGCTGGACTCCTACATCAGTCGATCCAGTAAACGAAACTGCCTTAATGTCAGGATTTGTTCCAAATTCTTTCCCGATAACAGAACCTGGACCAGTAACCATGTTTACGACACCTTTAGGGACACCTGAACTTTCAAGCAACTCCATCACTTTTACACTGATAAGAGACGTATTACTTGCAGGTTTGAAAACAACTGTATTTCCTGCAATAATAGCGGGTATAACCTTCCAGAGCCCAATTCCTAGCGGAAAATTGTAAGGAGCGATTACACCGACTACACCTAAAGGCTCTCGAATGGTGTAGCCAAAAATATTCGAATTATAAGAAGGGACAGTTTCTCCAGTTAACCTTGTTGCTTCACCACTGAATTGCTTCATTGCTTGAATCGTTTTGGCAACCTCCCCCTTCGCTTCCCGTAATGATTTTCCAACTTCCTTTGTGATCAGCTTAGCTAATTCTTCCTTTTCATTCTCAAGGTGAGTGATCAATTGGAATACAACTTCTCCCCGCTCTGGTGCTTGTAACGATGACCATGCCGGAAATGCTTGCCTTGCAGCGTCGATTGCATTCTTTACATCACCTATAGTAGATTTTTGAAAGTACCCCAATACCTCATCAATGTTTGCAGGATTTAGACTTGGATAGGTCTCCCCGGAATCTGAAGGTGTCCATTCTCCATTTAAATAGTTATTATAAGTGGTTACCATTATGAACCTCCTGGTTGTTAGATTGTCGATTGCAAAAATCGATAGCTTTTAGTAAAGTTCATGCTGATCCTTCCCAAAAACTTTTATATGTATAATTATAATATTCTGAAAAATAAATAGAAATGTGGCGAGCCACACAATATTCAATCATACAGTGTGTCTCGCCACATGGATTTGATAGGCAATGACTACATTAATCCAATCATTTTCCTGATCAAGTGAAATCTTCATAGTCCGTTCAATTTTTTTGATTCTTCGATATAATGTGTTCGGATGGATATGCAATTGTTCCGCTGTCAGTTTATGATTTTTATTCGTTTCAATAAGTTTTCCAAGCGTATCAACATATTCCTGTTCCATTGAAAGCAAAGGGCCAAGTTTATCAGATACATAGTATTCCAATGTTGTCTCATCAATCTTTTGCCATAACCGTTCAATCCCCAGTTCAGAATAATCGATAATCTTTTCATTTCGGTTTATCTTTCCATATCGTACAGCATCCAAAGCTTCACGATAAGAATCTTCAATATATTGAATCGGAACTTCACGCCCTATACCATACACTATTTCTTTTGTTTCCGAACATACCTCTTCAATCTTCTTCACTATTTTTTCTATATTCTCTTTTTTATTGACTGGAATGATAACGTTTGTCTGGAGAGCTTTTGTAAAAACGAAATTGGATTTACAGACATCATAGCAAATTTTTTCTACTAACCTTACAAATCGTTCCTTTTCGAGAATTACACTCGGTTTCCAAAGCGGTCCGTGTTTCCCTTCCAATATCATACAGACAAATTCACCTTGGGAATTAAACTGTAAAACATTTGTAAAACGTTTTACTTCCGAAACAGGAGCTCCATCGATCAATTTTTGAAATAGTTCCTCTCGGAAATGCAATTCTTTTTCATACTGTGCGTTTTGTCTTACTAATTCCAAGGTTAGGGCAGTTGCAGCATGTTCAACTGCTACTAGATCAATGGAAGATAATGACGAGAATTCTTTGTCTAATAGGAAGTATCCTAACACTTCTCTTCTTCCATTAACGATTGAATATAAATATGAATCGTCCTCATGACTTTTTTGTTCAACGTAAGTCACTTTTGTTGATATAAGACGTGATAACAAAAACACAATCGTTTCAATTCCTCCCCCATCCAAAATAACCTTAGTAAACTTTTCGTGGATATCCAATGAATGTTCAAGTTGTTCATTTTTTCTCTTTATATCACGAAATAAATTAGAATTAACAATAGCTATAGCACTCTGATCAGCGATAACTTTAATCACTTCCATATCCTCTTCTGTAAAAACCCCATCATTTTCAAAATTGTCTACTACCAGGACACCAAGACATTGATTCTGGTGCATGAGGGGAACACAAAACGCACTTTTTATCTTACGTTCATATACACCTTTATAATAATAATGATAATTATTTTCCGTCATAGAGGTCATGTGTTCTTCAATCTCGTCTTTGTATGCAAACAAATGGGATCGGCGTGCTGTAAATGTCATCCCAGTCAAAGATTCTCCTGGTGAAAAGGATATATTCTTCATCACTTTAATATCAATCCCAACACCTTCTGCAACTTTTAGAACATTTTCAACTGGCTCATATAAATAAAGAATGATCGTATCCGATACTTCAATTAATTCTTTAGCAGCTTCTACTAATGTTCTTAGTATCGTGTCTATATCTAGCGATTTTGTAAGAAGCTTATTAATTGCAAACAGTTTAGATACTTTTTTATTGTTATTAAATAAGTTAGAAGCCATTACTCCCCCACCCACTTTGGTACTGATAAACTTAGATTTATCCTAACATTCTACTTACATCAATCATTAACCTTCTTGGAAATCTTTCCAAAAACAGCGCACCATCAGTTAAAAAGGCGCGCTGCAATAGTTATAGAAGCTTCTACATATTCATATCTACCTTCTCATCTGGCTGTGCTTTTGAAACATAGTTCCCTTTGTTCATTTGATAGAAGTAATAGGCACCGATCAAGAACCAAATGCCTACCATGATCCATTCGGCCGGCCATACGAGTGCTGCTGGCATTCCCGGCATGTAAAGGCTGATGAAACCGATGCTCAACACGAGTGCGATCCAGCCAACAGCGGTCCCCTTCCCTGCTCTGAACGGTCTTGCCATTGCGGGTTCTTTTTTGCGTAAAACAAGGAACGCGAGCGCAACCATGAAGTAAGCGATCACGATGCCAAGACCGCCTGCATCAACGATCCATACCAGCGCTGGACGACCTAACAATGGAGCAAGAACTGCCAAACCGCCAATTGCAAGAATGGCATTGGATGGTGTCTTGTATTTTGGATGCAGGTAGCCGAACCATTGGGGCAGCATTCCAGACTTGGCCATCGCAAAAACTACACGGCTTCCGCCGATGATGAAGGCATTCCAGCTCGTGATGATCCCCGCTACTCCTCCTAGTATCAGGATGTTTCCGAAGGTTTGTGACCCGAAAGCGGCAGCCATTGCATCTGCAGTTGCAAGCTCCGTGTTCGTCAGGGCCGTCTGATCAAGCACCAACCCGACACCTAAAGCAATCAGCATGTAAAATACAACGGCACATCCGACAGAAAAGATGAGGACCTTTCCGATCTGTTTGAATGGAAGGTTCACTTCTTCAGCAACTTGAGGAATAACATCGAATCCGACAAATAAAAATGGGACCATGATAAGGACGGCCATGACGCCGCCTGTGCCCCCAAGAAAATAAGGGTCAAGGTTTGCAGCACTACCGTTGATTGCTGAACCGAAAATCAACATGACTCCGATCAAGACGATAAGGATTGTCAAGACCAATTGCACAAATACAGCTGGTTTAACACCGAAATAGTTGATGAGTGTGATGAAAATCGATCCTCCCATGCCGATCAAAACCCATGTCAGGTATACATCCCAACCAGCAATCGTCCATAAATAGACCGCTTGATAATCTGGCAGAATGTAATCTACAACCGTGGGGAGAGCGACAGCTTCGAATGTGACGACAGAGACATACCCCAATGTGATCGCCCAGGAGGCAATAAAGGAGGCCTTCTTTCCTAGCGCCCTGTGTACATAGGCATGTTCCCCACCGACTTCCGGCATGGCAGATGCCAGTTCTGAATATGTCAATCCGACAAAAATGACCAACAGGCCGCCGATGGCGAAAGCAAGCACTGCACCTATTGATCCTGCCGAAGTGATCCAAGTGCCTGATAGGACGACCCAGCCCCATCCAAGCATCGCACCGATTGCAAGCACAAGCACATCAACCTTGGTCAGCACTCTTTTCATGCTGTTCTTTCCATCCATTCCAACCTCACTCCTTCGTATGTTTTTTGATTTTGTAGGATAACCTTGCTGAAATTATATACTCGATTATATCAAAATTTTTAAAAAATTCGGAGTTTTTGAAACCAGAAAGGTGATAAAACCCTAATTTGTTTGCGGATGTGGGCTGATAAGGCAAAATCCATCAACCATCAAAGGACAGACTTCGGGCGGAGAGCAACTATAGTCCGCTTTCTTTTTTCGACAGTCTGCCCTCAGCTGATCGGTGCATAAATATGGGATTCGGCTTATATATTTTAAAATCGGCTTATAAATCTTAAAATCGGCTCATACATGAGGCATTTAATGATATCGGATTATATGAAGGATGGTCTGTAGAAGACAATCCTAGAGCCGCCGCAGGAGGACTGAAGTGATCCAAGTGGTTGGGCGATGGAGCTAGACATTTCTTCACCGCAACCCCTTTGAAAAAACAGAAGGAAATAAACCCTTCTGCTTAACGTTTTTAAAGTCGTTATCCACTCATAGCGCCTCCATGAGTACCTCAAAATCGGTTTTCCACTTTTCAATCAGTAAGGGGAACCGTTGTTTTTGGTCAAAGTGCTTTGTAATGCCAAACCCCATTGTTCATTTCCTTTTCGACTTTCTTATGGATTTCTAAATAATCGAGATGACCAATTACTTCAGACATAACAAGTGAAAACTGACTTTCATATTTTACCTTATACATGGTTTTTCCGAGTTTGCTCGCTGTATCGGTACCATTATTAACATAGTTCAGTACCTTCTCCGCTTTCTTTTTTATACCACTAAGTCTCATCTCAATCAGATTTTGAGGGTTTTCGATCGTGACACCGTGTCCTGAAAAAGCAATCTGAATGTCAAAGGAGCTACATTTCTCCAAAGATTGTTCATGTTGCAACAAAGTTAGGAGACGATTCCCTTCACGGTCAGGCTCTACAAGAGCATTGCTCGACATATGTCTGATGAGGAGATCCCCGCTAAACAGCCATCCCCTCTCCTCATCCAAGAAAACAAGATGTTCTGGCGAATGGCCCGGAGTCTGGATCGGTTTTAATCCGTTGATCGGATCACTCTCGATCGGTGTGAGATCAGCTTGAACTTTCTTTTTATCATGGTCTTCTAATGCTTCTTTTAGCTTTTTAACCTGTTTCTCCCCAGCTTCTCCGCATCCCATCTCTCGGTATAACTGAGAAAAGAACTCGGTCCTCATTCGGAAAAAGTCCTTGTCTCTTTTCAAGCGGTGGATTGAATTTTCTGGAACATACACTGGAATATCGTGCTTCGAAACAATGCGATCGACCAACCCCACATGATCCTCATGATTATGGGTAATGATGATGCGATCCAAGTCCTTAAGTGAGAACCCTTTACAGCCCAGTGATTCGGTGAAAAAGTCCCAGCATTTTGCTGTGTTGATACCCGCATCAATCAGCGACACGCTCCCCTCTTCTTCCACCAGGTAAAAGTTGAAGGAGCCCAAATCTGAACGAGTCGGCACGATGATCGGGTGTATCTTTCGTCCATTATCGTGAATGACTTCTGACATTATGTACACATCCTTAGTCCTTACTCTACTCATTACTGTATATCATTCATAGCTTAGTTTTCCACTTCTAGGATGTTTCTAGAAAAAAGAGAGGTTTTCAAGGATTATCTGCGGAATTTCTAGGATTAAGTGCGAATTTTCTAGGATTATGGTCAAAACTTCTAGGAAAAGTAGTCTGAGGGGGCTGAGCTGGATAAGCCGACTCGAGGAATCCGATGAGAGGGGTGGACATATGAAAACTCATCCCTTACAATCAAAAACAAGGACGCCAGTGGGGCTGGCATCCTTGTTCATTACGTTTTATTTTGACGAAGCGGTTCAGGAGGCTTGTCCATTAACGGTTATTGTTGCTGTTATTGCCTCTGCTGCTTCGTTTTCCACCTTTTTCACCGATTTCCTGATAGAACTCCTTATCCTTCTCCTGAGAAGTGGTTTCTCCACCCTTTTGACCGATGTCTTGGTAGAATTCCTTATCTTTTTCCTGAGAAGTAGTTTCTCCACCTTTTTGACCGATGTCCTGGTAGAATTCTTTACCATGTTCTTGAGAAGTGGTTTCTCCACCTTTTTGACCGATGTCCTGGTAGAATTCCTTATCATGTTCTTGGGCTGTCTTTTCTCCGCCTTTTTGACCGATTTCTTGATAGAATTCCTTGTCATGTTCTTGGGCTGTTTTTTCTCCGCCCTTTTGTCCTGCTTCCTCAACACTCATATTGTTGTTGTTTTTGTTTTTGTTCTTATCTTGTGCCATTTTTAATTCCTCCTTTTGTTGAAGTTATATGAACATTTCCACGTGCACAAAATTCTAAACGTTCTTTTATGATAATTTTTTCGTTTAACTTTTTGTTATATTTTCATCTTTCTCTTCCGTGTCAACTTGCTTTTTTAAGCCAGTTCCATGCTTGATCCTGCTCGTTTTTCTTAAAGTGTTTTGCCGCGACACCTGGAAGATGATCCCCCATTTTTGTGAATGTTTCCATCGGCTTTTTGTCACTGAGAATCGCAAATTTATTAAATTGATTCCAGCGCTTTGTATCAAATTTCATCCCTTTGACGAGACCTTTGAAGGTGGCGCTGTCCAAATCATGAAAAATCACTAGCATATTGAAAGATTCATTTTCACCGAACTTCGCCTGTACATATTGATCAAGTTTACTAGCATCTTCTTCCTTCGCTTCACCTTCGATTTCCAACACAACCGTAGATTCATCACGGCTAGGAATGATTTTGAACATCGGAAACTTCCTCCTTTCCACGTCTTTAAAAACAGTATCATATCAAGGGTTTAGTGAGTGTGTGAAGCTTTCAAATGTTTCGTAAGACCAAGCTCTTTTCTTAAAATATAGAAATGGAAAAAATGTTCTCCTGTTGCGATGACAGCTGCTGTTATTGCCGCTGCGCCTGCCATCGTTCCTGTTTGCAAACCTATAATCATGATTCCGATGACCCATACAACCACGAATGTGAGGCCTAAATCGGCAATCGTCGCTTTCATATTAGTCATTTTCGGCAGGACGTAAAGATCTCCAAATATATAAGAAACTGCTCCAAGTATGATTGTAAAAATCACCACGTTGATGATGGAAATCCCGTATCCTAAACCGAGGATCAGATACAAAATTGGAAGTGTCATCGCCCCTTTGATCGCCAGTGCTTTTACATGGACCATGATTTCATCCCTCCTTTGTAAATTATTTGCAACCCTTGAGAACAAGGAATTGCACTAAATATTCCCAGGTCGGAACACCTTAAAACATTATATTGATATAACATTTTCAATGGTTTTGTGGCAGGCCCTTGCAACACGTTTCCGTCTGTACCAAACCGTGGCCCATTGCAAGGGCAATCCTAGGAACGTTCGCCATTATTCAAGTTCAGTTCGTATCCTATAAGGTACAGGTCGTATCGACTAGATCCCCGTGATGTCTCCAGATTTTCAGCAACCGGAGGAAAGGCATCTGGTTGAACACCCCTCCACAGGGATCGCGTTTCGTTCGGAATTTGCTTCAAACTGACCCCTCCATATTCAGACTTTAACTCCCTTTTTAGTATCCCTTCTTTGCCTAGCACATTCTCAATGCCTGACCGCCCTTTTTTGATGACCGATTCTCGCCATTCCTGCTCAGACGGGTAGAACATATTGTGGGTTTCCTCTATGACCCATTCACGGTCTTCTTCTTTCTCGGCACCTTCCCAATACAATTGGTTTTCTAAAACGATGGTTGTGAATTCACGAAACTCCGCTTTCTTGCTTGTGCCAAAGGTGCCGAATTCAAATAGGGCAGAAAAGAGATACCTGTCCGGAAATTCCTCCTCTTTCAACTGATTGAAATAGTTGGTCGCATCCCCTTTTACATCTTTCGGGGAGGATTTTTGGATGTTTTTCAGATTATAAAAAGACTTCAATTCTTCTTCACTGCGGGAGTCGAACGTGGAATTCACAATGGTCAGTTCATTCGTCGGACCGAGAGCGGTATGCCAATCCATATGGATGATCCTCTTGTAAGTGGTTAATAGGTTCTTCTGTACCTTTTTCAGGAAGGTCGTTGATGGTTCCTCAGTCTTTCCTCCATAATAGACACCCTTCTCGAACTCGAACTGCCCCATGCTTTTGGCACGTTTGACCCCGCTATAACCTTCCTTTGCCATTCCTTTCGTGAGTTGGGTATATAAGTCTTTCTTTTCCTTCTTTACATCCTTGATTTTCCCGTTCGGAAGAAAAAGATCACTTTCTTTTGCAAACTTTTCATTCATATCTTCAGGAACGGTATCATAAATGAAATTCCGGTTCAAATCAATGTTATTTTCGGTTACCCGGCGTGCATTTCTCATTCCCCATGGGTTCAATGCGTGGATGAGGCAGATGCCAGTCGTTTCAGGGTCTATCTGGTCAAGGTACTCGTCGACAAATAAATGGATCATCGCTGCTCCAGCATAGCCTTCAATTCCGTGCAAACCTGAAGAAAGAAAGACGACCTGATCATTGGACACCCGTGCTTCAGAATAAATCATATCGATCGTATTGTCCTTTTCCCTGCCGATCGACTCGGTTAATAACCCAGCTTTCGGCCATTTCATTTTGATCTTATCCAGATGCTGCCTGAATACATTACGAGACTCTTCATATGTGCTTTTGAAATAAACGTCTGTTTCTCTCATTTCCTCCACTCCTTCCTCGCAACCTACTTATTCAAAGTCATCCGGGTTCTTTTCGCTGACTTTATTTTTCTTCTCGCCTTCCACCTCTCGTTGTGGCTCGATATCACGGTCACTGTCCTTCTCCTTCTGTCTTTGCTCTTTTGAATCTTTATTCTTTTTATCGTTTACCATGTTCACCACTCCTTCATGTGGATTTAGTTATACTAATTCCTAGGTTTAAAAACCATTAAACTTGATTTTTAACCCGTTTATTCTTAATTGCTCCTATCTGGGAAATTCACTCCCTTTCCACGGGCTGAAGAAAAGCGGAAGCGACCCGTTTAGTCACGTAGGTCACTGGAAGACTGACGAGGAGGCTGTCGCCGCCGCAGGAGGTATGAAGTGATCCAAGTGACTGGGCGATGGAGGCTCATTTTATAATAGTAGGGCAAGGTTTAGCATGATTGACTCATGGATAGACAAAACAATAGTAGGTAAAGAAAACTTGGGCTTTGCCAAGCCTTGGCGAAGGCTGAGCCTTAGCTGCACTTATACTTCGTTCATAAACTTTTCTGCTACGTCGGTTAGCTACATCGCTAAAAGTTATACTTTTTTAACGTGTAAAAAGATTGAAAGGGATGATGAACATGGTCGATTTTGCAGAAGGACTGCTTCAAAAAACGGGTCATCGGACGGTGCCTCTCCCAAACCATGAATGGAGGCTTACGCAACGCTGGGACCATTTGCTGTTCATGCATTTTCCTGTTTCAAAGGAACTGTTGAATAAGCATGTCCCTGCTTCATTAGAGCTGGACACATTTGAAGGAGAAGCGTGGATCGGCATCATACCATTCTCGGTCAACGATATGAGGGTACGAGGACTACCGAAAATCCCTTTTTTCCACTCTTATTTGGAGTTGAATGTAAGGACGTATGTAAAGCACAAAGGCGTTCCGGGGGTTTATTTTTTCAGCCTGGACGCGGACCATCTTCCTGTTGTTCTTGGTGCGAGAGCCGTATCTTTACCTTATTTTAAAGCGGAAATGTCTATGTCTGTAGAGAATCAGCGCATCACCTACTTCAGTAAACGCAAAGGAAAAACACCGGGCATTTTCCTTGGAAGCTATCAGCCTATTTCCGAACCCTTCCTACCAGATGAAGAAAGCCTGACCCATTGGTTTCTTGAACGCTATGTTTTATGGACAGAAAAGGGAAAGGTATTACTACGAGGGGACATCCATCATGAAAGGTGGGAAGTAAGTGAGGCGGAAGTCAACATTGAGGAAATGAAGCTCCCCCCAACAGGTACCCCGCTATACGCGCACTATTGCCCATCACGACGTGTTCTCATGTGGCCTTTGAAGCCTGAAGACACCAACTAAAATTTTACCATCTATCAAATCTCCCGTTTATGAGATCGACTTATGTGGAAGGGACCATATATGCTTACATCATCTCGGTGATTTCGCTTCACAGAAACGGATTGCCAATGTGCTCCCGAACAATCGGGACAATCTGAAAAAATGGCTCAATGACCCGCGAAAGGTCAAACCGGGGGCTGCCTTCCTTCAAAACGGACGTTACTGAAGAGGAAAATCCAACTTGTCTGGTTCATGGACCTCCAACAGGGAAGGCGAGGCTTCAAATGGGTGACCATCAGCAGCGGTCTGCTCATCGCCGGATTAGCAATCCTTTACTTAGTGTTGCTGGAATAATGGAAAAAGGACTCGGGAAGTACGCTCCGAGTCCTTAAAAAAGTGTAAAATTACACAGAATATCGGTAAACAGTCTAAATATATTGGTAAAGCACCAAAATTTATTGGTAAATGAAGCTGGCTAATTTGTTGGTAAATCTTTTAGGTAGAATCTAAATGCGTTTTTAATTCTAAGTTGCTTTCTTAGCCAACGCAATCCCGCCGCATAATCCTGCATGATCGCCCAAGCCTGGAGGAACGATGTACTCATCGATCTTTTCGAGGATGTTTTCATGCTGGATGTAGCCATTCAACAGCTTCACGACCTTCTCCCGGATGAGCGGGAACAAATGGGCTTGCTTCATCACACCACCGCCAAGCACCAGTCGTTTCGGCGACAACACGAGTATGTAATTCACAAGGGCCTGTGCAATGTAAAAAGCTTCAAGCTCCCAAACTTCCACTCGTTCAGTCAATTCAATCCCTTCCTGCCCCCATCGCGCTTCGATTGCCGGGCCAGCAGCCAGCCCCTCCAGACAGTCTCCGTGGTAAGGACACTTCCCTTCAAATGGATCTTCTTCATGGCGTCGAACAAGAATATGCCCCATTTCGGGATGAAGCATGCCATGGACGATCCTGCCTTCCGAAATCGCACCGACTCCGATTCCGGTCCCGACCGTCATATAGAGACAACTATCAAGTCCTTGTGCCGCCCCCCACTCCATTTCTCCGAGCGCAGCCGCATTCACATCGGTATCGAATCCGATCAGTACGTCAAAATGCTTCTTCATTTTGCCGACAATTTCAGCGTTGTTCCAATATTTTTTTGGCGTAGATGTAATAAACCCATATGTAGAACTTTCAGGATTCAGATCGACAGGGCCGAACGAACCGATCCCCAAAGCTTCAATCTTTTTCGTTTCAAAAAATTCGACCACCTGGCTCAACGTTTCGTCAGGTGTGGTCGTCGGAATCGTGATTTTCTCAAGGATTTCTCCATTTTCGGTACCGATCCCACACACAAACTTCGTCCCGCCAGCTTCAATTGAACCAAAAACCATCAAGACACACTCCTTTTCCTATGAAAGGGTGCCAAAACTAAAATGGCAGCTTCAGCACTTTTATTCTTATACTGTTGGATGTGACACGATACATTCCACGTTGCCGTCCAAAGAAAACTGTTTGACGGTTGACGGAATGATAAAATGGTCCCCTTTTTTGATTAGGGAGGTACCACCATCTGTCGTGATTTCTCCTTCTCCTGATAAAACACTGACAAGTAAGTAGGCCGGATTTTTGTATTGTTCAACAGGCCCGTCCAATTCCCAACGATAGACAGTGAAATAATTCTCCTGGATCAGTTTCGTCTCCTTCAAGCCAGCAATCGTAGACTTAACAGGCCTAAATTTCGTATCCTCATGCGGGATCATCACCACATCAATCGATTTTTCAATATGTAGTTCACGAGTGTTCCCTTCAGCATCGCGGCGATCGTAATCATACACACGGTACGTCACGTCTGAACTTTGCTGGGTTTCAAGAATCATCGTACCTGTCCCTATTGCATGAACCGTTCCATTCGGAACATAGACGAAGTCACCCGGTTGGATCGGAACCGTTCGAAGCAAGTCATCCCAGCGGTTTTCAGCAACCATCTGTGCAAACTCCGCCTTCGATCTAGCATGGTGGCCATAGACGAGTTCAGCTCCTGGTTCACAATCGATGATGTACCAGCATTCTGTCTTCCCGTAAGGTTCACCTTCCACTTTCTGTGCATACGTATCGTCAGGATGCACCTGGACAGACAAATCCGTCTTCGCATCCAAAATCTTGACGAGCAATGGGAATTCGTCGCCTCCCTGGTTTCCGAACAATTCAGCATGCTCGTCCCACATTTGATCGAGTGTTTTCCCTTCCAACGGTCCATTCAATACTTGGCTCGGACCGTTCGGGTGGGCGGAAATCCCCCAGCACTCCCCTGTTGTCCCGGACGGAATGTCATAACCGAAAGCATCTCGCAGTTTCGTCCCACCCCAGATACGATCTTTAAAAACAGGCTTCAAAAAAATAGCTTCATTATACAAACACGACACCTCGATTACTCCCCTTTTACAACTTACTTTAACACGTAATCAGTGGGTTTGGGGAGAAATCATAGCAAAGTTTATGATTAACGAATTAAATCTCGATAAAATCAGCCATGGACCTCACAGTAAGCTTTCCAGGTAACCTAGCTACAAAGCCGTCTGATCCATCACGGGAATAAAATTGCACCTTTTTCTTTTGGCCAGGGATGAGATCGAAGTAATTATCGCTGAAAATACCCCATGTTTCACTCGATAGCCAGACTTGCTTTGCGAGTACATTCGTTTCAACGTAAAACTCGCCATCATCCGATTCCGTTACTGTGATCTCCGGAGTAGAAAGCTTCAACTCTTTTACCGATATGAAATAATGTTCTTCACGATCAATAACCTTTCCGTCCTTCATAAGCTCAGCTTCCAAGACGGTTCTAGTCTTGTCGCATCCTTCCAAAAGTTCTTCAGCTGACAACGTAAGGACCACTTTTCCACTGTTCGGCTTCACATCAACCTTACTGGACCTTTCCTTCAAAACGTTCCCTTCAAAATCAAGCAATTGGATATGGAGCTCACCATCAATATCCGAGAGCAAATCAGAATTAACATGGATATCAACTTTCGAAGAATCGGTACCATCAACCGAAAGCATGACATCCTGGAAACTTTTCCGGACCTGGTAATGCAGCGCCTTCCAACGTCCCTCGTAATCCATACTTGACCAGGAGGCTACTGGCCAACAGTCATTCATCTGCCAATAGAGCGTCCCCATGCAAAACGGTTTTTTCCGTCGATGCGCTTCGATCGCCGACTTGATCCCTTCCGCCTGGAGTACCTGGCTCATATAGAGGAATCCTTGAAAATCAACTGGTTCCGGCAAGTATTTTTCCATATACTCTTTGATCAGAAAGTTTCCGCGTCCATTCTTCTGGTGATGGAGCATGACTTCAGAGTCAAGCGCCATGTCTTCTGTTTCAGCGAAGGTCTTCACCGTTTCATATTCTGGGAATGACTGGAACCCGTATTCGCTCATGAACCGGCCGATGTTCTCATTATATTCTTCGAACGGTTTCAGCCCGTGCCACACATCCCAATAATGGATATCGCCGCTCGTCGATTGATTGTGGGCGTGCTGATTTTCATCCCCGCTCCAATCTGCCATCGGTGAAGAAGGCCAGTAGTCTGTGCCACCTGTGTACTGTTTGACGGCTTCAGGCAGAATATGATGGAATACTTGATCATAAGCCTGCCAGATCTCTTTCCTCTCTTCAAGCAAATATTGCTGTTTCCATCCCCAGCCTCCGTCTTCATCATACTGTGACCATGCCGTATCCATCTCATTGTTCCCGCACCATAATGCAAGAGAAGGATGGTTCCGCAATCGTTTGACGTTCTCTTCAGCTTCATGCCCGATATTTTCTAAAAATGCCTCATCGCCAGGATACATGCTGCAGGCGAACATGAAGTCCTGCCAGACTAAGATGCCATATTCATCACATAACTCATAGAATTCATCATATTCATAAATGCCGCCGCCCCAGACCCGGAGCATATTCATATTCGACTCGACGGCACTGAGGATTTCATGCTTGTACCGTTCATAGGTGACCTCGGTTACGAAACTATCATTCGGGATATGATTGGCACCTTTCGCAAAAACCGGCACACCATTCACTTCAAAGTAAAACGACTTCCCTGCGTCGTCTTTTTCCTGTACCAATCGGATTGTACGGAGACCAGTCCTTACTTCCTTCGCCGCAACTTCCCGCTCCTCTTTTAAAAGTACTGCGGTAAACTCATAAAGATGCTGTTCACCAAGCCCTCTGCTCCACCATAACCGGGGTTCGGCCATGGCCATCTGGACTTCGACCTCGTTCAAGCCCTTCACCAGCTGGACTTGTTCCTCAACCCTAAGGTCACCAGTGGATAAAATGAGCTTCCCTTCAAAATCTGCTTCAGCTTCAACTTTGATCACTCCAGTGATTTGGGCCACTTCAGCTGTGACGGTCTTTTGATCAATGAACAGTTCGATGATCCTCGCCTCCGACCAACCGATCAATTCAACAGGTTTCCAGATTCCGCTCGTGACGAATCGCGGTCCCCAGTCCCATCCATAATGGTAAGGAGCCTTCCTCGCAAAAACGCTTAAGTTTTTCTCGCCGACGCCTCCATCCTCAGAATGATCGTTCACTGCCGGCAAGTTATAGCCTAAATTGTCGAGCTTTACCAGATCTTCATTGATCGGCGAGCGGAAATAGACCCGCAAACGGTTACCCTTCTCTTGAAGCAGCCTTTTGATATCCACATTCCAGCTACGGAACATGTTATCCGCTGAAAGGATTTTCGTATTGTTCAAATAGACATCCGCGTATGTGTCCAGCCCATGGAAAACGAGCTCTATATGCGGCGATCTGAACACATCCTCAGGAACATTGAACACTGTTTCATATTCCCAATCTTTCTTGTCGATCCATTGGAGTTCAAGTTCGTTTTTCCCGTAAAAAGGATCTGTTATTTGCTGGTTGCTTAATAGGTCGGTATGCACACAGCCAGGGACAGTCGCTGGCATCCAGTTTTGTTCATCAGCTTGTTTGAATTTCCAGTCAGTCAACACAACTTTATGGTCTTTGGTACTTTTACGATCAAAAGATACCCGGTTCAATGTGTCACTCCTCCTTTTTGTCCCTTTTCGATCATACTTGATTCTGAATTCATCGCAGAAATGGAGACGCGTTCCAAGTCGATGTCTTCCCCTTTCAGATGCCAAAGCTGGATGGTCTTTGATTCACCAGGCATCAAGTCGAAAAAGTTATCCGAGCAGACAACTTCTCCTTGTAAAATATCCAGCTTCACAAAGCGCGTAAGCCGGTCTGCTGTGATCGTGACCGCCGCTTCCTCCTCATGCCTTTCTACGCTCAAGTTGGTTTTCGGATAATTGATATCTTTATAGTCTCGCAGATAATAGACGTTTTCCTTGAAGCTTCCCCTTATAGAGCGCAGCCGTATGACAACTTCAGAAGGATCCACCCTATCCAGGACCTCTTCTTCTGTAAAGTTTGCTAGCTCTTGCACCCCATTGCCTATCACCGTAAAATCGATTTCTTTTAAAAACAGTTGCCTACCATCAAACGTCATCACTTCGAAGACGACCGTATCCTCTAAATCTTGCAGTTTATCATTTACTACGGAAATCCGCAGAGGCTTTCCTGGATCGTGATCAATCGTAGCCAATATTGGATCAAAGAACTTCCTAGCATAATAGAACGATGCTTTCGGCAGCAATTCATAGTCCACCATCGACCAGCTCGTACCAGGCCAGCAATCATTGAACTGCCAGATCAAAGCTCCGCTTGTGAACGGTTTACGACGTCGGTAGTGCTCGATTCCATATTTCAGACCCTCTGCCTGTGTAAGCATCGAATAATTCATATATTCCTCGATATCGGTTGGAACCCCAGTAAAACCCTCCATGAGGAGCATCCCTTTTTCATGGAAGTGATCTTTATTCCGATAAGCCATCTCATCACTCTTCCAATAAAACTCACCCTCCGGAATGTACTTCGATAATGTATAGCGGTTGGAGGAAGCATGCATACCGAATTCACTTGAAAACAAGGTCAGATCCTTTTTATAGTTTTTGAAAGAAACGCCCTCTAGTGAAATATCCTGGACCACTGGCTCACCAACTTTACGAGGCTCGACATTCCCATGCCAGACGACCCAGTTATGACGGTCACCCATCTCTTCTGAATCGAGGTCCCCATCCTGATAGCTTCCATATGGCGAACTCGGCCAATACAGACGGGATCCATCAAGCTCTTCAAGCACTTCTGGAATCAATTCGTGGTAGATTTTTTCACCATAAAACGGTGTCGTGATTTCCCCATCTGATTTCTTCCGGTCATAAATCCAATCAATTTCGTTATTTCCGCACCAAATCGCCAGGCAAGCATGATTTCTTAACCGTTTCACAGCTTTGGCTACTTCATCTTGTACATTAGCCATAAAGTTCTGGTTGTAATCTGGATATAATGCATTTGCGAACATGAAATCCTGCCAGACAAGGATTCCTAACCGGTTGCACTCTTTATAAAAGATTTCCTTTTCATAGATGCCGCCTCCCCAGACCCTCATCATGTTCATGTGTACATCCTTGGCAAGTTCAAGCAGCTTCGTGTACCTTCCTTCATCTGCTGAACCTATGAAATTATGGACAGGAATCCAGTTCGCACCCTTGGCAAACATGCGGACACCATTAAGATTAAAGGCAAAAAGGTTTTCCCCGTTTTCATGCTTCTGTTCCACTTGTACCGTCCGAATTCCAACATCATCCACACGACTGTCGAGGACATTCCCTTGTTCATCGATCAACGATACAGTCATTTCATATAAATGAGGTTCACCTAAGTCATGTGTCCACCATAGCTGAGGATCCGGCACTTCGATTATCATTACACCTTTTTTTCTCCTTATCTGGGAGCGTCCTGAAAGGATGTTCTCCCCAGAGCGGAGCTCGGCTACAACATATAAAGGCTCTTTCATCCAGGAAGGATGGCTGACCTCAACGTCTACCTCTACTTTAGCGAGATCCTTCTGCAGCTCTGTCGTCTTCGCGAAAACACCGGCCAGTCTCGTCTTCGATCGTTTTACCAGCGCTACGGCTTTCCATATGCCTACAGATACCAGACGCGGACCCCAGTCCCAGCCAAAGTTCATGGCAGCTTTCCTTGTCCAGATCCGTTCTTTCCCATAGCTGCACCAATAATCCAGTTCCTTTCCTTCAATATGGGTATGGACAGGATCGATCCTGACGGCCATGACATTTTTGCCTTTACGGAGTTCGCTTGTCACCTCGAATGAATGCTCGACCAGCATATTGGCAGTACTCCCGATTTCCACTCCATTCAAATAGACCGTTGCATACGTATCGAGTCCTTCGAACAACAGCTCCATTGACTCTTCCTCGCAACAGTCTCCATCCCAATTGAATGTGGTACGGTACCACCATTCTTTTTCCTCTACCCACCGGCATTCCAAATCGTTATGTCCGATAAAGGGATCCTTGATCAAATTTTTTGACAGCAAGGTGGAATGGACATCACCCGGTACTTTCGCCGCCATCCAAAAATGATCGATATAATAGGGTGCCGATACTTCCAGAGGATCTTTTTCTCCAGCTTCGAACCATTGCAATTTCCATTCGTTTAAGAGTTTCATAGAGTCTCCTTCCTTCATATCCTATTAAAATTCCATGAACTGATATTCCTAACTGTGATTTTCTTTAGTGGCAATATTCCGATAATGCGTTGGTGTCATGGATGTACTCCTCTTAAAAATATGGACAAAATATTTGTAATCACGGTATCCTACAAGTTCAGCAATTTCAAACACGCGGTAAGGCGTTTCTTTCAAAAGCTCCTTTGCCTTGTTGATCCGGACTTCATGTAAATAATCATTGAAATGCTTTCCAGTTTCCTGTTTGATCAGTTGGCTGAAATAATTCGGTGATACATTAATGACATCTGCGACCTCAGATGCTTTCAAATCATGGGAATAGTGCTCTTTAATATAAGAAACCGCTTTCTTTGTCAACCAGCGTTGTCCACCTATGATCGCTGACTGCTGATAGTCGAAATATCTTTTCATATCTTCTGCAAAAAGTCGTTTTAATTGGTCATAGGAGTTATAGACCGTAGGATTTACCCCATCGAGAAAATGTAATGGCAGGTCCTCAGCAAATTCTTTACAAAGATTCACTTCGATATCTCCCAACAATTCAATTGCTGTTTCAATTGACCAGCACTTCTCTTTCATTCCATCGATTAAATCCTGGATTGAAGATTGGATTGAACGCTCATCTTCCATTTGTCTCATCTTCTTTTCGAACCATACCGGATATTGGGATTTTGACGTATCCACAGGGTCGGATTCTGAAGCTTCGAAAACCAGTTTGTCTGTATAAGGATGGGTTTTCATCTTATCAAGCAACTCCTGGTATCTGCTCTGAAGTTCTTCTGGTGTTTCTGAATGCGCGGTTAAACAGAAGAATCCTTTGATACCGACCGTTTCCTCCATTTCCGACAGTAAATCCTCGTACACCTTTCGTTCCGGTCGGACTTCCCGCTCGGAAGTACAGCATATGATCAGCCTGTTTTCATCTAAGAAGGTTGAAGCAGAAAGGATGCCTTTCCGGGAAAGCCCTTCTTCAAGTGTGTTTTTCCAACGTTTTTTCAGCGCTTGTATTTGCTTGTCCGTCTTGGAACCGATAAAATCTCCGTAATTCTTCATCTCACTTCCGAATAGCCAGCATCCCCTGGGAATCCAATCGTGGATCTCTTCCATCTCCATTATCTTATGGCCCATTACCAGAGAGGATAGGAGTTGTTTGAGCATGTATGATTCTTCATGCATCTGTTCTTGTTCCATCTTGTGCTTGATCTTGGCTACCAAATCCATGAGTTCATCAATGTCTACAGGCTTCAGCAAGTAATCTCTCACACCAAGCCCGATCGCGCGTTTTGCATATTCGAACTCTTCGTGGCCGCTTATGATGATGATGCGAATATGGGGAAAGCGACTGTAAACATGGTCAGCTAGCTCTAATCCATCCATGACAGGCATTTTTACATCTGAGAGAATGATATCTACGGCTTTGTTTTCGATGATTTCAAGGGCTTCTTCGCCATCTTGCGCTTCGCCGATGATCTCGATATCGAGTTCGTGCCATGGCACCGTCTCCCTCAGCCCCTGGGTGATGATCGGTTCATCATCCACAATCAATAACTTCAGATTCATTTCAGATCACCTTCATCCATCCAATCTTTATTCTCGCGATAAGGCAATTGAATCCTTACCCAAGCCCCAGGAGAACGTTTTGTCTTTACGATAAGCCTGGCCTTATCCCCAAACGCAATCTGCAGCCGATCCTGTATGTTCTGCAGGGCATATCCTCCTTTGACGGAAGCTTGGAATTGTTCCTGGGAAAAACCTACACCATTGTCCATGACATCAATGACGAGGTCATCCTCTTCCCGATAACACCGGACATAGATATTCCGTATTGAGCTCACCTTATCGAAGCCATGCTGCAGACTGTTTTCAATCAGTGGCTGGATCATCTGTTTCAAGACGATCGCTTTCGATACATCCGCATCATAGAAAATCGAATAGGTCAATTTCTTTCCGAGCCGTTTCTTGTTCAACTGGAGATAAAGGTGGCTATAAGCCAATTCATCTTGCAGTGAGATCCATGGCTTTCCTCTGTTCAAGCTGATCCTGAACATTTTTGACAATTGTTCGATCAGCTTCCCTGTATCCATCGCTCTTTCCAATCTGGCCGTCCATCTGATCATATCTAACGTGTTATATAGAAAATGTGGATTGATCTGACTCTGCAAAAGCTTCAATTCTGATTCCCTGTTTCGGATTTCCATCTGGTATTCATTTTCGATCAAGTATTTCAGCTGTCGGACCATACGATTGAACCTCAACCCCAACAACCCGATTTCATCACGGGCTGTGACAGGCACATTCGCTGAGAAGTCCCCTTTTTCAACTTGTTGGGTCTGTTTGGTCAGGTCAATGATCCGTTTGATGTTATACCGATAGAAGCCAGCCATCGCCAGTATCCCCAATACCGTCAATGCGATCATCATGATCCGGATTGAGCCTTGCATGCCAGTTATGCTTTCTGCAACATCCTTTTTGTCGACGACCGCATAGAGCACAAGATCCGTGCCTTCCAATGGCCGCTTGACGACATTGTACTTCTCGTCATCTTTTTGATATCCGAACGTCTCTTCCTCACTGCCGGCACCTTTGATGGCTTTCAATAATCCTTCATCAGGATGTAACTTTCCGATATAGGAAGAGTCCTGATGGAGGACGACCTTATTTTTCTGGTCAAGGACAAACATTTGCTGCATATAGCTTGAATCTGTTTCAATCCATTCATAAAGCTGGTGGGTATTCAACCGGATGGTCACCATGCCGATCGGATTGGTGATATTGTTGATATCGTTGATGACCCTGAACAGACTGATCACTTTTTCTTCCCTATCCCAGTAATCGGTCACTGAATAAGCTTCACTCCATAAAACTTTCCCATGAAGGTCAGATGCCCTCTCCTGCCAATGACGCTCGTCTGTCTGGACCACTTGTTTTCCGATATGGACCTCACTGTTCCTCATTCCGTTCAAGGTGATGGAACTTAAATAGGGCTTGGAGTTCAGGTGGAAGGTAGCGTAACCATTGATGCGATCTTCCAAGCTCTTCAGCCTTGTCCGATTTTCAGGTATATCCGGCGTAGTCAAGAAGTTCCTGAACTCTTCACTGTAAATCATGTACGAAGAAATGTCTTCAATATCAAGGATGACAGCTGAAAGGTTATCCTCCACCTTTTCAAGATGGCTTTTCGTGTTATCGATTGCCTGCTGCTGGACGGCGTTGTTCGCCTGATTATAAATGAACAAGCTGAACGCCAGCATCGGCAGGATGACCAGTGTTAAAAAGATGAACAGGAACTTCCATCGAAGTTTCCAATCTGGAAAATAGAAAAGCTTTTTCATGTGGGCTCAACCTCTTCATCGATCGTCGTGTTACCTTTTACAATATAGGGTATATAAATTGGCATCAAGAAGTAAAATCAACGTATTAGCCAATTTGGATTATAGTATAAGTGCAACTAAGGCTCAGCCGGCGCCAAAGGCTTGGCTGAGCCAAGTTTTCTTTAGCTTATCCTTTCACAGCCCCTGCTGTCATCCCTTTGACGAGATGTTCTTCAAGCAACAGATAGATGAGGATCGTCGGAATGATCGCCATTGTCAATCCAGCCATCTGTGCTCCATAATTGGTCGTAAATTGGCCAGCAAAATTCGCAAGCCCAAGAGGCAAAGTCTTGAGCGACTCCTCATTGATCAACACAAGCGCAAAAGCGAATTCATTCCAATTGTTGATGAAATTCAATATAACGACGGTCGCCAAAGCAGGTTTGGTCATCGGAAGGATGATCGACCAGAAGATCCGGAACACCCCACATCCATCCATGATCGCCGATTCCTCAATGTCTTTTGGAAAAGCACTCATGAAGCTCACCAATATGAAAATGGTGATCGGCAGGTTGAACGCGATGTAAGGGAAAATCAATCCGATATGCGTATTCAATAATCCGAGTTCTTTCATTAATAAAAACATCGGTACCAATGTCGCATGTATCGGGATCAACATGCCGAATACGAAAAAGGCATACATTGCTTTTCCCCATCTGAACCTGAATCGGGATAGGAAGTAAGAAGCCAATGCTCCAGCAAAAACCGTCACGATTACAGCAACGACGGATACGATGATACTGTTCAGGAAATACGTATCAAGCCTTGCTGTCTCCCACGCCGTCTTATAATTTTCAAACAACCATTCCACCGGAAGTCCGAACGGTGACTTCGCAAATTCGATATTGCTCTTGAACGAATTGAGGAACATCCAGAAAATGGGGTAGGCATTGACCAACCCATAGATGACCAGCAGGATGTAGATGAGCATCTTTTTAGATATTCTTCTTGATTTAGGTTCGTCGATCCGTTCAATATCTGTCGGTTTCCCAACAACTGTCTGTGGCATATTTTTGCCTCCTTCCTTTTATCAGTCAGCTTTTTTCCTCAGAACTACAGTAGAAAGATAGACCAATATCAAGCTGAAAAAGAAAATGAATAATGACAATGCGCTTCCATAGCCAAAACGAGTGGAAGAAAAGGTCTGGTCAAACATATACATGGCTAGTACCTCGGTAGAATGGCCCGGACCTCCTGATGTCATGACATAAATCAGGTCAAATGTCCTCAAGCTCCCGCTAATGCACAAAATTACCGCAACAGCGATGGCATTCCTCATCATTGGAAGCGTGATATACAAGGTCTGTTTCCAACCGGACGCCCCATCGATCCGAGCCGCTTCATAGATTTCCTGCGGGATGTTCTGCAGAGCAGCAAGGAAGATGATCAAATATAGACCTACGAATTGCCAGATGATCGTGATACAAACAGAAATCATCGCCCACTTGGGATCCCCGAGCCAGTTTTGTGCCCACTCACCTAACCCGACAAGTTCGAGCAAATGATTGAACAAACCACGTCTGGAGTTGTACATCATCCCCCATACAAGGGAAATGATGACCGTTGAAATGACGACTGGCATGAAACCGAGTGTTCGGAATATCTTTCCGCCTTTCAATTTCCGATTCAACAAAATCGCAAAAAACAAAGCAATCGGGATTTGTCCAAAAACGGAAGCAGCGACGACATACAGGTTGTTTTTCAATGATTGCCAGAAAATCGGATCGGATAATGCTTCCTGGAAGTTCGCCAGCCCTACGAAACGCATGTCCGTAAAACCATCCCAATCCATCAGTGAATAGTAGAACGATATCAGAATCGGAATGATCGCGAACATAAGGTAGATGAGCAAGGCTGGCGCTAATCCGAAGACTGCTGGCCATTTATTCCGACTTAACAGATGCATGGATCCCCCTCCTTAACGAACTTGGGTAAGAAAAGAGGAAATCAAGTCTGGTTTACCTTGATTTCCACCGCTTCTATGGTTATTTTTGCTTCTCCATGGCAGCTTGCAGCTTCTCCGCCAATTGTTCAGGTGTCATCGTCCCGAGAGATACTTCCTGCAATCCTGAATTGAGTACATCTGTCACTTCCACTGGTAGGGATGCATCATAAACCGGCGTGATTTTTTTACTTGTCAACTCGGATACATGCTTCAATTGCGGGCTGACGCCTTCAGGTGGCTCGATGTCAGCAGCGACTAGAATGTCTGCTTTCATCAAATCGTTATAATATTCTTTATCATAGAAGCTTTTCAAGAATTCCTGAGCAGCCTCTAATTTTTCTCCTTCAAGCTCACTGTTCAGCGCAATGCCCGTACCTGTTACCGCAGAAACCGCTGAAGGGTCTCCTTCGCCGCCTTCTATTTCAGGGAAAAGTGCGATTCCGACGTTTTCCGGATCCTCCACAGCTTCCAATGTCGGCCCAAGCGACCAAGCACCATCAATCATCATGGCTGCTTCTTCAAGAATGAACAGTTCTCGATGTTGGATATTATCAATGGAATTGAAATCATTATTGAAGGCCTCCATTTCGGATAGCTCTTGTATGACCTTTAGCGCTTCAATGAATTTCTCATCTGTAAATTTCTTTTCCCCATTCTTCACAGCCTGCAGGAAGTCACTTCCAGTCATACGATCCGCAATGGTTGAAATATACGAGGATTGTAATACCCATTGGGCTTTATTACCGAGCGCAATTGGAATTTTCCCGCCGCCTTTCAGTTTCTCTATCAATTGTTTGAATTCTCCATACGTTTTAGGGAATTCATCATATCCTGCGTCTTTAAGCATTTTCTTGTTGTAGTAGACCAGGCTGGTAGGTGTCACATTCGCCGGAATTGCATATTGCTTTCCGTCTACATTGTAATCTGCAAATTGGTCTTCTTTTATCAATCCATCCCAGCTCGATAGGATATCATCAACTGGTTGGATCAGTTCTCCATCCACGAGCGGTGTCAGCTCCGCACCAGGCCAGACTTGGATCAAATCCGGGAGTTGCTGGCCAGCTGCCTGCGTCTTCACTTTGACTTTGAATTGATCATGCGGAATGTTTTGTTGCTTGATTTTGATATTCGGATGTTCTTCCTCGAATTTCTCGACCTGTTTCAAACTCGCTTCATTCTGTGGAGATGGTTCTGTCCAGATATTCCAGAACGTCAATTCGACCTTTTCCCCATCCCCCTCGGATGAGGAATCGCCATTTGAGCATGCTGCCATCAGAACAAGGAGCATTACCATCGTCAATGCCATACTTTTGGATAAGAATCGTTTCATTCTTTGTACCTCCCTTTTGTTGGTTATCTAAACCAAATTGTAAACGCTTGCAATAAGATTGATAATCCTAAAAAATTAAGATACTATCCTAAAATTTCACACATTTTATCAGACAATTCTAAATTTTCTACTCTGATGAAAACTACTAAGAAAATAAACGGAGTAAATGGATTCGGATGTTAATCAATATAGGCCAGATTGGATTACCTCTATTATCACAAAGGACTCAGCCCAACTCATTGACTTTATTAAAGAGGCGTTTAACGGATATGATGATGTTCGAGTTCAAAATGAAGACGGAACGATCGATCATGCGGAAATTAGGATCGGCGATTCGGTAGTAATGATGTTTGATGCAAGAGAAGAGTGGCCAGTTTTTTATAATAATTCGTTTCAAAATCACGTAACATGAAATATACTGGAAATAAATTCTGTTAGTGTTTTTGTAAGGTTGGGCAAGGGATATCTGTTGCTGCTATGGAAGCCTTAGTGTTACAGAGTTACTTTAAATATTTTGTGTATCCTGATAAAGGGTTCACCAAAACATTTCACAAGAGAATTTCTAATTTGATTGCAGCTCCATGGGAGATGGCAATTACAGAGGCATTTCGCCACCCCGATATTAATCGGTGACAGACCCCTCATACAGCCGTTTAAACAGTGGTATAGTAAAAAAGTATATCAGCTTTCGGCTTTTGATCCGGAAGTTTATCTTGGATTAGTTAGAGTAATGAATTTAATGCGGCCCCCCATGCACCTTTTCCATCCTAAAGTAGGGATTGCTATATTGACCAAACAGAAGAAAAGATTAGGTTTTGACTTAAAATAAAGTTTGATTAAAATTCTTGTATTGATATGCAGGAATTTTTTATTCCGCAATCGTAGATTGTTGAGTAAGATTTCTTGAATTAAAGAAATAGGAGGCTGGTACATATATACCAGCCTCCTATTTCTGACATTTACGATTTTATCAAATCTTTCTTATAAAATAAGATATTTCACATTAGAATTTAGTAAATAGGATGTTCCCAATATGTCATTTGTGAAACGGTAAAATTTATCGATCTTAGCTAACATCTGTCATTTTCTAAGCTAAATCACTGATACTGTTTATTTTTTATTAAAAAAACAAACATAACTTGTCATGTCATACATGGTCACGATTAATTTTGGATTTCCATGTTTTGTTGAAGACTTTTTCCCCTGCTTCATATGCAGTTAGAGTGTTAACGAGGTAAAACTTCGTTTCGTCACTCCACATCTCACTGACTGTTTCAAGTCTCGTTTTCCAGTTCTTCCTACCTAATGTTAATTCCCATTCACATCGAACGTGAGCTGATAATGGGTCGTTTTCTTTTATGGTCCATGTGTTTTTATTTTTACTTCCATATTGAACACCATTTGAAGGCAACCTTCGTTCCCCTTCATCTGAAAAATCAGATAGTGTCCACACACCGTTAATCGGATTATGAATAACTTCACGTATCCGTTCTTCTTTTCGAATGACTTCTCGTTCCATCACCTGTGCAGTTTCAGGTGCATGAAAGTGTCCGCAATCCTTATCTTCCGGCTGTGGGATGCGAATGGGCAGCTCCATACATGTACTTTCTCCCATATAAAGTGTTAAATCGACCGGTTTTGGTGACGGCCATGCTGAAGGCCAATATGTTGGCGACAATGCCACTTCCAAGCGGTGTCCCGCTGGAATCTCCTGTCCAAGCGAATCCAATTTTACTTTAATCTGATATTTCTTACCCGGCCCCAATTTTTCAGGATACTCATGAGAATTCCGATGCGTTAAATTCAACATCCCCCAACTAATTAAAGTGGATTCCCCAGAAGGTGCCTTATCCATTAGCCGAACTGAAAGTAATGCATCCTCTTGATTCGCCGACAGTACAGCATGAAATACGGGGTGACCAAGAAGCTCCAACGATTCTTTTAATGGCTCAGAAGTAAATACAACTGCCTTGCCATTTTCCAGTCGCTGGTCTGCCGGTAAATCCCCGGGCTGGCCGAATGGACAAAAAACGCCTGAATAAAATCCATGTTCCTGCACACTTGGAATTAAGATCTTTTCTCCTGATCCCTTAGGAATGTCAGTTGTGATTCCTCCATCTGAAAGCCACCAGTTTTGTCCTTTTACATGTGGTGATGGCCATGCGGGATCTGCTACCCATTTCCCTGGACGTTCATCATAGCTCACAGCCGGCAATTCGCTTTTTTGAATATAAGAAATCAATTTCGGTTCGTCCATAATGCCTGTATCAATGCCTTTTAACCAATGGTCATACCAGCGCAGTGCCTCCTGCAAAAATCCAATCGCCGGTTCCGGGGTTGCCACTTCTGGATACTCGTGGGCCCATGGACCAATAAGGCCTTTACTATCTTTTGGCAGATGCTCTAAAAGACGGAAAACGGAATCAGTATATCCATCCTGCCATCCGCTTACCGCAAACACAGGAATTTGAATGTCAGAATAATCCTCACAAATCGAACCATGTTTCCAGTAATCATCACGACGCTGGTGACGGACCCATTCCTCCACAAACGGAGGTGTATTTTCTAATCGATCGAGCCAATTTCCCTTCCAACTTTCACCAACAACTTTCGGATCCTGTGGTCGAGCATTGTAGGCAAACATCGTTGACGCCCACCAAAGCATATCAGAGGCAAGCAGATTCCCTCCACGATAATGGACATCATCTGCATAACGGTCATCGGTTGAACATAGCGTAATAATCGTCTTTAGTGCCGGATGATTTCGAGCAGCTACCTGCAACCCATTAAAGCCGCCCCAGGATTTTCCGATCATGCCAACTAACCCCGTACACCACGGCTGATTCGTAAGCCAGCTTAACACATCAAGAGCATCGTCCTGCTCCTGTTTTAAATATTCGTCCAATAGAATTCCATCTGAATCTCCGGCGCCCCGGATATCGACACGAATACTTGCGTATCCATGACCGGCGAAATAGAGATGACGTACAGAATCACGGATAGCCGTAAAATCATTTTTTCGGTATGGCAGATATTCCAAAATAGTCGGGACTGGATTTTCTTCCGCATCCACTGGAATCCACATGCAGGCAGACAGCTTGGCACCGTCTGACATAGGGATCCACATATTTTCAACCTTTTTTACTCTTGTAAAATCTGTTTTGATTCTGCGTTTCCCTGAATCTCTTATATTAAAAACCAAACTTAACATCCTTTCCCAACATAATCCTAATATCGATCGAATATAATTTCATTACGTCTTTCCGGCTCCACTACTTTCATAACGCATTCTGTCACTAACTGGAGGGTCCGTATGATCGCTTCTTCCTTTGAATACCCGCGTCGGTTATTAATATACGTATTCATCATGCCCTTCCAAATCATAAGCGTGATATCAGCAATGTATTGGACTTCTTCTTCCTTTAAATAACCTTCCTCTACTGCACCCAGAATATAAAGCGCGCTACGTTTGGAAAAATCATATTCCATTAAAATTGATTGAAGGTCTTCGGGTAAGCCCGTTAAATCCTGATGATGAACCGCATAATAGTCATCAAACAATTTTTGTGGAGATGATCCCAGATTGTCCATAAAAATAGTCGAATAAATCTCTGGCTGCTCGAAAGAATGTTTACAAAAACATTCCCATGAGTACAACCATTTTTCTACTATATTTTTTCCTAAACCCAGATAGTCTGGCAGGTCTTTTACATAATCTGACGTAAACCGCATTGCTGCGAAAAATTTCAAGTGAGCAAGATCCTTAAAATAATTGTACGCAGTCGATGCAGTAAACCCTGCACGGTCGGCAATCTTTCGAATCGTCATCTGTTCAATTCCTTCTTCTTCAATTACTTCCGTAGCTGCATCAAGAAAGTATTTCCACATACGCGCACGTTGAAGTTCTTTTCTCTCTTTACTCATTTATTTACGTCCTCATTTGTCCCTCGTTTTTTTACATAAATATGATTGTTTTCATTCTTCTTCAACCAATTAACCAATGAAATGGCCATTAAGACATACATCACTAATACAGGGACACTTACAAGTACAGACGATGTCTGAACCACATCGAGCCCTCCCGTCATCGTTAAACTAATGGCAAGTGCTGATAAAAGCACACCCCATAATAAACGATGCCAACGAGCAGGCTGAGCTTCTCCCTTGAGCTCTTTCGTCGCCACGCTGGCGATGACTAAACTCGCTGAGTCAAGAGATGTAGCTAAAAAGATAAATCCAAGAATAACAAAGAAAATGGATACGATAATTGGCATTGGTAAAGAATTTAGGAGAGCGACGATAACAGATGGATCACCTGATGCTGCTTGAATGTCGGTTAATGATAACTTTCCTGATAACTCAAGGTCCATCGCATATCCGCCAAAAACACCAAAATAAAGCCAGCTGCCTACAGAACCCCAAAGAAGTACATGGAATACAAGTTCTCGAATCGTTCGGCCTTTAGAAATGCGAGCGATGAAAATACCGGCAAATGGTGCTGTAGCTGCAAACCAAGCCCAATAAAAGACAGTCCAAGCTTGTGGGAATCCGCTTTGATTGATCGGGTCTGTGTATAGACTCATTTTCCAGAAATTATCAAACATTAAACCGAAGCTATTAGTAAAATAAGATAAAATAAATAAGGTCGGTCCCACAATAATAACAAAAAGAGCTAGCCCTAATGCCATGTATACATTGAAATCACTTAGCCTGCGAATCCCTTTATACAGACCGAAATACGCACTGGAACTGAAAATAATCGTCCATACAATGATAATGACAATGTTTAAGCCTAATGATGGTTCGATTCCAATTAGATTTCCAAGGACAGCAGAAATCATTGGAACTCCGAGTCCTAGCGATGTTCCTAGTCCTCCAATCATACTCCAAATCACGAGTACATCAACGGCTTTTCCAATAAAGCCATCTGCGTGTTTTCCAAGCACACCTCGACAGGCAGAACTGATTTTCAATGAAGGGTTTTTTAGCACATAGAAACTGTACGCCATTACAACCGCTGGTAATGCATAAAGCGCCCAAGCTGAAATCCCCCAATGAAATAATCCGTAAGTTACAGCATACTCTGCAGCCTCGTTCGTTTTTCCTTCGATTCCGAACGGCGGCCCAGTATAGTAATAAAGCGGCTCGACAATGGACCAGAACATGATACTGGTTCCCATACTTGTTGTGAACAACATGCCTCCCCAACTGAACTTGGAAAATTCAGGCTGATCGTTTATTCCTCCTAGTTTTACCTGACCAAACCGGCCAAACATCAGCCAAACCAATAAAATAAACAAACCGATTGTCAAAAACTCAAACGTCCAATCTAATTTGAACGTAATCGAGGTTAGCATTCCCGAAAGAACAGGACCTGCTGATTTCTGAAAAATAACAAGCAAGACCGTAACCACAGCAATTAAAATGATAGATGGCCAAAATATGGATTTTTGTACTTTAGAATGATTCATGTATCTTCACATTCCTCCCCAAATAGATTTTTCTTTCTATAAAATTCCATCCATTATATGAACATGTTCATTTAATGAACATGTTCATAATATCATATAAAAAATAATAGAACAAGGAATGTTCTATGCTGCTTAATTTTCAAAATAGGGTGTATCTTATTGATAAGAAATAGACTGAACGATAAAAATCGATCAGTCCATAAGTACTTATCTTACTCCATTAGTCGAGTAGAAGAGAGCCTTTCTACCTTACGGTAAATTGAACTCCATCCCCTCCCAGAACCGTGCTTGCACTATTGTCTGGTAGAATTCAGGCGCGCGCACTAATTAAAGCCACTTTTCCTGAAGCCCCCTTACGATCCCGGACGGTCAGATTTCCCGAGTCCGGTTCTGACCTTGGATATATAATAATAAGCCTTCCCTTATTATCCTAGGATTAAATGGCGACACCCATATT
>NZ_JAIBLJ010000037.1 GCF_020179385.1 Alkalihalobacillus sp. YIM B00296 | reverse complement strand
TCATCAACCGCCTTCACACATTCAGCAATCGCTGGAGCCGGTACACCATCTCTTTCTCCAAGAACAAAAACTTTTTTGTTTTTTAACATCGATATCCCTCCAAAAACGAAATTTATATTTTTACTTCAAAAATGGTTGCTTCCTCAATGTTCTGAGCTAACGCATCTAATGCAACCTCGACGCGGTGTTTCCGCAATTTCCATTGCTCTTCTTTCGGAGTGTTCGGATCTCCTAACGGATACGGAATCGAAATCGTAGGTACAATTCGGTTCGATCCTACCGTTTTCGCGATGGATACAAGATTGGCCATTTGTACAATCGCAATTCCAGCACGTTCAATTTCTTTTGTTATCGTTGCCCCGCAACGAGTACAAGTACCTCAGGTGGAGGTAAGGATAACCGCTGAAACATTGGCCTCTCTTAACTGTTGAGCTATCTCTGCTCCCATGCGGCTAGCTTCTGCTTGAGTTGTTCCTGTCCCTACCGTTGAATACACATATTCATGAACTCTTCCAATTTTCCCTTCGTTTTCAAAGGACTTCAAAGCGTCTAAAGGTACGATACAGTTTGGATCAGAATTTGCCGCGGAAGGATCGAATCCAGCATGAATCGTTTCCCATTCTCCCGCTTGTAAACGATCAAGATCCGTAATATTGTATTTCCCCCACTTTGTTGCTGAAGCTGACTGAATACGGTCAGGGTTTCCTAAAGGAACTATACCGCCTGAATTAACAAGTGCGATGGTCGCTTGACTTAAGTCTTTAACTGGAGTAGCAATTGGTACTCTATCAATTACCGGCATCGGCATTTCCGTTTTAAATTCCTCGCCGTTTATTTTCTTTAGTAACATGTTCACAGCTCGATCAGCACCGCTAACGGCATCTTCTTTAAATGCTTCCAAACGGATGCTTCGCGGCAAGTATCCTTCATTTTCTGCTGATGAAATTGTCTCACCTGAAAGGATCTTTTTCGCAAAGGTCGCCATTTTCGGTACATCTATTCGCATTGTCACTGCGCCATTTCCACCTGGGAAAATGTAAATCTCTTTTCGGAACATTTCAACCCCAGGGTTTTCGACATACATGCTCGTGATTACCGGAACGTTAAAGCGACCTTTCACTGCTTTACAAATTTCACCGCAGGCTACTCCATATCGACCCGCCATAAAAGCCGGACCAGCTATAAAAACATCAAATTCTTTATCTGCTAAATAGTTCAGAATTCTTGTAATCGCTTCCTCTTTGTTCGAGCCCATAAAATTATCGCCGCAAATAATGGTGTGACTTACTTCCGCCTCAGGGGACAATAAATTATTTAATAATAATCCTGGTCCAACGGCACCCTCACGTATTTCCGGTTCAAAATCAGCTTTATCTTCACCGCCAATTTGTCCGAAAAATTGGTTAATATAATGGATCGCTTTTTTCATGCTTCTCCCCCCTTTAATACTCAACTACCGTTTTATGATGATTCCCCGAGCTGGAATCCGCACAAAAAATCCCGTTGTTTTCCATTTGAATGGAACCCTCCTTCAATACAGATCCATCCCATCCCCCTGAATTTCCATCTCGCGCCAACGCCTCTAACTCCCCAATGACAACTTCCATTGGCTCAAGCTGAATATACTGTGATACATTACCGGTAGATACAATTGCATCCGCTTTTTCGGATAAATCAACAAGCGATTGTGATTTTCCGTCACGTCCAGTACATTCATTAGTGATTCCTACTACTTTAATACCTGCGTCTTCCAATTCATTAATCACAAGGATAAAATCGGAATCAGGGTTACCATATCCTTCTTCAGAGACTATAGCTCCTTCAGCACCTAAGGAAGTCGCTAATTGACGGACAAAAAACGCCGAACGTTGCTTTTCTTCTAATTGAACATTTAAGTTGGATACAATTACACCTAAGAAATTAATCGTTTCACCATGCTCTTTCATCAAACGTTTAATGGTCGCATTATTCGCATGCTGATAAGTAGAAATTTTAGAAGATGAAGGCATGAAGCTTCCTGAGACAATAGCCCCATCCAATAATTCATTCGGATTCATTAAAGTTGGCAGCATACTATTGGCATCCCATCCATATACAAGAGCATTGTAACCGCTTTCCAGCATTTGCGACTGAAGTTGTAAGACGTACACGACGTTAGGAAGCTGATTAACCTTTTTACTTCTTTGGTCTAAAGGTGGATTTTCATACACTTCGAGCTCTTCTGGTTCTAAATCTTTGACGCAATTTCCTAGATACTCAGCTAGGCGCATCGCTGCCCACCGCAACGCTTTATTTTTTTTCTGTTGTTCATGCCTTTCAAACTCTTCATTTGTATTAGCCACGAGGCAAATATTCAACAACTCCGAAAATATTGTCTGTTTGGCCCCCGGTCCGCTCATATCAATCAAACCATCCTGGAATCCCCCCCAGTGTTCACCAACAGCCAAAACGCAGCTCTCCTTTAAAACATGGGTGCGTCCTTTGCCAACAGGCATCAATTTGTTTGTTACTCCTGGAAACATTACCCCTCCAGAAACTTTGCATCGAGGTTCAACGGCTTCCTTTACCGGAGTAATACGGATTGGATCCCCTTTTTTGGCAATGACAAGATCTGCCGATATGATGTTGTCGTCTTCTAATACAACTTTTAATGCTTCTTCTTTATTAATAGTTAATACGCCATTTTGAAAGAAGGTTTTTTCCCCAAACACAATATCCTGGACATAAAAATTCCCTATCTCTAATTTCACTACTTACCCTCCTTTTGTAATCATGATTATATTATGAGTATGATTATATTATAAATAGAGTAATCCAAAAAGTAAATAATATTTTTTTCTGATTTTTTATAAAAATCGAAAGATTAGAGTAATATAGATTTTTATATTAATTTTGATTATGATATAATCGTGTTTAAGTTGAGGTAGACAACTTTGCCATATATTTTTAATTCCAAATGAAAGCGTTTACTTCAATTGGTATCAACATTTCACGTTGAAGGGGGTAAAATTATGACGCTTGTATTTAATTTCCAAATGCGTGGTCAATGAAAAAGAAAAATTGGGGACAACATTTATGGGCAAGGGGCTATTTTTGTGCCACAGTAGGAACGGTGGATGAAGAAACCATTAGAAATTTATATAGCAAACCAGTTTAATGAAGAAATGAACGACATATTCAGAATTGAAGAATGAGTTTAGTCACCATTTAGTTTGCTTAAGCATTTGGATTTTAAATGACTTCAGTCTTAAGAAACGACTTTAGTCGTAGACATTTTATGTCCAAATCCACCTGCTTTAGCAGGTGGTCGTTTAAATTGAAACGAAATTTAAAAAAGGGGGACCTTTTAAGTGAAGAAGCTTGTAGGCGACAATACAGTTTTAAGTGCCTCCATGATTATCACTAGTATTTTTGTTATTTTTGGAATTTTCTTTAATGACCAATTAGGAGCCATAGCTTCACTTTTTCTAAGTACAACCACCAATTCTTTTGGCTGGTTTTATCTGATGACTACTCTTGTTATAGTTATTTTTGCCGTTATATTACTGTTGTCTCGTTTTGGACAAATACGTTTAGGTCAGCAGACGGATCGGCCAACATTTAGCACACTTTCCTGGTTGGCTATGTTATTTAGTGCGGGTATGGGTGTGGGATTGTTATTCTGGGGGGTTGCTGAACCAATCTATCATTATACCAACCCACCATACGGGCAAGCTAATACAACGGATGCTGCAAATCTCGCGATGAACTATACCTTTTTCCATTGGGGTCTTCACCCTTGGGCGATTTATACGGCTGTCGGCCTAAGCTTAGCTTTTTTTCAATTCAGAAAGAAGCTTCCTGCATTAATTAGCTCCACTTTTTATCCGATTTTAGGAGATAAAATTTATGGCCCTATTGGAAAATCGATAGATATTTTAGCCACTTTCGCAACCTTATTTGGTGTCGCTACTTCGTTAGGCTTGGGTACGATGCAAATTGCAGGTGGACTACACTACCTTTTTAACTTTCCAAATACTATAACAACCCAAGTTACCATTATAGGTATAATAACGGTATTATTCATGATATCCGCTTTAACTGGACTGAGTCGTGGTATCAAGATTTTATCAAATGTTAATATAATAATAGCTATTTCCGTTATGGCAATATTGATCGTAGTCGGTCCAACATCACAAATTTTCAAAGTACTTACCAATACAATGGGAGGATACTTAGACAACTTCCTTTTCATGAGTTTAAACATAAGACCTTTTGGTAATAATTCGTGGATTGCTAGTTGGACCTTATTTTATTGGGCTTGGTGGATCGCCTGGTCCCCTTTTGTGGGAAGCTTTATTGCGAGGGTTTCTAAAGGCAGGACAATCAAGGAGTTTATTTTGGGAGTTTTATTCATTCCAGCATTAGGGACATTCGTGTGGTTTTCAACCTTTGGTGGTTCAGCTCTCAATTTAGTTCACAATTTAGGAAAGGGTTCACTGGCGGAACAAGCATCATCAGACATAACGGTCACTTTGTTTGCTTTTTTCCAGCACTTTCCTTTAGGAGACATATTAAGCATACTCTCAGTTATCTTAATCGTAACGTTCTTTGTCACTTCCGCCGATTCTGCAACTTTTATCTTGGGAATGTATAGTTCAAATGGAGAGCTGGACCCTTCTAAGAAAATTAAAGTTATTTGGGGAATGATCTTGTCCGCTGTTTCAACGGTTTTACTACTAAGCGGTAGCTTGGAAACCTTACAAACTGCATCTATCGCAGCCGCTTTTCCATTTTCCATTATTGTGGTTCTGATGTGCTATTCCTTATTAAAGGGGCTTCAAACAGAGACTTTAGACCCTAGTAAACGTAAAATGACGAATGCTAAAATCTCTCAAAGAGAAGAAAGGAACGTTATGTAGAAAACGTTGGGATAATCAGCGTTTTGCAAAATTAGCATTTTTATAAATAAAAAAGGGAAATGTTTTGTTTTCAGCTGTCTTTTAAGTAATTGATGGCTGTTTACAGTGTATACTTTCACATTATTTCATTTTCACATTAGCACATTATTACAGATTGGATAATCATGGAAAAAACTGATTACAACCTCATCTTGAAAAGGCGATATCCTTATCGATGGTGGAAATACATTTTTCCAAGATACAATTAGACGTAATAATGAATTAGAAAAAACAGGAATTCATTTTATTGGTACAGGAGTTTCAGGAGGTGAAGAAGGAGCACTAAAAGGACCTTCTATTATGCCAGGTGGCCAAGAAGAAGCTTATGAACTTGTAAAGCCAATATTAACGGCGATTTCAGCAAAAGTAGAAGGAGATGCTTGCTGTACGTATATTGGTCCTAACGGTGCCGGCCACTACGTAAAAATGGTTCATAATGGTATCGAATATAGTGATATGCAATTAATTTGTGAGGCTTATTTTATTCTAAAGAATGTCCTTGGATTAAGTGTTGAAGAGCTTCACGAAGGTGTTTGCAGAGTGGAATAATGGTGAATTAAACAGCTATTTAATTGAGATTACAGTTGACATTTTTATAAAAGTAGACGAAGAAACGGGTAAACCACTTGTTGATATGATTCTAGATACAGCAGGTCAAAAGGGTACTGGAAAATAGACAAGCCAAAACACTTTTAGATTTAGGTGTTCCGCTTCCAATTATTACAGAGTCTGTATTTGCTCGTTTTATCTCCGTAAGAAAAGAAGAGCGTGTAATGGCAAGTAAACTATTAAAAGGGACCTAAAGTTGAAGTATTTAAAGGAAATAAAGAAGAGTTAATTAAAGCGATACGTAAAGCTTTATATTTAAGCAAAATTATTTTATACGCACAAGGTTTTGCCCAAATGCGTGCTGCATCTGAAGAATACAATTGGCGTCTTCGTTTCGGTGATATCACGATGATTTTCCGTGGCGGTTGTATTATTCGTGCACAATTCCTGCAAAAAATAAAAGATGCTTATGATCGTGATCCTAACTTGACAAACTTGTTATTAGATCCTTACTAAATGAAATTGCTGAAGGCTATCAATCTGCATTGCGTCAAGTTCTTACAGTGGCAATTAAGCAAGGTATTCTAGTTCCATCGTTCTCGAGCGCAATCGCTTATTATGATAGTTATTGTTCAGAAAATTTACCTGCAAACCTGTTACAAAACGTGATTACTTTGGAGCACATACGTACCAACGTATTGATAAAGAAGGAATTTTCCATACAGAATGGATTCAAAAATAATGATATTGATATCATAGCGGTATCAAAACATAGGATTCGAAAAAAATAGATAAACCCAACCGACTTAATTTTACTGAATTTTCAATAAATTAAGTGTTCTTTCTCGATCACCTTTAAATATATAAAAATTTTGGTCTAAGAAAGGAGTAGAGATATGTGGGGGGTGATAAAAAACTCCATTACTTTGTTAACTGCTATTATACCCGATGAGGAAAAAGAGGAATGGAGTGCAACTGAAGTAAGCCGTAAGCTTGACATCCCTATTCAAACAGTGCATAGATTGCTTTCGAGTCTTGCTGAATATGGCTTTGTATATTGTATATAAAAATAGTCAAATTACCCACCACTTAAATTCTAACGAATTTTGAAGTGGGGGCTTGTAACTACCCAATAGTACAAACGATCTTTCAATCTCCTATCTTAAATTGGTGTCACATCAGGGCATATTGACCGATACCTAACACATAAGAACATGTCCTATATGTTACCGCAATTGCGGTTCATGTCTGTAAGCAGTACTAAACTTCCATACATACAGACTTTCAGAATACGTTCAATGTCTTATAGTTGCAACGATTCCTGTAACCAACCTCATACATTGAGTTGTCAAATAACAAAGGAGTGCCTTATTTAACGGTTTTCTCCTATAATCATTTTACCATGCGAAAGGAGGGACGTGCGCAGGGAATGTTTGCTAACGCAAAAGTGTATTCCTCCCCTACCTACTCACTATCGTTCTTTGAGGAAGGGGTATCCTACCGCTAAAAAATGATGAACTGAACGAATATAACTTTGGTGAAATGATTTATTTTTTCGAAAAAGCCTGTGCAATAAGCGGACTTTTGATGGGTGTGAACCCGTTTGATCAGCCGGGAGTTGAAGCTTACAAGAAGAATATGTTTGCCCTGCTTGGCAAGCCTGGCTTTGAAAAAGAAAAGAATGAAAAATATTTACTTTAAAGTTTCTCAAAGTCAAATTCATTAGCGTTGATAACAATTTGTCGAATGTAATTCATGGTGATTTCTAACGCTTCATCATTAGAATAGCTATATCTTTGATTAAGAATCAAAGTTAGCATGCCTTGCCAAACAAGTAAAATCATTTCATTAATTTTCAGGGTGTTTTCTTTTTTTATATACCCGTCTTCTACACACCTCTCTAAAGCTATACGGTTTCTAACGGACAGACTAGATTCTAGTACCATAGGCTTTAAATCTTCAGGTAAATCAATGATGTCAGAAGGAAAAATATCATAGTAATCCTTCATTAGCTCTTCTGGTTCAGCACCTAAATCGGAAGAAAAAATAGCAAAAAAGATTTGTGGTTCCTCAAAAGAAAATTTACAAAAGCATTCCCACAATAATAAATATTTTTCTAAAGAGTTTTTCCCTTTGCTCAAATATCCTGGAAGAGCATCTGTATACTTTTTTAAAAATCTCATTGAGGTAAAGAATATTAAATGAGAGATTTCTCCAAAGTAGTTATAAATGGTAGCACTATTATAGCCAGCTAAATCTGCCACTTTTCTTATTGTAACTTTATCAATTCCTTCCTCTTCAATAATTTGAGCTGTTGCATCGATAAAATAGGAAACCATACGAATCGTTTGAATTTCTTTATTTTTCAAATGTTGCTTTTTCAATATTCTACACCTCTAAAATTTAATGAATTTCACAAAAATATAAGATAATCAAATAATCATGATTATTTTTTATTATAACATAGAGTAACTTTACAAAACAACATCATGGAAATGAATCAATATTTTGGAAAAAAGTTTTTTGTGTTACTCCGCAATAGTTATAAGTAATTTACAATGTACTAGTTTGGCACGGATCCTCAGTGCATGATTCTACAGCCAAGCAGCCAGTTTCTGAATATGTCGGGATGGACCAAAAAAATAAGCCGTATCACCAAAAAAGTGGTACGGCGAAACTATTTATCATGCGTTTATCGCTATGATTGTTAAGGAATCTGTTTTTGTTTCACATAAATTCTACAACTAATTCGTTAAATGTGTCTTCGGAAATTTTTAAGTCCACTTTTGCCAACGGCTCTTCACTATAGCCGTGTGCAAGCTCTTGATACGATTGCTTTTCTTTATCTTGATAAATTAATCCTTTTACAAGACCGTTATTTTGCATTAACGTTTGCATGGCGACCATACGGTTACTTGGATCATATCCTTCAATGTCACCTAAACTAGTTAGGTTTTCCTTAAACCAGTCGTACGTGTTCACCTTGTTGTAAGTTACACACGGGCTAAACACATTTATTAAGGAGAACCCTTTATGTTCAATACCCTGTTCAATTAAGGCCGTTAATTCTTTTAAATCACTTGAAAAGCTTTGGGCCACAAAGGTAGCACCAGCGGTTAGTGCCATTTCCATAATAGAAATAGCAGATTCTACAGAACCTTCAGGTGTACTTTTCGTTTTAAAACCAAATTCTGAACGAGGGGACGTTTGCCCTTTCGTTAAGCCGTAAATTTGGTTATCCATAACAATGTAGGTTATGTCAATGTTTCGGCGAATGGCGTGAATGGTGTGACCCATTCCAATCGCAAAACCGTCTCCGTCACCGCCAGAAGCAATAACCGTTAATTCACGATTCCCCATTTTTACACCTTGTGCAATTGGCAGAGAACGACCGTGAATACCGTGGAAACCGTATGAGTTAATATATCCAGAAATACGTCCAGAACAGCCGATACCTGATACAACGGCGAGGTCTTGAGGCTCTAACCCAACGTTAGCAGCAGCTCTTTGAATCGCTGCTTGAACAGAGAAATCACCGCATCCGGGACACCAGTTTGGCTTTACATGGTTACGAAAGTCTTTAAATGTTGCCATCCAGAACAGCTCCTTGATTGGTTGTAGATTTCAGAAGGTAAGAAAGGATTCCCATCATATTTAAGAACACTCTCAATTTTGTCTAAATCTCCAAGATTCGTTTTTATTACTTTAGCCAATTGACCTGTCGCGTTGTTTTCAATAACAACTACCTTCTTCGCGGACTCTACAAGCGGTTTTAATTCCTCGGTTGGAAACGGGTGAATTAACCGGATATGGGCATGATTTACTTTTAAACCATCTGCTTCTAGACGAGGGAGTGCTTCTTCAATTCCTCCTCGTGTTGAGTTGAATCCAACAATTAAAAGATCCGCCTCTTCGTGTTTTACGTTTTTGTGCACCGAATTAGGAAGGTTCAAGTTTTCTAACTTCCTTAAACGCTTATCCATTTGTTTTTGTCGGTTTACGGCTACTTCCGATGGCTTACCCGTTTCGTCATGCTCAACCCCTGTTACGTGATGGATTCCGTATTTCATACCTGGAATAACACGAGGAGAAACACCGTCTTCTGTTAGTTCATAACGTTTGTAATATTCTTTCGTGTCAAGCTCAGGTAACTCCGCTTTAGGGTCTAACTTACCACGGCGAACTTCGATTTTGCTGTAGTCGAGAGGTTCAACCGTTTGCTTACCGAGTGATAGTTGTAAATCAGATAGTAAAATAACCGGACATTGATACTCTTCAGCAATGTTTAACGCTTCAATCGCATCATAAAATGCTTCTTCGGCAGTACTTGGTGCTAATACCACCTTAGGTATCTCACCGTGTGTTCCGTATACCATTGCCATAAGATCGGATTGTTCCTGTTTCGTTGGAAGACCTGTACTCGGACCACCGCGTTGTGTATCAACAATTACAAGCGGTGTTTCTGTCATACCGGATAGACCAATAGCTTCCATCATTAAAGAAAGTCCAGGGCCTGCAGAGGATGTTATCGTTCGAACACCAGCGTAGTTGGCACCGATCGCCATTGTCGCTGCAGCAATTTCGTCTTCCGTTTGGATTACCGCTCCACCAACCTTTGGCAAATGCTTTGTCATATATTCCATAATTTCAGATGCAGGTGTAATAGGATAAGCGGACATGAAACGTACTCCACCTGCCAAAAATCCCATTGAAATGGCATCATTACCAATCATAAACATACGACGTTTTCCGTTAGCTTTTTCTAATTGTAGGTGATCTATCGGGCCGCCTGCTAGTTCTGTAAAATGATCAGACCCCCGTTTAATCGCTTCCATGTTTTTCTCGACGATCTTTTCTCCCTTTCGCCCGTACGTATCACGTATAATTTCCAAGTATTCCTCAGGAGATTGACCGAGGATTGCACTTGTTGACCCAATTGCAACCATATTTTTCATTAATGATGTTCCTAATTCGTTCGCAATTTCCGTGAATGGAATCGCATACAATGTTGCTTTGCATCCCTCGGGAGCCGTAGGATTAAACTTCGCATCTGCAATAATGATCCCTTTTTCATGCAACTCATGATGGTTCACATCAATCGTTTCTTGGTCAAACGCTACTAATATATCAAGATCATCGGATATAGAGCGAATTTCTTTCGTACTTACCCGAATCTTATTATTAGTATGTCCCCCTTTAATACGTGAAGAGAAATGACGATAGGTATATAAATAATATCCTGAACGATTTAATGCAAGAGAAAATACTTCCCCGGTACTATCAATACCTTCACCTTGTTGTCCGCCAACTTTCCATGAAAGTTGATCTACCATGAAACTCATCCCCTTTAGAATTGTTACATTCTTATTACGTTACAGGCTGGTAACTAATAAGTAAATGTCATTAACTAGATTATATATTAATCATGATTATTTTACAATGATAAATTTTTTGAATATTTTATATTATTTAAATATTACTGTGTTGATGATCTAGTTTCTCAAGTTGAACGACCGTATTATTCCACGCTTGTCCGCCTTCTACTGGATCAGTCCAACTTGAGATAAGAGGATTAGGATTATACGATCAGGAGTGTTGAATCCTCGTACAATATGGCCATTCCATAACCTTCCGACAATGCGCCCGTTTTCTGATCTTAGTTCAACAACTCCGCCCTAATTAAATTGGATTCACGAGTCATTTGGATCTAGGAAGGTATCTTTAAGATAAGGACTATATGTTTGACGTTTGCTTTCATCAATCCATATTCCTATTTTTCTTTGATCTAGTCCGCCAGGTACTCCCTTCGCCCAAATTGTTCTCCATTGCCAAATGGGAAATATTGTGCCATTCCCTCTACTCGAAACGGCTCGTGGATACAATTGGTTGACGAACGGAAAAGCTGTCGGATGTGAAAGTTCTGTTTGAACGTTCGGTTTGGAGGAAGCGGTCCCGGTTGTGGTGCAGAGCGATTGACATCCCCGGATATATAACACCATCCTCCCTTTTTTCCAATACTACCAACAAGGGCATTTAGACAAAGAAAGGACTATTCATTATAGAATCCATTCTCATGGCCATGGCCTCCGCGATTGAAATGGTTGTTGCATTTGGTGCGGCCTGCCTTGGCAAACTCACGTGTAATTTGCACGATTCGTTCGGCAGGAACACACTTTCCCTCTCCGCTCGTTCCGGTCTTGTAAGTTTTCTCTACAACTTGCTACTTATGGCGATGATAGCTGTGGGGAGCACGATGCTCTGCTTTACAAGCAACCGAACAGGCATGGCATCCGCTACAACTTTCGAGGTCGATTGACATTCCAAATTTTGAATTCATTCTAAATTTCATCACTTTATCGAATCATAACCGTATTTTTGAAACACTGCTTGCCCTTTATCCAATAAAAGCTTTTTCATAAGCTCTTCAGCTAATTCGGGATTAGGAGCATTTTTGGTTACAGCGATATAATTGGTTGCATATACATTGTATTTTTCAGGAATCGAAATGATTTTAACTTTCTTCTTGAATTCAGGGGTCACATCAGTCTTATACACAATGCCCGCTTCCGCTTCTCCTAAGGCTACTTTCTGTAATACGGCTTTTGTACTTGTTTCCAAAGATACGACTTGTGATAAAACTTTTTTTGAAAATTGATCCCCATACGTTTTATTTGTATTTTTAAAAATCTGTCGTGTGTATCTTCCAATTGGGACACTTTCCACCCCAATGACTAATTTTACAGGGTTAGTTCCTAAATCTTTTAATGAATGAATATTAGCGGGATTATTCTTGGGTACTACAATCACTTCTTTGTTAAGTGATACAGGATAAAACTGTTCGATTATTCCTTTCTCTTTGACGGCTTCAATATGTTTGATATCTGCAGACAGAAAAAGATCCGCTTTTGCACCATTTTCCAACTGGGTTCGTAGAATATGTGTTCCAGCATAGGTAGCATTGATACTCACACCTTGATGTTCTTTCTCAAAAATTTTAATCAAATCATTAAGCGGATCTGTTGCATTCGCTGCGACTAGGGCAATCATGTTGACTTGTTTAGTAGTTTCAGGGAAATTCGCGGTGGCTTTATAACCTAAGACGAAAGCAACGATCATTAAAAAAGAAATAACGGAGAATCCAAACTTCCAAGTTTTTCGTACTTTTTTTGAATTTTCTTCTACTTTACCTTTTCTTTTTTCACCTTTTCTTTTTTCATTTCTTGAGCGGTTAAAGGAAGGTGAAAATGGAACCATCCGAATATCTTCCAAACGCACGTATGCATAAACATGATCCCCCATTTTAAGTTTCCCATCCTCAACCCTTTCAACGGGGACCTCCGCAAAAAAGGTTTCATCACCTTCGATTTGCAGTCGTACCAGCCCTCCTAACCACGCCATGTCACGAATGATTCCCTGCCACTCGTATTCCGAACCATTTGATTCAAACCCAATTTCTACATCCCATGGATTAAAAGAGATACATGATTGCGGCGTTTCTTGATCCAGCAATGGTATGAGATTTGTACCCGTAAATTTCGCGACAAAGTCATTTGCAGGAAATTGTGAAATTTCTTTAGGAGTACCTGACTGTATAATCTTGCCCTGATCCATAACGGCAACCCGATCTGCTAACACGCGAGCATCCTCGTAATCATGAGTTACAACAATTGTTGGAATTGACAACTTACCTAAGAGTAATTTGAGTTCCGCTCTTACATGTGTACGAGTCGATACATCAAGTGCAGATAATGGTTCATCAAGCAACAATAGTTTAGGACGTGTCACTAAAGCACGAGCCAAAGCGACACGTTGTTGTTCCCCTCCTGAAAGCATCGCCGGTTTTGTATTGGCTAATGATTGAATTTCTAATAAGTTTAAAACTTCTTCAACTCGCACCTCCTGTTCTTCTTTGCTAAGTTTGTTGATTCCATATTCCACATTTTCTTGAACTGTCAGATGTGGGAACAAAGCATAATTTTGGAATACATATCCAATATTTCTTTCTTCAGGCGGAACATTGATCATTTGTTTTTTTTCAAAAAGACAACTTTCGTTTAATTTAATCATTCCATCTTCTGGAGTCAGAAGACCAGCCAACATCTTTAATGCAGTACTTTTACCACACCCAGAATGACCGATTAGCACAAGAGTTTCGGCTCCGATACTCTGAGAAATATCAACTGTAAAATCACGAAGACGTTTTTTGAATTGAAAAGATAACATTTGTAATAAAGCCTCCCTTCTTATCGAGAAGAAATAGTTAACCGCATATATTTGTCAATAAAGCTTACGAACAAAAGTAATAGAAATGAAACAACTAGAAGCAGAGCAGAAATGCTTACTGCTACATCGGCATTAGATTGTAATGCTGTAAAAATAGCGAGGGGGAGTGTTTGCGTTTTTCCAGGTAAATTTCCCGCAAACATCATGGTTGCCCCAAATTCCCCTAAAGCTAATGCCCAACTTAATGCCACTGCTGAAAGTAGACCTGGTAATGCCAGTGGAATCGTTATACGCCAGAAGGTTCGCCATGTAGAAACACCCAGCGTGCGCGAGACTTCCAATAATTGATCATCTACTGCCTCGAAGGATTGTCTCGCTGTCGTGACAAAAAAAGGAGTAGCCATAAAGATTTGTGCCATCACCACCGCAATAGAAGTAAAAGGAATTTCAATGTTAAATAGAGATAAGGTTTGACCCAATAAGCCTCGTTGTCCAAACACAAGCAATAGCCCGACACCAACCACTGCTGTAGGAGCAACAATTGGCATTTTCAAAGCGACTTCTAGTCCATTTTTACCTTGGAAACTACTTTTCGCTAACCAATAAGCTAGAGGTGTCCCAAAAGCAATAATAAAAATCAAGGCGATACTTGTTGTATGTAAACTTAAAAAAAGTGCTTGATACGTGATATCATTATTTAATTTGTTAAGTAGCATTGCCGGACTCTTTGTCACAAAAACGGAAAGTAAAGGCAAAAATAAATAGGTTAGGGTTCCAACAATAATCACAATAAATGTGATACGAGCTAACGTTTTCAAAAAGAACATTCAGAATACCTCCTTAAATTAAATTTTGTCGTTCATTTAACCCCACATGTGAAAATACCATATAACTTTTTCTGATTTACACCATAACTTTTTTTTATAAGGAAGATAAAAAAATTTATTGCTTTACCACCTTTCCTTTTGAATAACTAAAAATTTTAAAAAATCATAACATTAAATAATCATGATTACAATATAATCGGTAATATTTTTTATTTTTTATATTAAGAAATATAGTTACTATTACAATCTAGATTATGTTATAATCATGATTATATTGTTGTATAACAGATTGTTCTTGATCAATAGGATTCAATAAACGGTATCAAAAACAGGAGTTTTCTTTCAAACTACTCGCTGGATCTCAACCTGTTAAAAAATGTCTCGATTGCCGCAAAAAAATCTTAAATTTTTTTCAAAATATTTGTTTACTTCTGATTTTAGTTTGTTATATAATAGATCTCAAATTACATCATTGTTATATAACAATAAAACTAGATAAAATTAAAAATTATACTACGTAAGAAAGGAAAGTGATCTAAATGATTCGAGAAAAGCAAATCAGACAGTTAAAGGAAGGCTGGGAATACGAGGAACGTTGGAAAGGAGTAACTCGTCCTTATTCGGCTGAAGATGTTGTCCGCCTTCGAGGTTCTATGCAATTCGAATACACTCTTGCCAAATACGGAGCAGAAAGACTTTGGAATCTCTTGCATGCGGAGGATTTTATCAATGCTTTAGGAGCCTTAACTGGTAACCAAGCGGTTCAGCAAGTTAAAGCTGGATTGAAAGCGATTTATTTAAGTGGCTGGCAGGTGGCGGCTGACGCTAATCTATCCGGTAACATGTACCCGGATCAAAGTTTATATCCGGCTAACAGTGTTCCTTCGGTCGTCAAACGAATCAACCAAGCCCTTCAACGTGCCGATCAGATTCAACATATGGAAGGAGAAGGAGACATTAACTTCTTTGCTCCTATCGTCGCCGATGCTGAAGCCGGATTCGGTGGACAACTAAACGTTTTTGAGTTAATGAAAGGTATGATTGAAGCGGGAGCTGCAGGGGTTCATTTCGAAGATCAGTTGGCTTCAGAGAAAAAATGTGGTCACCTAGGCGGGAAAGTTTTGATCCCGACCCAAAATGCTGTACGTAATCTAATTTCCGCCCGTCTAGCGGCAGATGTTATGGGGACTTCGACCATTATTGTTGCCAGAACAGATGCTAATGCAGCAGACCTCATTACAAGTGATGTTGATCCTTATGATCATGAATTCATTACAGGTGAACGAACGCCAGAAGGTTTTTACCGAACCAAAGCAGGACTTGACCAAGCGATCGCCCGCGGTCTTGCCTACGCACCGTACGCTGACCTGATCTGGTGTGAAACATCAGAACCAAATTTAGAAGAAGCTCAGCGCTTCGCGGCGGCGATCCATGAAAAGTTCCCAGGTAAACTACTTGCTTACAACTGCTCACCGTCTTTCAACTGGAAAGCCAAACTCGATGACGAAACAATTGAAAAATTCCAGCGAGAACTCGGAAAAATGGGCTACAAATTCCAATTCGTTACCCTCGCCGGATTCCATGCGCTGAACCACAGCATGTTTGAACTGGCTCTTGGCTACAAGGACCATGGCATGGCGGCTTATTCGAAGTTACAGCAAGCGGAATTCGCAAAGGAAAAAGACGGCTATACAGCGACAAGACATCAGCGTGAAGTCGGAACAGGTTACTTTGATGAAGTAGCGCAAGTGATCACTGGTGGAACATCAACAACCACTGCAATGAGCGGTTCGACAGAGACGGAACAATTTACTCGCTAATGTTCATCAGATGGCACATTTTAAAGTGATAAAATAAACAGCATTTGTTTGTCACAACATTGATGCGAAACGACTCAGAGGAGGGATTCTTATGAGTAACCAAACAGTGAGTGAACGAAAAGTTAGTAGTTATAGCGAATTTTATAAGGAATTGCCACCGAAAATTTGCGTTGACTGCGGATCAAAAATTAAAGAACAACATGAATCGTACATGACGAAATGTGAGCATTGCTTAAGTAAAGAGAGTGAATAGAAACCTTTGAACTTTTAACATCTGGGCCAGGGCCATTTCTTCCTTTGTAATGTCCTGGTCCTTTATTTATATAAATCTTAAATAAAAATCGCTAATGGTGGTAGCAAAAATAAGTGCGTAGAAGTCTTGAAACGCTATCTTAATTCAAATAGGAGGATGATGATATTAAAAACGAATGGTTTAGAAGGAGCAGTAGCGACAACATCTTCAGTCAGTTCGATTGTGGATAATGTGTTAACGTATGGAGGATGCGGCGACCGGCTGATATCTCTCGTGTAATGGATCCGTCATCCAGAAGGAAAACTGGATAACGGTAGGAAGATTTGTTTGAACAGATTTTAGAAGAGGAATTTATCAATTTTCTAACAATGCCGGGTTATGAATACTTGATTTAACATTAATTAGGGGCACAGCCAAGATTGTGGCATCTTATCACGGAAACTTTTTCAACTTAGCTGAAGTCTGTAATTGTCGGAAGGGTCCGATTAATAGAACTTTTATATTACCCTTATGTCTTATCTTTTACTGTTGTTATTAGAGGTCCATAAATAGGCAATGTTTGGAACCAGTTTTAATCCTACGCTTTATCTTTATAAAAACCTAACGTATTCTAAAAACAGAAACATAAAAATTATTATAGAAAGAAATTTGCGTAATAGCAGGGTTAAGGTTATCGGGACATCGATAGCCTCAACTCTTTTTCTTTTTTACAGTAAGTATCCTCATATTACCAAAACAGGGTATTTTTTATTACCAATATGCTCAGAAACAAAAACATATTTTTTATCTTTGAGCCTTTTGCAAAATAACATTTTTACCGTAAGGTAAAAAATGATTCAACTGATCAATTACTAAAATTGAGTGTTTTGCCATCTACCTTTTCATTTTTTCTCCTAACTTCTGAAAAAAGGGCATACTGGCAGAATGGTATTGATTTTTACAACCATGCCGTAATTCGAAGATGAACACCAAGAGGTACCATGAGGACACTCCACTTTACCGGTGGCATGGGGACAGCGGAACTTTAAATACTTTTTATCGCATCCCCAATATGTCATCTCAAATCCCATCAAGCAGCGTGGTGTCCCATTAGATGAGAAACCAGCAGGAGGCTCTTTTTCATTTCTTAGATTCAGAGGAATAATCGCTTGAGCTTTATGGCTTAAAGCCGCTTCATAATTTTTGTGTTGATCATATCCGGCATCCATCATGACGAATTTCAATGTATCTTGAAACTTTGCAGCATGATCTTCAATTAATAAAGGGCTCATATCTCCATCGTTCACATGAGCTGGTTTGACCTCTAACGAGGTCGGTAACCACTGTAAGTATCAACAGCCAAATGAAACTTATAACCAAACCAGGTGATCTTGTTTCGGAACGAATCAAATTTGGCTCCCCATGAGGCATATTCCGAATCGACACATTTGTATTTGGGGCGTTTTTTCTCGTAAGCATCTACTTTTGAACAATCAATAGCTACTTTATCACCCTTAATGATTCCTTCTAAACGACACTGCTGAACTAAATCGTCGAATAGCTTTTCGGCCAGTTTTGAAGGATGTAATTTGCTTAAATGTTCGACTTAAAGTTGATACCGAAGGTGGATCTTGATCCAGTCGAAACCTACACTGATAGCGAAATCGAAGATCATTCATCAGACGTTTGTGCAAGGCAGTGAACGTTGAGATATCTTCCATTGGCGAGGCTAAGAAAGCCCGAAAAATTACTTCTCTACAGTATCCATCACGACCTTGGGGTAATTTGCTTTTCAATGCTTTTGCGTATGCTCTTAGGTCAAGTTGCTAAAAAATAAATTTAATCAGTCTTTTGATTCGATTTTTAGCCATTCTTCAAAGGAAAATAGCGTATCTTGGAGAATATACAAGTGACTTCCCTCCCTTATGGAAAAGTGGATTGTTTGGTCACTTAAAACTTTCTCCATTTTGGGGTGAAGTCCCTTTTTATGCTCTTTTAAACCTTACGGCTTAAGGGTTGAAAATTATGCAAAAGGCTCAAATAAAAAGTATATTGTTCATAAAAACAATCCATCGAATTTAAAAAGAACCAAGTATATTTTATTACACTTAGCTCTATTACTGTACTTGTATTAAAACAAGCTTGTACTATGCAGCGGCTGAACACGGGATTTTGGGTCAATATAAGCTTTTGCATTATTTACAGCAGTTGGTGCCTCACCAAATCCTGTTGCAATGAGTTTCACTTTTCCATCATATGTTGCAATATCGCCGGCAGCATAAATTCCTTTAATGTTCGTTTCCATTCTTGAATTGACGACAATTGAATTCTTCTCAATTTCTAATCCCCATTCTTTAATCGGCCCAAGTGATGACATGAAACCATAATTAACAAGTAAAGCATCAATATCAACGATTTCTTGTCCCTGACCCTTCACTTCTTGTAGAACGACTTGTTGAATCTTTTCGTCGTCGCCAATCAATTCTGTTACATTATATGGCGTTCTAATTCGAACCTTTGAATTCATCAAGTTCTCAACGCTGTGTTCGTGAGCTCGAAATTTATCACGGCGATGAACCAGTGTTACCTCCTTCACAATTGGTTCAAGCATAAGGGCCCAGTCAACGGCCGAATCTCCCCCGCCTAATACAACGACGCTTTTTCCTGCAAATGTATTTAAATTATTTACGAAGTAGTGAAGATTTTTGTTTTCATACTGGTTTGCATTCGAAAGATCAAGACGGCGCGGCTGAAACGCTCCTACACCAGCAGTAATAACCACGGCTTTGGTGAAATGTTTTTCCCTATTGTTTGATGTAAGTTGAAAGACATCATCTATTTTCTCCACCGTCTGGACAGATTGTTCAAGTACTACGGTAGGATCGAATTGAGAGGCTTGCTCTTTTAACTGATCAACTAAGTCTTGAGCAAGCACTTTAGGAAAACCCGCGACATCATAAATGTACTTTTCCGGGTATAGAGCTGAAAGCTGACCGCCAAGTTGGGGCATACTTTCGATAATTTTCACCTTCATTTTACGCATACCACCATAAAACGCAGTAAATAGCCCTGTAGGCCCTCCCCCAATTATTGTAATATCAAACACATCATGGTTGTCTGTCAAGATGAAACACCTCCGATAATAGTCCTATTTCAATAATCTATACGATTATTTAATCATGATTATATCATAATCAAGGTTTTTTAACAATTCATATTTTTTTAACAATTCATTTTTTTAAAAGATTGATGAATAGAAAAACAACCCCTATTCAAAGTTCGGAGTTGTTTGTATGACGGTTATTATTTGTCATTTTTCTTTTTTAATGGGTCGCCTATTTCGATTGGATTACCCGGATACATACTCCACTCATACCATCCACCATCATATACAGAAATGTTTTCCCAACCCATTAGATAGGAATAAAAGAAAGCCTCACTTGCTCTCCATCCGGTTCCGCAGTAGAAAACGATTTTTTTGTCTGGTGTAATTCTCCATTCCTTCCAATAAGCTACGATTTCATGATAGTTTCGCATTGTACCATCGATATTTCGATAGTCTTCCAAATGATAGGCATCCGAACCAGCATGCCCCCATACAATACGACCTCTTAGCTCAATATAACTATATCCACTGACCTCACCGATATACTCTGTCCAGCTACGTGTCGGCAAGCACCACATTTTCATTATTTAAACTTTCTCTTATGTTTTTAAGATCAATGATATACTTCGGATGTACCGGACTTTTTCCCCAAAACCTTGTATTGAATCTGGAATTTAGTTGTTTATCTATCTCATACCCTGCTGAAACCCACTCCTGATATCCGCCGTTTAACAAGCGGATATCTTGCACGCCTGCGTACATTAATATAGATGCCGCACGAGCGGCTGCCATCATTTCATTTCCAAATAAAATCACGGTGATATCGTGGGTGATTCCGTGTTTTAAAAGCTGAAAATTTATCAGCTAACCAACCTCCAGGAAAATACCCCAAAAGTGCAACAAATCCATATATGCTCAGTAGGTTACCAAGCTGTGTATGATTTAAATCTAAAGCCGTACGCATAGGCTCATAAAATACTGATTTCATGTAAGGCAAACCATACATAGCAACGGTACCTGTTGAAATAATAGACATTATTAACGCTTTTTTAAGATTTTTATTCACTCCAAAAAGGTAGAATTAATATGGTTTCTGTACACGTTCCATCAAGCTTATGAAGAAGCTCATTTGTAAACCTTCTACACATCACCTTTTTTCTTACACAGGAGAAAACAAAATCATTTTTTGTATTAACAGATCGTCAACACCTCGTAATGACTAGCCAAATTAAGAAAATGAGTCATTCCTGAGATTTCCCCGGCACTCAACCTTTTCCTCTAATTGATAGTAATCGACACAAGTTTTACAAGCTAATATAGGAACACCGAAATCGGTTAACTCTTTCATATATAGAGAGACTAATGATTCAGTTGTTAATGTACAAACACCTCAATTGACACAAAAAATCGCCTTTGGTTTATCTTCTCGTTGTTTCAATAATGTGAAAAAGGTTTCCAATACACTTTCACCTAATTCCTTTTGATCTTTCCCCATTTGATCTGAAGCTAGCAAAATGTTTTGCAAATTATCCACCTTTCAAGAGAAATTACTAATTGGTGTCTTCTAATTCTTTATGCTACACCCCATTATAAATTTTAATCGAAATTAAAATGATAATATTCTGAAAATACAACAAATTTTTTCATAAATTCTTATAGACAATATAAGATTTGCTTTTTAAAATAGAGTTAATCAAGATTATTAAAGAATCAAGATGTTAGGAGGGGGTAGTATGAAGCAAATATATAGACAGGTCCAGTCAATTAAGCGTCGGGCAAAGACACCGCGTCGCAATTGCAAGTGTGCTTGCACAACAGCCTCAACTTATTTTGGGAGACGAACCAGTTGCTAGTCTTGACCCGCGTACTTCAGAAAGCGTTATGCTAATTCTTATCAACAATTAATCAGGAAGATCAAATGTCGATGATTATTAATCTACACGATGTTCAATTAGCGAAGACATTTGCAACACGGATTATTGGCATCGCAAAAGGAAGAGTTGTTTTTGACGGTCCTCCTCATCGATTGACAGAAAAAGACTTAGCAAGGATCTATAATAAGGGAGAGGAATTCAATGAATTTAAATCATCTGCGAGCATTTGTTAAAGTGGTGCAAACAAAAAGTTATAAAGACGCAGCTAATCTACTATCAGTGTCTCAACCGGCTATAACCCAACGAATTCAATTGCTAGATGAGCATTTTAAAACAAAATTATTAAAGAGAAATTCCGAAGGTATTGAATTAACATCAAAAGGAGAAATAGCTTATAAGCAAAGTCAAGCTATTTTAAATTTATGGGATGAGCTCGAGAGACAATTACTAAGCGATAAGCCTTTAGGAAAGCTGACAGTAGGGGCAAGTACAATACCTTCTGAATATTTATTGCCGGGAATTATTAAAAGATTCATAACCAAGTATCCTGATGTATATACCCATATGTGTGTTTCAGGAAGTCATGAAGTAGTAAAGTGGCTAATTAACCATTCTGTTGATGTTATAATTACTGGGAAGGTAGAAGAAGATCCAACTATTTTTTCTTTACCAATTGTAAAAGATGAATTAAAAATTATTGCACCCATTGATAGTTACTGGTCTGATAAAAAAAATCATTTTTCTAAATTATTGGACCTTCAGTGGGTTTTACGGGAGCCTGAATCAAACACAAGAAGGGTTTGGGAAGAAGAATTGTTTCGGAAAGGATATGATATTAATTCTTTGAAAATAGCTGGACAAATGGGAAGTACCGAAGCGGTTATAGCAGCTGTAGAAGCAGGTATGGGAATTTCAGTGGTTTCCACGTTGGCTGCCGAACGTGCAGTAAGTCATAATAGAGTAAAAATTATATATTTAGAAGGTTTAGAAATGTCTCGCACCTTCTACATTTCATGCTTAAAAGAAAATATTAATAATCCAGTCATTTCTTCCTTTCTATCCTTTTTGAAGGAAAATGAAATTTGAACAAGTGTACAGGCACAAATACAGCAATTTCCTTCAGTAGTATCTGCTGCCAGCGACTGCAACCTACTACCTTAAGTTCCTCCTCCTAGCACAAGCAGACGATACGTACTCGACTTTTTCAAAATCCGACCTCTACCCCCTGTATAGATATAACTTACTCAAAGTTCGCATCTAAATAATTAGGTTAAAGCTATGACCGATTTCACTCCTAACTCCCTCATCAATCGCTGAACACGCTTATGATTAATGACCATTCCCTCTCTCCTTATCGCCTTGGTCATACGTTTATACCCCATAGTAAGGATGGATTTAGTGTATAGCTAGAATATGTTCTTTGAGTAATAGATCTTCTTCTAAACGTTTTGAGCGTTTACAGTGATTACTACGCCATTTGTAATATCCAGCTCGTGAGACTTCTGCTATGGCTAATAACCATAGGAACGGGTGGTTCTTCCTCATACGATCAATGATTTCGAATCGTTGAGCTTTTAGGACCACCCCTTCCCATGTAGTTTTACTGAAATACAAAAGAAATGAAGTTTGAGGCTTGAATTAACAGTAAGACATGTTGTTTAACAATTATAAGAAAATGAAAGAGGAGTGGGAAATCCACTCCTTTTATCACGACATGTTTTTGATTTTTTATCACGACAACGATTGTTGAAGCATGTCCTTCGACCTCTCGCCATAAGTCTTGACTAAAAAGCATCAAAATTCGTAATGAGTCTCAATGCCACCCTTTTGTTAATTTTACTGTTCAGTTTTTATGAAACAAACACCCTTTTCGATGATAAGAAAGACTTCATAACCGGTAAGGAAGCGAAGAAACAATACGGTTTGAAAGTTTATTTCCCATAGTGCTTGCACAAACAAGCCGGATTTCCTTAGCGTACGGATTTCCGGCTTGTTTTAGCCATAGAAAAATCCCCTCCAAGTAGACCTTAAGAACATCATATAAAATGTTCTCTTTTTTTCTTTGTCTACCTGAAGGGGATAATACCATTCAAAAGCCACCTGTTTTTAAGTTTCTAGTCAAGGTGGCTTTAGGGACTCCGTAAGTATTACATTTACTACTGGCGTTTCTCAATTCGTACATAGGTTTGGTTTTTCATACCTACATAGTCGGCACGAGGACGAATCAAACGGTTATTACTGTATTGCTCTAAAACATGGGCAAGCCAGCCTGACATACGACTAATTGCAAAGATCGGTGTAAATAAGTCATGCTTAATTCCTAAACTATGATAAACAGATGCCGAATAGAAATCAACGTTTGGAACTAACCCTTTTTCACTTTTGATGATCTGTTCCATCTTAATAGACATGTCATACCATTTTGATTCACCCGTTATCTCCGTTAGTCTCTTGGACATTTCACGTAAATGCTTTGCGCGGGGATCACCTGATTTATAAACACGGTGTCCAAATCCCATAATTTTTTCTTTGTTTGCAAATGCTTTTTGGAGATACAGATCAATGTTTTCGACTTCGTAAATTTCCGAGAGCATTTTCATCACACGCTCATTAGCACCGCCGTGAAGCGGACCTTTTAACGCTCCGATGGCAGCCGTTATCCCTGAGTAAATGTCTGATAATGTTGCCACACAGACACGCCCAGTGAATGTTGAAGCATTTAACTCATGATCTGCATGAAGTACAAGTGCTTTGTTAAAGGCATTCACAGCGATTTCATCTGGCTCTTTGCCGTTTAGCATATAAAGAAAATTCGCTGCAAAGCTTAAATCTTTTCTAGGAGAAAGAGGGTCTTTCCCTTCACGTATACGAGAAAAGGTTGCAACGATGCTTGGTATTTTTGCCTGTATACGAATCGCTTTACGGTAATTTGCGTTTTCACATAGACTATCTGCTTCTTGGTCATACAGTCCCAATGTTGAAATAGCGGTACGCAAAGCTGCCATTGGATGAACGCTATTAACTGAGTAAGCCTTCATTTGTGCAATGATTTCTTGCGGTAGATCAGCATTTGCCCCTAACTGTTCTTTCATTTCACTAAGTTCCCGTACCGTTGGAAGTTTCCCTTTCCATAGTAGATATACTACTTCTTCAAAACTGGCGTTCTCAGCTAAATCATCAATACTGTACCCTCTGTACGTCAAAACATCATTGATAATAGAACTAATTGATGATGTAGTTGCAACGACTCCTTCTAAACCACGGGTTTTTGTAGTCACGGTGCTCTCCCCTTTTCTTTATTTTTTTGATAGAAATATTTACATTGAGAGGGTGTAAAATAACTATGTCACTTTACACCTTTAAATACATGGTGTCTTCGTAATCATGATTATAACATAATCATAGTTAAAAGACAATTCTGAATTTTGCACATTATGTAAAGTCAACAAAATAAAAAACAAGGTCAGTTGACCTTGTTAAGTAACAAAATGGCGAAAACAATTGATCAGTATTGGGAGCTCTTCCTCCGTAATCGTTCGGAAATCAAGCAGAACTTGATCGTCCTTTATACGACTAATAACGGCAGGCTCCTTAGCACGCAAACAATCTGCTACTTGCTGTGAATTTAATTTATTATGCCTTAGAGCTACAACAATTGTCGGAATCGCAATATCTGGCATTGTACCTCCACCAATTTGTGAAGTCCCCTCTTGAATTTCATAATACCAAGTTGATTTTTCCAAGCTGTTAATAAATTGTTCAACCCGATTTTTAATTACGTCCGTTGATGTTAAAATATCCCGTACTGTTGGAATGGCTTTAATCGTGTTCCCACCTTGAATATAAGACTTTATTGTTGCTTCTAGAGCAGCCATCGTCATTTTATCGACACGTAAAGCACGAGCCAATTGATGTTTTTTAAGCTTGTTGATTAGTTCTTTTTTCCCGGCAATAATTCCAGCTTGGGGGCCACCTAAAAGCTTATCACCGCTGAAAGATACAAGATCAACACCCATTCTAAGTACCTCAGATACAACAGGCTCATCACCGATCCCATGTTTTTGAAAATCATACAATGCGCCACTTCCCAAATCCTCATAACTAATAACTTCCCGATGTTTTGAGGAAAGGTTGACCAATTGTTCGGTAGAAACTGATTCAGTAAAACCAATTGTTTTAAAATTGCTCGTATGAACTTTCATGATCATAGCTGTTTCTTCATTTATTGCTTGTTCATAATCATATAAATGGGTTTTGTTTGTTGTGCCTACTTCAACGAGTTTTGCCCCGCTTTCTTCCATAATCGACGAGACTCGAAAAGAACCGCCTATTTCGACAAGTTGTCCCCGCGAAACAATCACTTCTTTATTATGAGCGAGCGCCCGTAAAATCAAGTACACAGCTGCAGCATTATTGTTAACAGCCATTGCAGCTTCAGCACCTGTTACATCTTTTAAAACCGCTTCAAGCGTATCACTACGTGAACCCCGTCTCCCTTTTTCTATGTCATATTCAAGATTTGAGTAATTTTCAGCAGTGAGAACAATTTGCTCAATCGCCTGTTTACTTAATCTCGCCCTTCCTAAATTGGTATGCAGAATTGTACCAGTACCATTTATTACACGCTTAAGATGATACTTTTTAAATTGGCTTGCATAGCGTTCAACTTTTTTAAAAATAAGATCACCTAGTAATTCTTTTGAAGGTGTCCCCTCGTTCCATTCACCTATGAGAAACAAGTTTCGAATTTCGTTAATCTCACCTTGAATCCATTCTGTTAACTTTTGAAGGGGGATATCCCTTTTTTTTACAATTTCTATAAATCGTTGATCATTTTGTAATATATGAGTAGCCGGCAACTCACGTAAGTACTCTTTCATAGTACACACTCTCCAATCTAAACAAATTGGCAGCTCATCTCTTCATTATCCATGTGTTAATTTTGGCAAAATATCTTGATCATTTTTCTTCCATTTCCGAATCGATTCTTCTCTTTCCGTTATTTGTAAATGATCGAGCAATTCGAAAAATAAAACCAGATATTTACGCGATACTTGTAGGATTTCTTTTCCTTCTTTAAGAGAGAAGGAATCATTTGTTCTATCTATCAACTTTACTACGTTTTCTTGAAGTACTTTTTCATGAATTACATGTTTATCGTCTAAAGCGTAGATGATCCCTTTTCTTAACAGAAGGTATTTGAACTCTTCTTTTAACGTCATTGGTATTTGTGATTTAGATATGAGACTATCCCACGATTCAACCTGTAACCCTTGCGATAAAAGTTCTAAGGTCACTTGTTCCATTCGTTTTTCCCATTGTTTTGGGAACCTAGGCTCAAAGGACGGTAGGGCAATTAATTGCCCTCTTTTGGTTAAAATATCCTTTTGAATTGAATTTTCAATTACAGTTTCTACAAGTTTTTTTGGATAAAGTGATTGAAGCAATTGAATAACTTCTGCTTTACTTTTTCCTTCACGCATCGGAAATTTTTCATGAGTTTCGCTTAACTCTTGCACAATAATTTTCAAGACTTGATCATAATGTTCCTGTAAAACATATTGGTGTGCTTCGATTTTAATTATCGACCCGTTTTTTCGAAGTTCTTTCATCACTTCGAGAACCGTGTCTTCGGGCAAAGCGGCATGTTTTAACAAATGTTGTTTGGATATAAGTTTTTCTTCCCTTAAAATATCAATAACCCGTTCAGTCGGTGTTCCATCTTTTTTTCGGGCCAACATTTTTATCGTTTCCTTACCAAATCGATAACGTTTTCCACAAGGATCGATGACCACCCCACCGCCAATCGTTTCGACTGGTGTAGGCCTACGTAAAATAAAGCGGTCGCCTCTTTTCGTAACAATTGGTTTGTGAAGACGAATTTGACAAAGGACAGTATCATGTTCCTCGATATGATTTCGGTCAAAGAAAACGATGTTCCCAAACACCTCTGCGGTTCCAATGTGAACTTTTACCAAGGAACGTTGTTTTAGGCGGAATTTGAGGTTTTTTACCGTTTCAAATGCAATATCAATTGTTTCTGTACTCATATATTGCTGTGTTGTCGAAACTAGGACATTGCCCCGTTTCAAATCAACTTTCGAAATTCCTGCTAAATTAATAGCTAATCTTTGTCCAGCCTTTCCAACTTGCTTTCGTTCATGATGAACTTGTAGTTGTCTAGCACGTACATTCACATTACTTGGAAGAACTCGAAGTACATCTCCTTCCCGAACTGTTCCTTCATAGACCGTTCCACGAACAACAGTTCCTTTCCCATGAACCGTGAACACTTGATCAATTGGTAAACGAAAGGATCCTTTCGTATTACGACCAGGAATCTTCGACAATTGTTCTTTAATCATAGTTTTCAACATAGGAATCCCTTTTTCTGATAAACTATCAACACAAACCATTGGAGATCCTTCAAAAAAAGTCCCTTTAATCTCACCTTCAATTTCTTCTTTCACCATTTCGATTAACTCTTCCTCAGCCCGATCAATTTTTGTAATAACGATTATCCCATATTTAATTCCTAAAAATGACAGAATTTCTAAATGTTCTTTCGTTTGTGGCATGATACCTTCATCTGCCGCTACAACAAGCATCACCAAATCGATTCCTGCTACACCTGCCACCATTTGACGGATAAATCGTTCATGTCCAGGCACATCAATAATGGAAACCTCAAAATCTTCATTTAATTTGAACGGTGCATATCCTAATTCAATCGAGATATTCCGTTCTTTCTCTTCTTTTAAGCGATCCGTGTCAATATTTGTTAACGCCTTTGTTAAGGATGTTTTCCCATGATCAATATGTCCAGCCATACCAATCGTCAAAAATCTCTCTGTCATGGAATCCCCCACTTTTTGTAAATTTTATAAGTGTAACTACTCTTTAGATGATACAAAATTTTTCTTGAAATCTTCTGTGTCTTTGATGTATAATTACTTTACTTTCTACTTTGATGGGGTTGGTTGGGGTACTGGTGTCCCCCTGGGTCTTCAAAACCTTTTGGGAGGCGCGTGACGTCTTCGGTGGGTTCGATTCCCACACAGTCCCGCCATCAATATTCGAAATTTCATAAATACACCATTCTGTTAATAAGCTTTCCTTTACTAAAATATTTTAAAAGCTACTCTTAAATAGAGTAGCTGTTTTTAGTTGGATTGATTTAACATAATTCTATCCATTAGGAACAAAATTGTTTTTTTAATAGGTGACTTATTGAAATTTATCCCTAGGCTTCTTCATGGCATTACAAATTTGGTCTCTATCTAACGATAGTTCCAAAGCGCTGTGTGTCCATGTAAATAATTTCTGTATCATTAATCGCTTTCACACACTCCGTAATCGCCGGTGCTGGAATACCATCTCTTTCTCCAAGAACAAATATCTTTTTACCAGATAAAATCATCCTTATCATTCCTTTCTTTTTATATATGTACCTCTTTCCTCTTCAACTCACTCTAAATTAACTCATTTCTCTCCCTTTCCTTAATCATGTTTATTTTTTAATTATGATTATAATCGTGATAACAAAAAAAGTAAATAGAGTTTTTTGTACAAAAATCGACAAAGTCGGAAAATTTAAATAATAATTGTTAAATGATAAGCTATTCATTGTCTAAGTCCTTATCGTGGTAAATCCGCGTTTTTTTGTCGGAAACCCTTATTCAGAACCAGTATACGAGTGTATGAGGCAAAATTCTCAATCATAAAAGGACATACTTCGGGTAGAGAACGACTATAGTCCTCTTTGTTTTTTCGACACCCGAAACATACGTATAAATCCACCTTTTAGGAAGGAGTAATCAATTGGGTGAAGAGGTTAAGTTTGCCGTTCACCAATATATACATTTTTATAATCACTAGTGATTTCAAAAGAAATTAAACAACCTAAGTCCCTATAAATATAGAGTTCAGGCTGCCTAAAAATAATTTTTTATTACTGTCTAATTGACAGGGATCACTTCAAAATAGAGTGTAAACCTTTTTCAACTCCCCACTACTTTTCATAACGTCTATCCGTTGTAAAGTTAATCTAGTAAACTTCCTGTTTTTCACGCTGCAAAGCATTTATAACATAACTTGTCCCGCGAGCCGATTGTATTCATTTATAGATGAGATAAAATATTGACGAGTTTCCCGAACGGATCTCTAACGTAAAAACGCCGAACCCCTGACCCGATAAGCCAAGAAAGAGCGCAATTCTTGTAGATTAATCTAATTCTTGTTGTTGCACCAGCCTCCAAACATCAGAGCTGTAGAAAGGAAAATTTTAATGACGTAACGCTGTCCAAAATAATTTCAGATTGTTTCTGATTATAGAATTACTGCGAATCAGATTAAATGTCCGAAGGATCAAGTAGGGGGCTGTATTCTTATTAGTCCTTGTATGCTTTCTGTAATTCCCCAAGATCAAATTTCTTTATTTTAAGAAATGCCTGCGTTACGCGTGCAATCTGCTCCGGTGTACCCTTGCTCATCATCTCGTCCATCTCTTTCGGAACAATCTGCCAGGACACGCCATACTTATCTTTTAGCCATCCACATTGCTCGGCTTCAGGAACCGCAGAGAGCTTTTCCCAGTAGTAATCAATCTCTTCTTGTGTGTCGCAATTTACCATAAATAAGATTGCCTCGTTGAAACTAAATTTATGCTCTCGCGCACTGTCCATTGCAGCAAACCACTGATTTTTCAAGCATAAAATCAGAGAACATAATTGTTCCTTCTTTGTCGGGTTCCATGCCTTTAGGGTAGCGGGCAATAAGTCCCTGCATTGAGTTCTTAAATACTGATAAATAAAAATTAATCGCCTCTTCTGCTTTGCCGCATTTATCGCCGACAAACAAAAGCGATGGCACTATCGTAGGCCGCTCTTCTCCTTCTGGATTGGTAAGGATTAACTGCCAAGACAAACCATACTTATCCTGAATCCAGCCATACCTCTCACTGAAAGAATACTTATTAAGAGGCATTAACACTGTGCCACCTTCGGACAATTTCTTCCAAACCTCATTTATTTTTTCTCTCGCATCTTTTTCTCTCGATGGANAACACTGTGCCACCTTCGGACAATTTCTTCCAAACCTCATTTATTTTTTCTCTCGCATCTTTTTCTCTCGATGGATCAAAATTAACTATGAAAGACACCGACGGATTGAACTTGAACAAAGGCCCTGCGCTGATTGCCTGAACTTCTGCCCCCAAACCTCAAAAGAGACTACATCGAGTCGCCTGATGGTGTGTCGTGGAGTGTTGTTACATTCGTAATTTTTGAGTCCGGGAATATGGAAGCGTAAAACTCGGCTGCTTCTTTTGCCTCATTGTCATACCATAAATGCGGAACGATTTTTTGATTTGTTTTTGTCATAGTTATTCCTCCTTAATTTTCTGATAATTTTTATGCGACAAGAATGTGGCCAAAATACAGCGTAAAGGATTGCAAAAACCATCTGAAATACTATCCGATTGCTCTTTGGTAAAGAATTTGATTTACTCAATTGTCTGTTTCCTGTAGACATTATACAAATCAAAAATGGCGGTTTCTTACATCGATATATCCTCCCTCATTAGTTATATTTCAATTTATTTTATCATTTTCATTCTGTTGTAATTTCTTATAGTTTGCTGAATTGATCTTCTCTCTTTTATTTAAGTATTCTGCTTCTTTCGTATTAGGAAGTTTAAATATTAAAGCAGTGGACTTCACAATAGAAATCCACTGCTTGTATAGTTTCCCTTTTATTTTACCGGCCTAAAACGGATGATAAAGGTGATAAATTAGGATCAAAAGATGAGGAAAAAGGGCAAAAATATCAATAAAAAAGTAAAAAAAACAAAAAGGGAAAGGAGTCATAACTTCTTTCCCTTTTTGTCAACAGCCCCGATAGGGGCACTTTTTTATCAGTGTCCGCTTTCCGAGGTATAGTTCAAAATGATTGACTTTTCTTTATTTAACCTATTGCAACACAGGTGCTTCTCGATGATTTGTTCCTTCTTGATATGAATAAGCTAGCTTGATTAGTGTTGGTTCATCAAATTCTTTTCCTAGCAACTCCATTCCAATTGGAAGTCCATCATCACTAAACCCAACTGGCACCGAGATAGCTGGGAAACCAGAGAACGGACTTAAACGATTCGCATTACCAGCACCTTGTCCTCCACCTACTGTTGCTGGCAATGCATTTGAAGTAGGGTAAACTAGTGCATCAAGGTCATTTTCATTGAAGGTTATCATTAAGCTTTCCTTTGTAAGCTTTGGACGATTCGTAATGATTTCAAGATAGTCCTCATTGTTCTCTAATGGTCCCATATTGTTCCTTGAGATTAATGCATTTTTTAAACTTGGATGATATTTTTCACTATTAATAATATCTGTAAGTGATTTTACAGGTGCCTCAGAACCTAGCGATGCTAAATAATGATTCAATTGAGACTTAAATTCATAGGAGCTTAAACTTGGATATGCAAGGATTTCATTAAGATTTGGGATTGTCACCACGTATACTTCCGCTCCTAGTTTTTCCATGTCTGTAATTGCCTGATCCATCGCTTTATTTACTTGTGGGTCATTTCCAAATAGATCTCGTATAACCCCGATTTTAGCATTCTTTAAACCATTTTTCTTAAGATAATGTGTATAGGTTTTTGGGACCTTTCCGATGCTTTCTTCTGTAACAGGATCAGCTGGATCATAACCAGCAATTGCATCAAGGACAATGGCTGCATCTTCAACAGTACGAGCTATTGGTCCACCGACATCTTGAGTTAACGCCAATGGAATGATGCCATCGCGGCTAGCTAGTCCCATTGTAGGACGAATTCCAACAAGGTTATTAAATGATGAAGGAATCCTAATTGAACCACCCGTATCTGTCCCAAGTCCAACCGTTGCAAAATTGGATGCAACCGCAGATGCAGTTCCACCGCTAGATCCACCAGGATATTTTGTTAAATCATATGGATTATATGTTTGTCCCCCTAAAGAACTGTAGGTCTGGAAGCCAAAAGCAAATTCATGAAGATTCGCTTTCCCCAAAATGATGGCTCCTTCTTCTCTTAATTTCTGAGTTTGATAAGCATCATCCAAAGGAATTGACCCTTCAAGAGACAAAGAACCAGCTGTAGTAGGCATATCGTATGTATCATAGTTATCTTTTAAAATGACAGGAATTCCATGTAAACTACCACGGACTTTTCCAGCCTTCCGTTCCATATCAATTTGCTTTGCCTCAGAAAGAACATCATCATCGATTGTAATGATAGAATTGATACTATCATCGTACTCATCAATTCGATCTAAATAGTATTGAACCAACTGCTCAGATGTAAGAGCACCTTTTTGCATCTCGTGTTGCAGCTCAAAGATGGTTGCTTCCTCGATTTCAACAGATAAAGCTTTTTCTACAGCAGGATTTGCTGTATTTGGTGCTGCTCCAACTGGAACAGAAAATAAACTTCCGGCTAATACTAAACTAGCAACCAATGATACCGATTTTTTATACCATTTCCCCATCTTTCAACCTCCCTTTATTTGTCAGACACTATTAATATATCAAGACTAATTATAGTTGTCTTTAATATCGAGAGAATATATAACGAGGAAAGTAATAATGATCCGAAAGTATTACCTTCACTGAATATGTTAGAGCTAATACTACCATAAGGTGTTAGTCCAATTTTTACTCATTTGATAGCTCCTTTTTATCAGGAATAAATGATTAAATACAGTTTATCTCATCTATTTTCTTACAACTCCCGTACTTTTCATAACGTCTTCTACTAATGAAAATATTCACGTCCTGTTAATTGCCCGATATACTCAACATCATTAATCTTCCACCCTTGGTCTTTCACATAGATTAAAGATGTTTTTACAATGTCTGTTTCCGTGTTGGTAACATCATTAATTTCTGTACTGAGCTTAAATTCATTGAAGAATTCAGCTTCTGTCTTTGATTCTTGATATTCAAACGATTTTAAGCCCACCATAGATGACTTTACGGATTGATCAGAATTGGGAAGTTCTATTCCTGAAGGGTAGGTTGCCTTGTATCCCTGATCGGTCATCAAAGGCTGAATGTTCTCATATCGTTCGGCCATCGTTTGGTAGGTGAAAAAGCGTTCCAGGAA
>NZ_JAIBLJ010000036.1 GCF_020179385.1 Alkalihalobacillus sp. YIM B00296 | reverse complement strand
GACTTGAACCCTAAAGTATGTGCACATGCCGGGCGCACACTAAAAAGCAGCTAACGACTGGGTTAGCTGCTTTTAGGCTTATTTTTTCAAACGTTTATTCAATTGCGCTTGGCGGTCGTTGGATTCTTTCAACCAAACCTTGAGTTTATCTTCAAGAGTGTTGAACCCTTGTGCGTTATCGTTTTGAGCTGGGCGCTTTCGACGAGGACGCTGTTGCTGTTTTGGCTCAGGCGCATCCTGAGTTTTACGGATTGAGAGGGAGATCTTTCCGCTATTTTCTTCTACGTTCATAACCTTCACTTCTACTGCATCTCCGACAGATAGGTGATCATTTATATCTTTCACGTAATCGTGAGAAACCTCTGAAATATGAACGAGACCTTGATGCTGGTCATCTAGGGCAACAAACGCACCGAACGGTTTGATCCCAGTGACTTTCCCCTCAACTATGCTTCCAACTTCGTATTTCATACAAGTAACAACTCCTACAAATTTTTTAACTTTAACAGTATAACACACAACACGGGTTAATACAAAAGGGATTGTGCGTTCACAAAAGGAAGAAACCACTGGGATCACAATGGTTTCCTACTAATCCAAATGAATTTTTTCGACTACGTCTAAAAGGATAAATCAGCTTGATAAAGCATTTTTTTCTATGAAAGTGTCATCTTCAAGCATATAGCCTTGGAAATCATAAAGGTTTTCGACATAAATTTGATGCCATACCATGAATGTAAGGACAGTCCATAGCTTACGGCTGTAATCAAGCTTTCCGATCCGATGTTCATCGAGTAAACGCAAGACGATTTTTTTGTCTAAATACCGTTCCGTCTTACTTTCTTTAATCAAACTTCTCGCCCAATCATACAACTCATTTTTCAACCAGTGACGGATCGGTACCGGGAAACCTAACTTTCTGCGGTAAAGGACCGAGTCTGGAACAATCCCCTTCATTGCTTCACGGAAAGCGTATTTCGTCGTTCCGTTGGTCACTGTATCTGTCGGCGCGATTTGAGACGCAACTCTAAAGACTTCTTTATCAAGAAACGGCACACGGAGTTCTAGAGAATTTGCCATCGTCAATTTATCTGCTTTTACAAGGATATCGCCTCTCAACCATGTATGCATATCTACGTACTGCATCTTGTGGATATCATGATAGCCTTTCGCCTTCTCGTAAATGGAAGCTGTGACTTTCTTATAATTCCAATCTTTGTTGTAAGATTTAAGCAGATATTCCTTCTCATACTCACTGAACATTTTCGCGTTACCGATATAACGCTCTTCCATTGACATACTGCCGCGTTCGATGAAGCTTTTCCCCTTCATCCCCTCAGGCAATAGATCGGATAGTTGTTTCAACCACTTGCGTAATCCTAAAGGTAACATTTGATAGTTTCTTAAAGAGTTCGGTTCATTATAAATTGTATATCCACCGAACAATTCATCCGCTCCCTCACCGGAGAGTACGACTTTTACATGCTTGCTTGCTTCTCTTGAAACGAAATATAGCGGTATCGCTGCAGGATCTGCAACGGGATCATCCATATGCCAAATTATTCTTGGTAATTCACTTATGAATTCCTCAGGTCTGACGATATAATGAATGTTCTCTACATTCAAAGCAGCTGCAGTGGAGACTGCAACGTCAATTTCGCTGTATCCTTGCCGCTCAAATCCAACTGTGAATGTCTTGATTTTAGGATTGATTTCACTGGCTAAAGCAACGATTGCACTTGAATCGATACCACCTGACAAGAAACTGCCCACCGGAACATCACTACGCATATGTACCTTCACGGAATCTCTCAGAACATTTCGGATTTCTTCTATGGTTCGATCAATCGGCGCATGTTTTACATGAAACGTCGGCATCCAGTAGGATTGGATGTTCATTTTTTGACCAGGTTGCATCAGGAAGTAGTGGCCCGGCAGCAACCTTTGTATGCCCACGGACATCGTTTCTGGTTCTGGGACGAATTGATAAGTAAGGTAGTGATGAAAAGATTCTAAATTGACTTCATCCTGTTTCTTTAATGCGATCAAGCTTTTCTTTTCGGATGCGCAATAAAGATGTCCATTCTCTTCTGAGTAGAAGAACGGTTTGATTCCAAAAGGATCACGTCCGCCAAATAACACTTTCTTCTCTTTATCCCAGATCAGAAAACTGAACATTCCGCGTAGATCCTTGATCGATTCTGGACCTTTACAGACATAGTTAGCTAATATGACCTCTGTATCAGAATGGGTTTCAAATTCATACCCATCCTTGACTAGAGAATCACGAAGTTCAATATAATTATATATTTCACCATTGAAGATGATCCAGTAACGGTCGTTTTCATAAGATAACGGCTGATGCCCGCAGACTAAATCTATGATACTTAGTCTGCGGAAACCGAAACGGATATGGTCATCATAAAAAAAACCTTCATCATCTGGACCTCTATGTGTGATAAGGTTGGTCATCCCTTTTAATTGTCTTATTTCACATGCATCGATTTCTTGTTGTTGGTCAGAGACATAACCGACAAATCCACACATCTGACTTACCCCCTTCAATTTCTTTCTAAAAATACCCATACTTTTACATTATAATCCGGTTCATTATATTAGACGAGTGACTTTGGTCTATGTTTCAGAACAAAAATAATATTTTTTCCAATTTCACTTATATTACCCATATCGTTCACAAAAAGTTTGTTGAAAATACAGTTTTTTGATTTTTTTTTAGACAAATAATTTTGAGAAGGTGTTTTTGCTTAAAAAAATTCTGTTGAAGGTTATTGTTGATCTATGCAAAATACCACTAAAATCAACATAACTATTTAACAAAAGATAAAAAGAATAAGACAGACTGATATCTGCCCTGAGATGTATACACATTAAACCAGATTTTCTGGGTCGAGAAGTTCTGCTGCCTCTTTTTCAGTCATTATTCCTTTTTCCAGGATGACTTCCCGAACTGTCTTTCCTGAACGAAAGCTTTCTTTTGCGATCTCCGCTGCCTTCTCATAGCCGATTTTCGGATTCAATGCAGTAGCAAGTGCCAGACTTTTTTCCATCAGCTCACTCATTCTGCCCTCATTCGGTTCGATCCCTTTTATGCATCGTTCAGTGAATGTTTCCATGCCGGTTGATAGGATCGTAATCGATTGCAGAACATTGTAGCCGATAATCGGCATCATCGGATTGATTTCCAGCTGGCTTCCGATTCCAGCTGTTGATACACATGTGTCATTCCCTATGACTTGTGAACAGATCATATAAAGGTTTTCTGGTATGACCGGATTCACCTTTCCAGGCATGATAGATGAACCGGGTTGGACCGCAGGCAAATTCAACTCGGCAATCCCTGTTCTTGGCCCTGAACTTAAGAGCCGGATATCACTTGAAACCTTAATCAAGTGGATGGCGGTTTCTTTCAATGCATGGCTCACGCGAATCGCTGCGCCAGTATTTTGCATGAAACTGAAGCGGTTCTTCGGCTGCTTGAAATCCAAGCCGGTAATTTCCGCCACGGCTTCAATTGCTCTGCCACTATATTCAGGATGTGAGTTGATTCCTGTACCCACCGCATTGCCGCCAAGACCGATTTCATGTAAGAAGGGTTCTGACATTTTTACAGCGTCATAGGCATTCCGGATACTTTGTACGTAACCTTCGAAGGATTGTCCCAATCGCATCGGAACGGCGTCTTGCAAATGGGTACGGCCTGATTTGATGTACGGCTGGAATTCTTCAGCTTTCTCTTCCAATGCTTGAATCGTTTTTTCAAGTGCTGGGTACAACAGGCGGTGGAGTTCTTCGGCGACAGCTATATTGATGGCGACATGAATGGTATCATTCGTCGATTGTGCCATGTTGACGTCATCATTCGGGTGGACCTTTGTCCAATCTCCACGTTTCCCACCTAATATTTCACTCGCCCTTGAGGCGATGACTTCATTAGCGTTCATGTTTTGGGAAGTTCCAGCTCCAGCCTGGTAGGCATCGACTACAAATTGGTCATCGAGCTTTCCTTCCATCACTTCTTCAGCAGCCTTGATGATGGCATTCGCTTTCTGTTCCTCCATCTGGCCTGTATCACGGTTTGCCACCGCTGCTGATCGTTTAATGATCGCTTGAGCCCGGATAAAAGCTCTAGGCAAGCGAAGCCCACTTATTGGGAAATTTTCGACAGCTCTTTGGGTTTGTGCTCCAAAATAGGCATCTTTCGGAACTTTGATTTCTCCTAATGTATCTTTTGCAATACGATAATTTTCCAAATTTACAGCTCCCATCCCTGATAATCTGCTATTATGTTATGTTCCACTTGCGTCGCTTTTTAAACCCATTTGATTTCCAGTTACAGACAGGTCATCTCCATCTCATTCTTGGGTAGTAAGGAAAACATCTATTGTCTTGAGGGGGAAACTGATAGACCTTTGCAACTGGCTTGTTGATTTTACGATACTCTGTCCGGTAACCTGCTTTTGCTCTTTCATAAAATGTTCTCTCTGAAATCGGACGTGGGGCTGACCATTCCAATGATTTCGGGTTCATCCACGAATCATGGGTGATCAGTTCCCTTTTATAGTAATAACGATTGCCGCTTGGATATTCTTCACAAATGTAAATGACTGTTTGACGTGAATGCATGATATACCTCCAAAAATAATTGAATATGTAACAGTTTACCCAAATATTGAGAATTTCAACGATCAAGGCTATCGCCCGCTTGTACGAATTTAAACTGACCTAAAGAAAAGAGCTTGAGTTTCGCCAAGCCCTTTCTTTAATGTCAGAATCGTCTAACGCCAACCTCCGAACCACCACCAGAATCCACAGATGATGAGCAGGATCACCACTATGACGACGACAGCCCACACCCATGCATAACTATAGCCGAATCCTCCGATTCCTGGATAAAAAGGATATGGATAAGATGGGGCTCCGCCATAAGGCGATTGTGCTCCTGCAACCATTCCTGGAGACTGTACACCTGCAACTAAATTATTGGCACCTACAGGGACACATAACAGCGGGCTCTGCGCCGGCGCTGTCTGTGCTCCAGCTACTTGTTGCGGCTGTTGTGGTGGACAAGGCGGTGGGCAATATGGTTTCGGATAACAACCTGGACGTTCGTCCGATACATTTGATTCGAAATCGTATTCTTCATTATCGTAATACTGAGGCATTCCCCTAAACCTCCTTCTATTTCTTCATAATAAAATATGTACTTGAACCAAAAAACGGAAGGCTTATATCCATGAAAAAGAGCCCTTTTTTCAGACGTTTGTCCAAGTGCATGGCAAAATTTTTGTCATTTTTTTACCTACATGACCTCTGGATTGATGGAAAACCTAATTAAAAAGCAGAAGTCGGAGGGTAGTAAAATGGTGATGAGGGTATCTACACCTGAGGAAACAAGCCCAGCAAAGCAGATGCAGCTTCAGGATATCAATATATATTATGAACATTATCCGCATGGAAAACCGGATGCCCCTGTCTTGATCATGATTCATGGGTTTTTAGGTTCTTGTTTCAGTTTCCGCAGGATTATTCCGATTTTGAAAGACCACTTTCATATTTATGCGATCGACTTGCCTGGTTTTGGGAAAAGCGAAAAGTCCAGAACGTTTATGTACTCATTAAAAAATTATGGTCAGTTGATCGCTGACTTCATTGAAAGCTTAAAGATAGAAAATGTTTATGTTATTGGTCACTCTATGGGTGGGCAGGTTGCGATGCATGCTTCCAAAATTGCTGCCGATAAAGTCAACAAATTGATATTGATCGGTTGCTCTGGATATTTGAAGCGGCCAAGCCGTTTTATCGTCCAATGCTCTTATTTACCCTTTTTTGTTTATGTAATCAAGCATTGGATCAGTAAAAAAGGGGTGCGAGAGAACCTTCTTACAGTCGTCCATAATCCATCACTGATTGATGATGAATTGATCAATGGCTATGCGCAACCCTTTAATGATCAAAAAACCTTCCATGCGCTCATCCGAGTGTTGAGGCACCGTGAAGGGGATATGCAGCCAGAGGAATTGCAAGAAGTGAGTCATCCTGTCCTTTTACTGTGGGGAAAACACGATCAAGTTATTCCTCTGCCTGTTGGCGAGCGGATGGTCAATGATTTGCCGAACGCTAAATTGAAGGTGTTCGGAAACGCTGGTCATTTATTGCCTGAAGAAATACCGGAGGAAATCAGTGAAGAAATTTGCGGATTTTTTGATATTGTAAAGTTGAACCAAATGTAGAAGGAAGCTGACTCCCATAAATTTAGTGAACATAGTAGACCTTACTCCATCAAAAACACGATGTTTGCAAAAAATAGAGGACACCAGAGACCCTATTTGTCGAATTCCTTTGAAAATCGGCTGTCTCTTACCCAATTAACGGGACAGTTGTCCCCTAAACTTGCCCTTTTGTTATATCAGTTTCTTATCCCTCAATAAGCCGATCAGCTGTTCTTTTTCCAAATCTGTGAGCTTATATTCGGAATCACAGCCTTCATTCAATAGAACGATTTCCATTACCGTATCCCCGTCCATTACAACTAAGAGTGAAGGGTCTGTCAGTCCTTCAGGTATTTCACCTTTTTCCAACTCGAATGAAAGATGAAGGTTTTTCCACCTATCTTCTTCCAGCACGTCTACATAAACATTCGAAAACACCCAATGTGAATAATCTCCCAAACCATATTGAATCATATGTAAATACTCCTTATTATGAAATTTCTTCGTTCAAGCCTAAAGTTCGATTTTTTTCGTCAAAAACAGTCATAGCTTATTGTGATCTAACGGGTAAAATAGTAGTAAAGGGGTTGTATTATGAAAAAAGTCACAGCTATCTCACTAATTGTCGTTTCCTTTAGTGTGTTAGTCGTTTTGCTTTTGAGTCTGGATTTTTTTTCAGAAACTGAAACTGAAACGAATGGCGCTATGAAGAGCAGATCCACCCATGCAGAAGTTCCTGAGCCAAATGTTCCTGAAGCGGAACCTGAAGAGATCACCACCACTGCATCTTTAATGGCAGTCGGTGATATTTTAATACATGATTACGTTTATAATCAAGCTGCTATAGGCAATGGCAAATATGATTTCACCCCTATGTTCCGGCTTGTGAAACCATACCTTGAGAGTGCTGATCTAACGATGGCAAATCAAGAAACAATGATTGGTGGAACTGAGATCGGGGTATCAACCTATCCTTCGTTCAATAGTCCTTTTGAGGTTGGCACCACGCTGAAAGAATCAGGGGTCGATCTCGTTACGATTGCTAATAATCATACCCTTGATCGTGGAGAAAAAGCAATCATGAATGCTCTTGATCATTGGGATGAAATCGATATGGCATATACAGGGGCTTATCGCTCCGAAGTGGATCGAGCAGACATCCGACTCATTGAACGGAATGATATTCATTTTTCCTTCCTAAGTTATACCTATGGAACGAATGGCATACCTGTCCCAGAGTCAAAACCCTACCTTGTCAACCTGATCGATATTGATTTGATCAAAAGTGAAATTGAAGAAGCAAAGCGTCTATCAGATGTCGTCGTTTTGAGCCTGCATTTCGGCAATGAATATGAAAGGATGCCGAATGAGCAACAAAAACTTCTTGCTAGTGAAGCGGCAGACGCTGGAGCAGACATCATCATCGGCCATCATCCACATGTCCTCCAGCCAGCTGAATGGATTGAAAACACTGACGGCAGCCGAACTTTCGTCGTCTACTCCCTGGGCAATTTCCTATCAGGCCAAAGAAGGGATTACAAGGATATAGGCGGAATTATACAAATCATGGCCAAAAAAGTCGTGAAGGGTGATGAAGTTACCGTTTCACTCGAAGAGCCAGCATTTATACCGACTTGGGTTGATCGTCAATATACGATTCAACCGATGTTCAAGCTTGCTGATCAACAACAAGTCTATAACGAGGTCAAGCAACATATGTCACAATGGATTCCTGACATGCAATTCATTGAAGACTGACCTCCATAATGAAAGGTGGCAACCTCTCTAAAAGACGTTGGGCCACCTTTTTTTCACATTCTTATTCAGCTCGTTCAGGCTTTTTCCCAGATTCAACATATTCCTTGAGGAATGTTCCAAGGAGTTCTTTCCAGCCGCTCTCATGCATCTCCTTCCATTGTGGATCTAATAAACCACAGGCATGGTGGGAAAGCTTCAAAATCGTTTCGTCCCCTTTATCCTCTAAAAGGAATGAATAAGCACTATTCACAGCGCCTCTCATACCTAAGAGCCCATTCAATCGGATTTCTTCTGGTGCTTTGACATACATAACGCTACCCCAAAGTGCCCCTTCATCATTGTGCCATGTTTCTAAGAAACGCCCTCCCACTTTCGGTTCGAGTGTCAATTTAGACTTCGCTGTACCGCTCAACCGGTATGCCCACCATTGATCGATCTCTTCTATCAAAGCCTTATAAACCTGCCCTCTAGGCGCATTGATCGTAATTTCTTGTTCAATTTGAAATGTATCTTGCTTGAGTCCGTTTTCCATTTCAACATCCCTCTCATTTTGTTCGATCTGGCCTTTAAACCTTAATAGTAATGTGGCATCTTGATTTTCGAACTTATTCACCCAACGATTGTAGATTTGTCGTACTGGAACTGCGTTTAAATAATTTGAACATACCCTCTTCTGATTGTGATCAGATTTGCATTTTCCAACATGTCAAGATGTTTCATGACGATATACCGGGTCACATCTGGGAACTTTTCTTTCAGTTTTCCAGTCGATAATGGCCCTTTATTGAGCAAATCCAGAATCTGATGCATGCTCGGATGACCTAACGCTTTGAATGTAATGGATAGTTCATCAAACTTTTCAGGATTTTTAATACCTACTTTTGAATATGTGATTAAAAGGTAACAATACGGTTTGCTCAATGTCAATTTTTATATCATTTGCCCATGAGCAGGTTATTTACATATAGCACTTTTGTCCAGGAAAGGTTATCTGATAACATTGGCCTATTTTTTCACCATAAAATATATTAAATATTGAGAATATTCTCCCGCTATATTACAATATGGCTGAAGGTCTAGGACGCCTATTTTGATGACTGTCCATAAATTCCTTGGACACCCTCTCATAATACCTGCGTTTTGCCTTAGGAGGAAAACATGTACAGTGAAAATACGATTTACATAATTGGGGATGCCAAAACCAGTTCCAATAATCCGATCACCCAAAAGTTCAATGCATTCTTCATCGGGCTTGTCATCGATAAAAGCAGCGGTCTGATTTTAGATGCTGATTGTTCTTCGACTATCCCGCTGACTGAGAAATTCGTAAAATCTCTGTTCCTCGGAAAATCGATCATGGATACAGAAAAAGTATCCAGGGAGATTGAGACGCGCTATTTTGGTTCGTCCCAAAAAGCGTTGGTCGTCGCATTTAAGAATGCAAGCATCAAATTCCAGCAAATAACCGGATAATAGTTGCTTCTTCTAGCCACTTAGAGGAAATCCAGCTAATCGGACGTGTCTAATCCGTCCATTAGCTGTTTTTTTATTCAATCAAATTTTGAAGGGAGTTGAAGTGAATTGATTCAGGATGGGATCATGTATGTCAGTGTCTTGCTTCTCATCACCGCGATTATCGCTATTGCAGAAAAAAGGAGCGGTTCGAAGTTCTTCAAGTATGTTCCTGGGATCGTCTTGATTTATCTTGTTTGTGCTTTGTTGCAGACATTTGGAGTTTTCGGTGCGACCGCATCTAATGATGCCGCCTATGGGACCGTGAGAGGTGTCCTGTTGCCGGCGATGTTGATGCTTATGCTACTCCATTGCGATTTACGCAAAATCATCCGGCTGGGACCGAAAATGCTGGGTGCATTCTTTGCCGCCTCATTAAGCATCGTTGCTGGATTCACGATTACATACATCATGTTGAAAGGTTTTTATGCGGCTGACACTTGGAAGGCCTTTGCAGCATTAAGTGCAAGTTGGACAGGCGGATCGGCGAATATGGTGATACTCCAGGATATCCTTACCGTTCCAGAAAACATATTCGGTTACGCATTGATCATGGATACGGTGAACTATTCTTTCTGGGTGATGTTCATGTTTTGGCTTGTACCCTTTGCTGATAAATTCAATCGATGGACTAAGACGAATACAACGTACCTCGATCAGGTTTCCGCTGAAATTTCAGCCACGGCCGAAGAAAATGAGGGTACGGGGTTCGGGTTCGTGGAAATGCTCAGCTTGCTTGCTCTTGCCATCTTTGTCTCAGCACTTGGCACTAAGCTTGGAAACAGCTTGCCAGAACTTGGTACAGCTGTTAATAGTACGACTTGGACGATCCTTTTCGCCTCTGTTGTCGGAATCGTGCTCGCGATGACTAGAGTGGCCAGGATACCAGGCTCATTGGAAATTTCCAAAGTGATGTTGTATATCATCATTGCTTTGATCGCTTCACACGCGGATTTTTCACAGTTGTTCCAAGCGCCGGTCTATATCCTTTCAGGCTTCATGATTTTGTTTTTCCATGGTGTCTTCATGTTCCTCCTAGCCAAATTATTTAAGCTTGACCTCTTTACTATGGGGGTCGCATCCCTTGCCAACATCGGCGGAGTTGCATCAGCGCCGATATTAGCAGGTGCCTTCCACCGTTCTTTGATTCCGATCGGGATATTGATGGCGGTGCTCGGAAGTCTGCTAGGCACCTACTTCGGGATTTTGACTGCAAACATATTGTCTGCCCTTTGATTTTAAAAACGAAAGGAGAATCAGATTATGAGAAGGTTACGAAAATGGATGGTTGGAATTCTTTCGGTCATGTTAGTTGGGTTTTTATCGATGGATATGGTCAACGCAAAAAACCCGAGTGAAAACGGGCCGGAGTCGGCCTATATCGATGTAGCCGCTGCTACGTTTTGGGTCGGACCGGAACTTTTACGCCCCGTTGATGAACCGTCAGCGTCAAACCCAGTCGACCTTCGCACATGGACGAGTTCAATGTCATACGAGGAGAAGCTTTGGCTAGTCGGAAACTTGGAAACTCAAGCTTTACTCGGTTCAAAGGTTACGATATTAGAGGAGCAAGGAGATTGGGTTAAAGTGGCAGCCCATGAACAGCCCACTCCTCGAAACGATGTAGGCTATCCTGGATGGATGCCAAAAGATCAATTAACTGACGGGATCGGGTTCAAGAAGATGGTCGAGCGTAAGTTAGTGGCTCTCGTAAAAGAACCGACCACTTGGTTGTATGACGATATGGAAAAGACGTCTGAATTCATGGAAATCAGCATGAATACAAGACTTCCTGTGCTAAAAGAAGTCGGAAGTATGGTATTGGTGATGACACCGAGTGACGGTGCCAAATGGTTATCAGTTCAAGATGTGGATGTCTATGAATCTGTAAGTGATATCCCAGTGCCGGCCGCAGATGAATTGATCGAAACTGCTGAAAAATTTCTGGGCCTCCCTTATCTATGGGCCGGAATGTCAGGATTCGGATTTGATTGCTCAGGATTCACCCATACTGTCTATAAAACGAATGGCATCACGATTCCACGTGACTCCTCTGTCCAAGCTACACATGGCACACCAGTCGCCCGGGAAGATCTCCAAAAAGGTGACTTGATCTTCTTTGCTTATAATAATGGTCAAGGCCGTGTCCACCATGTCGGCATGTACATCGGAAATGGTAAAATGATTCATTCACCAAACTCCAGCACGACGGTGAAAATTGATGATTATGACGCACCAGGCTACGGTGAAGAATACGCAGGCGCCAGAAGATACCTCAATTGATGGCCGTCCCAGGCACTAAAAAGAGCAACCTGAGAGTTATTTTCCCTTCAGGTTGCTCTTTACCAATATTTAAATAGGGTTTACCAACATATTTGACTTGTATACCAATATTTTCAGCCTGTTTACCAATATATTCAGGTCATTTACCCATATTCAGTGTATCTTTACCCTTTTTCAATTAATCCCAACTGAACCTTTCTTCCTTCCATGGACGGCCTCGCATGTGATACCCATTCTTTTCCCAGAAACCTGGCTTATTTTCACCTGTGAATTCAATGGCACGGATCCACTTGGCACTTTTCCAAAAATAAAGATGTGGAATAACGGCACGGAGTGGAAATCCATGTTCAGGGGTCAAGGGCTTTCCATCATGTGTATGAGCCAGAAGGCTTGTCTCTTTAAAAAAGTCTTCAATAGGCAGATTCGTTGTCCAATCTTCTTCAGCATGAATCAGTACATAATTCGCCTCTGGAAGGAGTTTGACCTTCTTTAAAATATCTTTTGTTGATATCCCTTCCCATTGGTTATCAAGGCGCGACCAACCTGTTACACAGTGTATATCGTTTTGTAACCTGACAATCGGCATTTCCATCACTTCTTCATACGTCAAACGGATTTCTTCCTCCACATGGCCGAACAGTCTGAGATCCCATTCACCAAGATCATGATAATAAGGCACATTCCCGTAATGCAGGACTGGCCATTTTTTCGTAACGACTTGATTAGGCGGTACCCGCTCGTCTTTTTCCGATTCCTCTTTTCCGAAATACATCTAAGCACCTCTTCCAATTGAGAATGTCGTGATAGCTTGAAATCTAGACGTGTTTATTTAAGATCTTTGTCTAGATTTTTCAAACTGTTGTTGCGATAATTTTTCGTTTTGTCGCGATTTTAGTGATGTTCGTCCCGATTTCCAGAAGAGAAGTATTCGTCATTTATATTTTAAAAAATGATGGCAGCTATCCACCCGAATAACACTAAGGGGATGTTATAGTGTAGGAATGTAGGTACACATGTATCCCAAATGTGGTTGTGTTGCCCATCGACATTCAGCCCTGCAGTTGGACCGAGCGTACTGTCAGATGCCGGAGAACCTGCATCACCCAATGCCCCGGCTGTCCCTACTAGTGCAACAATCGCGAGAGGACTGAATCCTAACTCTTGAGCGAAAGGAACAAAAATTGTTGCAATGATCGGTATGGTTGCAAAGGACGAACCAATACCCATCGTGACGAGCAAGCCGACAAGGAGCATGACAAGTGCCGCAAGAACTTGATTGCCTGCAAAAACTGCCGACGCACTCTCTACGAGCTGTTCAATATGCCCCGTTTCACGCATCACCTCAGCAAATCCTGCTGCTGTGATCATGACGAATCCGATGAAAGCCATCATTTTCATCCCATCTGTAAAAATGACATCTGATTCACGGATCGAGAATGAACCACTGAATAAGAGGATGATGATCCCAGTTAAAGCACCCATGACCATCGATTCGGTCAGGATTTGCACCACGACCGTCGCTACAATCGCAATGATGGCAAACGTAATCGATCGAACTGAAATGGCTGCCGTAATGCCTTCACTTTCGCTTGCGATATCTTTATTTTCATAATTACGCGGTTTTCTGTAAGAAACGAATAAGGCAATAAGCAACCCGATCACCATTCCGATAACAGGCAGAACCATCGCCTTTGGAATCATCGCCATATCAACATTCAAGCCGCTTTTCTCCATTTCTTCCTGTATGATTTGGTGGAAGATCAAGCCAAAACCGACTGGCAATAGAATATATGGTGCCGTCAATCCGAAGGTGATCGAAGAAGCCAATGCTCTCCGATCCATTTTCAGCTCATTGAAAATCATCAACAATGGCGGGATTAAAATCGGAATAAAAGCGATATGGATTGGTATGAGGTTTTGTGAAAAGATGGAGATTGTCACGATAATCAATAGCAATAGTGCTTTCGATAAAGCTTTCTTTTTCGAATCACCTTGCTTCTGTGTGACTTTCAGTGCCCTAGAAACGATTACCTCTGGCAATCCTGTCTTCGATATACCTAAAGCAAATGCTCCTAATAGTGCATAACTTAGAGCAATTACAGCATTGTTGCCCAACCCTTCAGTAAAAACAGTGATCGTCTCGCTGATACCCAGTCCCCCGACGATTCCACCTGTAAACGCACCAATGGCAAGCGCCAATACAACCTGTACACGCAACAAGCTTAAGATAAGCATGACGAGTACAGCAATTACAACTGCATTCATGATGTTGACCTCCAAAAATCCTTTATCTTGATAAATCGCTAATGTATTAAAACCTTACACAATCTAACATGAATTATTAAGAGTGTCAACACATCCGGTTCTGTGCATCCGGGGCTCAAGGGTATGCTGGGAAGAGATGGATCCAAAAATCTTCCCAATAAATTTTCAACCGAGACCAGAGACTTTTGCTAAAATATATGTCTTCAAATTCTTGTGCATTTATCCCATATTCAACAACTTTCCGACAAAACAGGACTCCCTGTTTCTAATGCAAAAAACCTCTCCAGCCAGTTTACTGGAGGGGTTCAGATGAAATCAGGATTGCGTTTCGAATTTTTCAATCAATTTTAATATTGACCGTGTCATGACACCAGTGGCCCCTTTTGGCCCCAGGTCGCTCGTCTTGTTGCTGTATGCTGTACCTGCAATATCGAGGTGAAGCCAAGGTGTTTCGCCGACGAATTCAGACAGGAAGACGCCCCCTTGGATCGGATGGGCAAGTCTACCGGCTGAGTTGACGAAATCAGCTACATCGCTTGTTTTTAAAATCTTTTTGTATGGGCCGAACATCGGAAGCCTCCATACATATTCGCCCGCTTCTTCTGCAGATCTCTCAAACTTCTCGAAGAAATCTTCATCATTCGTCATCACACCTGAAGCGATGTCACCGAATGCCACAACGATACCACCAGTAAGAGTGGCAAGGTCCACAAGATATGATGCACCAAGCTCTTTTGCATACGTAAGTGCATCAGCCAAAATCAGACGACCCTCAGCATCGGTGTTCGTTACTTCGATTGTTTTACCACTCATGGAAGTCATGACATCACCCGGTTTCATCGCGGAACCGTTGATCAGATTTTCACTTGATGGGATGACAAACATGATATTCACGTCTGGCTTGAGTCGTCCGACCGCTTCCATCGCACCAAGAACAGCCGCACCACCACCCATATCGGATTTCATCTCATGCATGTTAAGCGCTGGCTTGATGGAATATCCGCCTGCATCGAAAGTGAGACCTTTTCCGACAAATGTGAGGACGTCATTCCAATCCTTTTTCGCCATATATTTGACGACAATCATTTTCGGATCCTGTTCAGACCCCTGGCTCACCGCTAACAAGGCACCCATGCCGAGCTCCATCATATCCTTACGCTCAAGCACGTCGTATTCGAAGCCGTATTTTTCCGAGATGTTGACTGCCCGCTCGGCAAAATCCGTCGGTGTAAGCATGTTTCCTGGCGTGTTGACCAGATCACGTGCTACATTTGTACCAACAGCATACGCTTCTCCAGTTTTCAATGCATTAATGACCGTTGCCTCATTTTCTTCAGAGTAGACAGTGATCGATTTCAATTCATAGCGTTTGTCATTCTTCTTCTCTTTATAATCTTCGAATTTATATGTGGAAAGGATGAATGCTTCTGCTAATGCGTGGGCAGTTTGGGTAATCTCAATCTCTGAGCCGAAGGAATCAAGGGCGATAGCGATATCTTCCTGCTTGCTGCTCTTCAGTTCTTTTGCTGCCCTTCCAAAAGCATCACGTACATTGCGGTATGTAAGGTCCTTTTTCTTTCCGAGTCCAACAAAATAGATACTTTTGAGGCCGAGCGCCCCTAATGTATGAATCCGTGTCACCTTTTTCAATTTAGCTGAAAGCTCGCCACTTTTGAAAAGCTCGGTAATATGGCCATTGAGCGCACCATCGATTTCTTTCGTAATACCTGTTGGTTTCTTGTCATCAGAGTATATTCCAACGACTAGAGTATGTATACCTTCCTTTAGGTCAATCCCATTTTTAATTGTAAACATCTAATTCCCCCCTATTGTTCTCATTAAAATCTATTATATCGAAATATTTCGATAACCCTAAACATCTTCTTTTAGATATAAATAAATTCGAGGCAAATCCGGCAACGTTCTAACTTTTTCAAATGGAACCCATTCGATTAAAGGCATCCGTTCGAGACATTCCTTCACAAAATCGGAGAGCTCTATAGTATTCAGTCCCCAATAGTAAGTCGGATACGGCTCGAAACATTCAATAGCTCGCTGGAACATTAATCTTGCTCCTTTTACATTACCGTATTCGTAATGGTAAATCGCGACTGACATCTGGAGCAGCCCTTTTAAAAACAAATTCTGCTTATCTGTCATCCAGATTTCCTCAAGAAGATCGTGACATGTGTAATAATCACCTTCATTGAATTTTATGAAGAATTGATAATATTCCATCGGATAATCCATGTCATCTCCCCCTCTTCTAATCATACCACGTGCATACCTGGAGCAAAATGCGGGTAATCAATTCAAAGAGGATATGGTAAACTAAAAAATAATCAGTTTTATAGAAAGGACGTTGCTTTTCTTGGACGCACTTATCACTAACTTTCCATTGTGGTGTTCGATCTTCGCCATATTATTTGCACAAGCGATCAAAATTCCAATCATGTATACTTCTACTCGTAAGATCGAATGGAATCTATTTTTCAGTACGGGAGGAATGCCGAGTTCACATTCTAGCGGTGTCACAAGTTTGGCTACGTCAGTCGGATTGCTTGAAGGAGTCGGCTCAACGATGTTTGCTATTACTGTCGTTTTCAGTGTCATCGTCATGTATGATGCCAAAGGTGTCCGCTGGCAAGCTGGAGAACAAGCAATCGTACTGAATCAATTGCTACGTGATTTTCAGCATCTCACCACAGAGATAAAGAACTGGCCTAAGAAAAACGAAGAGGAAAAACGCCGGGAACTGAAAGAATTGCTCGGACATCGCCCGAGTGAGGTATTTTTCGGAGCAATCCTTGGGATCGGGTTAAGTCTTAGCATTTATTACAGTTTCATTCATTAGGGGGAGATTAGAATCCGGATTGTATCGATTTGTCCAAGCAATACAGAATTAGCAGCTTATCTAGGGTTAACCTCTTCTATTGTCGGAGTGGATAATTTCTCAGATTGGCCTGAAGAAATTGTTGGATTGCCACGTTTAGGACCTGACCTCGATATCGATATCGACAAAATAGAGTCCCTAGAGCCAGATCTCGTCCTCGCCTCATTAAGTGTGCCGGGTATGGAGAAAAATATTGAGAGACTAAAGAGACGAAACATCCCCTTTCATGTGTTCAATCCAAACTCCTTGGAAGAAATCGCAACTGATCTTCTGACTTTAGGAAAGTTGACAGGGATTGAGGAACAGGCTGAGATGGTTGTGGAGAAATACCGTTCAATGATTGAAACGTACCGGGGGATTGCTGGAAAAATTGATGTAAAACCTGAGCTGTATTGGGAATGGTGGCCAAAGCCTGTTTTCACACCTGGTGGCATCAATTGGCTAACGGAAATCAGTATGCTGGCTGGCGCTGTCAACTGCTTTGCTTCAGAGGATACAGCCAGTTTTCAAACAGATTGGGAAACGGTACGTAGGAAAGAACCAGACCATATTTGTCTCGTTTGGGTAGGTGTACGAACCCAGCAAGTAAAACCTGCTGTTTTACAGAAGCGGCCTGGTTGGAATGAAATGAAAGCGATGAAGACACAGAATGTGCATGTCCTGGAAGAACCCTACTTTTGCAGACCTTCACCTCGTCTATTGGTCGGGTTGCAAAAAATCGCCTCGATCATCCATCCGAAGCACTACCCTACTTTTAAAGAAACTCATGGAGACCCTTTGTTGAGGAATTAAAATTGAAATTTAATGATCGAATGACAATATTTAAAGATAAATGATGAAGGGGACTGAACCCTCATCCTCAGCAATGATGGATGTCCGGGTCAGTCCTCTTTTTCATATGGGATCATTAAGTACCTTTTGGTGGAAACAGCTGTTGACGGAATACTTGCATGGATTTTTGCTCATTCAATTCGGTCAACTCTTGTTCTGTAAGGGATCCATTCCCTTTTTTTATGATATAGACTTCTAACGTCTTCTTTCCCCACTTTGCGAATACATCCTTTACTTCCTTGTAATAAAGGTCGATCTTCTGGTTTTTAATGGCCGATCCTGTATCAGCCACCACACCATATCCGTAACCAGGGATGAATAGGATACTGCCGATCGGGAAAACAGATGTGTCAGCTGCGATTGTAGAATATAAATCGCGGCGTACTTTAACACCTGATTTTGTTATTCCATAAGCTGGATGAGCCTCCGTTTTACCTGTCGATTCAACACCCGCAGTATAACCGGTAGCCACGACTTCCATTGTAGGATATCGTTCTGTATCTACCATTGCTTCTAGAGAATGCTCTTTGGAAATCGTATTGGATGCGAGCAATAATGGTGTTTTCGTGTTGAATACCGACTTGAACATCATAGCTGTTCTTTTCTTCATATGTTCCATTGCTTCTAGGTTGATAAAGATTTCTTTTTGATTTGATAAACCCATTAACCCTGAAGCCTCTACTCCGGAGAGCTTTCCAATTGTCATGACCAGGGCCAGGATGAACAAGCAACACATAAGAGAGCGTTTCAGGATTGTTTTTGTAAACTGCATCTCTTCACTCCTCTCATGCCTAATACTTTCCAAAATCACCAGAAAGTATTCATGAGAGGAAGCATTTGTCTGAATATTCGCTTTGTTTTGGTGCCTTGTTTTGGTTCCTGGCACCGCTCAGAAACCTTGATATAGCGCACTTTATTTCAGGTGCCTGGTACACATAAAGAAAAGGGACTCACCTAAACAACCGTCCTGTGGACGATGCTTTGGGTCAGTCCCCTTGTTTACACTATAAGAAAGTATAAGTGCAACTAAAGCTCAGCCGTCGCCACAGGCTTGGCTTTGCCAAGTTTTCTTTATGAAATTATGACATTCTAGAACATTTGATAGCCTCTGACTCTGAGCATTTTGATCGAAACTCCAGAGAGAATAGCGCCGAGTAAACCGAATAATAGAACCAATATATCAGAAAAGTGCAATTGAACAATGCTATTCGTCAGTTCTGGCAATGAAGAAGCTGGTGCAGTGAAATACTCTGTCATACTTACATCATCGACGATCCTGATAACGACGATCGGGTAGATGACAGCCATTACCCAGGTCATTCTCAGAAGCATATTGAGTAGAAAGCCGATTCCAAAAAACAAAACCATGAACAAAAGCATGGAAATGATCAGCGTTGGAATAGTTAACGGCATAATGGTCACCCCTTTATATCCATTGACTAGTTTACTTTATTTAAACCTATAGAGTCAATGCTAGCAAAAGGGGTCCATTAAATAAAATCACTCATGTTCAAAAACCTGTCATAACTATTAATTGTGTTTTCTTCCACTGCCGCCGCAATGGTCACATGTTTCAGATCCCCCGAGCAGTAATTGGAAATATCCCATTCCTTTGCAATATTGGCAGGTTGCAGACTGAGGATTACGATTCTTTTCCTCTTTTTTCATGGTTGTCACCTCTTTAGTAAATTTTCAGATAATATATCATCTAAGAAGTTTTTTGAAAAATCTGATATTTGACTATATGCTGTCATGTAAACGTATACAACGGTTTAATGCTCATCCCTCATATGTTTTTCGGACTTTTTTAACGCAAATTGATGATTTTATAATTTGTGTATCCAAATTGTGTTCCCGGGTCCAAATCATGTGTCGAAAAACCGCTCAAATCATGGCTTTTCCCTAGAAAAAAGTGAATCATGATGGAAGAATCCGGGTCGTTCAACAGCTCGTTTTCGGACAGGAAAGCTACTTCCTCGATCTCACTTTCTTGAGCCTTGAGCATCCCACCTACTGCCTCCAATTGAAATATGATCATGTTATCACTGATTTGTTCCTTGATGACGCCAGAACGGATTCCAAGTACACCAGTAATCTCCGCTTCAATCCCTGTCTCTTCTAAAATTTCACGTTTAACCGCTTCATCCACTGTTTCGCCTTCATCAACAAATCCAGCAGGAAATGACCACTTACCAGTCAAGCCACCATATTTCTTTTTTACCACTAACCATTGATCGTCATAGTTAACAATCCCAGCTACTGCCAACCAAACATTCTCTCTTTTCCTTTTCACCCAATCCCTCCCCTTCCTTTTTTATATGTATTTAGAATATTAATTTCGAATTCAAAAAATACAATCTGCCTCTGACCGAAAAACCACTCGCGAAGCTACTCTATTGTTTTTAAATATGGACAATTTGGAAATATACTTGCTCTCCGCGGGCGAAAGAAAAGCAGAAGCGACCCCCTTAGTCACGTAGGTCACTGGAAGTCCGACGAGGAGGCTGTGGCCGCCGCATGAGGACTGAAGTGATCCAAGTGGTTGGACGTTGGAGCTAGACATCACTTCCCTGAATTAGCCTCGTTCTGTTAGCCACCTCACTTGCACACGGATGTGCTGGCTTCGACATTCACCACAGGACGTGGTGGTTTTTAGTCGAAGATCCTTTTATTTTGTGGGCCGCTTGAGGGGTACTGCTTAACTTGTTTTCCCGCAGGAATCTCGCATATTTCCAGTTTTCATTTCCTTATCTCCATTCAATATGCAACAAATTTTTAGAAAACAGCCTTAAATAAAAAAGAGCAAAGCTGTTTCAAACAGCTTCACCCTATTGTATCAAATATTAAAATAACTTAAGTTTACCTTTTTTTACAACAAGTGGGATTCCGCCTAACAAGAACAAGTAGCGGTTGTCGATGATTTTTTTCATCGCAGCAGCTGTTGCCCCATAAAGCTTCTTATTCCCTACTTTACCAATTGCTTCCCCTTTACCCAATGAAGCAACTGTACCTTTAATTTCTGGCACGAAAGTTTCTGTCTTGGTACCATTAATCAGCGCTTTCAAGTTACGGGCAACCGTGAATGCTTGTTGGATCGCAATCTGTGCTGTTGGCGGGTAAGGGCGATTGATCTCTTCATTTATGATCAATGCACAGTCACCGACGATGAAAACATGGTCTTTACCAGGAGCACGAAGGTCACCTTCAACCTTGATCCGACCGCGCATCGTTTCAAAACCAGAGTTCTCAACGATGGAGTTTCCACGGATTCCAGTCGTCCAAACGATCGTATCAGCATTGATTTCCTCTTCTTCCAATACAACCCCGTCTGCTGTCACTTCTTTAATCGGTGTACCAAGCATGAACTCGACACCTTTGCTTTCAAGAAGGTTAACCGCGTATTCAACAAGCTCTTCATCAAAACCTGGAAGTACAGTCGGAGCTGCTTCAGCACAGATCAGACGTACTTTTTCGCGAGGAATATCAAATTCTGCGCAAAGCTCAGGGATACGGTCAGCCATCTCCCCAATGAATTCGATTCCAGTGAACCCGGCACCGGCAACTACGATTGTAAGCATGCTGTCAGATGGATTCAGCTCATTATTGTAGCTGGCGAATTGATATTCGATGTGTTCACGGATTTTACGAACAGTGTCCACGCTCCGGATGTTGAATGCATGGTCCTTGACACCAGGGATTCCGAACGTTTCAGACTCGAAACCAAGTCCAATGACGAGATAATCGTAAGTAAGTTCTCCGTTCTCCAATTTGACAGTCTTTGTGTTGTCATCGATAGAAACAACAGTATCTTGGATGAAATTGATACGATTCGTGTCAATGACGTCTTTTATCGGCATTCGTGTACGATCGTGGTGCAATGTACCTGCTGCAGGCTCATGCAACCAAGTTGTTTGGTAGTGGTAATTATGTTTGTTGACTAGCGTGATTTCCGCTTCGTTCATCCCAAGTTCTTTCGTAAGACGAGTTGCTGTCATTATTCCGCCATATCCGGCACCAAGAATGACGATTTTAGGTCTGCTCATTTCTCTCCACCTCTTCTTCAAGTAGTGTGTGATTTTGGACAATCATACTATTTATAGATTTTTTTCAAAAGTTTGTTACACATTTCACGTACTATTGCGTAATATGTCACATTTTAGACGAATTTGTCCCACGGTCAATCTTAGACCTTTTTTAAATTTTTTTCAACCCATAGCCGGAACTTTTTTACGATCATAACTATTACTCAGTTTTTTCCTTTTCTAAATCGATTATTAAAGGTTATAATGGGTACAAACAGATAACTGGGGGTGTAGAATGATATGACCGAGCAACACGATGTCTATGACGTTACGATCATAGGTGGAGGGCCGACAGGATTATTCACCGCATTTTACGGAGGCATGAGACAGCTAAAGGTAAAAATCATCGAAAGTATGCCACAGTTGGGAGGCCAATTATCAGCGCTTTACCCTGAAAAATACATATATGATGTGGCAGGGTTTCCGAAGGTTCTCGCACAAGATCTCGTTAATAACTTGAAAGAGCAAGCATTTCAGTTCAATCCGACAGTTGCGCTAGAGCAATCGGTCCAAAAGGTTGAAAGGATGGACGATAATAATTTCAAGCTTACAACCGATAAGGATGTCCATTATACAAAAGCTGTCATCATTACGGCAGGAGTAGGGGCTTTCCAACCAAGGCGCTTGGAGCATGAAAATGCGAAAAGCTATGAAGGGAAAAACCTACACTACTTCGTAAATGATCTGAATGCATTCGCTGGTCAGAAGGTTGTCGTTTGCGGTGGTGGAGATTCTGCCGTAGACTGGGCTAACATGCTCGAACCAATTGCGCAAGAGGTAACATTGACTCATCGTCGTGAAAAGTTCAGAGCGCATGAGCATAGTGTCGAACAACTTATGAATTCCAAAGTCAATATCAAGACACCATATCGAGTCAAAGAAATCATTGGCGATGATCATGAAGTCAACAAAGTGGTTTTGAAAGAAAGCAAAGGTGAAAACGAAGAAGTGATCGAATGTGATTCACTTATCGTAAACTATGGTTTCATCTCTTCACTCGGACCAATCAAAGAATGGGGACTTGAAATCCAAAAGAATTCCATCGTTGTCAACTCCCGTATGGAAACGAATGTACCTGGTATCTATGCAGCTGGTGACATCTGTACGTACGACGGAAAGGTCAAATTGATCGCAACGGGCTTCGGGGAAGCGCCGACCGCCATTAACAATGCGAAAGCTTACATCGATCCGAACGCGAAAGTACAACCCATGCACAGCACAAGCCTGTTTTAAGAAAAGACTTCGGCCAAACCAAGCCGAAGTCTTTTTACGTGCCAGGCACCATTTTGAAAGCCTTGCTACGCTTGACTTCTATGAATGTACCTGGCACCGATGCTACATTAGATAGTACATCAAATAAATTAATAATCCCAGTAACGGGATGCCCAATATGACTGCATACACCATATAGTTGGCGTTCATGAGTTTCCGATCGCGTGTCGACTTGTCATCTGTCCTTTCCGCCACTGTTCCAGTCATCTCCTTTTTCTGTTAGTATGACCGAAACCTCCTGATTTTTATTACAGATTTGAAATAGAGTTTTAGAAGCATGAACAACTTTAATTGATGGGATAAATAATACCTGCATTTGTTTTTTGAGATCTACAATCTAAAGCCCATTCCCTCCCGCTATAATAGAGTAGTCTTTTCAACAAAAAAAGCTGGCACCATATTGGCACCAGCTCGTTATCCATATATCAGCATTCTTCCGGTGTTCCTTCATTCGTTGCTGTCTTGAAGGACGTTCCACATCCGCATGAAGCGATCGCATTCGGGTTGTTGATTGTGAAACCGCCACCCATCATGTTTTGTTTATAATCGATGGTCGTACCTTCTAAAGCCTTCTTACTATCTGAATCGACGACTACACCTATGCCATGTTGATCAAATTTCGTATCCGTGTCTTGAACTTCACTATCAAATCCCATGCCATATGAAAGGCCACTACAACCCCCGCCTTGGATTCCAACACGAAGATATAGGTTATCTCCTTCTTCAGCAGCCATCATCTGTTTGATTTGATTTGCAGCAGCTTCTGTGATTGTAATAATCATTATGGATCACTCCTTTCATATCTCTATACTTTAGTATACAGCGCCTTCCATTGAACCTCAACCATCCAGCCCTGTAATGCCATCTTCCTTCAATCGGATCAAATCATTATGACGGCGATCTATTTCTCGACTATAATACAATACTTTCGGGTGATTCAAACCTAATACTCGAGCGGTACGGATCATTTCACTACGGAGGCACTCAATTTGCTCATTATATTTTTTGAACAATATCGATTTCGATGTCTTAATCATACGCCACCACCCCTATAATATACACTGGAACAAAAAGGTGTACTTTCCGGTTATATCGTACTGTCCTTTTGTTTTTTGAAATCCGTACTTCCATAATAGTATGTTCCTTCACAAATGGTGACGGCCGGCCCACTCATCAATACATCACCACTCTCAGTCCATGTTATGAGCAAATCTCCACCCGCTAAATGGACAATGACTTCATCATCCCGTTTTGCTTTTCCGTTCAAGACTGCAGCCACCACAGCTGCACATGCGCCAGTTCCACATGCCTGGGTAACACCAGAGCCTCTTTCCCAAACACGGAAGTGCATTTCCTTTTCATCAATCATTTCGACAAACTCAACATTAACACCTTCTGGAAAATTTTCCGACTTTTCTACAACAGGCCCAACAGTTAGGACAGGTGCTGTTTCAATGTCCTCAATAAAAAAGATGGCATGCGGATTTCCCATCGATACGCCAGTAAGCTCAAGATGTTGGTCCAGGACTACCATTTTTTCTCGCAAAACATGATCATCAGGATTGCCCGTACCGATCATAGGAAGGTCCAAGCGTTTTAGCCTCGGTTTCCCCATATTGACCGTTACCTGATGAACTTTTTCCCCTTCCGGAAGAACCTGAGCTTGTACAATACCGCCGAGTGTTTCAATCGTAAAATGTTTTTCCTCGACGAGGTGATGTTCATAGACGTATTTAGCGACACATCGCAATCCATTGCCGCAATTCTTCGCTTCAGAGCCATCGTTATTAAAAATACGCATGAGGACATCAGCACGATCGGATGGACCGATCAAAATCAGTCCATCAGAGCCGATCCCTGTATTCTGATTGGAGACAGAAATTGCGATCGACGAAAGCTTCGCTTCCGGAAGTGATTCTTCAAACAAATTGACATAGATGTAATTGTTCCCTAGTCCGTGCATTTTCGTAAAATTGAATTGTATCATTAAGCTTCCTCCATCATCGCAATTGTTCTGTCGTCCAAAAATAATCATCATCAGCTTTGAGAATCGTCATTTTCGAATGGCAACAGGGCATGATCAAATATGTTCGAAAGCCTTCTTTGGCATTTTGAAGGTCTTCGTCTTTTAAATTCGTCAATATATTTTCCTTGCTGCAATAAGGACACTGTTGGATATAGATATCTTTCATCATTCGTTCATAAGGCCATGTGTACCTGAAAGAAGACATGATTTTCCCCCTGCTCTTTCTCTTTGTTTTATTAGTATAATCAGCTTTTCACGGAATGACAATGGATACTTCCTACCGGTACAACAACATCACAACTTACTACAAAAATGTCTAAAGCAGTCAGCGACCGCTGTTCGACAGTCTGTTTTCCAATATAGGTACATTTTACCAAAAAACACAAGGAAATCCATATGATGTAAGGATAAGTCTAGTATTCACTGTGTAATTCAGAATATTTCATCCATAAGTCTATAAAGTATACGTGGACATAAAGAAAATAGCCCCCCGCATGAAACGAGGAGCTACCTGGTTCTTATAATCAGATCAACATGCCTGCGATTGCTGCACTCAACATGTTCGCCAGTGAACCAGCAATGATGGCTTTGACACCAAGCCTTGCGATGTCAGATCGACGGTTAGGCGCAATCCCTCCAAGGCCACCAAGTAGAATGGCAAGAGATGATAAGTTTGCGAATCCACAAAGCGCAAAACTGACGATTGCTACAGTCTTGTCACTTAGTTCAGGAATCTCAGGAGCGAACGCAGAGTATGCAACAAATTCATTCAGCACAAGCTTTTGACCAATGAAGTTTCCTGCACGGACTGCCTCTTCCCAAGGTACGCCGACGATGAATGCAAATGGCGCGAAAACATATCCAAGAATCAATTCAAGAGATAGCTGGCCATATCCGAAGAATCCACCGATCCAACCAAGCAAGCCGTTTAACATTGCGATCAACGCGATGAACGCAAGTAACATCGCACCTACATTCAATGCAAGCTTTAATCCATCAGAAGCACCGCGAGCTGCAGCATCGATCACATTGACTGCTTCAACGTCTTTTTCCATTTTGATTTCGTCTGTAGTTTCCGATCTTTCTGTTTCAGGCAAGATGATTTTCGCCATCACTAATCCAGCTGGAGCAGCCATGAAACTTGCCGCTAACAAGTATTCTAGCGGTACACCAAGCAAGCTGTAACCAATCAATACTGATCCAGCGACCGAAGCAAGCCCACCGACCATGACAGCAAAAAGCTCTGATTGTGTCATTCGTGGTAAGTAAGGACGAATAACCAATGGTGCTTCAGTTTGTCCAACGAAAATGTTGGCAGTTGCTGAAAGGGATTCTGCTTTACTCGTACCTAGCAGGGCAGAAATAGCTCCACCAATCAAACGAATGATCCATTGCATGATTCCTAGATAATAAAGTACTGCAATTAAAGATGAGAAGAAGATGATGATCGTCAATACTTGGAACGCAAAAATGAATCCAAGGCCACTGTCTTCTGCAACAAGACCTCCGAACAGGAATTCAATTCCTTCGTTTGCGTTGTTCACGATGTTTTGAACAACCATGGAGACCTTTTGTAATGCAGCTTTACCAGCATTCCATTCCATAACAATCAGTGCAAATCCAATCTGGATTGCTAGACCACCTAATACTGTTCGTAGTCGAATTTTCCTTTTGTTATTCGACACTAGAAACGCAATGAGTAAGATCGTTAAAATACCGACGATCCCCCACACATATTGCATAACGTTCACTCCCCTAATGTATTGTATTGAAATCGAAAACGCTTTCTATTTAGTCGTCTGACATCTAACGTTTCGCCAATAACAATGTAACAGAATTCGACAAAATTACAAGAGGGCATTTTTTTCCTTATGTTCCAACATTGTTTTGTACCCGGAAATAGCAAAGCGTTAACCCGTTTTTTGTTACAAAAGATTTTTGAGTATGGGTAGGTTTTACGGTTATATTTCCCCTCTAGTCCATATATATCCATACTTGTTCGTTAAACACTTTCGCTTGAAGTCGTCCTGGCATAGAAAAAGACCTCTTCCATTTGAAAGAGATCTTTTCCGGATATCTATTAACACCCATTAGAACATCGGGTTATCTTCTAAATATTGATAAACATTGTCGACAAGTTCCTCGGGTGTTTCACCTGGAACGTATTCACCGTTCACTAATGCGTACGGTGATCGAAAGCATTGTCCACAGTTCCCGAGACAACCATATTCAATAACATCGAGATTCGGATCTTGTTCAAGTACTTCCCTTGCACGTTGAGATCCGTTAGCCAGATTGCTGACACAAAATTCGATGATTGGCCTCATTTTCAACCACCTTTCTTTCCATCCTTATCCTACATCCTTACACTGATCTCCGTCAACATACGTGGCTTGTCAACATCATTTTTATAGATGAGTGTTGTAGATTTGTCACATTTTCGTTATACTACAGATGACCACGGTCATTTGCTTGGATAATCAGGTATTCATATCCCTATTTAGTACAGGTATATGGCCTATTTCTTTATTAGCATATAAAGGAGATGCAGCTTGAAGTGAACCGTAACAAGAAAAGGAATTATACAGAAGAAAACATCGTGAAAGCTGCATTGGAACTTTTCTATGAAAAAGGATATGCCCATACAAGCGTCAAGGAAATTACTGACAGAGCTAATATTGCAAAAGGTACGTTTTTCAATTATTTCCCTTCAAAAGAGGATTTAATGCAGCATTTTGCTGAAGAACGCCTCCATACTTTGAGTATTTTTCTCGAAAAAGGGTATATTTTTTCACAACCCTTCCAAAAACAAATGGAGGTTTTAGTCCGTCATCTCTTAACGTATTATGATCTCGATTCGGATTTCACGAAAGATCTCTGGGCAACTGTAATGAAAGAAGAAAGCCCTCTAATCAAGCATTGGAGGACGATTCTAAACAGGGGAAGCACAAGAGGTGAAATAAGTTTACACATTGACTTGACTTCATGTGCCCATGTTTGTAACAGCCATTTCCATTATGTTTTGTCGACCTCACACATCGACGACACGAAGGAATCTTTGATTCAGCGGGTCATGACATTATTGGAAGTTAGCATAAAAGGATTTCATGAAAAAAGGGGAAATGACAGAATGAAAAGACTTGTCATCTTAGGTGCTGGATATGGTGGAATGAAAATCATCCATGGATTGCTTGACTCTAAGCTTCCAGAAGACATTCAGATCACATTAGTAGACCGTCTACCGTACCATTGTCTAAAAACAGAATACTACGCTCTTGCAGCGGGTACAATTTCAGATCATCACATCCGGGTCAGTTTTCCAGAAGACCCTCGTGTCATTGTCAAGTACGGCGAGGTGACAAATATCGATCTGAACAACAAGAAAATTGAGTTCGAAGATGATGATTCGCTTGAATATGATGACCTCATCATCGGTTTAGGATGTGAGGATAAGTATCACGGTGTCCCAGGTGCACCCGACCATACTTTAAGCATACAGACAATCGATAAATCACGTGAAACCTATCAAAAACTGAACAATCTGCCGCCTAAAGGTGTAGTTGGCGTAGTCGGTGCAGGCTTGAGCGGTGTTGAAATAGCCAGTGAACTTCGTGAAAGCCGCCCGGATTTGTCGATCAAGCTTTTTGACCGCGGTGAAACAATCCTTTCTACCTTTCCTAAGCGCCTGAGCAATTACGTCCAGAAATGGTTCATCGATCATGGTGTGGAGATCGTCAACAGATCCAATATAACACGTGTTGAACCGAATATTTTATATAATGATGAGGAAGCGATTCCTTGTGATGAAATTGTCTGGACTGCTGGAATCCAACCGAACCGTCTTGTACGGGAACTAGATGTAGAAAAAGATGATTCCGGCCGTGTCGTCCTATCCCCACACCACCATCTTCCGGATGATCCGCATGTGTTTGTGGTAGGCGATTGCGCAAGCTTACCTCATGCACCAAGTGCCCAGCTCGCTGAAGGCCAAGGAGATCAAATCGTGGAAGTCCTGCTGAAGCTTTGGAAAGATGAACCACTTGAGGATCTCCCTAAGATCAAGCTTAAAGGTGTGCTTGGTTCACTTGGTAAAAAACACGGTTTCGGTATGATGAAAGGAACGGCTCTGACTGGCCGTGTCCCAAGGCTTCTGAAATCCGGCATCCTATGGATGTACAAATATCATACAAATTAAATCTTTCCTCAGGGCTGTCCCCTATGTATGTTACACTTTGGGCTAGCCCTTTCACTTTACAGATCATTGTATATTTACCTTGATTATTATTATTTAAGGAATGGTAATTGAGAAAAGGGCAGCACCTGGCCGAATCTGCCAAATCCTTCATACTGCTTATTTCATACACTTTTTAGATGTGCTACGATAAAAAATGAGGATGAACAGCTTTTAACAATAGCATTTTTTCATGAAAATGATTATAATAAAGATTAAGAAAGGGGTAGATATTTATGCGTGAACAAGTTGAAGAGGTACTTGATAAATTACGACCTTTCCTGCTTCGTGATGGTGGAGACGTTGAGCTGGTAGATATCGAAGACGGAATCGTCAAAGTTCGACTGATGGGAGCATGCGGAAGCTGCCCAAGTTCTACCATTACATTAAAAGCAGGTATCGAGCGTGCATTGCTTGAAGAGGTTCCTGGTGTAACTGAATTAGAACAAGTATTTTAAACAAAAAATGCTTAGGCAGACTTATAAAACGGAAGAGCGGACGATGCAGATCCGCTCTTTTTTCTTTCATCATTCATTCCAATTCACTGCTGCTTCGGGCTTTTCACCACGCAATACTGCCCTGATATTACGTGAGGTCAAACTGCACATCGCTTTCCTTGTTTCCACACTCGCACTCCCTATGTGAGGCAGGCAGACGACATTCTGAAATTGCATCAATGGGTGATCCTCTGGAACTGGTTCTTTTTCAAAAACGTCTAATCCAGCCCCGGCAATTTCCCCCTGTTCGATGGCTGCAACCAAATCTTCTTCTACAACCGCTCCTCCTCTACCAACATTGAGAAAAATTGCATTCTTCTTCATCTTGTTGAAAACATCTCGATTAAACATGCCTGCTGTTTCTGGTGTCAATGGGGTCAAATTAAGAACATAATCTGCAGTTTCCAGAAGTTTGTCAAATGAAACATACGCAGCACCAAATTCGTTTTCCGCTTTTTCATTCCGTGAACGGTTATGATACAGAATATCCATCTCAAAACCAGTTGCCCTTTTCGCTACTATTTCCCCGATCCGCCCCATACCGACAATCCCGAGGGTTTTATGATGTACGTCTTGCCCGGCTAATAATAAAGGACTCCAGTTAACCCATTTTCCATCTTTGATATATTGTTGCGCTTCTGGAATCCGGCGCGCCGTAGCCATCAGAAGAGCGAAAGCCAAATCAGCTGTCGTATCGGTCAGTACATCTGGCGTGTTACAGACGATAACGCCATATTCTGTCGCCGCTTCCACATCGACATTGTCATAACCGACAGCAAGGTTCCCGACTACTCTCAAATTTTTTGCTCTCTCTATTAATTCGCGGTCTATTTTATCGGAAAGGATAGAGTAAATAGCTGTTGCAGCCTCCGCTTCTTCCAATAAAACCTCTCTCGGAACAGGGATATCCTCAGAGTCCCACATTTTAACGTCTGCTACTTCTCTTATTGGTGCGATCGTATCCTCCGGAACTTTCCTTGTGATGAAAACATAAGGGTTGTCCATTTTTGTTCCACTCTCCTCATTCAACGTTTTTGTTCAATATGTATAGGAAGGAGTGCATAAGTGCCTGGCTCCTGACAAGCATACACTTGCAACGCCTGACGCCAGCATACCCCCCTCCTGTCACTATGACTTTGCCAACCATCCAACAGGCTCGATCTGAACAACATCCCTTGGAAGTGCACTGATATTGAAAAAGTTCTTCATAAAGGACTCATGATTTTCCTCAGAAGATAACACGTATTTCAAAAGATCCACTAAGCCGTCTCTCTGATAGGCTCTTGTAGCATTAAAATATGTCTCCACGACATCAAAATACGACGCAGGATACAATAACCGCCCATATAAAAGACGCCATCCTCCTCTTGTCAGAGGCTTTTCTTCGGTATAATCATTGAGGAATTCCGAAATCAAATCCCCTTTCGCTTGCTGTGTTACCAGATAGCGGACATATTCTGCAACATCCCGGACTGGGTGATCGATGACCAAATGAAGCGGTAACTTCATGAATAGGTTATCATCTTGTTTGATCGGAATCCATGATCCAGAATGAAATCGTTCATGTGTGATCGTATAACTACCTTCCTCTTTCCCATTACGATCCCACTCATAATCGACAATGTACTGGATTGCATTTTCCGTCAACCCCTCATAGTAAGGAAACGATTCGTAGAAAAGAAGCTCGAACTCACTTGAAGGTCCGCTTTGATTAATGGCATCGTAATGTTCTTTCAACTGATCAAGTCGTGAGGTCCATAATTCAACCCATTTGTTGTAACGAATCAGTTCTTCATTCGTCACCGGAAACTGTTCCCCAGCTTTATGGAATTTGCCCAACTGTTTACCGATCGATCCTCGCTCCGACCGTTCAAATTTCGGAAGTTCAAAGAGAATCATATCCTGTCCTTCGACTCTAGAAACCACTCTTCCTCTTTGGTTCGTCACCCAGACTGGCAGGTCTTTCTCTCCTTTTTCATATAGATAAGACATGATGGCCTGCATATCCTGCAACATTAGATAATTGCCATCATTCATCGGCACCAACACATAATAACGATCATGTGCACGAAATCCCTCATATCCCCCAATACGAGTACGATGATCGACATATAAGTTATAGTGGTGGTATATTTCGCGCTCTAACAAATGCTTTCACTCCCCTCCTATGTATTAGCAGTTTATGAAACAGATGGGTGGAGTGTTTATCATTTAAACGCAATTTTTGATTTTGTTCATAACATAACCTAAACACCATATACTAAGAAAACTTAACTAGGGGCTGGACGCCTAAGGAGCTGACATGGGGTATACAATCACCTTTTACCGAACCTCCGGATTCTCTAGCCCCTTAAATCAACGATAGTCCTTCATGGAACCAATGTTTAAATTGAAAAGATTGGGGACCAAACTATGAAAGAAAACCATTCAGATAAACATGATGTACTCGAGATCAAAGCTCGCCAATGGCTATGGGATCGTGGAGTGACGGAAAATGATATAGCAGAACTCGTGTACCTTCTGCAATGCCAATACCATACAGATCTCGATATTGAGACTTGTAAATATAATGTTGATCGTGTCCTTGCAAAGCGTGAAGTACAAAATGCAATTTTAACAGGAATTCAACTCGACATACTCGCTGAAAAAAACCTGATTGAAGAGCCTTTACTTCAAATTTTGAAAAAGGACGAAGGGCTTTACGGTGTGGATGAAGTAATCGCCCTTTCCATTGTGAATATTTATGGATCGATCGGATTTACGAATTACGGATATATTGATAAACAGAAGCCAGGAATCTTAAAGGTATTGAATGACAAATCCTCTGGAAAATGCAATACGTTCTTAGACGATATCGTAGGTGCCATAGCAGCGGCTGCATCCAGCAGACTGGCCCATAGAACCGCTAATACAGAGTAGAGTTGATTTCCCTCTTCGACTCTGCTCTCCTCCTATTATAGATGGAAATCCCATAAATTTAATGACTCTATCGTATGAGTCGGTCTTTCTTCGGGTGGAATGTCTTCAAGTGTGGTGGTGACGCCAGTAAAGACAAGGAGAGTGTCGATTCCAGCCCTCATACCTGCTAAAATATCCGTCAGATAGTTGTCCCCGATCATAAGGACCTTTTCCTTAGGTAAGTCCATTTTTGTCATTGCCATATCCATGATGATCGGCTCGGGCTTCCCGACAAAAATCGGATCTGTCCCTGTGGAGACAGCCACAACTGAAGTCAATGCGCCATTACCTGGTACCAGTCCCCTGTCTGTCGGAAATGCCACATCTTTATTTGTAGAAAGGAAACGTGCACCCTTCCGTACTTCCAAACAAGCCCGCTCCAATTTTTGATAGGTAAGGCTCCGGTCGATCCCCATAACGACGTAATCGGCATCCTCTTCTACGATTTTAAAACCTTTCCTTTCAATTGCTTCCTGAAGCCCAACTTCTCCTATCATGAAAACACGCTTTCCTAATTTATCTTGCTTCATATATTCAGCAATCGCCATAGATGACGTAAACACGTGGTCCGGTGTTACGGGAACATCGAAATTCTGAAGTCTTTCGGTTACTTGTTGACGTGTGCTCGCTGAATTGTTTGTGATAAACAGGTAGGGTATATCCTCTTTTTCAAGCTTTTTCACAAACTCTACCGCTTCTTCTATGCGTTCCTTTCCTTTGTACATCGTGCCGTCCAGATCAATCAAATACCCTTCATATTTCATTACTTTCCACTTCCTCAAATACAATGAATTTATTTTATCTTATTGTAGGATACCACGGAACATTGTGAAAAATGTTGCAAAAAGGTTCGGGAATAGGAGTTCTTTTATACTAAAAAAGCCGCCCATTACAGGAGAGTCCTGCAAAATAGGGTGAAAAATTTTCCATTAGAAAAAATACGGGCTGGTTTCATCCATTTTCCATCCCGTTTTGTGGTATTAACTTTGTCATTCTTTTAATGTTTACGGCCAACACCGAGAGATAGGTTTGTATTTTCATCCCTAATAAACCACGGTATT
>NZ_JAIBLJ010000035.1 GCF_020179385.1 Alkalihalobacillus sp. YIM B00296 | reverse complement strand
TTTCACGCTTGGCTTTTGTTCAGTTTTCAAAGAGCTGTGTTACCCATGGATGGGCCGACTTCGTTTTCGTCACAGGACGTGACGTTTTAAACGAAAATCTATTACAACAATGACATAAACCACGATCTTTTATCGAAGATTGTTTAGTTAGGATGTCTTGTTGCGACTCTTAATATACTATCATCACATGCCTATTTTGTCAAAGGTTTTTTTCATAGAAATATAATGTGTTTTTTAAGAGCAGCAAAAATAACTATATCATCAGGTTGTTCACGATGCAAGCTTTTTTTGCAAAGAAAAAAGAGCCGAATTTTTTTGGCTCTTTCATAGTTTTATAGAAAGTATAACGTCATCTTATAGTATGATTTTATGGATTGCTACTAGTGCAATCAATCCAGGTATGCCCAGAAAACCCGTAACAGAAGCCGTCGCGATGTTGATCGGGATGTGGATGTCGATAGCCGTTCCGAATGCATTGAGGAAAAATAACAACAACGCTCCGATCACCAGCTTGATGACACCTTGTCCGATCCATCGTAATGGTTTCAACGGGGCGCCGATGAATAATAACAATATAATCAAACCGCAAACGATCGCAAATACCCAGAACGGATCCATACCATATCCTCCTTACAGGTTGTCTCATAACTATACCTATGAGGGAAGATATAAAAAAAGAACGGGAAGCTTTAAAAACTTCTCGTTCTGAGATTACGGATTTTAGCTTCTCGAAGCAAAAAGAAATACTTGGCTTTCGCTAGCTTCACTTCATATAACACTTGTTCTGATGGCTCCAAACTGTTTTCGATCAACTCTTTCTTTGTGAGCCATTCTGAACGGACAGCTTCGATCGAATGTAACAAACGTTCATTGTATTCCATTCTGAGTCGGCCTTTTCGACTGAAAATCATAATTGAACTCGCCTCCATGGGCTATATTTCTCTGCGGCCTTCTAGGGCGCGAGATAAGGTGACCTCATCCGCATACTCGAGGTCTCCCCCAACAGGCAGACCATGTGCGATGCGAGTTATTTTGATGCCGGTCGGCTTTACAAGGCGGCTGATATACATAGCTGTCGCTTCACCTTCAATGTTCGGATCCGTCGCCATGATTAGCTCTTGGACAGTATCATCCTGCAGCCGCTTGATAAGCTCTGCTACTTTTATGTCTTCAGGACCAATTCCTTCCACAGGCGAGATCGCTCCATGCAGAACATGATATAAGCCGCGGTATTCCTTCATTTTTTCCATTGCGATCACATCTTTGGAATCATGGACCACACAAATCGTTGTCTGGTCTCGGCTTGTGTCTTCACAGATCATACAAGGATCACGATCTGTAATATGATGGCAATTAGAGCAATAGGTGAGGTCCCGTTTGGCATTGACTAACGCTTTCCCGAATTCGAATACGTCATCTTCCTTCATTTCTAAAACAAAGAAAGCTAAGCGTACAGCTGTCTTCGGGCCGATACCTGGGAGCTTCATGAAGCTATCGATCAATTTTGAGATCGGTTCAGGATAATGCACTGCAATTCCTCCTATAGAAAGGGATGACCTGGAGCAACCGATGATCAAGGTCATCCTTAAGAGCGCCTCAAGGCTCTTGATGATTTAAATGTCCAAAAAGTCCCCGACAAAAATCGAGGACTGAATCGGGCATTCCCTTTAGAACATTCCTGGCAGGTTCATTCCTTTGGTGAATTGGCCCATATCTTTATTCACAACTTCATCAACTTTCTTCAATGCGTCATTTGTAGCCGCTAAAACAAGATCTTGCAGCATTTCGACATCATCAGGATCCACAGCTTCCTCTTTGATGGCAACGTCAAGGATCTCCTTATGGCCATTTGCAGTCACGATGACCATTCCGCCCCCAGCTGTTCCTTCTATTGTCTTCTCTTTCAACTCTTCTTGAGCTTTCATCATCTGTTTCTGCATTTTTTGCATTTGTTTCATCATATTATTCATATTACCCTTCATTTTACTTCCTCCTTTTATTGATCAATCTTCTATTTCTACAAATTCAGAACCGACAAGCTTGATCGCTTCATCTACGATCGGATCTTCATTCTTTTGTTGTGTTGCCTCGTCAGGCTGGTAATCCGATTCTTCTCCCGGCTCAACAGGTTCTGCCTTCTGTTGCTCTTGGATATAGGATTTTTTGACACTTTCCCAATCTTTTTCGAGAATCGTCATCATCGTCATTTGGCGTCCCATCGTTTCAAGAACGACCGATTCTACACATTCACGTATATTGTCCTTCACCGCCATTTGACTGTGAAGTTCATGCTGGAAAGCGAGCAGGAAGGAATCTTTCGAACAGGCGACTGGAGTTGCGTTGATCATCCATGCATGGGCATTGACCATCCGTGCCTTGATTCGTTCCATAATGTCTCCCCATTTTCCTCTGAACAGCTGGAGATCTTTTTTGGAAGCCTCTTTCAGCATTTCTCTTATACGCCCCGTCGATACTTTCGACTTCGGTGTCCTTGACTGAAACGTCCGCTTCGGCGCCTCTGATTCAGCCTGGTTACCTGTATGGCTGTTTGCGACCCCTTGTTCCTTCAATAGACGTAGTTCTTTTTCAAGATGCTCGATCCGGTTGACAAGCGGTTGTATATCTGTCGGAATGCCTTGTGAACCCGTCGGCCGGTTTTCTTCTTGACAAAGTTTCACGATCGCAAGCTCCAGATGGATGCGAGGGTGGTTCGTCCATTTCATTTCTTGCTGGGCTTTATTCAGAACATCAATGACTTGATAGATCCAATCCCCTGGTATCTTTTGTGCAAAGGCTGTAAAGTCTTGATCCACCTGTGCCCGATCAAGCACCTCTTCCAAATCAGGAGCCGATTGATAAAGAAGCATGTCCCGGTAATAGTAAATCAAATCGTTGATGAACCGTATCGGATCTTTTCCTTTTTCCATCAAATGATCGACATGCTTCAGGGCATCGATAACATTATTTTTTTGAAAAGCATCTGTCATTTCTGATAACAGCGATTGGGACACCGAGCCTGTAACAGCCAACACATCATCCGATGTAACTTTATCTTCACTATAAGATACAGCTTGATCAAGAATGCTTAAAGCATCTCTCATCCCGCCTTCTGCCGCTCTAGCAACGAGGTGGAGTGCTTCATCGTCGACTTGGACACCTTGTGAATCAATGACCGTCTTCATTCTGGAAACGATGGCATGACTCGTGATCCTTCTAAAATCAAACCGCTGACATCTCGAAATGATCGTCAAAGGAATCTTGTGAGGTTCTGTGGTAGCTAGTATGAAGATAACATGTGCTGGCGGTTCTTCAAGAGTTTTCAACAACGCATTGAAAGCTCCGATCGTAAGCATATGTACTTCATCAATAATATACACTTTGTACTGGACTTCACTAGGCGCATACTTTACTTTATCTCTAATATCACGAATTTCATCGACACCATTGTTGGAAGCGGCATCAATTTCGATGACATCAGACACAGAGCCTTTTGTGATGCCAATACATGCATCGCATTCGTTACACGGTTCAGCCACTGGAGCTTTTTCGCAATTGACCGCTTTCGCGATGATTTTAGCAGCACTCGTCTTCCCGGTCCCACGTGGACCACTGAATAAATAGGCATGGGATAGCTTTTGTTGTAATAAGGCATTTTGTAAAGTTTTCGTGATATGTTCCTGGCCGACCATATCCTGAAATTGTTGTGGCCGGTATAATCTATATAATGCTTGATAAGCCATCCGCACGCCCTCCTTTATCGAAAATAATCATCATCTTATTATACCGATTCCAACCCGGTTTTTCAAAGCAGAAACAGAAATACGAGAGAGGAGGTTTGAAGAACACTCATTGTAAGAGAGAGTCGCAAAAGCTTATTGTCGTTTTCACAGAACAATTGCGCGAAAAAACAAAATGGAATACACCGACAGCAGAAAGATTCCATAGAAATATCAAGAATTGTACAAGTGGATCGGAAAAGTGGTTGGGCTTGGGGCTGAGAAGCGTAGCCATGATGATTTCTAAAAATAAAAAACACTCACCCTGAATTGGATAAGTGTTGTATTTATGTAAGTTTAACGCCGTGCACCTTTCTTCGATAGAACCTTCCTAAGCGGTACGCTCGCAGTTAGCTCGATCCAGGCGACCCCGCGGCACACGGAGAATACCCACTTACTGCTGCTTCCTTCCGGACCTGACAGGGTTCATGGGGTTCCGTTGCGCAGGACCCAGATGTCAACACCACTTACGAGCGGCAGGCCTTACGTCAGCTAACCTCGGAAAGGGATTCAGTCTCGCTATAGCGGATTGCGAGTACAGGACACCGCTACCTTCCCACCTAGCACGGCAAAGTTGATAACATTGTTAGGCGCAATCAAAATGCGCACTTTTTAGTATACGCCCGATTACGATTAAAATCAACTGTAAAATATTTGAATGGAGGAGGCGAGAGGATTTGAACCCCCGCGGCGCACATACGCCCTAACTGATTTCGAGTCAGTCCCCTTCAGCCAGACTTGGGTACGCCTCCATTGCTTACGGTTGATCTTGATTACCATTATTATGGCAGCAAGGAACACTATAACACGATTTCTTTTTACTATCAAGGAAATCGATTATGCTTTTTTTCCTTGTTTCTTTTTTTTACGCAAGTCTTGGAAGAATTGGGTAAGTAACTCACTGCATTCCTCTTCCAATACACCGGATGTGACGATCGCCTGGTGATTGAATCTTGGTTCATCCAATAGATTCATCAATGTTCCAGCGCATCCGCCCTTTGGATCGCTTGCACCGAAAATGACCTGTTCAATCCGCGAGAGGACGATTGCTCCCGAGCACATTGGACAAGGTTCAAGCGTCACATACAACTTACAGCCTTCCAAACGCCATGTCCCCAATACTTTGCATGCTTCGTCAATCGCAATCAGCTCTGCATGGGCCACTGATCTTTGTTCGTTTTCTCTCAGGTTGTACCCGCGAGCAATGATTTCTCCGTCTTTTACAATCACTGCTCCTATAGGGACTTCACCTATAGCAGCAGCTTGCTTTGCCATTTCAATGGCTTTTTTCATGAACACTTCATCTGTCGATCGGTACATCGTGTATCTCCTTAAAAACCAAAGGTTATATACACAACTTTACCTTAACCGGTACGATTCATACAATCCCGAGTTATTGTTGATCATAAGGCCGTATGCTGGGAAATCTGTGTGATGCTTACTCCTTTGCCGTCAATGTTCAAATTCTGGACAAGCATATACGGCAAAGCTTGATGCAATTTGTAGTAAAGCCAGCTTGCTTTCTCGTTCTCTACAAAGCAGGCGATCGTCGGTCCAGCACCACTCAAAGCAACCCCAAAAGCGCCATTACTTTCTGCGATTTGTTCAACTTTTTCATAATGGGGTAGCAGCTGTTTCCGGTACGGATGATGATAAAGGTCCCCTTTCATCATTCTTCCTGTCACTTCCCAATCCTGTTTCAACAATGCAGCGATCAATACATTCGACACAGCCCCTGCTTTAACTGCCTTCGAATAGCTCATCTTCTCTGGCAGTACTTCACGAGCCTTTTCGGTCTTCAATTCTTCCTTCGGTGTTACCGTGACGACAGATATCGGTAAATCATCAAAGTTAAGAAGTTCAATTCCATCTCTTGTTTCACAAGCGATTACCAGGCCGCCATACAAGGAAGCCCCTACATTATCAGCATGTCCTTCATATTTTGCAGCCAATTCAAGTTTTTTTCTTTTCGAAATCCCAATATCTCCAATAGCATCAGCTAACTCGATACCAGCAACAATTGCTGCCGCACTGGAACCAAGCCCTCTTGTGAGTGGAATATTACATTTCACTTCAACCAGACAAGGCGGTAGTTCAACACCGTATAGCTTCGCTGTGTCCAATGCTGTACGGACAATAAAGTTCGTTTCGTCATTCGGAAATTCTTCTAAAGAAGGAGAAAGAGCCCTTACCTCCCATAAGTGATGGGAGGATACAGTCAATGTCAGATAACGATCCAAAGCTAAACCGACTGAATCGAATCCTGGCCCCAGATTAGCGGTGCTTGCCGGGACTTTGATCTGCCAGTTTTTCATACCTTTACCGTTCCTTTAATATATTCTGTCACGATTCCTCGATCTTTTGGTAATTTAACCGGTTGTACAGGGCTCTCCGTCATAGCTGTTACAGGGTCCTTCAATCCGTTGCCTGTCAAAACGAGAACAACTTTTTGACCAGGCTCTAGTTTTCCTTGTGAATGTAACTTTCTGATTCCGGCAAGTGATGCACAAGATGCAGGTTCTGCAAAAATCCCTTCCGTGTTCGCAAGTAATTGGTACGCCTCAACGATTTCTGGATCACTCACTTCACCAATATGTCCAGATGATTCCTCTACTGCAGAAACAGCAAGTTTCCAGCTTGCCGGATTTCCAATACGAATGGCAGTCGCGATAGTCTCAGGTTGAGGAAAGACTCTGTCATGGACGATCGCAGCCGCCCCTTCTGCTTCGAATCCGAACATCTTCGGTAATCCCGAGTCATTATTGGATTGGTGGTATTCTTTAAAACCTTTCCAGTACGCAGATATGTTCCCGGCATTTCCGACCGGGATCGCTAGAATATCCGGAGCACCACCTAGCTGTTCACACACTTCAAAAGCAGCGGTCTTCTGTCCTTCAAGCCGGAATGGATTGACAGAATTGACAAGCGTCATCGATTCCTTTTCACTGAGGCCCCTTACGATTTCAAGCGCCTCATCGAAGTTTCCTTCGATCGAGATGATTTCTGCACCATACATAACCGCCTGCGCCAGCTTCCCCTCGGCGATTTTCCCCTCTGGTATTACGACGATGCACTTCATTCCAGCCCTGGCGGCGTATGCAGCAGCTGAGGCGGACGTATTCCCTGTTGACGCGCATATGACGGTATCACTTCCCGCTTCCTTCGCTTTCGCAACCGCTAAGACCATCCCCCGGTCCTTAAAAGAACCTGTTGGATTCGCCCCTTCAACTTTCGCAAAAAGTTCAACACCAAGCTCTCTAGATAGGGTATCGAGCTTGATAAGGGGAGTATTGCCTTCATTCAATGTCAGAGAGGGTGTCTCTTTTGTTACAGGTAAAAAAGTTTGAAATTCTGATAATAAACCTCCCCAGCGCTTCATCATGCATCTCCTCCCTCTACTCGATACGTACTTTTTACGAATTGAACTCCTTTCAAATCCCGTAATTCTTCCAGGACCCTTTCAAAGCCCTCTAATGAGGTCTTATGAGTCACAAGGACGATTTCTGCCCTCTTTTCCTCCCCAAGAGGGTTTTGCAACACCTTTTCGAAGCTTGCTCCGTTTTTGGAAAAGACCGAAGTGATACTCGATAATACTCCGACTTCATCCTCAACATGGAGCCGTAAGAAATGCTTCGAATAAATTTCATCGTCTTCTTTAAGCTGCTTCAAGAATTGAGGGCTGACTGCACTTTTTCCATTCACGCCAAGGCGCATGTTCTTCATTACCCCGACAAGATCCGATACGACTGCAGTGGCGGTAGGAAGGCTTCCTGCTCCTGGACCATAGAACATCGTCTCACCCACCGCCTCACCGTAAACATAGACTGCATTATATTCATCATTCACAGAAGATAATGGATGGGATTCTTCCAATAAGGTAGGCTCTACGCTGACCTCTACACGATTTCCTTCACGATGGGCATAGCCGATCAATTTCATGATATATCCGAATTGCTTGGCATATTGAAGGTCTTCTTCTGTGACTTCTGTGATACCCTTCACTTTTACATCATCCAAGTCAATATTCATGGAAAATCCTAAAGTTGATAAAATCGCCATTTTACGAGCCGAATCAAGTCCTCCTACGTCTGCGGTAGGATCCGCTTCTGCAAAACCAAGTGCTTGTGCTTCAGAAAGGACATCATCAAAAGATCGTCCCTCTTTTGTCATCTTGGTCAGGATGAAGTTGGTTGTCCCATTCACGATTCCCATCATTTTTGTTATTCGATCTGAGGCTAAACCATCTACTAATCCTCGCAATATTGGGATACCCCCTGCAACACTGGCCTCATAGAACAGATCACATTGGTGCTCGGAAGCCAGAGTCAGCAGTTCCGGGCCATAGACTGCCATCAAGTCTTTATTTGCAGTTACGATATGTTTTTTATGGGTGATGGCTTTCACCAAATGTTCTTTCGTCTCTTCGATATTTCCCATCACCTCGACCACGATATCGATTTCTGGATCCAAAAGGATCTCTTCTGGGTCTAATGTGAGAATGGAGGTATCAATATCTACATCTCTCACTTTATTGATCTCTTTGACGAGAACTTTTTTGATTTTTACCGGACAGCCGATTTGGTGCATTAATTTATCCTGATGACTTTCAATGACTTTTACGACCCCGGATCCGACTGTACCTAATCCTAATAACCCTACAGATATTGATTCCATCCAACCAACCTTTCTATTTGTTTTTCTGGTAAATACCTTTGTTCTTCGTTAGAGGACATTATATTGGAGTTTGAGGACTATGACAATAGGAGATTTCTAATATTATTCATGTAAGGGTTTTCTTTCGCTCTACATCAACGAAAATTTTTTTGAAAAAATAAGGCGCTCACATGATTGTAGTCAATGTGATAAATGAAATTCGCGACACTCTTCAGGAAAATGGAGTCAGATGAGATCCCGCAACGACCAACAATTTAAGGATCTTAGACTAAAAACCACCACGTCCTGTAGTGAACGTCGAAGCCAGCACATCCTGTGCAAGTGAGGAGGCTTGCGAATCGCCGGTCTGCAAAATAAAAGCTTGAAATAAAAAAATTGCTTTAAACGGTATTCGTCTAAAGCAGCTACACAAATATGCGATCAAAGAACATTTATTCTTTATGCTCCAGTCTCAACTCAAGACGTTGGACCGCTCCTTGTTTCAAGGGAATGAATTGTTTGTCTTCCGATACCTGGTTGATGGATTGGTTCACCGATTTTTCTGGTCTAAGATCAACACGCCAGTTTTCTGTAACTGTCTTGAGCCCTTCAAGCATGAAGTTCATCGCAAGGATCGTCAAAGCAAAGAAAATGATCGGGACAAGCACGACCCAGGGACTGACAGTCAAATGCCTCATCCCATCCCCGATCAGGCCGGACCATTCATAAGATATCGACTGAGGAGGATCAGCGAAAAGTGGATCGAAGCTCATGTTTGTTCCTCCAAAGAAAATTTTGAAAAATCCAAGGTGTGCAAGTACGAGCATCGTCTGTACAAGCTGCTGCATAAAGATGATCCATAATTGCGGCTGGATATGCGGCCTGACATGTTTCCAAAGAATATGCAGCCTGCTTCCGCCTATGACCTTCGCTCCATCGATGAATTCATGACTAAAGATCCTCCCCATTTCATTTCCAATAAAAATCGAGGTAGGAGGTACGGCAATCAGGGCAAGAATGATGACTTCAATCCAAACCCTTTCCCAAAACGTATAATCGAACCCTGTAGGAACCTCGACTAAAAAAGGGGTCAGGATGAATAAGGCAAGCAATGTAACCGGCACATAATTGAATACATCCACCATCCAGGTCACATATTTTCTGAACTTAAAAAAATAAGCGCCGTAAAGGACACCGAATACCATGGATGCAAGTAAACGGATGAAAGCGATCAAGACAGCGAAACCGATCGTATATTTGGCACCAACAGATATCATATGAGTCATATGGAATCCTAATACGTTCGTCCCTAATGGAATGTCTAGTTTAGGAGAAATCGGGGAACCTTCGACTGCTCTCCCATTTTCGTAAAGGATCTGCGTTTGTGCGATATGATTATCCCAAACGAACGTATGTAGCAAGCTGATTGAACACAATACGAAGATAAAGAGGAACCCGATAAGGAAGTAACCGTTCTTAAACAGTCTTTTGACCATCTACATCACGACCTTTTCATTCGTAAATCTTTCAAGCAGCCACTGCCCTATTACAAATAATAAGAACATCGGAATGAAGATCGCCAACAGGCTCCATGCAAAAATGACCGGGTTCAGATATTCTAATAAAAATCGCATGATACCATTGATATTGAAGATGTATTCAAGGATTAACAAGTTTGATAGCATGAACCAGATCACGGTTTTGGAATAGTTCAACAGGCTTGCCAGTGAATTTCTTAATACGTGCACGAGCAATATCTTTTGTTTTAGAACCCCTTTCGCTTTCGCCAATTCCACATATTGCTTCTCCAGTTCCCCTTCCACGATTGAGATCATCACTTTAAAATATTGGATCATCGGCAGGATCGATAGACAGAGGATCGGTAATGCATAAATCGGTTGGCCTGGTAATGAGGCAATCTCAAAAAATAACAGACCGGTCTTTTTATACAGCCAGACGACGAATAGCTGACAGGTGAGGATGATGAGAATATCCGGAATCGATTCTAAAATGAACGTTCCTACCTTTATCTTTCTGATCCATTTTGGCGGAAGCAACATCGTAATAAATGTCAGAATAGCTGCCGCGATGAAAGCCAATAAAATCGCTCCGACCACTATGGTCACTGAATAAGTTCCGATATTCATAAGCTGTGTTAATAGTTTCCGTTCTGTACCTTCCGTGTTATATGTAACCTCTTGAATATGGAATAGGCCTGAAATGATTTCCTCTATGCTTTGAAAATAAGCCATCCAATTCAGATGGAACGATCCCCCTGAAGGCAAAAGCATCGGTAAACCAGCCATCAGGACGATTCCGATGACGATACAAGCAAAACGTAATACCTGGTTGCAAAAGAATCTCATATGAACCCCCCTTTACTCCAAACTCTGTACAATCCTATCTCTCTTGATCAATCCAGTTTATATGATCTTGATTGGTTGATTTTATGCCTCTTAATAATGTTGTTTCTTTTTGTGTATGGTCATATACCCCTTTTCGGTCAAGGTTTTCTATTATGGTGATATCGACCGTATAATCATTCCACGGAGCACCGATCTCTTGCAATTGTTCTGAATTTTTATTTTGGTATAATTCAGAGCCATTATAGAACATGTTTTCCACTGTTTCTTTGATTTTCGAGCGATCAGAACCTGGAGTAACTTGTATATTCAGAAGGACATACTTGTCATTTTTCGAAACGGATACATTTTCGACCCGCTTGTCTTCTCGTTTAGCGATATGTGACACCTTATTGATCAAGGGCAGACTCGTCACTTCTTCACCTGTATTGGTTTTCTGAAGGAATTCTCCTTCACTTCGCTCCTTTGGTTCAGGCGGTTGGAGAATAAAGCTGATTGAAACCACAAGAAGGAGAATGCATACGGAAATACTTAACGCCGGTTTCATGATCCATTCATACTTCTCTGAGAACGATGTTTTCTGTTGTTCACGTATGCGTTTCATGACGTTTTGTTTTTTCTCTTCAGAAAATCGTTTCTTTTGATAAACTGCCTTTTCCATGATTTTATCAAGATCTTTCAGCTTATCTTCCACCAGCTTCTTCCCCTTTCTCTAATTGTGTCCGTAATAATTTTCGTGCTTGGAACAAACGGGACTTTATTGTGGAAGTCTTGATATGAAGCATTTCACTTATTTCATTCAGTGACATTTCTTCCTGATAAAATAAAATGATCAGCTCTCGATATTTAAGAGGCAGCTGAAGAACCCACTCAGCCAGCTGGTTAAGTTCATCTTCTACAATCAAACGGAGTTCAGGGGATTGATCACTACTTTCCTGTTTGAAAAAGGTGAACGGGTTGGCAAACCAAACATTCCGATATGACCAGCTTTTTAAATGATCTTTACATCGATTCACTGTAATTTTATAAAGCCAGTTCTTCAAAGATCCTTCGCCGCGAAAGGTTTCAAGCTTCGAATAACATGTGATGAATACTTCTTGTACGATATCTTCTGCTTTTCCCCAGTCTTTTACATATGTATAAGCGACACGGGTCAACCGGTCACCGAAATAATCGACGACCTCCTCCATAATTTCTTCTTTATATAAACGTAAGCTTTCTAAACTGAACGTCTGCTTTTCCTGCAGAACCTTCCGAAAGTTCTCCATTACCGACCCTCTCCCCATATTGACCTTTCCTTATATAGACGACTGAATATTTGATCGGTTGATATTTTTTCAACATTTTTACATTTAAACGTAATTAGAGTTTAGCATACTGCTTATGGCCTAACGCAGAAATTCCGTAATAAAAGCGGAAACGCCCTGAAGCAGCAGTCACGAGCGAAGAGGCTTGATGATCGCCCGTAGAAAAGATGTGAATTCCGAAAATATCCCAACGATAAAAAGTTGCTGCAAAAGCAGCAACTCCTTTGGTTTGGCTATCATTCCGTTTCTTTGATGAATTCAGGCTTATCGATCCCGAGGGATTCATAAATGGAACCAACCGCTCCCTTAAATTCTGACAAGACGATCTCTGAGACCCTTTTTGTTTTATCGAGAGCCTCTTCTACATCTTCATTATCCAATTCCTCACTCCGAGCTTCAAATCGATCAGCAAGATCGTTGAGTGATTCCTTCAGATCGTTGCTGTATGCTTCCAGTTCAGACAGTATTTCTAAGTTTCTCAACCCCTCCGCCAACTGCTCACTCGATTGTGAAGCTTCATTTTTCAAAGCTTGTAAATCCTCGTTACTTAAATCATCTGCTTTCTGTTCTACCGATTTTGTGAATTTTTTGAAGTCGTCATCATACTTTTCGATTAATGTATTCACTTCATTTTGAAAATCATCTAATGACGATTTTACTTTTTCATCGGCGATTTGAATTCCGTTATTCGCTTCATTATTCGACGTACTGTTCCCTTCCTCACTTGAGCATGCAGTTAAAATGATTGCTGTAATCAAACAATTGAAGAGAAGGACACAGAATTTTTTACGTCTCATTTTTTCACCTCCTATCCTGACTCTATAGAGTTGATTCCTTAATACTGTCATTTTAAAACAAAAATTTCTAAACCTCTTTCCATATAAAAACCACCTATCCAATGATAGATGGTTTGAATGGTATATTATTCGAGTTCAGTTTTGAATTTAGGTGATAGCAAATCAAGATTTTCGAATGGTTTACCGAATTTCTCTTCAAAGCTCGCAAACAATTGATTCGCTTCTGCTTGTACGTCTTCTGCCGCTTCAAGAGATACAGTTTCTGCACGTTTTTCATAAGACATTGCCGCATCCTCTAATGCAGATTGAAGATCTTCCTCGTATTGTGAAAGTTCACTAGGAATCTCCATTCCTCGGAGGGCTTCAGCAGCTTTAGGACCAGCTTCTTTAGCAGCATCCAATGCCGCTTGAGCTTCTTCTTCAGAAGGCTTTTCTTCCTCAGCGACTTCTGAGTCGTTCATTTGAGCTTTAATCGCCTCAAATTCTGCAAATGGTTTATGATTTTCTTTTAACACATCGGTAACTTCAAGTTGGAAATCCAGTAGCGTAGACTTCAGTTCAGTCTTATCAACCTTTTTTTCGCCTTCATCTTTCGTTCCTATTGCTGAGTCGTCATTTCCACACGCTGCAGCAAACACGAGCAAAAAGAGCATTGAAAAAGCAAAAAGTTTTTTCATCATTTTATCCCCCTTATGTATTTTACTAGCAAAACATAGTTTAACTAAATTGGAATTTATTGTAAAATGTTAATTAATTCAAAATAATCAAAAATTTCTTCCTTGTGGATGCTCCACCACATGAACCTCTTCAATCACTTTTTCCTTTATTTACCGCATTATGTATGAATAAAAAAAGAGCCCCTATTCATACTAACCATAAGTGGTAAATACCTCCACTTACTCGAAGTAGAATAGAGGTGAATTGAAATGGCACGAAACAACAACCAACAACTAGTGGTACCAGGTGCACAAGGAGCAATCAACGCAATGAAAACTGAAATCGCTTCTGAATTCGGTGTACAACTTGGACCAGACACTAGCTCTCGCCAAAACGGTTCTGTCGGAGGAGAAATCACTAAGCGTCTCGTTCAACAAGCACAAGCACAATTAGGCGGCGGACGTTAATCCCATGTCCATCTTGCTAGTGCCTCTTCTTGGTGAAAGGGTCAATCCTTATGAATAAGGTGACCCTTTTAATTTTTTTGGTCCAGTAAATTCTTTATGACCTTATATGTGTTTCTTCAGGCGCAGAACCTGAACGAAAAAAGCGACTATGATTGTAAGGATCACTATACTACCGGCCATTATATCTTTATGCTGATAAAGGTAGACCACATTACGAAAGAAAAGATCACCATTTTGAACCGTATGAAGAGAGCCCTCAAAACCATATACCTCATATATGTCAGATACCAACTGATATTTAAGGGAATAAAAATGATATAAGCAAATAAACCAAACAATAATGACCGTTTAATCGTAATTCCCATTGAAACTTCACCTTTTTCACAATTTTCTATATCGTAACATTTAAAGAAAAAAAAAGCGCAAGCGCCCTGGTCAGCCACGAAGGTCACTGGAAGTCCGACGAGGAGGCTGTGGCCGCCGCGGGAGGACTGAAGTGATCCAAGTGGTTGGGCAGTGGAGCTAGACATTCCTTCACCGCAACCAAAATTTTTATACTTTCTTAGCCGTAAAATAAAACGCCTTCTGTGAGGAAGACGTTCCGATTTGTATGGTTTTTCACTTTGGATATATAGCTAAACTACTACTTCATGATGCTGGAAATAGGTCGAAAGCTTTTGTTCCACATGTGCATGATATCCGTCTGTTGATATACCCAGCCCATTTAAAAGCTTGTAGGCGTGAACCCAGGCACTCATCTCTACAGTAACCCGGTAGGACCAATCATTCAACCAGTTATCATGATCCAATTCCCCATTTTTATAATCAATCAGATGGCCGATTTCATGGGCAAGTGCGTACGCGTTTTCCAAAGTGGCGGATAGCGGAACAGTAATCGTCATATTAGGGTTGAAGCTGATTTTCTTGTCCCCACCGAAAACAACCTTACAATCCATTTTCTCAGCGACTTCTACCAATTTCATGAAAACATCGTTTGTTACCAATTACCCTACACCCCTATAAATAATCTAATAAGTATATTATTACATTATACCAGAAAAAGATATGGCTTATTCAAACCAATTATCAAGGTTCACTAACCGGAAGTTAACCTTTGCAAGATTGATCGTTTTTTATTATCGCTTTATGATTTCTACGAAATTCACTCCCTTTCCGTGCAATCCGCAAGTCTCCTCGCTCACTTGCACAGGATGTGCTGGCTTCGACGTTCACCACAGGACGTGGTGGTTGTTAGTCGAAGATCCTTAAATCGCTGCGGGGTCTCGCCTGGATCCCTTGTCGCGAATTTCGGTTAATAAAGATTTTCTATTGAAATACCCCAACAGGATGTAACAACCCTTTCTCATAAAAAAACAAACAAAAAACATGTTCATTTCTTAATGAAATAACATGCTTTTACAGGCTGATATTATTTTTGAAGTAAAATACATTTCATATGGCGGCCCCGGCAGGAATCGAACCTGCGACGCACGGTTTAGGAAACCGACGCTCTATCCACTGAGCTACGGGGCCATTTAATCCGGACCGTACTCTCCATTATAACCGTAAAACGTCTTAGCGTAAATGACTGAACGCAAATTTCAATGTTCACTTATGAAGAGGAAATCCAAGACATATAAATAATTATATACCTATTAGGACCCTTTCGCATCGGTTAGGATGAATTGTTAAATTTTACACACAAATGTTTGATAGAATCTATACCGAAAAGTGAATTGCCTCATATTATATAATGAAAGCTGGTAACCGCTGGGTATAATGGCTTGTTGATTTTACCAGATCGTTTTCCTCATGCTATTCATTTCCATGAGTTTAACCGATATTAAAGGTAAAGATAGGTGTAAAATCGAATTATAATTATAGCGCGTATACTAGTCATTCTCGAGAGGGGTTGGATCCTTGAACAAGATCTATATCTTGGACACAAATGTTATTTTACATGACCCTGCTTCAATTTTTAAGTATGCAGGTAATGATGTCGTCATCCCAGCTGTAGTGGTTGAAGAAATCGATTCAAAAAAACGGCTGCAAGATGAGGTAGGCCGGAATGCTCGGGAGTTCGGCCGGCAGTATAAGACGTTACGTGAGAAATATAAAGACCGTTTACATGAGCCTTTCCCGCTTGATCACGGTGGGACACTCGTCATCGAGTTGAATCATCGCTCTTTTGAAAACATCAAGAGCATTTTCAATGAGGATTCGAATGACAATCGGATTCTTGCAGTGGCGGTCAACATTGCGATTGAACAACCTGAACGCGACATTGTATTAGTTTCTAATGATATCCTACTGATTGCAAAGGCGGACGCTTTGAAGAAGTCCCACAACACGCCTAACTTCATGGCGCAATTATATGAAAATGACCGTCTCGTCGAGAGCTCCCTCACGATTCATAAAGGTTATCACGAACTTCAGGTGCCCCCTGAATTCATCAATGCCTTTCATGCTAACCATGAACTTCCCCTTGAACAGTTGTCTGAATACCTTCAAAGTGAAGTGAACCCACAAGATTTCTTATTGTTGAAAAGTAATGCGGGAACAAACCAATCCGCTGTAGGACGGGTCCTCAAAAAAACGAACCGATTGGTTTGCCGACCTTTTTATTACACGGATGATGATTCTTTCATCTGGGGTTTACGTCCTAAGAATGTCGAGCAAAGGATGTTTTTGGAATTACTGCTCGACCCGAAGGTGGAAATGGTTTGTGCAATCGGTAAGGCTGGTACAGGAAAGACCTTGCTTGCACTGGCAGCTGCTCTTCATGAAACGCAAGACATGAAACATTACTCCAGAATTACAGTTGCACGACCAATCGTACCAATGGGCAAAGATATCGGGTATCTACCTGGAGAAAAGGATGAAAAGCTCCGGCCATGGATGCAGCCGATCTTTGATAACCTTGAGCAGCTTTTCAACATCGATCCGGATTCCAATAAGAAAAATGATAAAAACGGCGGAATACCGAAGATCGAGAAAGAAATCGAACAACTGAACCTGGAAGTCGAAGCATTGACGTATATCAGAGGACGCAGCATTCCGAACCAGTTCATCATCATAGATGAAGCACAGAACCTGACGAAACATGAAGTCAAGACGATCGTTAGCCGTGTCGGTAAAGGGACAAAGATCGTCCTGGTTGGTGACCCGGACCAAATCGACCATCCTTACCTGGATTCGGTAAATAACGGGCTTACCTATACGATTGAAAGGCTGAAATGCGAAGGAGAAATTGGCATTATCCGTCTTTCTAGGACAGAACGATCGAACCTGGCTGAAAAAGCAGCCCGATATTTATAATTTTGCGGGGCTCTAAAGTGCCTGATCAACCTCACTCTCAAGGGGATCATATACCAGAAGCTTACATGGCATATTATCCGTTCAATGGGGAATCGGGCACTTTTTTTCGAGGCTGTTTTTCATTTTTGATCCTGTCGATATAGGATGGTATATGCTACAATTGTATTTGTCTATTTCGTACATAGGAGGCACTTTTATGGATAAGACTCCCTTCATCGCAGTGGAAGGTCCTATCGGTGTCGGTAAAACATCTTTAGCCAAAGCGATCAGTGAGGAATTTGATTATCATCTTCTTAAAGAAATCGTTGAAGAGAATCCATTTCTCGGTAAATTTTACGATGATATTGAAGAGTGGAGCTTTCAGACAGAAATGTTCTTTCTCTGTAACAGATTCAAGCAGCTTGAAGATATTGAACGGTTCTATTTAAAGCATGGAAAACCGGTCGTATCCGATTATCATATTTTCAAAAATCGTATATTTGCAATGCGTACGCTGAAAGAGGTCCATTTTCAAAAGTACATGCAGATTTTCGAGATCATCACCAAGGATATGCCTGCACCGAATATGGTGATTTATATAAAAGCAAACTTGGAAACTTTGCTGAAGCGTATTTCACTTAGAGGGAGAGACATAGAGAAGAATATCAGCCCGGATTATTTGAAGCGATTATCTTCTGATTATGAAATCTTCATGTACCAGTTCCAAAAGCTTCACCCTGACATACCTGTATTGACAATCGACGGGGACAAAACCGACTTTGTCCAGAACCAAGACCAGCTTTCCGAAATTTTGAAGGTGGTTGAAGAGACTTTTCATAAGAAGGAAGTGAAGCAATGAACGCCCTCGAGAAATACAAGATTCCTAAAAACGCCGTCATAACTGTCGCCGGTACCGTCGGGGTCGGTAAATCAACGATGACGAACGCGATTGCTGACAGCCTCGGCTTTGAAACATCGATGGAAAAAGTGGATACCAATCCTTACTTGGACAAGTTCTATCAAGATTTCGAGCGTTGGAGTTTCCATTTGCAAATCTATTTCTTAGCAGAACGATTTAAAGAACAAAAAAGAATGTTTGAAAAAGGCGGGGGATTCGTCCAAGATCGCTCCATTTATGAGGATACAGGGATATTCGCCAAGATGCACCATGAAAAAGGCACGATGACGAACATTGATTATGAAACGTATACAAGCCTTTTCGAAGCGATGGTGATGACCCCTTACTTCCCTCATCCTGATGTATTGATCTATATCGAAGGAAGCCTGCAGAACATCATCGACCGCATCAAACTGCGCGGACGCCCGATGGAACAGCAGACACCGATCGCTTATTGGGAAGAAATGCATGAGCGCTATGAAAATTGGATCAACAGTTTTACAACTTGCCCGGTGTTGAAGGTGAATATCAACGATTACGATTTGTTGAAAAACCCTTCATCCGTCGAACCGATTTTGAAATACATTGGTGAAACGATCAACGGAAACAAGAATCTGCAGCATATATAAAGAAAAGCGAAAACGCCCTGGTTAACCACGAAGGTCACTGGAAGTCCGACGAGGAGGCTGTCACCGCCGCAGGAGGTCTGAAGTGATCCAAGTGGTTGGGCGGTGGAGCTAGACATTTCTTCACCGCATCCAAAATTTTTATACTTTCTTATCCTTTTAAAAAAAGCAAGAAAAGCTGGTTCCTTAACGGGATCAGCTTTTCACTTATGATTATTTCCTCAGTTGTTCCAATTGTTCAAAAAATGCCGGATAAGAAACGTGTACAGCTTCACTGTTTTGGATTACTGTCTCTCCGTCTGCTAGACAGGATGCAATCGCAAGCATCATTCCGATCCGATGGTCACCATGACTATCTACAGTGTTACCAACCAGGTCCGCTTTTCCATGAATGATCATCCCATCTTCTGTTGCTTCGATTTGGGCTCCGAGTTTTTTCAATTCATTCACGACCGTATCGATCCGATTCGTTTCCTTCACCTTCAGCTCGGCTGCATCCTTGATCACGGTTGTTCCTTTAGCTTGCGTAGCTGCTAGTGCAATGATTGGAATCTCATCGATCAATCGCGGAATCAAATCCCCGCTGATTTCAATCCCTTCCAATGAAGAGGCCTTGATGTGGACATCTGCAAAAGGCTCACTAGTTTCCGTTTTTTGATTGGTAACAGTTACTTCTGCACCCATCTCTTTTAATACATCAACGATTCCTGTTCTCGTCGGGTTGATCCCTACCTTTTCAATGGTAAGGTCACTATTCGGTACAATTGCGCCAGCTACCAGATAAAAAGCTGCTGAGGAGATGTCTCCAGGCACTTCGATGTGTGTCGCAGTGAGTGACTGACCTCCTTTTAAAGAGACGGTCAAGTCGTTAACATCCACCTTACATCCGAACGCCCTCAGCATACGCTCAGTATGGTCCCTGGAATGATGAGGTTCAATCAAGGTCGTTGTCCCATCCGCCTGTAATCCAGCCAGTAACACGGCAGATTTTACCTGGGCACTACCGACAGGTGACACATAATCGATCGCCTTCAAGTTCCCACCACGAATGCTGATCGGCGTAAAATTCCCCGTATCACGTCCATCAATTTTCGTACCCATTTCCCGTAATGGCTCGGTCACCCGGTTCATCGGCCTTTTCGCTATGGAATCATCACCGATCACACAAGAATGGAACGGTGTATTGGCTAGAACCCCTAACAATAGTCTGCAGGTCGTACCTGAATTCCCAACATCCAAAATGTCTTTTGGTTCTCGAAGCCCCTCGATTCCATTGCCATTGATCACCACATGATCATTTTCCTGCTCGATCTCTACCCCTAATTTACGGAAACAATCAATGGTGCTCAAGCAATCCTCACCAGGTAAAAATCCATCCACTATTGTCTTTCCATGAGCGATAGAGCCGAACATGACAGCTCGATGGGAAATCGATTTATCGCCGGGTACCCGGATGGTTCCTGTCAAACCTGTTCGCACTAACCTGCTTAACGTCTTCATCTGCACCCTCCTACATCGTCGTATACGTTTGGTATTGATGCTGCTCTAAACAGGCCTTTGCCTGTTGCCGGTCTTCTTCTGAATGGAAGCTTAGCCTCAACACTCCGAATACATCTTCTCTTGCTTCAATGATACGGATGTTCGTGATACTTATTTTTGCTTTGGCTAAAATCGTCGTCACATCCGATATGACCCCAACATGGTCTACTACGTCTATATAAAGATCGTGAAAAGCAAGGATTGCTCCTTTCGAACCTGTTGGCATCGAATCCCGATATTTCTTCGCACTTACGAAATAATCATAGATCTCCTCACTATTGCCACGAGCTACTAATCTTTTCACACCTTCCATTTCCTTTTCCCACTCATCGAGCAAAGATAAAAGAATGTGACGGTTGTGTCTTACGATGTCGCGCCACATCGATGGGCTGCTCGAAGCAATTCTCGTTATGTCCCGGAATCCACCTGCGGCTAACCTGGTCACATACTCGTTCCTATGGGCATGACTTTTCACCTGCCGGACGAGGCTCGCCGCCATCACATGTGGAAAATGGCTGATGATACCGGTGACCAGATCATGCTCCTCCGGCTCCATGATTTGAAAATTCGCCTTCGTTCCCTTCAACCAGTCCTTCAAAGCATCAACCTGCTCTACTGGTGTTTTCGGAAAGATTGTCAGGACATAGAAAGCATTTTCGAAAAGATGAAGCTTTGCGCTGCCGACCCCGGATTTATGTGAGCCCGCCATCGGATGACCACCGATGAAGGTGACACCTTTATCATTTAATTGTTCTGCTTTTCTTACGATATGAACTTTTGTACTACCTACATCCGTTATGATGACATTTTGTTTAAACTGAAAGTCCTTGAAATCATCGAGCAGCTTGATCGTTTCTTCAACTGGAGCTGCAAGGATGATCAGGTCCGCTTGTTCGGCTTCACTTTGAAGGTCTGACGTATAATCGTCAATCACTTCAAGGCTTTTTGCAAGCTTACAATTTTCTTCATTAGGGTCGTAGCCGATGATTCGAGCATCGTGCTCTTTTTTGATTGCAAGTGCGAGCGATCCTCCGATCAGTCCGACCCCAATGAGTAAAACACGTCTCTCCACTGTCTCGGTCTCCTTATGATGTTAGTTTAATACTCGATGTCTCATTCTCCATGAACTCTTTCAATAACTTGATCAGACCCTCGTTATCTTCTTTTCCACCTATTGTAATGCGAACCCCGTCTTTGATAGGACGGACGATATAACCTCTCTGTATCAGAAATTGGAAGAGGTCTTCTGGATTTTTACCGGGTTCGATATAGATGAAATTTCCTTGAGATGGATAGTAAGGAACTTTAAATTCTTTACAAAAGGTATAGAATTGCTGGAGCCCTTCAAGATTCCGTTCTGAACAGTTCCTGACAAACGCTTCATCGGACAGAGCCGCTTGTGCAGCAATCTGTGCGAATCTTGATGTATTGAATGGCAACCTGCCAATATCAAGTTTACTCATAAGCTCTTCATGTCCAATCGCATAGCCGATACGGAAAGCAGCCAGTCCATAACCCTTAGAGAATGTCCGTAAAACAAGCAGATTGTCATATTCATCGATGAGTTTCATTGAATCCGGATAATCCTTCGCAGTGACGTATTCATAATAGGCTTCATCCAGAACGACGATCGTATCGTTTGGAATGACTTCCAAAAAGCTTCTAAGCTCCATTTCATTCACATACGTTCCAGTCGGGTTATTCGGATTACAGATCCAGACCAGACTTGTTTGTTCGTCGACGGATTGTTGCATACCCTCCAGATCATGTCGCCCTTCCTTCAATGGAATGTCACGGATTTCCGTATTCTCGATTACAGCATGATGCCGGAACTGGGGAAACGTGAAGGAAGCCATGACTACATTCGTTTCTGGCGATAACAGCGAACGACTGATCATTTGGATCATCTCATCCAAACCGCTGCTGAAAAGAAGCTGATTTTCACTTACCCCAAGATGGTTTGCCACCTTACCCCGCAAATCTTCAGCCCGACTGTCCGGATAACGGGCATAATTGGAGACCGCTTGTAAGGCTTCTGGGACTTTTTCTGAACACCCGAATGGATTCTCATTCGATGCCAGATTCACGATTTCTGTAAGGCCGAGTTCCTTTTTCACATTATCAATGGATTTACCAGGTTCATAAGCCTTTAAAGATAACATCTGCTTTTTCACTTTCATTGGATCTCCTCCTATGCTCGTTTTTTGACCATCTAAAACAATTTCGCTTGATTTTGATGACGCTCCACATTCTCCTTGATCTTCTCCATTTGGTCGTTACCGAATTGACTGACGATCGCATCAGCCAGTTCCCAAGCGACAACCGCTTCTGCTACCACGCTTGCTGCAGGAACGGCACAACTGTCAGACCGTTCGATGCTTGCTTTGAATGCTTCCTTCGTATCGATATCCACACTTTGAAGCGGTTTATACAACGTCGGGATCGGTTTCATCACCCCGCGTACGACAACAGGCATTCCAGTTGTCATCCCGCCTTCAAATCCCCCGGCATTATTCGTGCCTCTCGTATAACCTTCCGCTTCGTTCCATAATATCTCGTCATGGACCTGGCTTCCGGGTTTTTCCGCAGCTTCAAAACCGATGCCGATTTCAACACCTTTGAAGGCGTTGATACTCATGATAGCACTTGCTAGTTTCGCATCCAGTTTACGGTCATAATGGACATAGCTTCCGACACCAATCGGCATGCCTTCTGCTATCACTTCTACAATCCCACCGATGGAATCTCCGTTTTCTTTTGCTTCGTCAATCGCCCGCATCATTTTTTCTCCTGCGTCTGGGTCCAGACAGCGGACAGGAGATCCTTCTGTAATCTGCTGCATTTCTTCGATGGACTCATAAGAGACCCGGCTTGCTTTGACTCCGCCGATTTCCACTACGTGACCAGCAATTTTAATCCCTAATTCTGCGAGGATCTGTTTCGCCACCGCCCCTGCTGCAACCCTGACGGTTGTTTCTCTTGCTGAAGAACGTTCCAGTACGTTCCTCATATCCCGGTGCCCATATTTGATTGCCCCATTCAGATCAGCATGGCCTGGACGGGGTCTTGAAATCTGACGCTTCACTTCTTCATCATCTTCATGTGGATCCGCACCCATGATCTTTCTCCAATGTTGGAAATCACGGTTCTCCACAGTAAGCGTGATGGGAGAGCCTAGTGTATATCCTTGGCGGACTCCACTTAGGATGTTCGCCTGGTCCCGCTCGATCTGCATTCGTCTCCCTCTGCCATATCCTTTTTGTCTTCTAGCTAAATCATTGTTTATATCTTTTTTCACCAAAGATAGGCCTGATGGGACTCCTTCGATGATGGTTGTTAATTGAGGTCCATGAGATTCACCAGCTGTCAGGTATCTCACACCATCCACCCCTTTCTAAAAATTAATAAAAAAACGTCCCTGCTTTCTACAGCAGGGACGATTGAAGTCGCGGTACCACCCTTATTACGGAATTATTCCGTCACTCATTCGGTTAACGGCATTACCGTCTTTTTCAATCAAAATGATGAATGATCAAAAAAGAAGCTCAAGGGTGTAATTCATGTTCATCTTTGTACTGATTCGCACCAACCATCAGCTCTCTTATACAGGGAGATCAACACTACTTGTATCCTGTCATTGCGTTTGAATATTTAAGTTATATTAAGTTTTAACATGGGATACGAACTTTGTAAAGCACAAATTTTTATAACATTTTTTTGGATACGCTTACATTATTGATATAATCACTTTCGCGGTTTAAAGCGTAAAATTTTTAAAAAATTTCCTATTGACATAACTATATTCTTTCCTTTAAAGTCGTAAACAATATTCGAAATCCGAAAAATCAACCAAAGGAGTGGAGAAATGGTGTCGAATGAATTAGAGGTACTGCGTACAGAAATTGAAGATGTCAACATGAAGATTTTAGAGCTTCTCAATCAACGAGGAGAAATCGTACAGAAGATCGGTAAAGTTAAAGAAGCTCAGGGCATTAATCGTTTTGACCCGGTACGTGAGCGTCAGCTTCTAAACTTAGTTTCAGAAAACAACAAAGGACCATTTGAAACATCCACACTTCAACATATTTTCAAAACCATTTTCAAAGCGAGCTTAGAACTGCAAAAGGAAGATAACCGAAAAGCATTGCTTGTGTCAAGAAAAAGGAAACCTGAAAATACAGTCATCAATGTAAAAGGTGAAATGATTGGTGATGGAAAGGCTCATTTCGTGGCTGGACCATGTGCAGTAGAAAGTTATGAGCAAGTTCGCCAGGTAGCAAAAGCGATGAAGGATCAAGGACTGACCCTGTTACGAGGCGGTGCATTCAAGCCACGGACTTCCCCATACGATTTCCAGGGTCTGGGCTTTGAAGGCCTGAAAATTTTACGTCAAGTCGCTAATGAATTCAACCTGGCTGTCGTCAGTGAAATCATGAATCCGAATGACCTTGAACAGGCTTCGGATTATGTCGACGTGATCCAAATCGGTGCCCGGAATATGCAAAACTTCGACTTATTGAAGGCTGCCGGTTCCGTCAAGAAGCCGGTTCTCTTGAAGCGTGGTATGTCTGCAACGATTGAAGAGTTCATGTACGCAGCTGAGTACATCATCTCCACCGGGAATGACCAGGTCATCCTCTGTGAAAGAGGGATCAGAACTTACGAGCGAGCGACTCGAAATACACTCGATATATCGGCTGTACCGATTTTGAAAAAGGAGACGCATTTACCAGTCATGGTAGACGTCACGCATTCGACAGGAAGGAAGGACCTGTTGCTCCCAGCAGCTCAAGCTGCGTTGGCAATCGGAACAGACGGCATCATGGCGGAGGTACATCCCGATCCAGCAGTCGCCCTTTCGGATTCCGCGCAACAGATGGATATCCCTGAATTCATCGAATTCATGCATAAATTAAAAGCAAACCAGCCAATCCAGGCCTAAACCTTTTAAAAACCAGTACTGAAAATAATTTTCAGCACTGGTTTTTTTGTGTTCACAGGGACGATCCAAATGGCATTTGCGTCCCATTATAGATTGATTGCCTTTATGACATAAAAAAATTCGCTACTTGTAATAAGTAACGAATTTTAAAATTCACATACAATCTCCGTTGTATTATGCGCTGTGATTTTTAATTGAATGGAGGAGGTAGAGGGATTCGAACCCCCGCGGGCTGTTACACCCCTGGCGGTTTTCAAGACCGCTCCCTTCAGCCAGACTTGGGTATACCTCCGTACTGACAAAAACCATTATAGCATCGCAAAAAACGATTCGTCAACCATTAATTCGACACTTTTTAATAAAGGCGGCAAATAAGCCGCCTTCCCCTATTTTTAAAATTATTCTGTTATTCTTATTGTTGATTTCTGAGAAATTTACTCCCTTACCGCGGGCGATCCGCAAGCCTCCTCTCTCACTTGCACAGGATGTGCTGGCTTCGACGTTCACCACAGGACGTGGTGGTTGTTAGTCGGAGATCCTTAAATCGCTGTAGGGTCTCCCCTGGTTCGCTGTTCCCGTAGGAATGTAAAATCTAACAAAGCCTTTTACTTAGAAATGACCGTTTTATTCCCCATGTATGGACGCAAAACTTCAGGAATTTCGACAGAACCATCTTCCTGTTGATAATTTTCTAAAATGGCAGCCACCGTACGTCCAATTGCTAGACCAGATCCATTCAATGTATGGACATACTCTGGTTTCGTCTTCGGTTCACGACGGAATCGGATATTTGCACGACGTGCTTGGAAATCTTCAAAATTACTGCAAGAGGAAATTTCACGATATGTTTCATAACTTGGAATCCAAACTTCGATATCATATTTCTTCGCTGCTGTGAAGCCCAGGTCACCCGTGCACATACTCATCACACGGTATGGAAGCTTCAAGAGCTGCAACACCTTTTCAGCATGTCCTGTCAAGGTTTCCAGCTGCTCGTAAGAATCTTCCGGTTTTACAAAATGGACAAGCTCGACCTTGTTGAACTGGTGATGACGGATCAATCCTCGTGTATCACGTCCTGCAGATCCCGCTTCAGAACGGAAACATGCACTGAATGCCACATAGGCCTTCGGTAGATCTTCTAGGGACAAAATTTCATCACGGTGTAAATTCGTCACAGGTACCTCCGCAGTCGGAATCAAGAAGTAATCCTCTTCACGGATTTTGAATGCGTCCTCTTCAAACTTAGGAAGTTGTCCAGTACCTGTCATGCTGTCACGGTTGACAAGGTATGGTGGCAGAATTTCAGTGTAACCATGCTTGTCTTCATGCAAGTCCATCATGAAATTGATCAATGCACGTTCCAGGCGAGCCCCAAGGCCTTTATAAAAGGCGAAACGGCTTCCTGTCACTTTAGCTGCTCTCTCAAAGTCTACAATGTCCAAATCAACAGCGACATCCCAGTGAGGTTTCGGTTCAAAATCGAACTTTCTAATATTGCCCCAATCACGATCGACCACATTATCCTCTTCATCCTCCCCTATAGGAGCAGATGGATGAGGAATGTTCGGGAGAGTAAGCATGATGCTTTGGAGGTTTTCTTCCACTTGACGGAGCTCTTCATCAAATGCTTTGATTTTTTCCCCTACCTTACGCATTTCCTTGATCAGTTGATCGGCATCCTTTTTTTCACGTTTGAATTCAGCAACCATTTTAGATACATTGTTCCGTTCGCTTTTCAGCTGTTCCGTTTTGTTGATCAGTTCACGGCGTTTTTCATCAAGCTCCTGGAACTGATCCAGACCGGAAATGTCTTCTCCACGAGTAGAAAGCTTTTCCTTTACCTCATTAAAATTTTCGCGGACAGATCTCAAATCCAACATGTGTATTCCTCCCTTGATTTATTGGCTCTGTTATTCTTAGCTGGCGATTGTTGCGAAGTTCACCCCATAACCACGGGCGATCCGAAAGTCTCCTCGCCCGTACCTCGCTGTGGGGGCTTGCTTGGAATCACTTACCCCGCAGGGAGTGTCGCAAATTTTGAAAGAAATTTTCTTACAAGGTACATTTATTTAAAATTTAAATTTATAAAAAAGGACACCGAAAAAATCAAATAACGCCGTAATTCGCCGTTTATCATCATCTTTGGACAAATGAGAAACGAGTAGTTCGAGGCACGAAGATTTTTTTAGTACCGGAGCGTATACCTAATACGTGAGGATCTTAAAAAAATCAAGTAACGACCACTGCCTAATTCGTCACGTCCTGTGACAACGGCAGTACTAGCACGTCCTGTACGTCGGAAATTCGAAGTTTATCATTTGTCCAAGAATAGAAAAACTCCCGTCCCCCTGTACATAGTACATATACATAAGAAGGGACGAGAGTTAACCCGCGTTGCCACCCTAGTTGTATCACCAAAAAGATGATACCACTCAAGTAATATAACGGTTACGAACCGAAAATACATACTAAAGCATTCGCTTGTTCAGTATTTTACTCTAGGATGGATTCACAAGTTTCCTTTGGCCGATTCTCACCAACCATCGACTCTCTTCACAAAGAAGACCTGCTACTTGTTCCTGTCAACATTCGTTCTGAAAATGTGTTAGTAGTAATTTACACTATTTTAAAATGTTATGCAAATGTTTTTTTCAATTCTTCAACCATTCCTACAAAATAGCCATGCATTCGATGATCATCTGTCAATTCAGGATGGAAAGCACAGCATAGGAAGCGTCCCTGGCGAGCAGCAACAATCCTGTCTTGGAAAGTAGCCAATACTTCGACATCTGGACAAACAGAATCAATGTAAGGCGCACGGATGAAGACGCCGATATAGTCTCCTTCTCCTTCAAGACCTTTGACGGTTAAAGGAACCTCGAAGCTTTCACGTTGACGGCCAAATCCATTACGGTGAACCTTCATGTCCATCACTTCCAGATGTCCATGCTCTTGACCGATGATCTCCCTAGCCATCAAAATCAGTCCTGCACAAGTCCCGAAGACTGGTTTTCCAGTTTTCGCAAAATCCTGTAAAGGCTTGAACATTTCATATTTATCGATCAATCGACGCATTGTCGTGCTTTCCCCACCAGGCACAACGAGGCCGTCAATATCCTCTAGATCCTCTATTCGTTTGATGATCTTTACATTTGCTCCACTCTCTTCAAGGGCTCGTGCATGTTCACGAACCGCTCCTTGAAGGGCAAGAATACCTACTGTGACCATTCTTGATGTCTCCTTTGCGTTTCCTTACCATCCACGGTCTTGCATACGTTCTGATGGTTGTAGAGAAGAAATCTCGACACCTTTCATTGCCGTTCCAAGACCTTTAGATAATTTAGCGATCAAGTCATAATCTTGATAATGAGTTGTCGCTTCAACAATCGCACGAGCGAACTTCTCAGGATTGTCTGATTTGAAGATTCCCGAACCTACAAATACGCCATCAGCACCAAGCTCCATCATCAACGCTGCGTCTGCTGGAGATGCAACTCCACCTGCTGCAAAGTTAACGACAGGAAGTCTTCCCTCTCTCTTGATTTGAAGAAGGATTTCATATGGTGCACCAAGGTTTTTCGCTTCTGTCATAAGCTCATCTTCACTCATGCCGACAACCTTCTTGACTTGAGATTGAATAAGACGCATATGGCGGACAGCTTCCACAATATTTCCTGTACCTGGTTCACCTTTTGTACGAAGCATTGATGCCCCTTCACCAATACGGCGTGTCGCTTCGCCTAGGTCACGCGCACCACATACGAAAGGTACAGTGAAGTCACGCTTGTTCAAATGGAAAACTTCATCTGCAGGTGTTAAAACTTCACTCTCATCGATATAGTCCGCACCTAGTGCTTCGAGTATACGTGCTTCGACGATATGGCCGATACGTGCTTTCGCCATTACAGGAATAGAGACAGCATTGATGACTTCTTCGACAATTGTCGGGTCCGCCATACGAGCAACTCCTCCTGCTGCACGGATGTCCGCAGGGACACGTTCTAGAGCCATTACAGCAACTGCACCTGCTTCTTCAGCGATTTTTGCCTGTTCGGCATTGACAACGTCCATGATGACGCCACCCTTTTGCATTTCTGCCATTCCACGTTTTACACGATCAGTACCTGTTTGTACCATGTATGATTCCCCCATTCGATAGGTGTGTTTTGATGTATTCCAATTATACTTAAATCCTACACTATTGTATCACTTTTCCTCACTCATGCCTATCCAGATACTATGTTATTCTAACCTTATATGACTGGTAATGTTTGTGTATCTGGAAGCACCGTTCCAGCTCTGTGGAAGAGTAACGATATATTCCTTAGATAAACTTATTCTTCAAAAAACATCCATGCGTTATACAAAAGGAACTGACCCTGAGAGTCAGCCCCTTCTTATGAATTTCGTTTAAAACAGACCTTTGATTCCATTAATGACATTTGACCAAATATCACCAAAGAATCCACCGATACCACGCATCATCAACACAAACCAGTTTGCTTTTTCGACATCAGCTTGTGCGACGATTGGGACACGAGCTTTTTTACCAGCTGCTTCATCTATATAACCATAGTCATCTTCACCTGAATATTCGAGTGAAAGAGTCCCGACTTGGTCCCCTTTCTTAATAGGGGCAGTCAATTGGCCTTTGTTATTCAACGCTTTTTTATCCCACGTCACTTTGGGTGTATATTTTTCTTCATCCCCATTGGCTAGAACAACCGAAAGTGCGTCCGTCGACTTCACTGCCACTTCTTTTTGTTTCCCTTTGACAACAGGTAATGTAGCCTTGTCCTTGACTTCATAATTCGCTTTTATAACTTCTTGCTTCTTGAAATTATTGAATCCGTAATCTAACAGCTTCTTGGATTCTTCAAATCGTGCATTGTATGAATCAGCTTTCATGACTACTGAAATGATGCGCATTCCATTTCGTTGTGCTGTCCCAGTAAAGGAATAACCTGCAAGGTCAGTAGATCCAGTCTTTAATCCGTCTACGCCTTCATACCCAAGTCCATAACCTTGTGGATTGCCTGGGATCATCCAGTTCCAGTTGATCATACGGTTCGCATCCTCTGTACCTTCTCTGAAGGTTTTTTCAGGTATTTTCGCCGTATCAAGAACTTCTGGATAGTCTTTCAATAAGTGGTATGCCAGTTTAGCAGTATCACGAGATGACATCATATTCATGTCATTAGCTTCGCCTACTGGGTGTTCACCTTTCAGATCACTGTTGTTCAGTCCTGTACTATTGTAGAATTCGTACTTTTCCAAGCCTAGTTCTTTCGCTTTATCATCCATCATTTTGACAAAGTTCGCTTCAGAACCGGCAATCGTTTCTGCAATAGCCATCGTCGCACCGTTGGCAGAATAAATGGCAGCTGCCTCAAATAGTTCTCTGATTGTGTAATCTGGGTCTGCATCTTTTCTAAGCCAAACATTCGAAAGACTTGAATCTTGTGCAACTTTATGTACACGATCACTTATTTTAACTGGGGTATCCCAACTGATTTTTCCTTCTTCAACTGCTTCGAAAATCAAATATTCCGTCATCATTTTCGTCATGCTTGCTGGCGGCAACAATAAATCAGCATTTTTTTCAAACAGGATCTTTCCTGTTTCGGCATCAACTAAAATCGCTGATTCAGCCTCCAATTGCAAGTCAGGAGCAGCATAACCTGTATTTGCTGTTGATGTTAAAACGCCCGTGACTACAAGTAACATGGCCAACGCAATGATGACTGTACGTTTCATTCGGTTTACCAACCTTTTTGCACCTCCAACCCTAAATACAACAAAGGTTATTGTACCATAACAACATTCAAAAAAATAGACAGTGGATGACCCACTGTCTGAAAATAATCGAAAATGGTAAAATTATCGCATCTTTTATAACAATTGTGTGACAAACGGCTTACCTGTCCGTTTTAAACAGAATAGTTCGGCGATTCTTTTGTGATTTGAACATCATGCGGATGGCTCTCACGCAGACCTGCGTTCGTGATGCGTGTGAACATCGCATTTTCGCGGAGCTCATCAATAGAAGGCGTACCGCAATAGCCCATTCCGGAACGCAATCCTCCTACAAGCTGGTGAATTGTATCTGTTAACGGCCCTTTATAAGGAACTCGTCCTTCAATTCCTTCAGGTACAAGCTTTTGGTTATTTTCTTGGAAATAACGATCGCGGCTTCCTCTTTCCATCGCACCGATTGAGCCCATACCACGATACACTTTAAACTGGCGTCCTTGATAAATTTCTCGTTCTCCTGGACTTTCATCGACCCCTGCAAGAAGACTGCCTAGCATGACAGCATGTCCCCCTGCAGCGAGGGCTTTGACAAGGTCCCCTGAGTACTTGATTCCCCCGTCCGCTATGATCGGCACGCCATGTTTTCTCGCTTCTGTTGCACACTCATATATGGCGGTGATCTGCGGAACGCCGACACCAGCAACAACACGAGTTGTACAGATTGAGCCAGGCCCGATACCGACTTTTACCACGTCAGCACCAGCTTCGATCAAATCACGTGTCCCCTCTGCAGTCGCGACATTTCCTGCTATGATCGTAACATCCGGATAGGCATCTTTTATTTCCTTCACCTTATGAAGAACACCTTCAGAGTGACCATGTGCTGTGTCTATGACAAGCACATCGACTCCAGCTTCGACTAGTTTTTTTACACGCATCATGGCATCTGCGGTCACCCCGACTGCAGCTCCAGCAAGAAGCCTTCCGTGCTCATCTTTGGCGGAATTCGGGAATTCGATCACTTTTTCAATGTCCTTGATCGTGATCAGACCCTTCAGCATACCTTCATCATCCACGAGTGGGAGCTTTTCAATTCGATGCTCTTGAAGAATTTCCTCTGCTTCTTTTAAAGTCGTCCCAACAGGTGCAGTTACGAGATTTTCATGGGTCATCACTTCATTGATCTTAATCGAGTAGTCCTGGATGAAACGCATATCACGGTTCGTAATGATACCCACCAGTTTGCTATCTTCGTCTACAATCGGAACACCGGAAATTCGATATTTGCCCATCAAATGTTCAGCATCAAAAACTTGGCGATCTGGAGTGAGATAAAATGGGTTCGTAATGACACCGGACTCTGACCGTTTTACACGATCGACATGTTCCGCCTGTTCTTCAATAGACATATTCTTATGGATAATTCCAACCCCACCTTGTCTTGCTATAGCAATAGCCATTTTTGACTCTGTCACTGTATCCATCCCTGCACTGATGATTGGTACGTTCAATTTGACGTTTTCAGAAAGCTGCGTTTTTACTGAAACGTCTCTTGGCAGTACAGATGATTTTGCAGGAACAAGCAATACATCATCAAACGTTAGTCCTTCTCGTGCAAATTTTTCTTCCCACATTAGTCCCACTCTCCTTAGTCGATTTAAATATTATTTGTAGATTAACAATGGGGTAAACTACTGTCAAGAAAGCAGTAATAAGTTCGACTTTTCATAAAATTTGCGCTATATGGATGTGAACTCATGGAGACGTCATTGAATGAATGGAAAAGCTACGATCAGTTTTTAAGTGCCTCATCCACACAGCGATATCTAAAAAGGTGCTACCAACGATTGGAAACCGATTTAACGAGTGATGAACTTAGCTACCGGAATTGCTATAGTTTCATCTATTATTTGACACATGGCAAAAGATATTTCGATTTATGTAAAAGCTCACCGCTAGAACTGCAGCCTGTCCTCCTTTACTATGGGATGATTCAATTGATCAAATGCTGCCTGCTGACAGTGGATCCTTTTTACCCCGAATCTACAGCTTTGTTAGCTCATGGGGTCACCACCAGGAAACGGAAAAAGATGGATTATTTATTTCTACAAGATGAAATTAAAGTTCAGAAAAACGGATTATATCCATATTTTACTAAAAAACTCTTTCACCTGGAAGCATATGAGGGAGATAAATTTCAGATGCAGGAGCTTCTTGGTTATGTACCAGAAATGAATGATTTGTTTCAACAAATCAATGGATTTTCACCCTTACTACCAGTTCGTGTGACATCCTGTGGTTCACTATCAGTTCCTGACCAAATTTTGGATCATCTGCATATGACCGATAGTCGATTTATCCAGTTCATGAAACAACAATTTACAGATCCTGAGATCACATATACAGACTCGTATTTTGTCATCGAAATTGGGAAAAATGCAGAGAAAAATCCATTGATCAAAAAAAATCTTTACGGTGATTCCTTCCTTCCAACAGCGAGAGAAGGTTTTATATCATTGAACGAAGTCATGGTCCATTATCTTTTGCTTTATAACTTAAGCATGATCTGCCGGTACGAAACAGAGTGGTGGGGAGACTTGTTCCATACTTACTCCAGCAATGATTTTCCTTTCATATCAAGGTTTTTATCCGTCTCTCGAGTAAAAGTTCCATTGATGTTGATGGAGTATTTAGAGACCAAAAGGTATTCAAGTTAAGAAACTGAACAAAATGTCAGATCACGGCGAATATATTGGGGGAACACAATATCCCCTGCCGAGTGTTGTCCCCGTTTTGATTAATCACGCTGGAATTGAGCGGATTCACGCCGATTCAGACCATATTCACACCAGACAGTAAAAAGGTCTACGGTTATCTTTTTCTGAGTACCTCAAATCCTGTTTTTCGCATTTTGAGGGCCTCTACCTCAATTTCGCTTTTTCTCGATTTCAGGGTCTCAAAATTTTTACACACAAAAAAAGAACAGCCTTCCAGCTGCTCTCTTGATTGCCTGGCGACGTCACAGGATTTGTACAGGATGTACTGACTTCGACGTTCACCACAGGACGTGGTGGTTTTTAGTCGAAGTTCCTTTGGCGTGTGAACTTCACTTCCGTATTCGACTTGTCGGTGATTATTCATCCTTTCTCCTTGTTTTTTGAGTTGTTAGGATAAATGTGAAGTTGTTGAGATAATTTTCGAGTTGTTAGGATAATTTCAAAGTTGTAAGATTTTCCCCCTTAGTTGTCGGGATAATGCTATACACCTTAGCCCCTAATCCTGTTCAACATGTATTTTAGACGGTTTGA
>NZ_JAIBLJ010000034.1 GCF_020179385.1 Alkalihalobacillus sp. YIM B00296 | reverse complement strand
TGGGTGTTTTGTGGGTGGATTCGTGGGTGAATTAAAAGATAGGCGTTGATTGTGGTCTTATGGTTTTTATACTTTTGTACATCATGAAAACGACGAATTAGAAAGTTCGTCTAAAATACAAATAAATCTGAGTTGGAACGAAATTGGCACGCCATAAATTTCATAAAAATAATCCTTGGCATAATCGTTCTTATACCAAGGGTTATTAGATATTAACCAATTGAACCTTCCATTTCGAACTTGATTAAAAAGCACTTTCAAACCCTTTTCAACACATGTTAAAACGTTAATATATCAAGGCTTTATCGAATCCTGTTTTCAAAACAATTTATTTATTTTCAATCTCAACCGGCACAAAATCGGCACGTTTTTCTCTGATTAGTCATACATTTGAATGCATATTTTATCAATTACTTCAGATTAGTTTAAATTCCCATTCGTTCTCCATAAATTGATTTAAAAAGGAATATTTAATATAAAAGCGATAACGGGCAATGTATAATAGTATTGCCCGTCTGCTTATCACAAATCCATTTGTTAAGTTTTTTATTATACAGTACTACTATGTTTCTAATAATTTTTTGAAATCATACAAAAGTTATATTTCTTTTGTGAAATGACATATAGACCTTTTGATTTACTTTTAAGCTTTTATAGAGATTTTGGTTAAAAGAGTGTACAACTAAAGTAAAATCATTAATATTACATTGAATCACTACTTTTGCTCCTACAAAGGTAATGTCTACTATATTTCCTTTTAGATTAATAGTATCAACGTTTTTTAAAGGTGAATCTGAAATTTCTATGTTTTCTGGCCTAATTACCATGGTGTTTTTGTATTCCATGGAGGATTTATCTAGTATAGATAATTGGTTTTCATCTAATTGATTTAATTGTAGTATATTAGCCTCACCAATAAAATCAGCAACAAAACTACTTTTTGGATTATTATAAATTTTTTCCGGTGTATCTATTTGCTCAATATTACCATTATTCATTACAGCAATACGATCAGACATAACCAGTGCCTCTTCTTGGTCGTGTGTTACGTAAATGAAAGTAATACCTACCTTTTCATGTATCTGTTTTAATTCAAATTGCATCTTTTGTCTTAATTTTAAATCAAGAGCTCCAAGGGGCTCATCTAATAATAAAACTTGAGGCTCATTAATTAAGGCACGAGCTAATGCAACTCGTTGTTGTTGACCACCTGATAATTGTTTTGGATATTTAGACAAATGTTCTTTTAAACCAATTAAACCAAGCATTTCTTTAACTTTATTTTTCACTAAATTCTTTTTAAGTTTCTTTTGTTTTAAACCAAACCCTATATTCTCTTCTATTGTCAAATGTGGAAATAAAGCATAATTTTGAAAAACTGTATTGACTGATCTTTTGTATGGAGGAAGATTAGTAGTTTTAGCTTTATCGATATAAATATTTCCTTTTGTTGGGTGTTCAAATCCAGCAATCATTCTAAGCGTAGTTGTTTTGCCACAACCACTTGGACCAAGTAGTGAGAGAAATTCACCCTTTTTAACTGTTAAGTTTAAATTGTTTACAGCTGTAAAATCGTTAAAATTTTTTGTAACTCCTTCAAATTTTATGATATCATTCTTTTTCGGTACCTCTTCATCATAAACGTTAACCAAGCTATCTTTAGTCGCCTCCATTATTGTCCCTCCAACCAATCTAATTTTCAACTTCACGTTTCCACCTTTTAGTCCACTCATCCCTATGTTCGTTTATCTTTTGATAATCTGGGAACTCCATATCTTCGAAAGAACCATTTTCACCGTACGGCATTCTTTTTAAAGCAGATTCTGAGAGCTCAACATCTTGATTTGCTGGGATAATATAAATATCTTCTGAAATACCTTTTTGTGCTTCGATACTCAATGCTTCATTAATAAATTTTAGTGCTAGTTCTTTATTAGAAGTCCCTTTAGCTATGTGCCAATAACTTCCTGCTGCAAGTAGTCCTTCTTTTGGAACAACAACTTCAATTGGAAGACCATCATCTTTAAGTGTATAAGAAGGACCTGCATATTGTGCACCAACCAGAGCTTCCCCACTTTGATACAAGTTACTTGCTGAACCCGCCCCATCGAAGTAAGACACTACATTTAACTCGTTTACTTTTTCTAATCCAGAAGTAATATTATCAATACCTCCACCGTTTAACTCAGCGATCTTAACCAAAAAAGGTAGTCCACTAGTTGTAGCAGGCTCAGGAATAGTTACCACTCCGTTATATTCTTCATTCCATAAATCCAACCAAGATTCAGGTGGATTATCTATTTTTTCTGAATTATAAACCATTACTAATCCCCAATATCCTAGCGCAGCCCTAGTGGCATTAGTTAAATCATCTTGCGCTGAATCAGGAATTAAATTTGAATAGTTTTCTAAACTCGTTAAATCAAATGGTTCTATTAACCCCTTATCAATTGCTAATTCAGAAAGCCCAGAATCCATAGTTACAATATCAATACTTGATGATCCTTGAGATTGTTCAAGTTTAGATAAATTAGAAGCAGAGTTTCCCTGAATCAAATTAATCTTTACTCCATATTTTTCTTCAAAAGGCTTTATTGTATTATTTATAATAGCCTCGCCCCATGATCCTCCATAAATAGCAAGAGTCAATTCCTGGCCACTTGTTTTCCCGGATTCACTTGTACCACTATTGTTTCCACAAGCTCCTAATATCAATAAACAAAAAACCAAGAAAAATAAAAAACATTTTTTATATCTCATAATAAATCCTCCCTTGAAAATTTTGATTATACTTCTAACTAACCGCTCAATCAGCATCCATACTATTAATTGGAGTTTACTGTAGTCTATAATTTTGTAAGGTACGGTAATAGTAAATAGATAGTTTTTTGGGGTGTTTTAACGTTTAATAGAAAATGTAAAATTTAATTATGGTTTTTTTATTCAGATGCGATATTTTCTATCCCTGCTAGATGGTCAATAATTACGATTAGTGCAAATGCAATATAAATTGTAATTGCAGAAACCGCTGCAATTATTGGATCTATAGTATATTGAACGTAGTTAAACATTTTTACAGGTAGTGCCATTTGATCTGGAGATGATAAGAAAATCGTGACTTCTACGTTAATCCATGATATTGCAAATGCAAATAACGCCCCAGCTATTATACCTGTTTTTATAATTGGTAATATAACTAAAAAAAATACCTTAATCTTGTTAGCTCCTAAGTCTTCAGCCGCCTCTTCAATGGATTGATCAAAACCTACAAAGGTAGATGTACAAGTTCTTATAATATAAGGTAAAGTTAATACAACGTGACTGATAATTAAAGACCATATATTAGCAGGTGTATTGGTGAAATAGTAAAAAAACTGTAATAATGAAACTCCAAGAAATATCTGAGGAAGTAGAAGTGGTGAAGATATTAAATTCATTACAATATTTTTTCCTATAAAGTTTTTTCTTGCTATTACTTGTGATGCTGGCACACCAATAATTACTGATATAGTTGTAGAAATAGTTGCAAGAATAGCACTAAACTTGAATGCCTCCATAAAAGATGAATCTTCAAACATTTGAATATACCATTTTAATGAAAACCCTTCGGGAGGAAAGGTTAAAAAATTTGCATTTGTAAATGAAACAATTATTAGAATTAATAATGGGAAAACTAAAAAAAGTAATATTAAAAAATTTAATGCTGTAAATCCTATTTTCCAAATCATCGATTGCCCTCCTGTGCCCAATCGGATTTTAATAAATAGTTATTTAGCGCTAGAATTACCAAACTAACAAAGAGCATTATAAATGATATTGAGGATCCTAATTGATAATTGAATACCTGCATCATCTGATCATAAACTAACATTGCTAGCACTTCTACTTTTCCTCCAGACATCATTGCTGGTGTAACGTAAGCACTTATTGCAAGACTAAATACCATTACAGATCCTGATAAGATTCCTGGATAGGATATGGGAAATGTTACTTTAATAAATGTTTTAAACGGTGTTAAACCTAAATCACTTGCAGCATCATCTAAATTTCGGTCAATATTTTGAAGTACACTAATAAGTGATAAAATCATAAAAGGGGCTAAAATGTAAATTAACCCAATTGTAATACCAACCTCGTTGTATAGTAGACTAATTGGTGAATTAATAATTCCCAAGTTCATAAGTAAATTATTTATAAAGCCATTGTTCCCAAGAATAATCATCCAACCAAAAGACCGGACAACGGCACTCGTAAATAAAGGGGAAATAATTATTATATATGAAATCCTTTTCCACCACTTTTTTTTTATAACTCTGGTTACATAGTAGGCAATTGAATATCCAATTACTAAAGTTATTATTGTTGTAAGGATAGAAATCTTTAAAGTAGTTCCCAACACACTATAATAGTATGGATCTGTAAAAAACGTTTTATAGCTTTCAAGAGTTAAACTACCATCAGAACCTAAAAATGAATTATATAAAACTACTAATAGTGGAAACATAAAGAACACTAGCATAACTAAAATTGTTGGTATAAGCATTATATACACTTGTTTTTTTGACATATTATACCACTCCCTTTTAAACCCTTACGAGCTACAACCCCAAAGTTATCTAGTAGAGGGGGATTTTTATCACCCCTCTACTTTTAAGGTATATCTATACTAAGCATTGGAGCATGTTGTTGACATCCATAAACATCAGTATCACCTGGACTTCCACTAGGAATATTTCGTCGTATAGTTACCTTTAACGCTTTTCCTTGTTCATACCACTCAAAAGCAACGATTTTTTCATTAGAAATCTTATATAGTTGTGAAATTAAATCCATTGTCAAAACGCCTGAAGATTTCGCTTTGTTATACATGTCGTAATCTTTAAATATAACATCAATCGTAATCTTAAAAGGACCAGAATTTTTCGATCGAATAACCTTTGCCATATCAATTATATTCATAAAATTTTACGCCCCCATTTATTTATAACTTTTGTATTCAATTTTACAAATGTCTAAAGGATCTTCTAAAGGTAATAAATGATCAATTGTAAATTCAAATGATCCTTCTGTTGGATAAACTTCAACTGAATTTAAGTGAGCGAGATTACCAGCTGTACTAATTTGTCCAGGGTAGGATTGGAATAACATATTATGCTTTAAAAATCCGCAAATTGCATTAGCAATTTCTTGTGTATCTGCAATTACCTCTGTCACTAAAGCAACCTCTTTATTACTAATAGTCTTTAGAGGTTCTAAAGAACCCATTACTCCGTCTCTACCATATATATGGAAGAAAATTTTGTAAGAGCTTGGGTCATAATATTTACCATAAGTCTTATGAGCAGATTTCTTAGCAGTTTCTAGAAAATCATCTAGGTTGCTTAGTAAAATTGGACAACGTATTCCATCAATACTAACTGTACGATAACCAACTCTACCTGCTCCTTCTAATCTTACTTTATATTCGTTGGGAATCCATTTACTACCTGAAACCATAACAGTTGATGGATCAATCTGGGTATATACCGAATCTTTTAAGTCATTTATACCTCCTGGATCAGCTTGAATATATGGATGGTCAACCTCATAAAGTGTATGTTCAGCTACAGAATCAACTGAAACACGCTGGTTTTTAGATGCCCCTCTTATTAAAAAGTGATCATCTCTAATTACACCTACCATTGAATGAGCAATACTATGTGGTACTCCACACGCTCCACCACATTCAATAATCTTTCCCATATGAAGAGCAAGCCCTTTGTCAAACCCTTTATATATTGGCATTGCTGCAAAAATTGCATCATCACAGCATCTTCCTGATAAAATCACTTGAGCTCCTGTTTTTAATGCTTCTATTAAAGGCTCTGGACCAATCTGTGCACAAATAGCGTCACTTTTGTCAATACTTTCCTCTGATAAAGGGGTTTCTATCCCTAAACCCTCTATCTCTTCAGATTTTATACGTTTTTTTAAATATTCTTTTTTTACATCTGTATACACAGTCGCCATGTCAAAAGATAAATTGTCTTCTTTAACAATTTCATTTATAATGTCAAGTTTCCATGTAACATCTTGTTTTGACCCAAATCCTGACGCTCCACCAACTATTAAAGGGATATTTTTGTCAATAGCACCATGTAACATTAATCGAAGGTCATGTTTAGTAGCTGCGCGAGATCCATAGTGTGCATTTGTAGCAACATAATATGGACCACTATCAGGCGAACCTGCATCTGCACCTATAAAATCAGGGTTTTGATCTAGTCCTGCATAAAAGGTTTCCTCATCAAAAGGTGTATAACCTACAGCACCTGTTGGAGCAAGAGCACGTATTTCTTTCATAGTAAATACCTCCAAAATTTTTTATCAAATTACAATTGAATCAAAAATCCTATATTATTACTAATAGCCCTTTTTGTATATATAATTTGCAACCACAATATCTACTATTGATAGACCAACTGATTTAAACAATGTTACCTCTTGATCATTTTCTCTACCTTTAATTTCCCTATTAATCACTTTTCCAAGCTCACCGTATATATCACTTTCATCAAAAACGCCCTCTTTAATAGGAGTTTTTAGATCTCCTGTTTCTTCAACTGCCTCTAAAGATTTAACTATTATTTTATCTGCTGACAGAACTACACTTGTAGGTAACTCTTGCATAGATGGTCTGAATGATCCTACAGCGTTAATATGAACACCAGGATTGAGAGGTGATGTAAATACTGGTGATGATGATGTAGCTGTGACGATAATGTCAGCATTTCTTATAGCTTCATCTGAACTTTTGTGTATTTTGGAAGGGATCAAACTTATTATCTAAATATTGCGAAAATTCATTTGCTTAACTTTTAGTGTGATTGAAAAGCATTATTTCTTTAATATCTCGGACTGCCAAAACTGCTTCTGCTAACCCCTTAGCCTGTTCACCTTTTCCAATTATGGATAATATTTTAGAATTTTTACGTGAAAAGTACTTAGTTGCTACCCCAGATAATGCACCAGTTCTTATAGTAGTTATGTGAGAACCTTCTAAAAGAGCTAAGGGTTCGCCTGTTTCAAAGTCTGATAGAATTAAATTCCCGTTAATTGTTTTTTCACCTCTGTTATAATTATTTGGTACTACTGTAACTACCTTCAAACCCAGTATTCCAAGTGTTTCTGCCATAGAAGGCATAACAAGAGCAGTACCATTTTTCTTATTAAAAGGAAGTGCAGTTCTAATAGGATTCTTTGTTCGTAATTCTGAGAATTCCTTTAATGCAACTGAAACATTTTCAATTACCTCATTTATGTTAATCAAAAATCCTGTTCTGCTTTACTGATAACTAGCACTTGTCTCATCCTTCTATTTAATATTTGCTTTACTAAATTTATCTAGTATAGATCCCTCCCTTTAAAATTAAAAAATCATAGAAATTTGAAAAATGAATAAATCAAAATTAATTCCTTTTTATTTAAATATCACTTAAACTTATCCTTTGCTCTAGAGGATACAAATCAAGTTATCAAATAGAATTCAAATTTCCTCTCGTAATTGATATTTTTTTGTTTCTAATAAATTATTCCAAGGGACCTTAATAAACATTAAAGGAACATGTTGCTGAGCTCCATAAATGTCAGAATCCCCTGGTTCACCTTGAATTAAAGGTCTCTTTAGAGTGAATTTAAAAGCCATTCCCATATCAAAGACAAAATCAGAAAGGATTAACTCCTCATCAATACCATATGCATCAGCAACCGTTTTTTTCGATAATACTCCGGTTTCTTTCACATAATTGTAGATTTCTTTATCATTAAATAATATGTCTAGAGTTAGTCTATATGGTTTTGCATTTTTACTACGAATTATTTTAGCTATTCTATAAAGTGGTATATGTCTCATTATACTGTTATCTCCTCTTTCAGTTTGCCATTTTCTAAATGTGAAACAGTCACTGGAAAAGGAGTAGTAGGATCATCAATCTCAGCTAAGTGATAAACTGAAAATCCATAAACAGGTCCAACATCAATCTCAGAAGGAGAGTAAAGAAAAGCTAAATTTCCTGCATTGTTGTATTGATTATCGAAATCTAAATGCATAAACTTACCACTTATTTCATGACAAATAGCCTTAGCTTTTTCTTGATCTTCAGCCACAACATCTATAACAATACCCAGTTCATGATTGGATTTTAGGGTTAAGGGTTCTAGGTTTTTCATTACTCCGTCTTTTCCATAAATATGAAAGACAATTTTGCTAGTTCCATAACCCATTCTCTTAATATAATTATTAGCATGGTCACGAAGTCTCTCTAAAATAGAATCAATATTTTTTACCATAATTGGATCTCGAACTCCAACAATACATATAGTCCGATATCCTATTTTCCGGACTCCTTCTAATTTTATATAGTACGGAGAAGTCTCTTCATATCTTGTATCAGAAATCCGAACAATCCTATCTGTGAATTGTTCGAACCGAGTATTGGTTAAATCAATTCCTCCACCAGGTCCTAATTGTTTAATAGGGTCTTCACGTTCGTATAGTGAATGAGATGAAACCGAAGTAACTGTACATTTTCTCATATGAGAACCTGGTTCTAACGAAAAGTAATCTTTTTTTAATCTACCAATCATGACATCCATACTAATAGGTTCAGAAGCTAAAGCACCACACTCAAGAATTTTCCCCATATGAATACTTAAGCCTTTATCAAACCCTTTCATAATTGGATATGCTGCAAATACGGCATCATCACAAGCACGACCACAAATAATTACTTGGGCTTCAGAATTTAATGCTTTCATGATAGGTTCAATACCCATTTGGGCTACAATACGAGTGCTTTGTTCAATATCTTCTGCTGTTAGGGATTCTGAGGATTCAAAATCTTTAATTTTTTCCTGTTCGAACCATTCTAATAGTATTTCTTTATCTATCTCCGCATCAATAGTAGCTAGCGGAAACGACCAGTTGTGTTCTTCCGATAATTCTCTTACAATATTTACTGTCCAGTCAACATGAGGTCTCCCTCCACATCCTCCAGCCGACCCAATAATTAATGGAATATTATTTTTAAGAGCAGTTCCAATTAGTACCTCCAGTTCTTTTTTTACTGTACCATGAGTGGTAAATGACTCACCAGTTCCTAGGTAATGGGGGCCTGGATCGGTTGAACCAGCATCTACGGCTAAATAATGTGGTTGTACTTCTTTAACTGCTCGTTTAAAATCTTCAAATGAAAATCCATAACCTAAAAATCCTGTTGGGGCAATAACCCTAACTTCATCTAATTTCATACTCATTCTCCTTTATTAATTGTAATTTAATTGATTAGAAATAGTAGTTCTATATTTCCTTCAACTTTTAAAAGTTAATAACAACTGGTTAGTAAAATCTTTGTATTTTTAATTATGGCTAAGTTTATATCATTTCCTTTTAACATGAACTAATTTAGCTAATCATTAAAACTTGGTAAAAAAAGTGCTATATCCGGAAAAGCAACCACAATTAAAATTGATAGAATCATTAATCCAATAAAATACAGGATATGTGGAAATGTCTTATCTACGTCGGTTTTTAAAATTCGACATGCGGTGAGAAGTGATAAAGCCATTGGAGGAGTATTACTCCCAATCGCAAGACTCATTGCCATTATTGTACCGAAGTGAACTGGATCCATACCAATATCCGTGGCGATTGGCATTAACAAAGGTGCTGTAATTAACACCAATGGGGTTGCCTCTAATACAATTCCTAATAATAAAAGCAATAGAATCATTAATAATAGAATGACTAATGGACTTTCGCTAATATTTAGAAAGATACTAAGTAAGTGTTCCGTTGCTCGCGAACGAGTTAGTAACCAAGCAAGGGCTGTGGATGCAGCAATCAATATCATGATAGCTCCTGTATTGATAACTGTACTAAATAATGACTCTTTGATATCTTCCCAGCTTAATTCTCTATAAATTAATCTACTTAATATAAATGCATAAAAGACTGCTATTGCAGCTGATTCTGTTGCAGTAAATATACCAAGTAGTATTCCGCCGAGTATTATTAAGGGTAGACCTAATGGTAAAATTGACTTTTGAATTGCTTCCTTAAAATCACCTTTTTTTAATATAACTTTATCTCGTATATTATTCTTTTTTGAATAAATATAAACATACACCATTAAAGAGAGAGCAGTTAGTATACCTGGGATAATACCTGCCAGAAATAGGTCTCCTATAGATACACCACCTGAGACACCGATTAGGATTAATACAATGCTTGGAGGAATTACAGCTGCTAAAACTCCCGAACACCCCTGAAGTGCCGCAATGAATCCTGAGGCAAACCCCCTTTTCTTCATTTCTGGGCCAAATACGGTTGATAAGGCTGCTACATCTGCAACTGCAGAACCTGAGATTCCACCTAAAAGTACACTTGATCCAATATTTACATAACCTAATCCACCAGTAAATCTTCCCAACAATACATTTGGTAAGGTCATTAATCGTTCCATTACTCCACCTCTTACCACTATTTCACCCATTAGGATGAATAGAGGCACAGCAAGTAAAGGAAATGAATTTACACCATCTATCATCTTTTGAACTACAAGTGTTGTGGATGATGTGTCTGTTATTGTTACGTAAATAAAAGATCCTAAGCCCATTGAAAAAGCTATTGGTATACCAATAAAAATAAAAAAAGCTATCGGTAATAATAAATAAACCATGTTACTCAGCCCTTTTTTGAATTATAAGATCAACGTAATATAGTATGCTTAGCCCAATTCCAATTGGAAAAGAAATAAAAGCATAACTCCACATAAGTGGTACTGAAATTAGCGATATACCAGAAGATATTTGAATAACCTTAATACTAGCAATAAAAGCAACTACTAAAAAAACAATAGTAGAGACATGTACCAATATTAGTGCTACATTTTTTGTGTTTTTGGGAAATTTGTTTATAAAATATTTAATACCAAGATGTCCTTTATACCAAACACCTAATGAAGCACTCAGAAAAGAAGACCAAATGAGCAAAAATCTAACTATTTCTTCAGTCCAACTCAAACTATTATTTAATACATAGCGAAAAATAACTTGAGCAAATAATAATATGACTAAAATAGAAACTATGAACATACATATTGCAGTAATATATTTGTTCAAAATTGATATTAATCTACTGTACTTTGCTGCCACATAACTCCCTCCAAAGAAAAGTTTCAGGAGCTAATCATTCTATCTAATTGATTTAAATACTGATTAGCCCCTGATGTTTTAATTGTTTAGTATTAGATCCATAAGTTCTTTCCCGAACACATCAGTATACTTATCATAAACGGGTTGAGAAGCCTTTATAAATGGTGTTAAATTTTCTACGAAATTTACTTTCATACCGGACTCTTCTAGTTCTTTAATAATTTTTTCTTCTCCTGTAACAATCCGCTCCCTTTGTATATCACGATATTTGATAGCATTTTCGCTTAATATATTTTGTAAATCCTCAGGCAAACTATTCCATTTGTCTAAATTTATTTCCATTAATGTAGAACTCCAGGTGATATTTACTATAGAAAGAAATTCCTGAACTTCATCAAAATTGGAAGAACTTACAATTGGAACCGCATTTGTTTGTCCATCCACTACTTCTTGTTGAAGAGCTGAAAATAATTCTGTAAATGACATTGGAACAGGATCTGCCCCTAAAGCTGCAAATGTATCTTGTCGTAACTCAATTTCCGGAACCCGAATTTTTAATCCGTTTAAATCTTCGGGTTTCTCAATAGGATATTGATTATTTGTAATTTGAAATAATCCATCTTCCCACCAAGCAAGTCCATGTATCCCTTTTTCCTCCAATAAGTCTAAAAGCCGGTCTCCTAACTCACCATCCATTGCTTTATAGGCATCTTCATGCTCTGCAAATGCAAACGGTAAATTTTCAATAGCCATTTCAGGAACAATTGGGGAATGTGCTGCACCACTAATAAGTCCCATATCTAAATCTCCCATTTGAATTTGCTGTAACATTTCTAGATTTCCACCTAACTGTCCATCAGGAAATACTTCAATTTTGAGTCTTCCTTCTGATTCCTTTTCTACTTGCTTAGCAAATTCTAGTGCAGTAGTATGCCAAGAATGACTTTGTGTACCAACATGTCCTAAACTTAATGTGTAAGTTTCCTGCTGTTTATTATTGTTTGAACCAGTGTTATCATCACTAGATGTAGATGAATTAAACGAACATCCACTAATAAAAAGCACAGATACAACAATAACCGTTAATGTAACTTTAACTTTTAAACTCTTCACTGTAATTTCTCCTCCGTTCTGGTATATTTTTACTTACGTTATCCGATTTTTGTTTCATAGCTTCAATTAAACCCAAAATATGATTTCTCATGATACTTGAAGCTCTATTAGGATCTTTTGCTTTTATTGCATTAAGAATTTCAATATGTTCACAATTTAAATGCTTCCATTTCTCTAATCCTAGTAAAATATCTTGTTCCAGATCATGTGATAATTTAATTTGAATCTCACCAATTGTCTGCAACACAAAATTTCGAGAAGCCCGAGCTACTGCAAAATGGAACTTTAAACCACCATTTTCTTTTTTGAACTTTTCAAAATCATTTTTAAATAAATCACATAAATTTTCCATTTCAGCAATGTCATCAGGATTTGCTCGTAAAGCTGCAAGTGCAGTTGTTTCCGTCTCTGTTATTAAGCGAGCTTCTAGTACGTCTATAAGTGCTGCTTTTTTTAATCCTTGTACCATGTTTTCAATATTAATGGATTCAGGAATATCTCTTATAAACCTTCCTCCCCCTGGACGAGTTATTAATAACCCTCTAATTTCAAGTACTCTACACGCCTCCCTTAAAACGGGTCGACTGATATTTAAATCTTCAGCCAATTTTCTCTCAGATGGTAATTTGTCACCTGGTGATAACAGTCCTGATTGAATTAGATCCATTATTTGATTTACAACTTGAACATATAAATTATCGTTAGTTTGTACCGGATTAAATAGTTTCTTTGTTGATTCATCTTTCATAAGGGCTAGCTCCTTTAAATAATTTGCAATTGGTTAACTGGTTAACTGGTTAACTGGTAAGACCAATATTTGTTTTAAATGGTACCATAACAAAATGTACAAAGTCAATAAAGTTTTTAGAAAAATTAGACTATTATATTTATTCGTATTGTTAGAATACAATTCAAGAAAGACACCTGAATTTTGGTTAATTATAACGTCTAAAAGTTTTAAAGTTATGGACGTTTAAAATAGACGTTATTCTTCTGTTGTTTTTGGATTTATTTTAAGTTAATAGAAAAAAGGACCATCCATATTCGTTCTGCTAATATGGATGGTCCTTTTATATTTATTCTACAAACGCGCCAGATCGTATTATAAGGTGGGGGTACCAATTTGGGCAAAAGACTCTAAGATAGGTTATAAAATGATTAATGCTCGAATGGAAACCGTTGATGAGAACTATGTCTTACTTGTTCTTCTTCGTCTTATTTAAGTAATTGCTAGTGGAGAATGAGGTGGGGCTGTCCTTATGAAAGAACGGAGTAAACGTTTGAGTACTATTAATGTATACCTAACAAATGTACCATCCAAAGATAAAATTTAATAGAAATATTTATACCTTCAAAGGGGTTTTTCTTTTTTAAGGCTTTTTAAAGGTGTCTTTATAGAAATGAAATTAGAAAAATTCTAGAGTCTAATAAATAGAAGGATTAAAAAGTTTTGATTGATTATTTAAAATATTCTAAATAATCAGTTGACTTACAAACACCTAATCCCTGACACCATTTGTGATTTTACAAATTTGATTTATTACCTTGTTTCTTAATCAATTCAATACCTTCACGTTGTCCTGGCTCTAATAAACTTAATAATTTGCTGTATAGATTATTCTGACATTACCCATAAGAAAAAGATAACGGAAAATTGAAAAAGGATGCTTCAAAGTTATGCAATCTTTTGAAAACATCCTCAATTTCGAAAATCCTTAAATAAATTGATCCGGACGATCGAAGATTTCAGAAGAGCCATTAATGATGAGGCGCAGATACAATCGCTACCTTTTTGACTGAACCCATTCAAGGAATTGCTAGCTTATGAAGCCAACCGAAACATTTTTTTATTCCAAATCACCTTCCTGATCTTGCCTTCATTTATCATTCAAATTTTTGATTGTACCTTTTTTAGACAAATAAACCCCAATATTAAAATCATTTGATGATTACACATTCACAGGTTTTGTTAGCCTAGTATTGAGGCTCTGAAATTAGTGAAACCTGGAGCTACATTACCATCAGCAAAACCTATCACTATTTGCGACTCTTTGAGGAGTTTTCCTCTTCGTCTTAGCTTCGATATGAGTTAGGGTCTATACTTACACTTTTCCCTTTAAGAATACCTTTTTCTAAACATAAGGTTAAAGCTTATTATTAATGATTGAAGAAAAAATGATTAATTTTATTTATTTACTAACTTCAGACCGTAGCCAAATGATCCAAAGAAGCTACATGTGTTGCTGGCAAAGTTGGATGCATTGCACAAAGCTGTTTCTAACTTTTCCCCATTTAGGTAAGAGGTTACAAATGCTGCAATAAACGAATCTCCAGCTCCCATTGTGTCAACTACATCTACAAGTTTAGATTTCAGTTCATAAATTTGTCCGTCTTTCGAAAATATGCAAGATTTCTCACCTCTAGTAACTCCTATAACTGGTACACCTAATTGATGAACATAGTTAATCAATTCGAATACCTCATCCCTAGAAAACTGACTACACGAAAAGAAAGCATATGTTAGATACGGGCAAACATCCTGCAAATAATCCTTTGTCCAATAATCAGGTGTTGAGAAATCAAAGGAAATTTTTTTGTGTGCTATTTTCGGCAACTCACTCTCAATACCAGTGTTAATACTCACACAGGTATGTACAATATCAAATTCATTAATATAGTCAAGATCATCTTGATTCAGGCGAAGAGTAGCCAGAGACTGTACTCTTTGTTCTTTGTTAGTACTTACAAAGATACGGTCACCTTCATCACTTAGAGTAACTTCAGCAATCCCGGTAGGCCCTGTTAATCGACGGACACGTTTTATGCAAATTCCTTCTTGTTTCAATGAACTTATGATATGGTTACCTTCTTTATCCAACCCTAAAAGACCTAGATACGCACTGTCTTCAGCATTATTCCTTTTAGCCATTACAGCCACATTTACTGCGTTACCTCCAGGATATATAGTTCCTTGATGACTATAATAATCTACTAATGCATCTCCAATACAGATTATTCTCACTTTATACCTCTTTCCTCCATAGTAAATTAAAACTAGTTATCCTATAAAAAATTGGATACTAAAGCTGACAGTTGTTTAGCGAAAAGTTTCCAGCTAGTTAAACGAGTATTGAACTCAATATTTAACCAATCTTATTCTTTTCTCACTATAGAGATCGGTTGCTATTAGGCTTTGTTGAGGCTTCAAAAACAACTTTAGATGTCGGAAGAAATGAATAAGAGTTATGAATTGGAATACCTCGTTCATCGTAATCAGTCTTTTCAATAAAATAAAGTGGAGATCCTACTGCACACTTTAAAAATGAGGATTTTTCTTTTGTAGCCATCTCAAATTTTATAAGTTTGTTATCATAGGAAGGCTTAACATTATAACGTTCTCTCAATAATTTATAAATTGAACTATAGTCAATTGCATATTCAGCTAAATCTGGAAATCGATCCAGTGGATAGAAACCAGTTTCTAAATGAATTGGATCGTTATTCATTAATTGTAATCTTTGTAACTTTAGTATTTTCGAATGATCCTTTACCTGTAGTTTTTCAGCAATTAATTCATCAGCAGGTACGACTTCATTTGATATTATATGGTTGTCGACTTTATTCCCTAAGCTCATTAAAAAATCAGAGAACCCATTCAATGCCATAAGTTCGCGTTTAACCTTTACTTCGGACACAAAAGTTCCCTTACCATGTTGCTTATTTAATACTCCCTCTTTTTCTAACTCAGTTATAGCCTTTCTTATAGTAATCCTACTAACATCATAAATTTCTCCTAATTCAATTTCTGATGGTAATCTTGTACCTTTTTCATATTTTTGCGATTTTATATCTTTTTTTATTAATTCAATAATTTGGACATATAATGGTTTAGAACTATTATTATCTAGTAACATTAAACATTTCTCCTATTATCTTATTTAACCCTTAACTCCACCACCTGCAAGTCCTCTCAAGAAATATTTTTGCATAAACAGAAACAAAGATATAATAGGTATTGCTGATATTGTTAAACCTGCTAACAATACACCCCAATTTGTTTCGAGAACTCCTCTAAACTGCAATAATCCAGCAGGAATAGTTCTTAGACTATCAGAATTTATAAAAACAATTGCGAACAAAAATTCATTCCATGAAAAATATGCTGACATTATTGCTGCAGTACACAAGATAGGTAAGCTCATGGGAATAAACAAATAAAAAAACACTTGGTAGATATTGTATCCATCGATAAACGCTGCCTCCTCATAATCCTTTGGGATTGATAGGAAAAAACCACGAATTAACAATAGAGTAAACGGAAGACGATAAGCAATGTAAGGTAGTATCAAAGCCCAAAGTGAGTCGTATAATCCAAACGATTGCATTAACTCATATAATGGTATTAAACTAATTTGTGGTGAGACCATTAAGCTACCCATGGTTACAATTAGCAAAATATTTTGACCACGAAATTTAAACCTAGACAGTCCAAATGCCCCTAACGCCCCTAGAAAGACTGTTAGTATTACAGAAACACTTGTAACAATTATACTATTAACAAAGTATTCTGCGATTCCATTATTCCATGCATCAATAAAGTTTTGAAACAACCATTTTTCTGGCAATGCCCATACACTACGAAAAATTTCACTAGTATCTTTAAAAGAACTAATAACCATCCAAAACAAAGGGTATAATACAATTAATAAATATCCAATTAGAAAAGTATAAACTGTTATTAACCCGATTGTTTTCTTTAAAGAAGGCTTTTTAGGATTCACTAATGTTTTATTATTATACAAGTAATCATTCCTCCTTACCACTTCTAAACAGCCATAGTTGAACTATAGAAAAGATTAAGGTAATTATTAAAAGAATGGTTGATATTGTGGCTGCATATCCCATTTCATTGTTAGTAAAAGCAGCTTTATATATATATGTTGACAGTACCTGTGAGGAATCACCAGGTCCCCCACCTGTTAACATATATGGCTCATTGAATACGGTAAATGCTTCACAGACAGTGACAGCAGTTGTGACAAAAGTAATTTCTTTAACCCGTGGCACAGTAATATGTATAAACTTGTTAATTCGACCCGCCCCGTCTAGCTCAGCAGCTTCATAAAGTTCATTGGGAATATTTTGAATCGCAATGATGAAGAAAATTGCAATATACCCAATACTTTTCCATTGTGAAACTGCAATTACGGCAAATATCGCTGTTGTACTATCACCCAGCCAAGCTTTGGTTAATTGATCAAGACCAACTAAATTCAAAAATTCATTAAGAAGTCCTATCTGTGGGTTATAAATAAAATCAAACAGAATTGCGATGACAATAGTAGAAATAACAGCAGGAATAAAATATATTGTCCTAAAAACAGGTGACAACTTCCTAATAACTGTATCTTCTAAAATTGCAGCTACAATGAGTCCTCCACCGACCTGAAAAACAACTGATATTATTACGTATAATATATTATTTTTTAGTGCCGTATAAAAAATGGGGTCTTTAAACAAATTAATAAAGTTTTGGAACCCAATATAGTTTTTCCCTTCCATAAATGGATTCCACTGATAAAAGCTGAGCCCAATATTTTGAAAAATTGGAACATATACGAATATCAGCAACATGAGTGATGGTAATGCTAAGAAATAGTAAGGAGTCCATTTGTGCTTTGTATCCATAGTATCCCCCCAATTACTTATTAAAGGGGGAATGGCTCCCCCTTATATTAATTTGTCTATTAATTTAGACTTCTTGCTGCATTATGGACATCTTCCATTACCTCTTCTGGTGTCTTTTCACCTACTAACATCAACTGTGTGCTACTTAAATATGCATTTACGATTTTTATATCTATCGCAGTATCCAACCATAATGCTGTGTTGTCCGCTTCATCTATTTGTTTCATAGAATCTAATTGTGCCTGATTAGCATTCTCCTCATTAACTGCACCTGTAACCGCACTAATTAATCCTGTTTCTTCAAAAAGTTTTTGACCCATTTCTTTTGTTGTCATAAATTTAAGGAATTTAACAGCTTCGGCAGGGTGTTCAGTATTAGCTGAGATCATGTAACCTTGTGGTGCTCCGGTTATGTAGTTAGGATCACCTTTCTGTTCAGATAGTTGTGGAAATTCAAAGATGCCTATTTCAAATGAAGTATCGTACTGCGGAATCTGACTAGTTTGTTCGTAAATCATAGCGGCTTCCTCATTAATAAATAATTGTTTAGAGAAGTCATAACTTAAAGAATTAGGATCTTCGTTTGTATATTTCACAACTTCCTGTAATGTTTTAAGCGCCTCTATATAACCTGGGTGTGTAAAGGAATCAGAAGACGATCCCTCATAATCTCCCAAACGTACGTCTTCAGGTACCATTTTTTGGTTTAACGTGGTTAAATAGTGAGCAACCGCCCATGGCTCTTTATTTCCAAAGGAAATTGGAACAATACCTGCATTTTTAATTTCTTCAGTGACCGTTACAAAATCCTTCCATGTTTGTGGAGGATCAATCCCTAGTTGATCAAAAATATTTTTGTTATAATAAAATATTTTCTGATCCATTGTAATTGGAATACCATAAATTTTATCATCCATAGAGAAAGGGCCAAATTGTGCAGCATAGATCCTCTCGAACCATTCACTGTCTGCCTCCAAGTAACTTGTTAGGTCTAGCGCCTTGTTTCCACGGGCAAAACTCTTTGCAAACTCACCGCTCCAGCTATAAAAAATATCTGGCGTATCGGCTGTACCCATTATTACTCTAACTTTGTCCTTATACGCTTGCTCTTGGACACTTTCCATATCAATTTTAATATTTGGATTTTCTTTCTCAAACTCTTCGATGAGTGTTTTAAAGTAGGTGTTTTCTGGCTCAACTGGCCAACGATTAAAAAATGATAGAGTAACTACGTCTTCACCTTGATCACTATTCGTTTCTTCCACATTAGCAGAGCAACCCATTACCAAAATCGCTAGTAGACCACACATTATCCAACTAATCTTCTTGCTCATGTTCCCACCCCTTTGCATAATTTGAAATAAATTATTTAAGAACATTATAAATAAGCGAAAATTAGAATCTTTTAGAATTCATTAATACTCAATTTTCGTCATGTATCTACGAGAAGTAAACATTGGATGGCCTCGATAATCAGCTAACTTATATGCAAATTTCCATAACAACTGGGTAAATACTAAAGGAGCAAGGTATCCTCTCATATCTTCATCAATTTCTTCAAACCCCATATCCTTTGCATCCAAGACCATTAATTTTTTAGTGTGCGTACTTGTAAAATCAAATGCTCGTTCATCCATAGGTCTAGTCCTATCAAGGCCTATAAGTTGAATGACAGGTACATCAGCTTCAACGATTTCAAAAGGTCCGTGGAAGTATTCTCCTGAATGAATCGCTTGAGAATTTATCCACTGCATTTCCATTAGTGTGCAAATCGCAAATGAATAAGCAGCTCCGTAACTTGCACCACTAGCTAATGTATAAATAACCTTCTCATCTTTGAACTCTTCAGCAAACTCATTTAGCAGTTGATCATATTTGCTTTTGGCATTATCAGCAATCTGTTGTACACGTGCCAAGTTGTTTACTAATTTATCGAAATTATTGCTTCCTTCCAGAACACTAGTTATCCCTAGGGATAGCTGATATAAAACCCCTATGTTCCCATCAATTGCATCGACCTCGTCAATCCAGCCGTATTTGATTGCAAATTCACATACAGCTCCTAAAGATGAGTTATCAAATTCAATAACCCCAATAGTCAAAGCTCCTTTCTCCCTTGCATATGTTGCAGCTTTAACTGTTTCTGGTGTTTCCCCTGACCGAGATGTAAGGATAACTACAGATGATTCATTTAAAGAATTGGGATTTCGATGTACTAGTTCATCAGCATTATACATTTGAATGTTGAGATTTTTCGATTCAATATCAAGTAGATACTTAACAGGATAAAGGAGAGCATTGGACCCTCCACTTCCCACTAAATAAATACTTTTCACATCTTTTTCTTTTACTTTACTTAAAACGTTTTCAAAATCCTTTTTCAAGATATTCTCCAACCTTTCTAAATATATGATGTAACATGACGTCATGTTACATCATATATTAGAGCAAACTATTACAAGTGTCAATATAGTTTGAAAATTTTTATTATTTTGTGATCACTCTCCATGTTCGTAACTTGAGCGCCTATTTATTTACATTACCTAATACAATAAGGAAAAAAAGAAAAAATAATCATTAAGCCTTGTCGATTCAACATACTAAAATCACAATCTAAAATGCTACATGGAGACCTATTCATATGGTAGTACTACTAGATCGTAATTTAATTTCTTTATTCTATTGACTCGTAATGACTTGACTATTAGAACTTGATCGTTATCTACAACTAAAATATCTTCATCTAAATTCGTACAAAACTAAAAATTATCAGTTATGTACTTTTCCCTAATTATCAATAAAATAAATAAAAGTCCTCCTTAAGAAAGACTTTTACTCAATCTCTTTTCTGATTTTACACGCTAGTAATGACATGCACTCCACAGGTGTAAACTATCTATCAGTCAATACAGTCTATGCCACCATTGACCAGGTTCTTATAATTTATTTAACAACCTTGATCAATCACATAGCAATAACATTTGAGATTGTTTATACATACTAATCCCTACTACTACATGGGTATAATTTAATGGTGATTTCTTCTCCCTCCGCAACAACTTAACATCTTCTTGAAACTCCTAAGTTAACAACCTCACAAAACGACCTCTCTAAGCAATTAGTAGGTAGGTTATTGAGCGAAGAAATTGATACGATCTCTAGGAATAGTAAACGAATAAAGGTTACTGCCTTAATAAACACTATTTTTGAGCGACAATTTCTCCATCTCCAACTCTCAACTATTTTTACTTATCATTATATATTGAAATACTCTGTTTTTTTATTTGTGGCATTTCTACAACAATATCATGATAGATTTGCAGGTTTCCCACAGTAGACTCTTATTTAATGAAGTTACATTTATTCCAATAAAAAAATAGGGGCTTTTCAAATAATCTAAAATGTTTTACTATATATTGAAAATAGTGTATCGAGGACACATAATAAATCGGATTGGGAATTCATTGAGACAACTGGCTTATATCGAAATATAATTAGTTAGCTTCAATACTTTATTTTTTAGAGGAGAAGGAGGTTATTGAACTTGGAACTTAAAAGTATTTTCGGTGGTATATATAAGTTTTCAGAATGGGTCATGCGTCTCTCAGTCATAAACATCTTATGGCTATTATTTTCACTACCTTTTGTTTTCTTTATGATGATCTTCCTTTTCAATCCTGTAATTGAGAAAAATCAATTGAACTTTCTGCTTTTCCTTACTAGTATCATCGCACCCTTTACTCTTTTTCCGTCTACTGCTGCAATGTTTGCTGTTGCAAGAAAATGGGTAACAGGGAATGATGGAGTTAGATTGTTTAAAACCTTTATTCGTGGTTACAAGCAAAATTTTTTTCAAAGTATGGTAGGTGGTTTCATTTTTATCATAATAGGATGGATTTTCTATCTTAATTATACTTTCTATTTAAAACAAGTGAGTATGTTCCAATCTTTCTTCCTGTTAATTGTTATATTTTTTATTGTATTGGTGTCTATGCTATTTCATTTTTTTTCAATAATAGTACATGTACATATGGGGATTTTGCAGATTTTGAAATTCACTGTAGGTCTTTCGTTAGGTAGACCCCTGGAAACAATCATTATGTTAGTCATTAATTTATTTTTGCTTCTATTTAGTTTGAGATTTACTTTTGTGATTCCTTTTTTCATGGGGAGTATCATCGCATTCGTAACCTTCTGGCAATTTCACCGTGTATATCAAATTATTAAAATTAAACATGCTTGAATTTAAAGTACATGGTAAACCCTCTTGCTTTTTGTCGCTAGAGGGTTTCTTTCTATTGCTATAGGTTAGAAGCAAGGGGGATGCAGATATAGCAAAAGAGATAAATGGATTTTAGCAATACGAGTATCCTAACTCAAACGGCTTAAGCCATGCTTGCTCACGAAGGTAAAATTCCGAAATTGGACCAAAAAGGGGATCCTTTCTTTTCAAACAAAGAAAGGAGCTGTTTCATGATGGAAACAATGTATGAAATTCAACGGATCAGACAGGTGAGCGTTCACAAGTATTTTCTCATCTTAGGTACGGTGGCTTAGCCGACTTGGTTTTGGATGTGGCCGTTCGACCACGCAGATCCTTTATCGAGTAATGAGCAAATAATTATAATTGAGGGGAACAAAGGAAGGTAATAGTCAAGATAGTATAGTACGGGTAATTATCTCTTTAACTCAATTTACTTTACTTACTATGTATTGGAAAAGCCATTTAACAAAATTTTATTAACCATAAAAGAAAAAACCTCACTACTACAAATAGCAAGGGTTTTGAAAGAATTATTAAATTACTTTTGTTCCCAAGGATGGACTTGTGTACGGAACATATACCCGGGGGTTTATAACGTATTTTAAAAAGTAAAAATCGCATGATATCAACACTTTATAAAAATGGATGTTATTAAAAAACATTAAAGGTAATCTTTTTGTGGTCAAAATGTGGTCAGTTTTGTGGTCAATTTTATATTGGCATTAGTATATGATAAGTATGTTTTAAGCTCTTTTGTTACAATTTAATGGTCTTGTGATAGCAATTTATAGAAAAGACATTTCACAAATATCGTTTAGGTTGTTTACCAATTGAACCTTCCATCTCGAACTTGATTAATTTGTACTTTCAAACCCTTTTCAAGAATTATAAAAATGTTAATATATCAAGGCTTTTTCGGATCCTGCTTTCAAAACAATTTATTTATTTTTAATCTCAATCGACACAAAATCGGCACGTTTTTTTCCTTAGATTCATACACTTCAATGCATATATATTAGATTTTTTATCAATTACTTCAGACTAGTCTTTATTCCCTTCCGTAATCCATATATTAATTCAAACAGGAATTTTGAGTATAAAAGCGAATATTCACATAATAAGGAAGTGTGGATATGGACGAAAACGGAATGAGATAAAAAAGAATTAGATGAAGGTATTTCACGTATTATCTTTTTAACTAAAATACTTTGTAGTGAATTGAACACTTCGGACTGTCATACGTTTCTTCAGGAAATTAATGAAATAAAAAAGTTATCCAAAGACGTTGAAGAATTTGCATCTCTGTGGTAAATAAATTAATGAAAAAAGATTTAATATAATCAATATTGTTTTCTTTTTTAGTTGTATCGGATATAATAAAGAAAGTTGACATATATTAAAAAAGACCGTCGGTGCTGGTAACATCAACGGTCATGCAATAGACGGTTCCCCGAAAGGGAATCGGCTTATGTATCAAGGATTGACTGCCCCTAGTTGTTCAGGCTGAAGGGGGTCTATTTTTTTGTGATAAGATAGTATAGCAACGATCAGAAGCCCAAATTTGAGCATAATTGAAAGTGCTTGATAAACGTCATACATGGAGGTATCACCCCCTTTTGTATCTGACATGGGAGTGTGCCGACCATCCTTCAGGAAAGCCGTATTCTCTTGACATTTTATCATAGCATAGATAGATCCATACTTCTTGTCAGCTAGCATGATCTACATCCAAAAATGTTTACTGAAGAATTATTCAATTATCACCCATTACTGTATGTATACCAAAAAATATTAGGAGTGAATTGTTTGAATTCTGTTTCCTTGATTAAATTAAACAAGATATCAGATTCATTTATAAAATTAGACTACTTCTACCCTATAAAAACCCGTTATCAAGTTCAATTAAAAATCCCGTTTCTACCATTGATCAATGATAGAAACAGGGGTTTTTCATAATCTCATTTTGGAAACAACAGCACTTTTCCTACACTTTTATGCTGCTCAATCCATTCGTGTGCTTTAGACGCCTTGCTTAGTGAAAAGCGTTCGCCAATCACCATTTGAATGTCCCCATTCGCTAGTAATGGAATCACTTTTTCCGCTGTTTTCTGTAAGGCTTCAGGTCGATATTTTCGAAAGCTTCCTAAACTGTAGCCAACAACAGAACGACAGCTGGCAAACAGATTATTTGTTTCAATACGGTTTGTTTGCCCGCTTGCAGCACCATAATTTACGATGCGCCCAAACATCCGAAGAATGGAGAAGCTTTTGTCAAAAACGCCTCCACCGATTGAATCAAGAACAATATCAACGCCTTTTCCATCTGTAGAAGCTTGCACTTTTTCAACGAAATCTTCTTCTTCGTAGTTAATGACCTCATCTGCTCCAGCTGCTCTTGCAATGTCACGCTTTTGATCACTGCCAACTGTGCCAATAACACGACCTGCTTCAAATAATTTTGCCATTTGAATCGCCACAGTACCAACGCCGCCAGCTGCTGCATGAATCAGGACTGTTTCGCCTTTTGCAATCGAAGCTGCCTGCTGCAGTAAGTTATAAGCTGTAAACGACACAATCGGAAAAGCTGCTGCTGTTTCAACGTCAATCGTATCTGGAATTCGAAAGGTTAAGTTTCCTTCTGACACAAAATAATCAGCATAAGAGCCACTTCCTGGAAACGCAATCACTCGATGACCTACTTTTACATTTGTAACATTAGAACCAACTTCTACAAGGGTTCCGGTACCATCTAATCCTGGAAGAATGGGCGGCTCAGGAACACCTGGATAAATCCCTTTACGAATTTTAATATCTGCAAAGTTAACGCTTGCTGCATCAGTCCGAATTAGAACTTGATTTTCATTAATCGTGGGCATCGGAACTTCTTTTGCTTCCAGCACATCTGGTCCGCCAAATTTTGTAATATATATTCCTTTCATACAGAGATTCGTCCTTTCTCATGTGATGAAAAGGGAAGGTTTCTCTAACAAATGCTTACGATTATTTTAACAGCTTATCGGCAATTCCTTGTCTTAACTGCTGACCGCTTGACTTTACATGAGCACGCATCGCACGTTCCGCTTTCTCCATATCACCGCTTTTTATCGCTTCTACAACGAGTCTATGTTCTTCAAGTGAATCAAACACACGATTTGGCTGTTCAAGACTTAAATATACATAACGCGTGTATGGAATTTGATTGATTAGCAAATTAAAATGAAACTGCAGTTTTGAATTATCAGAGCCTCTCATAATTGCATCATGAAATTTTGAATTCGCTTTTATATAGCCATCTATTTCCTCTTTTTCAACGCATTGTTCCATAGTCGAAAATGCTTCTTCAAGCTCAGAAAGCGCGGGAACATCGCCGTGTTCAGCTAATAATGCCGCCGCAAGACCTTCAAGCGATTCTTTCACTGTAAACAATTCAAACAATTCCTTTTGGGTAGGCTTTGATACACACGTACCAACGCGAGAAATAATTTCAACGAGCCCTTCACGCTGGAGCTGTTTTAATGCTTCACGTACGGGCGTTCTGCTAATGCCAAATTTCTCAGAAAGAAGAGCTTCTGATAATTTCTCCCCAGGTCGATAACGGCCTGCAACAATTGCCTCACGCAGTGCATTTGTTACTTGTAAAGAAATGCTTTCCTTTTCAATTGAATAATTGTCATCCATCTATTTCACCCCATTTTTCTCTTATTTATAATGTACCATACAAGATTCAATTATTTCATTTTTATTTGTATAGACACATTAATAAGAAGTGTTTATCGACAAGAAGAGGTGATGGATGGGTTAAGGTCCTTAGTTTTTATTCCAAACGATTAATTTTAATTCTGTCATTTCTTCAATCGTATATTTAATGCCTTCTCGTCCTAATCCGCTTTCTTTTACGCCGCCATATGGCATATGATCAACTCGGAATGTTGGAATATCATTAATCATGACCCCGCCAACATGAAGTTTCTCTGAAGCTTCAAGCGCGGTAAAAACATCATTCGTATAAATCCCCGCCTGCAGACCGTAACGTGAATCATTCACAAATTGATAAGCTTCTTCCATTGACTGTATTTTATTAATTAACACAATCGGTGCAAACACTTCTTGACACGATACTTTTAAGGAAGAATCGGCTTCTAAAATCACTGTTGGATAAAGGACATTGCCTTCTGCTTTACCTCCAAGAGCAACCTTTGCGCCGCCTTCTTTCGCTTCTTCAATCCAAGCTAGGGAACGCTCGACATCATTTCGGGTAATTAAAGCTGATACATCTGTTGTTGGATGTAGTGGATCACCGATTTTCAACTGACTGGTCTGTTCAACAAAGCGCTCCACAAACGATTCATACACTTCTTCATGCACATAAATTCGCTGCAGTGAAATACAAACTTGTCCTTGAAAAGAAAACGCCCCTGTCACACAGCGTGAAATGATTTTATCAATCTCAACATTTTTGTCGACGATAACAGCTGAGTTTGAACCAAGCTCTAAAATCACTCGCTTTAAGCCGGCTTTATTGCGAATACCTATTCCAACAGCTGGACTTCCCGTAAACGTTACAACACTAACGCGATCATCTGTCGTGATTTTCTCCCCCACAACGCGGCCGCTTCCTGTCACAATATTGATTGCTCCTTTTGGTAAGCCGGCTGCCTCGAGCAGTTCTCCTAAAAATAAAGAAGAAAGCGGTGTTTGTGACGCTGGTTTTAGAACGATTGTATTTCCCGCTGCAAGAGCTGGTCCTACTTTATGAGCAACAAGATTCATTGGAAAGTTAAACGGTGTTATCGCTGCGACGATGCCAAGCGGCTCACGAACTGTATAAGCCACTCTTCCTTCCCCGCCTTGTGCCGCGTCTAACGGAAGGGTTTCACCGTAAATTCGTTTTGCTTCTTCTGCTGCAAATTTATACGTTGCAATCGTTCGTTCTACTTCTGCTTTTGCTGTTGTGATTGGTTTTGCCGCTTCTTTTGCAATGATTTCAGCTGCTTCAGCCGCTCTCTCTTCGGTTAAACGGACGAGATTTTCTAAAATGGCTGCACGCTTATGCGCTGGCATTTTTGCCATCACTTCCCGCGCTTTATCAGCGGCTTCAATCGCTTGATCCACTTCTTTTTCAGAAGCTTGTGGAATTTCTGCAATCACTTCTTCTGAATATGGTGATTTTAAAGGTTGATAATGATTTCCTTCGATCCATTCTCCGTTAATGAAAAACTTCTTTTTCAAGATCGTCACCTTCTATCTTCTATTATCGTTTGTGTGGTACTGCCAAAATTCTTCTAATTGGTTTGTAAGTCCGCCGTGCCCAAATAAGACTTTTCCTGATCGATTTCTTTCATAAAACTCTATGGGTAACGATCTAAAAAACGTAATCACGATTGCTCTCCTGTGAACAATATAAGTGACACCTTTTTCATAAAACCAAGCATCAATCGTATTGTATATACCTCGATTGATCCCGTATTTTTCTTCACATAATTTCACAAAAGCTAAATCAGGTAAATGAATCTCTGCTTCCGCTACAAGATGCATTACTTCCCCCTACGCTTACCATTACTACACAGATACTTTATGAATAAGACCAAAACGCGTTTCAACATACGCAGCATCACTACGAATTTGCGTAATTAATTTCTCTAAATACGGAAACGCTTTCTCTTCTCTTATAAAAAAGCATACCTCAACCGTCAGTGTTTCACCGTAAATAAATTGATTAAAGTTCAGAATGTGAACCTCATGATGGAGGTCAACACCACTGTCATCAAAAGAAGGTCGTACACCAACATTCATAATTCCCTCATACTCTTTGTCTTTATATTTTACTTTTACACCGTATACGCCTCTATGAAGCGAAACATCTTTTTGTTCAATTGCTAGATTAGCAGTTGGAAAACCTATCGTTCTACCTAACTGTCTTCCTTTAATTACAGTTCCTGATAATGTACAAATTCGATTTTTTTGCTGTTCCTCAAGAATCGTACTAATCGGTATAAATGGAATATGATATGCACGGGAAAGCTCTTCTACTTCTTGACGAGTTGACATGCTGCCTCTGTCATTTAAAATTTCACAAAGAAAAGTAGTCGGATTGTGCGCTGTTTTCTTCGCTAAATCCATTGACGCTTCTACAACGTCGATGCGATCTAATAGACCATTTTTCTTACTAATTAACGGAAAAATATGACCCGGTCTTTTAAAATCGCTTGGCACTGTGTGACGATTTGTAATGGCTTTAATCGTATCGGCTCTTTCAAATGCTGAAATGCCAGTTGTTGTTGTTTTATAATCAACGGACACCGTAAAGTTTTTCTTTCGGTCATTCGTATTGTTTTCTACCATTTGCAGCAGCTGCAGGCGCTGTACTGTTTTCTCATCAATACAAACGTAAATTAATCCTTGACCAATTTTCGTCATAAGATTAACGTCTACAGCACTTACTTTTTCAGCTAGCCCTACAAGAGCACCACTGTTTGTTTCAAGGTCGTCAAATAAAATAATAAGTTCACCATTTCCTAACGCAGAAGCACTTTGTTTCATATGCTCCGCCTCCTTCTCATGATTGAAACTACTATCCTTCTTACCCTTTTAATGCCTGCTGCATAAATACGAGATCTTTCGCAAGATTTACCATTCGATCTAAAACGTCTTGATCAACAATTTCTTTCTTTTCATTAAAGTGACTATCATTGGCATACACATAACTCGGTGTCACATAAGCTCGTAAATAGCCGGCAATTGGCTTTAATTGATTTTCAATCACTAAATAATGCTGAAACGTACCGCCAGTTGCGATAAATCCCATTACTTTATTTCGAAAGACGGAAACGGGAACTAAATCAAAAATATTTTTTAATGAACCTGTAAATGAGCCGTTAAAAATTGGTGTTCCGATCAAATAAAAATCAGCTGAAGCGATCTTATCAATCACTTTTTTCGTATCTCCTGCATAAGTAGAAGGATCACGCCCATCACAAAACTGTACATCATAGTCTTTTAAATCTAACAACTCTACTTCTACTTCTGGATAATGCTTATTCACTTCTTCTAATACTTTACTAACAATAATCCGAGGCTTTGAACCTGTAATCGTTCCTGAAATTCCCAATAGTTTCATAGTGATACTCCTTCCAGTTCTTTACGTTTTTCTGTTCGTTATCTCATGATGAACGGATCAGGGATTGGTTCAGATGACGTGTTAATCCAAACCGTTTTCGTTTGTGTATATTCATAGATCGCTTCATAACCGCTTTCTCTCCCATATCCACTTAGCTTCGAACCACCGATCGGGGCAACTGGTGAGACGCTCCGGTACGTATTCACCCAAACAATACCGGCGCGAATCGCTTTTGCAACACGGTGTGCTCTTGCAACATCTTTTACCCAAATGCCTGCTGCTAAGCCGTAATTCGTGCTGTTTGCAAGTTTTATTACTTCTTGTTCGTCTTTAAACGGAATCACGCTTAAAACAGGTCCGAAAATTTCTTCTTGTGTTATACGCGCTTTGTTATCGGTATGTTCAAAAATCGTCGGCTCGTAGTACCAGCCATTTCCGATCTTCTCTGGTTTCTTGCCACCGTAAATTAATTTACCGCCTTCTTCATGACCAAGCGTAACATATTGTTCGACCCGCTCTAACTGCGCTTTTGTCGCAACAGGTCCCATTTCCGTTTCATCTAAAAGCGGATCACCGATTTTGATTTTTGACACCCGGTCTACAAGGCGATCCATCACTTGATCATAAATATCAACATGTAAGAAGGCACGCGATCCTGCGACACAGCTTTGACCTGAAGCACCAAAAATCCCTGCAATAATCCCCATTGCAGCGTTATCCGGATCAGCATCTTCAAACACAATATTGGGTGATTTTCCGCCAAGCTCAAGCGACACTTTCGCAAAGTTTTCAGCAGAATTACGCACTACATGACGCGCTGATTCTGTACCACCTGTAAATGCAATCCGGCTTACAAGCGGATGAGACGTTAACGTATCGCCAACAGGTAAACCAAATCCCGTCACAACATTGACGACACCCGGTGGAAAACCAGCTTCTTCAACAAGCTTCACAAGTTCTAGAAGTGATGCTGATGTGTATTCAGAAGGCTTGATCACGATCGTATTTCCAGCAACAAGTGCTGGCGCAAGTTTTAATGTTGTTAAATAAAGCGGCGAATTCCAGGGTGTAATCGCTGCAACAACACCGAGCGGCTCTCGTGAAGAAAACACGAACATATCTTTTTTATCAATCGGTAATGTTTCGCCATGAATTTTATCGGCAAGTCCAGCGTAATAATAGAAAAACTCTGGTAGATAAGTTAATTGGCCGCGCATTTCACGAATCAATTTTCCGTTATCCATCGTTTCAAATTTCGCAAGTTCATCGACTCGATCTGAAATTAATTCACCAAGCTTTCGAACAAGCTTACCTCTTTCTGTATACGTCATGTTCGACCATTCAGGACTTAAAAAGGCGTCATGTGCTGCTTTTACAGCCCGGTCGACATCTTCAGCTGTTCCTTTTGCTACATAACACCACGCTTTACCTGTTGCGGGATTATAGCTTGGAAAATATTCACCGCTTACCGAGTCGATCCATTCTCCATTAATGTACATTTGATAGTTTTTTAGTTTCATGTTGATATACCCCCTTTATCTCACCACATTGCTTTGTTTTTCGATAAATGAATGGATAGTTTCATTCACAATTTCCGCACCTTCAATCGGAAGCATATGTTTCATCCCTGGTACAATCACGACTTGTGAGGAAGCAATGTCATTTCCCATCTGTTTAGCCATTTTTGGATTTGATCCGATATCTTCTTCTCCTGTTACAATCAATGTTGGAACCTCAATTGTATGAAGCTTAGGAAACAACAGTTGATCCGCAGTTGCAAAGAGCGTGTAAGATGCTAAATAAGAAGCCGAATTGTTTTGCTTTAAACGGTTCCGAACGTTTTCTACTATTTCTTTATGTTTCATCATGAAGTCTTCACTAAACCAACGCTGAATGGCTGGCTCAATTGTTGCAGATGGACCATTTTTCTTTACTTCTTTTACTCTTTCTAACACAGCTTCACGCTGTGATGCTGTTCGATTTGCTACGGCGCTCATAATCGTAAGTGTTTTCACTTTATGAGCATATTCAAGCGTAAAAGCTTGTGCGACCATTCCACCCATTGAAAACCCAACAAGATGCGCTTTTTCAATTTGTAAATAGTCCAATAACATTGCCAACTGTTCAACAAACTGAGAAAGAGAATAAGGAGCAGGAGGATGCTCAGATCCCCCATGCCCGATCATGTCATATGCGATCACACGAAACTGGTCAGATAATTTCTCCATTTGCATCTGCCACATGGTATAATCCATTCCAACACCATGAATCAAAATAAGCGGTTCGCCAGTTCCTCTTTCCTCATATCGAATACCTTTTTGAAAAAAGGATACTGTTTCCATGTTAAGAAAGCCCCATTTCCTGCATATCTAAATGACGATTTCCTGTACGCGGATGAGGACGTCCTCCTGTTGATGCACCAATTGCAACAACAATTTCATCTGAGCGTGGCGCATCCGTAATGTTTGATTCAAACGTAATAAAATGAGAGCGCTGTGATTCATCTGTTTTATGAACCATCGGAATTGTTACCATTGTCCCAGGACCGCCACGTTTATTTGTAAAGCTTAGGATACTTGTTCCTTTTACGGCATTACGGAACTTATTTCCAAATTTCAATGTATGAATATAAGCAGATGCATGCTCAATCTCACCATCTACCCCGACAACCGCAGCTTTTCCAAATGCTTCAACATTATCAGGAGAACCAATTGCTTTTAATAACTCAGCAACAAGTAGTTCACCAAGACCTGGCGCATACGCATCAATTTCTGGTTTTAAATCTTCGACAAATCCACGTTCAGCCCACGGATTTTTAATAACAGCCATTGCCGCTACCAATTTGATTGGTGTTTCAACGTTTTTTCCGCCTTCAATCCGCGTTTCTTCTGATACTGTAAATACTTTTCTAATTTCCAACATGTTTTTTTACCCCCTGTTTAATTGAACACTTTTTTCTTGAAATCTTGGCATCACTTCTTCTGTAAACAGCTTTAAGCTTTTCATCATTTTGCCATGCGATAAACCGTTATGATTCACCCAAAGCATTAAATACTCTAGATTTAATTCATCATTTAATTCTTGAATTTTCTCTGCAACATAATCAGGTGTTCCAAACAATAAGTTGCGCGGATGTAAAAAGTCGTAATCAAGTTCTTGACCTGGTTTCACTTCTTCACCTGGATCCATTAAGTTGCCAAGTCCGCGCCAGTGACAAATCCAGCGATAGTTATTTAATACTGCTTCTGCCGCATCTTGACGAGCCTGCTCCATTGTTTCCGCTACATACACATCGCGTACTAATGCAATCCCTTCACCAAGCGGAACGTTATAGCCGCGCGCTTTTGAAGCTTTTTCACGATACAGTTCAAAACGTCCTTTTAATTCTTTCACCGTAGGCATCCAGAAGATTCCTTTAATATCGTTTTCTGCAGCCCACTCGATCGAACGAGGTGAATCAATGACCTGCCATAGCGGTGGATGTGGTTTTTGGTATGGGCCAGGCATAAGAGAAATTTTATTAATTTCACCTTTTTCCATATCCATAAACTCTGGACTTTGCGGACTCATCGGATGACTCCACTTTAATCCTTTTGGCGGAAACTGATAAATGTCGCCTTCATGAGAAAAGAATCGATTTGAAAGCGATTTCTTTAAAATATCTAATGTTTCTCCAAATAGGGCACGGTTTTGTTCTTGATTTTTCGGATCTGCAAGTGTATTTAAGTTCGCTGCTTCTCGACCGTATAAGCCTCGTGCTAAGCCTACTTCCACCCGGCCTTTACTCAGTTGATCAAGCATCGCGATATCTTCTGCTAAACGAAGCGGATGCCAAAAAGTAATAACGTTTGCTGCCTGCCCGATGCGAATGTTCTTTGTGCGTGCTGCAATATCAACGCCCATTAAAATCGGGTTTGAAATTAGTTCGTTTCCTTCATGTCCAAAATGATGCTCTGTGTACCAAATTGAATCATATCCTGTTTCATCACAATAAACGGCTTGCTCGCGCGCTTCATCGAGCACCTTTTCATATTCTTCGTGTCTTCCTTGTCCTGCAAGGTTTGCAAAAATTCCAAATTTCATGATGTACTCCTCCTTAATGTTCTTTTTTTACGTAAAGCTTTTTAGCGATGCCTGCTCTAAGCTGGGAGCCACTTGACCTTACATGCATACGCATCGCTTTTTCTGCTCCATCTCGATCTCCTTTTAAAATGTAGGCAAGAATCGTCTGGTGTTCTTTTAGTGAATTTCCAAGACGATTCGGGACATCAATACTGATATACACATAACGGCTGTAGGGAATTTGATTTAGCAGTAAATTCAGCATATAACTTAATTTTGAATTATCAGCGCCGTTATGAATCGATGTATGAAACACATTGTTTGCTTCAACATAGAGATTGTGATTTCCTGTTTGTACCGCTTTTTCCATCGCGGCCACAGCTTGTTGAACTTCATAAATCGCCTTTTCGTTTTTATTTTCGGCAAGCAACCCTGCTGCAAGCCCTTCCATTATTTCTTTCACGGTAAAAAGCTCAGTTAATTCTTTTTCAGTGGGTTTTGTTACACACGTTCCGACTCTCGGAATAATTTCGACTAATCCTTCTCTTTCAAGCTGCTTTAATGCTTCTCGAATCGGTGTACGGCTCACTTTGTAATACTCTGACAGCGCCGCTTCTGATAACTTTTTTCTTGGTTCATATTTTCCAGTTACGATCGATTCACGAATCGCGTTCGTGACTTGGGACGTGATACTCGTCGTTAAAATGGATGTGATTACAACCTCCCCCTCTCAAGTTGCCATGTACCATGGTAGTATATTGTTAAAAATTTACAATAGGCAAATGTTAAATGATCTTCTCCGTTGTGTTTTTGTTGTACCATGTACCATGCAAGATCTAAAACTCATTGTAGAAGATGAAAAGAAGAACGTCAACCTATTATTAGAAAATTTCAAATATTATTTTGTACTTCACTGTTGGATGTGTTTAAGCTTTCCGTATGATTTGATTTCTCTACGTCTTCACGATAACGTTTGTTTTCAACAATTCCTTGATCTCTTGCAAGTATTTTCGCAATTCTTGGTGCATGCCACAGCAATGGAAGCATAATAATCGACACTGGAACAGCGGCTACTACAACGAAGGATTGTAATGCGCTCACTCCACCGCCACCCACTTTTATGAGTATAATCGCGATCGCTGCCATCACGACAGCCCAGAAAACACGAATCACTTTCGGCGGATCTCCTTCACCCGTTACACTGATCGCAATTGAATAAGACATCGTATCAACTGTCGTTACAACAAAGAGAATCGTTAATACTAGGAAAATAAACGGCATAATCGCCCCAAGCGGCATTTTATCCGCAATCGTAATGATCGCTGCCGGCAAACCATTTTCAAATAATGGACCACTAATAGAACCTGCACTGCTTAATTCGTAAAAAATTCCTGTTCCGCCTAACACTGTGAACCAAAAGTTTGTCGTTAACGCCGCAATGACAGAAACGACAAGAAATACTTCTCGAATCGTGCGTCCGCGTGAAATTCGTGCAACAAGTAATGCAACTAACGGACCAAAGCCGATAAACCAACCGAAGAAGAATAACATCCAATAACCAAGCCATTCTTGGTCACCACGGTACGTACTAATATGAACGAATTCACTTATATACGTTCCAAACGACGACACGAACGAATTAATAATAAATTCTCCAGGACCAAAAAGCAGTAAGAAAACAGCAATCGCAACAGCCATATTCACATTTAATTTACTTAGCCACTGAATCCCTTTATCAATCCCTGTTAGTGTTGAAAATAACACGATCGCCGTAAGACCGACAATAATAATCGCTTGTGTACTAAATGAATCAGGCCAGCCAAACAGCGTGTTTACGCCATAACTCACCTGAAGGCCAAGAAAGCCAATCGGACCAATCGTTCCAGCCGCAGCTCCGATAATACAAAACACATCGGCGAACGTTCCCCATACACTATGCTTAATCTTCTCACCGAAAATTGGGTATAAAAGCGTTCTCGGTTTCAGTGGCATTCCTTTATTATGATGAGCATACATAATGATGATCGTACTGATCGCCCCATAAACAGCCCATGCTGTAAAGCCCCATGACATATAGCTTTGTGCTAATGCCGGACCGATCGCTTCTTCAGTGCCAGGGCTAATTCCTTTATGCATTGGCGGCACTTCCATAAAGTAATACATCGGCTCTGCTGCAGCCCAGAACACGCCACCTGCTCCTAATCCTGACGTTACAATAATCGCGGCCCACTTAAAGAAACTCATCTGTGGTTTATTAAGCTGTCCAAGCCGTACTCTTCCATACCTTGAAAAAGATAACACGGCCCCAACAATAAACGTAGCCAACAACAGAAGCTGCCAATACGCACCAAAAAAGCGAATCGATAGCTCAAAACCGGTACCTACAAATTTTGTAACCGCTTCCACATTAATAAATGAAAAAAGAACAAAAATAACAAGAAGACCACCGCTTATACTAAAAACCGGCCAATCCACCTTACGTTTTAGTTCATTCCAAGAAGAATTGTACATCCTTTCGCCCCCTTACAAATTGTGTTTTATTTTTACACCAGCTTTACTATTCACTGTCTTACTCTCTCTTTTTAAAATTTACCTCAATAACCAACCAGGAAGCGCTTTCAATTATATACATTAGGAAACGAATCTCTGCTAAATGCTTCACTTACCTCCTCAACCGTTTCATTCCTATAAAAACTAGCAGTTTTTCTCCTTCATCATTACTAATTTTATAGGTCCATGAGAATCAAAAACACATTATCTTGTATGTACCATACAAGATAATTATAAGATAAATCATTTTCTTTGAAGTGTCAATCAATTTTGTAAATTCGAAATTTATAAAAAGTTATATTGTACTATTGTAATAACTACCGTGTGGAAAAGTCTATTAAGAAAGATAAGGGAGAATAGTGATCTAGTGAAGAAACGCTGATCTTAACGTTTATTTGTCCTTTTCATGTGCACATAGTAATATGCCCATACACGGGATCAGACCCAATAGCGTTGCATGTATGGTTTAAAATCGAAACAAAATAAAGGGATTCTATTTAGTATTATTTTATAAAGCTATCGTTAAGTAAGAGATATACTGTTAAATTAAGGTAGGCATCCCCCTCTTTTCATTAGAAAGAGATGCCTTATTTTTTAAGACTTATCTTTAAATTATTCCATCACCCCAATTTCTTTGAAATATCGTTCAGCCCCTGGATGAAATGGAACTTGAACACCTTCAGTTGCTAATTCTTGAGTTAGACTTTTAGTTGCTGGTAATGCTTCATGTAATCGTTCAAGATTCTCCCAAAATGTTTTTGTGAATTCATAAACTTCTTCTTCAGACGCACTTTCATCCACGTATAGTACGATAGGGAAAGCTACAGTTTCAATATCTTCTGTCTGTCCTTCATAAGTGTCGGCAGGAATTGTCGTCTTAACGACCGAGTTATTTAGATTCGCTATAAACTTATCAGCTACTTCTCCTTCAATAGGAACTAAGTCGATTGGCTTTGTGGAAGCCGTTTCAATTAGACCCGAATGAGGTACGTTAGAAAGTAGAAATACAGCATCCTGTTGATCATCACGAAGAGCTGCAGCCGCATCACCAGTTGATTGCACGCCAGCTACTATATCCTCTTCCTTGGAAAAACCAATTGTATCTAAATAAATAGAAGCAATATTATGTGTGGCCTGTCTTGGTGCTCCCATATTAAAACGCTTTTCCTTTAAATCTTCAAAGCTTTTTATATTGGATTCGTCTAAAACTGCAATTTGTACTGGCATTAGGGATGCATTGAACAAGGATCTTATATTTTCTTTTGCTTCACCTTTATACACTTCTTTCCCAAAGTACGCCAAATTATATTGATATAAATTTTGCTGGGCCACTTCTACATTTCCACTTTCTATTAACGAAAAATTTTCTTCATACCCACCTGTAACCTGTGCGGATAAATTTAGTGTATCACTATTTTCATTTATAACATTACTTATTGCAGATCCAAGAACATATGGACTTGATCCAGAAGAAGATGTTCCCATTGCCCATTGAGTAACGTCTTCCCCCTCTTCAGCATTTCCACCGCTTTCTGAACTACAGCCAACTAGCAATAACAGTAAACCAACTACCAACATTAAGTACTTTTTCAATTTAATTCACTCCTTACTTTTTTATTTGTATTCTCATACCCTTTAAACGTAGTATTTTTTAACCCAATGTATTGATATAAGGTTATTGCAATTATTCCTAAAATGCCTAGGATGGTTAAGATAGTATTTGAATAGACTGCACATAGTGAGAAAATAATAAGCCCCCCTCTTTCCATCCAATTGGATTTTCTTAACCACCATCCTTGAATACCTCCTGTAAAGCCCATGACTGAGATCAATGCGGTTACAAACGTTAACAAGATATTACCCCAAGTTCCTTCCAACAGTAATTCTGGCTGAAAAACAAATGCATAAGCGATAACAAAACTCGGTAATGAAAATAAACTCGCAGCTATTGCTGTTTTAAACCAATTTGCTTTTGCAATACTCGAGGCAACTACCGCAACTATTGCAATTGGTGGAGTTGTTCCCGATTTAACTGCAAAGTAGAATAAAAATAGATGTGCAGCTAGTAACGGAACTCCAATTTCCACTAATGCAGGTGCAACAAAAAGCGCGGACATTAAATATGCTACTGGAGTAGGTAAACCCATTCCTAATATAATAGAGACAATCATTGCAGCTATTAAAGTTAGGAAAATGTCTCCACCACTAAGCCCTATAATGATTTCACTAAGTCTTGCACCTATCCCGCTAAAAACAACAACACCTGTAATAATGCCCATAGTCGCACAAATAACAGCTATTTCAATTGCTCCAATTGCACCATCAATTAATATTCTAATTAAATCATTAAACCTCAAACGAGTATTCTTACGAAGCATCGCTAACAAGAATAATGAAATAATCGCAAAGAAACCGGCTTTCATAACTCCCATTCCGTCAAATAATAAGAGGTAGACTAAAATCAAAATTGAAATTAATAAATGACCTTGCTCTTTAAACACTTTTTTAAAGTCAGGCAATTTATCCTTGGTTAAACCTTTTATATTAAACTTTCGTGCTTCGAAGTCAACGACAGCCAAAATAGAAACAAAATATAAAATAGCAGGTATTATCGCAGCTACTGCAATATCCACATAAGGTATCCCAGTCATTGTCGCCATTATAAAAGCTCCAGCACCCAAAATTGGTGGTAAGATTTGTCCACCTTCAGACGCTACCGACTCAACTGCACCTGCAATATGAGGTCTAAATCCTGACTTTTTCATAACGGGTATAGTTAATGATCCTGTTGACACTACATTTCCTACTGAACTACCAACTACAGACCCCATTCCTGCACTGGCAATGACTGATGTTTTTGCCGACCCTCCTACATATTTTCCAACCAAAGCTTCAGATGACTTAAGGATAAAATTCCCAGTTCCGGTTTTTTCCAAAACAACGCCAAAAAAGATAAAAATAAATAAGTACGTGGCTGATATACCCAGGGCTACACCGAAGATTCCATCTGTAGTGTAAGAAATCAGGTATACAAGTCGGTCCATACTCATTCCAGCGTGCTGGAAAGGCCCTCCTAAATAGTTTCCAAAAAGCCCATATAGTAGCATTAATATACTAAGTATAAAAAAGGCCTTATTAATTCTAAATGCTGCATATAAGACGAGGATTAATAATATTGTTGCTGAAAATTTCTGTTCCAAACTCATTGTGGTGGGTCCCATAATAGATAAGACATCATAATAATTTAAAATGACGTAACCAATTGAGTAGATAGTTAAGATTAAAAATAAAAGATCTAGCCATATCAAATGTTTATTAACTTTACTTAAAGGCTTGGTAATCGTTTGGAAGATTACAGTGACTAACAAAAAGTGTATTGCGTAATGAACAATTGAAGTTATAAATATCCCGGAATAGGCAGTATACAAATGAAACACCGATAATGTCAGGGCTGAAATAACACCAATATACTTTAAAAACTTCGATTGCCATGTCTTTGTGAAATTATCTTGGTTAACATTTTTTTCTTCCAAAAACTCTCACCCCATTTTTTATAGATTTGCTGTTGATAACGGTTACAAAACTCTGGTTTTACCATGTAACATGTTGTATGGTAGTTAAATATAAAATTAACATGAAGGTTATTAATCGTCAATACTTTCTGAAAACTTTTTCTATTCTGAATTTGACTATATCCGTTACTGAAATTAAAAATGCAAATCAATTTCGAGAGATTTTTCCAATTTTTATTTCCATTGGCAGTTATAATGACTTAGTTACTTGGTCAACAAATAAAGATATTTTTCGGGTAGAAGAACGCCAATGGAAAGGTAATTGGGAAGGTGAGGCAGTGGTAGTGAAAATTGATAAAAAAATGAGTGTATTCTGGATAGGATATGATGGGGATTACATTGTTGTACTTTCTAATAACAAACTTCTCTACTTATGAAACTATTTGTGAAACCTTACCACCAATCATTAAACCTATTAAATGTGATTATGAATAAATTTTTTGGTTTTTGAGCTAACGGGTGCGCGCGACAAGTTCTGCTATAAGCGCTTTATA
>NZ_JAIBLJ010000033.1 GCF_020179385.1 Alkalihalobacillus sp. YIM B00296 | reverse complement strand
TTCCTTTGCAAAGCTCTGCACTTCTATTTTGCAATAAACAGCTGCTCTCTTTTAGTTTTTTAATTATGCTCAAAAAGGAACCCTCCATATATCTATATTTATCCATTATTATAACATTTTTCTAATTTATTATTGCATGTAACGTTATTCATTACTTAACTTCTTCCCCAATCTATCATTACATAGATTTATGTCCGTAAAAGTACACTATTACGGACGTTTAGATTTTGATTAAACATGGCCATTTTTTGTGTTCATAAATCTATAAAAACAATTTACGAACGTTCACTAATTTCCATATACTTTTACGATCATTTTTTAATGATAGTAAGGATTTGTAATGCAGCTAGAGTAAGAGGTCGTTAGCTGGAAGACCTAAGGTTAATCAGGTAAAATTAAAGCAAGATATCGCCATGTATCCTCTAATAATGTCGGTAAAGGAAATTCAAGTAGCTATCAAGGTTTCGGTTGCTACAATCTATAGAGTGTACTATGGCATTTAATTTATGTAGTAACGTAAGCAGGTTAATTTAAGAAGGTCTAAAAGGGTGAAGAGCTTAATAAATATATATTTTTATGATTTTTTTACCATTAGTTTTAGGAATTACCTGTGACTTAATGGGAAATTCTATTGTTAGCAAAACTTTTACCTGATTTTAAGTTTTAGAATGGAGAGAAGTTGATGGAGTCACTATGGCTAGAGTATGCTTGGACATTATTAATTCTGATCGGATTAGAAGGATTGTTATCGGCTGACAATGCCCTTGTACTAGCAGTTATAGCTAAACATTTACCCGACGAACAGAAAAAAAGAGCTATAAATTATGGAATCTTCATGGCCTTCGCTTTCCGATTTGCTGCCCTTTTTGCCATTTCATTTATTGCAAATGTCTGGCAGATACAGGCGATAGGAGCAGCTTATCTTCTTTACCTAGGATTAAAGCATGTCATACAGGCAAGGTTCGGAAAAGACAATAAGAATATTCATAAGGACGATGAAAAGGAATCTGCAGGTAAAGGCTACTGGTCCACAGTAGGGAAGATTGCATTAGCTGACCTTGCTTTTGCAATTGATTCGATACTAGCTGCGGTTGCCCTTGCCCTGGGTCTCCCGGATTCACCGCTAGACAATTTCGGCGGTATGGATGGAGGACAGTTCATTGTTGTTCTTCTTGGAGGTATTGCCGGACTTATCTTGATTAAATTTGCAGCAACCTGGTTTGTGCAACTTCTTGAAAAACGTCCAGCATTGGAAACAACAGCATATGCAATTGTTGCCTGGGTCGGTGTCAAACTTGCTGTAATCACCCTTGCCCATGAGGATATTGGTGTCTTAAATCATCATTTTCCGCACAGTACAGCTTGGACTTTGATCTTCTATGGAGTATTAGTGGGTATTGTCCTGATTGGTTGGTTTGCACCAGGAAATAAGTCATTTCAGAAAGATCCTACAAGGTAATAAAGAAAGAAAAGAGATGGTAAGTATAATTAATTGAATTTAACATATTCAAACTCCATTAAATTCTTGTGCTTTTCTCCACCTTATGTAATGCACAAATGGTAGATTAATCTATCCTCCCCTTCCCGCAGTAAAATCAGTTTGGAATTTTATTTTATTTCATGAAACTGAACCAATATTAATTCAATATTTAGTTCTTCTTCATACAAGGGGGCTTTAATAATACAAATTCCCTATATTAAGGTCTTTTTCTTTATCAAATAATATACTGCCATTTCATACATAGTTTAATTGCCAAATACACTATAGAAAGTGCGTACTCTTTTATATTCAATTTATACCAGCCTTTGTGAGCTCTACTAGTACATAAAATTCTAAAGCAACAGTTTAAGATGAGAAGGTGAGGAAAGTTTCAATTTTGCGTTCATTTCGAAAAATTTATCAGTTTTTTGTAGATATACCTATTAAAAAAGGGACGGTTTTGAACAATCGCTACGAGGTTTTGAGTGTTATAGGGACTGGAAGTTATGGCATTGTTTATCTCTGCAAAGATTTGAAGTCAAAAGAGAATAGGGTGGTTAAACAGCTTCGTCCTAGTAAACGTCGTAACAAAAAAGAGGTTGATCTGTTTGAAAATGAAACCTCTGTTTTGCATACACTGAAACACAAAAATATGCCAATACTATATGAAGGTTTTTCAAATAACGAATATTTATTTTATGTAATGAGTTTCATTGAAGGGGACAATTTGGAAGACCAAATTTTTTCCAGAAAGAAAACATTTAACGAGAAAGAATCTCTACTAATTCTTGATCAACTGCTCGAATTGGTAGATTATCTTCACAAAAAAGACATTTACCATCAAGATTTACGTATTCCAAACATTTTACTGAAAAATGATGAGCCCTTTTTAATCGATTTTGGTTTGTCTAAACAGAGAGTCTCGGTTGACGGATATCAGCCACCTTCTAGTTTTTCACATAACAAACAAGAAAGTATCCTAGAAATGAAACAACAGGACTACTATGATTTAGGAGAAATACTTTTATATTTGCTTTATACGACGTATTCTTCCAAAAATAAAAAAGCTCTTCCTTGGACAGAAGAACTTTCTTTAGAAAAGGGAACCGTTTATTTGCTGAAGAGACTATTACGAATTAAAGAACCTTATTCAAATATTAGTGAAATATCAGCCGATCTTCATGCTGCACTTACAGCAAAAGAAAAAGAACATTAACCGCAGAGAAAAAGATTAGCTGCTGCTTCGACCCTTCCGTTTGTAGTGTTTACTTCCACTCATTGGAGATCGTTTATACCGTCGGTTACTGCTACTACTGCCTCGGCGATAATGACCATGTCTTCGCTCGCTGCTGCCTTGGGAGAGTTGCTTAATTTGCTTCATGATTTTTTTAAACATTTTTTTCCTCTTTTCATCTTTTATAAAGCTTGTGTTCTTGTTTTGTTTAGTCTAGCATAGATAAAGGACAAAACTTAATAATTAGTACTAAGCTTTGTTAAGATTTTACATGTTAATGGAAACACCGAATCCGAATGATCTAAAAGGGACTTGTTAGATAATTTGAATAATATCTTGGTCTCTACTTTCTACTCCTTCTTTAAAAGTGACCTTTGTTTTAAAACGGTACGATATTTCCTTTGTCGTAACCGGGACTGTAGTCGATAGTTTATACGTCAGTGATTCTTTATATAATTCTCCAGACTGGATAAGTTTTGATGTTAATAGGGTTACTGTATCAATTACCTTTTCGATGCCTGTAGCTTGATTAATCATGACCAAATCACAGTCAATTCGTATGATTTGTTGTTCGATGGTACCGCCTTTAATTAAGAAATATCCGCTAATATGTTCACCAGGCCTATACGTTTCCTTAGGCAGGATAAAATCTATTTGTGCCGACCCTATTCCTAAAAGGGACATGTATTTCCTTAGTAACATTGAACGCCCTCCTGAATGCATCATTTTGCTAGATTTGTATATTTTTCATCAATACGTTTTTCAATTTTTTCAATTCGTTCCTTATCTTTGAGGATCTCTTCTTTGTTTTCTTTGATTAACTTAGATAAGGATACTTTTACTTTATTCATGGTGGCATCAAACCTCCCTTCAGTGTTGTTAGTTAAACAAATTGTCTAATGTTTGGTTTTACCTAAATGAATTGTGTCCTTGCTATTGAGCACGTTTTATTACAAGGAATACCGGTCCAATAGCTTCTTTCTGATATACCATCAAGTAAATGCTGATCGTTTTCCATTCCTTCATCAAAAAAACCTTTACCAAATGTGGTAAAGGTTTTATATACAAATAAAGACCTCTACCGATCGGTAAAGGTCTTGCTAACAACGTTATGTTGCCAACAAAGCCGAGAGCGGCAGCACTCCGAAATGACGACTTTGTTGTAAAAGCTACTCCCCTTTAGGAGAACTATTTAACTATTTACAGTAAATATAATATACTCTCTTTAAAATGTCAACTATTTTTTCAAATCTGCGAAGCCTGTGACCGTCTTATGGGCATGGGACAAGCAGTTTTTTGGTCCCAGACTCGGAAAAAGATATTTCAGTTAAATATTGCATACAGATTGTATAGGTTTTCACTTAAACGGTCAGGTTAATAGTAGGTACTTGTACTAACTGCATTGAAAGGGAGAGAACATGGACAATAACTGGGAAAAGGCGATGGACTCGCTGACCCAAATCACTGTTACTTCAAATCTTAACAATGATCCGGTGACAATACATGGAGAAGCTGATGATCTGAGATGTATAGGGGTGGGGACCGATGCTGCTGTTTTCCAATCCTTTAAATCTCCTGCCTATGCATTTAAAATATACGCAGAAGACAAAGTTTCCAAAATTAAGGTAGAAGAACATGTTTATAACGTATTAGAGGATTCACCTTTCTTCTCTACATGCTATGGTTCCTATTATAACTGCCTCATTTTAAATTACGAGGAAGGAACCACGTTTTTTGACTCCCTTCTACAAGGTGTTCATATCCCTAGACAAGCCATAAATGATGTGGAGGAAGCAAGAGAGTATGTCCGCAAAAGGGGGTTAAATCCACGAGATATTCACTTAAAAAACATCTTATTGCAGGGTGGAAGAGCAAAAATACTGGATATTTCCGAATACGTTAAGCCAGGAAATGATCACCGCTGGGAGCATTTAAAAAAAGCATATGACGAATATTACTACCTTATTGACGAAAAACCTATACCATTTTGGCTATTAGAAACTATTCGAAAATGGTATAACCACTGGACTAAGTATTACTCGTCATATGAAGAATTTATGAAAATGGTCATGAATCACACCGTATTCAAAAGATAAAAAGGAGCATTTCTTCTTATTGAGGAATGCTTGTTTGTTTTTGGACATAGTTAAACAAGAAGTTTATTTTTTATAAAAACTTTAAGAATCTCCAAACTAAAATTTAGGTAAAGCCTCTACTGCATCAGCTAAATCACTATACGAATCTTTTAAGTATCTTGCTGTTGTTGCAATGTTGCTATGACCGGCTAACCTTCTTACCTTTTCGATATCATTGTTCGTCGCTTTTAACATCCACTTGCAAAACGTATGTCGAAACATATGAGGCGTTAACTTCTTATCTGGTAAGCTATAACTCTCGACCATCGTCTGTATTCCACGGACAGTTAATCGCGGAGAACGCTGGCTGTAGAATACATATGGGGAATCTTCCACATAGGGTTTGCTCTTAGCCTTTTCTACACGGAATTTCAACCAGTCCCTGATTTCATTTAAAAGTGTAGTTGAAAAAGGAACCGTTCGAACCTTTCCTCCTTTTCCCACAATACGAATACGCTTTAAGTCAAGGTCCAAATCCATTAACTTCAAATTGGATAGTTCATCTACTCTTAACCCGGCATAGGTTAACGAATAAATGATCGCTCGATCCCGGCGATACTTTTCCTCACGATCTACTCCCCTGCTTTTGACTCGTGTTTTTCTTAATCGATTAAACAGGTCTTCAAACTCTTCTTCTGTCAGCCACATGATCTTTTCGTGATCTTCATCGGCTGATTTCAATTCTTGAATGTCTTCCATTGGGTTATGAATGATCTTTTTGTTTTTCTGTGCCCAAGAATAAAAACTCCTCAAGGAATTCAACCGACGATTAATCGTCGAAATAGCTAACGGTTTCCCTTCCTCAGGTATTAACATTTGATTAATCCATTTCCTTACATCTGTCGATGTAACATATTCACCTGGCTCGAGTACCAGTTCCGCAAAAAAATATATGTAAATCATTTCCATATGATAAAACTGTTTTTGGGGACTTCCCTTTTTTCTTTAAATCAAAAAGATATTCGTTAATCATTTTGTCACTCCTCACCTTATATGACGAGTTTAATTGGAAAAAATCTTAGTGAAAAGCAATCGAACATTAACATTATACGATGAGTATATCATAGGTTTATAGAGTTGTAACGTATATAATGTATATTATATGCTTAGTTTAAATCTATAAAAAGGATTAATCTGCTGTCCTTAGAAACAAAAGAGGCGCTTTCGTTTTATATATTTAGGTTTCTCAATGGCGTCGTACGGTTTTCTAATTAAAAGTATACTCCCCAAGTAGGTTAATATGTTCCCAACCCAATGGGGAAAAGAAAATGAATGTAAGTTTTTATTTAAAAAAATCGTACGGGTAATCGACCTGTCTTCCTTGAGATGAAGGAGACAGGTGTGGCTTTGAAAGAAAGTTGTACCGTTTATAAAAAAGTTGCACCGTTTTAAATCTAAAGGGGAGTTTTTATAGTGAAAAGAACATAACATCTGAATTGAAAGATCGATTAAGGAACTGTTAAGAGACATCTCGAATGGCGCATTTAACGGCCATATACAAGGCCTGTCTTAGTCTGCTAGAGCCTCGTTTGGTAATCCGATTTAATGTACCTTTGAATGTACCAGATTCAAAGATACTGGGATCAATTCCGGCAAATGCTACTAGTTTCTTAGGATGATTAAACCGATCAATTTCCCCAATCTCAGAAATAATCGTGGCAGCGATTTTTTCACCGATACCAGGGATTGATTGGATAATTCTACACTCTTCAATACCCTTCGAAAGCATCTATCTCATCTTCAAGCTTGGATAGATGTTTTTTGTATTCAAGAGCCAGAGATCTCTTAGAGATCGTCGAGTCCAGGCATCATTTATGGAAGGTGTTAAACGATGAGGAAAATGGCGATAAACTATTTTTTATGCATCATCTATTAAAATTATCAGTTTTTGCTTTTTTTACTATATCTATTTCGATATGATTGTGGTGAAATTTCAATATATTGTTTAAATAATCTACTAAAGTGAATAGCATTCTTAAATCCCAACATTTCAGATATTTTAGTGATGGGTTCTCCTGTTGAAAGAAGTAATTTTTTCGCTTCATCAATACGACGATTTGCTAAAAACTTATTTATTGTAATGCCAGTGACCTCTTTGAAACAATGACACATATAATATTTGTTTAAGTGTAAGGCGTCAGCAATAATATCTAATGATAAACTTTCTTTATATTTTTGATTAATAAAGTTCAAGATTCTATTCACATGTTTTTCTTTCTGTGAAATTTCATGTCCTATTAAGGTAAACTCTGATTCTATTGATTTACGTAAAATCTTGATCAATAGTTGGGACAAATACGATTTGATCATAGTTTCGTATCCGGGTATACACCTTTCTCTTTCTGCTGAAATTCTGGAAAAATAAGTTTCAATTTCATTCCTTTCAGAAACACCCCATTGTATTCGTAGACCATTTGTATTATCGAGATGAGTTAAAATCTCTTGAAGTGTGTTCCTAGGAATATAACCCTCTAAATAAGAAGGAAGAAAATTCAAAAAACTTCGAATATATGGTTGCCGTTTAGAGGGGTTAGCTCTATGAAGCAGTTGCCCATTAAATACAAGCATATCCCCAGGTGATAATTGATACACGCCATCGCCTATAATATAACTTGCTATCCCTTCATGAAAATAAAATATTTCAAAACCGTCATGTGAATGTAAAACCCATTTATCTTTTTGACTGTTCACTTTATTTTTCATGTGAATTTTATCTTTTTCCAATAATTGATTTGTATTTATATCAGTATAATCAATCATACGTATCCAATCCTTTATAATATTTGATCATTAGAAATTATATTGTCATACTTCCAAATCCACCATCTACACGAATAAGATCACCAGTTACAAATCCTGATGCTTGTTTGGAAGCTAACCATACCGTTGCACCTTTTAATTCATCCGGATTTCTAAAGCGGTTCATCGGAGTGTGATTCATAATTTGAGTAACGCGTTCTTCATTTAAAATCTTACGATTTTGTTCAGCAGGGAAAAAACCTGGGATAATAGCATTGACACGAATATTGTAAGGACTAGCTAGAAATTGAGTAATACTATTTACACCTGATTTAGAAGCAGAATACGTGAAAACCTTAGAAAGGGGTATGGTAGAAGATACAGATGAAATATTAATAATTGAACCGCCACTTCCCTTTTCAATCATTTTCCTACCGAAAATCTGACATGCTAATACAATTCCTTTTAGGTTCACATTCATGATGTCATCCCATTCAGTCATATCGAATCAAAAAAAGGAGTAGAACTATTTTTACCTTGTGCATTCAGTAAAATGTCATAACTACTAGACCAATCTTCTTTCGTCTGCTACTTTCAATAACGCTTCCTCTGAGGTAACATCTACTTGAAAAGATTTTACTTCCCCTCCAAAAACTTGTATTCTTTCTTCTACAGGTTCTGCCTTTTCCAAGTTTCTGCAAACAATTGTTATGCTAGCACCATGCTCGGCCAAACCAACTGCCATGGCACCTCCTAAAGTACTATTCCCTCCAATAATAATTGCTGTTTTTCCACTTAAATCAAACAACTTACTCATGATAACCCACTCCCAAAAGTTTGATGCGCTTTAATTATTTTCAAGTCTAACTCTTTCCAACAAACAACTTAACATCAGGCTATATTCTTCAACATAGTGTAATTTTTGATGAAACTATTGATCCCGTAATTTTCACTCTTGTTCAACTTTTTGAGAAGGGTTTACAGTTTCACCTGTTTTTGCTGAGGAATAGATTGCTAAAATAATTTCTAATGGTTTTTTACCTTCTTCTCCATTTACTAATGGTTCACGATCATTTAAAATCGCTTCTATCATATCTTTAATTTGCTTTTTATGACCAAAATAATTAATTTCTGGTGATGTTCCACCTGTTTTTTTACTAACTGAATTTAACTTCATTTGATCTACTAATTTCTCTTTCGTGTGGAAATAAGTTAATTGATCATTATCAATAATTGCTGTGCCTTCATTGCCATGAATTTCTAATCTTGCACTTAAACCTGGATAAGCACATGTTGTTCCAACAATTGTACCTAATGCGCCATTTTTAAATCGTATGGTAACTGTAGCAACATCCTCAACATTAATCCGAGCATGTCCTAGAGTCCCTATGTTCGCCGTCAATGACTCAATTCCACCCATTATATACTGTAATAAATCAATGGTATGAATACCTTGGTTCATTAAAGCGCCTCCACCATCAATTTCCCAAGTACCACGCCATTCTCCACTGTCATAATACTCTTGGGATCTATACCACTTTATTGCAGCATCCCCAAGAATAAGTTTACCTAATTGGCCTTCTTCAACAGCTTTCTTTAAAAACATCGTTGAATCATCAAATCGATGCTGTGAAATCACGGATAACTTGACATTATTCTCATTACAAGCATTAATCATACGATCAGCTTGCTCTAATGTTATATCCATAGGCTTTTCGACAACAATATGTTTCTTATATCTACTTACTTCCATTGAGATATCCGCATGTGTACCACTTGGAGTACATATACATACAACATCAATATCATTCCGCTTAATCATTTCTTTATAATCTGTATACCAATCAATGTCATATTTCTCCGCAAATCCTATAGCATTGATTTCGACATTATCACAACACGCAACTAGTTTACTCCCATTTTCTATGATTGAAAGGGCGTGATTATCTGAAATAGCTCCGCAACCAATAATCGCAAACCTTAAATCTTTTTCATGTTTCATTCAATCGTCACTCCTTCCAAATTTTTCACAAGCTCTTTAAATGAATCTACTGCTAATTTAAATTTTCCCTCTCCCCCTCCAGGTCCACTATCGGATGTTAGATGAGGCTCAAAAGAGAAGAATCCTTCAAAACCGTTTTTTTCTAATTGAGTCAGAAAGCTTTTGAAATTTGCATCCCCTTTACCAGCCGGCTGTACTTTTCGATCAGAATAAGTAGCATCTTTAATATGAACATATTCAACCCAATCTTTTAATAATTGATATGCTTTAGGGAATGGTTCCTCTTGAACTTGTACAAAATTAGCAGGATCAAAAGTAGAGCGTAATGCAGGCGAATCCACTGATTCCATAATATCTAAACATCGTTCGGCTGTATCACCATATATGTCCTTTTCATTTTCATGTAGTAGAATCATATTTGATTGTTCTGCTAATTTTGCAAACATTGTAAGTCTATCTATAACTTCTTCTCTGTATTTTTTCGTTTCCGAAGGTTTCATAATAAACGAAAAAATGCGTATGTATTTAGCATCAAGTTGATTAGCAACGTACAGTGCACGTTTGAAGCTTTCGAGATGTTCTCCAAAATCTTCACTAATATGAACCTTCCCAATCGGAGAACCAATTGATGAAACAGAAAATCCATATTCTTTAATTGTTTCTTTCACGTTTACTAATTCTTCATTTGTTAAATCAAGAATATTTTTCTCATTTACTGTACGAATCTCCAAATGATAAATTCCATTATTGCGCATTACTTCAAGCTGCATTTCTAGTGAGGGTGAAATTTCGTCTCCAAAGCCGCTTAAAACCCAGTTTTTTTTCATTATGAAATCCTCCTATTGTCAACTTAGACTTTCGGTAAATCCTTATCTATAAAATCCCAAACTGAGGTGCAAAAAGATGGGTATGAATATCAGTGACGTGAGTTTTTTCAACAATATCTTTTATAATATTGTTAATATTTTTTTCTGCTATAACCAAAATCATTTCTCCTTTCATTACAATATAGAAAATTACCCTTGGATTGTTTCGAAAAATCTGCAACTAAACTTATCAATAATAGTTCTTCAAAGACAATTTATGTTATATTAACTTTCTATTATTGCAAAATTCACAAAAACGGATGGTTAAGATAATTCAGTGTATAAATGAAATTATACAGATTATACCTAGTTAACAACTCGCGAAAGCCCTTACTTGATTTAATCGTAACAAAATTCAGGAAATTTCCCATGATATATCTTGTCTATTAGTTAACTAATATTGCTTTTAATCGATCAGAATTAAACTGTTCTTTAATACTGGATTTGTCTTTTTAAAAAAGTTACATCTATATTTGTAAAATTGATGTCAGAAAATTGCTAAGGAAGTTTGTTAAAACGGATTTTTGGTATATAGAGTTAACTCTAAAAAAATTAAATACCATTAACCAAGAAATTTTATTATTTAATTGATCCATACAAGCAAGAAAATGGGATGAACTGGTCCATATTGGACCTTCTAGCATACTTTCATGACCCTCATTAACGGAGAGTAACTGTGAACGTGAAGCCTAGGCTTTTGCTCGGAACTCCTGTCGGAAGATATGCAGAAAGAATAGATAGAACGATACCCTACAACAAAAAAATTCAGGGATATTTCAATATTTCCTGGTCACCGATTATCAATCGGGTTGTGAGCTTCAAAAAAATAAGTCATAATAAATTATTTGTAGTTGGTAATATCAAAAAGTATTCACACTGCTATCTTGAACATTGAAATTTATTTGTTAACCTATAAAAAAGAAGGGAACTTTGATCCCCTTCTTGAAGTTAGAATACATATCTTGTCCAACAAAAAATTAAATTTGTAAACCCAAGAAATGCTGTTATAGCGCTGTTTTTCATATGCACTAGTAATGACATTAGAATCTCAATTCTAATGTCATTAGGATTATATTTTCCACTTTTTACCGCACCCCTAATGTCATAATGTTCTCGTTTTCTATACAACGGGCAGCATAAGTTGCAAGCTTCGTCCCTTTCCCCCTTGAGTAACTCTCAATCGCCTTGATCAGGCCGATCGTACCGATGGAGATCAGATCTTCTGTATCCTCCCCTGTATTCTCGAATTTTTTACATATATGTGCGACGAGTCTCAAGTTATGTTCGATCAAGCGATTCCGGGCGTCTTCACTACCTTCAGCCATCTCTTTCAGATATTTTGTTTCTTCTTTCGGCGACAATGGCTGTGGGAACGCATTATTCTTCACATAAGAAACGAAGAACATGACTTCTTTGAAGAAATAAGCCAGTGCTGCGATGATGCTTGACACACCCTCACCTCCATAGGCTGCTATCACACATACTTAATCCTATGTAGGGTTGGGCTTGGTTGTGTCTGTACCACATCTTTGTTTTTTATTGGCTGTTCAAAAAAATGAAAGCTCCATAATTATCGCTACACATTTTCAGGTATGATGAAGATGAAATCAGCAACAAATTATAAAAGTGATGGATAGAAAGTTGCGTTCTGAGGCTTACATTAAAATTTATGCAGAGGGCAGTTACGGTAAAGGATGGAGAGAAGTAGAAATGGAAGAAGTACCACAGAAAGCATTATTACAAATGATGAACTGAACTTGATAAATTGAACCCATTTGAACTAATGAAAGAACAGGAATCGCTTGAAGCAGATTTCTGTTCTTTTTGTTGAGTCCGCATGTACACACACTAGAGTTTAAATCCCGAATGGTGAAGGTCGTTGTATCCGTTAGCCGGAGGCAAATCTCAGACTCGAGGAACACGGATCCCATACAAGGCTGTCTTTCTGGGGTGAGGTGGCATAACACATCAAAGTCCTAACAACACCTTTACCGTAAGCTGAATTGGTTACTTTAAAATCTGTTTTTGTGAGTCCTACATAGCAAAGCCTTCATGATGTTTAGTGGTTAACACCGCGTACTTCATTCCAGCATGTTTAGCTTGATTCGCCTATTGGCATTGAATAAATCAGGGTTGAATTTTTTCCTGATTTTTGATAGTTCATAGGGGGTATTTTCTCTCGAGTATTACCTATTCATGCCTAGCAGGTAAAGCATACAGTCCCCCAATGAATGAACAAATCAAACCTATCTTCTAAAAGCAATTTTTAGTTAAGGGTTCGCAAAAACGTTTCTTTCCTATTTTTACGTTTTCTGTTTAATAGGTTACCTCAATGCCTTTTTCACTAGATTCATAAATACCGCACAATATTTTCATGATTTCAACGCCATCTTCCACTGGGCTAATAGGTGCTTTGTTTTCTAAAACGCACTCGACAAAATGACTGACTTCAGACTCGAATGCTTGGTTAAAATTAAATGTTGGTGAATCAACCTGAGGAGTTACATTTAGAATGGTATTAAATTTTTCCGAAACGATTTCTAGTGAAGGTTCAATTTCTGCCCCACCTTTTTCACCATAGAGCTTTATACTGGTTTCATCTTTTCTAGCATGGAGAGTAAAGCTTGTATCCACAAACAGAGAAGCACCATTTTCAAATCGAATAAGTGCATTGGCGGAATCTTCTACATTATTTTTGCTAGAGTTATAGTCAGCAGCCTTATAAAAAGAAAGGTTTTCCACATTCGACCGATTCCCTAATTTATGATAAGTATTACCAGTGACAGATTTTACTTTTGGCCTGCCCATTAGATACCAACATAGATCAATAACATGAACCCCGATATCGATTAACGGACCTCCCCCAGAACGCTCAATATCGGCAAACCAGCCTCCTGGATTTCCCAATCTGCGAATACTAGATGCTTTTGCATAATAGATTTCTCCTAATTCACCATTATCAATAAACTTTTTCAGAATTTGCGTATTACTAGCGAATCTTTTAACAAAACCTACTAGGAGTATTTTACCGCTTTTGTTTACGGTCTTTTCAATTTGTTTTGCCTTCTCCACTGTTGTTGTTAATGGTTTTTCTACTAGTACATGTTTACCTGCTTCTAAAGAGGCTATAGTAATTTCAGCATGAGTATTATTCCATGTACAAATACTGACTGCTTCAATCTCTGAATCTGCTAGTAATTCTTGATAGTTTTTATAATGTTTTTTAGCACCATATTTTTCTGCTTTTTCATGTGCTCTTTGTTCATTTATATCACAAACAGCATAGATTTCTACATCGTTATTATTATTATAGGATTCAAAATGCATTTCAGAAATAGAGCCTGCTCCAATTACACCTACTTTTATTTTCCCCATTTTCTTAGCTCCTTTTGGTTTTAAAGTTTCTCCCAAATTCTCTTGACGTTATCTAAGCCTATCTTTGAGGCTCGTTTACACTCCTCTATGCCTTCAAATTCGATGGAGATGTACCCATCATAACCAGATTGTTTAATAACGTTTAGAACATCATATAAATGAATATCACCATGACCGGTAATTGCTCCTCTTAAATAATTACCTGAAGCAGTTTGGAACCAGCCTTCACCTGGATGATAAGAAGAAGCAGGGCGATAGTAAAAGTCTTTCGTATGAACCATTGATGCATAGGCAATATTTTTCTTCACGGCTGCAACTGGATCTTCGTCAACACAGAGGAAATTTCCTGTATCAAGTGTCGTTTTAAAATTAAGTCTGTCTACATTCTCGATTAACCGCTGAATCCTATCACTTGCCTGAACATAGAAACCGTGATTTTCCACACTTGTCACAATGCCATATTGCGCTGCATAATCAGCTATTCTTTGGCAAGCTTCTGTTAATCTTGGTAAATCCAGTTCAAATTGTTTAATGGTAGCCTCTTGAGCGGGCTTAAAGGCTACATCATGTCTCATCAGCTTTACACCTAATTGATTTGCAATATCAACTTCTTTCTTTACTCTAACAATTTCTTGTTCAACTACTTCCTTATTACCTTTCAGGAAGTCAGCACCAATCGCATAGTTTGAAATTTCAATACTTGCTTCTTCTGCTTTTTGAAGAATCTGTTCTATTAACCTTGGGTTATCCGTCAAGCTAAAACCCATTGGAACAAGCTCAATATGCTCGCCACCCTGATCAGCCGTCCATTGAATAGCATCCAAAATCGTCATTTCCCCAGAGTTTATTGCTCCTACTAAACTGTAGGAACTCATACCAAGCTTCATTAATAGACCTCCATTCACCTAAATTACACACTGACTAGTCATTCTCATTACGAATTAAAAGAACAGTTCTTTTAATTCGCTAGATGGATAGGCAGCTTTCACAACTTCCAACATTCTGAGGCCGTCATTTCCGGTTATTGACGGTTTACTCTTTGACTTAACACATGCAATAAAATCATTGACCAATCCCTCATCGTTCCTCGCAAGCATTAATCATTGCTTAGCATCTTCGACCTCAGTACCAATCGGTTTTTCACACAAAATTTGTTTTTTATAGCTTGCAGCTTTCAACACTTAACCTTTATGATTCACGTCTTCAGAATAAATGATGACTGTGTCAATTTTGCCTTGTTGAAACGATGACTAATTATGTTAGCCTAAATACATGAGCGATCGGAGTATTACCTTCCTTTTCCGCCATTTTTGGCATTTTTACAGAAACTCCTCCTTCCATCTGATTAAATTCAAGATATTCTTCACCGCCAAGCATATCTATACGACATACCTTTTCAGTATAAGGAATGTAAACATATTCATCCTTATAACGATCATCTTTGCTTTGATATAATCGGAAGCAGTAAGCTGTTTCACCCTTTCTTGTAAAAGCAAAATCGTCTTTGAAATAAGGTCCACAAATGCGTGTTCCATACACGGCTTCACCGTTAACTTTCAACCAAGCTCCAAGCTCCCTCATCCTTTTCATTGCTCCCTCAGGTAAGCGTCCATCAGGTTGTGGTGGCACATTCAGAGCAAGATTTCCACCTTTAGATATGATTTCAATCAACGTGTGTACAATTTCTCGTGTAGACTTATACTTATCTTCATATTTAAAAGAAAAAGAGGTTCCTATTGTGATACAGCTTTCCCATGGCACATTCATCGGACCGTCAGGTATTGTCTGTTCAGGGGTAATGTAGTTTTCAAACTCCCCTCCTATAGTACGGTCAGCTGTAATTAACCAAGGCTGTATTTCACGTGTTCTTTCCACCACTTCTCCAAGGCGAATATCCTGCTTTCCTTTACCAACCCAGCCTGCATCTAACCACAGTACGTCAATTCGACCGTATTTGGACATTAGTTCCATAATCTGATTATGTGTAAAGGCCACAAACTTTTCCCACAACCATGGATATTCATCTGGATCATAAGAGGGTCCGCGCCACATCTCCTTGCTCCGAGCCATGCCAGGAGCCCAATAGTAAGGTGTATGCCAATCTGCCTTAGAAAAATATGTTGCAATACTCAAGCCCTTTTCACGAAAAGCATCAAAAACATGCTTACATATATCAGCATACTTATGACTGTGAAAAGGACAATCTGAAGAAGTAATACGATAATCCGTCTCTTTCGTGTCCCACATACTAAAGCCATCATGATGTTTCGTCGTAAAAATTAAATATTTAAAACCACCTTCTGCAGCTAGGTCAGCCCAAACTTCTGGTTGAAATCGAACGGGGTTAAAGGTTTTATTTAGATTAAAATATTGTCGCTTGAATTCCTCGCCATCATCTTCCCAGTCAATATCTGTGCGAGACCAATCGGCATCTTTATCACTTAAAGCCCATGATTCCACAACACCAAGCTGAGAATAAGGCCCCCAGTGCATCATTAAAGCTAGTTTTTGATCCTTAAACCATTCCAAACGTTCCAATATCAATGGATCTTTTGGTTTAAACCATTTCTCTTCTGCACTATAATTATGGACACCATGATTTACTTCCTGATCTTTCGATTCTGTCATCATATTTTCACTCCTTTCTAATTCATTGGTTCTATGAATATCTTGATCTAATAAAATTACTTTTTAGAATTAAGCTTCCTCCCAGAATCGTCTTAGATTTTCCATTCCAATTTTACAAGCTTCTCTGCATTCTTCCATTCCTTCAAATTCCAATGTTATATAACCTCCATAACCCGAATCTTTAATCAGTTTAACAATTTCTCTTATTTCAATATCACCTTGTCCAACAATTGCACCTCTTAAAAAGTTACCGTTAGACGTTTTAAACCATTTTCCTGCACCAGGATCTTCGTAGTAAGGACGGAAATAAAAGTCTTTAAAATGAACAAGAGATGCATATGGTAAGTTCTTCTTTACACCTATAATAGAGTTTTCATCAACACACATGAAATTTCCTACATCCAATGTTGTTTTAAAGTTAGGTCTGTCTACTGCTTGGAGAACGCGTTGGACACGATCATGCTGTACAGCAACACCATGGTTTTCAATTGTCGTTGTTATCCCGAACTTTGCTGCATAATCAGCAATGCGGCGGCTTCCTTCAATGATTTGAGGTAGGCTTTTTTCAAAGTATTCAATTGTTGTTTTTTCAGGTGGTAATGTAAACGCAGTCACATCATGACGCATATGTTTGATACCCATACGGTCTAAAAGATCTACATGTTCTTTCAGGCGTGCAACCTCTGCCTCAAATTCCTCCTCAGTATCCTGGACAAAATCTGCAGGCATTGAATAGTTTGATAGTTCAATGCCAACTTCTTTTGCTTTTTCTCGTACTTTATCTGCAAGTTCCAAGTTATCTACTAAAGTAAATCCATAAGGAACAATTTCCATATGCTCTCCACCATTATCAGCAATCCATTCAATAACATCTAAAACATCCATTTTGTCAGCTTGAATTGATCTAACAAACTATACGTACTTAATCCTAATTTCATCTCACATCACCTCTAATTTAGTAGGTTTACTGTCTATTCGATAGATTGTTCGTTATTATTTCGATTGTTCGATTTAACTCATCGAGCTCTTCTAATTTTTCATCATATCCGAAAGAATTAGGTGGCATAGTGATAAATCTTTCAAAAGACTCTTTATCCCAGTTGTTCCATGATGTCACTATCATGTCAGGCATTTTATCTTCCGCCACAGCTTCTTATTTCCCACTAGCTTGTTGTTGTCGTTTTATATTTCTTTTTGAGACAATTTATATAAACTTTGAATGGTGGTTTATATTAGATTTGTTCCAAAATACTTGTGAAGATTAATGGCCATTGTTCTTCAGATCCAATCATAACTTTCAATGAAAGTTTAATTGCAATACAACAATTTTTACGGAAACTACCTTTACCTATTTCCTAATGGACTGCCTTTCACAAACAGATTACATTGATTTAATAAAAATTCACTAAACATCGAATTAGCCCATGAAAACCAAGGTCTTGTAAATTTTTCAGGTTCATCAACATGAAATCCTTCGTGCATAAAGTGTGTATTTGCATCGGTGTTTTTAAACAGATCATGAATTTCTTCTTTCTCCTCACTTGTTAATGCTGTCATCCCCTGAATCGCAAGAGCAATATGCCAAATATACTGCTCAGGTGTATGTGGACTGCCAATCCCTTTCGCCACCTTCCCTTGATAATAATAAGGGTTTTCAGAGCTTAAAATGAATTTTCTTGTGTTTTGATAAACTTGATCCTCCACATCGCAATACCCTAAATAAGGAAGCGCGAGAAGACTTGGCACATTTGCATCATCCATTAGGTTGTAATTTCCAAGTCCATCTGTCTCGTAGGCATAAATTGTTCCATAGATTGGATGTTCTACCTTACCAAAATTTTGAATTCCCTGATCAATTTCATTTGCCAATTCAAAAGCTGTTTTTGCAAGATTTTTATCATCAAGGACTTTTTCAGCAATTTCCTTTAATTGTTTCATAACAACGACAGCAAACATATTGGCAGGGATTAAGTAGCCATACTGACAAGCGTCATCACTAGGACGGAAACCACTCCAGGTCATTCCTGTGTAGCCAACAGGAGCCCCCTTTCCTTCATGTGATAATGTATCCTGCGCAGGGCAGTTATCCCTTTCAAACAAGTAGTTGGAGTTGACTTCATGGTTTTGCTCCGTCTTCCAGGTTTCAATTATTTTTGCAACAGCTTCCCGGAACATTTCATTAAAATGAGATGTTCTTCCAGTTGATTTCCAAAATAAATACGACAGCTGAATTGGATAGCAAAGTGAATCGATTTCATATTTACGTTCCCATATAAGAGGTGTCATCTCCGTCTTATCATCATGATATCGGTTTCCATTTGCTTCTTCGTTAAACGCATTTGCATATGGATCATGTATTATGAAGGAAAATTGTTTTTTTATTATTCCTTCAATCATGTCGGCTAGTTTCTCATCATACTCAGCAAGGATTAAATAAGGGCGAACCTGTGCAGCCGAATCTCGCAGCCACATTGCGGGAATGTCACCCGTAATCACAAACGTCGTTCCATCAGCTTGAGGTCGAATAGTTGTTTCATAAGTATTGGAAAAACAGTTTTCAAAAATCGATTGTACTTTTTGATCATGAGCGAAGCATGTTTTCACTTCATCTATTATTGCTTTCATTGATCGTGGTAATTGTTCTTGCATAAATACCAACTTCCTTTTTTATAATCTATAGTAATGGCAGATTTAAAAAGTTACTTCTGTATCACAAATTACACTTTTTATTTTTTGCTAATTCATTTTTTTAAATCCAACTGTAACGATTTCATGCTTACGAACTGGGACATGAAAAGTTTTATTTTCATCCTCATGTAATGATTTTCCCTTCTCTTCGATCACATTACTTATATAAGCATGAAAAGTTTCTGAAGACTTGACTAAAAGAGTATCGCTTTCATCAGCCATATTAAACCAGCGCACCATGACATCACCAGACTGTTCAGATACTTTCATAGAAGAAAAAGCTAGATTTGAAGATTCCCACTGGAGAAATGAATGCACAGGTGGCAACTTCCCATCATGAAGACCTGTCTGTTTCAATGACCACGGTACCTGGTATTGATATGCATCCTGATATGCTTTCGTTGCACCAGCTTTTCCATCATGTGGATAAATACGAAATGAAACAGAATGCTCTCCTAAACACTGTGCCTCAGGTGTCGCGAAGTAGCCCCAATCACCAAGCTCACCTACAGAACGCAGCAAGGTTACCGCAATCGTATTCCGCCCATCACGGATGATTTCATACTCATTTAATCCAAGATTTGCAATCGTTAAGCCTGCGATATCATTACTCACATCTACAAATGCTTGTTGATGCTGTGAATGATCTGGGTTGGTCCATTCCTGTGAAGGCTCGTTGAGACGTTTTGCTATTTCAAAGATTGAATCAGCATAATGTACGTCTGTTTGAATATCCGTCGGAAATAATGCCCTGAGGCGGTGATCTTTCGCTTGGTTATTGTAAGATGTTTTCACACTTATACCTTTACTGTTCTTTTCTAACGTTACGACTGTTTTTATTATGAACGGAACCATTTCCTCCACGCGTGCAGACGTTCTGCCAGTAAACCAGACAAGCTCCTTTTGCTCTTTTTCCAGTAAATCTGATGCGCTTTTAGGGATTTCCCATTTATGAACAATCTCATATGCAGCCTTAAATGGTGTATCTTCAATAATGTTTACCTTTGCAATTAAATCTTTTGTTGTAAGTGCTTGTTCATTATTTGGCTGCTTATACATATATTCGTTTCCAATATCTCCTGTATCTTCATACACACATAATTCTTCAAAAGTACGTCTATTTGCTTTATCAGTCACAGTTAAGGAACCATTTTCATTAATTTTTACGTTTACAAATTTATTTTCCATTTCATTTTCATTAACGATCAAGGAACTAGGATCCTTATGTTTAGCAGCTGAAATCCATGCGTATGTCTTATACCCTAGTGCAGGAACTTTTTCTGCTTCAAATGTAAGGCAAACCCTTCTAGCCATGTACGGTTGACGGAATTTCTCTTCTGGCAGATCATAATCAAAAAATATTCCTAAATCTTCCGCTTTATAATGATATTCAGTGCCTGTATCATCAACTAATGTCCTTTCCCCTAATGGAAATTCTTTAAGCGCTTGTTTGTTTACTCCTGCTGCGAAGTAATCCCTTCTTACATCAAGTGTAATCGAAACGACTCCGGTACGATCCCATCCAGTCGTATTATATACAGTAAATGGAAGGGCATCATCACCCCATTTTTCAAAACTAGTTGTATTAATTTTTTCGGAAATGGACTTGAGACTTTCATCAATTATCATCTCAGCTACATGTTTACTCTTCTCGAATCGTGTAACCATTCCACGGTGAACCTCATCGACACTACAGCCGCAAATACTGTCATGCGGGTGATTTTGCATTAATGTCTTCCATGCGTATTCAATTAAGTGATGCTGGTAATCTTCTCCTTGTAAGTATGCGAATACAGACAAAGGTTCTGCCACTTTCTCAAGGAGTGCCTGATTAAATTGATTCATTTGTTTAATATATACGCGTGCTGATGCTGTATTAACGAGAGTTCCCCATCCGTCCGTTTGCTGACTTCGTAGCTCTCCATCAATTACTATTAAATTTTCTGGTAGTGTTGCTGCAAGTTTGCCCACATAATCATTAAAATTTGAATGAACAAATTCGATATTCGGATATAGCTTTTCAGCCGTTCGAATCGCTTCTGGTAAATCGGTTTGTATTGGTTGATGGTCACAGCCATTCAACATAAGCATATGGGGAGTTGCAGCATATTTTTCTAAGGATGCAATATGGTGGTCCCAATATTTCTGTGCTTCTATTTCATTTGTTGGAACTTCATTTCCATTACAGTACCAATTGGCAAATAAAATACCGAGAACAGATGACCCATCTGGGGAGCGCCAGAGCATTTCTGAATATGGTGATTCAAAATTTTCTGCTTCACTGACGGCATTATTAAATCCAGTTGGTTTCACACCTCTTCCAAAGACAGTATTGTTAATTCCAGCCTGGCTTAAGATTTGTGGAGCCTGGCCAATATTTCCAAATGAATCCGGAAAATAGCCTATCTTTGCAACGCCTCCCCATCGCGCTGCATCTTTCATTCCATATTGAAGATTACGGATGTTAGCTTCACTACTTGTCAAAAATTCATCCTGCAAAATATACCAAGGACCGATATGAAGTCTTCCCTCTCTGACGAACGTTTGAAGCTTTTCTCTCATATCAGGGTAAATTTGTAAATAATCATCTAAAATGATTGTTTGTCCATCAAGATGAAAGCTTTTAAAATCAGGATTGCTTTCCAATGTTTCCAGCAGCCTATCCATCAGCTTCGTTAAAAGGACATGGTGCTTCTCATATGGTAGGTACCATTCCCTATCCCAGTGGGTATGTGAAATAATGTGGATAACCTTTTTATCTTCCAATTTAAACCTCCAAAACTACTTCATTACGTGATATGTACTAATCTCATATGGATGAAATTTCCGACTAATTTGTCCGTCTTTCATAGACAATTTAGTCACTGGTTGCTCAAGTAAATTCGTTTCATTTATAGCATTCATCGTTTGTCCAAATTGCAAAATAGCAGAAGTTTCACTTCCTTTAGATTCATACATTCTCAAAATAATCCCATCTTTATTTTCAGATTGTTTGATTGAATCAACTATTACACTCTCGCTCTTTGTGTTTATAAATGCCATCAAATCTGGTAATTTACCCGAATGTGCAGATGTCATAGCAACAGTTATTGGAGAATTTAACTCTTGGCCTTTTTTAACTGTATCTCCGTTTCTCCAGTCCCCTTCATGGGGGAATAAAGAATAAGTAAATTCATGCTTCGTTATATCTGCTTGGGTATCGGGCCATTTTGGAGCACGTAAAAGTGAAAGTCTTATTTTATTTCCTTTTATGTCATAACCATATTTACAATCATTTAATAAACTTACACCATAATTCCCTTCTGAAAGGTCTGCCCATCGTTGTCCACATACTTCATACTGAGCTTGTTCCCAACTTGTATTATTATGAGTAGCACGTTCAATCGAACCAAACGGAATCTCATAAGTCGCTTTAGAGCTATAAATATTTACTGGGAATGCAACCTTTAAAAGTTTATGTTTTTCCAGCCAATCTACTGTTGTTTTAAAATCTATTTTTTTACTGTCATGGTAAAAGGTAATTTCTTGAGTCACCAATGAATGATTCACTTTCCAAATGAATTCTAATTTATCAGAAACAGACCCTTTATAAATTACTTTAGAGTCAATTAAATGGGGATTTATTGCACGCTGCTTTTCAAAGTTCGGATCTATGTCCCAAGCATCCCAATCAGTTGGTAAGTCATCGAATATTTGCAACTCATTCGCATATTCTCCATCTTTAATAATCTCTTTATCACATTCCTTATCATATAATCGACTAATCCAACCATTATTAGTAAATTCTACTTTATAAACAGGTGTCTCCCAATGATCACTGAATTCTTTAGAAAGTGCGATTTCTTGTTGATCAGCATCCTCTAACCACACTGTTTTATAACCCATTTCAGGAATACGATCGATGTATGCATTGAGTGTTACACTTTCATCATCACTTATGATAAAATCTGTTTTATAGCTATTCCCTTGTTTATCAATAATTTTTTTAGTTAATAGTTCTTTTCCTCCGGTAATAGTTATCATTTCATCACGAGTCCAGCTAAGGCTGTTTAGTAGAACAATTGGTTGACCAGGTCCCTCAGTGTTAATCGATTGAGTAATATACTTAATTGCTTCCTCTTTTAATTTTGTTCCTTGTTCAAATAACTCATTATATTGTTTTTCTGATAAATCATATACAGCTGAAATCGATGTACCTGGCACAATATCATGGAACTGATTGAGCATGATTAGCTGCCAACCTTTGTTTATTTCCTCCATCGGATATGTTGTACCTAAAGTGATGTGAGCTAAGCTATTCCAAATCTCTAGTTCTCTATAAAGAGACTCTGCTTTTCTATTATTCTTTTTCGTTTTTGCATGAGTAGTATAAGTACCACGGTGGAGTTCTAAATATAAATCCCCATACCAGTTAGGTAATTGCGACTTTTCCGAATCTATTCTGTCAAAAAAGTCATGTACCTTATCAAATTTTACATCTGGAAGGCCTGGAAGATTGCTAGACCGTTCTATATACTCAATCATTTCCCTTGTGACACCACCGCCTCCATCACCATAGCCATATACTAACATTCTCTCAGGAAATTCGTTCTTTTGGTTATAATCCTCCCATGTACTTTTAATATCTGCTGGTTCTGTTTGCTGGCCAAGAATATTATGCAAGTAAGATAGTATCTTAGTACCATCAATTCCTTCCCAATAAAATAGATCATATGGGAAACGATTGGTATCATTCCAATTTAGTTTTGTTGTCATAAAATAGTCTGTCCCAGCTTTTTTTAGTATTTGTGGTAAAGATGCACAATAGCCAAATGTATCTGGTAACCACTCTACTCGGGACTCTACACCAAATTCATCTTTGAAAAATTTTTTACCATAAAGCAGTTGTCGGACAAGGGATTCTCCTGAAGGAATATTCAAGTCAGGTTCTACCCACATACCACCAATAATTTCAAATCGACCTTCTGCAACTTTTTGCTTCACTCGTTCATAAACTTTTGGTTGATATTCTTTTAAGAAAGAAAATAACTGAGGTTGACTTTGAGCAAATTCAAAATCGTTATATTCTTCTAATAATGTACAAACACTAGAAAATGTACGAGAGCCTTTTCTAATTGTTTCTTTAATAGGCCACAACCATGCAATATCGATATGCGATTGACCAATGGCTCGAATAGTCCCTTCTCTAAAACCTGATAAATCATTAACGGTTTGTTTTAATCCTGCCTCCATTTTTCTAAGTATATTCTGGTCAAGGAGTGTTTCTTTACTTGGCATACCAAGCTGATCAACTACCTGTCCCATAGCTTTCTGGAGTAAATGGTAGCGAGTATCGCTTTTATCTAATAATGTAGCGGTCTTATAACAAACTTCCAATGTGTATAAAAGACTTTGAACTTCTTTATTTATCAGAACCAAACTACTCTGTTCTAAATATCCTGGTGGTGGATCTGTTTCTGGACCTGCAACTAGGTTAAATCCACGCAGATGATCTTTCGGAATCCCAACTGGGTTAAATATTTCAACTTGTATATGCATCACTTTGTTTCCTAACTTTTCAGGAGGAATTATTACTAGATCACGATTTCGATCCAGACCTTGTATTGGTATTCCTTGCATTGAGATAAGGCTTTCACAATATGATTTCTTTCCATTACCATTTACTTTAAATAAAATCCCTACGGTATCATTTTGCCAATTTCTAGGGATCTCTACTTCATTGTCAAGAAAAGCTGTAGTACCAGATTCCGCAACCAAATCGCCTATATTTATTATTATTAAACCTTCTATGTTTTCTTTATAGTAGGAATACTCTTCAGGGTTTACATATTGAGCTTTTTTTGATTTCCAACCTTGGATTTCAAGTAAATCCTTATATTGATGTGCCTGTAAGATCCGTATTAAACGTTGAATACGCAGCATTTTATTTTCCTTCCTATTCTGCTTTTGTCTTTTTATTCTAATAATGTGAACGATTCTCTATGATTAAGTCTTTTTCGATCACGGTATTAGAAGACCCACCTACCATCAGCTTTACTAATCCAGGTTCAACTTTAAAATTCATGTTAACATCCCATATAGCTAGCTCCTCAAAACCAAGAGAAAAAGTAACAGTCTTGGTTTCATTTGCTTTTAGCCATACTTTTTGAAATCCTTTTAGTTCTTTATTCCGTTGTGTCACTGTAGCTTCCACATCTTTTATATAAAGTTGGACTACTTCATAACCATCTTTATCTCCAGTATTTGCGACTTCCACAAATATCTTAACTGGCTTGGAATTCTGCAGCTCCTTTAAGGTGATCGTTTCATTTACTTCAGAAAGAAAACGATATGTAAAAGATGTATAACTTAAACCATGACCAAAAGGATATAATGCCTTTCCACTCATATCAAAGTAATCTTCTTTAGCACCACTATCCTTGTAGTTATAATAAACCGGTAATTGCATTGATGAACGAGGAACAGAAACAGGGAGTTTGCCATTTGGATTAACATCACCAAATAGAACTTCAGCTATAGCTCTCCCACCCTGTTGACCTGGATACCATCCTATTAAAATAGCATCACAATATTTGGTAAGCATTGGAATTGAATAAGGACGGCCTTGAATAAGAACAGAAATGATTGGCGTTCCAGTTGAGCGAATTTCTTTCACTATCTCATGTTGTACTCCACCAAGTTCTAAACTAGCTACATCAACATTTTCTCCACAATCCATTTCTGTTTCATTGGATTCCTTCACAGCACCATTATTTTCAAATTCCATTCCAAACTCTCTAGCACTCGTTCCACCTAAAGCCAATACTACAATATCAGCTTCCTTAGCCATCTTCTTTGCAGTGGCAAACTCGGATTTATCATTCCTCCTAATTCCACACCCTTTTACATACAATACATCTGTATTCTTGCCGACGATCGATTTTATACCATCAAGGATTGTTACAACATTTTCTCTGCGCTGTGGTGGTGTATAGTCTCCGAGTAAATTGTATATACTGTCAGCATTAGGGCCAATAACAGCTATTTTCTTTATCTCATTACTGATTGGTAATAGATTATTTTTGTTTTCAACTAATACAATCGACTGTCGAGCCATTTCTAAATTCGTTTCGATGGCGTTATTATTTCTTATAACAGTTGAAGGCTTTTCTTTATTTATAGTTGGTATGTCATCAAAAAGTCTTAACTTGAATTTCAAATACAATACTCTTGAAACTGCTTGATTAACAAGTTGTTCTTCGATTTTCCCACTTTCCACACCAGCTTCGATCGCCATATAAACATCATCCCATAGACTTAAATCTACTCCTGCTTTTAAGCCATATGCAGCTGCTAATTCCTTGTCTCCAGTTAGCAATAGCAACCTGTCAAGTGCAGTACCATCTGCCATTACAATTCCTTTGTAATTCCACTCTTGGCGAAGAATCTTAGTTAATAGATAATGGTTTGCGTGACAAGGAACACCATCAATCTCATTATAAGCAGCCATACAAGCTAGAACTCCAGACTGTACCCCTGCTTTCATTGGAGGTAAGAAAATCTCACGCAATTCTCTTTCACCAATTAATGCTGGCCCTGAATTGTGCCCCCCAACTCCTGCCCCTTGTGCAGCAAAATGTTTTAATACTGGGAGAACTTTTGGTGTATCTTCTTTCTCTCCTTGCATTCCACGAACTACAGCCTCCGTCATTTTCGAAGATAAATAGGGATCTTCACTAAAACACTCTTCAGTTCTTCCCCACCTAGGATCACGAACAATGTCTAGTGTGGAGACTAAACCTAAGTGCCCACCCCTGGCTTGTAACTCATCCGCTACTTGTTGTGAAACCTTTTGCTGTAGCTCTGGATTCCAAGAGGCTCCAGACCCAATATGTGTTGGAAATATGGTGCTTTCCAATGCTTGATGCCCATGTGGACATTCTTCAGAAAATAGCACAGGTATACCTAATCTTGTATTTTCTTCCACATACGTTTGAATCATATTAGTCACAACTGCACTATCTTCTACATTAATACCATTTGAAAAATTAACATTTGACCACGGATCTGCTCGAAACAAACCATATAAAGCACCCAAACTATCAAATTTGGCCACTTGTTCTTTGAAAGCTTTTGTTAATTCATAGCCGTTTTCTGTTTTTCTATAGGCATCCCACCCATACATTTTCTGATTTAATTGACCTATTTTTTCTTTTAAAGTCATTTGGTTTATTAAACTTTTCATTCTTTCTTGTATGGGATAATTATGATTTTTGTATTTTTCCATATGTATTCCTCCAAAATAATAGCTGCCAGGATTAAACATCCAAGTAGTAACTTTCACAGCACACTATTTTCAAATATAACGATGAATCGTATACCTACTTTATTTAGTTATACGATTCATCTTCTATTATCATATGAACTTATCAATCTACCAGAAGGTTAAGAATATTCAGTCTAATAATTAGCTGTCTTTCCAACGATCGTAAGCATCTTGATAAACTTGAACATATTGTTCAATATTCATATTTTCAATCGTTTTTACGTATTTATCCCAATTAGATAATGGTTCAACCCCAGTGATGAATTTAGCTTCCATTTGTTCTACGTAGGATTGTAAATCCACTTCAATGGTATTTATTGTAGATTGTTCTTCATTTGTTAAATACATAAGTGGAATTGGAACTTCTGCATAAGGATCAATTTTTGCTTTCGTTTCATCCTCAATAAATTTATCAAATTCTGATAGTTCCACACCTTCAATTCTAGCCGTTACAGTTGGTGCAGTAATTCCATATGCAGGTGTTAATGTTCCTCGATAATCTTCTCTACTATCAAAACCTTCAGGTACCTCTAAATATTTTCTTGTACCATTTTCACCTTTTTCCCATAGATATCCTTCAGGTCCATCATTTAAGTATTCACGACCTTCTTTTGAATAAAAATAATCAATCCATCGAATCGAAGCTTCTGGATGTTCATTGTTACTTGTGATAGCGAACGCACCTCTATTAATTCCAGGACTACGAGGAAACAATGGCTCATCTGAAACTGAACTGGTTAACGGATGGAACATAGGATTGTTTATTGCTTCTTCTTCTGATTCACCAGTAGTAAAAAACGAGAAATAATCTGGGAATAATCCAAGACGGTTTGCTTGTCCTTTTGCTTTTTTCTGTTCATCAGATTGCGAAAATGTCTCTGAATCTAATAACCCTTCTTCATAAAGTTTATTCATGTAAGTTAAGTATTCTTTATAGTTTTCTGTAATTGGAGTATACCTGACAGTTCCATTAACCTCATCAATACCCCATTCTTTCAACCCAAAAGCACCGAGTAACCATGGACGTGTGCTATCCATTTTTACATCAATTAATGGAATTTCATCTGCTTCTCCATTCCCATTAGGATCTTCTGTTTTAAAACGCACTAATAAATCATAAAGTTCATCAGTTGTCTTAGGTAGTTCTTTCACACCCAATGCATCTAGCCATTGACCGTTGAACCACATTGGCCCTCTATACCAACCAGATGTTGGGTGCATATTAATTGCGGGTAATGAATAGATGTGTCCATCAACTGTTGTAATGGATTTTTTAATTTCAGGGTTTTCTTCAAATATTTTGCGAATATTTGGAGCATGTTCTTCAATAAGGCCTTCTAAAGGTACCAATACTCCTTGTTTTCCATAATCCACTTCCATACCAGCAGTCAAATTAGATGATCCTGCTGCATAAATAATATCTGCTATATCTCCACTGGCAAAGGCTAAATTTAATTTTGTCTGAAAATCACTCATTGGTGGAGTGATATATTCAAAATTAATATTTGTCTTCTCTGAATACTCTTTTAAAGTAGGCATGTCTTTCCATTCTGCCAAACCAGTACCAGGTGCCATCATTGTTAAGTTTATTTCTTCCTCTACAATCGGAAAGCCCTCTTTATTCACTTCAACATCTTTAGAAGGTTCTTTACTTGCCTCTTCTTTTGAAATGCATCCTGTAAGTACTAAAATAACGGTTAAGAGCAGTGTTAGTATTTTTTTCATCCTGCATCTCCTTTTCATTTTTTTCCCCTTAAATTGACGCTTTTTTCTTTTTTGAATGATCACCCCCTTTAATTATCAATTTAGGGAAGACACACTACTTACCCTTTCAGTGAGCCTATCATCACACCTTTAACAAAGTATCGTTGTAAAAACGGATAGACAATAATAATTGGAAGTGTAGATACAATCATTACACCATACTTAATAATCGCGGCAAGTTGTTGCTTACTATGTATCGCCTCAGCCATACTGCCTGTAAGATTCGTGTTTTGTGCTGACATTTCTTGCAATACAAGTATTTCTCTTAAAACTAATTGAAGCGGAAACATTTCTTTGTCAGATAAGTAGATTAATGCATTAAAATACCCATTCCAATGGCCAACACCATAGAATAACGCCATAACAGCTATAATTGGTGCTGATAAAGGTAAAATAATTTTAATAAACATTTTAAAATTTGAGGCACCATCAATGATTGCTGCCTCTTCTAATTCTTTTGGTATGGCAGTTTGGAAAAATACACGAGCAATAACGATGTTCCATACTGCAGCTGCATTCGGTAAAACCATCGCCCAAATTGTGTCAATAAGTCCTAAATTTTTTACTACTAAGTAAGTTGGAATTAAACCGCCACTAAAGAACATTGTCAGAACAAACATACCCATGAGAAGATTTCTACCAGCAAAATCCTTACGAGACAGTGCATAAGCTGCCGGGATCGTAACTGCTAAGTTTATGAATGTCCCTAATGCTGTATAAAAAATTGTATTGAGATACCCCCTCCAAATAGCGCCATTTTCAAAGATTAGCTTGTAACCATCAAATGTAATATCAATAGGATAAAGCCACATTTTCCCCGAGTTTACAGCTGATGGATTACTTATGGATGCACTAATAATATAAATCAATGGATAGAGTACGATCACTAGTGCTCCTGTAAGAAAAATATAAACAAATACTTTAAACATTTTGTCCGTTTTCGTTTCATGTATCGAAGTATTCATCGTTTTATACCTCCTCTTACCATAGACTTGTTTCACTCGTTTTTTTCGCGATTTTGTTTACAACTATTAGGAGAATCGCATTAATAACAGCGTTAAACAATCCAACGGCTGACGCAAAACTATACTGTGCGTCTAATAAACCTGCTTTATAAACGAATGTCGCAATTACATTCGAAGACTCAAGATTAAGTGGATTTTGCAAAAGTAAAATCTTCTCAAAGCTCAGCGCCATAATGCTGCCTACGTTCAAAATTAATAATATAATCATTGCTGGAACAATTGCCGGAATGTTTATATGCCAAATACGCTGAAAACGTGTGGCACCATCTACAATTGCAGCCTCATGATGCTGTGGATCAACGCCTGAAAGAGCTGCGAGATAAATAATAGTCCCCCATCCTGTACTTTGCCATACACCAGATAATACATATACCGTTTTAAACCAATCAGGATCACTCAAAAAAGCAATCGGTTCAAAACCCAAAAATTGAATACCATGATTTAGTATTCCTGTCGCTGGAGACAAAAATGCTATGATCATCCCAGACATAACAACAACTGAAATAAAATGAGGGGCATATGTCACTGTCTGTACAGTACGCTTAAAAAAACTGTCTTTTACTTCATTTAATGCCAACGCTAAAATGATCGGCAATGGAAAACCTACAATTAATTCGTAGACGCTAATTCCTAATGTATTCTTTAATAAATCCCAAAAATAATATGATTGAAAAAATCGAGTAAAATGATCAAATCCTACCCATTCGCTTCCCCATATCCCTAAAGTTGGATTGAAATTCTTAAATGCAATTTGCACCCCGTACATAGGAATATAATGAAAAATAAAAAAGTATAAAAATGCTGGTAGGACAAATATGTAAAGCTGCCAGTTTTGTAGAATCTTCCTTCTCTTCTTCAATTTTCTTGGCTTTTCTTGCTTTAATTTATGATATGTAGAACCTCTATTAATATCTTCTTCCTTTTGTAATGGGGAAGTTGCCGTACTTGAACTCATTGAATGACCCCTCCTTCTATTTTTCTTTGAAACTACCTCTATGATAGTGTTTTTTTGAAAATGTAATCAATATGTCGTTTTTATTAGGCATTGTCAACTCGATAACTACACTAATGTATCCGCTTACATTTATAGACTTCTCAACGCTGGAAATATGTCATAATTGTTTTACTATGTAACTCTTTACAATTTATTAGAATGGCTTTATAGCGGTACTTAAAGGGTTAAAAAGAATAATATAGCAAAGCTTCCACCTGTAGTATTTGCTTATGGTTAATCGGCGATACTCCTTTTTCTAAATAGTTTAAACAGACACAAACATTCATAAAAATAACCTAAACTGAAAAAAGCTATGATTTATAAAAATCACAGCTTAAGTAAAATGATTATGTTACTTGTTTAAATTACGATATTGTCCTGGTGTTACACCTACTAGTTTTTTAAACTTACGGGTGAAATTCGCAACATCCAAATATCCTACTTGAACGACGATATCTTTAATTGCCTTATCAGTTTCCTTTAACTGCCTCTTTACATCTTCCATACGGAGATCCTGTAAATATTGCGAAAATGTGACACCTGTTTGTCCTTTTATAAAGCGGCTAACATAAGATACCGATAGTTGAAATTTAATCGCTAAACTTTCCAAAGATAGTTCATACTTATTGTAGTTTTGTCTAATATACTCCAAAATTTCATTTTTTAGTTTATCATTATGGCTTTCTTTCTTATCCTCAACCTCTTTACATATTATTAATACTAACGTTTCGAGTTGTTTATGCAATCGTTCAATTGAATGAAAATCTACTATGCTATTAAAATCCTGAATATAATTACTCATTCCAATTTCAGAGGTTGTTTTCACTATCGTATTGATAATATCAAAGCAAATACATTTTACTGTCTGGATAGACAAATCTTTCTCAGCTAGATTTGTAAACATGTTGCGTAATGTTTCAGCAGCAACAATATGATCCCCTTGTTTTAAACTTTGGACAAGCTTTATTTGTTCTTCTTTCGGATATCCAAGTGACTGTTCAGGCTGTAACACGATTTCCTCAAAATAGATTATACTTCCTTGTGGTTTCGTAAATTTATATTCCAATGTTGTAAGAGCTTCAATATATGATCGGTTTATCCGGTCTTTTTCATGATAAAGCCCACCCACCCCAATGGTAGAATCCAAATGACAATTTTTTTTAATATACTGCTGAATTGGTGGAACAAGCTTTTGACGCTCTTTGTTAGCATCTTTTTCTATTTGATCCATACTTACAATTAAGGCTATTGCATCATTATATATCAAATCAACACCATGTGCTGAGGCGTTTTTTAGCGTAATATTCGATAAGATGTTAAAAACCTTTTCCCGTTCTTCTAAATTATCCTCTATAAATGTTCCTTTTTCAAAATAAATAATCGCCACAAAGTAGTGCCCATCCTTCATTTGAATATTTAATGAATGCAGTAATGAATTTACTTCTTTTCCATCGCTTATATCACCTTTTAATAGTTTCACTAAAAATTGATCTCTTGCAAAAGGCTTTTGCATATACATTGTTTCATTCAAAATTTGATGGTCTTCAAACACATGTGTAATCGTTTTGCGAATGGTCTCTAGTTCATTTCCGCCTTCCAAATCAACAGTTTCCTTTCCACTTCGGTTTGTTATTTCAAACAGATTTTGAATCGGTTTATATTGATTTTTCCCAAGGAATACAGCCAATACAAAGCCAACAATTAAAAGGACGATTAATATCGCAATAATTAATATTGTTGTATTATCTAACCGTTTAAAAAATTGATCGGCATCCATCAACGTTATAAATTTCCAGCCACTTAACTCCGATTTAACAGACACAAGCGAATAATCTTTTCCATTTAATTCAACATTATCGACCCCGTAATGATCAATAGAAAGAGAATCTAATTGTTCTACACCAATTGATTCATCATTAATGGCAGATGCAATAACCTGATTATTTTCATTGAATATACCTACATTACCTTCAGATTCACCTAATATGTTTTGAATCAGATCAGTCAACGTGGATTCCTCTATAAAATACATTACTGTACCATAAGGGTTGGGATTATTTGGAGCTATCGGAAATAAATAAGCAATCATATTCTTATATTTATCATTGTTTTCATTTTTAATAACTACATTCTTAACAGGCTTAATAAATGGTGTTTTCGTATACAAATCACTAATAAGATCCTCTTTTTTCCATTCACCAAACCGATATTTTTTTTGCATTAAGGCGTCTATAGAATACGAACCACTGGTAGAATATATTGTCTCATCATCATGATAATAGACAAATAGTTCCTCAATGATCGAACTGTTTGCTTTATATTTCTTTAATTCCTCAATTGCTTCTCTACTGTAATAGCCATGACTGATCATATAAGGCGTTAGTCTTGGATCATATGAGATTCTTGCTGCTAGTGTTGCTAATTCTCTCATACGTTCGTTTGTTAGATTTTCTACTTGTTCTAATTTATTTATGTTTGAATGTTCAATTTCCTGACGCAGGCTGGATACAGAATGATAATAAATAATAGTGCTCATTATAAGAAAGGGAACAAGAAAAACAAGTAGATAGGAGACGATATATTTATATAATAGTCGAGATTTAATCCTATTACGTAACACACTCCCACCCCCTAATCCTTGTGTAAGCAACTCAATATTTAGGTTAATCTCTTTTCTTCTATTTGAACACATGCTCGAAATGCAAACCATGCAAGCGGATAAGCAATAATCGAAGATCCTGCAAATAACAGAAGAATAGGTAGAAATCTCAATAGATAAAATAATAGAAAGAGACAAATGATCATTGCGATCGTTTCCAGCGGACGGGCTAGCGCAACATAAAACGATTGTTTAAAATACAAGAAAAATTTGAGTTCATAACGTACAAATACAGGAAAGAAATACAGTACTGTTAGTAAATACAGGAAAATAATCATTATTAAAAAGAGATGAACATAAAATGATTGGATATATTTTTGTGAAATGTTTATATCCACATATAAAAAAATCCCTAAACCAATCAAAATAAAACCCAATCTATTCGATTTAATAAATTGGGTTTTATATACAGAATAGAAATTCTTAAATATTGGAATATCAAAGTCTTCTTCAAACCACTTATGTATAACTGAGAATAGTGCAGCTGTTGCTGGCGATATTCCGAATACTCCCAAGCCCAGCAATGTAAATAGCACCCAAAGAAAGTGAAGATACATTACTTTAGACAACCAATTCCCTCCGTCATACACCCATTTAAAAATGCCATTTAAAAATGTCATTATAGTCACCCCCTCATGAAAACGCTTTCATATTAATCTATAATTAAAAAGACCAGGCAGGATAAAAGAAACCGATTTATTTGCCAATTTCTTTTATCAACCGCTAACATAACTTTTTGAAGCTTTATTTCGACAAAGTGAAAAATTAAACCCGACAATTTTTTTATGCACTTATTATAGCATAGATTTTACTTTTTTCGTATTTTTAAACAGCACATAAAATGAAACGAAAGAACCTTCTCAGTAAGTAATTTCAACCTCATCCGGACGGTAAACGGAAGTGATATTCCCTTTTTTATCTGTGGCAAACATAACTGTTCTTTCAGCCTCTAGCAGAAATGAATAGATTCTATTTGATTCAGAATCCTTAATTTTAACAGGTGTATCTCCAGCAAATTCGGACACAAAAATAAATAAAGAACCATTTTCAAAAGAGAGTTTTCTCCCGTAATTGCCTGGTATATCGCCTTTTTGCCAATCCAGTTGAACACGAACTCCTGCTTTTTCTATAACATATTTGTATAAAGCTATTATCGGCTCACTTCTTTCATTTAGCTCTACAGGTAAAGGACACCAGATAATTTCACCTTTACCATATGAAATTTCCTTTATCGCCGTTGAATTTTGCTCTGAGCTCAAAACTTCTTTCATCGTTTCAGCAATTCGTTCTCCGGCAAATGAAACCGGATAATGCTTTCCATTAATTTCAAGCATTTCCTCGCGAAGGATATTTTCAATGCTGGTTGATCCAATGATGTCAGTCATTCGTTTTGTATCGTGCCAATATTCATCTAAGTTTACAGTACCTGTAATTAATAGTGTGATACCTCGTTCTTTTACAACTTCCAAAATACTAGTAAGTGCACTGCTACTAAAATTGTGCGGACTTGGAACCACAACTAATTTTGGCAGTTCGTTTTTTAATGCGTCAAGATGATATTCGCTTAATGCACGAAATGGTGTATTCATCTCATAAGCCAATGTTCTCGTAAGCTTCATTGTTGCATCTAATGCTAGCTTACGATTTGAGAAATCATTTGAATAGGGGAATACGACGACTATTTCTTCCAGTTCCCGGCCTTTGAATAAATCACGTGTATCTTTTATAAACGCACCGAAATCATAAGAAACATTTGTTTCAGGCTTTTCAGTACCATCAGCACGTATTGCTCCGATATTTGATTCATTAATATTATTCATAAAGTAATTTGTGTTCCAGAGCCATTGTACAGCACCAGCTCCACCTGTCGAAAAGGAATAAGCATATTTTCTTTCCAGAATGTTACGTAATTCCTCTTCACTCCTTTTAGCTTGATTATTTGGATTTTCTACATACATAATTCCAGTTTCCTGGATCAGGTTTGGCTTAGTAGGCGTTTTCGTAAAAAGTCCATCCCAGATTAATTGATCGAGCAGCCACCATGTATGGTTGGTTGTATAGTCAACCGCATCACAGTAAAAGAACGGTGATGCCCGCTGTGAGCCAAGCGCTTCATCCTGTCCAACCGTAACAAGTTGATTTGGTGCTAACCGCTTAATGGTTTCTGTAAGCTCTTTTGCCCACATGTTATGCATGTCCATCGTATACAATGTATAATCTAGCCATTTTAAGCCTTTTTTCCCAAAAAGCATATCTTTAATTCCAAAGTTGATCTCACTCGGCTCAGGTGGTTCAATCGCATCAAAAGATGGCAATTCCTGTTCTGTCATGTTCCATTTTTCCTGAAGTTCCCGAATGGAGCTATGACGTTTCTTAAGCCATTCTCTATATAATTTACGATCATACCTATCATGAAGTGTTCGAGGGCCTGAGAACGTACGACTCGGATCAAATAATGAAGGCTCATTGATTAGATCCCAATTAATATTTGTCGTTTCAGTATGTCTTGAAACGATTGCCGTAATAAAACGTTTTTGCGCCTCAACACTTCGCGGATCAAGGTATGGGTTTTCTCCTTCCCATGTTTCCGGTGTAAAGGAAAAGAAATTAAACGTTACTTCAAGATCGTGTTTTTTCGCACATAGGATAAAAGCATCAATAGAACGCAGCACATTTTCATCAACATGACCATCAACAAACATCATGTTACGCCATGCAGTCCAGATTCCTGTACGAATATAATTTATACCAGCACGCTTCATTTGTGCCATATCCTGATCCCAAACATAAGGGTTAGGTAAGAAAAGAAAATAACGAGCAACATCTGATGTCATATACGTCATGCCAACGATTGGCATCGGGCGCCCATCCTTTTGGAAATAGTCCCGATCACATGTTAATGGATCACCTAATGTTAAAAGCTTATTATCCATTCCCCAGAAACCTTGGTGAAGAATTCGTGTTTCACCATTGCTTGATACAGCATTGCATGTTAAATCATACAATCCTGGCATAATATCTATTGGTATAATAAAAGAAAGGGTATTCAATTGTTGAGAAGCTTTTACGACTTCTGTTTTAGAAAAGACTACATCTTTATTTTTTGTAACAGTGAATGTCAATGTCCATTCTGTTGTCTCGTTTTTAAACGACTGTAATTGATAGGTTACCTTTGGACGTTCGCCTTCATCATACGTAGCATAGTTTGTTTTCAACCACATTTCGGTTACACCATTAACAACAAACAAAGCTAATTCCTGTATAGCTTGTGCACCCTTTTCCGTCCAAAATCGTTCATTGACCTCCTGATTAATGAAGAGCCAGCGTCCTCCTGTGAACTTCCCTTTCATATTTTCAATTAATACACTAGGAGCAGCTACTTCACGCCCGCTCTTCGAAATACCTTTAAGCAAATGATATATACGTGCATCCATCGGACCTACTGAACCCATTTCGGTCTCAATTGCACTGGACTTTGTCACATGTAGTACAAAATTGCACGTATCCGCAATTGTAAATAGATTTTCTTTACCTGAAAACACAGGAATATCCTCATTATGCTGCAAAGAAGCGATCGGTTCGGAATTAACATGCAAAGCCTCATGAATATTTAATTGTTGATGGTAGGCCGTTTGTACACGCTCCCTTTCCCAATTGCCATTCGCCATATAACATGGATTTCGAAACGGAATACCACCAATATGTACGAATCCTCTACCGCTTTTAAGATGATTATATATTGCTCGCCAAGCACTTTTCGGAAAATAAGGACCATGCATATTTATAAAACAGTCTACTTCATTATTTACTAAAACTTCCTCTAAAGAAACAGCATCTGCAACGATTATTTCGTTACTAAAGTTTCCAAAAAATGAACTGTGCGGTCTATGTCCATCTATTGGAAAGCGAGAATCATAGAAAATAACGATGTTACCCATGATTAATAACCTCCATTTTTGTTAAAGCTCTATCATGTATTGGTATGTTTCATACAGCTTCATGATTTGGAAAACTTTCGTTGGGAAGACAAGCAACTGGTTTTTTAATATCTTGTTCATTGAGAGCGATACTCTTGACTTAAAGACTCTGGATGATATTGTAAACTTTTAATTTCACCGCCATGTTAAATGTTCCCCTTCTAAATTAATTATCCTATACAATTCCCCAATCTAATAACGGAATCCTTGTTCAACTATCCGATTTTTGCTACCGTGACCCCAAAAAATCAAGGTTCGTCTCACCCGGCTTTCAAAATCAGGAAAGATACTTTATAAATTCAGAAAGGAAAAAGTAGAGAGAAGCTTTCGCAGATCTAAAAATAAGTTTTTCTGGACTTATCGTTCCGAAACCTTTATACTAAATTATAGGAATGGGGGTGTTGTAAATTGGGTAGAAGTATTAGTTTTGACAAAGAACATGCTTTGAATAAAGCTATGTATTTATTCTGGGAAAAAGGTTATGATGCTACATATATCTCAGATCTTATTGAAACGATGGGAATAAGTCGATCCACTCTCTACGATAGTTTTGGAGATAAGGATGAACTATTTAAACTGGTTTTAGAACATTATAAAAACTATGGCTATCGAAAGAGAAATTTACTTTTTAGTGGTATAAACACTAAAGCATCACTTAAATCCTTTTTTTATCAACATATTGAAGAATGCTATTCAGATGACATTCCCAAAAGTTGTATTATAACTAATTCTTCACTGCTTATTGGACATATTGATCCTTCCATAGAAGAAATACTTCTAAATGATTTTAATGAACTTGAAAAAGTATTTAAGCAAGTCATTGAAGAAGGAAAAAAGAAAGGAGAAATTTCACAAGAGGCTAACTCTGAATTAGTTGCATATTCTTTATTAAGTTTAAATCATAGCATTAATTTAATGTCCAGATATAAAAAAGAGAAAAATCTAGCCTATAATCTAGTGGATAAGACTATTGCAGACCTATAGTCTTTCTTTTTTTAAGTATTTTGGAACGATCGTACCAAAAACAATAAGAATAAGCAAAAGGAATGATAAAGTTGACTAAAAAGACAAGTTTTCTAATATTTATTTTGGCAATTAGTTGTGGATCACTTGCTGCTAATATTTATTATGCACAACCAATTGTACAATTCATTGCAAAAGATCTGAACATCTCTTCTGATTTATCTGGATTACTCACTACCTTGACACAAATTGGGTATGGATTGGGCTTATTTTTTATCGTACCAATGGCTGACTTATTTAAAAGTAAGAAAATAATAGGAATTCTTATCGGGCTTACTATTATTTCATTAATTGGTACGCTAATTTCGACAAATGGAATTGTTTTTTTAATATTAACAACCATAATTGGCATGGGAGCCTGTGCGGCTCAAATGTTAGTTCCACTAACAATGAGGATTGTGCCCATTAAAGAGACAGGTAAATATGTAGGTAAAGTGATGAGTGGTTTATTGATTGGGATTATGATTGCTCGCCCATTATCTATCGGAATAGCGGACTGGTTCGGCTGGAGAATGGTATTTCTTTTTTCATTAATAACGCTAGTTGCCGTATTACTGTTAATTATAAAATTTTTACCCAACTATGAAATAGTATCGACTAGTAAGATGTTATATCCAAATTTAATAGCTTCTATGGTGAAACTATTAATAAATACATCTCCATTACAACAAAGAGCTTTTTATCACGCATGTTTATTTGCAACATTTAGTCTTTATTGGACAGTCTATTCCAATTTTATTAAGGTCTGAGCCATTACATTTTTCAAATAATGAAATTGCTTTAATTGGCTTTGTTGCAATAGCTGGAGCTTTATTAACTCCTGCTATTGGTAAAATAGCTGATAAAGGTTATATTTTTACAATGACTAATGTATCAATGGCGCTCGTACTATTATCTATCGTACTATTATTTCTTGTTCACGATCATTCACTATTTAGTTTAATTTTAATCCTTATCTCAGGCATTAGCATTGATATTGGTGTATCAGGAAATTTATTATTAGGTCAAAAAGTTATCTTTGGTTTGAATCCCGAGATAAGAAACAGACTTAATGGATTATATATGACTATTTTCTTTTTGGGAGGAGCCTTTGGTTCATGGATTGGAAGTTATACTTACTATAAATTTAATAGTGAAGTAACTTTACTCATTGGAATTGCTTTGCCTTTAATCGCCTTATTAGTTCATTTAATAAAAAATCATACAATAAATTTATCAGCAACCAAAAGTAAATACATGTCCTAACTATCAATGTACCCCAAAAGTTAGAGTGAAAATCTAATTTTTGGGGTAGCATTAGCATTATCTTCTACATCAGGAGTAATTAATCACTATTATTGCTTATCTTTATTGTTTTGGCCTATGCCAAAAATAAGAGTATAACCAAATCACCTCATATATTTCTCCTATGCCTTATTGCATAATCTTATTCTACAATTATTCTGTAAGATAGCATTCCTGTAGTGCGTTAATTTCGACTTTGAATAAAAT
>NZ_JAIBLJ010000032.1 GCF_020179385.1 Alkalihalobacillus sp. YIM B00296 | reverse complement strand
TTAAACCGGACAATTTGGGGAAGTTATAACCGGCCTTGACAAGATGAAAAATATTATATTCATAAAGATATTGTATATAACTTTTCAAATGCATTAATTGAATTAGGAAAAAAACATAAACGTGTTACACACTATTTTGACGGAGCTTCTTTTGACCCAAAACATTTTACCTTTAAAAAATATCTTCAATTTGGTGCCCCCCACCTTTTTGCTATAGCACTCTACATTAATTTAGCAGTTAGGTTAGATGATTTAGGTTTACCTGGAGAAGCTTTCAATGTGATAGTAAAATCCTTGGATCCATGGGTGGAAATTTATGATAGAAACTCAGGAATAGGGGACTTACAAACAAAGAATATTGATTTATTTGATAACTTCTTAATCGGTACAATTCTTTTAGGTATCGAAGGAAACCGTCAAACTCTTATTGGTCGAGCTGCTACAAATTTTCATAACTTAAGTGTAGTGGGACATGTAAATAATGATGCTCGAGATATATTTTTAAAATATAAGACGTTTGTTAAGCATGGTTTAGATGCAACATATGAGGATATTCGTTTCTATACTACATATCTAGAACTGATTATGGGAGAAAAAACGAAGAACCAAAGTTTAGATGAAATAGTAAAGTATTTAGAAAATCAGTTCGATATTGAAAAAGCAAGAAAACCGCATGATAGTTGTTTTTTAATTGCTTCAATTCTTGCTAAGTCATTAGAGAGCATTGAATGGGCTCAAAAGGCAGTTTCCACATCTCCAACTAAAGTATTCTGGGCCGAATTACTTTATATGAAGGCATTCACTATTTCTAGGTCAGTTAAACCTAATGTAGTGAATTATTGGAATCTTTTAGAGGATTTATTGTTTCAAGCAGGAAGTATACACTCAGACCGAATGATGCTAGATTTATGTAAACAAAAAAATAGTGGTTTCCTAAATATGATGGTTACTTCTTGTATCCTTCATGCGGAGTATCAATTGGCTGTAGAACTAATTTATGCATGGTGGGTTTATAAACCTGGTGATACCGTTCTTACAAGTGCAGAAGGTAAAGCAATAATAATTGCAATACCAAATCTTCATCCAAAAGGGACTCATTTCCTTATATATGATAAAGAAAAGGTACATTCACTAGCTTCAGAGAGTAGTAAAAAGTTAACTGATATTTTATCAATAAAGGATAAAGTTGAATCAAGTTGGACTGCCATATTAAATGAAGAGGATACTCTTATTCCTAAAGAAGATACGAGGAGTTATGTGGAACTTTCATTCGAGTATATAGATACCTTATCAGAATTTGTTGGGTCTAATAAATTAAAAGAAGTATTATCCGAAATACCGGAAGAAACCCATTTTCAATATATTGAGTTATCGTGGACAAATACTCCTATACTAGCCCTACTATCAAGTATTACTCAACATACATACACGGTTTCAGTGGATGGCGAAAGATTACCTGAACCCCAAGAGATAAAAAAAGCACTTATATGGAGTGATCCTGACGGATCATTACCTACCTCAACCTTTGAAGTAGAAGCAATTACACATATTTTATCATGTAAGAAGGTCGACTATGAACTTTATGAAGGTAAACAATGTACTAAAAACTTGTTTCTTGAGAAATATTCTGACCCGTAATTTGATATAATTTGGATTATTTCTCACGGAACGTTTAATTCGGATAATCCCCCCTTTTCGAAACTATATGTAGCAGAGAACGAGCCAGTTACAACATGGGAATTACAAAAGTGTACACCAATTACTAATAAAAGACGTAATTTAATATTGAATGCATGCCAAAGTGGGGCTGCTGGAGTCAGATATAAAAGTATGGGCTTTTTGGGGATTGGTCCTTCTATCACTAACGAATTCCAATCGGTACTAGGTCATCTGTGGTATGTAGACACACTCGCCTAGTATATTGAAAGTGTTACTAGATTGACCAGTAACTGTTGACTCTTATTTGTTGAAAACTGTTGATTCTAGTTTAGCGTTTACAAAGGTTCAATCGGATAACACTTAATAACCCCTGGCAATGATTATGCCAGGGGTTATTTTTATGGATTTTTGTTCGTTCTTTCAATTTCAGGAACTACAACAATTTATCTACGTTAAAAGAATACGTGTGCCATAAAAACAATAATCGGTAATGTGATTAATGTTCGTTCAGCAAATATGATTACCAGGTCTTTAAAATTGACTGGCAGTTTGGATCCAAGCAAGAGTCCGCCCACTTCGGACATATAGATTAATTGAGAGACCGATACACAAGCAATAACAAATCGTGTTAACGGGCTTTCGATTCCACTCCCAATAACCGCCGGTAAAAACATATCGGCGAACCCGACTACCATCGTTTGAGCCGCTTCGGCTGCATAAGGAACGTTCAACAACTGAAGTAACGGTACAAACGGGGCACCGAGATACTCAAATACTGGTGTATGCTCCGCGATAATTAACGCTACAGTTCCAATCGCCATTACAATCGGAATCACACCCATCCACATATCGAGAACATTTTGTCCACCACCTTTAATAACGGAAGTCCATTTTGTTTTTCTTGCCTGGGTCGTTGCTTGATTCAATCCCCATTTGAATGAGGAAATGTCACTCGGAATCTCTTCGTCAAACTGATTTTCGGCTTGTTCATAGTAGTGATCCGCCTTTTTTGACAACGGTGGGATTCGCGGGCAGATCAGAGCTGCAACAAGACCGGCTAATACAATCGTTAAATAGTATTGGAAAAACATATGTTGCAGTTCCATTAAAGTTAGTACGACAATGGTAAATGTAATCGAGACAACGGAGAAGGTTGTCCCAATCACGGCAGCTTCTCTTTTTGTATAATAACCGTTTTCGTACTGTTTGTTTGTTAAAAGCACTCCAATGGTACCGTCTCCCAACCACGAGGCTAAACAATCGATCGAGGAACGTCCGGGTAAGGTGAAAATGGGTCTCATTATTTTTGTTAACAGTGCTCCGCACAAATCAAGTAATCCAAAGTCAAGCAACAACGGCAAAAATAATCCGGCAAATATAAACACAGCGGCGAGAACAGGAATTAGGCTATACAGGAGAAGTCCGCCCGTGGCATCAGACCAAATCCACTCCGGCCCGATTCGAAATAATGTCAAGACGGCGAAAACCATTCCCAGAATTCGTGCCCATATCCAGACAGGAGTTACATCAAAAAGCCCTTTTAAAAACGGACTATTTATAATCCATGAAGGTTTAAATCGTTTTGCAGTGACAGTAATCACGACCGTCAACGCTATCACAGCAGTCATAAAACCCGGTATTACGGAGGCAAACGTTTCTTGTACCCAGCCTGCCAATAAAGCGACCGGAATCGTAATTTCCCCTTGAAAATTAAATGGGATCATGAACAGCATAATCCCGAATGATGACGGAATCAGGAATTTCAACAAGTCTTCCCTGCTATTACGGAATTTCATATCATCGTCTTGTGAGTCATGCTGATTTAAAATCTTTTCATTCCCTAGTTCAGCCTCATTCATGTTTTTGACTCCCTTCTCCCACTTTTTGGAAGCGCATTCATATCCTTTTAGAAATCATTCATGATTGGTGAAAAATAAGGGGGAAAAGGGTCTTGCCCCCTTGAATAAACAGTTTAATCGCTTCCGGTAATTTTCAAATCATCTCTTAGTGTAGATAGCACCGTATCTGGAGTCACTTCCTGACCCTGTGCAACTTCCACTGATGTAATATAGCCGCTAACCCCAATAGAAACCTCTACCTCTGTTTGTTCCTTTGTCTTAATTAAAAACAATGCTTCCCATTCGTACACATAAGAACTCTGGTTAACAAGTACTTTTTCGACAGAACCATAATAAGGACAATAAACGGTTTGAAAGATTTCTTTCACGGGTTCACACTTCCTTCTTGAGATTTTGTTTTTCGTGAAAATTCTATTGACTGCTACTATACCCACCCTCTAAATCGAAAAGCTTCCGCCATTTTTCTAATTCCAATGATATAACCGATACGCCCTCCGCTTCTGAAATACCGATCGGAAGCGGATGATAATTATTTGCTCCATATTGTGAAGTCTGCCTCCATGATATCCATTGATGAAATCGTTTCTGCCATTTTTTATTCCTCCTTGAAAATTTTTAAATCAGCCTAACAGAAACGATTTTCTCATCCGTAGTGATTCTTTCTCCGCGAACGAGAAGATCATAATTTTTTCCGAGTTCTGATCCCACTTGCTTAAGTGCAGCTTCCATTGTTTTACCGTTTTCTTCAACCTAGAAATCTGTAAATGGTTCGTGTTTATAAGGTGTTAACAATATAATCCCTCCAGTTTTGTTCTCACTCATTCTTAATGCAAGTTTCATGCCAATCAAAAAACCATTGAGGATACAGCTACCTCTTTAAAAAAGCGCAAAAAAAATTTGCGGAATTTATAAAACCATCTCAATAACCGCCAATTTATTTTGCGGTTTGACTCTGATTCTATTAAAATAAATGAAAAGGTATACAAAGGGGGGTTCTTATGTCGCCAAATGGTTTGAAGGACGTTCAGGCTCTGATCCGTATGAATGACTTATATGAAAAGCTGCTTGATAAAATTGATATTGGTGTTCACGTAATAAACGAACAAGGAAAGACGATCATTTACAACCAAAAGATGATGGAGATTGAATCCATGGCCAGTGAGGATGTGATCGATAAAGATTTGCTGGATGTCTTCATGTTCGCGGATAATCAAAACAGTACACTTGTTGAAGCCTTAAAGACGGGTAAAACCAAAAAGCACAAGAAACAAACTTATTTCAATAATAAAGGTAAAGAAATCACAACAATCAACGACACCTTTCCAATCGTCAAAGACGGAGAGATTACTGAAGCGATTGAGATCGTAAAAGATGTTACACAACTGGAGCAAGTGATTAAAGAAAATATGCTCCGTAAACAAAATACTAAATTTACGTTTGACAAAATCATCGGGCAGAGCGGGCTGATTCAGACAGTTATTGAAGAGTCAAAAAGAGCAACACGGACATCATCATCGGTACTCATTGTAGGTGAAACCGGAACAGGAAAGGAATTATTTGCCCAGAGCATTCATAATGGAAGCAGCCGGTCTTCCGCTCCATTTATCTCTCAAAACTGTGCGGCCATTCCGGATAATTTGATGGAAAGCCTTTTATTTGGAACAAAAAAAGGCGCGTTTACAGGCGCAATAGACAGACCTGGCCTATTTGAACAAGCTGACGGCGGGACACTGCTGTTAGACGAAATAAACTCCTTAAATCCTTCCCTGCAAGCAAAACTATTAAGAGTAATCCAGGATAAAACAATCAGAAAGGTCGGGGATACGCAAGACAAAAAGGTAGATGTCCGTATTATCGCAACCATTAATGAGGATCCGATTGATGCCGTTGCAAATAAACGGCTGAGAAAGGATTTATACTACCGCCTTAGCGTTGTAACCTTGTTTATACCGCCTCTTCGTGAGAGAAAAGAAGACCTTTGGTTTCTGACTCAAAGTTTTATAGAAAAATATAATGCTTTGTTTCAGATGAGTGTGAAGGGAATCAGCGAAGGAGTAAATCATCTGCTTAACCAACATGATTGGCCGGGAAATGTAAGAGAACTGGAGCATACAATTGAGGGCGCGATGAACATGATTATGGATAAAGAAACAATTACTGTCGAAAACCTTCCCGTAAGATTCCGTAAAAGATATCAGAAGAATGATGAGTTGGTTCCGCAAAATGACTTTGCAGATATCGCTGGAATCAATCACTCCTCAAAAACATTATGCGACAAAGTCGCAGAAGTGGAAAAGTTTTATATCAAACAAATTCTTACAGAGAACAGCAACAATATTTCACAAGCTGCAAAAATTCTTGGCATCAGTAGACAAAGCTTGCAATACCGACTAAAAAAATATAATTTGTAATTCTTTTTAGAAATACCTCTTTAAAAAGCTGGCCCGGCATAGGGCCAGCTTAAGATTGTTTTAAAAATCAAAGTTGTCCGCATCATGTCATAGTATCTTTTTCGAGATATTGGCATAAACATTTGAATGGTGCCATGACCAAAACGATTCTGAACATACTTCATTCGATACTCCCACTTATCGCTTCGTTTATAAAATGGTGCCTTGCAACTTTCCTCCGTAGTCATCTCTTCCTACTCATTTTGTTAAATAGGTCGGTGATTTTCCCCGAGCGATAAGAACTATTCCAAATTCCTTTTCTGGATTTTCTGATTTTTTTCGGTGCGTTTCTGAAAGGGTGTTAATTTAGCCATTCTTCACATGACACCTCCTTCTGAGTTCTTATTTAAATATAGTTAAAAAGTAAAATAAACTATATCTTTACAAAATCGCACTTGTCCAATGTACTTAAGTATAGTTTAATGAAGATAGAAAAATTAAATAATAGGATTAAAAGTGCCAAGGCTAGATAGCCTTGAGATAATAGGGAAATCGGTGGAAATCCGGTGCAGCCCCCGCTACTGTAAGTGCTGATGAAATTGTCAAAGCCCACTGGTGTTAACTGGGAAGGGGACAAGAGTAAGTTTTAAGCATAAGCCAGGAGACCTGCTTTTTATTTCGATGATCCATTCTTCGGAGGGAAGGATAGGAATGACCACTTTTTTTGAGGGATAGTTTCTTTCTTAACCTCTATAAATGGACATGCCTCTAAAACCTTAACTCTCTAAAAGTTAAGGTTTTTTGTTTAGTATTAAAAAAATTAAATTTGAGACAAGCTTCAAAAAGTAATAACAAAAGCTTAATAAGCAAAGGTGCGTACCACATTGGAGTACGCTTAATAGGGAAGCACGGTGAAAATCCGTCACGGTCCCGCCACTGTAATGGGGAATTTCATTGCAATAAGTCACTGATCTTTATCGGGAAGACGCAATGAAATATTGAACCTGAGTCAGGAGACCTGCCTTTGTTTATCGCCATCAATACCTACGGGTCATAGGTAGAAGTGCTGGATTAAAAATGCTTTATAATTACGCTTGGCATTTTTTCTGCACCTCTATCAATAGATAGGGGTGTGTTTTTGTATTAACGGTCTACCTGCTGTTATATCTAGGGGAATAAAAAGAAAGATAGGTGGTTATTTTGACAACTTGGAATCTAGTAGGAACTCAGAAACACATTCTAATATGTAATGGGTCAAGCTGCATGCGAAAAGGGGGAGAAGAGGTCACACTGGCAATTCGTGATGAAATAAACAAACACGAGTTAGATTCGCACATTCATACAACGCGCACTCGGTGTAACGGGAGGTGCAAAGATGCTTGTGTTGTGATTGTATACCCTGAAGGAACCTGGTATAGATCGATTACACCGGAAATAGGGCGATGTATTGTGAAAAGTCATCTCGTAAACCAACATGATTTACTAGACGCAATGATATACAAGTATAGTAGTGAAGGATTTGTGAAAGTAACTAACATAGAATCACCTGAAGGAATTTCAAAGATTAAGGAAAGGAATTAATAAGAGGTGGAATTACTTACATTTGCATTTTTAGCAATACTTATCGGAATGAGACATGGAATGGATGGGGATCACGTTGCAGCCATCGCCGATATGGTTGGTACGGAAAACCAAAAAAGAAGGCAGGTGTCCCTAGGGGTGATGTATGCATTCGGTCATGGTTTGATTGTCCTTATTATTGGATTGTTAACCATTTTTGCCGGGGTAAGATTACCACAAGGTGCACAAAGCTTCCTGGAATTATTTGTCAGTTTCACTCTTCTCATTTTAGGAGGTATCATTTTATATTCTATTTTTCAAAGGAAAAAAGAATTCGAATTTAAGAGTCGATTGAAAATTGTTGCTGACCTGGTATTAAAGCTAACAAATAAAGTCGAAAAAGATGGAATAAACGTTTCACCGATTGGGTTTGGAATAATCGGTGCCTTTATTGTAGGAATTGTTCATGGCATAGGTGTGGAAAGTCCAACACAGATAGCGATTATCACAAATGCTGTTGGTCTCGATAATATGACGGCAGCTACTATACAGCTTATTCTATTTGTGATTGGTTTACTTATTTCAACTGTTTTTATAACTTTTCTACTTTCATGGGGATTTATGAAAGCAAGTTTCAAACAGACTCTATATGTCGTCCTTGGTTCAATAACAGGAATCTATAGTGTGGGACTAGGAGTCTGGATGCTTGTTGAAATACTTTAAGGAGGCATTTCAAATGAAAGGAAAACTACTTGTTATTGGTTTTGGGCCAGGGAGCTTTGAACATATTACGAAAAGGGCTCAAGAAGCGATTGAAGAAAGCGATTGTGTGATTGGTTATAAAACATATGTTGAACTCATTCAAGACTTGCTCAAGAACCAGGAGATTATTAGTACAGGGATGTCGGAAGAGGTCAGCCGCGCGCAAGCAGCTGTCCAGCTTGCTGAAGAAGGGAAAAAAGTTGCCGTTATTTCAAGCGGTGACGCAGGGGTATACGGAATGGCAGGTCTCATTTATGAAGTGCTTGTTGAAAAAGGATGGACGGAAGAAACCGGTGTAGGAGTGGAAGTGATCCCCGGGATTTCGGCAATTAATTCTTGCGCGTCACTGTTAGGAGCTCCTGTCATGCACGATGCTTGTTCGATAAGTTTAAGCGATCACTTAACCCCTTGGGAACTCATTGAAAGACGTATTGATGCTGCAGCCCAGGCTGATTTCGTCATTGCCTTGTACAATCCGAAAAGTGGGCGTAGAACGAGACAGATTGCAGAAGCGCAACGGATTATAATACAATACCGTTCTCCTGAAACACCTGTCGGACTAGTTAAAAGTGCTTATCGTGATAGGCAGCATATCGTTATTACGAATGTAAGGGATATGCTTGATTATGATATCGGGATGTTAACGACCGTCATAATTGGAAACTCATCAACATTTCTCTATGACAACAAACTGATTACACCAAGAGGATATCAGCGAAAGTATACGCTGAATACAGCAGAGCAAAGGTTAAAGCCGCACGAACGACTACGACACGAGAACGAGCCATGGGCAATCCATCAAGGGAAAACAGAGACCATTCAGAAGGAAAAAGAAATGGATTCTCATCAAGATAAGGGCGTACAAACAAGGAAAGAACAGGAGTCGCCTGTAGATCTTGCGATGGAAGCACTCCAAAGAGTTGATGCACAAAAAGGGATTGAAACGGATTACAAAACGGTCGCTCCAGTCAACAATCCGGTTGAGTCCATCTTTGAGTTAGCTGTCAGCCCCGGGGTGGCAAATAAAAAGTTTACACCGAAACAAATGATGGTTCTCGCTGAAGTTGTCGGCGAAAAAGGAACAATGGAATACACCACTGATCATTACATTTATTTGCAAGTCCCGACAACGAAGCCTGATGAGATTACCGAAAAGTTAGCAGAGGTAGGATTTATGTTATCCCCTGTCGGTGATGTGTTCAAACTGAAGGCATGTGACTTTTGCGACGGTGAGAAAAAGGATTCCATCCCGCATGCTGAAGAAATTCAGAGGAAACTTGGTGGAATGGAGCTTCCAAAAGAGTTGAACCTTGGTTTTAATGGCTGTGGAATGGCATGCTTTGGTGCAGTAAATGAGGACATTGGTATTGTCTTTCGAAAAGGAAAATTCGATTTATTTTTAGGGGCAAAAACGGTAGGCAGGACCGCACACCCTGGGCAACCTGTTGCAGAAGGGATTGAGCCGGATAAAATCGTTGGGATTGTTGAAGACATTATTAATGAGTACAAGGACAAGGGTCATCCAAATGAAAGGTTTTACAAATTTTTCAAACGTGTACAAGAGATACAAGGTTTTCGGTATAGAGATGTCGTCCCGAAAATCGAAGTAGAGCCTGCTCCGTGCGGTGATTAAAAGTAAATGGAGCGTGAAAATTGAAGGAGGAGAATAATTTGAGAGCAGTTTTATTGGTAGGACATGGAAGCCGTGATCCAGAAGGAAATGAGCAGATCAGACAATTTGTTGATCAATTGAAACCACAACTCGATTCATCTCTGTTAGTGGAAACGTGTTTCCTAGAATTTGAGTCTCCGAATGTGAATGAAGGGATTGATACGTGTGTCGAAAAGGATGCTAATCACATCATGGTTATTCCAATTATGCTTTTGCAAGCTGGACATTCAAAGATTCACATTCCGGCAGCCATTGATGATGCGAAAGAAAAATATCCTCAAGTGAAGTTTACATATGGCAGGCCAATTGGAATCCATGAAGAAACCATGGAAATTTGTAAAAGCCGCTTGGAGGATACTTGGGAGAACATAGATGAACCCAATTCCAATACGGCCGTAATTATATTAGGAAGAGGTGGTAGTGACCCAGACGCGAACAGTGATCTATATAAAATCACCCGTTTACTATGGGAGAGATTAAACTACAAAATTGTTGAACCTGCGTTTATGGGTGTGACGGACCCTCTCGTTCGAGAAGGTGTTGAGCGTTGTATAAAACTTGGTGCAAAAAGAGTCGTTATCTTACCGTACTTTTTATTTACGGGGATCTTAATTAAACGCCTCGAAAAAATGATCGATGAATTCCGGCTCGAGTACCCAGAATATGATTTTAAGCTAGCTGAATACTTTGGTTTTCACTCTAGGCTGCAAACGATTATAAAAGATCGTATTGATGAAGCACTTCAAGGGGAAGTGAAAATGAATTGTGATACGTGTCAATACCGGTTAGATGCAATGGAGCATATCGATCATCACCATCACGACCATACACACGAAAACGAGGTACAGAAAGCATGATTTTATTTTTAGCAGGGACAAGCGACGCAAGAGCGCTGGCACTTGAAATCAAACAAGCTGGGTTTGACATTTTAACAACGGTCGTTACTGAGAACGCTGCAATAGAGATGAGGAAGCATGGATTAGAAGTCCATGTTGGTCGTTTAACGAGTGAAGAGTTTGCTAGCTTCATCGGTCAATATGGAGTCCAAGCTGTCATAGATGCAAGTCATCCTTTTGCTGAGGAAGCGAGTAAGAATGCTATTCAAGGGGCAAATCAAGCAAACGTACCGTATATCCGTTATGAACGTGAATCTCAGAGATTTTCACAGGAAAACTTGACGATGGTAACGAGCTATGAGGAAGCCGCAGAGATTGCTGCTGAAAAAAAAGGAGTCATCATGCTGACAACAGGGAGTAAAACGTTGCAAATCTTTGCAGCAAAGCTCCTTCATTTAACGGATACCCGTGTTATTGCTCGGATGCTTCCACGAAAGGATAACATGGAAAAATGTGAACAGCTTGGCTTTCCGCAAAAAAATATTGTTGCGATCCAAGGGCCATTTACAAAAGAATTTAACAAAGCGTTATATAAGCAATATGGTGTCACGTTAATGGTTACGAAAGAAAGCGGAAAAGCCGGTTCAGTCGATGAAAAACTGGAAGGGGCAATGGAAGTCGGAATCGAAACAATCATGATTAAACGACCAAAAGTGAATTATGGAACGGTCTACTCAAATTTTTCCGATGTCCTTTTTCACCTAAAAACAATTACATTCGAAAACCGTTAAAAAAATTAAATTAAATGGGAGGAGAAAGCTTATGAATTTTAATACCGAATTTAAACCTTTTACAGTACAGCCTCAAAAAATTGAAGGAAGAAGTTTTGAAATGATTGATGAGGAAATTGGTAGGCACCAATTTACTGAGGAGCAATACCCTGTTGTTCAACGGGTTATCCATGCTTCTGCTGATTTTGAGCTTGGGCGTAGTCTTGTTTTTCATCCTCACGCGATACAGGCAGGAATTCAAGCCGTTCGAAGCGGGAAAAGGGTTGTCGCTGATGTTCAAATGGTGCAGGTCGGGATTAGTAAACCTCGGCTTGAAAAATTTGGAGGTGAGGTGAGTGTCTACATATCTGATCCAGATGTCATGGAAGAGGCCAAACGCCTAGATACAACACGAGCCATTATATCCATGAGAAAGGCAATCAAGGAAGCAGATGGAGGCATTTTTGCAATCGGAAACGCACCAACGGCTTTACTTGAGTTAATCCGTCTTGTGAAGGCGGGAGAAGCAAAACCTGGTCTGATTATCGGCCTTCCTGTTGGCTTCGTTTCAGCAGCAGAATCAAAGGAAGAATTAGCAAAGTTGGATATACCGTTTATTACAAATGTCGGCAGAAAAGGCGGAAGTACCGTAACGGTAGCAGCATTAAATGCTATTTCAATCCTTGCAGAAAAGGTATAAATAATGAAATCGGAACCAAAGGATAAGAAAAGTTTGAAGCAAGGCTACACGACCGGTGCTTGTGCAACGGCAACAATGAAAGCAGCGTTAACAGCATTAATTACTGGGGAACAGCAAAGGGAGGCTACGATATACCTGCCAGTTGGGAAATTTGTCACGTTTAGTATAGAAGGATGTATAGTAAACGGGGATACGGCTCAAGCTGGAACGATTAAAGACGCCGGAGACGACCCTGACGCCACCCATGGTGCACTAATCCAATCAACGGTAACTTGGTGTGACACTCCTGGGATTTCGTTAGACGGTGGCGTTGGAGTTGGTCGCGTGACGAAGAAAGGTCTTCCTGTCCCTGTCGGTGAGGCAGCGATTAACCCTGTACCAAGAAAGATGATTCATGAAACGGCAGAAGAGATTCTTCAACAATATGAAATTACAAAAGGAATTAAAATTGTGATTTCTGTACCTGACGGAGAAGAAATGGCAAAGAAAACATTAAATGGCCGTCTAGGTATTATCGGTGGTATATCGATTTTAGGCACCCGTGGAACCGTTGTACCATTTTCGAGTTCAGCCTATATGGCGAGCATCGTTCAGGCGATTAGCGTCGCCAATGCAAGTGGATGTAATCATGTTGTTATTACAACCGGCGGTCGGAGTGAAAAGTATGGGATACAGCAATATCCATATCTTCCTGAAGACGCTTTTATTGAAATGGGTGATTTTGTAGGCTTTACGTTAAAACAGTGTAAGCGTCAAGGGATCAAAAAGGTGTCGTTAGTCGGAATGATGGGGAAGTTTTCAAAGGTAGCTCAGGGAGTGATGATGGTTCACTCCAAAAGTGCACCTGTTGATTTTAACTTTTTGGAAGATGTTGCAGGTAGGGTCGGAGTTGGGAAAGCGCTTTTAGAGGAAGTGCGGAATGCGAATACGGCTTCTCAGGTCGGTGACCTCATGCTCGAAAACGATTTTTCACAATTCTTTGTAAATCTCTGTGATTGCTGCTGTCTATCAGCTTTAAAGGAAATCGGAGGAGGACTCACGATTGAAACAAGCTTGTACACAATGAAAGGAACGTTTTTGGGAAAGGCGGTAAGGGATGATACAAAAAATTAAAATGATCGGAATTGGTGATGACGGAAAACAGAGTCTCCTCCCAATCTATGAACAATGGATTAACGAAAGTGAAGTATTGATAGGTGGGGAACGACAACTGTCTTTCTTTCCAGATTATCAAGGGGAAAGAATTGTTATCAAGGGTGGACTTCAATCGCTTATCGATCGTTTAAACCAGGAAACGAAGCGAGTAGTTGTTCTTGCCTCTGGAGATCCATTATTTTATGGGATTGGAAGCTACTTATCAAAAAAAGTAAATTTAGAAATTTACCCGTACTTAAGCTCGATCCAACTTGCATTTGCGAGAATGAAAGAGCGCTGGCAAGATGCTTATTTTACAAGTGTTCACGGTCGAAGTATTCAAGGGCTAGCCCAGCGAATTGACGGGCGTTCGAAGGTTGTCTTATTAACAGATTCAGAGAATAACCCCGCAAGAATAGCGAGCTATTTACGATCGTTTGGCATGAATGAATATCGGGCGTTTATTGCTGAAAACCTTGGGGGAGAAGATGAGCGATACAGCTGGTATAAGCTTGAGGACATGGAACAGGTTGAGTTCTCCCCACTAAACGTTGTGATTTTAAAAAAGGTCTCGGAAGGACCGGAATGGACATTTGGGATGAGTGATGACGAATTTCACCAAAGAAAGCCGGAAAAAGGCTTAATTACGAAAAAGGAAATTCGCATATTAAGCTTAAGTGCTTTGCATTTGAAAGAGGATAGCGTCGTCTGGGATATTGGGACGTGTACAGGTGCCGTTGCAATTGAAGCGGCAAAGCTTGCTCGTGAAGGTGCAGTTTATGCTATTGAAAAAAACGAACATGATTTAAAAAACTGTTATCAAAACATGGCCAAGTTCCGTGCTGATTTAACTGTTGTACAAGGTAAAGCACCTACTCAATTGGATGGATTTCCGGATCCAGATGCCATTTTTATCGGTGGAACGGCAGGAGGAATGGAAGACATTCTCGATGTTTGCTGTTCTAAGCTAAAGGAAGGGGGGCGAATCGTGCTAAATGCTGTCACGATTGAAAACTTAGCACAAGCTGTTGCAGCGTTTAAAGCAAGAGGCTTTAATACAGAGATTACTCTCGCCCAAATTTCACGAAGTAAGCCGATTTTAAATTTAACAAGATTTAATGCGTTAAATCCAATCTATATCATTGCAGCAGAACGCATGGAAGGGGAATAAAATGGTCGGAACATTGTATGGTCTAGGGGTTGGACCAGGAGATCCAGAACTTATTACGGTAAAAGCTTATCGTAAATTGAAAGATTGTCCGGTTATTGCTTATCCGAAAAAAAGAAAAGGCAGTAAGAGTTATGCCCACCAAATTGTTGACGTTTATCTTAAATCAGATGAAAAAGACATGTTAGGACTTGTTTTCCCGATGACAAAGGATCCGGTCATACTAGAACGGGAATGGTTAAACACTGTAGAGGTCGTTTGGGAAAAGCTAAAAGAAGGAAAAGATGTTGCTTTTGTTACAGAAGGGGATCCGCTTTTATACAGCACATTCATCCATATGATGAATTTAATGAAAGAACGTCACCCAGAAGCTGAGATTAAAACAGTACCAGGGATCTCCTCAATAAACGGAGCGGCTTCAAGGCTTGGGATTTCGCTTGCAGAAGGTGATGATCATCTTGCAATCGTTCCTGCAAGAGACGACTATGAAACAATGAAAAAGGTTATTATCGAAAACGAATGTGTCATTTTTATCAAAGTGGCAAAAGTGATGGCTCTCATGCTTGATGTCCTTGGTGAACTGGATTTACTAGAGAAGGCTTCTGTTGTTACGAAAGTGACGTCTGAAGAAGAAGTTATTTGGGATATTCGTGAATTGGATCGTGTCGAACTTGAATATTTAACTTTAATGGTGGTGAGGAAATGATGAAGGTTACGATCATAGGTGCTGGCCCTGGAGATCCTGATTTAATCACAGTAAAAGGTTTGAAGCTTCTTGAGGAGGCAGATGTCGTGATGTATGCCGATTCCCTCGTTAGTGAGGAATTAATTGAACGAGCACAGCCAGAAGCTGAAGTAATCAAAACAGCTGGAATGCATTTAGAAGAAATGGTAGAAACGATGGTTGATCGAGTTCAACAAGGAAAGAGGCTTGTTCGGGTTCATACTGGGGATCCAGCTGTTTACGGAGCTATTATGGAACAAGTCACGCTGTTAAAGAAAGAAGGAGTCAGTGTTGAAGTCATTCCAGGTGTCAGTTCTGTGTTTGCCTCAGCCGCTGTCCTTGGTGCTGAGCTAACAATCCCAGATCTGACGCAGACCGTTATTTTAACGAGAGCAGAAGGGCGTACACCTGTTCCAGAGGGTGAGAAATTAAAGGATTTAGCGAAGCATCATTGTACCATTGCTTTATTTTTAAGTGCAACGTTAACAAAAAAAGTCGTGAAGGAATTTATAGATGCGGGTTGGAGTAAGGATACGCCTGTTGCCGTCGTGTACAAGGCGACGTGGCCAGACCAAAAGATTCTACGCACAACACTGGAAAATCTCGATGAAGACATGCGGGTTAATGGAATGCGCAAACAGTCGATGATTTTGGCTGGCTGGGCTCTCGATGAACATATTCACGATAAAGATTATCGCTCAAAACTTTATGATAAAGAATTTACGCATGGCTTCCGCCGAGGGGTGAAAGCATGACACTCGTCTTAGAGGAAGGGAAGCAACTAACGGTCAATCAGCGAGGGGAATACGCTATTGTTGCAATCACTAAGCATGGGGTTGAGATCTCCCGAAACTTAAGCGCATCTTTTCAAGGTGCGGACCTATTTTACATGAAAAAGTTTGAAAAGGGAGATGAAGATAAACGGCAAATTCAACTGTTTGAAGGGAGTGTCCGTCTCCTCCTACCAGCACTGTTCCAATCGTATAAGGGAATTATTATCATTGTTTCACTCGGTGCTGTGGTTCGAATGATTGCCCCTCTTTTAAAGGACAAGAAAACTGACCCCGGCGTCGTTGTGATTGATGATAAAGGAGAGCACGTTATCAGTTTACTTTCCGGTCATATAGGTGGGGCGAACGAATTAACGGTTGAGGTTGCAGAGGCCCTCGGGGCTCGTCCAGTCATCACAACCGCTTCAGATGTACAAAAGACGATTCCTGTTGACCTGTTTGGAAAACGATTTGGCTGGGTATGGGACTCCGCTGAGAAATTAACCCCGGTGAGTGCTTCCGTTGTCAACGAAGAGCATATCGCTGTCATTCAGGAATCGGGAGAAAAGGGTTGGTGGAACTATGACCGACCGCTCCCTGAAAATATTAAGACCTATGCGTCAATTAATGAAGCACTCAATGCTAAGCCTGACGCAGCGCTCGTGATTACACATCGGAACTTAACAGAGGAAGAGTACCCGATCTTGAAAAACGGGGTCGTTTATCGGCCAAAGGTAATTGTCCTCGGGATAGGGTGTAATCGGGGAACTTCTAGTCAAGAAATCGAGTCAGTTATACACCAAGCCCTTGGTGAACTCAACTTTTCGATAAAAAGCGTAAAAGCTATCAGTTCTATCGATTTAAAGAAGGACGAAGAGGGTTTAATTAAAGTAGCAAGAAAACATGGCTGGGAATTTACTTGTTATCCGCCAGAGCAATTGAACACTGTTGAGATAGCACAACCCTCTGACACGGTGTTCAAGTATACAGGTGCATACGGTGTAAGCGAGCCTGCCGCTCTTTTATTAAGCGGTGCTGAAACATTAGCCCTTGTGAAAAAGAAGTCAGGGAACGTTACGGTATCTGTTGCAGTGGTTCCATACTAAGGAACAAAAACTTGAGGTGAAAAAAATGACAGAACGAAGAATGGTGATAGCTGGAACAGGAAGCGGTGTAGGGAAAACGACGTTGACAATCGGCTTGATGTCAGCTTTAAGGAAAAAAGGTTTTACTGTACAGGGATTTAAATGCGGACCGGATTATATTGATCCAACCTATCATACAGCCGTTACAGGCAGACAGTCCCGAAACCTCGACAGCTGGATGCTAGATGAGGAGACGGTGAAGGAGATTTTCGCTCGGGGAAGTCAAGGAGCCGATATTTCTATTATGGAGGGTGTTATGGGATTTTTCGATGGGAAAAATCCAAAAACGAATGAAGGTAGCACAGCTGAAATTAGTATGATTACGAACAGTCCTGTCTTACTCGTTGTCAATTGTGCGAGCATGGCTCGTAGTGCAGCAGCAATCGTTAAGGGATTTCAACATTTTTCTGATGGTCCCAACATTGTAGGTGTGATCGCAAACCGTGTTGGGAGTGAAGGCCATTTTAAACTGGTTAAAACAGCAATTGAACAGGAGTGTAATGTGACTGTCATTGGCTATTTGAAACGGGAAATGGATATCGAAATTCCGGAAAGACACCTTGGCTTAGTTCCATCGATTGAAAGGGGGGAGCTTGATCCGTTTTTTGATCGTTTAGGAGAGCTAGTGCTAGAAACATTAGATATCGAGAAGTTCATCGAATTATCTGCTGCACTGCCTGTAGAAGTAAATACGACTTCATCTATCTTTGAAAAAAAGGGGAAGCGATCCGTTCGAATCGCCGTTGCTAAGGATGCCGCTTTTAACTTTTATTATCCTGAAAACCTTGAACTTCTTGAAGTGAATGGGGCTGAACTCAGTTACTTTTCTCCTTTGGCTGGGGAGCTGTTGCCGGAAAACGTGGATGGTCTCTATCTTGGTGGTGGATTCCCTGAAGAATTTGTTGATCAACTGTCCAAAGAAACCGAGGTCAAAAAATCGGTAGGAGATGCTATTAGAAACGGTATGCCTACACTTGCTGAATGTGGAGGATTTATGTATTTGACTGAAGCCATTGAAACAACCGATCAAGATGTGTATAAAATGGTTGGTGTAATTCCTGGGAAAGTTAGTATGCAACAAAAGTTAGCAGCACTTGGTTACAGAGAGATCACAGGACAAAGTGGAAATTTCCTTTTACCTGAAAACAGAAAAGCAAGAGGGCACGAATTTCATTATTCTACTTTCCAAGCTGAAAAGGAAGTTCCATATGCTTACGAAACGAAGGGAATGCGTGGTCTGAAACAAGAGGGCTACATGAACTTTTATTTAATTGCAGGCTACACCCATTTTCACTTTGCCTCTTGTCCAGAGATGGTTGAAAAGTGGATAGAAAAATGTATGGAGAACAAAGTTTATGTCTAAGACGCTCCCTCTTATGATTCAGGACACCCACTCGGATGCTGGGAAAAAGTATATTGGCGACCGCTTTCTACCGTATTTTTACACAGGATGGTTACCATACCCACTGTTTAAGCCATAAAATATGGCGCTCAACTCTTACATTTACGATAGATGGAAAGAGAGTGGACGTGTTTAAGAGTAACGTTTTTAGAGTTATACCCGAATGGAGGGAAAATTACCGATGAATAGAGGTAAGGTTTATCTTGTCGGAGCTGGACCAGGGGATCCGAAGCTCATAACGGTGCAAGGCATGGAATGTATTCAAGAGGCAAATATAATCGCTTATGATCGTTTGATTAATAAGGAACTATTAAACTATGCAAAAACAGACGCTAAGCTGATTTATTGCGGGAAATTACCGGGTAAGCACGCACTTATTCAAGAGGAAATCCATGAGTTATTAGTAGAAAAGGCACTTCAGGGAAAGATTGTCACACGCTTAAAAGGTGGTGATCCGTGCGTGTTTGGTAGGGTAGGAGAAGAGGCAGAAGTCCTCGCTGAGAATAAAATTCCATTCCAAATCGTTCCGGGTGTTACCTCAGGAATTGCAGTGCCGGCTTATGCAGGTATTCCGGTAACTCACCGCGATCATGCTTCTTCATTTACGATCGTCACAGGACACGGGAGAAAAGAAAAGGGAATGGATCATCTAAACTGGGAGGCCATAACCAAAGGTAGTGATACAATTGCCTTTTATATGGGCGTTGGAAACTTAAATCATATTTGTAAACAGCTTACTCAGCATGGAAAAGATCCAACTACACCGGTTGCTGTAATCCAATGGGGAACAACGAAGCGTCAGCAAACGGTTACAGGGAATTTAGTGACAATTGAAGAGCTTGTGAATCGTTCTAAAATTACTCATCCTGCGATCGTCCTTGTTGGGGATGTTGTACAGTTAAGAGAGAAAATTCAGTGGTTTCAAGAGAATGTACAGCCGGTTCTTAATTAATTATCATGAAAGGGGAGAACAACCAAAATGGCGGTTATTAAAGCGTTAAAGAATCGAAGAGCGATACGAAACTATGAATCGCGAGAGGTAGAAAGAGAGAAGATCGGACAACTGCTAGATGCGGCCACATGGGCACCGAATGATGGCATGCGAGAACCATGGAGCTTTTATGTGATTCAGGGCGAGGCGAAAGCAAGATATGAGAAGTTAGCGACTGACTATTTGAAGGAGCGGTTTCCAACGAAACCCCATTTAGTTGAGGGTTCGCTGAAAGTTGTCAAAAATACACCTGTATCAATTGTCGTAACTGCGGATATCGTTCCGGACGACGAAGGTGCATCACAAGATAATGAGTATGCAGTATGTTGTGCCATTCATTCAATGTGGCTAGCTGCAAAAGAATTGAACTTAGGGTTTGTTTGGAGAACGAGGGGCGTGGGTCTTGTTCGTGATGAGCGTTTATACGAGTTCATCGGCTCACCAGAGCATAAGAAGGTTATAGGGACCGTATTCCTCGGGTATCCGGAAGGTGAGGCACTTAAAAAAATGAAAATGCCAAGCCGAACACCATTCGAAGAAAAAACGGTTTGGCTTTGATTCCAAAGAGCGTGAAAAAGTAAGTCGATCGACAGGACTTGTACTTATGTACCACAGGAATGGGAAAGGAAAAACAACATCTGCACTTGGTGTGGGACATCTGTCTTCACTATTCGAATCGAGTCTTTTTCGCTTCGTGAAGATGGTGTGGTATTCCGGTAACTTCTTCGACCTCCTGATAAAACCTATAAAAGTCATGTATTCCTATTACTTTATGCTTCACTCTTGTTCTTACAGAAAATGTTAAGAAATTGATAAAACCTAATCATACTCTGACCACAAATGTATCTTAAAGAAAAAGCGTGCCAAATTTGTGCCAATTAAGATTAAAAAAGGTGAATCGTTTTGAATAGAGGATTCTATAAAAACTTGATATATCAACATTTTACATAAGTAAAAAAGCATTTGAAAGTGCTTTTTAATCAAGTTCGAGATGGAAGGTTCAATCGGATAACACTTGACAAACCTAGATATTAGACGAGGTTTTTTGATCGTCTAATTCCATAGATTCCTATCTATTTTTTGATATTAACTAAAGTCCATTAAATTGTTACAATACAGCTTAAAACCAAAGTTCTCAAATATAAAAGCCAAGAGGCCACAAAACTGACCACAATTTGACCACAAAAGGGATTACATTTAATATTTTTTAATAACAATCCATTTTTATAAAGTGTTGATTTCATGCGATTTACACTTTTTAAAATATGTAATAAAGCCCTAAGCATATGTTCCGTACACAAGTCCACCCTTGGGAACGTGAACATACATCCAACTATACTAAATCGAGAAAACCTTGGCACTATTGGTGTTAAGGGTTTCTTTTTTTTTTGGTCAAATTAATGATTTTCTTTACAAGCGATGATTGACCAAAATTTTTTTATAACTAGGTTAAGAAAATGATGGTTCCATATTATGTTGAAAGTGAATGTAAAAAAGCTTTATTCAACAAAAGGGCAGGATTCTGGAGTAATACAATAAATATTCGGAACCTTTCAGACAGATTTTCGTATTGATTATTAATGGGGAAAGGTGATGGATTCTGGAATGAAAAAAAGTTTATTTCTTGGAACTTTGGTCGCCTTTACACTTTTTCTTTGTTGGTATTTTACTAAGTCAGAGTTGTTTATTACTGTTTCAGGGGTGTTGGGTTTAATAAGTCTAATAATCGCAGGATTATTATCTGGAGTCTTTATTAGCGGAGATAAAATTAGAGCAAACACTGCAATTGAAAATAGTAAAGAACGTAAAACAAGAAATAAAGGAATGTTTGTATTTACTTTATTTGGGGCTCCTAATTTCCTTTTAGGGATTCTATTAACTGTATTATCTTAGCATTTATTTAGTGAATTCCTTTCAGGGAAACCGCATCAGACGTTACTCCAGTAAAGGGGGCATATCCGAAATAATTGATAAGCTTTTTTTTCATCCCGTCAATACTCCTGCGTGCGTTATAACTGGCAAGTTAAAAGGTGTGTTGCACAGGTAGATTCGGCAGAACGGTGGCTAAAGCCATTCATATACAATGAAAAGGCATGCCAATGGATACGGGTTAGTACCAGCGTAGCTGTCACCATCAATAACATGTATTAAATTGGTAAAATTGATTGTAATTTAACTTTGGTTAAACTAGTTTTCCCGAACTATAGGATCGTGAGTATCAACTCCCTCTGTGTAGGTTGTTCCTTTCAACTGCTTTATTGTTAAAATGTTGTTGTAAATGAACATTACTAGAAAGTTATGTCTAAACTGATTGAATAAATCGACAGTAGCACAGGAAATTGTTTTCGGAATAAACTGTTTACAAATGTCACTTGGGAGGGGGGTAAAAATGTATTCAGGTTATCCCAGTCATACTCGGCCCCAACATTATGGGGATCATCCGTTAAATCAATTATTGGCTAATTGGCCGCAACCCTCAAAAGAGGGGGCTTACTTGATGATTCAAAAGTACGGAGTACCGAACGAAGCCACTGCCAGCAGGCTCATTTGGTATAACAACGGACCATGGAAGCGTTCCATTGTTTATCGAGATCCAGTCCCGCACAATTTCCCTACACCTCACCCGGATTTTTTGGAGCAAACAATCGATTATAAGGTTCCTGTAAACTTATATGATGAAGTTGCTGCTTTTGATGGAAGTGTTTATACAGACCGGACGAGAGGAGAGGCTTCTGCAAAATGCCACAAGGAAGCTATGAATTTTTTATCATTAAATCTGTTACATGATCTTGTTACGGGTAAAAGAGACGTTGAGGGAGCTAAATCTTTTTATGCCAAAACAGCAGAACAATTTAGTAAATACAATATCTCGTCTCCATATACAGATGGTTTACTGTTCCCAAAGCAATTTAATACAGCGGACCCAGGTATAATCTATTTTAGATAAAAATCACTTTAACAGTTGTCTTATGAGATATATAAGCCAGTAATATTACTGGTTTATTTTTTTTGATTTTAACAAGATGGATAAATATATGAAATATTTTTAGAAACAAGTAGAAAAATGTCAATGATAATAACAAAATAGAAATAATGAACTTATGATAAGTCTCATTTCTTCATGAAAATAATGATTGAGTTGGTTCCTTTTATTTGAAAAAAATGGTCAACCAGAAATATCTAGCATTCTGGTTAACCTTATAATACGAAAGGGCAGTTTACCCTTTATTTATAGAAGGAGGTATTATATAAATATTAGGGTGGCAAAATAACAATAATAATTTTGTTGGGAGTGAACATCCATGGATAATCGTAGTAAACTGATGAAGGAAACAAAGATAAACACAAATGGTAATGCCAGGGATAACGCAAAAATGTATCTTAATTGACAAATAAACAAAACGATGTCACTAATTCGGAAAAAATACGTTACGAAAACGCGGATGAAATTTACGACTAAAAGAGGATAGTGCTTAGAATATTCTAACCTATCGGCTAAACCTTATACGGAACTAGTCGCATTACTTCGAAACGAAGTAATGCTTTTTTGTGAAAGGCATGATTAACCCAGGTTTAACATTTCAGTGTTGCTATTCCAAGGACCTATTGGATTCCCTGAATTTTTGTCCCTCCATACCAAGTACCGTATATAGGGTAAAAATGAAACCTGAAATCAAAAAAACTTATACAATGATACACATTAAATTCATTACATTTATTAAAGGAAAAAAAATCACGTATACTACCTAGTATTGATCGTTAAGAGCTACCACTTGTTATTAATTTTGAAGATGCAAAACCCGTAGAGAGATACCACATCGACATTATATTAAAGGCGGAAGAACTAGTTCAAGGTATGAAAATTTGACTCTAAATGGAGGCGAAAAACTAATTTGGATTAGTTGGATTGAAATCGTTCTTGCTATGATTGGTATTGTCTCACTTATCGCTGGTATTGTCGGAGCTGTTTTAGGAATTATTAGTCTTTTTGAGGAGCTGCTTGGTGGTGACATTTCTGTAACCATAATGGAGTTATTCTAATGATATAAACTGTTATCCATTTCTTGTTAGGACATCTGTAAAGCCAGATTTCACCATTTCTCATTAGAAATTGACAACATAGACTCGAAAAATTTAGAACTTTTTAATATAAGACCACTTTTTTATACTATAGCCCTATCAAGATTGAATACTGGACATATTTTATTATTAGAAACAAGAAAGGAGGGTGTACTTTTATGTCTGGTGGATACGGATCAGGGTTCGCGTTAATCGTTGTACTGTTTATCCTTTTAATCATTGTAGGAGCTGCTTTTGTTGGCGGAGGCTACGGTGGTGGAGGATACTAGGATATAGACTTTAAAAATGATATAAGATACAAAACGACATAGAAGTGAAATACCCCACCCCCTTCCACTTCTATGTTGTTCATTGTCATCAGAAAACCATCGCCTTATTTACATAAACATTAAATCTATCCTGATTTATAAGCTCGAAAGGGGTGTAACGAATGTTCTTTGAACTATTTTTGATTCCTATAACCAGCGGTTGACTTAGACCAAGAACAAAACGGTTTAAAAATAATTAATTAAATTAGAATTATCGGATTCATTTAAGAAGAAATATATTCCAATGGTGGAACATGACCCTATCAAAACCATAAAAACCATATTCTTCAATATTGGAGGCAGATATGTATGCCCTAAGGCAAAAGAACTCTTTAAAGGTCCTTATTTACGATAAGATAAGTCCCGTGAACCACTATTCTATTTTGGTTTACCCAATGGAGAATGCTCATAAGTCATTAATCATTTTTGTGTAACAATCATTTTGATCTTGTGTCTCTAAAGCAAATGAGTGTAAGTGGGATCAAATCCGGAACATTTCTGAGTTCACCTTTAACTGTATAGGACTTTATTAAAATGTCTATTTTCAAGGATACAGTTCATACTTGGCCAAAAAGTCTTTCATTATTAAAGGACAAAGCCTAAGTATCAGGTACGGAATATTCCTGATTGCAAAGCAGGCCTCATAGTTTTTTGAGAAAATACCAACCTATGTACAATCTGTTTTCGGGAATATGTTTATAAAGACCATATACCTGGGCTTAAAATGGCCAGTTGGGAAAATAGAAAAAGGGGCTGTCCCAAAACAATAGTGTCAGACACCACCATACAACATTTGTTTCAAAAACACGCTTTCTCAAAATGTTGTTAAGGAAGGTTAGAGTCAGACACTAATGGGACAGCCCCTTTATATATGTGTAGAAACGGTAGATAGAGAAGTAAAGATGACAGGAGCCGCTTGTTATCGATGGTAAAACAAAAAGGCTGAAAGGCTTTCTCGATGAAAAGGAGCTAGAGGGATTAGAATGGCTAACAGGAAAAGGGAGAGGAGGTATAGTGAAGATCACTGATGAAAATACAGGGGATACCATTGTCTATGAGATCTTTAGTGAAAGAATTTGATCGAATTACAATTAATGATATTTCTGAACGAGCTAATGTAAATCGAGGAACCGTTTATCTTCACTACACGGATAAATTTGATCTTCTCGATAAATGTATAGGCGACCATTTGAACCAAATGATCGAATCATGCTCATTTACCAAGTTTGCTCAGAAGAATGTGAAGATGAAGCGATTGAAGCCCTAAAGTCTTTATTTTTTTATTTCGAGGAGAACTTCCTCTTCTTTTCTTCCATGCTCTCCAGTCAAAAAACTTCCTTATTTCGGGAACGTATGCTACAAATCCTTACTACTACTATTCTGGCGAAGATCAATATGCAGGGGATTAATCAGGGGATGGATAAGGAATTGATTACTCAATTTACAACCTCAGCCTTCGTCGGAACCGTAGAGTGGTGGATTCTGAACGATATGCCACATCCTCCTTCTTATATGGCCGAGCAAGTATGGCAATTGTTTGAACGAAATAATCTTTGCTACTAGTTATTCATTGTATATTCCAATCAAAAAAAGTAGAGCGCATAAAGTATCGCTCTACTTCTTCTCTTTTAATCCCTACTAAACAAATCTCTTGTATAAATATGTTATCTTTAACATCGCGAAATTCGTCTTATAAATGATTGCTACGATTACATCAGAAACTTTCTTAAACTCATCGAAATCATTATATGATTAGCTCGAATGATAATCATACTCATAACACAATTTGTGAAACATGAAGGTTTTGTGGTCCACAAGTGATGATGGATTTGGATACTTTAGGTATGATAAGGATACTATAAGACTTAATTATTTGGTTACCAGCACGATTGATTAAAATACGATGGTTTTGTTTTTATATACGAGTATTTTATCATCAATGTGCCAGGATACTGCTCTTGCCAGTGCGATCCTTTCAGCATGACGACCCGCAACTTTTAATTGTTCGGTGGAATAACGGTGATTGACCCGCAGGACTTCCTGTTCAATAATAGGCCCTTCATCCAAATCATTCGTTACATAGTGTGCTGTTGCGCCAATTAGTTTTACACCTCTTTCAAATGCTCGTTTATATGGGTTTGCGCCGATAAAAGCTGGGAGGAACGAGTGGTGGATGTTGATAATTCGATCAGGGTATACAGCAACGAATTGGGGAGATAGAATTTGCATATACCGGGCCAAAACAATAAAATCGATATTATCTTTTAAAATAGAAAGAATTTTTTGTTCGTCATCTTTTTTTGTAGAGGACGTAACAGGGATCCAGTAGAAGGGAATCCCATAAGATTCAACCAGGCTCTGTAAATCTTTATGGTTACTGATGATCATAGAGATATCAACTGTCAGTTCCCCGGCTTTATACCTCCATAATAACTCCATCAAGCAATGATCATCTTTAGAAACAAAGATGGCCATTCTTTTTCTTTTATTGGGATCAGAAAGTCTCCAATACATTTCGAATTTTGACGCGATTGAATTAAATTCACTTTCTATTAATTTGTAAGTCGTTTCAAATTCTTCAAGATCAAATTCAATCCGCATAAAGAACATACCACCCTTTGGGTCAGTTGTGTATTGATCGGATTGAACAATATTGGCTCTATACTTTAATAGGAAGTCAGATGTAGCTGCAACAATTCCTGGCTGATCTTTACAGGATATCAATAACTTTGCCCTATTTAGATTCACTGATGACATGACATACCTCCTGAATATTAATATTAAACATTATAAATATGAAATTTGCAAGTTTGGCCTGGACCACCTTTACAGAGATAGTCTGAAAAGGGCAAATGGGTAGCGTTTTGGCGAAAAAGCCACGTCATGACGAGTCAGTAAGGTCATCAGAAGCTTTAATTGAATAACCTGCTCTATAAAAAGGCGTACTCCGATAAGCAATCGGTTACACCTTTTTTCAATAGCTACAATTTTTTAGAAAATAGCTTGAAATAAAGCCCAGGCCAATACCTCATTTGTTCGGTTGTTTATCCAAAATGGAACGCAATTCTTTAATGTCCTCTTCTGACAAGGATTCCTCTTGGATGAACTGAACGAGCAACGACTTCACCGTTCCACCATAAATTCTATTAATAAAGGACTGTGCCTCGGCACGTTGGCAATCATCTTGGGAATAATTAGGGAAAAAGGTATAGACTTTCTGATCCTTATTTACCCCGACCACCTTTTTTTTGGTTAGACGATCCAACAATGTGCGTACGGTCTTCGGTTTCCAGTCTGTTTGCTCTTGCAAGGAGGAAATGACTTCGTTTGCTGTAAGGGGAGACTTTTTCCAAAGTACGTTCATGACTTCCCATTCGGCTTCAGATATACTCGGTACTTCTTTTGACACAACACATCCTCCTTCTGCTTTATTTGAACTGCTACTTAATAGATCCCTTTATCGCGCAAAATAGATTTCGTAATCTTTGCCGCTTTACTTCCGTAAGAATTATTTTCACTTTCTATATTCGTTGCAAAGAAATAAGTAGTCTGGTTAGTCTCTACAAACCCGATGAACCAGCCGTTTATATTTTTCCCATTGACAATTCCTGTACCGGTTTTTCCAAAGAGGACTGCATCATCTTTTTCCTCTAATTTGATCGAATCTTTAACCATTTGGACATTCTTATCTTTAAAACCTAAATCGTTTGTATAAAATGATTTAAGGAGCTGTACCTGTTCCAATGGAGAGATCTTTAACGAGGATTCTAGCCAATACTGGGACAGTCCGCCAGATAGATCAGAATTGCCATAGTTTATTTGTGAGAGGTAATCTTGGATCTTATCCTTGCCGACTTTCCGATCCAGCCCCTGGAAATACCAGTTCACTGAATTTTCCAATGCTGTAGATAAATTTTGATCCATATTCCAAGAATCGTAGGGATATTGTTTGCCATTCCACTTCATTGTTGAGCTTTCATTCGTTATGACATCCGACTCCAGGGCAAACAATGCACTATAGATTTTGTAAGTCGAATCGGGAGAAACCCGTAATGTACTTTTGTTTTCATTATAGATACTATATTGATCAGTTTGCAAATCATATAATACAAAGGTCCCTTCATAACCGGTAAAATACTTGCCCAGATGATCATATTTGATCCGTTCACTTTCAAATTCATACCGATGATCGTCATAAGCCATAGCAGAAATGATTGGAACCTGACCTGTAACCACTACACCAAATAGTATGAAAATGACGACGCTTTTAAGTTTCAATAGCTTCGATTCAGTTGTAAAGGAGGCTATGATTTCGATCCGTCTTTTTATTTGATCCTTGGAATCGTTTAACTGGTTCGCCACAGTAGAATACCGTGGCCGAGAAGATTTGTTAACAAACTTAAGAATCGTATGCCCATATGCTGTATGACGGTTCTTATTCAACGCGTTCAAAACAGCAATGTCACAAGCGATTTCACGGTCCAGTCTCATTTCTTTGAAAGCAATCCAAACAAAAGGGTTGAACCAGTATAAAATTTGATAAAAGGCGATAAGGTAGTTCGTTACTATATCTTTATACTTATAATGATTCAATTCATGCAAAAAGATATATTCGATATCGTCCATGGACAGCCATTCTTCAAACTGCTCTGGTAGCACAACATAGGTTTTATAAAGACCGAAAGTGAGTGGAGATTTGATAAGCGGTGATTCCCTTACCACTATATCTCCCCTTATATTTAAACGCTGCTTGCACTGTTCGAATAAGTCTAGGACATTATTATTTTTTATCCAATTTGAGGTGCTTTTAATCCTCTTTAGCATAAGCCATGAGCGTATTGTCAGAGCCGTCATTATGAACATACCTATCATCCATATGCTGGCTGAAATTTCGTTCAGGAATGTCAAATCGAAACGGTTAACTGATACTGTAAAGTCCTTCATCCAATTTCCTCTTTCCGACGCTGGATCTCCAGAAGAAGTATCAGCATAACTTTTTTCATTACCCTGATTGATCTCGAATGTAAAAGAATTTCCCAACTCAAACCATTCATTCGGTATAAAAGGAAGAGTCAATGCAATCAACAAAAGAAACCATAGATTATATTGCCATTGCGCTGATAATTGCTTCTTAAGCACTTTCCTGATCAGCAGAATGACTGAAACAGTAAAAGAAGACACTATCAAACTTACGACAAAATGAGTAAAGAACATACATTCGTCTCCATTTCTAAATCTTAATTGCTATAAGTATAAGTTGTTTACTTCTTCCTGTGAAGTCTATTGTCCAGTAAACAGTTAGGAACTTTTAGACTATTTTACCAATCTAAATATAGGTAAGTGATGAATGTACTGAATTTTTCTTAATTTCGAAACCTCGTTTGACAACGTAAGATTACATGTGTAAGATTAAATTACATTTGTAATCTGCTTTAAATGTTAGGAGTTGGAAGGATTGAAATGGTATGGGAAAGCTGTAATCTTGATTGGTTTAGTAGTTGTTATTTCAGGATGTTCACATGAAGCAAAACCAAAGGATATTCTGAATGAGTATATTTCCGACTGGGGGGAAATGGACTTTGAAAAAATGTATGGACACCTCTCACAAGAATCTAAAAGCAAAATTACAAAAAAGGAATTCGTAGAGCGCTATCAAAAGATTTACAAAGGAATCGAGATAGAAGATTTACAGGTAAACGGCATATTTGAGCCAAATGACGATCAGGAACCAGAAGGGGATTCTGTAACATTCACCTATACGATGAAAATGGAAACGATGGCTGGTCCAATCGATACAACCCATCAGGTGACATTGGTCAAAGAAAAGGGTGAATATCAAGATTGGTTCGTGAAATGGGATCCTTCCCTTATTTTCCCCTCACTAGGGGAGGGAGAGAGAGTTGTAGCACAAACCATAGAGGCTTCGCGAGGGGAAATCTTTGACAAGAACGGAACTGGTCTAGCTATAAATGACAAAGCTTACGTGGTCGGTATCATTCCAAGTAAGCTCGGGGATGATTCGGCGAATACCAAAAAGAGGTTGTCAGAACTGTTGGATTTACCTGTCGAACAAATTGAGGATAAGTTAAATGCGTCATGGGTCAAGTCTGATTTATTTGTTCCGATTGTAACATTGCCGATGGAAGAGGACGAACTTCAACGATATATCGAAATTCCGGGCGTTACATATCGAGAAAAAATCGTGCGTACTTACCCGATGGGGGCTTCAACGGCACATTTAACAGGTTATGTACGTAAAATCAGTGCAGAACAACTGGGAAAATTACAAGAAAAAGGATATTCCGCAGGGGACATGATTGGGAAAACAGGGCTTGAGCAGATTTTTGAAGAAAAGCTGAGAGGAAGAAAAGGTGGACATATTTTTATTGTGAGTTCTGAAGGAACCTTTAAAGAAACGTTGACAAAAACCGAACCTGTTAATGGGGAAGACATCAAATTGACCATTGACGCTGAACTTCAACAAACGATATTCAAGCAATTCAATGGTGATTCCGGAACCGCAACAGCGATCCATCCAAAAACAGGAGCGGTTTTGGCGGTTGTCAGTTCACCTTCCTATGACCCAAATGCTTTCGTCCGGGGATTGACATCCGAGCAATGGGACAAATGGAGCAATGGGCCTGACAAACCGTTATTAAATCGATTCACGAATCGTTATGCACCAGGATCCGTGTTTAAGACGATCACTGCAGCCATCGGGCTGAAAATGGGTGTTACGGATCCGGACGAAACCAGACAAATCGATGGTCTTCACTGGGCAAAGGACAATTCTTGGGGAACCTACTATGTGACGCGTGTGTCTGATATAGCGTCGGTGAATTTACGTGATGCATTCGTGTATTCGGATAATATTTACTTTGCACAAGAAGCACTTGAGATAGGGAAAGATCGCTTTATGAAAGAAGCAGAGACATTCGGATTCGGTGAAGAACTTCCCATTCCGTTTTCCATCAAGCCTTCTCAGCTTGCGAATAATGGAATCGATCATGAAATACATCTTGCAGATTCTGCTTATGGCCAGGGTGAAGTCATGATGAGTCCTCTTCATTTGGCGTTGATTTATACCCCATTTGCGAATGAAGGTGATTTGTTATCTCCTCATCTCCTGCAAGATGAAGAAAGCAAAGTATGGAAGGAAAGCCTCATCAGGCCAGAAACCGCCAACTTGATTAAAGAAGATTTAATCCAGGTTGTCGAAGACCCGAAAGGTACTGCTCACAGTGCTTCTATCTCAGGAATGACAATTGCGGGCAAGTCCGGTACGGCCGAAATCAAGAATAGCAAAGAGGACAATACAGGGACGGAAAACGGATGGTTTGTCGCCTTCAACACAGGAGAGTCAAATCTTCTGCTGGTAATGATGGTTGAAGATGTGAAACAGCGTGGCGGCAGCGGTTATGTGATTCCGAAAGCGAGAAACGTTTTTAAATCTTTCCAAGAGTGATCTGGTGAATTTAAGCTTGCAAACATTTACAGGGAACAAAATTTTTCCGAAAGGGGTTAGATACGTAATGAAATGTCACGTGTCTGTTAAAAAAATTGTTCACTCTTTACTACTTCTCTTCTGTATAACGCTGGTAGGTTGTTCAGAAGATAACGCGCAATCTACACAACCAGAACAAAAGATTCAAGAAACCCTATTAAATGATGAACTTGCCAAACTTGAGGATGAATTCGATGCAAGGCTCGGCGTATACGCCTTAGATACTGGAACAAGCCGAACAGTCACGTATCGAGCAGATGAACGTTTTGCCTATGCATCTACCTTTAAAGCGTTAGCTGTTGGACTACTGTTACAAAAAAAGGCCATAACCGACCTTGAACAGAGAATCCATTATACCCGTGATGATCTAGTCAACCATACACCAATCACAGAAAAGCATGTGGATACAGGAATGACGCTTAAAGAGCTTTGCGATGCGGCTATCAGATACAGTGACAATACTGCTGCAAACCTTATCCTTGAACAACTGGGCGGACCTGTGGGGGTTGAAAAATCACTCAGGGAGATGGGGGATGATGTGACCAACCCGGAGCGATATGAACCAGAGCTTAATAATGTCGAACCTGGAGAAACGCATGATACAAGTACACCAAGAGCGCTTGCTGCCGGCCTTCAGGCTTTTACGATCGGAGATGCACTCCCAGAAGTGAAGAGGAGGATTTTAATCGATTGGCTTAAACGGAACACGACAGGAGACAACTTGATTCGGGCTGGCGTGCCCGAAGGTTGGGAAGTTGGAGACAAAACTGGAGCAGCATCATATGGAACCAGAAACGACATTGCGATCATTTGGCCGCCAGAAGGAAAGCCAATTGTTCTTTCCATCCTATCCAGTCGCGATAAAAAAGATGCGGAGTATGACGAAAAGCTTATTACACAGGCAACAAAAGAAGTAATCTCAGTCCTGAAAGCCGAATAATAAATCCAGCTTAAACAGCCTAAGACCTCGACCAGATAAACTGGAGGGTTGAGAGGGAGAACCAAAATAAAACAGGTTGCCGGGGTGAGGGTTCGATCTCCTCGCCCCGGTTTTTCAATTGATCACAAGTTCCTGTAGTTGAGAAAAGAGTGAGGATACGATTACGTACTCGTTGAAAAACGACGAGTTAAATATTTCGTATAACTAAGGACAGGATTGGATTACCGTTCCGGTTGAGAAAGATCAATTATTTGAAGGAGAATATAATGGGAACAAACAAGAACTGATTGAAAACAGTTATATTCTTACAGAAGATCGCGCCGCTTAGATGGAGTCAAACGTGGGAAGAGGCAGTAGTCAAGGAACATATGCCGGTTAAAAGAAAATCAGTCGATGACTTTGGATATTGCGGAGTGAACTGGTAAAGGCAAATGTATACTTAGCTTCATTTTGAAGAAGAGGGTTTAATAGTATTATGGTAATATGGATAATAAGATTGTGATAAATAGGAATAGAATAGTAGGTAAAGTAAAGATTAATGCTTTATTGTACAATAACTCAGATAATCCCACTAGTAATTATTAGATAGGAGTTTTTAGAATGGATTTACGCTATCCTATTGGAAAGTTTAATTATGAAGGAGAGCCTACCAAAGAAGTATTAGAGAGGTGGATAAAAGAGATTGAAGAACTTCCATTTAAATTAAAAGAAGCTGTGAAGGGTTTAAGTGATGAGCAGTTAGATACACCTTATCGCTCTGAAGCATGGACCATTCGTCAAGTGGTCCATCACATTGCCGACAGCCATTTAAATAGCTACGCTCGTTTTAAGTTGGCCATCACAGAAAACAACCCTACCATTAAACTGTATGAGCAAGAGAAATGGGCTGAGCTTCCCGATTCGAAGTTACCAGTTGACGTTTCATTAAAACTAATAGAAACTTTACACATTAGATGGGTCTGTTTGTTACGTTCTATGAAACAAGATGAACTAGGGAGGACTTTCCAACACCCAGAATTAGGTATTGTTAAACTTAGCATTAATGTTGGGATCTATTCTTGGCATGGAAGACATCATGTTGCGCATATTACTTCTCTTCGTGATCGATTAGGCTGGTAATGAGTTAATTTACTATTAATTAAGGATTTTACAAAATAAGCTTTTTGGAATTTTGACACAGGAAAATGGTACCTACGGATTAAATTTTAATCTTAGTTACCTTTTACCGTGCAGGATCTTCGTCATTCCTTAAAAAGGGCATACTTCTGGGACCACTTCCTTTTGATTTCTTGATACTTTTACGTAAGTTCTACCCTCATCTCATAGTACGTCACTTTCTATTTAAATGGTTTATTAACTCACTTTCACCATTAGATCCCTCCCCAATCGGTTGAGCTAATCGGTGATGTACCTCTTTTCGAAACAATCATCCAGGTATTGATCTGGGTAACATTTCGAAACCCTCTTTCGTTTTAAGATTCAAACAAGTTAGAATATCTATTATAATTTAATGAAAAAAGTAGGAACCTGGATTATTTATGGGGGTTAGATGGTATGAACTATGATGTAATCATAATTGGTGCAGGATCAATTGGAATGGCAGCAGGTTATTTTTTATCTAAGAGGGGGAAAAAGACATTATTATTAGACTCTTTTAACCCACCACATAACAAAGGGAGTCATCACGGGGAAACGAGAATTATTCGATATGCTTATGCTGAGGGTGAGGAATATGTTCCTTTTATTCTTAATGCTCAAGAATTATGGAATGATTTAGAAAGGGCCACTGGAAAGCAATTATTTAAACGAACAGGCGTTCTTAGTGTTGGTAATGAAAAATCTGATTTTATCCAAAATATCATCTCCAGTGCGAAAAAGTATTCGTTGCCACTCGATGTTATAGAGTCAAATGAAGTTCATAATCGATGGTCTGGAATTACTTTACCTAACGATTATATTGGTTGCTTTGAACCATCGTCGGGAGTGCTGAAATGTGAGGAAAGTATTAAAGCATACCAGGAGCTTGCTGAATTGAACGGTGCTACTATCCTCACAAATAGTAGGGTAACGGAAATTTCAATTCGAGATGAAAGAGTTACAATCAAGGTAGACGAACGGACCTATTACTCAGATGCGTTGGTTGTTTCGGCGGGAGCATGGTCAGGACATCTACTTTCTATGTTGGATTTGGATATCCCTCTTACACCAGTGAGAAAGACATTTGCTTGGTTTGATGCTAATGAAAATATCTATAATCATAGTAGTTTTCCAGCATTTGCATTTGAAACACCCCAAGGAATTTATTACGGCCTTCCGAGTATTGATGGTTGCGGTTTAAAGGTAGGTCGCCATGATGGTGGAGATCAAATAAATCCAGATGAATCAATGAAAGGATTTGGTGAAACAGCAGAGGATGAAGGAGATTTGGTCCAATTTTTGAATCAATATATTCCTGATATTCGGAAATTGAAGTATGGAAAAACCTGTATGTATTCACTTACCCCTGATGATAGATTTATTATAGATCTACATCCTAAGTATACCAATGTTGCGATTGCAGCAGGGTTCTCAGGCCATGGATTCAAATTTAGTAGTTCAGTTGGACAAGCCTTAAGTAATTTGATTATTTCAGGTAAGAATGAAATAGATATTTCTCAGTTTTCAATCAATCGATTTTAAAAATCATTATTTAGTTAAACCAGCTAATGGAATGCTTCATCTATTAGCATGGTTCAAAATGCTGTCCAATCAAAAAACAATAAAGAAAGTCAACATAAGGATAAAAACAAAAAGATTGTATGAAAGAATGAAAACGCTAATAATATCTGAAATTTAAGACAATTAGCGAGAAGAAAAACTTTTTTTAATGTGTAATCAAAAAAGTTATAACTTATTAAACTTCCATAAAGGAGGGATTTTCTCAAAAGGTGAAATAAAGAGAAAATTTCCTTATTAATCTATAGAAAGGGGTCTGTTCATGTAAACGAATCCTATGGATTTATAAATTTTTTTAATAGGGAACAGCTTCACGTAAAGAGCGGCGTATATCTCATTCAGTGTTACCGAATATTTAGCGTATATTAATTCTAGCAAAAATATTACTAGATAGAAAAAACGTCTAGCGAAATGATTAACTTCTTTTATGCCTTAAGCGAGGGGAAGGGAAGGAAATAAAAATGAAAAGTAGTAGAAGAAATAGATTTAAAAAGATTATTGGGTATTTACGTGATACTGCAGAAGGCGGTTTTGCGCTAAGTATAGAGGATCCTAAATTTAATCATGAGAAAGAGAAATAGAAAAAACCAAGTCTCACATGAACAACTTTATACAGTTGCTTGAAAATCATAAAGAACAAAATCTTATTTCAGAAAAGGCATTTGGAATTCTTAATGCTAACGGTAAGTATTTACTTGAAAAGTGGAACTAGATACGAGTATAAAGGGCTGGATCAAAGGTTCAACAATATTGGGACTTTTGACCAGTCTTCTTTTTTAAAAAATTGCCAAACAAAGTTTTCCCGCTAATTCTTGAGCTACATTTCCCTATTGGCTCTTAATTTCCCGTAGGATTGATCGTGTTGATTGGGAATACCTGATTGCACGGTTATTCGGCATTAGTACCCAATGTAATTGAATATCGGTACGTATATAGGAATACCACCTTGTAATTAATCCAGATGAGTTAAGGTGAAAATAGTTATTTACTTGTTAAAAATGTTAAACAACACCTTAAATTTATTCATTAGATGAAAGGAGCAGTAATACCCGAAGAATCGATGTAATTACCCAAAACTACCTCTATTTCACGGGCTGTTGTTCGTCCGAATCCATGGTTTCTTCTCCTCGATAAAAGGTTTGGACTTGATAGCTTCCTTAATAAAATAGAATTCCCTTGTATTGTCTTATACCAACCCTCTTCTGTACACAACTTTAATCATAAAATTCTTCTATTAGGAACTTGTGTTGTAACGTATATCCCGGATTGAATGATTGATTTCCCTCAAATAAATTTAATGGCGAGTCCTCAATGAATGATAGGGTTCGTTATTTATTTTGTCTTTGGGGTGAATGTGACAATGTTCTGATAACCGACATAGGATTGTCAAATGTTTTTAGCAATTTTATGACAAAGTTCACAACTTCACAAAGTAATCGAACAATCCTGCTAGAATAAAGACCAGAATGATAATTAAGTTAATTATAAATTTATAGTTATATCCAATCAGAAAGAAAAGGGGTACTTGTATGAAACTCAAGATGGCTTTGTTTGCAATCATGATGAGTATTGTCACGGTGCTGACAGGATGTGAACAGTTAACAGTCTTAGATCCTAAAGGACCTCAAGCTGAAAGGTTAGCCAGTGACATCATGTTGACGATGTTGATGATGGCGGGTATTGTGATTGTTGTTTTCGTGATGCTGGTGATCATGTTGGTGAAATACCGTGCATCCAAACAACCTGCAGATTATGAACCGCCTCATATCGAGGGGAATCCTTGGGTGGAAGGAATATTAGTCGGGATCCCGGTCTTGATCGTTGCTTTCCTTTCTATCGTGTCTGTTCAAAGTAACTATATCGTTGAATCTGCACCACAAGGATATGAAGATAAAGAACCATTGGTCGTTTATGCTTCATCCTCTAACTGGAAGTGGCATTTTAGTTATCCAGAGGAAGATATAGAGACGGTTAACTACCTATACATTCCAACAGATCGTCCACTCGAATTCAGGCTCTATTCACACGGGCCGATCACGAGTTTCTGGATTCCTCAGCTTGGGGGGCAAAAATATGCAATGAATGCCCATGTAACAAAACTTCATCTGGCAGCTGATGTTGAAGGGGAATACATGGGACGAAATGCGAATTTCAGTGGGGAAGGTTTTGCTGAAAATCAGTTCGATGTTACTGCCATGTCTCAAAAAGAATTTGATGAGTGGGTAGAAGAGGTTAAAGAAACAGCGGAACCTATTAATGAAGCAAAATTTGAGGAATTATTAGAACCAGGTCATCTTGGACGGATGACGTTCACCGGGACTCACTTAGAGTTCTCACCGGCTCCAGAACATCATCACGAAGGTGACAAGTATGAAGAGGAACATAACCATTCTGATGAACATCACTCAGCTTCCAGAAAGGAAAGCTCTGATCGTAAACACATGAATTATAACGAGTAAACGAAAGGTTTTACCGATTATAGATATTCTCGAAAGGAGTCAAATCGTATGGAATTCTTTGAACGATTTGCCATACCACATCCAAGTATTGCGATATATGCATCAATGGTGGCTGCCGGTCTTACGATGATCGCCGTCATCGCCGGCTTGACCTATTTTAAAAAATGGGGCTATCTATGGCGGGAATGGATCACAACGGTTGACCATAAACGTATCGGGATCATGTATCTCATCTCCGCTTTATTGATGCTTTTCCGTGGTGGGGTAGATGCCATTATGATGCGTGCCCAGCTTGCTGTACCAGAAAACAAACTTTTGGATGCACAACACTATAACGAAATTTTTACAACACACGGGGTCGTTATGATCTTGTTCATGGCAATGCCGTTTATCATATTCTTCATGAACTTTGTTGTACCATTACAAATTGGGGCGCGAGACGTAGCGTTCCCCCGCTTGAATGCGCTCAGCTTCTGGTTGTTCTTCATGGGTGCGATGCTGTTCAACATTTCATTCATGGTCGGCGGATCGCCTGACGCAGGGTGGACATCGTACTTCCCGCTTGCAGATGGAGAATCTGTAGGTTCGCACTATTATATGATTGCGATTCAAATCGCCGGTATCGGTACTTTGATGACAGGGATCAACTTCATTACAACGATTCTCAAAATGAGAGCGCCTGGCATGACATTAATGAAAATGCCAATGTTCACATGGGCGTCTCTTATTACGAGTGTGATCATCGTGTTCGCATTCCCTGTATTGACTGTTGCACTGGCAATGGGGACGATGGACCTCTTATTCGGAACTCAATTCTTTACATTGGATAATGGCGGAATGGCGATGCTCTGGGCAAACCTGTTCTGGGTTTGGGGACACCCGGAAGTGTATATCTTGATTCTGCCTGCATTTGGAATCTACAGTGAGATCATTTCAACATTCTCACGCCGTAACCTATACGGCTATAAGTCCATGGTCGGTTCCATGGTGTTGATCTCGCTTCTATCCTTCGTCGTATGGGCCCACCATTTCTTTACGATGGGGCAGGGAGCATTTGCGAACAGCATTTTCTCCATCACGACAATGGCGATTGCGGTTCCGACAGGAGTCAAGATATTCAACTGGCTGCTGACATTATGGAAAGGAAAAATCGAATTTACGACGCCAATGCTTTATTCCACCCTTTTCATTCCACTCTTCACACTGGGTGGGGTGACAGGGGTTATGCTTGCGATGTCGGCTGCGGATTATCAATACCATAATACGATGTTCCTGGTTGCTCACTTCCATAATGTGATTATCCCAGGTGTCGTGTTTGCGATGCTTGCTGGTCTGACGTTCTACTGGCCGAAAATGTTCGGTTTCATGTTAAATGAGAAAATCGGAAAGTGGACCGCATGGTTGCTTTCAATAGGTTTCCTATTAGCATTCATGCCGATGTATGTGACAGGTTTGGACGGTCAAGCACGACGTATGTACACGTATTCTGAATCTACTGGATTTGGTCCTTTGAATATGGTCTCATTCATTGGAGCGGCGATCATGGCAGTCGGCTTTGTACTGATCGTGTACAACATCTACTATAGTGTCCGCTATGCTTCAAGAGACATCAGTGCAGACCCGTGGGATGCACGTACGCTAGAGTGGGCTACCCACACACCGGTGCCTGAATATAACTTTGCGATCACACCGGAAGTGGCATCAAGTGAGGCGTTATGGGACGTCAAGAAAAAGGATCATGTGTTGTTCAAAGGCGATTATGAAAAGATCCACATGCCTAATAACAGTGGTGTCCCTTTCATCATGAGTTGTATTTTCTTTGCATGGGGCTTCTCGCTCGTATTCAGCTTATGGATTCCGGCGATCATCACCACGATCGGAATTTTCGTATGCATGACATTGCGTTCATTTGAGAAAGATCACGGTCACTATATTTCTGTGAAAGAAATTGAAGATACAGAATCAGAATTGCGAGGTGCTTAAGGTATGAAAATTGATCACTCGCTTCCATTAGAATATAGCACAGAAGAGAATCGTTTGAAGATTTTTGGATTTTGGATTTTCTTAGGTGCAGAAATCATGCTTTTTGCGACGCTTTTCGCATCCTATTTTACACTTTATAACCGTACAGGAAGCGGACCGAACGGAGCGGAAATCTTCCACATTACGCCTGTGTTACTCGAGACAATTTTACTTTTGACAAGTAGTTTTACGATTGGACTCGGGGTGCATGCCATGCGTCTGGGTAGACAAAAAGCGATGATGGGCTTCTTTGTTGTCACGCTTCTACTCGGACTTGCCTTCCTAGGCGTTGAAATATTTGAATTCGTTACGTATGTGCATGAAGGAGCAGGTTTACAAACGAGTGCCTTTACATCAATCCTATTGACCACATTGGGAACACACGGAGCACACGTAACGGTTGGTTTATTCTGGGGCCTTTACATCCTTATTCAGGTGAAAAGGGACGGTTTGACCCCTGAAACAGGCAATAAATCATTTATATTCTCACTTTATTGGCACTTCCTGGACGTCGTTTGGATCTTCATTTTCAGCTTCATCTATTTGAAAGGAATGATGTAAATATGAGTGAACTATTTCCTCTCAAACAGGTAATGGGATTTGTCTTTTCCTTGGTCCTTACTGCAGTTGCTCTAGGGGTTTATTACTTTGACATGTCGTTCGCAGTAGGTATGACGGTGCTTCTTGTCACTGCATTCCTACAAGCTGGTCTTCAACTAGTGGTGTTTATGCATGCAGGTGAAACTGAAGACAAGGGCGCCATTTATACTAACGTATACTACGGCGTAATTATAGCTCTGGTTACCGTCTTCGGTACATTGTTAGCATTGGTCTGGGATATGGGATAAGTTAAAAAATAAGAAAAAAAGAGTACCTTGATGGCAATGTCATTAAGTTAAGGCACAGGGCCAAAAAATCAAGAAAAAAGAGCAGGTTATCGAAGATAGCCCGCTCTTTTTTTGCACGAAAAAGAAAAATAGGACTTGACAAGCAGATGGAAATGTGTGGCAACGCCCCTTGAAAAAAACGAGGAGGTTACACCAATGAATGAGTACGCAAATTCGCTAAATGAAACGCTGACATCCCTCATACGAGAAATGTCAGCCGCACCAGCACCTTATGTCAAAAACCCTGAAAAAGATTTTACCCGAAAGAAAAAGCTGCCCTTTGAAACGGTTATGCAAACCTGATCTCCATGGGGGGCAACAGCATATATAAGGAACTCTTGGAATCGCAGGGCTATGACGTTAACACCGCAACCACTTCTGCTTTTGTCCAAGAAAGGAATAAAATCCTGCCGTCTGCTGTGGAATTCTTGTTTCACGAATTTACGCAATCGCATACGGATATCAAGCACTACCGAGGGTATCGATTACTTGCCGTTGACGGTTCAGATTTTCATATCGCAACTGACCCTACGGATACGAACACCTATTTTCAAAGTCAACCGGACACGAAAGGTTTTAACCTACTGCATTTGAACGCAGCCTATGACTTGTGCAACAGGCTTTACGTGGATGCCATTGTTCAGCCACGAAGGTTGTGCAACGAGGGAAGGGCGCTGGCTGCTATGGTCGACCGTTCCCCTATCAAAGGCAAAACCATTGTTACTGCCGATAGAGGTTATGAAAGTTACAACAATTTCGCGCATATTGCACGCAAAGGGTGGAACTATGTCATACGGGTAAAGGATTTGGATTCCAATGGTATTCTTTCGGGCTTGCGTTTGCCCTCTAGCGGAGCGTTTGATATTGACGTTCATCTGACACTCACCAAAAAACAAACCAAAGAAGTCAAGGCTCATCCCGAGATTTACAAGTTCGTCCCTTCCACGTCTACATTTGATTTTTTGGATTTGCATGAGAACTTGTTTTACCCGATTTCCTTTCGGGTTGTTCGTTTCGTCCTGCCGAGTGGCGCTTATGAAACCGTCATTACGGATCTTTCTGCTGCTGATTTCCCGCCCGACGAAATCAAGTCCATTTATAACATGCGATGGGGCATTGAAACCTCTTTCAGGGCATTAAAATACACGGTCGGCCTGGCGAATTTTCACGCAAAGAAGCAAGAGTCCATCACCCAAGAGATTTTCGCAAGAATGATCATGTACAACTTCGCTGAAATGATGACCTCGCACGTCATCATTTCCCAAATGGATAAACGGCACCTACCAAGTCAACTTCACGGTTGCCGTTCATGTTTGTAGACATTTCCTGCGCTCACGGGACGATGAACCCCCGACCGAGGTTGAAGCGCTGATTCGCAAAAACATTTTGCCGATTCGACCCATTCGCCCAGGGCAAAAGAATACGCGCAAAATCCGCTCGAAATCATCTGTTAGCTTCGTCTACAGAGTAGCATAATTCGGTTCCCATGAAC
>NZ_JAIBLJ010000031.1 GCF_020179385.1 Alkalihalobacillus sp. YIM B00296 | reverse complement strand
GGTCAACCAGAAATATTTTCTGGCTGACCTTATAATACGAAAGGGCGCTTATCTACAATAATTATATAAAGTAGAAAAAATTAGAGATATGAGTCAATTTCATAATAGCTTTCCAAGTATATGTTCCGTACACAAGTCCACCCTTGGGAACGTGAACAATACATCCAACTTTACTAAATCGATGAACCCTTGACACCATTGGTGTCAAGGGTTTTGTTATTTGTGGGTGAAATTATACGAATTTAATTATTTTTCATTCCACCCACGAAACACCCACAAAAAGTTACTTAAGTATATTATTCATGTAGTTTTCAAAACGACTCATACTGGTCTGGTCAATCGTTTTGGAAATATGGGAATATACATCAGAAGTTATTTGAATGCTACCGTTTCCTAAGCGTTCCTGAATATATTTCATATCAACTCCAGACTCTAATAAAAGAACTGCGTGGGTATGTCGAAGTGAGTGAATAGGTAGTGATGGGAGGTTAGCTCTTTTTAAAATGCTAGAAAATGCATTAAATAAACTAGATTTCGGTATAAAATTACCGTTATTCCTACACAAAACTAGATTTAAATCATAATGATATAAATCTTGAATGACCATTTTATTCTGATTTTGCTATTTAATGTGAAATGAAAGATCATTTACTAATTCCTGACTTATTGTAATCGTCCGTTTAGAGTTGTAGGTTTTAGGATCTCCAAATAGGCCATCTGTATAGCCTGCATTAAAATCTAGTGTTTTAAATTGTTATGGTTTTCTCCTTTAAATTGATATCTGTCCATTGGAGGGCTTAACATTAGTGAGCTTAATATTATCAAAATAGGGGATAATGTGTTTATTAATATTTCGTTGATGCAGCTCTAAAGTATTTTTACGAACAACGCCTCTCTTATATTCTTGTATCCATTCATTTAGAAAATCTTTAAGCATTGAATCTTCTGTCGCCATCTCATAGTGATTTAGTAATTTGTTTTCCATTTCTTGAGCAGTAAATCTTGCCTCAGGTTTCGTTTTAAATCCTCGCTTGGATTTCTCTTTGTGTTTCCCTGTATATGGATCCCTATATCGAATACGGTATTCCCAATTACCTTTACTTTGCTGCGTATAACTAATTCCCATGAAATCATCCTTTCTTAACTACAGAAGATTTATGTTTAATTTTCCTTCTTTATCATGTTCTTTTTCCAATTTTCATATCATTCTAATCGTTCAATATCCCATCCTCAAGAAAGGTTGAAGTTGATCCATACTTATGACAATACCTTGCATTGAGATCTAATCGTTCTCCACATCCGCCAAGATGAGTATGCCACTTGATATTTTCTTTTAATCTATCACCTTCATTACGATTAAATCCTGAACACTTATTAATTATGTAAGTGCCACATATCTTACAATAATTTGATTCAATACTGATCTCATCGTTATTGCATCTAGGACATGTCTTAACCGCCTTATCCGGAATATCAACTTATAGAAGTTTGTCTATCACTGAAGCCTTTGACCAAATCATCGTGTCCGCGGTATCTCTAATGATCAAATAAATCTTTTGGTACAAAGTTTGCAATAAACGATTAGTGACTTTTAAAGTTAGGATCATAGCGTTACACGAAGCGGTTGGTAACTATGAAGACGTAAACACCTACAAGGGCTCTGTAATCGGATAAGCTACATCAAGATCATAAAGTATATCGGAATTGGTAAGAAAGAAGGCCGAGTGGGGAAATTCACCCTTTGGAAGTAAAGACGGGGACAAAGTAAAATATTTTTATTCGGCTCGAAATATGTTCAAGGAAGTCGAACAAGGTAATGGTTCTAACGTAAAAACCACTCGTTGATTTCTTGAAGGCTTTAAAATTAGGAGCTGATATGCACCAGTGTGTCGTTTCTTAGGGATTTCTACGAAAATTGCAAGATTTAAGTAACTTAATTTAGGGGTCTGATTGGACAATTCAAGGTGATGGTCAGAAAATATTTAAATTTTATAAATCGCCCAACTATTTAATAAAAATATGTTGCGTAAAATGGAGTATTTCTATACAATATTACAACATAAATAGAGATGTACATTATTATGTATGTACTATTTAAATAAATGTGATACACTAACAGGCATTAAGAAGTTGTATTAGGGACATTGATAGGAGGTGGGAAATGTAACGATTGATTAACGTTAAGTCGGATTTAAAACGATCAAAAATTGGGGAGGTGCACTAGTAAAAGTATCTCACTTTTGCGGGTAATGGGTGAAATTGGAAAAGCGAAGAAACACTTTAATCAAAATGTTCTGTATACTAGCAAACGCCACTTGCTAGTACACAGTGTTGCATTCATCTATCCATGAATGATTAAAATAATGCGTTTGTAATTTTATATTAAAAGCGGGATTACGTCAAAATAATTGGTATATTATAACAATTATAAGGAAAGCGGGTAATTATAAATGTTTGTTATTTCGGAGGGGCTAATAAATGACGGATTTTAGATATGTTTGGGAATCTCGTACTATTAAATCAAGTCATGTTCTCCCACCAGACACAAATTGTCATGGCACATTATATGGTGGAAGGCTTATGGCACATATTGATGATGTAGCGGCTTTATCGGCTATGAAGCATTCACAATGTCGTGTAGTAACGGCTTCTACAGATTCTATCGATTTTCTTTCTCCAGTTAAATTGGATCAAGAAGTTTGTTTGGAAGCCTTTGTAACGGGTACGAATAAAACGTCTATGGAAGTATTTGTGAAAGTTATGGCGGAAGATTTGTTGACTGCTGAACGGAAGATTTGCGCAACATCTTTTCTGACATTTGTTGCAATTGATAATGAAGGTCGTCCTACCAATGTTCCTAAAATTACTCCAGAAACACCTGAAGAAATGCTTCTCCATAAAGAATCTATCGTCCGGGCAGGTAACCGAAACTTACGAAGAATAGACAGCAAAAAGCTGGCAGAAACGTTGCAGGTAAAATACTCTTGGCAAAATAATCGTGAAGTAGTTATGACGAATTAAGATGGCCAATGGACACGAAAAACAAAAAACACGGTGGAGAAAGAAGGGTGAAAAATGCAGGACATTGTGTAACCGTTTACAGTCCATGCTATGGTACAATCGAAAAGGTTTTGACTGAGACAACAAATTTACGTCTACGAGTGGGAAAAGTTGAACTTAATTAAAAAATATAACGGAAAAATGAAAGAAATGTAGAAAAAGGCATGTATGAATGCGGTATGGGCATTTATGGGCCGGCTATCGATGAATATGGTAATAGTGTAGCAGGAGTTTTGCTGTTAAAACATATATAGTGAGGGCGAGGTATGGGATTTAAATATTTTCTGATTAAAAATTAATTGAATCTTTGGTATTTATTTGTTTCTTTCTATAGTTCGGTAATAACCCTGTGGAAGAAGAAAAGGAATGGTTTACCATATGTAAGAATTCTATAAACAATCATTAGGACAACGATAATGGATGTCCGTTAAGGATAATGAGGTGAAAATCTTGGGAATAACATGACTCTAACCCGTCTGATGTACTTGAGTTCGGGTGGGGTAATAGTTTCTTACTTTGAATGGGTATAAAATAATTAAGGTTAAAAGGTAGTTGCTAGATTACGAAAAGTCATCATTGATTCATTTAAGAACATTATTGAAACATCACAAACACACCATGTTAATATGAGGTTAGCTGATTATATGGCCAGTATACGAAAAATGGCGGAAATCTCTCGTTTCCGGGGATGGGTATGAAAATGTCAAGGTCTTTTGTAGTTAATCGAAGTCAAATCTTTGAATCTTTTTAAAAAATAGTTAGAGAGAGGGTAAACAGTGAAAGAATGTATTGAAGCGGTTTACAGTCCTTGTAGTGGTAGAATTGAAAAAGTGTTAATTCAAAAAAATAGTTACGTTTATGAATGGGAAAAGTTATTTGTAATAAGGAAAAACGACGGGTTCTTGATGGAAGTAAAGATAGGTACTAGCGGAAAAATCGTTTCCTTGGAAGTGTTAGAGAACCAGCAAGTAAACGGTAATACAATATTGGCAAGGGTGGAGGATGATTTATTAATTACTGGAAGTGATTAATAAACTAGCCTAGATATGCTAAGTGTGTTTTTCCGCCCCTAGGACAAAAGGACACGTAATACGTATATTTCGTCAAAAGAATTTATTTTAGATTTTCCTGCACATCCGTTACATGAACAAGACTTTATCGTTTTGGGTCATCGCCAAATGAAAAATGGATTACACTATGTAGTTGAATTACCTAATGGGAGCCATGGTTGTTTACCTGCTGAATGGCTAATCGATCCTTCAGAAAAGGAAAGTTTATCATCTGAGTCACCTTCACTATTGTTATTTTTAATAAAAGAAATACTCGCAAATAATACACTATGACGTTTCATACCATGCATCGATAAAAAATAGTAAATACCTTTAATTATTGTTTATAAATATAAAACACTCAGTTTAAAAGACTGAGTGTTTTATAACGGTTGCTTATCTGGTTCCGCCCATTTGTTGCTGTGCCATTTGAACGAGACGCTTCGTAATCTCTCCACCGACAGATCCATTTTGTCGAGAAGCTGTGTCTGGTCCGAGTTGGACACCAAACTCACTTGCGATTTCAGACTTCATTTGATCGATTGCAGCTTGAGCACCTTGGACTAATAATTGATTATTGTTTCTTTGTGCCATATTCCTTTCCCTCCTTCTATGATGTTTTAAAGGTTGTTATGTACCTTCAATATTAAGTATTTTACAAAATCAATTTATTATGCATGGAAAATAATAGGGAATAAGTTTGAGGGTCTTATTGCTACAACCTTCAAGCAAAAGTAGTTTAGCTTATATTCATATGAGTTTCAGCTTTGAGATTCAGTGACTTCCTATAGCGTAAGAACTGAAAAAAATTTATTGAGGAGTTGATGAAAGTGATCCTTTGGACGGGATGGGGGAGTTATACTTTTACCGATTCTCGCTCTGGTTAATTTATCTTTTATATCGTTATGGTCTTTGATTGATTTTCCTTCGGTATATTTAACTAACTTGAGTATAATATTTCTGTTTTTTCTGAATGGCTATATTTCCTATCTCCTGAGAAAATTCTTTCATAATAGTAAACCCAAAAAAGTGTATATTATAAAGATATGGAAGAGGATGTTGTATGGCAGCCTCGTCATAAGTTGTTTTTCCTTCGAATGGAGTACTGGGGAGTTCTACTACCATGTATAGGTCTTTCAATTTACATTAGTTCGGTTTTGAATAGAGACCTTATTAAAATGAGAACAGGTCCCTATCAATTAGAAACGTATAAAAAATGACTCTTATCAGTTCGATTGGCCGGGCTCATGCCAATTTGTTTTAGTAAGACTACAGGGTGCTTTTTCTCTTTCTCATTTAACTAAGTCTCTCCAAAAATAGGTCTTATCTATGATGGTCTCATTATGAACACACCTTATTGATAATGGATGGAACTTCCTATCATTATTTTTTGAAGGAACGAATAATCGCAAAAAAAAAGGAACCCTCCTATTAGGATTCCAGTCGTTTATTAATTCTATATTCCATTTCCTGTTGTGCTTGTTTTTGAACAATAAAGTCCGTATCAAATTTAAAAGAATCCAAATCGTTCATTCATTGCCTTTAACCTGGTGTCAATCTTTTGCATGTCCTGAGCCTGTTGGTCTTTGCTGTCTGTTATTTCTCCTTTTAATGTACTAACTTCTCCTTTTAACTCATTGATTCCCTGCAATATTTGTTGTAGGACCTTGTTCATCCTATCAAGCCCTTCAATAATACTATTAAATGAATTATATCATGTCATAAGGTGTTTCGGTATGATAACTTGGAAAGAAGCATAGCCAATTGCAAGGGTGTCTGGTATGATCCGAAAATTGGTGAAACTACCAGAAGGGACAGAAAAAGCTGTCACACCCTTGTTCCTGTATAAAATATACAAAGGCACCGGACCAATCCAGCAAATATACGTAACTAGGATGGAAGATTTGTAGTTTTATAACTCTGTTTCTTTAAAAATACCATGTTCGAACAAACAATACTGACCTCATACAAAAGAATCAAAGGGGTTGTCACCAGGACATGTGATACGATATCGGGCGGTGTGATCATCGCCGCCAGGATCAACAGGAAGATATACGCGTATTTTCTAGATGTTTTTAATTTTAACGGTGTTATGAGCTCCAGGTGGGTGGAAAACATGATGATTAGGGGTAGTTCAAAAACCACCCCGATCGGGAGGATCAAGCGAAACATGAATGAAAAGTACTGATTGATCCCATAGACTTCTGAGGCTCCGATTCGCTCTGAGAAGGAGGTCATAAATTGAAAGACCGCCGGGAAAATCAAAAAATAACTGAAGAGAATCCCGGTTATGAAAAGGAAAAAAACAAAGGGGATATAAAGGAGCGTCACCCTTTGTTCCATTCGGCTCAATCCCGGCGAGACGAATTTCCAGACCTGATACATGGCAAAAGGAGTGGTAACGGCTAACGCGATGACAAACGAGATCTTTAAATAGACATGGAACGCATCACCAATCGCAAATACGTTCCACTCAATCTTCTGCGAGATGGGAGCTGCTTTGATTGATTGCAAGACGGGTTCTGCCATGAGAAAACCAGATAATAGGGATAGAACAAACACCAGCAGGATCCAGATGAGGCGTTTTCTAAGGGCGCGCGCGACAAGTTTTGTTATAAATGCGAACAGTTGAGGATTGGCCATCAACAAGGACCCCCACTTCCGACGACCGATTCGCTTCAACCCCAGGCCTATATCGTGTGATTTCCCCATCCGGGTAGGTTTCCTTTACCTCTTACAAATAGCATAGGAAAGATCAGTTTTCTATCCACTTTATATAATGAACAAAAAATATTTTGTTCAAAACTAACAATGATTTATTAATAAAAGATAACTATAATGTTAGTAAAATAAATTTCATATTTATTATCACTAGTGTTGCATTAAACAAAACTTAATTATAAAAATACTCAAAATCTTCAATAATTTAATTTTGTCAAAGAAAAAGTCCTTTATAATGGATAAGTCAGGTGGTATCCCGTCCAAATCCATTAAAAAAGGACCAAACACATGGACAAGATTACACGAAAAACGTCATTTGGACAATGGTTTTCACCGATAAATCTTCAATTATTTGAAGAGAACGTGAAAACGATGAAATTAGATCATTATTCGAAAAAACTTACGACTGATTCATTTTTAAAGTTACTGCTTTTTACGCAGCTGCACGAAACGGAAAACATGCGCAGAGCGATTGTCTTTTTGACCAGCTTCAAATCGGTGCGAACCTAGATTCAATTCGTGTTTCACAGCTGTCACGACGACTTAATACAATCAATCCAGACTTCTTCCAACAGCTATTTCTAGATTTAGTCGTTCAAATTCAATTGAAGACGAACCATGCAAAAATCACGATGCCTTTGAAAATCATTGATTCAAGTACATTGCCACTCAATTTGACGAATCACAAATGGGCTGAATTCCGTAAAACCAAGGCTGGCGTGAATCTACATTTACGCCTAATGTTCATGGGAAAAGGAGCATCATACCCTGAAAAGCTGTCCTTACCCATGCGAATGAACATGATCGTAGTCAGCTTGAAGTCATGGTAGACGATAAAGAATACATGTACGTCTTTGACCTTGGCTACCTGGATTACGAACGTTTTGATCGCATGACAGATGAGGGCTTCTTTTTCCTATCAAGACTGCGTAAAAACGCGGTCATTCGCGAATTAGAAGCGTTCAAACTACCAGAGGACTCCGATGTCATAACGAACCAAATGGTGTTGATTGGCACAACGCAAAATCGTGCTGAAAATATCTTTCGCTTACTAAAAGTGATCGATTCAAAAGGGAATGAACTCCGACTCATCACCAACCGTTTTGACTTAGATGCCGAAGAAATCTCAGAGATGTACAAATCACGTTGGGCGATAGAGCTATTTTTCAAATAAATCAAGCAACATTTGAATATTAAAAAGTTCTATGGACATAGCGAATGGGCGTTCATAATCAAGTATTGATCGCACTTATCGTGTATTGTTTGCATGTGCTCGTGCAACTTGAAACAAATAGTAAACGCAAAACCCTACAAATTAGCCGTTTATTAAAAGCAGCACTTTGGAAGCCAGCACACATCTGGATTCGAAAAATCAAAGGGAAAGTCGTCCCTTAACAAAAAACGGTTTCTGTCGCAAATGTCTAATTGTAAATAAAAACCAAATGGATGGAGCCATCTTTATTGGAGTGTTTACCTTTTTGGCTCTGAACCATGAAAGTGAATAGATTGAATTTTCCAATGTTATTTATGCAACACTAGTGATTTATTATAGATTTTTGTAGTTTGATAGGTCGAGGAAAGGAGAGATTTACATAACCTATAACTTACTGATAGGCCACGACAATATAAAATCTCTAGATAAAAAGTATTGCGAGGGAATAATTAGAAAAAATTAAAGGCGAATTTCTATCAGTTTAGCAAATAAGGCAAACATCATATTCAAACAATTTTGTTTTCTATTAAAGACTAACGGAGGGATGTTTTGATGAAAAAGGGTCTTAGTGATGCCACATTTATTCCAACTTGGGATACGGAAAAATTTCTGAAGGAAGCCGGAAAAGCGGGGTTTGAAGGTGTCGAGCTCAACTTCCGCGAAATAGGAGGAGATCTTACTCCGGATACAACCAGGACCGAAGCAAGGGCTCTTGCCAAAAAGGTCGAAGATTTTGGTTTGGAGATTGCTTCCATGTCAACAAGCTTATTCAATCATTATGCACTCTCCTCTGGTGATGTGAATTTGCGTAAAGAAGGAGAAGAGATCGCCTTGAAAATGATAGAGTTGGCCGGTGAGATGGGGACGAAAGTGATACAAATTGTCCCGGGGGTCATTACTCCAGATGTGCCTTATGAAATTGCATATAACATGGCAAAGGAATCACTGGAACGCCTCGCTCCCGAAGCATCCGCCAACGGCGTAACGATCGCAATCGAGAATGTTTGCAACAAATTCTTGCCAAGTCCACTGGAGTTCGTACGTTTTCTGGATGAAATCAATCATTCTGCCGTAAAGGCGTACTTCGACAACGCAAACGCAGCAGTAACCGGACACCCGGAACATTTTGTACGCTTGTTAGGCGATCGTATAGTAGCTGTACATCTCAAGGATTATCGGGAAGCAGTCGGAGACTTTGTTTCCATTCTTGAGGGGGACATCAACTGGCCTGTGATAATGAATGCTTTACGTGAAATACCTTATAAGGGATATGCCATAGCTACACCTCATTATCCATATACATATTGTCTGGAACGTTGTATTAGTACGTATTCACGTAATTTGGATGCAGTTTTCAATCTATCAAAGCCTGTAAAGAATCATTGAGCGGTTGAAAGGTTAAATCGCACTTGGGTATAAATCAACTATAAAATCAAAAAGGAGAGATTCATGTGGGCTATCCTACCGATTTACTATCAAGCAGGTCGATTATAAAACATGGAAAGTTTGCGCTTATCGCACCAGAAGGTCTGGTAAACAATGTTGTGCCGGGATTTGAGAATTGTGATATTTCTATTTTAGCATCACCAAAATTAGGAGCCAGTTTCGTTGACTACGTAGTAACAATGCATGAAGGAGGAAAGAATACTAAAGGTTTTGGCGGACAAGAAAACATAGAAACTTTTGTATATGTATTGGAAGGGAAAGTCAAAGCATCTACGCAAGATGAGGAATTTGTTCTCGAAGATGGCGGATATCTCTATTGCCCGCCAAGCAGAAAGATGTATTTGGAAAATTTACAGGATAATGATTCAAGGCTGTTTTTATACAAGCAAAAATATAAGCCACTTAAAGGTCATCAGCCCTGGGTGGTCTCAGGTAACTCAAATGATATCGAAGGCGAGATTTATGATGATATGGAGAATGTTCACTTAAAAGATCTTTTGCCGACAGATTTAAACTTTGATATGAATTTCCATATCCTTACCTTCGATCCGGCAGGAAGCCATCCTTTTATTGAGACTCATGTACAGGAACACGGCGCTTATTTGTTATCGGGTGAAGGGGTATACAATTTGGATAACGAATGGATTCCAGTTAAAAAAGGGGATTATATATTCATGGGTCCATACGTACCCCAGGCAACTTATGCAGTAGGTCGAGAAAAATTGTCATACGTTTATTCAAAAGACTGTAATCGGGATGCAGATTTATAATTAATTGATGCCCCCGGGTAGTGTATACGACACTCCCGGGGGTTGTTTTATGAATTGGTGGTGTACATTGTGAACAAACAACAATACAAAAATAACAATAACAGAAGTTTATTTATTGAACTTGAACAATTAATAATAAATTTTTTGTTTAAAAGTAATAATGACTTTATCATAATATTCAGATAATATGAGACGCAACTAAAATTGAAAGTGCTCACTAATACATGATTGGAGGAGATTAAATTGGAACCATCAAGTCAAACGGAACAGTCACTGATACTAAAGAAAAAGACGTTCCAAATGCCACATGTTTATGTCATTTTGTTCTTGTTTAGTGCAGTAGCTGCTATTGCAACGTATTTCATTCCTGCTGGACAATTTGAACGGGTTCCGGGTCCGGAGGGAAGAACAACAATTGATCCGAATTCTTATGAGCAGATTGCGCAAAACCCAGTTGGAATAATGGAATTTATGTTAGCGATTCCCAAAGGGTTGATTGATGCAGGCAGTATTGTTTTCTTTACATTTATTATCGGCGGCTTGTTTGTAGTGCTACGAAAAACAGGAATTATTGAGCTTAGCGTTGACAGCTTAGCGAGAAAATTCTCAGATAGAGGCATTGTTGTTATTCCTGTTCTTATGGTTGTGTTTGCCATTGTTTGCAGTCTTATTGGAACACAAGAATTAAGCCTGGTTTACGTACCAGTTATATTGCCGTTGATGATCGCCCTAGGATTCGATTCTGTTACAGCGGCTGGAGTGGCACTAACGGCAACGACCGCAGGTTTTGCCACAGGAGTATTAAACCCGATCAATACTGGATTGGGACAGAAAATCGCCGGCATCCCGGTGTGGTCAGGTATTGGATTACGGGCTGCGGCCTTTATTGTTTTCGTATCAATCGCAATGATCTATGTAATACGTTACGCGAAAAAGGTAAGAAACAAACCTGAAAGCAGCTTAACGTATGAAGAAGACCAAAAAAAGAGAGAAATGTACCAGCACATTGGTCAAACGGAAAAACGCAATTCGACATCAAGGCAAAAATGGGCTTCCGTGGTTGCACTCGCCTTTTTCGGTATATTAATATACGGCGTACTTATTCAGGGTTGGTTCATGGTAGAAATGGCCGGGTTGTTTATATTTATGGGGATTTCCGTCGGGTTTATCGCCGGCTTAAGAGCAACCGAAATTTGTGAAGGATTTAATGAAGGTTTCCGTGATGTATTGGTAGGCGCAATCATTGTAGGGGTTGCCAGATCGGTAGCCGTCGTGATGGAAGAAGGCAATATTTTAGATACGATCGTTTACAGTTTGGGTCAGATTGTCGGGGAATTTCCTTCTATGCTCAGTGCAATTGGCATGTTTTTGATACAAATAATTATGAGCTTTTTAGTTTCATCAGGAAGTGGACAAGCACTGGTAACGATACCGCGATTATGGCGCCACTCTCTGATATCATCGGTGTAACGAGACAGACTGCGATCCTCGCTTACCAATTAGGAGATGGCCCTGGAAACATTATTTTCCCTACATCAGGTTATTTCATGGCAACGATTGCCTTAGCAGGTGTCGCATATCAAAAATGGATTAAGTTTTACTTCCCGTTGTTTTTGATGTGGGTTGGAACCTCTGTTGTTTTTCTTATTATCGCTCAGGCGATTCATTGGACGGGATGATTGGTAATAGGCAGGCCGGATCAGTTGTTAGCTGATCCACCGTCTCCACATTTCTGACTGATATTTAGGAGAAAATGGTTATCTCCTCCTTTTCATCAAAAAGGGAGCCGATTAATAGGGCTACACGAATACGCAAAGAATCAGAAGGATCTTGAAAATTACAGTTAAGCATCAATTCCGTTTTTTCAATACGATATTTAACAGTATTTCGGTGGATATACATCCTTCTGGACGTCTCTGCAATTTCACACTGGCAATCCAGATAGATTTGTATGGTTTTCACCAATTCTTTATCCTCTTTTGTTTTAGGGTAAGCAAGTGATTTTAATGTATTTTCATAAAGTTCGCTTAAATTTTTTACTGGAATCATGCTAATTAACTCTTTAATTTCTCTCGTTTTATAGAACTTGATGAAACCTGACATTTTTAAGTCGTATCCGTTCATTAAGGATTCCACAGCTTCTCGATAAGCAGTTGGAATGTCTATCAATGACCGAATTTGATTGCTGACACCAAACGAAACGGAATGGCCGTCCTGGATATTGGTCTGAACATCTTCCAAAAGTTTTTTGACGTATGCCATTTCTGTTTCAGTATAATTAAAGAATTGCAGGATCATAATAAAATATTTTTCCTTTGTAAATAAGGTACCTGTCATTTGTCTATTTAACATTACATCTTCAAGCTGGTCGTAGAAAATGTTATGCAATTCTCCGAATTTCTTTTCGTAAACTTTCAGTGTTTCATAGTTTTGATCACTATCAATGTTCCCAGCAATGCAAATGCTTTTCATGTCCGGCTGTAATCCATAATAATCACAGCGGCTGAAAATCTCCTGTTCAGAATTAATTCTTCTTTCAATAAAATCGGTAAAAAAAGTATTTTTAAACAGCCTTGAATTTTCATCAATGGCCTGTTCTTTGATCAATGTAAATGAAATAACATTACATGCCTGTTCGATGGCCAAATTTGAAGCTGGGTACGGCAGGGTCAAAGCATCGGCGATCAATAGAATACTGAGTTGCTTTCGTTTGGTCTGAACAGGATAGGTTGTAATGCCTTGCTTAAGTGATGGGATCTTAAACGTTAACCCCTGCCTGGCAGCGGCAATATTATTTTTGGCTGCTTCCATCATCTCTTTTTCTGCTCGTTTCATGGACGATTTGTGTAAGTGCTGGCTGGACGCCAGTTTTTCACCGCGGTGATTAAGTAAAAGTACGAATCTTTCTAAAAAATATCCTAATTGTTCAACAAGAGACGGCAAACTGTATCCTTTTATCATCATTTCCGAAAACTGTTTATGGACATGAAGTGCATAGTACAACTGCTCGGCTTTATGGTCGTTTAAGAAAGTGAGAATATGATGAGAGACTTCGCCCAATGTGTACTTAGAAGGCAAATTGATAATTGGGAATGACAGACGATCGGCCAGTAACCTGATTTCTTCTGGCAATTCGATTAAAAACCGATCGATTCTAATTATAATGCCGGAGCAATTTAAAGCATGCATTTCTTCAATTAATTGGTACAGTGCTTCAGTGTTATCTTTAAAAGCGTATCCGGTTGTGAGCAGCAAATGATTACTGTCCAAGAAATTGATGACATCAGGCGTGTCTGATATGTTCGAAAATGTTACTGGCCGTGAAAGCCCCCTGTGACCAGCTAATACAGTAGAATCTTTCATGCCTTCCAATATGAATAAATCATTGACTGTTTTCATTGAAACCCCCGTTTTGATAAAGGATATTACTGAAAATCATACCACTGAATGTTATATAAGCATTTAAACAAAATACAATTCAGATTTTGTCTATTTTAAACAATGATTTTAATTGATAACACAATTATACTAAAATTATTAATATTATAAAAATAGATAAGGAAATGTAATAGAACGCTATTAAGGAGTGAAAGAATGCATACACATGCAGAAACGAACCTTGAGGAGGAAACGCTTCGTTTATTGAACTGGCTAGGGTATTTTGGAAAAGACCCGGAAGGGGGCATTTCACGTCTTCTTTACTCTGAGAGTTGGGTGAAGGCTCAAAAGGCTCTTGAGACCTTATTTGTCGATGAAGGATTGAAAGTCCAATATGATGAAATAGGTAATTTATTCGGAAGACTGGAAGGTAACAAATACTTCGATGAAACGATTTTGACCGGATCGCATGTTGATACCGTGAAAAACGGGGGCTTATACGATGGGCAATACGGGATTATTGCAGGAGTCTTGGCGGTAAAGTATTTAAAGGAAAGATACGGACCTCCGCTCCGCAATATTGAAGTCGTTTCTATGGCAGAAGAAGAAGGAAGCCGTTTTCCTTTTACATTTTGGGGTTCAAAAAACATCGTCGGTGAAACCGGACCGGAAGACGTGAAACATCTTCAAGACTTTAATGGGATCTCATTTGTGGATGCAATGCATGGAGCGGGCTTTACTTTTAACTCGCACCCGATTCGAATGGATTTTAAGAGTTTTGTTGAACTTCACATCGAACAAGGCAACGTTTTGGAAATTGAAAACAAATCCGTTGGGATTGTTGAACATATTGTCGGCCAACGGCGTTTTACGTTTGAAATTACGGGAGAGGCAAATCATGCAGGCACAACACCGATGAAATATCGGAAAGATGCGGTTAACGCAGTTAGCCGGATGGTCCATACAATTTATAATACGGCTATTCAATTTGGTGATCCACTTGTTGCAACAGTAGGGAGGATTAATATAGAACCGAATATTGTGAATGTTGTACCAGGGAATGCTACGTTTACGCTCGATGCCAGGCATATAGATAAAAATGTTCTCAACCAATTTACGGATCAAGTGATTTCCGAAACCGAACAAATTGCTGATAAAATGGGGATGATTGTTAAAGCAGACATGTGGATGGACGCTGACCCGGTACCTATGAACCCCGAATTGGTAGAGGTCATTCAACGCCTTTGCGATGAAAATGCTGTCAATTATAAAAAGATGCACAGCGGTGCTGGCCATGATGCTCAAATTATTGCCCCACACATACCAACAGCAATGATATTTGTTCCGAGCCATAAAGGAATCAGCCACTCTCCATATGAATTCACGGATGTTAATGATTTAACGGAAGGCGTGAAAGTATTGGCTCAAACGCTATACGAACTCGCGTATTCCGATGAGGAGGTTTAATCAGGGTGTACGTCAAGGAATGAGTGAATTTGATCCATCATTTCCAGTGTTATTGAAATGGGGCCTTTTATGGATTTTTTCAAAAGAAAATGAAACCACCGAATATTAAAACAACAATCTTCAAGTGACCATAATCGGGTCAAAGTCGATGTAACCTCTTAAATAAAGACCTCCAGAATCCCCAGAGGTCTTTTGTATATATTCAATGTTTTTTTTCTTAAACTGCCGGAATCGTCATCCGTCGATCCACCCATTGTCGAGTCGAGATGTTTAAATTATGGTAGAACACTTCACCATCTGTAGAAAGACAGACAGGGTGGGACTTCAATTTTGCAAATCGAACTAAATTTTCATTCATTTTGAATAAAAGAACTATTTAAATTTGTCTAAAGTGGATAATGACTTGAGTATTGGTAACGCTTACAATTCAAAGTAAGTTAGAAAATTGCAAAATCGAATGATTGAATCTAATATTCCTAATTTGCATGAAGATGATCTTATATTAAGGTTGAAAAGCGGTTTTAAGGGGTGAAGTGAAATTTGTAGACGAGCCTTTTGGAAAATGGGTTAACTTCAATAAAAAATACTGAACTTATAAAGTCATGAACTCACATGAGCTTTAAGGACGATGAGGCCTAAAAAGAAAACATTGCAGGAGGAGACTATATTCCATAAATACATAGCGAGTCCTTGTGTTGGTAATAGCTTCTGTGGGGCATTTACACAAAGTAAATCTTTGGAAAGAAAAGTTTTTAAGATGGAAACATTGCATCAAAGCGAAATGACAGACATCTAAGTCCTCATTTGTAAACCAATGTTTGATCAAAAATACGGCAAACAATGAAAAGGAGTAGGTGTACAATGTCTACAAATTTAGAAAGTTACGTTCCGACAGAGACTCAGATCCAACATGATACGGGTGTGGATGAATCACTGAACCCGAAAACCGGAGAAGGCAGGACGGTAGGTCCGATAGACTATATTTTCATGTGGATTGGAGACGGCGTAAATATAGGAAATATGACGCTGGGAGCAAGTTTGGTTGTGGCGGGAATCGCAACGCTGAACATGTTTCAGGCATTTGCCGCAGCTATCATAGCAATTGGTATCATTTCAACCATTTTTGCTTTAAATGATAGGCTCGGATACAGGACGGGAATACCATATGTAGTACAGCTCAGAATATCCTTCGGACTGAAAGGCTCCATCCTGTCATCACTTTTACGCGGTATCCCTGCCATCGTTTGGTACGGTTTTCAAAGCTGGATTGGCGGTACTGCCTTAAATGAAATTGCGAAGATTGTAACGGGTGGCGCCTTTGATAATGTCGCCATTTGCTTTGTATTACTTCAGCTGGTGCAAATCGGGCTTTCGCTTTACGGCTTCCATGCTATCAAATGGGTGGAAACGCTTGTATCTATTGTTATTATGCTAGCGCTTGTCTATGTATTTAGCGTTCTTCTGACATCACATAGGGATGTCATTGTAGAAAATTGGGTTCATGCAGAAGGTTCATGGGGCTTGCCGTTCTTTGCATTCATCATGATGTTTATGGGCAATTACGCGGCAATCTTTTTAAGCGCAGCGGACTATTCAAGAGAGCTTAAATGCGGTATTAGTGATACAAAACGAGGGCTTTTGTACTTTGTACCTATTTTAATAGCATATGGTTCCGTACTAGGAATCGGAGCAATGCTTGCTTCTGCAACCGGAATCTCTAACCCTGTGAAGGCGTTTGCAGAAGTGGTAAATAACCCTTATATTACCGTCTTTGTATCTGCATTTATTGTGATTGGCGCGATTGGAGTGAACATGGTGGCCAATATTGTTCCACCGACTTATGTTATTACATTGCTCACAAAATTAAAATATAAACCTGCTGTAACCATAACCGGACTGCTTGCGTTATGCTCCTTCCCATGGGTGCTTGTACAAGATTCTTCCGCAAAGGGTCTTGGTATATTCATTCTTATATATTCGGCATTTTTAGGTCCGATCATTTCTATTTTATTAATCGAGCATTACATATTAAGAAAACAAAAAGTAAATATTGCAGATTTGTACAAGGAGGACGGTCCATTTGCCGGATATAATCCAGCCGCGGTTATTGCTATGTTCATCGGTGCTGGTGCAGCTTTCATGAAAGTAGAGCTGGCATGGATTATCGGGGCTGTCGTGGCAGGTATTGCATATATTCTTCTGATGAAGTTTGCATTCAAGGATTCGAAATTCAAAAAGGGTACGATATTCGAGAAATAATTGCAAACCTACTAATAAAGAAACTGCATATTCACATTTGTTGGAATGATGTATATTAAGGAGGTAATTACAATGAAGCATGACCTAATAATCAAAGGCGGGAACGTAGTTTTTAGGGATGAAGTAAGAAACGTCGATATCGCAATTAAAGATGGAAAAATTTCTGTTATCGCTGAAAAGATCATCGATGAAGCGGAACAGGTTGTAAATGCTCAAGGGCAATATGTGATGCCTGGCATGATCGATACCCATGTTCACATTTGTGAGCCTGGCCGCACAGAATGGGAAGGATTTGTTACGGGAACAAAGGCATTAGCTGCAGGTGGCACAACAAGCTATGTCGATATGCCATTAAATGCTCTGCCAGCAACAATAGATCGGGAAACGCTGCAGATAAAGCAGGAAGCTGCAAAAGGAAAGAACTATGTTGATTATGCATTGTATGGCGGACTTGTTCCAGGCAATCTCGACAAACTTGAAGAGCTTTCTGAAGAAGGGGTCGTTGCTTACAAATGCTTTATGGCAACTTGTGGTACAGATATTCCGAATGATTTCAAAAATGTAGATGACTACACTCTCTATGCAGGAATGAAGAAGCTTGCCGAATTGGACCATATGGTATCGATTCATGCTGAGAATGCACTCATTACAGACCGCTTAGGTGAGGAAATAGCCAAGCAAGGCAAGATAACAGCTGCAGATTATGTCGCATCCCGCCCCGTATTCACTGAGGTCGATGCCGTAAAACGAGCACTATATTTTGCTAGAGAAACGGGGTGCAAACTCCACTTTGTACACATTAGTACGGAAGAAGCAATAGACGAAATTACGACAGCTCGTAACGAAGGCCAGGATGTAACCGTTGAATCTTGTCCTCATTATTTTACGATTACAACTGCCCAATTCGAGGAGCTTGGCCCAGTTGCAAAATGTTCACCTCCACTACGCAGTAAGGAAGAAAAAGAAAAGTTGTGGAACAAATTAATTGAAGGTAAGATTGATATGTTGACATCCGATCACTCGCCATGTCCGTTTGAAATGAAAGAAAGTGCAACAAATAATATGTTTGAAGTATGGGGAGGAATTACCGGTTGTCAAAATAACGTCGATTTAATGTTTGATGAGGCTGTTTTGAAACGCAATGTTCCTGTCACTGATTTTGTACGCATGATCACTGCGAATCCGGCTGAACGTTTCAATATACGTAATAAAGGTGAAATCGCTGTATCAAAAGATGCCGACATCATCCTTGTTGATGCCAACCAGTCTTATGTAGTTAAGAAGGAAGACCTTTATTACCGCCATCAACATAGCCCGTACATTGGAAGAACTATTAATTGCCGTGTAACCAAAACATTTGTCCGCGGAAATCTTGTATTTGATGTAAACCAAGGTATTGTAGGCGATCCCATTGGTCAATTAGTGATGCATAAAAAGGCAGAAGAAACTGTAAAGCTATAAATTGTGAAAATTCATTCCTTGATAGTTTCAATAAACCTTTGGGAGATTTTAAAATCAGTAACGACCTCCGGACACGAGTCTCGGATGTCGTTTTTCATATTCTATATTATTATGTTCACTGCTTCTTTATTTAACCTACCGGAATCGGAACAGGATCATTTTTCACTGGTGGCTTTAACATCTGCCGGAATTCCGGGTTTATACGGATTTCCTTCCGTACTTTTTTAAACTCTGCTTTTGCTTTATCCAGAATACCATCCTTATTCAAAAGCAGATCGTAACCGGTTAACGCCATCACTTTTGCAGCATGGTGCATCCCCTTCATTCCAATCGATGAACCGAATGATGCAGTAGCCTGCCACGTATGAACCTGGACTCCTAACGGTGCGCATGTCGTGATAATCTGACCTAACGGGACAATCCAGGAGACATCTCCTACATCTGTTGATCCACCCATAGATAAGCCGAGATGTTTTAAATTGTGGTAGAAGCCAGGATCGAGCTTTCTACTCCCGTCCCCTGCATACAAGAGTGAGTTTTGTTTTGCCGCAGCCATTACAGAAGGGTCGACCGTTTGACAAGGCTCCTCAGCGAATTTTTCTTCATCACTAGTAAACACCATTTCCCCCGCAATTTCTGTTTGTGAATGCATGAGCCAGTTGAGTGCAGTATTCGGAAGAACATCATAACAGCCGGCTTTGATTTCCCAATCCACTGAAGTTTCGGTCATCATCGCAGCTCCCTGCGCCACCTTTGTTAGCCTTTGTTCCAATTCATTCACCTGGTTCCGGTCAGCACCACGCAGGAAAATAGTAGACACTGGCGGCATCAGGCACGATGTTCGGAGCCATCCCGCCAATCTGATAATGGATCCGGGTTCCATCCGGTACATGCTAGAACGGATAGCTACGTTGTAAGGTAATTGGAAAGCAAGGGACGTTGAAACAAAGGCTGTCACCTGAAACGGTTGCTATAAAGACTACGTCGAAATGCACTTGTCCTTGTGAGGGTAGGGGTATGACTAATGAATCTTCTGTAATGGGAGTGGAGGAACAGCCCCAAGTCTAGCGAAATGAAACGATTATTTTCCAAGCGTTCATCGCACCGATCGAGTAGGAATGTGGGAATTTCCACAGGGGAAAAGCCGGAGATAACTTCAAACGCTTACCTATTGCTAACAAATTCAAGAGTATTGGATTGTGGCCACTGTTCCAGATAAGGGGTCTTTTCCGAAATAGGATAAGTCTCTTTTGTTGAGGAAAAGCATTTTAGTCTTACTGATCGTTTAGAGAAAGGCTTTTTTCCTCTTATTCTTTCAAATTGAATAAATGATAGATAACTTGGATTATCTCAATCACAGCATCCATACCCCTTAACCCATTTGTTTATAGTGCACGAGAAGATGACAACTTTTAATATAATAAAGAAAGAGATCAATTCATTTGTACAGCAGGCCACCATAGTATTCGGAAAGCTCGAACTGGTAAAATGGAGGTGAAATCCTATAACAAAGACAAAGTTGGTTACGAGTCTCAGTACTCTAGCTTTGGTCTTACTCCTGCCTATTTCTGTATACAATGGGTGGTTATTGGGGAAGTTCAACTGTAAAGACATACTATTCATATTTGGAATGGGGACCGTCTTAGCATAAAAGCCTGTGAGATTAATCAGGATCGGTGAATAGTAACTGAATGCAGCAAATGTAGCACCGATAATCAACATGTTCTCCTTCCAAGGATAACAAGAAACAGGTATTTCAAATCCAAAAGCAAGCAATTGATTCAGAACATTACGTATGATCATTTAGAATTATCTACAACTGAAAATAATTAATTGATAAGAGCCATAATCAATTATTTTTCCCCTTCATGTTTCTTCCATGGTGGATCTGCGTAATCATGAAGCTTTTGGTTTAGTTTATATATAACCATAGGAATCAATAACGATCCTATAGTCGAATAGATAATTAAATTGGTTGGGAACCTACCCAGTATTTTCTCCCACACCTCAGCCATCCTCCTTCTATTGGTCACTACTTTCAATTACAGCTCCAGAATTTCGAACAAAAGCTTTAACTTGAACATTGATGGTACTTTCTGAAAAATAGTGTTCCCCTTGATCCCAGTTTTCTTTGATCCTATTCCATGTTTTATAATCTTCTCCCTGCAAATGACCACCAAGTCCAAGAGAATCAACTTTTAGATCTTTTTGAAATGTATGAATCGTTTTCAACACTTTCCGTTCAACTTCTTTTTCAATGGCATTTTCGACTTTTGTTATCATTTTTGAATTTGAGTAATCGAGGGGTACAAAGGATTCACCGACAATACCTTCTGTTTGGATTTCGATATTGAAATGGATATTCTCTTTATTTTTTACATCCACGTTAATAATACTCCGAGCATTCTTTACATCATACACGACCAATTGATCCTTGACTTTTGCTTTTATAAATCCCCCTTTATATTTCCCTGTAATGAAATTGAGGCCTTCTGTGACGTCTCCGCTAATAAAATCAATCATTTGATTGTTGTTTCCTTGAAAAACAGCAGCACCAGTCATGCTGATTGCTTTACCATCAATGGCTACTTTCGGAATGGTGAAGCTATTTTGACCAATCAGATATTCATGAACGGTACCAACCCTTACCGGTGGATGTATTTTCGGATTTTTCCCTATATTTTCGGCAATGGATTTTAAATTCAATGCGGGTAGATTTTCAGGCCTTGCCGGCATGTCCAAAATGGGGCTTGCTTCACCTTCTGATATCATCACAATCACTCCCCTTCGCATTTCATCATCCCGTATGAACAGATCAAGAACGTTCTCGAAGGCCTCCGGGGTTTTTGCCAATTTATCAGATATAATGATTACTTGCATATGTTCTGAAAATGCCGGGCGGCTTTTGTTTGCTGACAGGTTACGCGCTTGTATAAGCAAACTGTCACTTATTGTAGACACATTATCATAAGGTTTTTGTGAACCTCCACCACTTTGTCCAGAGGTCCCCTGTGAAAATTCTCCTGGAACAACATATTGCCATGTTCCTTTATACTGATATTCACCTTGCGGGTCGTCTGATCCCTCTTCTGTACCTTCGAACAAATCGATTGCCACCCCGATTATGAACCCGCGGTCTTCAATTTCTATCTGATCCCAACACCCCGTTACAAAGAGTGGAAACACTATGAAAACAATCAAGTAAAGTTTCGTTTTAGTCAATGCCCTTGATCCCCCTTACTTTAGCAAGTAGCAGTAAAACAGATGGAAGAAAAATCAATAATCCTGCAATCGAAACATCCATGTATTTTGATAATTTGTCCACCTCGGTCAAATCCTGTGGGAACATGGCAATAAGGTAAATAATTGGTGTAAGTGTAAAAATGATCGTGATTTTTTTTACCTTTTGAAACAAGGAATAGACAGCCAACAGTGCTACATCGTAAGCCAGCGAAGTCGTATTGAAGATAGCCATGATCCAGATCGTAAAGAACAACGACTCGAAACGCCCCAAAAAGCCTCCTGGTACTTCTGCTTCTTTAGCCAATTCTACTGTAGGATATACAAGAGTAGATGTAGTATCTGCATTGAAAACTCCTATGGCCATCAAATATAGTAGAAGGTAAAGTCCTAAAGGAATAAACACTCCGTAAATAGCAAATTTGGGCGCTTTTTTGGGCCTTTTGACGAACTTCATATAAAATAAGAGCCCTGAGAAACCGCTGAGAGCAAAAACACTTTCTTTGACACCATTCCAGTATCCTTCCCAGTTTGTAGTGAAAACGGGGGTTAAATTTTTTGTTTCAAAATATTGGATATCCAACAACATCAATAATATGGCTATAACAAGAATAATCGGCAAAAACAAGATGTTCAATCGTATGATCCCTACTCGAGTTCCTGAAACTGCATATACAACAACCATCAGAAAAAGTAAAGCAATAATTTCTATAGGGGTCTGATCAAACAGATACTGCTTCGCAATAATGGCAATGACTCTGGTTTCATAAGCAGTAATTGTAACATAGTGAGCAGTAAACCATAACATGATGACTATGGCGATAGGTTTTGAACAAATCGAAGAAGCGAAAGTAAAAAGAGACTCGTTTGGAAAACGGGCTGCCAATTTTGCTGTAATCCATGTAAAAAAAGTGGAGATGGAACCTGCAATCAACAGTGAAACCCAGCCATCCGAAAAGGCTGTCGTACTTGCTAGCTGGCGTGGAAGAGTCAGTACTCCGATTGCTATCATATAAGAAGCTACAATGAAAAGGATTTCAACTTCCCCGATTTCTTCATCTCCATAATCAAAGGGTCTCATGGAGTTTCCCTCCCCTTTGTCATTCCAATTCGTTCCGTATCTTCCGTCTGTAAATATTCAGGCCGTTTTGAAAGTGCTGTAATCGGTGCCCTGAAAATAAGATCTTTCCAATCCTGAGAAAAACCGGGGGCAAAGGGCGTTGAATATGGAACCCCAAAACTTTTTAGATTTACCAGATGGATATTCACCATAATGTAGCCTAATATAATTCCGTAAAGACCAAATAGCGCTGCCGTACCCATAAACCCAAATCTTAGTATTCTAAGAGTAAAAGCAGTACTGTAGGAAGGCATTGAAAAAGAAGAAACAGCTGTAACCGCAACGATAATAACCATAATGGGACTTACGATACCCGCAGCCACCGCCGCTTCACCAATAACGAGTCCCCCTACAATCCCAATCGTTTGCCCGATCGGTTTAGGCAAACGGATCCCAGCTTCCCGTAATAATTCCATCGTCAATTCCATTAAAAATGCCTCCATGTATGCTGGAAAAGGAACACCTTCCCTGGAAGCAGCGATGGAAAATGCCAACTTGGACGGAATTAACCCTGGATGAAAGGAAACGAGGGCTATATATAAAGAAGGTAAAAAAACGGCAATAAACGCTCCGATATATCGCAATATACGGAGCAATGATGCGACAATCCATCGTTCATAGTGATCCTCTGGCGACTGAAGAGAATTTCCAAACGTAAATGGGGCTATAAGAACAAAAGGTGTTCCATCTAATAATATGGCGACTTTTCCTTGCATCAGGTCTGCACTTACTTTATCCGGCCTTTCTGTATGTGAGAGTTGTGGAAATGGAGACAAAAAATTATCTTCTATCCATTCCTCAATGAATCCTGATTCTTGGGCATCATCCAGGTCAATGGATCTTAGCCTTTGATTCACTACCTTGACAATCTGTGGGTTGACAATGCCATCTATATAAGCTACAACAATATCTTTTTTTGAACGTCTTCCTATTTGATAGGATTTAATCCTTAAATTGGAATCACGAATCCGACGTCGAATGAGGACGATGTTTGTCTGTATATTTTCAACAAATCCATCTCTCGGTCCCCTGATCAATGCCTCAGAGGTCGGCTCTTCAATTGCTCGATCTTTCCATTCCTTGCTTTCAATGGTTATGACGTGGTCTATACCATTAACGATAAGCACTGTATCCCCAGAAAGTAAAGCATTCGATACCTTATCGAGTGAGATGGCTATTTCAACTTTCCCGACAGATAGGACCTTGTTATGAAGCTGATTGATAAGATCAATCGCACGATAAGATTCATTTTCACTTTCTTCTAATGCGTTTTGGATATTTTTGATGATATGAGTATTGATTAACATTTTGTCAGTTAATCCTGCCAAATATACAACTGCACAGCGATGATCTGTGTTTCCGATCTTGAATTCCCTGATGATCAGATCACTGGGTTCATCCAAAAGCTTTTTAATATTAAGGAGATTTGCATCAATTTCAGTGAATAATTCATTTGAAAAGTCATCACGCTCCTGCTTTCTAAGTTTATTTTTTTGTCTATTTTTCTTGAAAAAGGGATTCCGAACCAAAACGTCTTCCTCCTCCTAAAAATATTGCTGAAAGTATGATAGGATTATTTTTACCAAGATATTCTATATTACTCCGGGTATTTAAGAATTTTAGTGAACATTTCATTTGAATCTAATTTTGTGACTTGCCGACAATGAAATGAGTGATTAAAGAAGTAATTCATCTAATCTGAGGGCAATGGTCGATACTATACCGAAGACATTATTGGCAGGAGTTTAAAGTAGTAGTTTGAGGTGTTTGGCAAAGATTTGATTCATTTTTATCTCGTAGATACGAATCATAATCATGTACAACTTGCCTGGGGTGACAGTAATCTTCCATTGGAAAGCTATTTGAAGGTCATTGGTCAGAATGAATTCTCACACAGAACTAATAGGATCCGACTATAGATCAAATCCTGAGGCCAGTGTTGAGAAATTTAACCATATAGAAAACATATAGTGTTAATCTTATTGATTGATGAGGAACAACATGGAGTGGAGAGGATAGAATATATTTTCGGCGCTCTTTTTGATTTAATTTATAATTAGTATCAGGTCTTAGTATCATGTGTTGAATTAGAGTAAATCTATTTAAAAGAGTGAAATGGATGATACAATCATCAAAAGCTCGACTGACAGCTATTGGCACTTATGTCCCGGTACGTATTCTGTCTAATGCCGATTTAGAAAAAATGGTAGATACGAATGATGAGTGGATCGTCAAAAGAACAGGGATGAAGGAAAGGCGAATCTCTGGAAAAAATGAATTTATGTATTAAAACGGTTGATGACCTGATAAATAATTATGGTAAACTCTCATGAAATGGACATGATGAGATTTCAAGCTCACGTCTAAACTGACAAGCAATTTACATTCTTTTGGAAGGTTTAACAATTTGGATGGTGAAATGAATGATGATTTTGAAGCTAAATTTCTACACGAACATTCTCCTGAAATGGAAGAGATGCTAATTACAAGTTGATACTACCGAAGAGAGAGATTGAAGAGAAATACAAATTAAAGGATGGGACAAAAGCGTTTTATAGCACAACCTTTGTTCGAGATTTTAATTTACTTATATTTGAGAAAGACGATTGGCAATATGTATTGGGGATGGATGAACGTGTTTCCGACCAAGTTACACCAAAAATATTGATTGATATAATTCAATACTTTGAATATTCATCGATATCACCTTATGTGCCACCTCTATTTAATTCACTTTATCAAAATAAAAAAAGGGATGCTCTATGAAATGGGTTATCATTATACTAACGATTTTGATTTTTAACATCATTTTAATTTTAATGAAAAAGCGATTGAAAATTGCCGAAATATATGTATCCGTGATTTTTTCTCTGTTTGTTGTTTTATTGACCGATATCTTTGCCAGCTACCGTTTAAAAGCATGGGGATTTTTTAACGTAGAGGCAACAGAATATAGTTCATTGTTCATAATTTTTGGAATCTATCCAGCTGCAGCAGCAATGATAATTAACTGGTACCCATATAAATCAGTTTGGTGGATAAAAATCGGTTATCTGCTTGGATGGACAATTTTTTCCATTGTTTACGAATGGTTGGCATTAAAAGTCGGAATTCTTTGGCATATCCATTGGAATTTATTTTGTTCGTTGTTATTATATCCGTTTATTTATTACATGCTCATTGTTCATGTAAGGGTATATCAGTGGTTAACACGGAAACATGTTGGTCCGTTGTAATATACCAATGGTGGTGGAACCAAAAGCGATTTATGATACATCATAGGTCTTGAAAAAGGTTCAATGGTTGAGTTCGTAATTTCAGCTTCTTCTGAATACATATAAGGTAAATTATTTTTGGGTAAAAAATAGATTCAAACAATGTACTACGAGTATATTTTTGCACCATGCCACAAATATTCTTTAACCTCTTATGATGCTGTAACTTAAGCGAGTCCCATTGTAACTGATTTACTTAACTGAATATTGATCTACAAAATAATAATTTACTATAATAATAATGATAAAATAAACTGATAAACAAAAATTAACATGGCTTCATAATGTAAACCGCCTTTATATGTATTATGTAATGGTTTAAATTCATATAAATTCATGGAAACCAAAAGAGCCTCGGTATTGAGGCTCTTTTGTTACCTGTATTTTTGTTAAAGTTATTTTAACCTGATGGCACCGACATAATATTGTTTTGCAACATCATCCGTCATATTGAAGGTTTTGACCGTGCCATAGGCTTTGTAGGAGATGACATATTGTCCGTCTCCGATATAAATGGCCGCATCAGCCAGATTGTCACGGCTACCTCCGAAGAGGAGGACATCCCCAGGCTGAAGGTTCGCTTGATCGCTGATCCATTCACCATGATTGCTCATCTCCTGAGCGTTCTCCGGAAGAGTGATCCCTTCTGCAGCATAAAGCTCCGTAACAAAGGTTTCAGACTGATCGTCCGTGATTTGTTCACCAAGATGGGATTCCGCTTCAGCAGCGATCCTGTCCCCTAATGGAGGAGTCGTCGGTTCAGATAGCCTGATCGCTCCGACATAGTATTGTTTTGCAACATCATCTGTCATATTGAAGGTTTTGACCGTTCCATAAGCTTTATAGGAGATTACGTATTGTCCGTCTCCGATATAAATGGCCGCATCAGCCAGGTTGTCACGGCTACCTCCGAAGAGGAGGACATCCCCAGGCTGAAGGTTCGCTTGATCGCTGATCCATTCACCATGATTGCTCATCTCCTGAGCGTTCTCCGGAAGAGTGATCCCTTCTGCAGCATAAAGCTCCGTAACAAAGGTTTCAGACTGATCGTCCGTGATTTGTTCACCAAGATGGGATTCCGCTTCAGCAGCGATCCTGTCCCCTAATGGAGGAGTCGTCGGTTCAGATAGCCTGATCGCTCCGATATAGTATTGTTTTGCAACATCATCTGTCATATTGAAGGTTTTGACCGTTCCATAAGCTTTATAGGAGATTACGTATTGTCCGTCTCCGATATAAATGGCCGCATCAGCCAGGTTGTCACGGCTACCTCCGAAGAGGAGGACATCCCCAGGCTGAAGGTTCGCTTGATCGCTGATCCATTCACCATGATTGCTCATCTCCTGAGCGTTCTCTGGAAGAGTAATGCCTTCTGCAGCATAAAGTTCCGTAACAAAGGTTTCAGACTGATCGTCTGTGATTTGTTCGCCAAGATGGGATTCCGCTTCAGCAGCGATCCTGCCCCCTAATGGAGGAGTCGTCGGTTCAGATAGCCTGATCGCTCCGATATAGTATTGTTTTGCAACATCATCTGTCATATTGAAGGTTTTGACCGTGCCATAGGCTTTGTAGGAGATGACGTATTGTCCGTCTCCGATATAGATGGCCGCATCAGCCAGGTTGTCACGGCTACCTCCGAAGAGGAGGACATCCCCAGGCTGAAGGTTCGCTTGATCGCTGATCCATTCACCATGATTGCTCATCTCCTGAGCGTTCTCTGGAAGAGTAATGCCTTCTGCAGCATAAAGTTCCGTAACAAAGGTTTCAGACTGATCGTCTGTGATTTGTTCGCCAAGATGGGATTCCGCTTCAGCAGCGATCCTGCCCCCTAATGGAGGAGTCGTCGGTTCAGATAGCCTGATCGCTCCGATATAGTATTGTTTTGCAACATCATCTGTCATATTGAAGGTTTTGACCGTGCCATAGGCTTTGTAGGAGATGACGTATTGTCCGTCTCCGATATAGATGGCCGCATCAGCCAGGTTGTCACGGCTACCGCCGAAGAGGAGGACATCCCCAGGCTGAAGGTTCGCTTGATCGCTGATCCATTCACCATGATTGCTTATCTCTTGAGCGTTCTCTGGTAGAGTGATCCCTTCTGCAGCATAAAGTTCCGAAACAAAGGTTTCAGACTGATCGTCTGTGATTTGTTCGCCAAGATGGGATTTTGCTTCTTCCGTGATCCTTTCTCCCAGACTAGGCTCGTTATTTTCATCATCAGAAGCAGTAAGCGAGTCCCATAAAGCAGGATCTTCCTGCCCTAATGCCCAGGCACCCCAACCTTTCAATCCGAATTCTTCCGCAATTGAAATTTTTTCTTGGAGGCTTCTTGAATCATCAAACCAAATTTCATAGTCAGTTCTTGAACTTTGGTCTGTGAAAATCGTATAGTTGGTTTTCGACTGTTCGTCCCATTTCACGTCAGCATCGTTCTCTTGAATAAGGGCACTTGTCCTTGAGTAGGTGATGCCATACCCTTTCTTTGTATCTGTCCAATAACGACCGTAAAATGGAACTCCCAAAACCAGTTTTTCATTTGGAATTTTAGTAGTTAAATAGCTGACGGAATTTTTCATCCAGTCATAAGGGGCGACGGGTCCCTCAGGGCCGCCCGGATAGCTGTAATCATAAGCCATGATGAAGATCGTATCGGCAATGTTTCCAAGTGCCCCGTAATCATAGGATCCATACCATCCATAGTAGGTATCTTGGACAGCAGGAGCGACAGCCACATCGACCGTTTTACCATGTGGTTGAAGCTGATCAGCTAATAAACGGACAAAATCGGTATGTTGATCTCTTTCTTTCTCTGAGAGATTTTCAATGTCAACAACGACTCCATCCAAGTTGTTTTCAAGGACACTTTGGGTCACTTGATCAGCTAGGTTTTCCCGGTTTTCCATCGCTTTGACACCAAGTTCATAATTAAAAGAGTTCCCGAGGAACGGCGTTACTTTGTATCCATTGTTATGGGCATAATCGACCATTTCAGGATCGACTGTTTCAATCAAGTTTGCATCTTGATCCAGATGGAAATACTCTGGTGAGATCGTTCCGACTTGATTGTTCGTTTTAGAAAGCTGTTGCTTATACTCTTCTGTGGTCCCGCCAAACAGGTAAACGATATTATTCGTGTCAGGTGCCCCCTGGGCGGAAGCACTATTTAAAAGAGAGAATGAAAACATAAAAAATAAAGCTAACAACCAGTTTATTTTTTTCAAATAGAACTTCCCCTTTCCCTAAATGTTTGTTTTTATTCCCCACCCATAGATTACAATCCCCTTAAAACTTGTAATCTAGTTGAAAAATAAGTAAAATTACTGACTTTTTAAGGATAGCAACAAGATTACTTGTAATACAATAGCAATCATTCAAGTAAATTATGGAAATCATCTTATTAAAACAAAAAGAGTCCCGAAAATCGGAACTCTTTTGTAATCTAATCCAAGTATTTATTTAGCCAATAACCCAGGTCCATATTTTTTAATCACTTTGGGAGTCATCTTTTTATTCTAGGTTCTAATACGTGTTCGACATCCTTTTCAGTCATTCCCGGCTGGATATCTTCCCGGTATAGGATTTCGATCAATTTCTCATCGATTTCACTTAGCTTCGTTATCCGGTTGTTGTTATAGGGATAAAGAATACTCTTTTTATTATCCTCTATGTGGCCATACAGACCAAGTGAGTGGATGATTTCATGTAGAATGGTCGTTTTTCGTAATTGCTGGTCCGTATCCGTTCCGATAAGAATCCTTGAAGTTATGATTTTACCGTCCGTTGTGACTTTTTCTGGTATGGCTACGCCTACTACTTGTTTATTACCGACCAATATATCCTTTTTAAATCCGTAATCCTTGAATTTATGGGTCGGAACAAAATGGATATCCAATTGATGGTCCGTGTAATTGGATGTTCCGTTTTCCAGCATTTTAAATTCGATCGGAAGTTTTTCATTCAATTTATCAAAATAGGATTTAAGAACTTTTGAATCTTGGGATGTAGGATCTCCATGGACATAGACTCCTACATAGTAGGTCCACTTGATCAACTCTGTTAACGGTTTTTCTCCATTATGGAAATATAATTGTTTAAAAGTATCTACCGTATCTCTTGAATATGTACGGTTATCGATATGAAATTTGATTTTCCTATCCGAGGTCAATCCATTTTCTTTTACAGCTTGAATATATAAGGTGTGCTCGCCCTCTTTATTGTACACCTTCCCTAGGTCATAGGGTTTGTCATCCACCGTTATCGTATAATCGACGCCATCCTCTTTTACCAACCTGAATTTTACTTGTTTATAATAAATTTTCTTTAACTTATCCTTGAATGCAGGCTTATTCGGTGGTTGATCATCGATTTCGAATGTAATCGATTTTGTTTCTTTATTCCACCAGCGTTCGGCTGTGACGGCCAACTGATATTCCCCGTTTCCAGTCACTTTATGACCATTTTGGATGTTTTTTCCGTTCAATTTCATGGTAAAGTTACCGGCAGCTTCTTCATCAATCTTTATTATTCGTGCCTCAGGATAGACCTTTTCGTTTTCAACACCCGATATTTGGATCTCCGGCTCAGGTAGACAACCTGACAAGATGAATAGGCTTAAAAAGATAAATATTGCTCTCAACATATGCCACCCCCATCATCCATTATAAACACAGACAATTACAGATTTAGCTGGTAATAGTTTCATATAATGTCATGATCAGGAGGTGAATTTCACTTGCGCTACAGTTAGTTTATGATCATCTGAAATAACAAGGCGATATACTTGTTAATTAAATAAGCATATATCATCCTGGATTGCTCTCTGGAAAAAAGAACCATGATAAGATTCATAGAATTTCCAAAAATTATTTGTTAAAGTAATAATAGTATTTTTATATTTAAAACATTTGTAAAAAGCGTTTTTTACATTGTTTTCCGTAGTTTAGAATGGAATGATCAGAAGGGATTTTTACATAGTCACATGAATCTTATAACGAAAATCAAAGAAAAAAAAGAATATAGTCTTGCTATCATTTTATTGATCATTCCCCTTATAGCAGCAGTAGTAATGATGTACCCAAAACACGAAGAATTCGTGGCAACCGGTGATATTACATCGGTTGAGGAACTGGGGGTTGAAGGTTCCGTCTATTTTACCTATGTCCATGAAGGAATAATAGAAAATCTTTATGAAAAATTCTCTGTTTCATTGACTTCCCGGAATGAAATAGAGTTTTCCTCTCTGGATCAACATCAATATGAAAATTATACGGCGTATTATGAAACTTCCGATAAATACAAACATAATACGATAGTAAACGCTGTACAAAATGCAGAGGTGAAAACGGACTCTCAAACCATAAAGATAAGTGAGAAGAGTCAGAAAATCATGGAAAAATCCTCTGATTACATAGGAGATTCATTTGGTTTGATGATTGCCATCGGCTTAATTGAAGAATGGAATGATGAGGACTTTTCACAAAATAATCAATATATCATTTCGGGAACCGGAACGATAGAGTATGACGGAACGGTGGGAAGCGTCGGAGCTATTCGCCATAAACTCCTTTCAGCTGAAATGAATGATGTTGATATTTTCTTCGTTCCAAAAGATAGAGAATATTATGCAGACAAAAATTTCAGTAATCAAGTAGAGGCAAAGAAAGTCGTAAAGGAAGAGCAATTAACCGTAAAGGTGATCCCGGTAGCAAACTTGGATGAAGCTTTAGAATATTTAAGGAAATTACCGTAATTATTGGAGGGATTTTGTGATTTTAAAATCGAAAGTAGCTGGAAAATTATTAAGAATTATGTTGATTAGTTCAATCATATTTGCTGTGATTAGCCTGGTAACAACGTTTCTTTTTGTTTACAATGAACAGTTATATTTAAAGATCTATAAGTTCGATCAATTTATTAGTGTATTTTACATGATTCTATACTATTTATTAATTATTGTATATCTTGTATGGCTTTATAAGGCACATAAGGATTTAGTTGAATTAAACACGATGTATCCTATTACACCAAAAGGGGCACTGGCGCGGGTAATGATTCCTATATATAGCCTTTGGGGGATGTGGAATGTCTATTCCACCATGTATGATCATTTCAGACCGATTAAAAGTACTGAAAAACTTGGATCCCAATTAAAGGTATTCATTCCTTTTTATTATTTTTTGTTTCTTATTACGAATGGTTTAAATCGTGTTCTTCTCAAATCAAATACAGGTTTATACGAAGTTTCTGACATACTTTATTTAGTCTCCTACAGCCTGGATTTAATTTTACTTTTCGTCTTTCTAAAGATGGTTAATATTGTAATGAAAGCTTTAGACTTATTAATGGTAGTGAAACAAGATATTATTGACGATACCCAAGATGTATCAGGTCAACCAAAGGTATCTAGTTGATTACCTCATTATTAATGATTGTTTCAAGAGAATATCCCTCATGAAAACGACGAATTAGAAAGTTAGTCTATAATAAAATAAATCTGAGTTGGAACGAAATTGGCACGCCATAAGTATAAAAACCATAAGATCACAATCAAAGTCTATCTTTTAATTCACCCACGAATCACCCACGAATCACCCACAAAATACCCACAAAAATTTGATTTGGATTTAAAGTATTTGATTCCCTTTTTAAAATAAACATTGATATCTCAATGATCTTGAATAAAGATGATAGGGTTTATTCTTATAAAATATGTTCCGTACACAAGTTCACCCTTGGGAACGCGAACAATATATTCAACTATACTAAACTGATAAACCCTTGACACTATGGTGTTAGGGGTTTTTCTTTTTTGGGTAAATTAATAGTTTCTTCAAATGTGATGAATGACCACCAAAATTTTGACCAATTTAATAACTTTGGTTAAAAAATGTAGATACCAAAATTGAAGGTATAAAAAGTTCTTAATTCACAAAAGGGCAGGATACTTGAATAAGGAAATAATGAGAGACGTTCTGAAAAAGGGGAATGTAGATGCCAATTATTAAACACACCAATTTATAAAAGCACCTGTGGAAGTATGCTTTGACCTTGCAAGAAACGTAGATATACATACTAAAACCACAGCTAAAACAAATGAGAAAGCTGTGGATGGGGTTACTGAAGGGTTATTAGAAGAAGGTGATAACTGTCACTTGGGAAGCGACTCATTTTGGTATTAAACAAAGACTTACAGCTAAAGTGACACATATGAAAAAGCCTAACGAGTTTGTAGATATAATGCTAAAAGGTGCTTTCAGTTCCTTCACTCATAAACATCAATTTTTTGAAGAAACAGGAGGAACCCTAATGATAGATATTTTTGAATATAGGTCCCCTTTTAGCATTTTTGGCGTGATGGCTGACAAATTGTTTTTGGAGAAATACATGAAAAGGTTTATAATTTCTCGTGCTAAAGAACTAAAAAGAATTGCTGAAAATACCGAATAGCTTAAACAAACGGGTTCAAATGTGTAATTACATGAAAGGGGGTATTTGGTTTTGCAAAAATGTGAAAAGTGCAATACCCAATTTGGTTGGAGCAAAATCTATAAATCGTTTTTTGGGTGGGTATATAGACCAATTAAATGTGACAAGTGTAGTACGGAGCATAATATAACTATTCCCGGGAGAATCATATTTGTATCTTTGACTATTATACCAATGTTGATTTTTACTAACTTTCTTTCCCCTTTCAATGACTTCTTTGTGACTCTTGTTATAGGACTCGCCATACTAATAATTGGCTCTTTGTTCACACCATATTTTGTAAAATACAAAGAAGAATTGTGAAAGTTTGTACTTAAAGTAAAGGGTGCGTTAATTGGAGAAGAATTAAGTGATTTTATGACTAATTCATATTTTAGATTCCAGAAAAGGGCGCGATTGTGGAATATTATGGCTAACGACTTTGAATCGTTAGTCTTTATGGAAAGGTTAAATGCTTTTATTCTCAACACAGAATATGAAAATGATATTAGTGAAGAAAGCGGATGGGCGATGGAAAGGCATTAGCCCTTAATTACGGTATTGTGGGATCATCTTTATCGGTTATGCGATGATCGAAAATATGTGGGTCATTTATATTTATCATAGATACGTATTGGTTGGTTTTGATGACATCGGTATTTCCACATACGGGGGACGATCAGTTCCCAGAAGTGAATTGAATGCTACGTTAGCCATGGGAGTACACTATCTCATATTATAGCAGTCTGTATTCCCGTTTTAGGAGGAATCATCTGGTCTGCCTTTGGACGTTTTTCTCACGTCGGTTTAAGAAAGATACACTCATAATTTAAGTGTGTCTTTTTTGAATTTCCTGCGTATCATAGTGCTTGCTTTTTGATGAATGGGAAAGCTTGATCGAGAACTGCAAGTAAATTGATTGGTAGAATTGACTTAATTTTAAGCGATTAAAAGGTTATTTATAGGTATATATAGTATTTGTGTGAAAACGAAAGGGGAGATGACTGTGAATGATAAATTAAGTGTCTCTTTAAGGAAACAATCATTTTATATGGATTATTTCAATAGCCGGGAATCTGACAAAGTAATGAAAAGCTATCATTTGCATCAAGACTATGAAATTTTTTACTTGCTTCAAGGGGAATGTGTTTATTTAATCAACGGAAAAACGTTTAACGTGGAGAAAGGCCAGCTCATATTCATCTCTAAAAACATTATGCATAGAACGATGAAAGTGAAAGGAAAAAACTATGCAAGAATGGTTATCAATTTTCGAGAAAACTTCCTCCATAAAAGTGAACAAGAATTGATCCGGATCCTATTCCATAACAGCCCTCCTTTGGTGATGATTCCAGAATCTAAGCAAGATCTATTCGATCAGATCATCCACAAGCTATACATCGAATATCAAAACGATGAAGACTATCTGGACATCTATAGTCGTTCTCTCCTGAACCAGCTTCTAATCGAATGCCTGAGATTAGCAGAAGAAAAGAGTCCATACAGCAATAAAAATGTTGAAATCCAACAGGAGAAAGGATCAAACGATATATCTGACATCATGACCTATATTAATGATTCCTTTTCCTCTGACGTTTCACTCCCCTCCTTATCCCGGCAGTTCCATATGAATGAACAATATATCAGCAGGCTGTTCAAACAAGTGACAGGATGCAGTATCGTTGATTATGTCAATGCTGTTCGTGTAAATGAAGCAAAAAGACTTTTGCTGGAAACGGACATGAAAATCAACCAAATTGCCCTTCGGATCGGTTATTCCAATCCTGTTCACTTATGGCGTGTCTTTACTCGAATAACAGGTACATCTCCAAAGCAATATCGAGAGACGAACTCAGAATAATGCAGTCAAGCATCAAAAAATGTAAACGTTATCATTTCATTTGAACAATATTTGTAATAACAACGTTGTTATAATTGATGTATGAAATATATAAACGTTTCAAGTGCAGGAAAAAGGCTAGGGTTCGAAATGATTCAAATATTAAAAGGGAAGAGGTGGAAAGAGTGATGGAAAAACGAGCAAAAAAGATTTGGAGACTTGAAACGATATTATGGATCGTATTGATTAGTATGGCTATGAATTTACTGATCGGAAATGCACTTGCCTCAGAAGATGACGATCAATCATTTGGGCGAATTTATGAAGCTGAGGATGCTGAAGCAGAAGGAACCATTATTGATAATAAACACCCTGGATTTACCGGGGAAGGTTTTAGGGATTATAGCCCCAACGTACCAGGAGGCTATATTGAATGGACAATCGATGTCCCTGAGGATGGGGATTATTACCTGATTTTTCGCTATGCCCATGCAGGTGGCAGCGAACGGCCTGCAGAGGTTCTTGTGAATGACGAAATGATTGAAGAACTTCCGTTTCCCCCAACAGGAGATTGGGCTACATGGCTTACCCAAACTTTACATACTTCATTACATGAAGGGGAAAATATCATCCGTTTGACAGCTACCGGTACGGAGGGTGGTGGGAATATTGATCACTTACGAATCCAAGACCATCCAGAAGATGATGAACCTGTTGAAGTAGAAACGGAACAAGTTCCACTTTCAGAAGTCATAGATGGAGTAACCATGAAAAAATTGTACCAATTAGGGATATTGGGAAATGTAGAAAATAACAAGGATCAAGCAGTGACATTCAACGAATTTCTAGCATTGATCAATAATGCATTTGGATTTGATGTTCGTGAAAAATACAAAAACGTAGATCCAAGACAGGACATTGGCCAGATCACTGCTGTTCATTGGGGGATCTATGCCGCACAAGTGGCTAAGGACCATCAATACGTACCCGATTTTTTATGGGACGAAATACAGGCTGATCACCCCTTAAGCAAGGAACACATTGCATTAATCGTGGGAGACTTGTTAGATATGGTCCCGGAGGAGGAAGAAGACCCGAATATGCTCGGCAAACTGACACGTCAAGGGATCATGAATCCGAACAGCGATAACAATCATGGGATCAAAGAGGACATGATCTGGCAAGAGGCTAAAGAACTCGTTAAGAGATTGACCGAGGTCTCCAAAAAGGATACAGGTGAAGTCCATATTGCGCGTGTCGATGCAATAAATAAAAACTTGATTGCTGTTACATTAAATGGGACGTTTGATACTTTTGATTTTGATGATTTGGAAATCACCGCTGCCAGAGGAAGCTGGGACAGCCTATCCCCTTTACTCGATCGAAACTTGCGGATCCCTAAAGCTGCAGTGGGGACCGACAAGTTTGGAAACACCGTCTTGTTTTTCAAAAGCCTGGATGAATTGAATGGGGAAAAATTCATATTGAATAAAGAACCTGATAAATTTACCGGCGATATTGATACAGTGATCGAACGGGCAGACAATATATTAACCTGGCAAATGGAACATGGCGGCTGGTCGAAAGGAATTGATCATAGTCGATCCTGGGATGGAGAAGAGCCAAGGTCTGAGTGGGTGAACTCTGATGGGGTGGAACTCGGCACGATCGATAATGATGCAACAGTAAAAGAAATCTATTACCTGGCAGAAGCTTTTTCTGTGACAAAAGATGAGCGCTACAAGAAGAGTATTGAAGATGGAATTGACTTTCTGATGGATCTACAATATGACACTGGAGGTTTTGCTCAAGTATATCCTAGACGCGGAAACTATTCGGATATGGTTACATTCAATGATGAAGCCATGATTCGAGTGCTGAAAATGTTTGATGACATTTTGAATCAAAAGTATCCTTTCAATACCGAAGTGATTGATGATCGCTTGTATCAAACGTTAGAAGAATCCATGGAAAAGGCAGTTGACTATATATTAGAAGCGCAGATAGAGGTAGAAGGCAAACTGACGGCCTGGGGATCCCAGCACGACCCTTATCGTTATGAACCCGTACAAGGTCGAGCTTATGAGCATCCTTCTATTTCTGGGAAAGAGTCCGTGGGGATCGTTCGATTCCTGATGTCTAGGCCGAATCAGACGCAGGAATTAAGGAATGCAGTAAAAGGAGCACTCGATTGGTTTGATGAAAACAAGCTTGAAGGTATCCGGTATGTTAGTGGCGGAGATGAAAACGGTGACTATTTTGTAGAAGACCCGAATACAACGACATGGTACAGATTTTATGAGATCGGCACGAACCTACCAATTTTTTCTGGCCGTGATGGCGTGATCAAACATGACATCCATGAAATTGAACAGGAAAGAAGAGATGGGTATCAATGGGGTGGAAGCTATGCGACCTTGCTTTTGAAAACTGCAAAAACGACCGGTTACTTTGAAAATCGTGTATACGCCAGAGTAGTCAATGATTTGTCTGAGGATCGATCAGGCAGAAGATTGAAAAAGGATGAGATGAAGCGGGTAGAAGATTACTCAGATATTTTAAACCAAATAGAGAGTAAGCTTGTGGTTGACATAGATGGTTCTGGAGACTATGAGACGGTTCAAGAAGCAATTGATGCTGTTCCTGAAAATAATGACCAGGAAGTAAAAGTTTTCATAAACAATGGGGTCTATAACGAGGTCATCGATATCCCTGCGAATAAATCTCATATCGCCCTGATAGGGGAAAGCGCAAAAGGGACACGCATCACTTACGATAACTTTGCAGGAAAAGACAACGGTATCGGCGGGAAGATAGGTACTTTTGCGAGTGCGACTGCATTTTTAAGGGCAGATGATAGTAAGGTTGAAAATCTAACGATCGAAAATTCATTTGATGAGTCAATCGGCGTCAAGGATCAACAAGCTGTGGCTGTAAATGCTTCTGGGGACAGGTTGATCTTCAACAATGTACGATTCCTTGGTAACCAGGATACACTTCTCGCCAACGCTGGCAGACAATATTACTACAATAGTTATATCGAAGGTGACGTAGATTTTATTTTCGGTGCAGCCCAAGCTGTATTTGAAAATTGTACAATCCATTCGCTTGATCGAGGCTCGGAATCTAATAACGGATATATAACTGCCGCAAGTACACCCACTGATAAACCATTCGGCTTCCTGTTCGTGAACAGCGAGTTAACAAGTGACGCACCTGCAGACACGGTTTATCTAGGACGTCCTTGGCAGCCAAGTAGTAATCCAACCGCCATTGCCAGTGTCGTATTCAGGGATAGTTATCTTGGCCAACATATTAAAGAAGAAGGTTGGACAGAGATGGGAGGGTTCCAACCAGAGGATGCTCGACTTTATGAATATAACAATGAAGGGCCAGGAGCTGTAGTGAATCAGGATCGTCGCCAGCTAAGTGATGAAGAAGCCGACGATTACACGATCGAGAGTGTACTGGATGGATGGGTTCCTGAATTGAATTAAGAAAAGTGTTGAATGAAATGGTGCTGATACAGGCCCTTCCTAATAAGTAGGGGAGTTGGGACTGATGATTTCGGAAAATTCAAACATGAACTTCTTTCGTGAAACAGTTGAAATATAAGAACACATGATAGGTTGAGAGGGAGATTTGCATTTCGAGAAGTCCAGGCTCCAAAATCAAATCAATGAAGGAGGAAGACAATGAAATTTCGAGGGAAAGGCAAGTTATTGTGCGCTGGATTGATTTCTATCAGTCTATTATTTGGTAGTCAAACGGTCATGGCCCATTCATCCGACGAGGAAGATGGCACCGATCAAAAAAATGTATCGATTTATATAGCGGGTGATTCAACTGCTTCTCATTACGGAGAAGACCGTGCTCCTCGTAAAGGCTGGGCACAAGTTTTTGATTCTATGTTTGATGACAAGATTGAAATCCGTAATGAAGCTGCATCTGGACGAAGCTCCAAGAGTTTTATTGAAGAAGGCAGATTAGACAACATACTCACTCAAATTGAAGAGAAAGATTATCTATTTATCCAATTTGGACATAACGATTCAAAATCAAACGACCCGACGCGTTATACAGAACCCTTTACAACATACAAGAGCTATCTGAAACAGTATATCGACGGCGCTCGTGAAAAAGGTGCATATCCCGTTTTATTAACACCTGTAGAAAGAAGAGGATTCACAGAAGATGGCCAAGCAAAGCCATCACACGGAGAATATCCAGAAGCAATGAAGGAGCTTGGGCTAGAAGAACAGGTACCTGTGATCGACATGTCTGAGAAAACTATGGAATTGTATAATCAGCTCGGTCCTGAAGAAAGCAAGAATCTCTTCATGTGGCTTGAAGAAGGAGAACATCCTAATTACCCAGAAGGGGTAAGTGACAACACCCATTTCCAGGAGTATGGTGCTGAACAAATCGCCAAACTGGTTGCTGAAAGCGTTTATGAATTGAAACTTCAGCTACTTCATAGCCATTTATCAAAAGAGTTAAAAAAAGAATTCTCCTACTAAAAAACAGGTTATTAGCAATACCAGCTAATAGAAGGTCAATAGGTAGCACTAAATAAGATAAAAAAGCATGTTACAATAAAATTGGGCATGCTTAATAAGCTTCAAATATTCAACTTGGAGTAATTGGATTTAATGTATGATGTTAGGTGATTCTTATACAATAAAAGCTTCTCTACGCTTAGTAATGCATAAACCCAATGAATGAGTTTATTTGCACAAGCTATAACCGCAACCTTATGTGGTTTGCCTGCCTTACGTTTCCGATCATAGAACTCTTTAGTTTGGGATTCCGGCTTTTAATTAAGCCACATTCAACTCCTGTATAGAGTACTTGTCTAAGACGTGAAGACCCTCTAAGTAGGGGGCGGACAGTATTACGGACGGGGTCAAGTCCCACGGGCGCTTACGTCCAACCCCGGCTTTCTAAAGAATAACCTATATTAAATAGGTCAACCAGAAAAATTACTGGCTGACCTTAGAATACGATCGGGCGCTATCATGGATGAACTGCACCCTGTAAAGTAGACAGGCTAAATAAATAAAAAAACTAAGCAGCCTTACTTCGATATTCCATCGGAGTAAGGTTGTTTAAATTCTCCTGAAACCTTTCATGGTTGTAAAAATACATATGATCATTTAAGTTCTGCAAATGTTTCATAGCGATTAAGGTGATATTTTTCCGACTCCTATAGCCATAAATTCCTTGCCGTTTCTCATGTTCTCGTTTCATTAAGGAGATTAGATATTCGTTTTCTTTTTCTCTTTCCGGAACTTCTCTTTTAAGCCACTTATAAAATCCTGCTTTAGAAACGCCTGCAATTTCACATAGTAAAACAACTGGGAATGTACGTGATAAGTCTTGTGTAGTACGGTATTTCACTTGATTTCTCCCTTGATTTATTGTCGCCACCCTTCGAGCTCTTCTAACTTTTTTAAAAAGGCATTCTCAGCTTCCGGTCTTCGCATTTTAATTTCTTGTTCTTTTATTCTTTGCTTAAGCTTTTCTTCTTCTGTGAGAGGGTTTCTCTTTTTTTGCCCTCTTTTATCTTCATCAATACCACCTTCATCAAACTTTTTCACCCATGAATAAACCTGTTGGTAACTAGCCCCAAACTTATCGGCAGTTATATGATAGTCGTTATTGTATTCATGGTAATCTCGTACAATTTCAATCTTTTCCTCTAAATTAAACCTTTCTGTGTTTTGTTTTCTATGTTTCTTCTGCGAAGAAGAGCGAGCTTTAACTTTTAATCTTCCATTTTTATAGGCTTCAACCCACCGCATCAATACTGAATGAGAGGAAATATTATATTTTACAACAATTTCATCGTATGATCCTTCTCCATTTACATACCCATTAACAGCTGCAAGTTGTGTTTCTAAAGAATATCGGGTGTTCTTCTTTCTTGGTATCAATCCATCAACACCATATTTATTATAAAAATGAACCTATTTATATATGTCTGACGTGGAGAGTCCTAACTTTTTCGACAGAGTCAGAACGGATTCATCTCCAGAATTTACTTTCATAACGATTTCTAATTTATCTTCTAAACTATATTTAGACCTTTTGGACATACAAAATGCTCCCCTCAAGCAACGATGGTTGTTTTAATTTTACCATTGTCTACTTTAAGGGGAGCATATCAGGAACAAGGAAAGCGCTCATTATTCCATTTTAGGGCCAGATTCTGGAATAATGCATTGTGCAAATGATGGAAATTTGAAATAATTGTTATTGAACAATTGGGCAGCATGGTGGAATAAGAAACGTCAAAAGAATTATTTAATAAACGGGGGAATAGAATTGGCTTTTAATGATACTTTTAGGTTTGGTGCTCATGCTATAATATTTAATTCCGAAAGTCATGTGCTTTTATTAAAGCGAACATACGGGAATAAGGGATGGAGTTTACCAGGTGGGAGTGTTGAACCCGGAGAAACCCTTCATCAAGCGTTATTTCGTGAATGCAGAGAAGAACTTGGAATAGAAGTTCAGGATGTTGTATTAACTGGGGTTTATTATCATAGTGTACTGAATACCCAAGCTGCAATATTCCGCTGTTCTATTCCAAAGAATGCGGAAATCAACCTTAGTTCTGAACACTCTGATTATAAATGGATGCATTTATCCGAATTAAGTGAGGTCCAACGAATACGGGCTTTAGACGCTTTGGAATTTCAAGGACAAGTAGTAAGTAGAGCCTTTTAGAAGAAATTATTGAATGGTGGGGGAATTATGGGTTCAAGAATAATGCACTCGATTATTGGTAATAAAATTGCAGAGGCTTTATCGATAAAAGATAAAACATCATTTTTGCTTGGCAGCGTTGCTCCAGACGTTGTTTTTTCACACGAAGAAAAAAACTTATCACATTTTTTTGTAGGTGAAGTACAAGATTATTCAAGAAGTGTTGATTATAAAGGATTTTTACGTAAATATAGTTCGCAAGTAGAAAGTAAAAATGATTATATATTGGGGTATTGTGCACATTTAATTGCTGATGATATATGGCTAAGAGGTTTTAATCTTTCTTGGTTAAGGAACAGAATGGATGCTGATGAAGGATTATATAAGTTATACCATAATGATTTCCGATTACTAAATGGAAAATTATTAGAACACTATGGTTTTACAAATGAATTGAGAAAAACGTTTAGTCATTTTCCTGCAATTTCAGACTTGGAAGAGGTTAAGTCCAAAGACGTTGAAAAATTCGTTCCTTATGTATTAGGTGATATGGAGTACGATAAGGAAGTTTTAAATAAAAAACTTAATGTTTTTACGTTTAATCAGATAGTTGGTTATATAGAGACATCAGTTGATGTGGGGTTATTGAAAATAAAGCCTATACTTACTTAATAGATTTTAAAAAGATAATCTTCAGCTTTTCATTTTGTTCGGATCTACTTGAAAAGTTTCTCTTCCTCTCCTTTCAAAGAAGATTAAAACATTTCGTATGTTGAACACATGGTACCCTGCCCACAATACTCACAACTTTCACATAAATGGGCTATGTAATGGATTTCCCAACTTTTCTCTTTCCTAACCCGGAATAAACAAGAGGTATTATGAACAACACAAATAAAAGATAAATGGTAAGGTTTCCCATCAAAATTACGCTCCACACGTAACGAGTCCCATTTAAAGTTTGAAAACTGCAAATTTAATTCACCTCACAGTTATGGATATTGTATTCTAATTATACGAACATAAGTTCGGATATTGCAAATTAATACTGAAACAATTAGAACTTCAAGCAACTAGGGGAAGTTATTACTAATGGCTGTAACGAGAAGGAGAAACAAGAATCCACTTTCTTAAAGAATAAAAGAAATTTTTGTTTTCATAATTTGCCTTAGCGCTAGTAAAAGTTATAATTAGTTATAT
>NZ_JAIBLJ010000030.1 GCF_020179385.1 Alkalihalobacillus sp. YIM B00296 | reverse complement strand
ATTCCGGCTATATTGGGGATTTTAACATCGGCTTTAACATCTCGATTGAGGTGGGCTTTACGTGTCTTGTTTATTGTTTTGCAACTCATTTATCATTACTTTTAGTAATTCAAGATCTTCTTTATTTAATTCTTCGTATCGATCTAATTCAGATTTTATGAATTTAACACTCTCAGGAAGTTCTGTTTCTGGCTTTATAAAATACGTGGCAATTGACCCAGTAATCATCCCTAACAAACCAATTCCTGTGGCCATTAAAATAAGTGCAATAAGTCTTCCCAACCCAGTACTCGGAGATATATCTCCGTATCCAACGGTAGTTGCTGTAACTATAGACCACCATAAAAGCATCATTAAAGTTTGTTATATTAGGTTCACTATAGTGTATGAGTAAAGAAGAGATAAAAATTAAAACAAATGTAAAACTTATTACACGGTCAAGACCGTTAGTTTTTAGGATTTTGAAAATCGGATTCGAAAACCGATTAAGCAAAATAACTGCTCTTATAGCTCTGAATAATCTAACAAAACGAGCTAGCCTAAAGATTGAATCAAATGGAATAATTGCAATAAGATCAAAAGGATTTTTCTTAATAAAAGCAATCCTATCTTTATTTAAAATAATCCGAGTCATAAAATCAATGACAAAAATGATCCACACAATTCTATCAATATATTGATAAGATTGGTTTTCAATCCAGATAAAAGACACTGATACTACTGCAAGGAAAAACATTGATAATTCATAAATAAAATTAAGCCTTTTGGTTACCAACTTTTTATTATCCATTTTGTATTCCCCATTAGGTGCTTCCATTTCGGATTTTCCTAATAAAATCAATAGCTAATTCTAGTTCTTCTTCGGTTAAATCTGTACCATCTACAGATAATTTTGTTTTCCTCTTTTCTGAATCAAGAGCTTCTTTTATTAGAAGATGGCCAACAATAAATTTATGGAAATCAAACATAGTTAGTCCTTCTGATTTAAAATGCTGATTAAATACCGCCTGCCATTGGTTAATACGTTCAATATCCTCATAGGTTCTATTATCAAATTTCAAATTTAACTCTCCTCTTTGTATTAGCAATTAAATAGAACTCCCTTCATTATTTATCTAGGAGCTCTTCTTTATCTTGGATACCCCAATAAAAATTAATATGATCACAATTCCCTCTATAATTAAAAAAGGAAGCAATACAATACCTTCCCCAAATATTAAATCTAAGAATAAATAAAAAAGTAGCGGCGATAGAAGTAACAATAGGGAGTAAAAAATATACTTATACATACGACCACCTTTATTTATACGGACCTTCATAAGGACCACTATTTAAAACTTTATTCAGTTGTTTCTTTAAATCCTCCAGAAATCCTTCATTCTTGACATTGAATAATTCCTCTTTATCATTCACTCTAAATTTCATTAGACGACCACCTTCAAAATCCATGAACTGATATACTCTCTGATCACCTTCTTGCCACCAGTACATGAAGTGATATTTCACTTGTATCACCTAAACCTTTTAATAAAGAAATCAATTAATAATTTTTCTTTCCACTCGGTAAATCATAGTACTTTTTTAAGAATGTATCCCAACTATATTGAACTTCGACCTTCTTCATTTCTTCTGCTAATCTTTTTCTACTCCATACTTCAACTCCTGCTTTAACTGCAGCTGCAAATGATGGTTTTGTTAAATATGAATTGGTAATAATCATTGCTTTAGTACATTTGTGTAATTTCTTCCCTAAAAACACTTCCTGAATAGCTGTATTACTTACTTTAGCTTTCTGCCTTTTACACTGAATACCTGTTTTTTCACCTTTGGGATTATAGCAAATTATATCAACACCACTATCGCCACTTTTTTTCGTTACCTTAACTTCTCTAAAACCTAATTTTTCAAGTAAGCTAGCAACGTAATATTCAAACTCATACCCATCCATCTGATCAACAATATCTAGACCTATTGATTTTAAAGTGTATTCTTTATGGAGTTTACTTATAAATATTTCAACTTCCCTTTTATTATTTTCACTTTCACTAATCATTTTTTCTTTTACAATATCCAAGGTTGAAATTGAGTAAATGCTTCTGTCTCCTCTTATTTGTACATATCTAATAGCAAGCAATATTAGAGATACTAAAAAAGAAAAGATAAATGAGAATTTTATAAATGCCAAGGCAGTAAAGAAATTAAAGATTATTATTGAGACAATAAAAGCTTTAAACGAACCTAAAAGTACCTCATCCATATACCTACTTTTAGTTATACTTTTATGCTGTTTTTCATAGTAACTCTTATTGTTATGGTAATCTTTTAGTTCTTCAGTTAGTTTGTCTTTAATTCTGCATGTGAAACAATATGGTTTAATTTTATTAGATACTATCATTTCATGCATAATTTCATTGTGCTTTAAACATCTATAAGTTGGCATATTCCATCACCTAAATATTCCTCTACTATTCTTGATTTTTTTGTCACATTTTGACCCTATTGAAGTATTCTTCAAAAATATGGTAAGTCCTTTTCCGTTTTTTGAAACGGAATGTAACGGATATTGTAAACGAGGAGGAGTACATCAAAGGTTTTCTCACAAATAAAGCAGACATAAATGTTTAAGACCAATTTCTAATTTATTGATTGCAGCAGTTTTGCCGTATGAGGGCATTATGATAGCTGTTAGGACTTAACATTTTATGTATAAAGATCACAAAACTGATATATGGACCTGCAATTGGCTTTTTAATTTTAAATTTTTTTGAGTTCGCCCAAATTATTAACTCTATTTTGAAACGGGTTGAGTTAGTTATGGAAACATTAAAAGCTCCACTTCCGCAAGGAAAGCAGAGCTTTGGGGTATTACATTTACAGTATAAAATACAACTATTTGTATACTAAAGACAAATTTTCCTACAGTTGTAGAAATTGGAAAAGTATTCGGTAAAATTGTTAGCGTTAAAAACTTTTACTTGGGGGTATTACAATGGCAAAAGAAAAAGTGAAAAAACCATTTTACAAGAAGTGGTGGGTTTGGGTATTAGCTGTGATTATCATCGGGAGTATTGCTACTGGTGGTGGAGAGGATTCAGCTGAACCAGCAAACGCGGATCCGGCTTCAGAAGTTAAAGCTGATGATAGCACAAAGAAAGATGCCGGTAAGAAAGAAAAGAAAGAAGAACCAAAAACAGCAGGCATCGGTGAGACAGCAACGGTTGCAGATGTAGGGTTCACAGTAGAAGCTGCAGAAGAAACAAATGAAATTGATAGCGGGAATGAATTCGTTGAAAACGCAAAGACTGATGGTAAATTCGTAATTTTAGACGTGAAAATAGACAATGGTAAAAAAGAAGCTTTAACAATCAACTCGAGTTTCTTTAAGATTAAAGCTGGAGACGTGGAATATGAACCTAATACAGATGGCAAGGTAATGATGGCTATGGGTGATGATATGGGGGACTTCTTCTTAGAACAAATCAATCCTGGTTTATCTAAGTCAGGCAAGGTCGTTTTTGAATTACCAGCTGACGTTGATCTATCTAAAAAATTACTACATTGCCAAACTGGTGCATTCGGAATACGATTATTGCCTTCTAATATAATGACCTCATGACCTGCTTGCTTAAGTATAAAGGTCGTATTCATTGTCATCAAGAATAATTGTCATCGTACCATCTATAACATAAATAAATTCCTGTCCTTCATGAGAAAATGGTATGCCTCGTTTATCTCCAGGTAATAAGGTAACTAGAACTGGTACAAACAATGGATTAGATACATTTCCAGATAAATCTGAATAAGTAAAGGATGATTTATGTTCCATTTGCTTTTCATTTGCTCGTCTGATTATACCTTCGTCAACTTGTATAGTGTCAGGAAAGAAATAGCTAGGACTAACACCGAGAGCTTCAGATATTTTTCTTAAGGAGAGTAAAGTTATGGAACAAAGAGAACGCTCTACTTTTGATAAAAAACTTATTGATAAATCCGTTTTCGGAGACTTCCTTCAAAGTCATTCTTTTCTCTTTACGGAGATCTTTGATTAATTTTCCTAATTCAGAATCCATTTTTCACACCTCAAAATATAGTTGGGTTATAGGTAGTACTTTCTAGTCATATTAAATTATATATGAATCCACAAGTTCTGAAAACCTAAACACATAAGGGGGAGAAATACTTTAAGCAATATTATAATTGGAAGTAGGGAACTGGGGAACTCACCAATCAATTTAATGTTTTGAATGGTAAATATAGCGTAAGTAAAAAGGTTTTGATCAGGTATTTGAATTTTTAGAAAATAGACAGTATAATTAAATTAATAATTTTAGTGACACTTAAATTTAGTGAAATGCAATCCGAATTTTAATTAGGAATATTGCGTTTTTATTTTTGTTATAAATTTAAGTGTAACTGTAATTATAAGGTGTTGAGTTGTATTTTCAATTAAATAAATGGGGAGGGAAGTAATCTTATTGGCTCATTTACCTGCAAAGAGTCATAGCTGTAGCCTATGTTTATTTTACTTTCTTTAACAAAAATTAAAATTACATATTTGCACTGGGTAGAAAGGATGGATGTAATAGAAGAAGGGTTCTATTAAAACATTGAATTAAAGAATGAATATGAGATCCCATTTGAATATCGAAATCCTGGTAGTGTTCTAGTATGTGAAAATGATACGGAAATGGAAGCTGCGCAAAAGTGGGTCCAAAAACAGCAAGAGGCAGGCTTGGATTTTCGAATGTTGGATCAGGAAGACCTACGTAATGAATCAGATTACTTCGCAGACGATCTTCGTGGCGGTCTTGAGTGTCAGACTGATTCTATAGTCAATCCCTATACGTTGACCTATTCAATGATACATCGTGCCAAACAATTCGGTGCGAAAGTACATACCAATACGGAAGTGAGAAATCTTTATAAAAATCAAGTAAATCAATTTGTAATTGAGACAAATAATGGAACCTTCACGTCCAATAAGGTAGTCAACGCATGTGGTGTATGGGCTCCGTTTATTGGAGAGATGTTAGATATAGACATTCCGATAAAACCGCGCAAGGGTTATGTAATGGTTGCTTCTAGACAACAGTCTGTTGCGGTAAGAAATGTAATGGGATTTGGCTATCTCATTTCAAAGTTTGGCGGGGAGAGGGAAGTAAACCCAGTAACTGATAAATATGGCGTTGCGTTAGTCTTTGAGCCTACCGAAAGCCAAAACTTTTTAATTGGAAGTACTCGGCAATTTCATGGTTATGACACAAAAGTGAATCATGAAATGCGTAGCAAGAAGAACGATGCGTTTCTTCCCTGAGATGGGTGATATGACGGTTATTAGAACATATGCAGGATTACGACCATGGACAGCTGACCACCTTCCAATCATTTCACATGTTGAATAGCTGCCGGCTTTTATATAGCAGCAGGACATGAAGGAGATGGCATCAGCTTAGCTGCGATTACAGGTAAAGTGATCGAAGAATTGATCAACGAAGATGACACCTTCCATACCGACTGAACGACTTCGTTATGACCGTTTCAATGTTAAGGGATAGAAATAAGGCGGATAACGGAAAGAAGTAAGAAGGTTTGTAAGAAACAAACATTCTGTGGTAAGTAGCATGGAAGTAGTTAATGCATAAAGGTTCCTCCTTTTTAGCAATTATCATTGAAAATATAAGGTTATGAAGGAATCAGGAAAGGATGAACAAGCTTGTTAATCTTAAATACGGAAGAACTAAAAAGTTTGGTAGATATGAGCGAAATTATAGAACGCGCAGCTGTCGCATTAAAGGAATTTTCAGCAGAAAGAACAGTTACCCCTATTCGTGCCGCCTTACCCTTTAATGATGGTCAAAATACTGCATTGGTCATGCCTTCCGTAGCTGAAGAACTTGGGGGCGTGGGATTAAAAGTAGTAACCGTAGCTCCAAATAATAAGCAATTAGGGAAAAAAACCATAAATGGTGTGGTAATGCTGTCAGACTTTCAAACCGGAGAACCTACCGCTCTATTAGAAGGGTCTTATTTAACAATGATTAGAACAGGTGCTTTATCTGGGGTAGCCACGCAATATTTATCCCGTCAAGATTCTAAAAAGCTCTGTATTATCGGTACAGGGGCACAAGCTAAAGGCCTGGTTGAATCTGTACTCGCTGTTCGAGAGATTGAAGAAATTTCCCTTTATAATCGTACAGAACAAAAAGCACAGGAATTTGCTGAATATATTAGAAAGAAATTTAATAAACGTGTACGAGTATATTCAGACGCAAACGAAGCTGTAAGTGAAGCTGACATTATTGTTACTACAACAAACTCTTCAACACCGGTTTTTTCAAAGTCATTAAAACCAGGTGTTCATGTGAATGCAGTAGGTTCGTTTAGGCCGACGATGCAGGAGTTACCCTCTCATATAATGCCATCAGCCGACAAAGTAGTAGTGGAATCAAAAGAAGCAGCATTAGAAGAAACCGGTGATTTACAAGTTCCAATTAAAGATGGCATTTTTAAGCCAAGCGACATCTATGGGGAGCTTGGGCAAATTGTAACCGGAGAACAGGAAGGCAGAGTCAGCGACCAAGAAATCACAGTATTTAAATCAGTTGGATTAGCTGTTGTGGATATTATTGTAGCCCAATATTTTTACAGTAAAGCTATTGAGAATAAGGTAGGGACTAATATTCAATTGTAATTTAGTGAAATATTGAAATTAACAAATAAAGATATTAAATCTACTCGGAAACTTCACCATGGCAAACAGAATTGTGTTCATTAAACAAAAATCAACGCTAAAGAAGGGCAAAAAGAAGAATTGCTATGGCAGCTTCTAAATCATGAATATGGAAGTACGGAAAATCTTCATCCTCTAATGCCAAAGATAAAACGATTATTTTAAGTCCATTGTGGTCTCTAATTTGGGTTTAGTCTTTGTAAAAGCAGTTGGTGAAAAATCTTACAAATAGAAAGGGTGGGAATCTTATGAGCAAAACAACAAGGAAAAGGTGGAAAGACCCAGGTATTATCATGGTAATAATATTGTCCGTTATATCACTATTCGTATGGATATGGTGGCCTACAGAAACTTTCGTTGGAGGGATTTCCTTGGCCGGGTGGGCTATGTTTGTCTGCTTTTTCATTTGGTTAATTCTAACGATCGGTTATATAGTTTGGATGGAGAGACTAGAGAAGAAAAAATAAAATAAAGGAGTGAAAACCATGCAGGTAATGGAAACTATCATCTTAGGTGTTTATTTAATTATTATGACTGCTATAGGAATCTGGTTTGCAAAACGAGCTCACTCATCTGAAGGAGATTACTGGACAGCTGGCGGACAGATTAATAGCTTTGTCGGATCTTTCGCGTTTTTTGCAGCGGTAGCGAGTTCTAGTTCATTGATGGGAGCAGTAGGTTCCGGAGTCGTGTTAGGTGTTCCTTTTCTATTGGCCTACGGGTTTGGAGCAGTAGCAATTCCCTCCTTTGCGATGTTTTTAATTTCGGGCCAAATTCGAAGAACAGGGGTAAAGACTCTACCTGAATTTTTTAAGAAGAGATACGGAAAATCTGTTCAAATTGTTGCGGCTACTTTAGTTGTACTAAGTATGACGTTCTATATGATCCCTCAGTTGACTGCTTCAGGACTAATTGGTTCTTATGTGTTAGGTATCGATTATGTGACTGCTGTCATCGTATTAGGGTTAGGATTTACCTTTTATGCAGCGTTGGGTGGAATGTGGGCGATTACATACACGGACTTAATTCAAGGTGCCGTCATGGTCATAGGGATGTTCGTCCTCGCTATCATTATTTTAATGGATCATGGAGGAGTTAATTCGCTAATTCAAGATGCGTTAGCGGTGGATCCGCAATTCGGATCGATCACCCAGCCATGGATGTCTTACTTCGGTCTATTTATTGCTTTCCTATGGTTTGGCGTCGTTTCACCTTCCGCAGTCATGAGGAATTTTGCTGCGCGTGATGCGAAAACAGCTCGTCGTTCAGCGTTAGGTGCTTGTTTTCTTTATGTGACGGTGTTTATATTCGGGTTTGTAATTGCTTCCGCAGGGGCGAGCCTTGGTATAGCAGAATCATTAGAGAACCAGGATATGATTTTCATATCTGTTATTGAGCACTACATGCCTGCTGTATTAGCCGGTATGATGCTGGCTGGTCTGTTAGCGGCGATTATGTCTTCAGCGGACGCGATGCTTTTGGCCGTATCTGCAGGGATTGCACATGACATTTACAAAGAACATATCAACAAAAACGCCTCTGATAAAAAAGTCACTCGACTTGGTTTAGTTGTAATGGTTTTAGCGAGTATTGTCGGTATTATTTTTGCAATAAACCCTCCCCAATTGATTGCGGTTATGGTAGGGTGGGTCAGTGGCGCGATGCTCTCCGCTTTCGGTTTTCCACTGGTTCTTGGACTTTGGTGGAAGCGCACCAATACAGCTGGAGCTTTAGCGGGAATGATTGGGGGAACGGTCGCTTTCGTCATCATGGCACTATTACCGTTTGCTCTAGTATCCGAGCATTTAATATCCGCACCGATTTCTGCCATTCTAACGATCGTAGTAAGTTTAATGACAGCTCCACCATCCGAAGCGGTCCAATTAGAAGTAGACCGTTATCATACCAACATCGATGCATAAGCAGGTGACAAAATGAATGTAAATCTTTTAGGAAATGGGACCGTGCAAGCACGTGAGCTCCCAGCTTATATATACAAAAGCTTAAAAGCACCTTTGAGGTGGAATAGGGAGCTGAATGAAGAAATTATAGACAAAGGGATTGTAAAAAAAGAAAAGGTATATCATCCAATGTGGACCGTGAAAATGCTTGTGATTGCAGACAGAAAACCCTTTCCCCCGAGAAAAAAACCGAACATGGCTTTCGTAGATGCCGTTTCAGGTTATCGGGGTTTATTTCCCAACGTCCCTTTTGTTACTCAAGGAGAGGTCTCTACATCAAAAGTTAAAGAAGCTTCGATTACTAAGCAGGAGCTGTTGGGGAAATATGTAACAGATATACAAAAAAAGCAAATTAATAGAAACTATGTATTAAAAAAGCCCAGATATGAAATTAGAGAAGCAGAGATTGTTTATTTGCCTTTATGGAAAGTGGAGGTAGAAACTAGTTTCTTCACAAAAACCTTTATTATTAATGGTAATACAGGTGAATCAGAAGATTTATTAATGAATCTCTGGAATTCGAATGAATGGAGGTTGTGAAGAGGTGTTCGCTTGTCTGCGTCATCTTGTTCAATATAATTAGACGTTTGATCAATGGTTTAGAGTTCATGCATGGTAAATAAATCTCCGAGGGAGTCTTATTTACCTTAGACGTTACCCAATTTAGATGAAATACTATTTTATTGCTGGGAGTTCCTCATAGCTGCCAAGTTATGCAAATGATGTAATAAACCTCTAATTCGTTGTGTACTTTAGCATGGTATTGTGGCGGGGAAAGGCACCATCAATATAGAAGTTAACGAGTGAAGGCATTTAATCTACTCGGAAAGGTTAGAGTTCTATGGAAGTTAGAGGATTAATTCATCAAGACAGAAGATATTCATTAGGCAACAGAGCTGATCAGTTCCAAGTTGAAAAAGCCTGTTATTATTGAAAATAAAAATTTTGAATTGGTTTCTTATAGTTCTTCTTTTGCTGACTTTGATCAAACCCAGCAAAAGACGATTCTTTCAAAAAAATGTCCAATTTTCATCATTGAGCGCCTAAAGAAAGAAGGGATTGTTCAACGTCTGGATCATCACCCTGATCCTATTCGGATTCAGCATATAGAAGAAATCGGCTTTCAAAAGCGCGTGGTTATTGCTGTAAGGCATCTTGGACATACAATGGGTTTCATATGGGTTCAGGAGTCAGAACAAACATTAGATAAAAAGGAATTGGGGCTTTTAGGGGGAATTACACCTCACCTTGGCAAGCTGATTTATGATCAGTTAACAAAAATCAATGCTAAAGAAGGACAAAAAGAAGAATTGCTATGGCAGCTTCTAAATCATGAATATGGAAGCGAAAGTCAATTCCGCATGATGCTTCTTTGGCAAAGCTGCAAATCCCTGATCGTTTTTCTGTAGTAGTTTTCTCTGTTACGGCGCCCCAATTTAAATATCTACTCGATGATTTGGAGAACACCTTGATCCGTTTCCGAAAGGATAAAAACTTGTACTTCTTAAAGGCAGAATTCCAATTTATTATCTTGATTAAAGGGCTAGCATATAAACGCTTTTCTTCAAGGGATATCGCCCGTGATTTGATTGAGGAAGTAAAAATGGAAACAGGGGAAGAGGGTTTTTATCATTTTCTTATTGGGGTTGGAAAAGAATATACCAAACTTTTTTATATGAGAAAAAGCTTCCTGGAAGCACTAGAAGTCATTGAGACAGCAAACTTTATTAGTCCCCGTGCGGAATCGATGCCTCGTGAGTTTGCAAATTTGGGGATTTACAGGTATTTAGCTGCTTTGTATGAAAAGAATAGTTCAAAAGACTACTATAGTGAAGATTTGCTTACACTGATTAGAAAAGATACAGAAAAACAAACAGAATTATTACTTACATTGGAAGCCTTTTTGGCTAACAATGGGAAAGGGAAACAGACTGCGATAGATTTATTTATTCATCCGAATACATTGAATTATCGAATCAAGAAAATTAAAGAGCTTACGAACATTGATTTTTCTGATTTCAATATGAAAACTTATTTGTATACTGAATTATTGCTTTTAAACAATGTAGATGGTTATTATCATCGTTATAAATCCGCCTTGCAATAAAGCTTTTTTAAAAGGTTGCTGTCAGCTTGTAGAAAACGGGGCTCTCTCCAAGCTGACAAAGTGGTTTTGAATTCCACTTTCAGAGTGTAGATACAATTAGCGAATAAAATCACCTTTTAAAGTTTTAAATTATAGAAGGTAAATGATTTTTTGTTAGTATCAGTGAAACTGTAGAGGTTAACCTTCAAGTAACTTTAATTCAAGCGGTTCTTAAAGGAGTAAATAATTATTTGAATTAAGGCAATTTAAAATTCATATAAAAAGATCCCTCGAAGAATGTTACTTCTCTTCGAGGGATCTTTTATCTTACCGCGTGGAAGTTACTTTATCTGATGCGCTGTGATCTGACTTTTTTTGATGCTCCTTCTCCAAATTATTAAAATACTCGATTTTCTCATTTACTTTACTAAAAGCCACATCTAATTCTTTTTAGTTATTTGTACTGAAGTTCTTTTATAGGATGACTACTTTGCTCATGACGTATAGTTGCCTGAGCTGCTGCCAGCCGTGCAGAAGGAACCCGGAAAGGGGAGCAGCTTACATAATCCACCCCTAAATTAAAGCAGAACTGGATCGATTCTTTTTCACCGCCATGTTCCCCGCAGATCCCCGTTTTTAGTGTAGGTTTTGTTTCGCGGCCCAGTTTCACACCACTTTCTACAAGTTTCCCTACACCTTCTTGATCTAACGAAACAAATGGATTTCTTTTTAGTACATCACTTTCCACATAATGTTGAAGAAACTTGCCCTCTGCATCGTCTCGGCTAAATCCAAACGTTGTTTGAGTTAAATCGTTGGTTCCAAAAGAGAAGAAGTCTGCCTCTTCTGCAATTTGATCGGCTGTTAGTGCTGCTCGTGGTGTTTCAATCATGGTTCCAATAAGGTAGTCGAATGCCTGTCCTGTTTCTCTCTGGACTTGCTCACCAATATTAATCACCAGTTGACGCATTTCTTTCAGTTCATTCACATGGCTGACCAAAGGAATCATGATTTCGGGTTTAACTTTGATTCCTTTTGTCATAACGTTAGACATCGCATGAAAAATGGCCATGACTTGCATTTCATAAATTTCAGGATGGATCATACCCAAGCGGCAACCCCGATGTCCTAACATGGGATTTGATTCTTCCAATAGCCGGACCTTACGTAAGAGGCTTTGCTTTTCTTGTAACTTGTTTGAGTTAGGGTTTGTCATTTGCAGCCTTGTCACATCAACGAGCAGTTCTTCTTTGTCCGGCAAAAACTCATGGAGGGGCGGATCTAGTAAGCGTACGGTAATCGGATGTCCTTGCATCGTTTCAAAAATTTGCTCATAATCCTGCTGCTGCATAGGCAGGAGTTGATCGAGAGCGTCTTTACGTTCCTGATTGGTTTCAGAAAGGATCATATTTTGAACAATTGGGATCCGAGAGGCATCCATGAACATATGTTCTGTACGGCAGAGTCCAATTCCGCCTGCTCCAAATTCCAGTGCTTTCTCAGCATCCTCTGGATTATCAGCATTTGCCCTTACTCCCATTTTTGTCTCTTCATCTGCCCAGCTAAGCAGCAATTGGAATTCGTCAGAAAGCTCTGGTTCGCTCATTGGAATTTCACCAAGGAAGATTTCACCTGTTGAACCGTCAATAGTAATAATATCCCCTTGGTTCACAATCGTAGATCCTACTTTAAATTGTTTTGACTCTAAATCAATCTTTAAGGTTTCACATCCGCATATACAAGCTTTTCCCATACCTCTAGCTACAACCGCAGCATGGCTTGTCATTCCTCCACGACTAGTAACGGTAGCTTGGGAAGCCACGATTCCATGGATATCATCAGGTGTAGTTTCGGGACGAACAAGAATGACCTTATTCCCGCTTTTTGATAGCTCCTCTGCTTCATCAGCATCAAAGACTACTTGGCCTGTGGCTGCTCCCGGAGAAGCTGGCAAACCTGTGGCCAATTGCGTTTTTTCATGTGTATGATCGATTCGGTGATGGAGTAGTTGATCGAGCTGATCGGGATCTACACGTAAAATGGCCTCTTTTTTATCCGTAATTTTTTCTTTTACCAATTCAACAGCTATTCTAATTGCTGCTTGAGCTGTGCGTTTACCTGTTCGCGTTTGGAGAATAAATAGCTTCCCACGTTCAACTGTAAATTCAATGTCCTGCATATCTTGATAATGATTTTCTAACAGCTGGCAAGTATCAAGCAATTGCTGATATACATCTGGCATCTCCTCTTGGAGGCTGGCTATTGGTTGAGGCGTTCGAATTCCAGCAACAACGTCTTCTCCTTGGGCATTAATCAAATATTCCCCATAAAGCTTAGCCTCTCCAGTGGATGGATTACGGGTAAAAGCAACTCCAGTACCAGAATCATCACCCATATTTCCAAACACCATGCTTTGAATATTTACAGCTGTACCAAGATGGCTAGGTATATTGTGAAGACGTCGATACAAAATAGCCCGTCGGTTATTCCATGAGTCAAACACGGCACTGATGGTTAGGAATAATTGTTCCTTTGGGTCCTCAGGAAAGCTTCTTTTCGCATGACTTAGCACAATTTTCTTGAATTCTTTGATCACTTGCTTCCATTCTTCAGCAGTTATTTCTGTATCGGAATGGTATCCCTTTTCTTCTCGGATATTTTCTAACAGTTGTTCGAAATAATAGTTGTCTACATCCAGGACTACATCACTGAACATTTGAATAAACCTGCGGTAGGAATCATAAGCAAATCGAGGATTGTTTGTAAGTTCTGCCATTCCTTCTACGGTTTCATCATTAATTCCAAGGTTCAAAACTGTATCCATCATTCCAGGCATGGAATGTACAGCCCCTGATCGGACGGAAACAAGAAGCGGGTTTGATGGGTCACCTAATTGTTTGCCTGTTTTTATCTCAAGTGTTTTAAGTGCTTCTAATACTTGAAACTCGATTTCTGGAGGGGTCACCTGTCCTGCATCGTAATATGAATTACAAGCAGCTGTTGTAATAGTAAAACCATCAGGAACAGGTAGACCAATTCGGGTCATTTCAGCTAGATTAGCGCCCTTCCCCCCTAAGAGTTCCTTCTTGCCACTTCCTGATTGATTAAACATGAAGACAAATTTTTTATCCATTATGCAAAGCTCCCCCTTTTGTTAAACATGGCTAATATGACATCAGCTGTCTCTTCTATTGCCTTATTGGAGACATCAATGATTGGACAACCGATTTTTTTCATAATACTTTCAGCACAATTTAGCTCTTCAAGAATTCTATCTAATGAGGCATAATTTGCTGGAGTTGTTAATCCCAAATTTTTAAGTCGTTCTCGGCGAATTCCATTTAATTTTTCGGGTGTAATCACTAACCCAATACATTTGTTTCTTGGTATAGTAAAAAGTTCTTGAGGAGGCGGGATCTCTGGGATGAGTGGTACATTGGCTACCTTAAATTTTTTATTTGCTAAATACATAGAAAGAGGGGTCTTTGATGTTCTAGAAACTCCTATGAGGACAATGTCTGCTTGTCTTAACCCCCGTACTTCTTGCCCATCATCATACTTCACTGCAAACTCAATAGCTTCCACTCTTTTGAAATAGTTCTCATCCAACTTTCTCATTTGTCCTGGTTGACGATTGGGTTCTATATTAAATTTTCGAGTGAACGCATCCATCAGAGGATGCATTAAATCTACAGCAATAATCCCTTCTTCTCCTGCTCTTTGATCAAGATATTGCTTTAAAGCTGGAAGGACAATGGTGTAAGCAATGATCGAATGCTTATACTTCGCCACAGTAATGACATTATTAATATCCTGTTTGTCCTCTACATAGGAAAAATGCTTAATTTCGACATCCTGCCCCAAAAATTGACTTGTCACAGCCTTTACCATCAATTCAGCTGTTTCCCCAACTGAATCTGAAACGACATATACCATTTCTTTCTTAGTCAATATCGATCTCCCTATTCTATAAGTGATAGAAGCAGCCATACCAAACGGCATGTGTAAGTATAGCTCCAATATTTATCCTCTTGATTCCCTCCCTTTATGGATGTGCTCTATTAAATTAATGTGACATACTATTAATTTAAAATATCATAATATGTCATACTAATTAGTTGAATAGTATAGTACCATTATTTATGGCTCGTTACAATAGAAAGTTAGTTTTCTGTTTGAATAAATTTTCCTGATGCTTGAAGAAGCAGAAAGAAATAAGAAGAGGAGAAAGCGGCAAAGAATCTCTTAATTAACTGGTGCAATTCATATATTTGCTAGTGAGTTATGATATTCAGACGATATAGAAAATACAAAGGTCGGGAATCATGTGAAGGTAAGAGGGAGTGCGTAGGAGTAAAAATTCTATTTTTCTATAAGAAAAATAGATAATGAGTGTGCGCCCGGCATGTGCACATACTTTAGGGTTNGCAAGGGTGTCCGGGATGACCCGGAATCTGAAGGAAGCCAGAGGCAAATCTCCGGCCCAAGGAACACGAATCTCATACAAGGCTGTCAGTTCTGGGGTGAGATGGCACTACACATCAAAGTCCCAACGACCAAAGGGAATGGCAGTAAATGAGGCGGGTATATGGAGAGGAAGTGTATGCACTTACCCGGGGAGGTCTGATGTGAACGCCGTACACATGCGGTAACCGATGAGAGAAAAATCATGTACAACAACGTTCAAAAAGAGGATCGAAGGTAGATCCGTATAAAGATTACCTGCTTAAGCGAGTTTTTAATTGTGAAAAGCTCATTCAAGAGATTAAACAAAAAGGATATACAGGCGGCAGTACGATATTGAAAGAGTTTGTGCAACCCTATCGTAAGGCCTTCAAAGAAAGTCATACCCGTCGGTATGAAACAGAAGAACCTGGTGAACAAATGCAAGTTGATTGGAAGGAAGCTGGGCTTTACCAGATTGATGGGGAAATCATACCACTTATGATCTTTGTCGCTACTCTTTCCTACTCACGAATGAGTTATGTATGTTTTGCCGAAAGACAAGATCGAGAACACTTATTACACTGCCTGACGAATGCTTTTGAATACTTCGGTGGTGTAACCGAAAAGGTAATGTTTGATAACATGAAGACGATTATTAGCCGAAGAAGTGGCCCTGAAGTTGATTGGAATGAAAAGTTCTTAGATTTTGTTGATCACTATGGTTTCAAGCCAACAGTACATCGTCCCTACCGTCCTCAAACCAAAGGGAAAGTTGAACGATTTATCGGTTATATGAATGGGTGGTTAGAGACTTCATCGGTTCGATCTTTACATGAATTGAATGTTAAGCTCCTGAGATGGGTAGAAGAAACGGCTAATCAACGTACGCACTCTACTACAGAACGGAACCTGTAGAGCTTTGGATGAAAGAGTCACTACAGCCCCTTAACTCATCCAGATATGATTCTAGTTACATTACCTATCGTAAGATTGGAAAAGATGGGGTCATGAATTACCATTCTAGAAAAATTCTCATGAGCTCAAAGTTTGCAGGACAAGAAGTAATGATTAAAGAAATGCTAGATGGCAAGATTACCGTTTATTATCATGGGGAAGCAGTTTTAACCTATACAAGAGACGACAAGGTTCTACCACTCTCCGAACAGATAAGAAAAAAGCAGCGCTCAAAGGCTGGCACCTTCCACGCTGCACAGGATATAGAGGTCGCTGTTCGCCCACTAAGCGTATACGACCAATTCCTTCAAGAAGGAGAGCGATAGAAAATGAATCAAGCTATTGATACATATTGCGAATCGCTCAAATTATCCACCATTCAATCTGAATGGAGAACCCTTACTGAAGAAGCTTCTAAAAATAATATACCATACCATGCATTCTTAGAGCGAATACTCGAAGTTGAAAATCAAGCCCGTATTGAACGGAGTAGGCAAACGCTCTTAAAACTATCTCGATTACCCTTTAAGAAAACGTTAGATACGTTTGATTTTGATCGTGTGAAAGGGGCGTGTCCCGTAGGGACATTGAAGAATATATGGGCATCAGTTTTATTGAACAGAATCAGAATCTGATTTTCCTTGGTCCTCCAGGAGTCGGTAAAACCCATATAGCAGTCTCTATTGCCTTGGAAGCCATTCGTAAAGGTTTGAAGACGTACTTTATGACGGCACAGGAACTCGTTACTTCGCTTCAAACAGCAGATTCACAAGGGAAATTGGATAAGAAGATGAGAGGGCTGGCCAAGCCTTCTCTTCTGATCATCGATGAAATGGGATACCTGAATCTATCAAATAATGGTGGCCATTATTTGTTTCAGGTCATTAGCCGAAGGTATGAAAACAGCTCCATCATATTAACGTCTAACAAAACGTTCAGCCAATGGGGAGAGGTCTTAGGAGATGGAATTATTGCGACAGCAATCTTAGAATCAATAAATCATCCTATAGCAAAAGAATGTGTTACTCTTGCAAAAAAGAAAAATGCACAGCAGTATTGTAAGCATTGTAATTCGAAGCAAGGAAACTTCTATTTATTTGAGGAGATAGATTCCCCTTTTTCGTTTATGAATCCTAACCTATTAAATAATATTAGATTATACAAAGTTGATCATCCAGTTAAAAGTAATTCTACCCCATATTTTAGTTCATTAGAGAATAAAAGGGATTTTGTACATGGCGCAACTAAAGAGATAATTAAATAATTCACTATGAATGTACCAGGTTATGAATGCTATTAGTATTAAGAGAGATTGTAAGAGGAAGGGTAACTTATTATAAGCAAAAGTTATTTCGCCAAAAAAAGCGGAAAGATAATTGTAAAATATCGAGGAAAATATATGAATAAAAGTGTGAAATGGCACTTGAGTTTATACAATAGACCAGATTAAATCTAATCCCGTAGAATGAAGTTCTTAAGGTATAGTTCGTTTGGCTTCCTTTTTATGCCTGGATTTTGACTGGATATCTTTCATAAGTATTGATATCTTATATTGCCTCAAGTTAACTAGGCAAGTTTTAAAACCGATTATATTGGCGTTTTAACTCTTATCTTTAGTATTTATTCTACTAAGGGAATGGGCGGCATGATGTAATTTAACGCTCGAAAACCTTGTTATATCAAGGGTTCAAGCGTGTTACATTAGGTAATCTGTCTTAAAAAATCACATTTCACTAACATTTATTTTGAATTTCCGATTTTGAGGATGTTTCCGAAAGTCTGATGGACTTTTTGTGAAGCATCCTCTTTCATTTTATCAGTAACATGTGTATAAATTTTTAAAGTAGTTTTCATATCATCATGTCCAACACGCTTCATAATTGTTTTAATGTCGATACCCGCCTCAGCATACATACTGATATGAGTGTGGCGGAAAATATGAGGTGTTGCATATTTTTTAATTGATGTTTTTTCTAAAAGCCGTTCCATTCGAACAAGGATATTTTTTTGAATTAAGGGGTATCCATTTTCTCTACAGAAAATAAAATTCTCATCGTGAAAATCATCATATTTATGCCTGTTAGCCTAATTAAGTTTAGCCTGTCTCTTCTTGTGGGCTTTTAGCATATTTATTATCTCTTCATCTAAATCTAATGTTCTAATTGATCCTTTAGTCTTTGGAGGGGTTAACTCATATTTCCTCATATTGTTGTCCTCGTTATAAAGTGTCTTAGTGATACGAACCTCTTTTGTTTTGAAGTTAATATCAGACCACTTCAAAGCACATAGTTCACCTGATCTCATCCCAGAGAATGCTAAAAGGTAAAATATCTCTAAATCGAGAGTAAGACCATGTTCTTTAACTGTTAAAAGAAACTCTGTAAGCTCGCCTCTTTCTAAATATTTTTCCTCAATGTCACTATTCTCAATTTCTTCTACAGTAAGCCTTTTTTGAGGGACCACTGCCCCGATACTCGGACTTTCTTTAATTAGCTTTTCTTTAATTGCATATTTAAAAATCATGCCAGCTGTAGTATGTACACCACTAATAGTAGTTCTAGCATAATCTTTATCTGTTAAATCTTTTAATATTTTTTGATACATCTTATGTGATATTTTGTCTATGTTAACCTTTGCGATATAACGGTTTAAAATTTTAATTTCTTTTTCTCTAATTCTTATGGTGCTACGCTTTTTTCCAGTTAATGAATACTGCTCCAGCCAGTCTATAGCTACTTTATCAAAAGGCATTTTTTTGATCCTTTTTTCATCAATTCCATCTTCTTGTAACTTTCTTAATGCATCAAGTACACGTTTTTCTGCTTCTTTTTTTGTTTTAGCTCTACGTGATATTTGCTTTCTTTCTCCTGTTACTGGATCCCGGGGCCGTCAGCTACACAGACCCATTTTTTACCTTTTATTAATTCCCTGCAATACATATTTATCCCTCCTATAAGCTAAACAAGCATAAATGATGCTTTTCTCTCATTAGGTAGTAATTTCAAAACCTCTTCAATGTCTGGGAGTTGAATAATAAACTGGCTAACTTGCCAAGGCTCAACTCCATGTTTAAGGATTCGTTGCTTTATTTGATTAAGGTTTAAACCTAGTTGGCATTCGTGTAGGTTATTAGTTAATAAATCCTCTATATTTATTGTTGCACTCATTATTGAGTGGTCGAAATCATCTCTCTCAAAATATTCAAATGGTGCAATAACTTCAAAATAATAGGTTTCCTGATCCCAAGGAATTTCCAAGGGTCTGAAAGTCAAAACATACCAGAATGGAACTTGGTTTCCTTCAAAATAATCATAGTAAACTCGTTGTTTTGGCATTAGACTGTAATTTCTTTCGACAATTAACGGAGAACTATTCCTTGCCTTTCACTATTGAGTTGATACCAGCGATCAACTATTTTATTTTTGTTGGACTTTGTTTTGGCTTTTGGTATTGCGTGAGGATGGTATTTCCTCACGCTTTTGATAAAACGTTCATTGTTGTAATATTTGGGACTCCGTTACTTTTGACAATCCTGGTGACAAAAATAAAACCAGAAGGAAAAAATATTTATTTATACTTTTTTGACTTGATGAAGTACTATTTCCTGATTAAACTTCCTCAAAAAAAGTATTGTAATGATCGTAAAGTTGATTTTAGTAATGAAAAAGAAATTGAATTTCGTAAATTGGTAAAGGTGGTGGGCATTTCTAATGAAAATAAAAACGCCTATGAAGGCAATACACAAAAATTTATTGTTGACAAGAACGGGAGACGTTTGGGCGTATTACCGAGTCAGAAGCAACTCGATACCTATGCAGAATAAGGAGAAGGTGAATTCTTATAAAAAGAAATGGCAACACTTATTCGAAGAAATTACATCTTATGAGGATTTTCATTTGATGATGTATCCAAGTGAATACGAATTAGAAAAACGATTTAAGGATTTAGAAACAGATATTGCAGAAGATTCCATTGACGTGGCTCGTTACTACAATGAAGAAACAGTAAGACTATTGGAACAACGATTAGGAAGGCTAACAAAGTATGATTTCATTTTTGGTGTAAAACTGAAAAATAGCCTTGTAAATATCAGTATGGAAGTAAAGGAAAATATACTATCTCTTTTTAATACGGCGACTGATACAGTCGTCAAAATGCTTGGGTGGGAACAAAACGTTCCCACCTCTTTTTTTGAAAAGTATGAGGAAGTTGAAGAGACACTAGTTAATATTATGGCTTCTGTTCGCGGGGAAAGGCTTTCTGAAAATGAAATGGTGTATATCAACCGTTATCATTTCGTTCGTGGTTTAAAGCACCAAACAAAAGAAGAAAGTGAAATGAAAAATGTTGATCCGATTACAAATACGATGATAGACCCTACAAACCCTTCTGTTTTAAACCTTCACAGTGATCAAGATGAAGGTTATTCGTCATTCGTTGTCGTTGATGAGTTTCTTCATAACATGGCGGAAAGTGATTTATTTTATGAAGCCCAATCGTTGCCGTTTCCAGTTGAAATACAAATGAAAGTGCAAGTGGAGTCAAAATCATTAACAAAAACCGCATTAAATATAAAGAAACAACAATTAAAGGAAGAGCAGTGGGAACAGCATAGTACAGGTGATAGGAGTGACGTGTCAACCGTTACAAGTTCCACAATGGTAAGGCATCTGCAAGACGAGATTAAGAAAGAAGAAGTGTTATTGATGAATTGGCTGGCAGTTATTGTTGTGCATGGTGATACGAAAAAAGAATGCATACGTAAAGCTACAATTGTAAGACGTCATTTGAAAGGAGATGGAATCACCTGTAGACTTCCTGTTTCTGACCAATTGAATTTGTTTTATAAGACGCTGCCAGGTGAAAAGTTAGACATTACGGATAAGAATTGGGGTCAAAAAACAACCCAGGATGGGTTGGCTGAATGTTTATTCGCTGTTAATTCTGATGTCGGTATATATACTGAATATTAAAAAGGGAGGGAATCATGACAGTGAAGAGAATTTTTATTTTCCTTAGTCTTATCACGATATTTGTACTAAGTGCTTGTGGTGGGAATAATTATGATGAAGCGATTGATAAAGTGATTAACCAAGAAGTAAAGGATACAAAAGAAGGTGGCTATAGTACGGAAGGTATGACTAGAGACAATGCTATCATACGAGTTTATGACGATGGGAAGTATATTCAATTTGCTTTTTATGATGGTCCAGACGGTGAACTTACTTCATATGATTATTATGAAAAGCTTGGAGATTCGTATGAAAAAATGAGTGAGATGCCGGGAAGTGGAGAAGATGACCGATTAGGATTAGATAAGAAAAAGCCAGACTATGAAGAAGTTAAGGGGGAAGAAACAAAGTTAGAAGAGTAGACACAATGTTGTTTACTCTTTTTTTGTGTTGCGTGCCCAGACAAGCCGTTAATTGCTAGTTGGTGTAAGTCCAACCGGAGTAAGTACCAAGACGCTCAGTAGCTGACAGGTAACTGGTGGAGAAATCCTAAGGTTGAAGCCCTGTGACAAAGTAACTCTACCAAAGAGTGCGAGCAACCTAACAGGTTGTAACTTATGATTATATTTAATTTTTACTTGAAAAAGAAAGCAGGAATTAAGCGATTAACTTAACCCTGCTTTTTTTATTTGATTAGTAACTGTTTGAAGCCATCTAATAAAAATATAATTAAAAGTATTTAAAGTTGGATTAACAATTTCCCTTTGTTTTACGATAGCTATTGAGTAATTATTAAGGGCTTGAACTTCAATGAAACTATGGTTCCATATGTGTGCCAAACATCTAACTTACTTGTGGTAAATCCTTGTAAAGATGTTTTCCCCTCGTTTTATTCTTATTATTTCAAATTTTGTCTTACACTTGTGAAATAGTAATCAATTGATATAAGATAGATATATGAGTTAGGTCTATTTATCTATTTTATATTAGAGATAAATAATCCATGAGTAACATAGATACATCACAGTAACGACAGGGAGTGGTAGGGATGCTATCCAGTCGGATGATGCTAATTTTGAAAGAGTTAATGTCTACTAAATCTCCAATAACGAGTAATGATTTAACTAATATTATTCAAGTTACATCAAGAACGATTCGGAATGATATAAAGGAACTTAATGAAATCTTATTACAAAGTGGTGGATTCATTAAGTCAACCAGAGGAATTGGATATGAGCTAGAAATAAAAAATAGTAAAACATTCAAATTGTTTTTACAAGAAATGTTTAAAAAGTCTGTAATTTTAACGGATAAATCACCGAATTCACCTAAAGAGCGTGTCAATTATATTGTTAGAAAACTTCTTCTAGCGAATAGCTATATTAAATTAGATGAAATTGCGGATGAGTTATATATAAGCAAATCTACATTGCAAAATGATTTAATTGAAGTAAAGAAAATGTTAAAAAGTTTTAGTCTTGAAATAGAAAGTAAACCATATTATGGAGTTAAGGTAAAAGGTAATGAAATGAATTTTCGGTTTTGTTTATCGGAATATGTATTTAATAGAAAAGAAATTAAGATTAATATGCAAAACCAGATGGATTCCATATTTTCAAAAGAAGAAATCAATAAAATTCACACGATTATTTTAGAAGAAGTTAAAGTGAATGAAATTGGGATATCTGATATTGCGCTAAATAATTTAAGTATTCATTTCGCTATTGCTTGTAAGAGGATTCGGGATAAAAATTATGTACTGATTGCACCCGAAGATTTTGAAGGAATATATAATCAAAAAGAATACAAAGTGGCTAAACAAATAGTATCAAAAATTGAATCAGCTTTTAATGTTTCTTTTCCTGAAACAGAAATAGCGTATATTGCCGTTCATCTGCTAGGAACGAATAAAATAGCAAATACAAATTTAAATAGACAAGAGTTTGAATCATTTGTTGGAAGTTCTTTAAAAGATATAATAAACGAAATCCTCTTTAAAATTGATAATCGATTGAAATTATGCTTACAAGATGATAAAGAACTGTTCATTGCTTTAGGATTACATTTAAAGCCTGCAATTAACCGTCTGCGATATGGAATGAATGTGCGAAATCCAATGCTTGATGAGATAAAAACAAAATATCCCCTTGCATTTGATGCCGCCATTTTAGCAAGCAAAGTATTAAGAGAAAGATTAGCAATTGAGATTGATGAAGATGAAATTGGATATATTGCGTTACACATAAGTGTAGCCATGTTTAGGCAAAAGATGAATCAAAACGTTAAACGCTGTATCATCGTTTGTGCATCTGGTGTAGGTAGCGCTATGTTACTTAAGTACAAACTGCAATCCATGTATTTTAACCAATTAGTAATTGTAGATACAATCGATTATTATCGGCTAAATGAAACGTCCTTAGAACAAATCGATTTTATTATTACAACGATTCCAATTGAAAGAGAATTATCGGTTCCGATTATATATGTAAATACAATATTAGGGACAAAAGACATTAGCAAAATAGAGGATTATTTACAAGATCGAAATGAAAATAAAATCGCCTTTGTGAAAGAGGAGCTTATTTTTCTTCAAAAAGACTTACAAACAAAAGAAGAGGTTATCAAGTATTTAGTAAATGAACTAGAGGCAGCCGGCTATGTAGGTGACTCGTTCGGTGATTCTGTTCTAGAAAGAGAACGATTATCGCCAACTAGCTTTGGAAATTTGGTCGCCATACCCCATCCAATGACACCTCTTACAAGTGAAATCTTCTGGGCACTCTGTACGTTGAAAAGACCTATTGATTGGGAAGGTAACCGTGTGCAATTTGTTTGTTTATTAAGTTTAGGAAAAAATAAAACACCTAATTTGCAACGCATGTATGAACATTTAATCGAAATTGTTGAAAACGAACAAAAGGTAAAACAGCTAATATGCTGTGAAGAAAAAGAGGAATTTATTGAGGAAATAAACACAAAGTTTTAGAAGTGTTGAAACAGAAGAGGAATTGAAACGAAATCTAATAAGAGTGGAACAAATAACAAAATTAAATTTAACTGATATATAAATGAACGTTTTCTGAAGGAACATGGCCTTACAATTAGCCACAGACAAGGCCATTTAATACTAATTCTTATAGGAGTTATAAGTGAGTGTAAACCTTGCTTATAGCTCTTTTTTTTGATTTATACGGTATGAACATAAAAATTTTAATTTTCTATTAATTAGATACAATGTTTTCCGTTAGGATAAGGAAAAAGTATGGATTCAACTGAAATAGTTTCACTTATATTATATAAATGTACACAGGGAATCAAAAATGAAACGATTATCAATGTATCAATGATAGATACATCAAGAGAATCGGCTCACTCATTCAAGTCTAACGGAAAGCCAATCGATTAGTTTTGATTTACTTTAGTTGCCAGATTTAGATTTTTTATCCAATCTATTATAGAAAAAAACGTTAACAGAAGGGTGATTATGATGAGCGTAGAGGAAATTAGTTTTCAAATTATTTTATATGGCGGGAATGCTCGAAGTTTAGCAATGGAAGCAATTCAACATGCTAAAATTAATAAATTTGACTTAGCTGAACAAAAACTCCAAGAAGCGCGTGAAGAAAAGATCAAAGCACACCGTTATCAAACAGACCTTATTCAAGGAGAAACTCGGGGGGAAGAAATAGAAGTTCGTTTATTACTCATCCATGCACAAGACCATTTAATGAATGCGATTACAGTTATTGATTTAGCTGAAGAAGTAATTGAACTTCATAAAAAAGTAAATTAATTTGAAAATAATATGGTTCTGGGTAAAATATCCAGGACTATATGATAAAACTTAAAGAATCCATATTGAAGGAGTGAATGAGAGTATGTTACATGAAAAATTGAAACCGTTCCCAAAGGATTTTCTATGGGGAGCTGCTTCTGCTTCATATCAAATAGAGGGTGCATGGGATGTCGATGGAAAAGGGATGTCTAATTGGGATAAATATGTACGTATTCCTGGTAAAACTTTTAAGGGAACAAATGGAGATGTAGCTGTTGATCACTATCACCGATACAAAGAAGATGTAGCTTTAATGGCCGAGATGGGTATGAAGACTTATCGATTTTCAGTAGCGTGGGCACGTATTTTTCCAAATGGAAGAGGTGAAGTAAACCAAAAAGGGCTTGATTTTTATAATAGATTAATTGATGAGTTAATTAAATCTAACATTGAGCCCATATTAACCATCTACCATTGGGATTTACCGCAAGCGCTCCAAGATGAATATGGTGGATGGGAATCGAGACAAATTGTAGAGGACTTCAAAAATTATAGTATTACATTATTCAAAGAGTTTGGAGATCGGGTTAAATATTGGGTTTCTTTAAATGAACAAAATATATTCACAAGACTCGGCTATCAAGCAGCAATGCACCCACCTGGGGTAAAAGATGACAAGTTATATTATCAAGTGAACCACCATGCCAATTTAGCGAATGCGATTACTATCAAAGAGTTTCGTAACTATGTCCCCAATGGAAAAATTGGTCCAAGTTTTGCTTACTCACCAGCATACGCTGCCACATCAAAACCTGAAGATATTCTTGCAGCTGAAAATGCAGAAGAGCTTACAAACCATTGGTGGATGGATGTATATGCATGGGGAGAATATCCTAAAGTAACATGGGATTATCTGGAGCGAAAAGGAATAGCTCCACAGGTAGAGGAATCCGATTTTGCATTATTAAAAGAAGGAAAGCCTGACTTCATGGGTGTGAACTATTACCAAACCACAACCTATGAAAAAAATCCATTAGATGGGGTTACGACGGACGGTCATTTCAACACTACGGGCAAAAAGGGTACGATGGAGGATACTGGGATACCAGGACTCTATAAAACTGTTACAAATGAAAACCTAGAAAGAACGAATTGGGATTGGAACATTGACCCACAGGGATTACGCATCGGCCTTCGCAGAATAACGAACCGCTATGGGTTACCAATCTTAATAAGTGAAAATGGCCTTGGTGAATACGATAAAGTCGAAGAAGACGGTACAATTAATGACAATTATCGTATTGAGTATATTAGTACCCACGTAAAAGCAATTCAAGAAGCAATTACAGACGGAGTAGAAATGATCGGTTATTGTGTATGGTCATTTACAGATCTTCTAAGCTGGTTAAATGGGTTTCAAAAACGTTATGGTTTTGTATATGTTAATCAACATGAAGAAGGCGAACATGATCTTCGTCGTATTAGAAAGAAAAGTTTTTATTGGTACAAGGAAGTTATTGAAAGTAATGGAAAGAAACTTTAACTAATTAGTAGAATATTTGAGAAATAAGTAGGGTTTTTTAATAAATAAAATTTGTTGGAGGAATATATAATGAAAAAGGTCCTAATTATTTGTGCCGCTGGTATGTCATCTTCAATATTGGCAAAGAAGTCAACGGAGTATTTTGAAGAAAAAGGAAACGATATTAAGGTCGATGCCATTACTGCTACTGAAGCCGATAAGATAATTGAAAAAGGTGACTATGATTTGTTTTTGATAAGTCCTCAAACAAAAATGTATTTTAAAAGATTTAAAGAAGCTGGTGAACGTGTAGGAAAACCGGTTGTAAACATTCCGCCACAAGCATACATCCCTATTCCTATGGGCATTGAAAAACTAGGGAACTTAATTTTACAAGAGCTTCTATAAGGAATGAAATAAGGTATGCTCATGTGATTAGTAATTATTAAACAAATAGCTTCTTCGCTATGAAAATGAATGACATCTGAATATACTAGAATCTTTCAACATAATCAAAGCGTGACAATTTATTAATATTAATGTTCGAGTTATTCATCATATGTATCGAACTTAGAAGTAGCGAAGAGCCAGATAAATAAATGAGGGAATTGTATATGAAAAAAGATGAAAGGGCACAGATAGAAAAAACAGAAGAAACTTTAGTGTTGAATCTATGTATTTTAATCGGTACTTACTTGTAAGATATGTTTCTGCGCTATTCTTTTTCACAAATATGTACTGGCTAATTTCATTGTTAATGAGCAATTCATCACTATATTTTATCCCATTAGTATTAATGATCATATTATTATTTAGTATTGTAGAGCAGGCGAAAATGTATAGCAAACATACCAATAATGCCAAGTATACAAAATATAGTTTTACGATTTAGCTTTTTACAAAGGTAGTTTTAATAATACCAACTTATTTTTCTTCGTCCTTCAATCAATTATATCCGTTTCTCTTAAAACAAGAGAAGTCTAAAATGTTAGTTTTAGTTATTTTGATTACTGGGATATTATTGAGTGCATTGATTATTTATCGTTTATATCAGATTAAACATGATGAGGACAAACATTATAAACGTATCAAGAGATATGAAGAGGTTATCAGTTAATAAATAGAAAAGAGGTATTTCTATGGAATCAGAAAATAATAAATTATTTGCTTTCTTCGAAAAGTACCTAATGGTTCCTATGGATAAAATAGCATCTTTCCGTATTGTACGTGCAATAATGGCGGCTGGAATGGCTTCTATTCCGTTTGTGATCGTAGGTTCGCTGTTCTTAGTGTTAAACGTATTGCCAGAGACGTTTCCGTTTTTAGGAAGCTTTTTCGATAATACTTTTTTTAGAATTAGTGATTTGTATATGTTAGCGAATAAAGCTACGGTAGGGATATTAGCGTTATATTTTGGCCTTGTTATTGGTTATGAGTATACAAAAATAATTGCTGAAGAAGAAGAGTTAAATTTAAATCCCTTGAATGGTGCTTTACTATCACTTTTTGCCTTTTTTATGACTATTCCTGAATTAGTATTAAATAACGGAAGAATGTCTCTAGTAGAACAAGTGGATGACAACATTACAATTGTTAATGGTTGGGAAATGGTTGATTATGGTGTAAGTCGTTTAGGTGCTACGGGAATATTTACGGCGATAATTATGTCTATTGTAGCAGTACAATTATATAGATTATGTGTGAAAAAAAATTGGGTTATAAAAATGCCAGAGGCAGTACCGGAGGGAGTATCCAGGTCATTCACGGCATTAATTCCAGCCTTCTTAGTAGCTTTTGTTGTTTTATCAATTAACGGTATTTTAGTTGCGTTAGGTACTGATACATTTAAGATGATAGCAATTCCGTTTGGTTTTGTTGTTCATTTAACAAATAGCTGGTTAGGTCTCATGGTTATTTACTTCTTAGTTCAGGGACTTTGGATAGTAGGTATCCATGGAGCAAATATTATTTTAATTGGATTCCTGACACCAATCACTCTAGCAAATATGCAATCTAACGCAGGAGGAGCAAATATTCCATTTTCTGGTGAATTCAACGCTGCTTTCGTATTTATTGGTGGTGCTGGTTCAACTTTAGGTTTATGTATATTTCTTGCATTTTTGGCTAAATCACAACAGTTGAAAATTTTAGGGAAATCATCTCTTGTGCCGGGTATATTTAATATTAATGAACCACTAATATTTGGATTGCCGATTGTCTATAATCCATTCTTGGCTATCCCCTTCTTTTTAGCGCCAATGGTCTCTGCATCAATAGGTTATTTTGCAATAAAACTACGTATTATTGAATCAGTTATTGCACACATGCCTTGGCCTACTCCGATAGGTGCGGGTGCCTTCATTAGTACGGGTGGAGACTATATGGCTATAATTGTTTCATTGATTTGTGCCATTGCAGCATTTTTAATTTGGTTTCCATTCATTAAAATGTATGACGATAAGTTAGTTAAGCAAGAAAAAGGTGAGGAAGCATTAATTTGATCCAAACCAGTAAATAAAATAGTTAATGGAAGCTAAAACCAGGTAACTTTGAAAAGTAAATTTTTTCGTATCTCAAGCTTATTCACAGTCTTTTGTGCGAGTAGCAGCATGCGAAGCAAAACGGTGTCAGTCCCTCACTGCTTTAATGCTATAAAGTGATGGAGACTGACACCTAAATTTCTAAATTTAATAAGGTTGATCTTATTAAATTAGAATTCTTGATAAATTTATTAATCAATAAAGACTATATTGCGAAAGGAAATCTTAATGAATAACACCTTACCAACAAAAATGAAAGCAGCAGTAATGCATAGTACACGGAATATTACTATTGAAACATTGCCGGTACCGACAATCGATCATGATGAAGTTTTAATTAAGGTTATGGCAGTTGGAATCTGTGGTTCAGATTTACATTATTATACCCATGGCAGAATTGGTAAATACGTAGTGGAGAAACCATTTATCCTTGGTCATGAATGTGCGGGGGAAATTGTGGCTATCGGATCATCCGTTCATGAATTTAAAGTTGGCGACAGAGTTGCTGTAGAACCAGGCGTAACCTGTGGGCACTGTGAAGCGTGTAAAGAAGGGCGTTATAACCTCTGTCCAGATGTACAATTTTTGGCAACACCACCGGTGGATGGAGCATTTGTACAATATATCAAAATGCGGAAAGACTTTGTCTTTTCTATTCCAGATTCTCTTTCATATGAAGAAGCAGCTATGGTTGAGCCCTTTTCTGTTGGTATTCATGCTGCAATGAGAACAAAACTTCAACCTGGATCGACCGTTGCGATTATGGGAATGGGACCAGTTGGCCTAATGGCTATTGTGGCAGCTAAAGCATTTGGAGCAGCCACAATAATCGTAACCGATCTAGAACCGTTACGACTTGAAGCAGCAAAACAACTGGGAGCCACTCATGTCATTAATGTTAAGGAACAGAACCCTTATGATGAAATACTAAGTATTACGAATGGTAAAGGAGTTGACGTTGCTTGGGAAACTGCAGGGAATCCATCAGCTCTTCAAGCTGCACTATCTTCCGTTCGCCGTGGGGGAAAACTTGCGATAGTAGGATTGCCGGCTCAGAATGAAATTCCATTGAATGTACCATTTATTTCAGACAATGAAATCGATATTTATGGAATATTTCGTTACGCCAATACTTACCCAAAAGGAATAAACTTTTTAGCCTCTGGTATTGCTGATATTAAAAAACTGGTGACAGATAAATACTCGCTAGAGCATACAAAGGAAGCGATGGAACGAGCATTAAATTACAAGAATGAATGTGTGAAAATCATCGTTTATCCAAATAGTTAAGTAATCTAATGGGAAGCATAGAGTTCTCCTATGTTTTATGATTAGTTAATAATAAAAACAGGAACGGATTTTTAATTGACAGAATTATGTCAATTTTATGAAATTCGTTCCTGTTTTAACTATTACCATATACAATTAGACATTTTCACCTTGAACACTTTCTGAATCGTTGTCTACCTTTTATTTGGGTAGACCCCGGTATGTGTCTAATACAGAACAAACACTTACTTCCCTTCCCACTTTTAAAAACATCAATGCATTAAGACCAGGAATTTTTATGTTGTGATCTGTTTTAATAATACGCTTTCATCTAAAAAATGAAAAAATATAAAAAACGATCTTAGAATTGAAGCAGAGATCAAGCACACTAGAAATTTAAAAAGAATTAGAATAGTAACAGAATTGATAGGGGTTGTAAAATAGTATGATTAAAAATCATTCAGTAGTTTGTATTGGAGAATTATTAATTGATTTCTTTTGTACTGACATTGATGTTCAGTTAATAGAGGGCCGACAATTTATAAAAAGTGCTGGTGGGGCACCTGCAAATGTTTCAGCTACCATCGCAAAACTAGGCGGGAATTCAGTATTTTGCGGTAAAGTTGGACAAGATCCATTTGGATATTACTTGAAACAAACATTAGAAGCTGTAAGTGTTGATACTTCTATGCTAGTCATGGATGAAAAGGAAGGCACAACTCTAGCCTTTGTTTCTTTAAAGAAAAATGGGGAGCGCGATTTTGTCTTCCGTCGAGGAGCAGATGAAAAGTTAACGATGGATGAAATTGATCAAAACAATATAAGAAATGCCAAAATCATTCATTTCGGATCTGCGACAGCTATGTTATCTAATCCATTTTGTGAGACTTATTTAAAACTAATCTCTAATGCAAAAGAAGAGGGACAATTTATTTGTTTCGACCCTAACTATCGCGTTGATTTATGGAGGGGAAGAGTGAATGAGTTTGTTTCTTATACAAAAAAAGCCATTGCATTAAGTGATTTTGTTAAGGTAAGTGATGAGGAATTGGAACTTATCACAAACACTAAAGATCATGAGGAAGGAGTTAAATCTCTTCATGCTCTTGGAGCAGCTATTGTAGCTGTTACGCTCGGTAAAAGGGGAACATTGCTGTCTAATGGAAGAAGGGCTGAAATTGTTAAAAGTATTCATGTAACATCAATTGATTCAACAGGGGCAGGAGACGCTTTTGTTGGGGCAATTTTGTATAAGTTAGCAAATATTGAACTTATTGAAACTATTTATACTGATTTTGAGCAGCTGTATAATATCGTGTATTTTGCCAATAAGGTTGGGGCTCTTGTTTGTACAAAAATAGGAGCAATCGCAGCACTTCCAACTATGCAAGAAATAGAATGACTGAAGAAAGTGAAGAAAAAACTTAAGCAAACTAAGAATTATAAACTGCTATATGTTTCTTTTTTATACTTACAGTTTGTTAAGTGCAACATCTCGAAAGTGAAAATGCCTAGAACACCTTCGAAGCAAAACGTATCATTCCCCACTGTTTTAACGCTGTAAAGTGAGGGGGAGTGACACTTGGACTTTTATATTTTAGTTATTCAATTAAATGGCGCTTTAATGGAATAAGGATCACAGAAATGATCCTCAGAACCACAATTTTATCTATTTAGGTTTTAGGTATTATTACACTGTATGGGAAGCTATTGCTAATTTTGAAAAGGGAGTTGCTGGATTTTTCCCCTTATAATACTGCCAATATCTTTATATTTAAGTTCGGTATGTAGTAATGAAGTTACTATATAATTTTAAAAAATAAACTTAAAAAATGGAGTTACTAATGACTCCATTTTGACTCCTAACTGTAAATAAACGTATACAATTTGATGGAATAATTTCTAATGAATGTAGTATTTATAAGACTTTGTAAATTATGTTATAGATTAAACCGACTCAAAATCGTTGAAAGTCTGAACTAGGTTGGTGGAGCGATCTAGCAGATCACCCACCATAAACTTGTGATTTTTTAAAAATCACACAAAAGTAACAAAAATTACATTTGGATACGAAGATTTACAAAAGTAAACCCTTTTTAATATTAGAATGTTGTCTGGGAAATCGTAAGTATGAAAGTTGGTGAAAATGTGCGGAATTTAAGTAAAAGATGGGCGGCATGATGTAATCATGCACCCATAGCCCTTGATATCAAGGGTTTAGCTTCACCCTGAAAGATAGAATGACATACTTTTGACATACCTGGTGGGGAAAACCCTATAAATCTAAAGAGCCTCTCATGAGTTCACTGAACTTTTGAGAGGCTTTTTCTTCTATGTTTTCAGTGATATGCGCGTATATATTCATGGTCGTATTTATATCCCCATGACCTAACCGTTGTTGAATTTCTTTAATGCCAACTCCTGCTTCTATAAGGAGAGAAGTATGAGTGTGTCGTAAAAGAGTGGGAGTAAGTTTTTTGTTTATCTAGTTTCAACAAACGTTGCATTCTTGTATTTACAGTCTTTAAAAATTCAGGATATCCTGGATTATTGGTTTCTTTGGCAAAGACGAAACCTAATTGATTATAATAACCGTTAGAATTCTCAATGAGTTCCTTTTGGTGCTCTTTGTATTTTTTTAATACCATCCATTTTAATCGTGCGAATTGATTCTTTTGTTTTGGGAGTAAGCAGTTGGTATTCTTTTGTACGATTGGAAGGGTTATAGTAGGTGTTTGTGACTCTTAAAGTCGCTCTGGCCATATTAATATTCGTCCACTTTAATGCAATTAGCTCCCCTACACGCAATCCACTATAGGCTAGTGTTAAAAACATAGGAAAGTCCCTATCAATTCCTTTTTCCTTTGCAGCTGCAAGAAAACGAATGAGTTCAGGCTTCTGCATGAATTTAATATCCCCATTATTGTTCTCCACTTCCTCAACAGTCTCTACCTTTCGTGGGATTTTAGCAAATTCACATGGACTATTTTTTATAATGTTAAATTCGACGGCTTTGTTAAATACCATTCGTCCTGTTGAATGAATACCATCAAGCGTGTTAAAAGCATACCCTTCTTTATGAAGTGAGGTTAGCATGGCTTGATACTGTTTTCGACTGATATCTTTAATCTTCTTATGTCCAAAAAATCGATTTAAATGGTCTAAATTATGCTTCCGATTCCTTACAGAGCTTATTTTGGCACTTTCACTATATATTTTAATTCATTCTAAAGTGAAGTCTTTGAATATTACATCTTGTTCTTTAACATACGTGTTCTCATAAACTTCCTTCTCAATTTCTGCTGCAGCGAGTTGTGCTTCTTTTTTTGTTTTAAATCCACCCTTTGAGGAAAACTTTTTCTTTCCAGTGATAGGGTCGTTCCCCAAATATATTTGAAAATACCATCTAGCTCCACGTTTTCGGAAGTTAGCCATAGTTATCCCTCCTTGTTCAATCATATTTAATTAAATCTTAATGGATGGTACAATTCTTCCTTTTATTTTTTCTAAGCGTTCAATGCATAGATTCCTGGGAATTTTAAAATCCCTAGACCATTGATCAATTATTGCTGGGCTTGTAACAGTGTATTCGTTGATCATATGAGCAGGTAAAGATGCATAAAGGGTAAAATGACGTGCATCTCTTTCTTGTAGTTCAAATGCTCTGGGCATCATTGTTTGTCGCCCAGCGTGTCTTAAGGCATGGCAAAGTTCATGAAAAAACTGCTCACGTTGGTATATTGTAGGCAAACGACTATCTACTATGATTTCTTGGAACCTACCTACTTTCATAAACCTTGCTTGCATCGGTTTACATCGAAGAAAGATTTGAGACTCCAACCCTATGTCTTGTATGTTCAAATCTTCCGGTTTAGTATAGCGGTGGTTTATATACCATTGTGTAACTAAGTCTTCAAGAATTGTGGTTGAATAAATAGGAAATCCCAAACCAATCACCTTCCTTAAAAGCAATTATACGAACATATGCTCTATAAATCAATTAAGAATGACAATTAATGGTTTTAAATAGTTCTTGATGGTGTTATTTTCCTGTATTATGTAATGAAATGGTTTCGTTATAGAGGGGGTATTAGAATCATAGTTATTCTTCCAACAAGGGGATTGATTTGAAATCAAGTCTTCCAGATAAGGGCAGTTTAATGGAATAAGAGGTTGCTACAATTTAACCACAAAAGGTCTTTTATTTAATAATGGTGTTGTGGAAAAATAGAAATTCATGGATAATTAATATTGAGGAAAAAGGGTTTAAGGAGAAGTATATATGCCTGAAATAGAGAATCAAAATAGTGTTCCAGATACAATCTTTATTAGCCATGCTAGTAAAGATCAAGAATATGTGAAAGAACTAGTAAATTTATTAACTCCCTTAAATGTTCCAAATATAGTATGTAGCTCACTTTATGGATACCATATACCAAATGATAGAGATATATACGAATATTTAGCTCAAAATCTTAATAGGAACGCACGGGTTGTTTTTGTATTATCTAAAAACTATTACGATAGTGTCGCTTGCTTAAATGAAATGGGAGCATGTTGGATTTTGAATAAGAATTATACAACAATATTAACTCCTAACTTTGAGTTTGAAGAAATAGCAGGTGCTGTCAATCCAAATCAAATGTCATTTAAAATAACTGATGAAGACAGGCTTTGTGAATTTATTGAGAGCATAAAAAGTGAATTTAATACAACCGGGTTACCAACAATGCAATTTGCTGATTTAGTTCAATCTACTATTCAAAATGTAAATCAAATTGGTTACGATGAAAAAGTTAACATGGAGAATGCAACTTCTAATATAGAAAGCTGTAGAAATAGGGAAGGTAAGTTAGAAGTTGCTTTAAGAGTTATCAATCCTACTCAAGATAGAATTAAGATAGATTCTATCATTTTTGACTTTAAGGACAATCAACAACACACTTTAATAGTAGAGCGGCATGACTTAGATTTATTACTTCATAAAAATGAAAATCGTATTTTACATTTTGAATTAGATTATGGTGAGAGTAACTACAACTATTACCGATTAGTACGTCAAAAAGTCGAACTACGCACATATGTTGATGCATGGTAGGAGGTAATTAGCATGAAAGTGAAATTAAATACAGAGCAAGAAAAAATGAGAGAACGCATACAAAAATTATATAATGAGGCAATGGATTATTTTAAGGGTAAATCAACAGATATTCCTTCAAGTCGTATGGAGGAGATTATAAATGAAATGGGATATTTAGGTCATAAGCTACATATGCAATTAATTCCTAAACCTAAACATCATAAATATATGATTGAAAACAGCGGTATGCAACCAGAAGATCCTAATTTCTATTACCATATTCATCCAATAGAAGATCTGTTAAAATATTTGGAAGATCCACATGCAAATGATGACCCAGAAGATATTACTTTAAATGAAAAATTCGAATTTAAAGTCTATACTAGAAGATGGGGACATCACGATTTGTATCATATTACCCGTAATAAAGATGGGTGGTTTATTTCTCATTTATCCCATAAAGGTCAGGGCGGAAAAAACGCAGAACCAATTTTAAGCTATATATTAAGGCATGATAGTGTCTCCTATCCTCAAAATCTTCCAAGCATTATGGAAGATATTTGGATTAGAGCTGAAAATGAAGGGTTGACAAAAGAACAAGTTCAAGAAATGTTGAAACAAGTAGCAGAGTGGATAAGTATTGTTGAAGAAAATTATCCAAGTAATATTGCTCGATAAGTTAATAAAAGTGCCTACAATACATTTTAGCTTTGAAAAATGTTGGCTTTACTAACTCTTCAAGTAAAGGGGCTGATTGTTTAATATAGATGATCGCCCTAATGGTATTCTAAAAATAGAATACTGCTGTGCTTAAAGAGGGAAAATAAAACGATCATTGAGTAGTGCTAATAATGACATCTTTGCGTGAAATAGTAATTAATTATACTAAATAGATTCTATTAATCAGCCATAATCCTTTTATCAAGGGTTGTGGCTATTTTAACTTTATAACATCGTGACGGAAGACGGTATTAACTATTCTAAGCATTAAAAAAGGGTGAATTAACTTTTATTTTGAATTCAAGGTCTAAAGGTGAAGATGTTACGTCGAAACTGAGTCTTCCACGTTAGGGCAGGATAATGGAGGACTTGATTCAAAGTCAATTTTGCTCCAAATAACCATAATAGATAATATTAAATAAGGATGTTTGACAATAAATCCTTTTGAAAATATGATTAGCATTAACACGACATCATGACGTCATTATTTTAAGCGAGGAGATGTTTAAGTTCCATGGGAAAAGAAAAAGTAAAGTTATTAAAAAATGGTCCCATTCCTCTTTATCACCAATTAAAAGAAGTATTGAAAAAACAGATCGAGAATGGGGAACTCAAACAAGGAGAAAGACTGCCTTCTGAAATTGAATTAATCAACACATATGAAGTAAGCAGAACCACTATCCGTGAAGCAGTAAACGATTTGGTTCAAAATGGATATTTAGTTCGTAAAAGAGGAGTAGGAACATATGTAGCGACACCGAAGCATAGTCAATGGGTACTCGAAAATCTATCCAGTTTTGCTGAAGAACTTGAACAAAAGGGCTTATCTAGTAAAACGGAAGTTCTTAGCTTAGAAAAGATACAATCAGGATTAGAATTGAAATCCATTTTCGGGAGTGAGTATACAGAATTCTACAGTCTGGAAAGACTTAGATATGTTGACGAGAAGCCTGCAGTGGTCGTTACTACTTATGTGCCAGTTAGTCTAGCTCCTGGTCTTGAGGAGATTGACTTGTCCGAAAATTCTTTGTACAAAACTTTGCTTAATACTTATAAGCTGGACATACATCACGCAAACCGAACCATTCTTGCCACTAATGTAGAAGATAAAGATGCCACACTTTTAGAAGTTCCACCTAACAGCGCTATTCAGTTAATTGAAACAGTGGCTTATCTAAGTGATGGAACTCCTTTTGAATATTCAGTATCGCGCAACAGAGCTGATTTGAGTAGTTTCAAAGCATCTTTGAAATATAAAAAATGAATAATTCTAAAACAAAAACATAAGAGACACCTATTGCATGGTGTTTCTTATGTTTTTGTTTTAACAGCACTTAAATATAAAATTTTCAAAAAACATTGACAACGCTTTCTTATTTGAATACTATATAGTTATACATAATGACGTCATGATGTCATTATGTGAAATTAATGAGAATGAGGCGGGATAACATGTTATTAGGAAATAAGGTTGCCGTCGTAACCGGTGGCGGCAGTGGCATTGGAGCTACAATTTGTAAAGAATTAGCCTTCGAAGGAGCACAAGTAGCAGTAACCGATGTGAACATTGAAGCTGCTGAAAGGGTTGTTGAGGAAATTGAAGAACATAAGGGGATTGCTCAAGCTTGGAAGTTGAATGTCTCTAGTAAAGAGAACACGAAACAAGTAGCACAAGAGATAAAAGAATTGTACGGTTCTATAGATATTTGGGTGAATAATGCAGGGGTTTCGAAAATCACTCCTTTTCTAGAACATGATGAGGAACTCTTGGATTTAACTTTGGATGTAAATTTAAAAGGTACTTTTTTTGGATCTCAAGAAGCCATTAAGCAAATGCTCCCTAAAAAGTCAGGAGTTATTATAAATATGGCCTCCCAGTCAGGAAAAGTCGGGACAAGCAATTATCAAGCTTATTGTGCTAGTAAATTTGGAGTGATTGGGCTTACTCAATCAATATCTGTTGAATTTGCAAACCAAGGAATACGTGCAAATTCGATCTGTCCTGGGGTAGTCTATACCCCTATGTGGGAGCAACAGACAATAGACTACGGTAAGAAAAGGGATATGAATCCTGATAAAGTTATGGATTATATGAGATCAAAGATCCCTGCAGGAAGGCTGGGAGAGAAGAAGGATATTGCTCGTACTGTTGTATTCTTAGCAAGTGATGATGCTTCCTATATTACTGGACAATCTATTAACTTAACTGGCGGAACTGTTATGCATTAAGGAGAATGTGATATTTGAACATACTTTCATCATTAATTAAGGAGGAGAATTAAACATGCAGCATAGGATTCAAAAATTTGGTGGGTTCTTAGCCGGAATGGTAATACCGAATATTGGTGCTTTCATCGCTTGGGGGCTAATTACGGCTTTATTTATTGATTCAGGGTGGTTGCCGAACGAACAATTAGAAACGATGGTTTCACCAATGATTACATACTTGCTCCCCATTCTTATTGCATTTACAGGCGGTAAGATGATTTATGATCATAGGGGTGGAGTCGCCGGTACAGTAGTTGCAATGGGAGCAATCGTAGGTTCTGACATCCCTATGTTCTTGGCGGCGATGGTTCTTGGCCCTCTTGGAGCATATGCTATCAAGAAATTAGATGGATTTTTACACGGAAAAGTTAAATCCGGTTTTGAAATGTTAGTAAATAATTTTTCTATTGGAATTCTAGGAATGTTACTAGCCGTCTTTTCTTTCTATATTATAGGGCCCTCCATTAGTGGTGCTACAACTGTAGTGACTTCTGGTATTAATTTTATTATGGATGCCAACTTGCTCCCTTTGCTAGCTGTTTTAATTGAACCTGCAAAAGTCGTGTTTCTGAATAATGCAATTGACCAAGGTATATTCGTTCCTCTCGGCACACAAGAAGTGGTTGAAAATGGTAAAACAATGTTATGGATGTTAGTTTCAAGTCCTGCACCTGGAGCTGGTGTATTGTTAGCTTATTCATTATTTGGGAAAGGTAACAGCCAAAAGGCAGCCCCTTCCGCATTGTTAATTCAATTCGTTGGCGGCATTCATGAAGTCTATTTCCCTTATGTATTAATGAAGCCAATCATGTTTTTGTCGGTTATTACCGGAGGAGTTACTCAGATCATTGTATGGTCCATGTTAAATGCAGGTCTGGCAGGATACCCCCATCCAGGTAGTATCGTTTCGTTTCTTATCATGCTGCCAAGGGGTGGATTTTTCCCAGTCATCTTGGGTGTTTTAGCGGGCGTGCTTGGCTCATTCCTAGTATCGGCTTTCGTGTTAAAACTTAGCAAGGAAAAAGAAGAAGTGGATGAAAACACCTCTTTAAGTGATGATATCGGATCGATGCTAGGTGTTACTTCAACTGGTAAAAAAGTATATACGAAAGACATTGATAGAGTTGTTTTTGCTTGTGATGCTGGAGTGGGCTCAAGTGCCATGGGAGCTGGAATACTCAGAAATAAGTTCGAAAAAGAGAAACTTGATATTAAAGTGGAAAATTATTCAGTGGATAATGTACCGAAAGATGTAAAAATAATCCTTACTCATAAAAACTTAAAAGAACGTGCTAAAAAAGCAGTTCCAAACGCTAAAATTAGAACGGTTGAATCGTTCTTAAATGATCCTGAATACGATAGATTGTTAGAGGATTTAAAAAAAGGAGAAGTTTCCTAAACTAAATTTATTTTGTTCAATGTTACTCTTATAAAAAAGGAGATTATAATAATGAATATAAATAAAGAAGATATTTATATTGGACTAGATAAGGTATCAAAGGATAATGCTATTTTAATGGCGGGAAATGCTCTGGTGAATAATGGGTACGTGAAAAAAAGTTATATAGACACTATGTTTTCTAGAGAAAAAATTACAAGCACATACATTGGTAATGGTGTGGGTATACCACATGGAACTGACGAAGGGAAAAAAGAAGTCCTTCAGTCCGGTGTAGTAATTTTACAGTTTAAGGAGGGGATTGAGTATAATAACGAGATTGCTCATCTAGTAATAGGGATTGCTGGAAAGGGAAATGATCACTTGGATATCCTGTCTGAACTGGCAGTAGAACTATCTGATGAAAGTAAAGTAGACAAACTAGTACAAGCCAACAGTGCTGATGAATTCTTGGAGTTAATAAGTAAGGGAAACTAATGAAATAAATTTCTTTGCTAATAGACTTAAGCGCTTACTTAAGATGAATATTATTAACGTCATTTGTGTATTGCGCATTAATGGTTGGGTTTTCTCAGGAATATAATTGTATTTTTATATGACAATAATAGCTTTACTCATAAGTGTAAATTTCACTTCAAAACTTTCACTTTAAGGGGCTTATCCGTGCAATGGATGAGCTTCTTTTTTATGAAAAACTATTGTGTCCGACCATTATTTAGAAAGGCGATTTATTAAATATTATTTTATTTGTTGCGTGACGATTTCCATAATAGAGAAGTTAGGTCGAGCTAAGTCTTCCAGATAAGGGCAGTTATCTGGAAGACTTGATTTCAATATAATGTTAAAATATACATAATTAAACACTGCGAAATTGAAAGGAGAGATTTATTTTGATTGAGGAAATAAAATTAAAAAATTTTAAAAGGTTTAGAGATACTACTATAACTTTTAATGATGGTAGGAATATGTTGATTGGAGAAAATGGTGTAGGGAAGTCTTCAATATTACTAGCCATATCTTGCGTCCTAAGCGGCAGCTATTCATTTATAGAGAAATTAGGTGTACATACACTTTTTAATGTAGAAGTTATTCAGGAATTTATGAACAGTGAAAAAGCATATAATGATCTACCATTAGTTGAGGTTGAACTGTTTATTAAAGATGATGTAATTAATCATGAAATTAACGGTAAGAAGAACTCTATTGGAACAGAAAAAAATGGTTTGAAAATGAGATCTGTCCGAATGATGAACTTTCAGAGCTTTTGACAGACTCACTAGAAGAAACAAATATTTTTCCGTTTGAATATTATAACGTGGAATTTAGTACTTTTTCTGACCGGTCTTATAGTAGTTATCGCAAATATCCAGATTACATAAGGTATTCTTATATGGATAATACAAAAATAAATTCAAAACATGCTATGAAAGAATATGTAAATCGAATTTATGAAAGTAAAACAGACCGTTCTATGAGATATAGAATAAATAATGAATACAGGGATTTAACCCACCAATTTTCAGATAAACTATATACAAAATTTGCTATAGAGAGTTCAGATGATTTAAAAATCAAACTAAATACGCAAAGTGAGACCAGTTTTCAAGATAATATTTCTATAGAAAAAGCGGGTATTTTTATAGAAAACTTAGGTCAAGGGGAAAAGACCTTTATCAATACAGATTTTATGCTTGCTAATTCTAACGAAGATACAAACGTAATTATAACTGAAGAACCAGAAAATCATTTAAGTTTTCTTAATATGCATAAATTAATTGATAGAATTATTGCTGCAGAAGATGAAAAACAAACTTTTATTGCAACTCATAGCAATATGATTGCTTCTAGATTAGATTTAAAAAATGCTGTTTTTATTAGTGAATTAGGTGTTACGAAGATAGATGATTTAACTGTAGAGACAGCCAAGTTTTTTTCAAAAGCTCCAGGCAATAATGTGCTTAATTTTATTCTTTCAGAACGAGCTCTACTAGTGGAAGGAGATGCCCAATATATTTTCCTTAATGAATTTTATAAATACATTCATAATAGTGAACCTTATGAAGACTCTGTAACTATAATATCCTGTGGTGGAAAGACTTTTAAGAGATATTTGGAGTTAGCTAAGATATTGAATAAAAAAGTAGCAGTAATTACGGATAACGATCATGATTTTGATACAAACATACTTCAGAACTATTCTGAATATAAATCAGCCAAAATCAAAATTTACACAGAAGAAGATAACCAAAAAAATACTTTTGAAGTCAGTTTATATGAAAAAAACCCAAACCTTTATTAATAACTACTTAGCAAATGCATATATGACCAATGGTGTTCAAAATTACATGTTAAAAAATAAAGCTGAATCGGCATTCCGGCTTTTAAGTTTGTTCACTAACGATAATCCGGACACAAATATTGATAAATTTTCTATCCCTACGTATATTAAGGATGCGATTAAATGGATAGCGAACTAAATAATAAAAAAGTACTAAACGCCGTGGCAGGATCAGGGAAAACCAGCTATATAATTGAACAATTATCAAATGACAATAAAAGGAGTCTAGTAATTACATATACGAAAGCTAACCAAGAAAACTTGAGAGAGAAGGTAATTAAAAAATTCGGGAAGATACCGAACAACATTTTTGTCTTTGGATATTTTGAGTTCTTATTAAGATTTATTGTTAAACCACTATGTCCACATGCAGTAAAAGACATATGCTTTGAAATCCCTCACTTTAGTTATCAAAGTCCATTCACAAGGGATAGAAAAATGATTTACGCAAATAAAATGGCCAAATACACCCTCGAACAATTACCTGATTTTAAACAAAGAATAAGCAGATATTTTGAAGAAGTTTATATTGATGAAATGCAAGATTTAGCTTCTGATGATTTCAATTGGATGTTATCTCTAGCAGATTTAGAAATTCCGGTTACGTTAGTAGGTGACTTTTTCCAATCTACATTCTCTTCAAGTAGGCGTGGAAATCATTTGAAAAACCTATATAATGACTTGAATTTATATAAGGATAAAATTGAAGACGCGGGTTTTCAATTCGATGAAACTACATTGGTTTATAGTCATAGATGTACACCAGTTGTTTGTGAGTTTATCAAAAATGAAATAGGAATAGACATCGAATCAGCAAACAGCACCTCTTCTGAAATAGGTTTAATTACGAACCAGGAAGAGATTAAGAGCATTCTGGAAAATAATCAGTATTTACTAATTTACCAGGTGGAAGTGCCGTTCACTTACTAAATAAAGGGCAAGTAGATATTAAAGATAAGATTATTGGAATAGAAAGATCAAATTTAAATATCAGTTAATATGATAGGATTATTACCTCACTACAAAAGAATCTTACATTATACATTTCATAAATATGAAAAAGTTCATTAAATAATATTTCCTTCAATTTGATGCCCAGTACTAATTTTTAGTACTGGGTTTATTTTAAATTTTGTGCACAAATGTGCTATTTATGCACAAATTATTATTTTTCTTCATATTTCATTGACTGCGCTTACATAACTCCTTTATCATATCAATAACCACTTAACACATATGATTGTATATATGCACAAATGTGCAAAGGTAACCAATATATGGATTGGGATGAACAGCGTCGCTTAATAAGGGTTTCAAAAATGTATTATGAGGACAACCTGACTCAAAATGAAATCGCTAAAAAAACTGGGATTTATCGTACTACGATTACCCGCTTACTTCAAAAGGCGAGAGATGAAGGCATTGTCCAAATTACAATTAAAGGTGATTACAGGGAACAAGTGAATTTAGAACAGCAATTACAAGATAAATTTGGTTTGAAAGAGGTATTAGTGGTACCCGCTAAAGAAACGGAAACAAAAGAGGAACGACAACAAAAATTAGGGGAATCGGCCGTTCATTTAATCGACGGCATTATGAAAGACGGTGATATCGTGGGCTTTGCCTGGGGCAGTACACTTGGAAAAATGGTGGATGCCTTAGGAGGCTCGAAAAATAGAGACGTAGAGTTTGTCCCATTAGTTGGGGGACCAGGAAAGATGCCTGTAGAGCATCACGTGAATACCATCGTTTATTCATACGCTAAAGCTTATAAGGGGCATGTCAATTTTATTGATGCGGCGGCTATTGTTCCTTCCCCGCAAAGTAAAAAGAAATCGTAGAATCCAAGTATTTTCAAGACATTGTTCACTTATGGGAGAGTTTGACGATTGCTGTCGTCGGTATTGGTACACCGGTTAGCTCTTCCAACCTTGTATTTTCTGGATTCTTTGGTGAAAGCGATCTCAATTATTTGAATGCCAAAGGTGCTATTGGTGATATATGTTCAAGGTTTTATGACATTCACGGCGAACAAATTTTTGGAAAAATTGATGAACGGACCATTGCCATTACGTTGGAAAAGTTAAAGAGTCTTTCCTATTCCATAGGAGTGGCGGAGTCTATAGAGAAAACAGAATCGATTGTCGGGGCACTAAGCGGAGGATA